>CAWEKM010000006.1:0-276707 GCA_963809605.1 uncultured Acidobacteriaceae bacterium | reverse complement strand
TACTCTTCAATCCATATATTCCGCGCCTAATAATCAGGCTTGCGACGCCTTGAGGGCTGAATCCGATCGTTCCTTCGGCGTGCTAAACAAAGGCTGGGAGAATTACGAGTATGAAGAAACTACTGGCAGTTGCTGTTCTGATGGCGGGTGTAACCATTGGTCTTCGTGCGTTTCACCAAGGGGCTACTGTGAGCGGAGCGACATTCACTGTGGACAGGGGCAACCCCTATGTCGATTACGAGGATCTACGGCGTCGTAAACTGCCTGACGATGGGTTTTCAATGAGTGGATACCAATTGGAATCGGATAACACCCTTGATCTGCGTTTTTACACGCATGGAAAGCCTGACGAAAGCAAATTGATTGATCCAACGATTGAAAGGGTCAAATACCTTACGCAGAATCTGAGCAAGCAGTATCCCATACACATTATTTTCGTTGATGGGAATCCTTTTGTGAAGTTGAACGGCGTGACTGAAGGAACCGGGGTAGTGATTCGAGAGATTGACCTTCCGGTTACGCAATAACCGTCGCCCAAAATGGGTTGCCAAAGCAAGCGTTGACTGTCTGCGAAATGCGCGCCTTGCCTAGAATTTCTCGCGGAGAAATTCGAAGAGGACGTAGCCGATGAGCGCGGCGACCATGGCGATCTCAAAATTGGCCATGGTAAATACATCTCTGATTGCCCAGGCTACGCCCTTCTTCTGTCCCATTCCGGAGCGCTCAAATTCTCCCATCAAGAGATTGGAATAGAACAGGAAGACGATAAAAGATACTTCGATCACCGCTCTCCAGAGATGTTTCATCGCAGACTTTCCTAAAAAAGAGCTTTGATCCGCAGCCCGTATAATACAGAAGTGCGGCTGATTTTCGACATTTTCGGGCAGACGCTGCGGACGCTGTGGGGGCACAAGCTGCGTTCGTTTCTGACCATGTTTGGAATTGCCTGGGGAGTGTTTTCGCTGCTGCTGCTGGTGGGATTGGGAGAGGGATTCCGGTCGGGAAACAAAAAGCAGTTCGACACGCTGGGTGAGAACGTGATGTTCATCTGGTCGAGCCGGGCTCCGATGATGCAGGGGAGTTTCACGGCGCTGCGGCAGTACTACCTGACGGACCGGGACTATCAGGACATTCTGCAGGAAGCCCCGAGCGTGGGAGCGGTGGCGCCAGTGATCCGGCGCAACGATATTCGGGCGGTGAGCGATTACTTCCAGTCGAGCGGCGACCTGATGGGAGTGCCGGCGATGTTTAACAAAATCCGTTACCTGCCGATCAAGGAAGGGCGCTGGCTGAATGCGATGGATGTGGCGCAGAAGCGGGCGGTGATTGTGCTGGGAGATGAGACGCAGCGGACATTGTTTCCGGGGCGGCCGGCGGTGGGCAGCTCGATTCTATTGAATGGACAGCAGTTTGAGGTTATTGGAACGCTGCAGCGCATTGGACACGGTGATAACAATACGCAAAATCTGAAGTGCTTCATGCCGTTCACCACCATGCGGGAATATTTTCGGCTGACGAATGTGGGCGAAGCGCCGGATGTGATCAGCCTCATCGAATACCAGCCGAAGACGAGGGCGTTGCATGAAGCGGCGCGGCAGGAAGTGCACCGGATCATCGCGCGGAACCATGGGTTTGATCCAAACAATCCGGATTCGTTCGATGAGTGGGATACGGTAAAAACGGTGGACCAGGTGGGAAAGATTTTCGATGCGATGAATGCGTTTCTAGGAAGCGTCGGCCTGGTGACGCTGGGGCTGGGGGCGATTGGCATTATCAACATCATGCTGGTGGCGGTCGCGGACCGGACGCGGGAGATTGGATTGCGCAAGGCGCTGGGAGCAACGAACACTAGCATCATGTTTCAGTTTTTTGTCGAAGGCGCGTTTCTGACGCTGCTGAGCGGGACGATTGGAATCGGCCTGGCGGCGGGGCTCATGGCGTTGCTGTCGGGAGTTGATCTGGGGGATGGATTTGATCCGCCGAAGCTGGTGGCCTCGACGGCGGCGCTGGCGGTGGTGTCGTTGGCGGTTGCGGGTGTGGTGGCGGGATTGTACCCGGCGCGGCGGGCGGCGATGCTACAGCCGGTGGAGGCGCTGCGGAAGGAGTAACGAGTACCTAGTACCGAGTACCTAGTACCAAAAGACCTTTCGCCACGGATTTGCGCGGATTTAAAACCAAAATCTTTAACGCAGAGGATCACAGGGTAGATCAATTATGCATCGGGATTTGTTGGGACAGGCGTTTGCGGCTATGCGGCATGATTTGCGGAAGACTACGCTCACCATGGCCGGGATGGCATGGGGGATTGCTACCGTGGTGTTGCTGCTGGCTTATGGGAATGGGTTCGCGCAGGCGATTACTAATATCTTTCAGAGTTTTGGCGCGACCGCGGTGGGGATATTTCCGGGGCGAACTTCGGAGCAGGCGGGCGGGGGCAAGGCGGGAGTGGAGGTGCGTTTCACCAATGATGATGTGGAGTTGCTACGGAACAATGTGCCGCTGTGCAAACACGTGGTAAGAATGTCGCAGAAGGATTCGCTGGTGCAAAACGCAAACCGCGCGTTCACGCTGCCGGTGTTGGGCATGGATCCGGCGATTCAGGAGATCTGGAATTTGGACATGGATCAGGGGCGCTTTCTCGACGAGGAAGACAACGACCGGCACCGGTTGCTGGCGGTGATTGGGTCCGAGGCGAAAGACAAGTTGTTTTCGGGGATGCCGGCCGTGGGTGAGGATATCCGGGTGAATGGTGTGGAGTTTCAGGTGTTGGGAGTAGTGAAGCCGCGAATGCAGGAAGGCGACGACGACGATAACCGGACGATCTACATCCCGTATAACGCGATGAATGTGCTGAAGGACAATCACTATCTGGATGGAATCTGGATGGATTCGCAGGGGTTGAATCACGACCGGCTGGACGAAACGATTCGGCAGACCCTGTCTGCGGCGCACGGCTTCAAGAGTGATGACAAGCGCGCTCTTTTTGTATTCGATGCGCAGAAGCAGCTCTCGCAGTTCGGAATTATTTCGCTGGCGCTGAAAGTTCTGCTGGCGTTTATTGGGACGCTGACGCTCGGGATTGGCGGAGTGGGCCTGATGAACATGATGCTGGTGACGGTGACGCAGCGCACGCGGGAGATTGGAGTGGAGAAGGCGCTGGGAGCGCGGCGGCGGGACATCCTGTTTCAGTTTCTGGCGGAGGCGCTGGTGATTACGGGGGTGGGAGGACTGCTCGGAATTCTTTTGTCGTACGTGGTCTCGGTGTCGGTGGGGCGGCTGACATTTTATAGCGCAGTGGCGAAGCACGCGGAGGCGGCAGACATACGGCTGATTTTGTCGCCCATGATCCTGGTGGTAGCAACGGGGATATTGGCGCTGGTGGGAGTGGTTAGCGGGATGGTTCCCGCGATGCGGGCAGCTAAGTTGGATCCGATTGAGGCGTTGAGATACGAGTAGATAGTATCTAGTGCCGAGTACCGAGTACCCAGTGCCTAGTGAGAGATGACTTCTTCTGAGGACATTTTGAGTTTGGCTGCGCCTCGGGCGGATGCTCGGGTGGCTTATGGAGGGGATGGGAATCAGTTTTTGGATTTGCGGTTGCCTTCGGGAAAGGGATCGCATGGGCTGGCGATTTGCATTCATGGAGGGTACTGGCGGGCTAAGTACGATCTGGGGTATATGGGGCACTTATGCGCGGCCTTGACTGCGCGGGGAATCGCGACTGCGAATCTGGAGTACCGGCGGGTGGGCAATGCGGGCGGAGGCTGGCCGGGGACATTTGCGGATGTGCGGGCGGGTTATCAATTCCTGTTACAGAATGCGCGGAAGTACAAGTTCGACCTGCGGCGAGTTATCGCGATCGGACATTCGGCTGGAAGCCAGCTTGGGTTTTGTTTGGCGGCGTATGAGACGGGTGTGAAGGCAGTGGTGTCCCTGGCAGGCGTGGTGAATTTGCAGCGGGCTTACGCATTGCATTTGAGTAACGATGCGGTGGTCGAGTTTCTGGGCGGGACGCCGGCGGAGGTCGTGGACCACTACCGGGAGGCTGACCCGATGAAGCTTGGGATCCGGGCGCGGCAATGGCTGGTGCATGGCGCGGAGGATGATGTGGTGCCTCCGGCGTTCAGTCGCGACTACGTTGCCGCGAAGGAAAAGATGAACGAGGACGCGCGGCTGGTCGAGATTGCCGGGGCGGGGCACTTTGAAGTAGTCGATCCGCGGTCCGGGGCATGGAAGGCTGTGGAGAAAGCAGTGCTGGAGGCGGTGGGATGAGGCTGGCTTCGCCCATCCACCTTGAACGCAGGACTACATCCATTTCTCCGATGGTGATCAGCCAGTAACTTCTGATCGTTTCCAGACGGCTTCTTTGGCTTCCGTCCCCCAAACCGAATTCGGCGTAACCGACACTATGTAACACAAGCCGTAGTCAGGTAGGTCTGCGATCCGCACAATGCGTCCTTCCTCCTGAGTAGTCTTGTTATGAACTATATCTCCAACTTCGAATTGCATGACAAACTGTAAATTCCCATAAGTTAAGATTATTGCTTCTAACTATAACTTTAGATGCACGAGCGTTCGATTCGGATGCAGGCGGGGGCAGGGTTCATCACTTTGACGGGCGAAACTGGCGACTACTTACTCGCTCTTTCCCGTATTGCCCGCTCCGTCTCCAGGGCCTGTTGGCGGACGTCATTGGAAATATCCGGGAGGTCGCGTTCGTAGGGGTGAATTGCAGAGAGGTCATCGGGCTGGCCGATCAGGTAGAGTGCACGCAGGGCCTCCCAGACCTGGTCGTTCGCGGGATCGACTACTGCGATTTCCGCTCCCGCGGAGAGATTTGCTCCGGTTCCGGCTATCGAGCGAATGCGGCCGGGAATTGGAGAGCGGATTTCTACAACTTGTTTGTTAGCGAATTCCAGTTTTGCTATCAGGCCGCCCTCACGGATGGCGGTGCCCGGGCGGTCGGCGTCGAGGATGTGGCCGGACCCGGGGGAAGTAATGTGGGCGGGCCGCAGCAGCGCGAGAATCTGCGGACGGCCCGAGGCGTCGGCGAAGCGCACCAGCGACAGCGCGGCGTTGCCCCGTACCATAGGCGATGGATCGGAGAGCATCGCGAGCAGCGTCTGGTGAAATCCCGAGCCGGAGGTGTCCTGGCCCATGACCCAGGCATCGGTGTTGCGTACTTCTTCGACGGGATCGGCGGCCAGGCGCACCAGATCCGGATACCATTGTTTCGCAGTTGAATCCTGGCGCGTGATGCGCTCGCCTACCTGCACTAACGCCTGCTGAATGTGCCGCGGCTTTTTCGTGTCATGCAGGTACTCGGTCAGCTGCTGGTCACTGAGCTTGCGGCCGAACCAGGTGTTCCACCAGAACAGGAACGGCATGAGGCAGATCAGCCAGGCGGTTACGAAGAAGAGAACCTTTTGAGCGCGGGACATGCCGGGCTTTCGGGGTGGGGCGTCGGCGGTCGGTGTGGCTGGAGTTGGATTTGCGGCCATTCTTGTCGGCAAGGAAACTGTCATTATTACTCTACGACATCGGCGTCGAGTACGCGGTCTTGCTCCAAATAATGCGAAACGGCGTATTGGGCCAGGAGCGGCGTCTGGAGCTTGATTTCGGCGCCGATCCAGGCGCCTTTAGGGTATGGCTTCCGCGTCGCCTCGCTTGCCGGCGCAGCCGAAGCGGCTGTGGCCACCGGGCTTGCGGAAAGGCCCCCGCTGCCGAACTGAGGGCCGAAGTTGGCACTCTGGATTTGGTCGAACTGATTGATCTCGCGCCAGGCTTGGTCGCCTGTCGTGCCGGACACATCGATTTTTAGTCTTACGATCGACATAAGCAAAGAATCATTTCACCGCAGAGAAACAGAGTCGCGGAGAAAATCTCGAAGCTTCTTCGCGTTTTTTCTTCTCCGTGTCCCTGTGCCTCCATGGTGAATTAGCTGTGCGGGAACCATTGGTAGAGCATGAAATATACGAGCACGCCGGTTACGCTGACGTACATCCAGAGCGGCCACGTCCAGCGCGCGATGGCGCGATGACGAACGTATTGAGCGCGGAGGCCGCGGCTGAGCGTGATGACTACCATGGGTACGATCACGATCGCCAGCGTGACATGGGGAATCAGCACGATGAGATAGATAACATGCCAAAAGTGGTCGCCGAGAAAACGGATATCGCCAACGTGATAATGAAAATCCAAGTAGCACGCCAGAAACAGCGCCGAGGAGACCACGGCGGCGATCATGCAGGCGCGGTGTACGGCCACGCTGCCGCGGGCAATGGCATAGCGGCCGGTGACGAGAAGAACTGCGCTGGCCCCGTTGAGGCTTGCGATTAGGGCAGGGAAGTAGGCGTATTGTTCAGCGATCATATTCTGGCCATCAGGCAGCGGGCCTCGTGGTGCGGCGGTTCGCCATCAGGAATGCGAGCGAAAACATTACCAGCGAGAACAGGATTAGCGTCGCGATCGAGGAAGCCAGAGGAAATTTCGTATCCATCACGGGATAGAGCAAGCCACGCAGGGCTTCGACTCCGTAGGTCAGGGGGTTCAGGTACATGAGGACGCGAATCCATCCCGAGGCGCCGGACAGTGGAAACAGCGCGCCCGACAGGAGCCAGAGCGGAATCAGGAACAAATTGATGATGCCGTGGAAGGCGGAGGTGGAATCCATGGGCCAGGCGATAGCGAAGCCGAGCGAGGTCAGCGCGAACGAAACCAGAAACACGACCACGGCCACCGACGAGACCATCGGCAGGTTGAGATGCACGCCGGCGAACGGGGCGAAGACGAGGAAGATCAATCCCTGAATCGCCGCCAGCGTGGTGCCGCCTAGAACCTTGCCGAGCACGATTGCCGAGCGCGGCACGGGGGCGACCATCACGGAGAGCAGAAAGCCTTCCTGACGGTCCTCGATGAGCGACATCATGGCGAAGATTGAGGTGAAGAGCACGATCAGGATCAGCGTGCCGGGATAAAAATAATCCATGTAGTGCTCTTGAGCCTGCCCGGCGCCGGAGCGGAAGGAGCTGCCGAAACCAGAACCGAGGACGATCCAGAATACCAGCGGCGACGCAAGCACGCCGACCACCCGCGACTTCTGCCGGTAGAAGCGCACGATTTCGCGCCACCAGAGCGTGAAGGCGGGCAGCAACACGCCTGCGGAAACGGGCGCGACGGGTCGGGACATGACAGCGGTTTGAGTAGCCACGGAGATTAACTCGCCTTCGCCGGAGGAGTTTTCGCTGCCGCAGCCGCAGCCTTTTTCTTGGGGAGCATACCCAGATCACGCATTTCCCAGTACGCGTTCAGCGTGAAGACGCCGGCCAGGGTCAGCAGGATCAGGGTCAGGAACAGGCCGTCGACAGTGGTGATGAGGCCATTGGTCAGCGTCCACACGATTCCCGCCAAGGGGAGGACGACAAGCACGAGCGAAATCGCTAGCATCATAGAAAGCACGTTACCTCCTATCGTGATTTTTTCGAACTGGTTTCTGCTTCGTTTGTTTCGCTCCAGAACTTGTGTCCAGTGCGGCGAATGAAAACGTCTTCGAGCGCCGGCTTGCTCACCGAGATCGCCTCGATTTCTCCGGGAAAAGCTTCGACCACTTCGGTGACGAAGCGGTGGGCGGATTCGCGTTCCATGCGCACCTGATTTTCGAGGACCGTCGTGTCCACGTGAAAACGGTCCTGGATGCGTTCGGCAAGCAACGGCGCATCGTGGGCGGCGTCGAGCAGGATCACGTCGCCGCCGATTTCACTTTTCAACTCGGCGGGCGTGCCCAGCGCGACCAAGTTGCCTTCATTCATGATGGCGAGACGGTCGCAGCGCTCCGCTTCTTCCATGAGATGCGTGGTGACGAGCACGGAGACGTGTTCCTCGTCGCGCAACGTCCGCAGGTATTGCCAGAGATCGCGTCGGGCGCCGGGATCGAGGCCGGTAGTGGGTTCGTCGAGCAGCAGCACTCCGGGATGATGCAACAATCCCTTGGCCAATTCGATGCGGCGCTGCATGCCGCCGGAAAAAGTTTCGACCAACTCCTTGCCGCGATCGGCCAGGCCGACGCGGGAGAGGATTTCTTGAATTCGATTCTTCAGGGCGGCGCCGCGCAGACCGTAGAGATGTCCCTGATGCCAGAGATTCTCGTAGGCGGTGAGTTTGAGGTCGATGCTCTGGGCCTGAAAGACAACGCCGATTTGGCGCCGCAAACGCGCCGGCTCCTGCGCCGCGTCGCAGCCCATGATGGTGGCGCGCCCCGCGGTCGGAAGCATCAGAGTGGAAAGAATGCGGAAGAGTGTGGTCTTGCCGCTGCCGTTGGGGCCGAGCAGACCGAACAATTCCGCCGGACGCACATCGAATGAAACGCCGTTCAGAGCGGTACGGTCGCCGTAGCGATGTACCAGGTTCTCCACGGAAATGACGGGTGCGAAGGAAGGCGGAGTGACTTCCGGAGCGGCGTCGGCGAATGCGGAAACTTTCGATGGCAAGAGGCGTCCTGAGTTAGTCCACTAACAGTTTACGACGAGATCGCGTTCGACATCACGAAAAGCAGTGGTCGCTGAGATCCTTCGCCAAGCAAAAAGTACTTGGCTCAGGATGACCGTTGCCGCGACAGTTGCCCGGCGGTGGCCGCCGTTCGGAGGGCGATCGGTCATGCGACGGACACGTCCCGTTGCGCCTGGGGTATCCGCTCGGCCAGGACTGCCGGGACGTTGCGCCACACTTGAATCGCCAGGACCACCGTAGTTGCGAGAAGCAGCGCGCCGACGGCTACGTGAGCCACTGTGGCTGCGACCATGGGCAACTCCGGTTGCGCTGCGCCCTGTCCCCAGGCAACGCGCGTCAGGAATGCGGCGAAGCCGAGGCAGAGCTGGGTGATGAGCAGCGACAACATTACGATTGCCGGGCGGCGAACTGCGTCAATGTTCGAATAGACCGAGATCGCGCGGATCGCGGTCCAGGTCAGCACGAACGAAACGATCACTGCATTCGACACGTGCGGCCACCAACTCATCCCGTGATGGCGAAACATGCCGCCGAGGATGAGCTGGACATACAGCACGAAGATGGAGAGCAAGGTCAGCGTAAAGAGGCTGGGGCGGCGCGAGTCGACCTCCACCCGCGGCCGCGCCTTTCCCGGTTGATCGTCATTAGGTTGATCTTCAATCCAGTTGCGGCCGGTGAAGAGCGCGATGGCTACCGCGATACAGAAGAACGTTTGCGCTACCGTGGCGTGAGCGGTGGAAACCCACGGTGGCTGGAAGAACAACACAGTAAGGCCGCCGAGAGTGGCCTGGGCGATCACTGTGCAGAAAGCGCCGACGGCCAGCCAGCGCATCCAGCGGCGCTTTTCGACCAGCAGAGTCCAGATGGCGATAGCCAGGGTGAGCGACACGAGTGTGCCGGCTACCATGCGGTGACTCCATTCGTAACGGACGCCTCCCACGAAACGCGGAACTTTCACGAGATAGCCGAAAGAAGTTGGCCAGTCCGGAACCGAGAGTCCAGCATCATTGCTGGTGACCAAGGCGCCGGCAGTGATCACGACCAGCGTCGCACATGCCACGAACACGGCGAAGATGTGATGGGCCGAGTTATAG
Source organism: uncultured Acidobacteriaceae bacterium (assembly GCA_963809605.1). GTDB lineage: Bacteria > Acidobacteriota > Terriglobia > Terriglobales > Acidobacteriaceae > Sulfotelmatobacter. The sequence continues at coordinate 267,108 of CAWEKM010000006.1, read as the reverse complement.
TTTGCCCGAGCGGTTTTCAGAAGTGTTTCCTCTTGGGTGAGCCGGTGCGAGAGAGGCCCTGCGTTCACCCATGCTAGATGGCCCGTCAAGAGCCAAAGCAGTCTTATGGGCGGTTGAAGGGTACGGCTCAAGCCGTGCCCCTCCTGAGCCCATCTTACTTTCAGCGACATCTACTCGCCTGCGGGCTTGAAGCTTTGATCCACGGTCTTGGTTTCTTTTGGACCGACGGTCACTTTCTGATCTTGCTCGCCGAGTTTTTCCTGCACGAAAGCGATCGTGTAGTCGCCCGGGGGCAATCCTTTGATTTCATACTTCCCGGACTTGTCAGTCACGGCGTAGAACGGGCTCTTCACCACGTTGATGTACATCTTCATCCAAGGGTGCTGGTTGCACTTCACCGGGAGCATGATTTCTTCGCGGGCGAAGTTCTTTTCGAGCGGAGCGGTTGCCGGAGGCTGCGATTCGTTCCACTCGCGGTTATCTTTCGGAGTGGGATGAATGTTGTGCGTCGTCTGATCGTCATTCTTGATTTCAACGGTCTGTCCGGCCATCACGCCCAGCACGTGCGGATGATATTTGCAGCCCTGCTGGTCGAGGACGACTGCGTCTTTGGGTACGTCGAAGGTGCGGTTGCCGAGTCCGTCTTTTACATAGACGAAGACGTTGGCGAGGTCGCCGTTATCGACAACGATGTTTTCGGCTTCGTTCATGCCTTTGCAGGCGGGATCCTGGCTCATGTCGATCTTCGCTTCTTTGGGCGCCTTGCCGTCGAACTTTACGGTTCCATCGATGGTCGCGACGGTTGCGGGATCGATTGGCGTCGCCGCCGGGGCCATTGCCGGCTGTTCTGACATTGTGTTCGCTGGCTGTTCCTCTTTCTTGCTGCAAGCTGCCATCAGTAGCACGCCGCACAGAGCGAGCGCGCTGACCGATATCATCCAACTGGTTTTCTTATTCATGATGTCCTTCCTTCTGTCGTGTTTGATATTTATTGGCTGACTGACGCCCCTGGCGGCTAAAGCCGCAGTTGAATTTGAGGGCTTTGCGGCGCGGCTGGAAGCCGCGCCCTTTCAAAACGTAATCGCACATTTTTGCGCAACCGCCATTCTACCGCGAACCGCCGCCGGCCGCTGGATGCGATTCCACCGCCGCCTGTTTGCGATCGCTCTTTCGCCGGAGCGCCGCTTTCGCATGCGGCATAGACGCAGCTACCCTCCGTTGTTCTTCCGCGGTTAACTGAAAGATGTAATCCGTGAGCAGCTTGCGATGATCCCCCGTGTAGCCCTGGAACGAGGGCGGGGTCGGCCCGGCAAACACCCACTGATTATTCTCCTGCTTGAAAAGCCCCGATGGCATTGAGGTTCCGGGGCTGACCGCTTGCGGGTCGGTGATCCAGCGCTCGACCCAGTCCGGTTTCAGACGCTCCTTCGCCAGCAGGAAGTTGGGCGCGGTGGCGATCTTGTCGTGCGAGGGATCGCCGGTGGCATGGCACTTCAGGCAAGGAGCAGCGGTGCTCGAGAACAGACTGCGCGCCATGTCGGTTTCCTTGGTGGTGAGAACCGGCACATCTTCGGGGATGTAGGGCATGGGCTGCTGTGACAGCGCCTGAAAGAAGCGCACCAGTTTGCGCAATTCATTGTCGGAGAACGAGAACGTGGGCATGCGCACCTTCAAATAAGGACGCACGCCGTCGCGGTTGGTGTCGGTGGTGCTCAACGCCGGATTCGACAGGAACTTGCGCAGCCATTCGGGATCGACGCGCGCACCTTCAGTTAGAAGTTTCGGGGGCAGTTGCTCCTGCGCATCTTGATACTGCTTCAACCCCATCAACACTGTCTGCTGGCCGGGGATGAACTGGTGGCAGCCCATGCAGTTGTACTTCTTGACGATCCACCAGCCTTCCTGAATGTCGTGGCGCGCATCGCCCGGCTTGTACAGATAACTTGCGGGCAGGGAAGTCTCTTCGCTTCCCATCAGGAAAGTGGTGAGGTCGAGCACCTGCTCTTTAGTCAGGTGCAGGTTGGGCATGCGGAGAGCTTCGGTTTCGGTCTTGACCATGCCTTGATCGAAAACATTGGGCTCGGCCAGTTTGTGTTCGAAGAATCCTTTGTGGTCGTACCACGGTTCTGTGGCAGGGCCGTCGGGCAAGCGAGCTAGGTCTTCTTTATCTTTGATGGGCTCGGCGTTTTTGCCGCCGCGCTGGGCAACGGTAGTGAACAGAGCGAAGTCGAGACGCTCGATGGGCTTGCTGCCTTCGTAGGTGAGTTCGGTGCCGATGCGGCCTTCATCTTCGAACCCGGCGATTTCATGGCAACCGGAGCATCCGAAATGTCGGACCCATACCTTTCCTTCAGCTTTGAGCGCGGGATCATCCATGAACGGAGCATCTGGGTACGATGACGGGTCCTTCTTTTTCTGCGTCATCAGATAGGTTGCGATGTCTTCGGCATCCTCCGGAGACAGCCGCAGGCTGGGCATCACGGTCATGTTCTGCACTTGCAGTTCGTGGCCGTCATTGGGACACCGGCTGTGGTCGAGATCAAATTGATAGGGCAGACCCTTCTTGGCGTAATCCTCCGGGCCGATGTCTTTCTTTTCGTACGGGCAATAAGGGCGGGTGCGCTGGCGCGCATTGTGAATCCAGCGGACCAGGTAATCGTAATTCGCTTTTTCGCCGACGCGGCTCAGATTCGCAGCGAAGGTGCCGCCTTGCATCTGGTCGCCTTCACCGATCGAGTGGCAGGCCAGGCATCCGCGTTCTTCAAATAATTCTTTTCCGTGCGCGGCATTCCCGGGCTTGTGTTTGGGAAGCGGATCGGTAAATCCTGATTGCCAGATGTAGGCGGAAATCGCCTGGATCTGATGATCGGTCAGGCGGAAGTTCGGCATCTTGGTGGTCGGACGGAAATCCGTAGGCTTCTTCAGCCACACGGGAATCCAATTCTTGTTCAGCTTGAGGCGGACGTCTTTGAGATTCGGACCGACCTTCTTCATGTCCTGCATCAGGCTATGCGACTGGTAATCGAGCTGCTGCAAACGGCCGTCCAGCTTGCTGTTTGCGACTCTCAAATCGACCGCCTGAGTATTCAGCTTGTTGGCTTCTTCGTTCGACTCGGCGGCGTCGGCCTGCTTCATCAGGTACGCGGTCTGCTTGAGATTGTCTATTTTCTGCGTTTCAATCTGTTTGATCTGCTGGCTGATCGAGTTCAAATCGTCAGGCTCTTTGTCATATCCCTCGTAGCGATGACAGCCCATGCAGCCTTTTTGTCGGAAGAGGTCTTTGCCGCTGTTGATGGTTTGCCACTCAACGTCGCCGCTGGCCAGCACCATGTCGGCGGCATGGCAATTCTGGCAGCCCGCCTGCGAGTTTTCCTTGGGGAAGAGCGGCCACAGCCAGTGCTCGTAAGTGCCGTGCCCTTTCTCGATGCTGGTGGTCGCGCGTCCGTTGCCCTGGTGGCAGGGCGAGCAGCCGAACTTCTCGGGATCATGAATCTGCAACAACTCCGGCTGTGGATGGCTCGTGAACGCATCGGCGTACTCATCCGGCTTCTTCTCACCTTTCGCCGTCATGGAGACCGCGCTGATTTTCAGGGGCTCGCGCGCGTTCATGTGGCAGGATTCGCAGCGGTCAACGATATTGGCCTCGGCCACATTGATCTGCACAATCGCCGGAACCCATTCAGACGCCCGCCTTTTCAATCCGTCGATCTGCTGCGGCGTGAGGTCGACCATGTGGTCGGTGATGTATCCATCCATTTTCGTCTTGGCCGCGGTGACGGGCTTTAACACTTCGCCGAGGTCCAGACTTAGTTTCGTGCGCTCGTCGCGTATCGAGTTATAGGTCTTTTCCAGTTCGTCGAAGTCGTAATCCTGCCTGGTTCCATCGGGAAACTTGACGGTCGCTTTCTTCTCTTTGTATTCCTTGATTTCGTTCTGCTTACTCGCCTTGGCCGATTTGCTCTTGCTGGTTTCGAACTCGTAGGTCAGCGCGTTCACATAGGCGCGCCGGTCGGTGAAAACACTCTGCACCGCAAGCAGGCGGGCGCTGGCATCGTCCAACTTTTTGCGCGCTTCTTCAGCCTGGGCTTTTGAATCCTGATAAGCCTTGGCGTAGGCCTCTTTGAGCGCGACGTAATCCGGATTCTGTTCAACGTCCTTTTCCGACGTGGCTGATTTCGACCGCGCCGTATTCAAGAAAGCGCTGTAGCGATCTTTCCACTGTTCCTGGAAGGCCTTCCATGGCCGCTGGGTCCACGCCTCATCCCACAAAGCCCAGAACAACGTCGCCATCAGAATCACCATCGCGATCAGATAGTAGGCGGCGTACGATTTGCTCGTGATCGGATCCTGCTCGGGGTTGGGTTGTTCAGGCACCGCTTCCTCCGAAAGTGTTTGTCATTCCAGTCTCTTTGTCATTCCGAGCGAAGCGAGGAATCCTGTCCGCGCCCGCTTCACTTTTTCACGGTGCCCCTAAACATTGAACCAGGGCGTAATCCACACGTACTTAATGTGCCACAGCAGGCGCAGCCCCATTTTCAGCGGCAAGGCCACCATGGTCAGCAAAAGAAACTGGGTGATGGAAAATTGCAGCAGGCTCATGCGCTTGAAATCTTTCGCCATGAATCGCCGGAACAGCGAATAGACGATAAACCCGCCCAGCAGGTAATAGCCGCCAACGACGACCGCGCCGAAAATTCCCTTTGCCAGGTTCGACGTGATACCGAAAATGTCAGGCAAGTCGCGGTTCACCTCGTAGATCAATCGGTTGTGATCCCAGGTTTGCCCGGGCCAGAACCACTGCCAGCCAGGGCCGCGAATAAACGTTCCGATCAGGATCATCGAGACCCACAGAATGATGAAGCCGAACAGAAATGTGCCAATTGAAAATTTGCGCTGCTTCCAAGTGTAGTAGCCGCTGCCCAGCGGGTTGGTGTCGATGTAAGGAATCACCATCAGACCGACGATGATTACCGTCGGCATGACCACGCCTGCGATCCACGGATCGAAATAGACGAGCATCTCCTGCAGTCCGAGGAAATACCACGGAGCCTTCGCCGGATTCATCGTTAGATTCGGGTTGGCGGGTTCTTCCAGCGGGGCGTTCAGGGTGATCGACCAGACCATCAGAATAATCGTGACGATGATAGCGGCGAGAAATTCGATGCGAAGAAGAAACGGCCAGACATGCACTTCTTTTTGCCAGCCCGGTTTGAAGGGCCAGGTCTTGCGGTGATGCGTCTTGGCCAGGGCGGGATCGGCTTCGAGCTGCGCGATTAACTGGTCGTTGGCGTGCGCCTGCTTCCACGCCAGATAAATGTAGAAGCAGAGCAGCGGGATCAAGCCCACGATCGGCACGTTGTCTGGAGCGGAGCAAATCTCCCAAAGTTGTCGCCAGTCCATAAGTTTTCTCGGTGTCGACTACCAAAAATATTTTGTCATTCCGAACCGGGCTGAAAGCCCGAGTGAGGAACCTGTTTTTCTTTTTTCGCCACCGCTACTCGCCCGCCGCTTTCGGTCCTCTTCGCGGCTTATCGGCTTCTGCTTCCAGCATCACTTGCGCGGGGCCCGAGATTCCGCCGTCTTTCCGCACGCGCCAGAAATGCACGATCATCAGGATCGACGCAACAATCGGAATGCCGATGCAATGCCAGATGTAGGAGCGCAGCAGCGCATTCGCATCTACGATCGATCCGCCGAGCAGGCCGAAGCGCACGTCATTGTAAGGCGTCATCCCGAGCATCGAGCCGAAGGGGCCTTCATGCCCCAGCAGCGGCGTGGCTCGCGCCATATTGGTGCCCACGGTTACAGCCCAGAATCCCAGCTGATCGTCGGGCAGCAGATATCCGGTAAACGAAAGCAATAAAGTAAACACCAGCAAGAGCACACCGATGTTCCAGTTGAATTCACGCGGCTTTTTATACGAGCCAGTTAGAAACACGCGGAACATGTGCAGCCACACGCCGATCACCATCAAGTGGGCGGCCCACCGGTGCATGTTGCGCAGAATTTTGCCGAAGGGCACATCGTGCTCAAGGTAGAGCACATCGCGAAACGCCTGCACCTTGCTCGGGTGGTAATAAAACATCAGCAGAACGCCGGTGTAGGTGAGGATGATGAATAGAAAAAATGTGATCCCGCCCATGCCCCAGGTGTAGCTATAGCGCACCGCGTCGCGATTAATCTTCGCCGGATGCAAATGCAGGAACACGTTGGAAAGCACGCCCAGAGCCCGGTTGCGCGGGGTGTCGTCGTGCTTGTGGCGGAAAATCGAGGTGTAGACCTGAGTCTTGGTCGGATCCTTCAGGCCTTCGATCTGCTCCTTAGCCTTGGCAGGGATGTCGACCTTCATCGCCTGAATGTCGTCTTTGACGCGGTCGACCAGGCCCACTTTGCCGTTCTTTCCGTTATTTTCGTCAGCCATTATTGCCTCATGATGATTCGCGAAAAAGCCGGCGGGGACGCCGGCGCTACACTCCGGTCCCTTACCCAGGCAAATACGCCCCCGGATCATTGAAGTGCGTCGGCTGCCCTTTCGGCCACTGGTAAAGCCGCGACGTATCGACGATGATCTGCCCGTCGGGCGCCAGTTCTACGTGAGCTCGGTCCATGGGACGCGGAGCCGGGCCTTCGAAGTTGATGCCTTCGCTGTCATAGCCGCTGCCGTGGCATGGACACTTGAACTTGTTCTCGCTTGGTTTCCAGTCCGGGGTGCAACCGAGGTGGGTACACCGCGCGTAGATCACGAACACGCGGTCAGGAGTGCGATCGACCCAGATGCGATATTTCTGCTGAAACTTGGTGTCGACGCCCAGCGCGAACTCCGAGGGATAGCCAATCTTGAAAACTGTATTGGGTTCGAAAAGAGTGCGAGGAAGAAAGAATCGGAAGAAAGCCAGGAACCATGCAGTCAGGAACGCAGTTACTGCGACCCACACCAGACGGCGCCGGCGGCGGTCGATCTCGGTATTCGAGGGCCCGGGCGAGGACAACCCGCCGGCCGCTGCCGCTTTCGAAGTTCCGACCGCCGGCGTGCCTACGTACTTCGTGGCATCCACCGCGCCCGTGGCCGCGGCCTTGGCTGGTTCGGGGTTCGGGGTGGGCTTCGCGCCCTCCGGTTCCGGCATGAGTCTTCCTCCTTGTTCTTTTTCTACCCGTCGAATAAAACTTTCTCGAACAAAACTTTCTTTAGTAAATCTTCGCTCGTCGCTAGTCAGCCGCCACCAGCGCCGGCGGAACGTAGGCATTAACTTCTTCGCCCAGAGCGTCCATCACCAACTCCACGAGCGCTGAAATGAACTTGGGAGAATCGTTTAGTCCTGCGCTCATCTCAAACTGCGTGATGCCCAGCCGGCGTGCTTGCTCGCGAGCCTCGTGATCGATCTCGCCGAGAGTCTCCACGTGATCAGAAACGAACGCCACCGGGACGACGCAAACTTCCCGCACCTTCTCAACGGCGAGGTCGAGCAGTGTGCGGTGCAGCGAAGGCTGCAACCATTTGCTGGCTCCGACCTTGCTCTGGTAGCAGAGCCGGTGACGATTCCGCCATCCGCCGCGCTCCATCAGAAGGCGCACCGTCTCCTCAATGTGCCGCTGGTAGGGATCCCCCTTCGCGATCACCGACATGGGGACGCTGTGCGCGCTGAAAACAATCTCGGCGCGTTCCGGCCTTGGAAATCGTTCGAGCGCCTCTTCGATCTTTTCGATCACTGCGTCTAAATACATGGGATGCTGGTAGAAGGCGTCCACGTTGTGTACGGGAACATCGCCGCGGAACAAGCGCTCCCACTCGTTCAAACTGCTGCCGGTGGTAGTCGAGGAGTACTGCGGATACAGCGGCAGCAGGACCACTTCGTCGCACTGTGCTGACCGGAGTTGCGCGATGGCTTCGCTGGTAAACGGATGCCAGTAGCGCATGGCCACAAAGCAACGTGCATCGAGGCTCTGATTCGCGAGTTCGGCTTCGAGCGCCCGCGCCTGCCGCTCGGTGAAGCGGCGGATGGGAGAGCCTCCGCCGATGGTTGCGTAGTGGTGCTGCACTTTGCGGGCACGCGTTGTCGAAATCAGTTTGGCCAGAGGTTTACGGCCGATGCGAGCGAAAGGAAAGTCAATAATATCGGGGTCGCAGAAGAGGTTATAAAGGAAAGGCTCGATCGCAGCCAGCGTGTCAGGACCGCCCAGCTGAAACAGAATCACCCCCACACGCCGTGTTGTGCGCGCCATTCCCCAGATTCCCCAGAACGGGCGAATTTACTCTCATCTGCGGCGAGAGTCAATGGCGGAATTGAACGTTATGAAAAGTGATAACCCGTTTTTAGTGAACGGCGGTCGGCGCGGTCTTCGCTTTTTCCATTTCTTCGATCACCGAGTCGGCGAATTGCGACGTTCCCGCCTGACCGCCGATATCTTTCGTCAGCTTCTCGGGATGGCGGTATACCTTTTCCAACGCGTTGCGAATCTGCAGGGACGCATCGAACTCACCGAGATGACGCAGCATCAGCAGTCCGGAGCGCAGCAGGGCGGTTGGGTTCGCCAGATTCTTTCCCGCAATGTCAGGCGCTGAACCATGTACCGCTTCGAAGATGGCACAATGGTCGCCCAGGTTGGCGCTGGGCACAAATCCCAGGCCGCCCACAAACGCGGCGCACAAGTCTGAGATGATGTCGCCGTAAAGGTTTTCCATTACCAGCATGTCGTACTGATAGGGATTCATCACCAGTTGCATGCAGGTGTTGTCTACGATGTGCTCGCCGTAAGTGATCTCGGGATACTGTTTGGCTACTGTGCGGCAGCAGCGCAGGAATAAACCATCCGAGAGCTTCATGATGTTGGCTTTGTGAATGGCATGAATCTTCTTGCGCTGATTCTTGCGGGCATACTCAAACGCGAATTTCGCGATGCGGGTCGAGGCCTTCTCGGTGATGATCTTCAGGCTTTCGACCACTCCCGGCACCACTTCGTGTTCGAGCCCGGAATACAGACTCTCGGTATTCTCGCGCACGATGATAAGGTCGACATCCGGGTAACGAGTGGGGATGTGCGGGAGATTGCGGATTGGGCGGAAGTTCGCGTACAGCTCAAACTTCTGGCGCAGCGCAACGTTGATGCTGGAAAAGCCGCCGCCGACGGGAGTGGTGACCGGTCCCTTCAATCCAACGCGCGTGCGCTCGATCGATTCGATTACTTCTTTTGGAATGTATTCACCATGCTTTTCGAAGGCATCGGCGCCGACGGCGAATGACTCCCACTCGAACTTCACTCCAGTCGCTTCCAGAATGCGCACCGTGGCCCGGGTCACTTCGGGGCCGATGCCATCGCCGGGGATGAGAGTTACTTTATGAGTCATGATTTTTTTCTAGGCAAGGGGCAAGGGGTTAGGGTCCAGAGACTAACGCAACCTCCGCTCCGGGAGCCCTGCTAACCCCTGAACCCTGATCCCTAAACCCTGATCCCTAAACCCTTCCTATCCACTCTTCTTCGCTTTAATATCCGCGGTGTCTTTCGATTTCACCAAATCCGTCAGCTCGTTCATGAATTCTTTCACGTCCTTGAAATCCAGATAGACGGAGGCGAAGCGCACGTAGGCCACTTTGTCGTAGCGGCGCAGGCGGTTCATGATGAGTTCGCCGATTTCGCTGGTCTTGCGCTCGCGTTCTTGCGACTCGATGACGAACGATTCCGCCTCGTTCACAATCTGCTCCAGCTTGCTGATGGGCACCGGCCGCTTCTCGCAAGCCCGCAGCAGGCCGTTCAGCACTTTCTGGCGATCGAACTTTTCCCGGCGGCCGTCTTTCTTGACCACCATGTAAGGGATTTCGTCGATGCGCTCGTAAGTAGTGAAGCGCTTGCTGCATTTCAGGCACTCGCGCCGACGGCGGATCGATTCCGCCTCTTTGCTTTCCCGCGAGTCAACGACTTTGTCGTTAGCAAATCCGCAAAAGGGACATTTCATGGCGCTGATGTTGATCGAAGAATCTGCCTAACTATGCTGAATGGTCGGGATCAATATAGAAATTGTAACAGGGGAGTGAGACCGGGCCTTCCAGCCCGTACCTGCGTAATAGACAGGGCGGAGCTATGATCGGAGCTTCTGAACGAGCCAGCATAGTCCGGAGAGAGCACCGAACCAGCACGCGAAGTCCACTGCGAGCGCGACGAGAATGCCGTATCCTGGGCCCCAGCCTCTCGATGCCGCGGGCTGTAGGAAAATGGCAACACGATCCTCCACGAACGTTCCGGGGGTGGTGAGAGAGTAGTGGTTGCAGATCCCGTATGACGCCAACATGAGCACAAACGACAGGACCGCGATTATGACCAGAAGCAGTACTTTTCCGCCGTCCACAGATGCCACCTCCTCTCAACCAAAATGCAATGCAGTCGGTCGGTTCAGGCGGTTTCGCCAAGATTGAAATCCGCCTCGTACCCCTGGCTCATTCCGAAGGTTGCGCCGGAGGCCCTGCAGTTTCGGCTTCTTCAGCTTGATGGCTTTCCTTCGACAACTTCCGCAGTGACAATCTTTCATGGTGCGCCAGCGCCAAGCCAAGGGGCACGACTGCGGCGAAAGTAACCAGCCACAGCAGAATCCCGCAGCTCGCCGCCATCTCTGGAGGCACGTCGAACACGCTCGACAACGCGGCAATGGTCGCCATCTGCGAACCGCCGCCTACCGCCGGCAATTGCAGCATCGACCCCACCATGCTCGCTCCCATGAGAATCAGAATCTGCGAGACCGGAATTTCCAGCGCCGCCAGGCCGTAGGAGTGCGTAACTTCCTGATACGCGAGCGCAATGATGTACCACATCCCCACCGAAACCAGACTCAGCCAAAGCATCGACGCGGGCCCGTGAATCGTGTCCAATCCCGCGCCAAACTCGCGCACCCTCTGAGCCAGCCGGTGGCCAACGTTCGAGGAGAGATGCCCGAATTTCTGTTCCACCCACCGCGCCACTGCGTCTCCGCTGCGCCGGATCACGATTGCGGCCGCTGTGGTTACGAGCACGATGCCAACCAGGAAAAAGCCGCCTTCCTGGAAGCGCCGGTAATACTCCGGGTGCGGAATCGCTGGTAATGCGCTGGGCAGAAAAATCGCCAACACGATTAACACCGTGAACGCTCCAATATCGAAAATGCGTTCCACCGTCCACACCGCCAACTGCGAAGAGAAGGGAAGATCGGCGCGGCGCGCGATCAGATACGGACGAATGAATTCTCCCGCCCGCCCGAGCAGAGCCAGGCCGGTGAACCCGATCATGGTCGGAGACAACATGTCCATGATTGTTGCTTTCGGCCGCACCGGCTTTAGGAAAATCTTCCATCGCACCGCGCGCAGGAAATACGCAATATAGATGAGAGCGATGGCATGCAAAACGTGAAACTTCTTAATATGGTGGGTTTGCGCCCAGAACGTAGCCCAATCAAAGCTCTGCCAGTGACGATATTGCAGGTAAACGAGAACGGCCAGGATGAGGAAGACCACCGTGCTGGCCAGAATGCGCTTTTTGTCCATGAAGTGGGGCAGCCTCGCGCCGCGACCTTCGCAACGCGAAGCGGAGACGGCACTCTCAAGGTAACTGACTGGGAGTGGAGGGTCAAACGAAGGCGCCGTTTACTGGCTGGGTGCGGGGCTCGCTTTCGCCTGGGTTTGCGGAGCCGACTTGTGCGGCTTGGCCGCTCGAACCGGCGTTGCGGTTGCCTTGCTTCGCTCACGCTTCGGAGAGACGGGCTGGGTGGCGGTTTTCGCGGCGAGTTTCTTCTTGTTGAAGTCGCGCACGATGCGCGCTACGTAGGCTTTGGTCTCGTGGTAGGGAGGAACGCCGCCATACTGTTCAACTCGCTGCGGGCCTGCGTTGTAGGCTGCCAGCGCCTTGATCAGATCAAAGTCATAGCGCTCCAGCAGTTCGCGGAGATAGCGCGTGCCGCCTTCCACATTGGCTTGCGGATCGAATGCATTCTGCACACCGAGCTCCGACGCGGTTCGGGGCATTAACTGCATCAGTCCTTGAGCGCCCTTCGGCGATACTGCGCGCACGTTAAAGCCGCTCTCGGCGCGAATCACGCTGCTTACCAGATCCGGATCCAGATGGTAAGTTCCGCTGGCTGCTCTTACAACCTCGTTCAGATCTGTCGAAGGCTGGAAGTTCTCTGTGGCAGATTGCGACTGCGCGGGATCTTTCGTTGCCTTTGCGTTTGCCGGTTCACGGGGCGATGATTCCGCCGGCACAGCTTCGAAGTGGTCAATCTCTGCAGTTGGCACATCCACAAAACTCGAGTTGTCACCATCGATATAGAGGCGAGTGATGGTTCCGATGACCTGGCGGCGCTCGTGGCGAATGGAGAATCCGTTGCGCAACACGGCCGCGTCCGCAGCTGAGCAGGGAAGCGCTGTCGCCGCGAGCAGAGCGACAGCGGCTGCCCATCGCACGATCTGGACCGTTTTTTTCATCGCGTCTAACTTCCGACTACGTCTGCGACCGCCGCGGCTACGCCGCAGCGATCGTTGCCGAGGGTTACGCTCCAGCCACGCCCGCGCAGCTCTTCGCACGCATTCCCCATGATAACCGGATGGCCGGCGAACTCAAGCATTTCCACATCGTTGTGGTTGTCACCGATGGCCATGACCTGCTCGCGCTTGTAGCCCCGATGCGCGGCCCAGCGCTCGAGCGCGTGTCCCTTGGAACAGCCCGCATTGAGCACGTCGATCATAGACAAATCCCGCTCCGGATATTCCGTGCGCAAAACCGTGATTCTTCCTTTCATGCCGTTGGCTTCGAGCGTGCGGAGGGCGCCGCTCATCCGCTGCATCGAGCCGCAGAACATGGCCTGCACGGGGTCGTTCACCAGTGCAGTCTCGATTGGCACCACGAATTCGATATAGGCCATATTCTTCTCCAGCCAGCGCCGGATGCTGGCGTTCAAGTCGTCAAGGTGTTCGAGCACGATTGCGCCTTTGGATTCCTTGTCAAAGGTAAGAATGGTATTGCCGCGGAAGTCTTGCATGGTCCCGCACAACTCGCGGCATGTCTGTCGCGGCATCAGGTCGCGATGGAAAGTTTCTCCGGCCAGCGAGCGGGTTACGGCGCCGTTCGAGCTGATCAGCCAAAGATCGAAGCCCAATTGCTTCGCGATGGGCAGGGCGAAGGTGTGGCGACGTCCGGTCACCAATACGACTTCGATACCTGAATCATGGGCATGGCGCAGCGCTGCCAGGTCGTCGTCGGAAATCTGAAATTGTGGATTCAGTAACGTGCCATCGATATCGGAGGCGAGAAGCCGGATCGGGCGCGTGAAGGAGTTGACCACCGCTGATTCTAGCATCCGTGAAGGCCCGTGATATTCTTCGCTGTCATATCGCATTGAACATGGGATCACTTCTCTTCTTCCTCGGCGGATGGGGATTCGTTCTGCAGGCGGTGGCGATTGTTCACTTCATACGCCGGCGGCCCGATACTTACTGGATTTTTATCATTCTGTTTCTGGGATGGATCGGAGCGTTGATCTACATTGTCGCCGAAGTGATTCCTGACGCCGGGTTGCTGCGCGGATCGTTTCAGGCGTTTCCGCGGCGGCGGCGGATTCATGAGCTGGAGCGGGCCATTCTCGATAATCCTTCGGCTGGTAACTACGAAGAACTTGGCCTGCTCTATCTTGACGACGGCGACTTTGCCCAGGCGCGCGCTTGCTACGATAAGGCGATCTCGTCGCGAACTGATTCGGCCGATCCCTTTTACCGGCGCGGCATCGCTGAGGTCGAGCTGGGCGATTTCGCCGCCGCGGTTCCGGACCTTGAGCGCGCGGTTGCGGCCGATCCTAATTACGATTTTCAACGTGCGAAGGGGCTGCTGGCTCACGCCTACGCGGAGACCGGACACGCGGAAAAGGCCGAGGCGCTGTTTCAGCAGGCGACGAGGATTTCGACGAGTTCGGAGACCTACTACAATTACGCTCTGTACCTGCAGGCGCAGGGCCGCGTCGAAGAGGCTCGCGAGTGGGCGCAGAAAATTCTCGACAAAAGACCGAGCATGCCGGTATACCAGCGGCGGAGAGAGCGCCCGTGGTTTCGCAAGGCTTATGCGCTGCTGGCGAGGTTGCGGCTGCAGACCAAGTAGCGGCTGTGAAAAACATGCGCTGAAATTCCGTCTCGCTTTGGGAAAAAGCCTATTTACCTTCTTGTAACTAGTGATACCCCCCTCCCCCCTGGTCTATTGGAATCATCATGTTGGCGAGAAAATGCAAAGTAATCTCTTGCAATCAATAATTTGCGGGCAAAATCTTGACTTCATGGGACTTGGCTCTGGGCTAAGCGCGAAAAAACTGCATTCGTACACCGCCTCCGTTGTGATGATCGGATGTCGGGGCTGTGGACGACAAGGTTGGATGTCACATGGGGCTGAAGCCCAATTCCTTTTTGTAACGCTCACGCGGCGCTGAAGCGCCGCTCTTCCACGAAAAGCCAAACGTAACGGCACGACTGAAGTCGTGCCCTTCCCGATCTTTGCTTTTCCGGATCGTCGAAAAACCCTAATAGCGGTCGCCGGTGTTGATGTTGAAGCCGAGGATGGCGTTGACTTCGACAGGGCGCGTGCCACGCATCGCAGGGCGAAACTTCCAATTGGGCAGTGCGGCCATGATCTTGGCGGTCATTGCGGCCGGGCCGGGCTCGAGAACCTGGAGATTCTGCAACTTACCGGAAGTATCGAGTCGGCATTTGATTACGACTCTGGCGTGCGGAAGCCCAGTAGGCAAACCGGTGACATAGCCTCGCGGGCCGGTGAGGGTTTCGGCCTCGGAGTGTGCGGCGGGATTGACTTCGGCAAATTGCATCACGACCGTGCCGATCGAGGTATCCACATAGACGGTGTAGTTGTCGCCCGGGAGCTTGCCGTAGAAATCAAACGCTCCGCCCGAGCGCGACGTGGCGACGATGGTGATGGCTGGGCCCTGGTTCGGCATTGCCGGGGAGTGATCGGGAGAACTCGGAGCGCTGCTGTCCGATCCAAAGCTTGGCAGATTAATGACGCTGGTGCTGCCGCCGCGAACGTCGACGCCGGGAACGGCGGGAGATCCGGTGGGGGCGCTGCCGGCGCCGCCGGGGCCGGGTGTGGGAGAGATTCCGCCGCGGACATTCTTATTGGGATCGGATCCGACACCGGTTCCAGTCTTGCCTGCGCCTGAGCCGGTTGCAAGCTTTTCTCCGTTCAAACCGCTGCCGGGACCTTCGCCGTGACCGATGCTTACGCCACCCCCGGATCCGCCGAGGCCCGGCTTGTCTCCACCTGAAGGCGACATGGCGAGTGAACCTTTGCCACCGCCCGGCATTCCAACCTTGGAGCCCGGTTGGGACGAGACCACGATTCCGGAACCGTCGCTGCTTCCGGCGTCGCTTTTGGGAGGAGCGAGAACTGAGCCGGAATCGCCCGGGCCACCGAGGCCCGAACCTTTTCTGCCGGAGCCCGATAAGCCGCTGCCGGAGCCGATGGAGGGAGGCGGCGGAACGACGTTGTTCGCGAGCAGCGCGCCGTTACCGGTGGCGCCGGAGTTTCCCGCGCCATTGGGGGAGCCGTGGGTTGCGCCCGAGCCTGCGACAGATGGAGGCGGAGGGATGACGTTTGAAGCGCCGAGGCCCGGAGCTCTTCCCGAAGTCGAGTTGTTAGAACCCGCGACCGACGGCGGAGGCGGAACGATTTTTGCAGCGAGCGATTCACCCGGCGCTCCAGCAGTTTTGCTGGCAGTTGTTGAGCCAACGGTGGGCGGAGGCGGAACGACGTTGGTCGCGATCGAGCCACCACCTGGCCCTCCGTTTCGAGCGGTTCCTGATGCGCCTGCCAGGGAGACGGTTGGCGGAGGCGGCACAACATCCTGTGTGCCGAAAAGTTTGCCGATCACAGTGCTCACGAACGATCCGCTGCTCGCTGGTGCGGGGGGCGGAGGAACCACGGCTTTCGAGGGGTCGGTGCCGCCGCTTTCGAGACGCCGCAGGTCGTGGACGGAATCGGCCGAGGGCGGTGGTGCGACCACGGATGGTGCGGGCAGATTGAGCTTCGCAGTGCGTGCGCTGTCGCGTTCCGGAGCTGACACCGGCGGAGGTACGACCGCGACGTTGTTCATCTGCACTCGCGTGGGCGCAACTTCGCTGCCGACGGTTGCTGGAGCGGGCGGAATCACGCTCGCATTGAGTGCCGGAGCGGGACGCGCCTTGTCACTGGAGACGCGCGTGGATGCTGGGCCGATCACGCTGGTATTCAGGGAAGGTGCGGAGCGCGCGCGGTCGCGGGAAACATGGGGAGCCGGGGCGATGATGCTGGGGTCGACCGCGGGCGCGAACAAAGTGTGCTCGGAGCGAACGCTGGGTGCCGGAGGTACGACCGCCGCATTCAGAGCTGGAGCGGATCGAGACTTGTCGGGAGAAACACTGGGAGCGGGGGGAACGACAGAGTCGAGAGTGAGCGCGGCGCGAGATTGATCCCGAGTAATGTTCGCAGGCGGGGGAGCGATCACGTTGACGGGAAGACTGGGAGCAACCAGAGAAGAATGCAAGCCCTCCGACGGAGGCGGGCCGGGGCTGGTGGCTTTCAAGGCGAGTAGATTGGCCACGGCGCCCGCGGTGGAAGGGAGTTTGAGGTTGGGAGCGTCGACAACTTTAGCAGCGAGCGAGCCTCCGCGTGCTACATGGATGGTCTGGGTTCGGTGATGCGCTTCTTGGCCACCGGCGCGGCCGTTGGCTCCGGCCTCTGCGCCGCCCAGGTCCTCGGTGCGCGGCAGTTCATCGCCGGAATAGTAGATCACTTCATAGCGCTGTACCTTAGGTGGAGCGTAGGGACGAAGCTTGGCAATCTCCTTCGGGATAATGATCAGGATAAACAACATGAACGCTTCCAGCAGCAACGAAGCTAGCATGCCCGCGTAGGGGAAGATACCGTGAGGGGCTTCGCCGGCCAGACGCGCTCCGGAGCGGGCGAAGGCGGGGCGGATGGAGGTGACGAACTCCTGCCATCGCGGCGACCACTCGATCAGGAGCTTGGGCGCGTCATGCAAATCACGAAGCTCGATCGGGTCTTCGAGTTGGAGGGTATCGGTCACTGAGGGTTTTGTTGCCAGAGGGCTAAAGCCCGGGTCCTAACTTTCGTTAGCTGGTGCGGCTGGGCTAGAAGCCGCGTCCTTTCAAAGCTTGTCCCGGAACTGCGGAGTCTAGACGTCCTCCTTTATCTTGATCTCAATTCTATCTCCGAGAGCAGTTCCTGTTGAGGTTATCGTGTTTTGGGGGAGTTCCAAGACCGAGGCTGCCTGCAAACGGACTGGGGCAATCCGCCAGGGCCGCAGAGCGGGCTCGAGGTGCACCACTGCGCCGGCTGCGTCGAGGTATACCACGTCGATGGGGAACTGCATAGCTAGAGTATGAACGCCCCGGCAGGGTCGAATCCAGAGGCCGCAACCGTTACGGAAGTCATCTTCGGAGGCTCCGAGCAGGCCGACCAGCCGGGACCAGTGAGTTTGGGCCAGGGCCACGCTGGTGGCGAGATAGAGCTGGCGGGTTTGGTTGAATGCCTGGCCTTTCGGGACTAATCCCGGCATGGCGACTCCTGAGTTTTCTGGTTGGATGCACTCCGAACTGCTTCTCACCGCCGGCTATTTCGAGACGAGCGAGTGATAAGCCTGAATGAGTGCCGGTCCAACTGTGACGAAGAGGAACGGAACCAGAATGAATATAACGAGGGGAGGGACCATTTTGATGGTGGTTTTGGCGGCTTGTTCTTCGGCCCGCTGACGGCGCGCTGTGCGTAAAGAATCGGAGTGAACGCGCAGAGCTTGAGCCACGCTGGTGCCGAAGCGGTCGGTCTGGATGAGGGTGCCGACGAGAGAACGAATGTCATCGACGCCGGTGCGGTCGACGAGATTGCGCAGGGCCTCGGCACGCGGCTTGCCGGCGCGCATCTCGAGATTGACCAGGTGGAATTCGTCGCTGAGGTCGGGATGGGCGTGATGCAGATCCTTGCCTACACGCATCAGCGCCTGGTCGAGCGCCAATCCGGCTTCGACGCAAATTACGGTCAGGTCGAGAGCGTCGGGCAGGGCGATGCGGATGCGCTGCTGGCGGTCTTTGATCATGCGCTTCAGAAAAAAGCGAGGAAGGAAGAAGCCGAATGCGGGCACGCAGACCAGCAGGCTCAGGCTGGTGAAACCGGAGAAAAGCACAACACCGGCGAAGCCTAGAAACGCCAGCAGCAGGCGGGCGCCGAGGTAGTAGCTGGCGTGGCGCGATTCGCGAAGTCCAGCCTGGATCAGCCAGGCGCGAGTGCGAGAAACGTCAGAGGGTGAAAGCGGAATGGCTTTGCTGAGCGGATCGAGCGCCTGCTCGAAGCGCTCTTTCATTTTCATCGCAGGCTTTTCGGTGGCCTGCAATCCCTGTCCGCCGAGGGCGCGCAGACGGGCTCCCAGCACGGAACTGGGCGTGACTACAGCCGCGCCGAAGGCAAACACCACCAGCACGACGGTGACAAATACAACGATCGCGAGAATCATTGACGGCATTTTTTGGCCTGGTGTCGCTTAAGTCCCGTCTTCCTTAAACCTAGTTCTGCTTAAACCTGAATCTTAATAATCTTCCGGATGACGAAATAGCCAATGGTTTGCAACGCAATACTCACAACCAGCAGAGTATGGCCAATGGGATCATAGAAAAGCGGACGAACAAATTCCGGACTGAAGACCGCGAGAACAGCCACGACGGCCGGAGGCATGGCCATGAGCAAGGCCATGGTGAGGCGGCCCTGGGCGGTGTGAACCCGCACCTGGCGCTGAATCTTGAAACGCTCGCGGATCACGTACGACAGGTTGTCGAGGATTTCGGCGAGGTTGCCGCCGGTTTCGCGTTGCAGCATGACGGCGGTGACGAAGAACTTCACGTCCACCAGAGGAACGCGCTCGGTGAGATTCATGAGGGCGTCGCGTACCGGCATGCCGAATTTCTGCTCCTCGTAGAGCTTGCGGAACTCGCCGGCCAGAGGCTCGGTGGCTTCGTTGGAAATCATTTCGAGAGCGGTAGTGAAGGCGTGTCCGGCACGGACTGCGCGGGCTAGAGTGTCGATTGCTTCGGGGAAAAGCTCCTCGATTTTTTCAAAACGCTTCTGGCGGCGGTAGGACACGGAGGCATAGGGAATGAAGGCGCCGATGATCAGGGCGGCCCAGGTGATGGCAGGATTGCGGCTCCAGACCAGGGCGGCGAATCCGGCGACAGCGCCGCAGACCAGGCAGAGCACGAGAAAGTTGCCGGCACGAAACTTCATGCCCGCCTGCAGCAAGGCTTCCTGCATGGCGGAAATGCGGGCGGAGCGGCGCAGGAGACTATCGAGGGCAGGTATCTCGCTGAGTTGCTCGTCGCGTAGCAGCGCAAGTTCCTCGTCTGGCTCGCGCTCCGGCGCTTTCTGCACTGTCGCCAAGCGATCTTTGATGAGCCGTGCCTGGGCGCGGCGCTGGTCGACCAGCGACAAACCCGCGAAGGCGGCGAGCGCGACGACGACGAACACCAGGAATGTAATCAACAGTGCGGACATAGGAGGCGACTCGCTAACTTCAATTGCTGATTGTTCATTTCAAACTTCAGTCTTCGACTCAAACAGTGACGGGCGCAGCTTGGTGCCCGCATTGGCCAGGCGTTCGGCGAACTGCGGGCGGACTCCGGTGGCGCGGAATGCTCCGCGAACCTTTCCGTTTTCGTCAAGGCCGCGGCGGTCGAACACGAAAATGTCCTGCATGGTGATGGATTCGCTGTCCATGCCGGTGACTTCGGAAACCGAGATGACTTTGCGGGTGCCGTCGGAGAGGCGGGCGACCTGGACGACGGCGTGAATGGCGGAGGCAATCTGATGGCGCACGGCGCGCTCCGGAATATTGAGGTTGGCCATCGAGACCATGTTCTCGACGCGGGCCAGAGCGTCGCGCACCGAGTTAGCGTGGACCGTGGTGAGCGAACCCTCGTGACCCGTGTTCATGGCCTGCAACATGTCGAACGCTTCTTCGCCGCGGACCTCGCCGACCACGATGCGGTCTGGCCGCATACGCAGACTGTTGATCACCAGCTGACGCTGCCGGACCGCGCCTTTGCCTTCGATGTTGGGGGCGCGGGTCTCGAGGCGCACGACATGTTCCTGCTTGAGTTGAAGTTCGGCGGCATCTTCGATGGTGACGATGCGCTCCACATTAGGGATGTAGCCTGAGAGCACGTTGAGCAAAGTCGTTTTACCGGCGCCGGTACCACCCGAGATCAGCAGGTTCAAGCGTCCCTTCACCATGGTGGAGAGAAGTTCAAGCATGGCTTCGGTGAGGGTGTGGTTTTCGAGCATGTTGCGGGCGGTGACCGGGTCGCGTCCGAAGCGGCGGATGGAGAGACAAGCGCCGTCCAGTGCCAGCGGAGGAATAATGGCGTTTACGCGGGAGCCGTCGGCCAGACGGGCGTCAACCATGGGAGAAGATTCATCGACGCGGCGGCCCACGCGGGAAACGATGCGCTCGATGATTTGCATGAGGTGCTGATTGTCTTTGAATGACAATCCGGTCAGTTCCAACTTACCGGCGCGCTCGATGTAAACCTTGTCGAAACGGTTGACCAGAATGTCGGAGATAGTGTGGTCTTTGAGCAGGGGTTCGAGCGGACCGAGACCGAAGATCTCGTCGAGAATCTCGCGCGACAGGCGCTCGCGCTCGGCGAAGCTGAGAGGAACGACTTCGCTGTTCACCGAGTTGCGGATGAGTACGAGAACTTCTTCGCGGGCGGTATCGCCGGTAGCGCGGCCGAGTTTTTCGAGGTCAAGGCGGTCGAGAATCTTGCGATGCAGATCAGCCTTTACCTGCTGGTACTCGCCGTGCTCGAAGGTCTGCAAATTGGCCATAACGTCTAAGTCGTCTTAAGCCTACATCCTTTCAAACACAAACCGTTAACCTACACTGTCTTAAACAAAGACCAGGCAGCGCGTTTTACATCGACGTCGTCGCGGGTCAGTTCATGGGCCAACCCGGAAAAGCAACGAGCGATCTCGGTGTGGCTTTGCTCCATCACGGGCGAGCCGCGGTCGATAGCGGAGGAGATGGCAAAGTATTGATTGGGAACACGCCACAATAATTTGACGCCAGCCGCGTTTTCCGCATCCGCCTCGCTGAAGCCGGGAACTTTGCGAAAACGATTGAGCACCAGCCGCAGTCGTTCGCGGTTGCCCGTTTCTCCGAGGTATTGCTGTACCCTCGCGGCGCTCCAGAGCGAGGCTACGTCAGTGCAGGCGACGAGCAGGACGCACTCTGACAAATTGGCGACCAGGCGGCTGGCAGCGTCGAGGCGGGAAGAGTTATCCACTACCACGTAGCGATAATGCGTGACCAGCATGTCGAACAACCGGACAAACTCCGCCGTCGAGGGTTCGATGGCGGCGGGGACATTGGTTCCCGCCAGCAACTGCAGACCTCCGCTGTGCCGGGTCATGAAACTTTCGAGCAGGGAACTATCCATGCGGTGGAGATTGCGGGTAGCGTCGGCCAGGGTGAACAGCGGTTTGAGATTCAGATGTAACGAGGTGTGTCCGAGAGGTGCGAGGTCGACCAGAGCGGTGTGGCCATGGGCTGCTTGCAGAGCGAGGGCGAGGTTCACGGCTACAGTGGTCGCGCCGCTGCCGCCTTTGGCATTGACCACTGAAAACACCTTGCCGCGCGGACCTTCTTTCTTAACCTTGCGCTGGGCCGTAGTCAGGCGAACGAAAGCTTCCAGAAGATCGGTGGTGGTGGTGGGGCGCTCGATGAACTCGCGGGCCCCGGCGCGCATCGCACTCACGATGACCTGCGGCTGATTGAGGCTGCCGATGGCGAACACGGCCGAGTCGGGCAGTTCCTGGCGCAGAAGTTCGACGGCGCGCATCGCTGTTGAGGGATTATCGGCCGGAATGTCGACCAGTACAACGTCAGGGCTGGCGGCCTGAACCCGCCGCGTGACCGGGTCCGAGGCAGCGAGCGGGAAACTGGCGCAGGTGTGAACCGTGCGGGCTACGCTGGTGCCATCCACCAACACCTGTAGCACGGTGCGCTGCTCATTGTCCGTGGCCACGATTACGACTGAAAGCTCGGCCATAACTTATGACTTCTCCACTTCACAAAAACCAGTTGGCAGTGTCCAGTTGTCAGTTGCCAGCGAGATCAACCCTTCCATAACTCTTACTTTCCCGACGGCTTCTTTCCATCGAACTTGTCGTTGTTCATGAAAGGCTGGGGATTTTTGGGAGTGGGCGGTGGTTCGGTGTTGGGTGAAATCCGGTGCACGGTGCAGAGCACCATGAGTTCGGAATTGCTCTTCTGGATGCTCTTACTCTTGAAAAAATTACCCAGGATCGGAATGTCGCCCAGGCCGGGAACCTTGTTCCAAATGTCCGTTACCCGATTGTCGATCAAACCGGCGATCACGAAGCTTTGTCCGTCGCGCAACTCGAATTCGGTCTCAGCCTTGCGCGTGCTTAAGGCGGGGACGGTGAAACCAGAAATAGTAAGAGCATCCGCAAAATCGAGCGTGCTGACCTCAGGCGCGACGGTGAGGTGAATATTGCCGTTGGGCATGATTACGGGAGTGAACTCGAGCCTCACGCCAAACTCCTTGAAGGAGATGGTAACGGCAGTGAATCCCTGTCCGGGTTGCACAATGGGGAAGGGAAATTGACCGCCGGCGAGGAAACTGGCTTTCTTGCCGTTGACGGCAATGAGGTTGGGTTCGGCCAGGATCTGGAGCAGGTTCTTGGTCTGGAGCGCTTCAATCACCGTGCCCAAGTGAATATTGGGCTGAAATAAAAACAGATTCAGAACGTTGCTGAGGGTTTCAGTGGCTGTAAGCGGAGGGCTTTGTCCTTGCGTCTGGGTGATGGTTGGCGCGGTGAATCCGCCGTATTGGCCGGTGGTAGTGGTTCCAAACAAATTGCCGGCGCCGGTGGAGAAAACGTTGATGCCCATCTGGGTGAGGGCGGAGCGATCGACTTCGGCGAACTTCACTTCGAGCAAGACTTCCTGAGCGCCGACGGGACCGAAAGTGAGCACATTGATCACATTTTTTGAATAGGCGGAAGCTAATTCCCCGGCGCGCTTGGCGACATCTTCGGTGGTAACGTGGCCGGAGAGCACGATGGCGGCGCGCGAAGGCGTGACCGAAATCTGTTCGTCGGGGAAGACACGGTGTTCTTCTTCGGCGCAGGCGCTGACATCAACGTCCACACGGAGATCGAAGCTGCGCGAGCGTTCCAGTTCGTCCCAGATCAGGAGGGAGACTTCGCCGGGGGCTCGTCCATGAACGAGGATCTGGGTGGGAGTGATTACGGTGGCATAGGCGACCGTGGGGTCGGTGATGGAAATGCGCTTGAGCCGCTCCGTGGTGTTGATGAGCAGAGACTTATCGACCATGACGCGCAGCGGAGCCGAACCTGAGGGCTGGGCCGACTGCGGCGGGAGCGTGGTCTGGGCAGCGGCCGGTGGAGTCGGTTCCTGGGGAGTCTGAGTCGCCGGGTCCTGAGTTGCGGGATAAAGGGGCAGCGCCTCGGCCAGGGCAAAGACATGGAGCAGGAGCGACATTGCGGCAGCTGCGAAAAGTGTCGTGCGAACCTTCATCGTTTGATTCCTCTCCACAGGAGGAAACTTGCTATGCAGCGTATCAACGCGCCGGACAAACTTCTCTCCGACTACTTGGGATCTTCAGCATTCTGTTCCGGGAACTTGACGACGTCCGGCTTCTTATCACCTTGATAAACCTCGATACTGAGGACCGAAGGAGAGGTAGGCGGTGTCTCAGTTTTCTGCTTTACGGGACGAATCGTTATTCGCGGCCGAACCGCGACCGGCGTGCCTCCCATGTACAGGCCCTTGGCATTCGCCGCCTCCACGGGATCCTGATGGGTGTCGAGCGGGTTACGCAAAACGAGTTGAATCTTGCCTTCGGAACTGGCCAGGGTCAGGCGTTCGGCGTCCTCGGGAGAGGCCAGCAGCGTGATCACCGGAGTGCTCTGAGCTTCCCCGGCGGCATTTCGCTCCAGGCGTTGGCCAGATGCAATGACGGCAACATTCTGCAGGACCGTGGTGGTTTGGGACTCGGAGCTGCCGTTGGGGGTTCCGGTGAGGAGCACGTCGACCCTGGTTCCAGGACCGACAAAGCCGGCGACTGAGACCACTTCATTCACCCGGACCGACACGGCGCGCATGCCCGGCGGAATCAGCGCGGGCAAGCCCGCCCCGGCGTTTTCCGGAGCCAGCTTGCTAGGCAGAATAAATTCGCCTTTGGAGATGGGAATGATGACGCCGCGGCCCATCACCGAAGACCTTTTGGTGTAAGCTCCGGGCGGCAGTCCAGATGCGGGGAATCTGGCGATCCGCACGTCATGCTCTTCGACCCGCGATCCCACCTGAATGTCGTCGGCGGCTACGATGACATCTGCACCGGCTTCTACAGTCGGCGGCCGGCCCACCAAATTCTTGTACACGAAGAGGCTGACAAAGGCTCCCAAAGCCAAGGCCACGACCCCGATCATCAACAAACGAGTGCGGTTCATAATGCTCTGTCAGGACCAGCAGAAGTGCAATCCACGCAGTATCCGTGGAGGACTGCCTTTACGCTGCGCCCGTTGCCGATCCGTTACTGGATCGAACTGGCGACGTTAGAGAAAACGTTGTTCGCGTTAGAGCCGATCAGCCGAATGGTGCCTACGACGATTACAAGAATCACGGCCAGCATCACGGCGTATTCCGCAATATCCTGTCCTTCTTGGTCGCGCCACAATCTCCAAAGACGATCCATAGTTTCCGGCCTCCTTAGAAATCTCAAGGTTCTGGAGCAAGCATTCAAAGCAGATAAAGAGCGCAGGGCCTCGGGACTTGCGTCCCAATGGCTCGCGCTTTCTCTGCGGGGAGATTTAATCTCCCTCATAATAACCTGCAAAATGCTTTAAAAGGTGTACTTTCTTGCATACCGATGGTAACTGCTTTGCGGCCCTTGGCCTCGACCGCAAACTAACTGTGGTTCTAAGGATTTGCATTGCCGACGGAGAGCTTCGCTGATGCGGGATCTCTGCGGATGGCATTGGGGAGCGCCGTCAGAACGACGGCCTGCGGGTCTTCGTAGGAGACGGTCCAGCCCCGAGAACTCCGCAAACCAGTTGCCAAGGGGGAATCGGGGGGGACAATCACGGTATTGATGCTCCACTGCTTGAGGGTTTGCCGCCAAGCGCCCTTGAACTGATAGGTTTCAGCGAACTGGTCAAATAGTTGTTGCCCATAGAGATCGGCGCGGCCGTCGATGAAGACGGGCGTGGAGGGGTAAAGCTTCCAGATGAGGTAGCCGCCCCAGTCGTAGTGGTTGAAGATTCGACCGGAGGGAGGATGATTCTGCAAAAATCCAACTGCGCGGGCGGGGAAGCGCTCGATCTCAACCTGCGGCTGGCTCTGGATGACCTGGGCGATGTGGACTACGGCGAAGGTAAGCATTGCCAGCAGGATCAAGCCGTTGAGCAAAGTGCTTGCTGAGGATTGCAAGTGCCGTGCGTCACTTCGTGGCCAGCTCCCAAGCCGGGTGGCGACCAGCGGGACCGCGATCAGGACGAACAGCGGTATCAGTCGGATTGAGACGAGGGCGGTATACAAACTGACGACCAGGAGAAGCAAGTCGCGCGGTCGCAGCTCGAGACGGGACCAACCGAGGGCCGCAAACGTGGCCAGCACAATGAGCAGGAAAGGCCAGTACTCGGGATGGTGGAAGTTGGGCGAGGCCCATTCGGCGATGTATTTTTGCATGGCAGTGGAGCGGAGGGTCTCAAAGGGGTAGGAGAACATCCGCAGGCCGTTGGGATTCAGCGGCACCATTAGAACATCGAGCAAGAAGATCAGTGCCGGGATCCGCAGGCCGGACGGGTCCTGCCGCGAGCGGCCTAGCGCGCGTTCGATCCTTGTTCCAGCGAGGTATAAGGCTGAAAGAGCCAGGCCCACGGCGAATCCGGCGTGCAGGTTCACCCAGAGAAGAGTGAGCGGGAGAGTCCACCACAGAAGCTTAGGATTGCGCTCCGAGCTGTCGAGAATCAGCAGCCACAAGCTGGTCAGCAAAAGAGAAAGAACTTGCGGGCGCACTCCCCATACGAGTACTGTGGCCCAGGCTGCGACAAGCGTGGCCACGCCCGCAACGTAGTTCGCGGGCCCGCAGCGCAGATACAACAGGAAGAACGCCGCAGCTATGACTGCAGCAAAGATCAGGATCAACCCGCCCCATCCCGTGGTGCGTTCAAGCTCATACAAGAAAAGTTCGCTGAGCCATTCATGCGCGACCCAGGGTTGTCCCGCGCGAGTGTAGGAAAAAGGATCGGTGTGAGGAACGCTTCTTTGTTCAGTGATGTACTGCCCAGTCTTGAGATGCCACCAGACATCAGGGTCGGTGACATTGCGCGCGGCCATGGCGAAGAGTCCGATGAACAGCGCCGCCAGGAAGACGTTTCTTGTCCGCAGAAGTTTCTTCACGGTGGCATGGATCATACCGCGCCGGGGCCGAAGATATAATCCCGAACATAAATCTAGAAGACCAAGGAAGAAGCCCAAAGAATAAGTGAGCCGAAACAGACTCAAGACGTGGATCGCTGTGCTGATCGTCGGCATGCTGTGCATTCACGGCGTGCTGTTCTGGAAAGCGCGAGTCCTCGTACGGCAGGGCTACCCGGACTTTACGATTTTCTATACGGCGGGAAAAATGTTGCACGAGGGTCTGGGGCACAGTCTGTACGACGGCGCTTTGCAGTATGAAGTGCAGCAAACTTTTGCGGCGGGGGTGCGAATCCGGAAAGGGCCGCTGCCTTACAATCATCCGCCGTTTGAAGCTTTGATCTTTGAGCCGCTGGCCTCGCTTGATTACCCCACGGCATACCTGGTCTGGAGTGCGATCAATCTCGCGATCTTAGGATTGCTGCCTTTTCTGCTGCGGCGATATATTCCGGTGCTGGCGCAATGCCCTGCTTTTGTGTGGCTGCTGGTCTTGCTCGGTTTCTTCCCCGTGCTGGTTGCGCTGCTGCAGGGGCAGGACGTGATCTTGCTGCTTTTGCTGAATGCCCTGGCATTCACGGCTTTAAAGAGAAATGCCGACACGCTCGCCGGATGCTGGCTCGGGTTTAGCGTGTTCAAGTTCCAGCTCATCCTTCCGCTGGTTCTGATTCTGCTGTGCTGGAAGCGGACTAAAGTCCTTCAGAGCTTTCTGCTTATCGTGGCCGGGTTGTCTGCAATCTCGGTTGCTATTACCGGCTGGGCGGGGGCGGTGCGCTATCCCGGGTATGTCTTGCACGTTGAAAAATTCATGGAGCGGGACCGGATCGCCGTGGACATGCCGAACCTGCGTGGACTGCTCGAGGGGTGGTCCTTCGCTCGCGGATTTACTGGCGCGCATGCGATTACCGTTGCACTCTCTATTGGCCTGCTTGTCTGGATCATCGTGCAAGGACGGAGCCGGACAGATTCAAAGATGCGGTTCGACGTGGAGTTCGACCTGCGATATTCCCTGGCGATGGTGGCCGCAGTGCTGGTCAGCTATCATGCCTTTCCTTACGACCTTAGCCTGCTTGTGATTCCGGTGCTTCTGCTGGTTAACTACGCGATCGAAACGGCTTCGCTTCAGCGCTATGGAAACTGGGCTCTCATGCTGCCTATGGGACTGCTGTTCCTCACTCCGCTTTACATGCTGCTTTGGATCAGGCTCGATCACTTCAATTTGTTTGCTGTGGTGTTGCTCCTGTGGATGTGGGGTATTGCGCGGGAGATTTCATTCCGCTTCGAATCGCCGGAGATGCAACGACCATGACGAGGCGGGCTCAGGTCGGGTTGATGCTTGCTCTCGTCGCCGCGGCGAGCATGTGGTTTTATGTGGACCAAATCCTGGTGGGCTTTCAGGTTGCGGATGCAGCGGCGCGCGAGCGTCCGCGCGGCAATCTGTCTGATCTGTATCCACGCTGGCTGGGGGCGCGGGAACTGCTGCTTCACCACCGCAATCCTTACGGCGATGACATTACGATCGAAATCCAGAAAGGGTATTACGGACGCGCTCTCGATCCCGCGCGGCCTAACGATCCCAAAGATCAGCAGGGGTTTGCTTATCCCGTTTATGTAGTGTTCCTGCTGGCGCCGTTTGTCAGATTTCCATTTCACACAGTGCAGTTTGTCTTTTACTGGGCGCTGATCGCGCTGACGGCGGCGAGCGTCTGGCTGTGGCTGCGCGTGCTGCGATGGCGGCTGCCGCCGCTTGCGACTGCCAGTTGCATCGCGCTCACGCTGGGAAGCTTTGCTGCGGTGCAGGGAATCAAGTTGCAGCAGTTGAGCCTGCTGGTGGCAGCGCTCCTGGCCGGAGCCGTGGCTTGCGTGGCTGGAGGCTTCCTGTTTTGCGGCGGAGTCTTGCTGGCCGCGGCAACAATCAAGCCTCAGCTGGCGTGGCCGCTGGTGGCCTGGCTGATCGTGTGGACGTTGAGCGACTGGAGAAATCGGAGACGCTTTCTGTCCGGGTTCGGCTTGGCGATGGCGTTGCTGCTCGGAGGCGCAGAAATTATTCTGCCTGGCTGGTGGCGGCTGTTTGCCTACGCTCTGGAGCAATATCATCGCTACACTCAGAACCAGTCGGTGCTGCTGGTACCGTGGGAGTATTCGGGAATCTTTATCGCCGCCGCCGTGGCCGCTTGCGGGTTTCTTCTTTGGAAGCTGCGTGTGGAACCTGCCGATAAGCAAACCTTCGGTCTGGCTATCTCTCTCGTTTTGGCCCTGACCGTGCTCGTCGTGCCCATGTACGCGCCTTATAACCAGGTGCTGCTTCTGCCGGCGATTCTGGTGCTGGTGCGGGATCGAAGATTTTTCACCTCGCGGCCGCGCGGAGTTCGCTTCCTGTATCTGGCGGCGGCTTTTGCTTTGGCGTGGCAGTGGATCGCGAGTTTGAGTTTGAGCTGCGCCTATCTGCTGGGATGGCGGGCGTGGGCGATCAGCGCGTGGAAAGTGCCTTTCTTTGCGACGTTCAGTTTGCCGGTCTTCGTTTTCGCCGTCATGCTTCTTGCTGTATTGGGTGCGCAGCAGCGACGGACGGCAGTCCAAGGAACCCCGGTTAATTGACCACGCGAGCTTCTTCTTTCCGCAGAAGAGCCGAGACGCTCAAGAACAGTGCCAGCAAGGCGAGACTTACGAGCGCATAGACCCCGGCTCTCAGCGCCCACAGATGAAGCGGAGGCAGGAAAAAGATCGCAAGCAAGCTTAAGGTGATCCAGTTCGCAGAACCCCGGGCGAATGGTGTTCGGAGAGACACGCTGCGCAGGAGCAAAGCAACGGGCAACAGCATAAGACTCAGGTCGTGCGGGTTGAGGTGATAGCTGACCAGCAGCGCAAACGTCACCGTGTTGGCGAAGGCCAGATCGAAGTTGTCTTTATTATCGCTATTTTGTCCCATCTTCTTCCATCCCCATAGCGTCATGGTGAGCGCGGTTGCGCAAAGGATCGACAAACTTATGACGGCGCCGGAGGATTGGTTGTCGTTAAAGAAGAGTGAGATCAATCCCCGGAAGTTGGCCATCGCATGGGGGAGGACTCCCGCGAATGGCTGGGTTTTCAGATGGAACAGAAACTTTGGATAGATGAGGAAGACAGACCATCCGGAGATGACCGCCGACAATCCAGCAAGCACCAGCACAGCCAGGCCAAAGCCTTTCACAAGCCCGGTTCGGACGTTTCTGCTTTGGGTCACGACCAGCACCAGCATCAACGGCAGCGCCAGTTGAAACTTGAAAAGTCCGAGGCCCAGCCAGCAGCCTGCGGCGAAGCCGCGGCCGCGCCGGAGAGCTGAAAAGGATAAAACTACCAGCAACAGCAAGACTAGAGAATCCTGACCCTGCAGAAAACAGAGCAACGTCGGAACAAAAGTGAGCGAAACTCCTAGCGATAAGCGCCAATCCCAGGGAATGATTTCTTTAGCCAGGCAGCGCACTGCAAGCCCTAGAAATGTCAGGTTCAGCAAGGACCACAGCAGATAGGCGTACCGCAACGGCAGCCACGCTACGGCGAGATAAAGTAGGGCTTCAAAAGGCGGATGAATGTAGAGTGTGCCGACTCTTCCGGCGTACCGAGCCTGATATTGGCGCTGGAGGCCGGCATCGTAGAGTTGGTGTCCGTGACCCGCAGCCAGCATGCGCGCGGCACAATAAAAATCCGGGAAATCGGTGCCTCCCAGGAACGCGGCAGGGCGCGTTACGGCGAAAGCCGCGAGCGCGGACACGAAGACACAAATAATGACGGTTTTGGTTGCTGAGCTGACGGCTGGCTCGCGACTTGAACCCGGGGAGAGCACGCCGCCGCAGTCTATCGAACCGTTGGGGGAAGCGCTACCGGCAGTCGACGAAAGCGCTCCCAGGGGACATAATTCCTCTGAATTATTCTTATTTGTCTTGTTTCCGTGTAGTCTTGGGCAGGGGGCGGCGCCACATCCCATGGTCTTAAACGCGATAGGCCGGCCACAGTCGTCCGCTTCGGGAGTGTTCCCGGGGCTGGTACTGGTGCAGGGCAATGAGCAGAAGAACATCGTGCTCAACCGCACGCCTTTCAGCGTGGGGCGCAAAATCGATAAGGATCTGGTTATCGCCGATCCGCGGGTCTCGCGCGACCACGCGCTCATCGTGCTGGAAGAAGACGGATTCTTTCTGGTCGATCAGGGTAGCAAACACGGCACCTTCGTCAACGGGGAACGGATTCAGCGGCAAAAGCTGGAGCGCAACGATCGCCTGGAATTTGGGGCGCGCGATTCTGCCTACGCCATTTTCAATCCTGCGCACGGGACTTCGAACACGGCGCGCGAGTTCCTCAGCCAGATCTCCGAGATTCAGATCTCACAGGAGGCCAACGACCTCGAGAAGCTGACGCTGTTCCTCGAAGCCGCGCGCAAGTTAAACACGGCGGGTGTGCTCGACGAAATCCTCATGACCATGCTCGAGGTAACGCTGCGGCTGACGCGCGCCGAGCGCGGTTATGTCTTCCTGAAAGACGACGACGGCAGCCTGCGGCTGGCCGCGGGACGCAACAACAAGGGCGAGCCGCTGCTCGACGACAAGACCATTTCGCATTCCGCCCTGGAAGAATCGCTGCGGTCGAATTCCGAGTTTTTGCTTACTGATACCGGCAGTTCGCCGGAGCTGGCCGGCCGGCAGAGCATCGTTGCATATGACCTGCGTACCGTAATTTGCATTCCTCTGCGTAAGCGGCAGGTGCAAGCCAAAGTACGCGAACAAATGACGATGGTCCCGGGCGCGCCCTCCGCCGAAGTGACGGGAGTTCTGTATGTCGATTCGCGCTTTGCCTCGCGTGAATTCTCCGGTGTCGGCCACGACATTCTGCGTGCCATCGCGACGGAAGCGGCGTCTTTGATCGAGAACGCCCGCCTGGTGCAGGCCGAGGAGGAATCCCGGCGCTACCAGCAGGAACTCACCATTGCCGCCAGCATCCAGCAGCGGCTGATGCAGGTGAAAATTCCCGACGTCCCGTTTGCCAAATTGCGTGGGAAGAACCTGTCTTGCAAAGAAATTGGCGGGGACTTCTTCGATGCGGTCCATACCAAAGAGGGTCTGGCTGTAGTGCTGGCCGACGTCAGCGGCAAGGGAGTCTCGGCCGCTCTGCTGGCTTCCACTTTGCAGGGAATGATCTATTCGCATTTGAGTTCCGGCATGCCTTTGCTCGACGTAGTCTCGGCGGTAAACCATTTCTTCAGCGAGAAGCTGGTCGGAGAAAAGTATGCGACCGTCCTGCTGGTTCTGCTGCGCCGGGACGGCGATCTGGAATACGTCAATTGCGGGCACGTGCAGCCGCTGCTGGTTTGCGCTGGAGAAGTGATGCGTCCGCCGCACGGCAATGTGCCGGTAGGGTTACTGCCTGATGCCACGTTTGAGAGCGCCCGCTGCCAGCTAAAGTCGGGCGACCGCTTTATCCTGGTGACCGATGGTGTGACCGAGGCGGAAAATGCGATGGGCGATTTCTTCGAGGACTCGCGGCTGGAAGAGACCGCAGCCAAGAATCCCACGCTGGAAGGCATCTTTTCCGCAGTTTCGCAGTTCTGCGCTGGAAATCCCCTCAGCGACGATTGCACCGTGGTGGAACTGATTTACTCGCACGCCGGCCCGGTGTCGTCGGTCTAGACCACCGTGACTGTGTAGTCCTTGCCCTCCCAGCGATTCTCCTGCGTCCAAAGAAACGTGAACACGATTTGGCTTCCTGCGGGCAGCGAAGCAGTCGGCAGGTCGAGTATGTGGAGGCCCAGGCCGGTGTCGCGAGTGTTTATGTCGTGCGCGCTCTTCCATCCGTCAATGCTCCAGTGCACCAACGCAGGATCCAGCAACTTGATCCGGAGTTTCTTGTGGCGCGGAATGGAGCGAGGCTTGTTGTTAATCCTCCATCCCGAGAACTCTCGCGCAGGTTTTTCAACCTGGTAGCGTTGCACCGTCTGCGGGGCCTGGTCGAAAATCTTTCCGTCGCGCAGGGAGCGGCGCAACTTGATGTATTCGGAGTGGGCCCACACCAACGGACACGCAGATCCGGTGGGCTTGCCGCGGAACAGCTCGAGGCTGGGAATATCGTCTGCATCCCAGACTTGCTCGGGCAGAAGTCGGCTCTGACCCACGGTGCAGTTCTCCATCATTGTAAGCAGAGCATCGGCTTCGCCGGTGCGACCTGCTGCCAGTTCATAGTGAGCGCGTTCCCCAGCCAGCAGAGGCCAGGGGCGTCCAATGCCGGTGCCGTTGAACGGCGAGCCATCCTTGTGCTCGCCGTAGCCGTCGCCGTTATAGCGGTACCAGCAGGGGCCATGGGGCAGTTGCACACGCAGCAGAGCGTCGATCACTTTGATGGTATTCAGGATGCGCGGATCATCGGGAGCGCGCAATCCGAAGCGCACCAGTGCCAGCGCATCCGGACTGATGATATGCGATGCGCGTTCCCCGTCTTCTCCGGGGGGACGGTTCTTAATCGGCACAAAGCCTTGCGTCGGTGAAGCCGCGCCATCGGTGTCTGGCGGAGCGATGCGCACGTAGTAGCCTTCCACGCCAACTTGCTGGGCAAGATCGCCGCCCGTCGCATAGATCCAGCGTTCGATGTTGTCATTCCAGGCGTCGGCAGTGTCACGCAGGATAGGAGCGGCATCGGAGTGACCGGCTAATTCGGCGATGTCCGCTGCAGCCAACAGCGCGGAGATTTCCGCCGCCAGAGTGAAGGGGGAATAGCCTGCGTCTTCTTCCCAGCGATCCTGCTGCGTAACCGGACCGTTGCGCAGGATAAAACTCGCAGCCTTGCGCACCATGGGCCACCAGCGTTCGAGCTTGCCCATCCCGGGCGCGTTTTGGCGGCGCAGCAGATCGAGCAACAGGATGGGGAAGGCCGTTTCGTCCATCTGCACGCCGCTCCAATAAGATCGCCCGTCGAGCCAGAGATTCTGCGCCCAGTGGCCGGCGGCTTCCTGCGTGGATTCGAGGTAGCGAAGCACTCTGACGGCCTCGGTAGCGGCGCCGGCGGCCAGCAACGCTCCTGCGGTCTCGACCAGGTCGCGCGGCCAGACCAGGTGATAACCGCCGAGATCTTCGTCACCTTTGTCGAATCCCCAGGGGATCGAAAGGCTGGCGATGATCCCACCGAGAAAGTCCTTAGACTCGTGCGTACGCAAGACTCCCGTCGACGCGCGGTAGAGATCGTACTCGCGTTTCGGTTCATCGAGCTTGAGCAGCGTATTCTGCCAGTTCTTCCAATGGAAGACATAATGTTCGCGAAGCTCGCCGTAATCTTCCTGCAGGCTGGATCGCACTTCTTGTCCTGCCTCCGTCGACTTCGCTCCAAAACCCAGGGCCAACAAGAACTCTCCATTGCAGGCCGCGAGATCAATTTCTCCGGTGCAGGCCAGGTTGCCATTTTCTGCGCGGTCGTACTCCCACTCCATCTGGAAATGGGTCGAGAGATCCTGCCATCCGTCGGAGGCGCCCACGAATCCGACCGACATCTTTTTCCAGGGGGCCGAGCTGCCGAGGGCCAAAGCAGTTCCGTCGTTCTCCGCGAAGAACAAGGGCAGCCCTTTGTAATCGCCGACCCAGCCCGTATTGTGGTAACCGCAGTTAGCGAGGTGGGGCGAGAGCAGCGCATACAGATGATAGTCGGAGAGCTGCCCCTGAAGCGGTTCAAAGCCGGTTTTTTGGAGCAGCACGTTGCGGTAAGGATCAGTGAAAACTTCTTTGTGGATGCGATAGCGGCCGCCGATTTCGGTGTTCGTCAGTTCAAAGGCCGGGACGCCGGGCTCGTAAGGACGGTTCTCAAACGTGCAATGGCGCTTCTCTTCCGAAAAGAAACTTCGGCCATCGGTGACCAGAAGGCCGAGATCGCGAGTGCAAGCTTGGTCTACTCGTGGGAAGTACACCTCATTTAGAATGCCGTGGCTCAGCGTGAACCAGACTTTGCTGTGCTGGTTCAGCGCGGTGCCAACGGCGGTCTTGGCGCTCGATGTCCAGCGGGGTGGAATGCCCGGCCAGCCGGGGGCGTAGCGTACAGAATCACTCATGAAATTTTCGTCCTAGGGCATTCTGCGGGACTACAAACCAATCGCAGAACAGAGATACTCCAGGCACTCCCACCACAATGGGATGGGCTCAACGCCGATTAGTTGCATTGCCGCAGAAGGTGCAAAAAGTAATGTTAAATTGCCGCTGCAAATCTAAAGATAAAAGATAATGGAAGAACTCGCCTCCTCCGCCGACGATTCATCGGCGACACTCTTTTCGCGCCCGAGATTGAATATCTGGAACCCTCAGTGGCATCCCCCGCGATCGCGGAGTGGCTCGTTCATCAGAAATTCACCCGTTTGTAACCATACTGTAATATTACGCCGATAAAAACTTAGGACATCTATCTTTAGGAGGATTCATCGAGCCATGCGCAGACTTACGCTGCTTTTGTTGTGCGCTTTTGTAGCCTTGCCCGTGGTAGGCCAGACCACGCTGAACGGAGCGGGTGCGACGTTCCCGTATCCCATGTATTCCAAGTGGTTCAGTGAATACCACAAACTGCACCCCGACATTCAGATCAACTACCAGTCAATTGGGAGCGGCGGCGGGATTCGCCAGGTGACGGAAGGCACGGTGGATTTCGGCGCCAGCGACATGCCGATGACGGACGGTCAGCTTGCGGAAGCAGAAGGCAAATTGAAAACCAAGGTTCTCAACATTCCAAGCGTGCTGGGCGCGGACGTGCCCGCCTACAACATTCCGGGCGTGAGCGGGGAGGTGAAGTTTACCCCAGATGCCCTGGCGGGAATCTTTCTGGGCAAGATCACCAAGTGGAATGACAAAGCAATCGCCAGCGTAAATCCCGGTGTGAATTTTCCCGACAAAGACATCATCGTGGTTCATCGCTCCGACGGCAGCGGTACCACCTTCATCTGGACCGACTATCTATCAAAGGTTAGCTCGGAATGGGAGAGCAAGGTTGGCCGGAATACATCGGTGCAGTGGCCGGTCGGGCTCGGTGGAAAGGGCAACGAGGGCGTGGCCGGCTCGATTCGGCAATTGCCCGGGGCGATCGGCTACGTCGAGTTGATCTATGCCGTGCAAAATAACATTCCTTACGGCACCGTGAGAAACTCAGCGGGAAACTTTGTGAAGGCTTCTCTGGAGAGCGTTACGGCGGCTGCTGCGTCTGCTCCCAAAATGCCGGCGGATTTTCGCGTCTCCATCACCAACGCTCCGGGCAAGGACGCCTATCCTATCTCGAGTTTCACGTGGTTGCTGATCCCCGAGCAGTCAAAAAACGCCGCCAGCGCGAAGATTCTCGTCGACTTTCTGAAGTGGATGATGACGGACGGGCAGAAGATGACGGCTGCTCTCTCCTATGCTCCGCTACCGGAAAGCGTTGTGCAAAAGGAGAAAGAGGCGATCAAGCAGGTTCGATAGGACAAGCCGGGCGGGAACATGCAGGACGGGCGAGGTTCTCGCGCCTGGCGACTTGTGATACTCCCGGCGTATCAGATGGCACGCAGCCATTCCCGATGCGCCGGATTGTTTTCCGCGCAAGACCCAAATGTGGGACGATCCGTCACGTGGCTCTTTTGATTCGCCATTCTGCGCCCCGCAGGGCGGATGTTTTATACTAGGTGGTCGTAAAGCCGTTTCCCCTCGGCAACAAAAGATCGCAACAATGAAGGCGTAGCACCCTCGCACATGGCTCGTCTTTCTTTGGAAAATCCTGCGTATTATCTCAACCGCGATACTTCCTGGCTCGCGTTCAACCGGCGTGTGCTCGAAGAAGCCGAGGATGAAGGCAATCCGCTTCTGGAGCGGCTCAAGTTCCTGGCCATCTCCGCCAGCAATCTGGATGAGTTTTTCGAGATACGTGTGGCTGCCATGGTGCAGCAGATCGAGGACGGGTACAACGAGGCCGGTCCCGATGGCTTAACGCTGACCGAGAAGCGCGAGATTCTAGCGCGTCAATGTCACAAATTCGTCGACGACCAGTACGAATGTTGGAACGCGCTGCGCCCTGCCCTGGCCGAGCACGGCATTCGCCTGCTGAGCCTGCACGAGCTGGACGCAGAGGCCCGGCGGTTCGTCGACCAGTACTGCGAAAAAGAATTGGACCCTCTGTTGACCCCGGTTACTGTGGACCCCACCCATCCCTTTCCGCGGGTCATCAACAAGGCGCTGTGCCTTGGGTTTCTTTTGCGCCGGCGTCGCCGCTCCGCGCTCACCTACACCGGCGTAGTATCGGTGCCACGAGCGCTGCCCCGTCTGGTTCGCCTGCCTTCGGATACGACAACTGACTTCATTTTTCTCGCAGACCTGGTCGCGCACCACGCCCAGAACATGTATCACGGCTACGATATCGTTTCCTCCGCGCCCTTCCGCGTGACCCGCAACAGCAATCTTTATCTGCAGGAGGAGGAAGCGCGCAATCTTCTCGAGTCTGTACGGGCGGAGTTGCACAACCGCCGCAAAGGCGACGCGGTCCGCATGGAAATTGAAGCCGACGCCGATCCTGAGATCATCGATCGCTTGCGAACCGTGTTCGAACTCGATCCCTGGCAGGTTTTTCCGGTGAACGGCCCGGTCAATCTTTCGCGGCTGTTTAACGTCTACGAGCAGACGCAGCGTCCGGACCTGAAGTATCGCAGCTTTGCCCCGCGCGAATTGAGGCTTACAGCGAAGTCACAGAATCTTTTCGAGGAGCTGCGGCGTCACGATGTGCTGTTGCATCATCCTTACGATTCTTACGATGCAGTGGTCTCGTTCATCGAGTCGGCGGCAGAGGACGAGCACGTCCTTTCAATCAAGCAAACGCTCTACCGCACCAGCGAGCACTCTTTGATTGTTCCGTCGCTCATGGATGCGGCCTCACGCAAGGAAGTCACGGCGGTGGTTGAGTTGAAAGCGCGTTTCGATGAAGCCCACAACATTCGTTGGGCGCGCGAGATGGAAGATGCCGGAGTGCAAGTGTTTCATGGGCTGGTTGGCCTGAAGACGCACTGCAAGCTTTCACTGCTGGTGCGCCGCGATCCTGATGGCGTGCGCAGCTATGCCCACATCGGTACCGGCAACTATAACGCTGCCACGGCGCGTATCTACACGGATCTCAGCCTGTTCACGGCGAATCCTGAGATTACTCGCGCCGTACATGACGTTTTCAGTTTCCTCACTGCATACGCCGAGAATCCCAGCTATGACCCGCTGCTGGTGGCCCCGCTTGACCTCGCGGAAAAAGTGATTGCGCTCATTGATCGCGAGGCCGATCACGCGCGGCAAGGCCGCCCCGGGCGCATTATCGCCAAGATGAACGCGCTGCTCGACAAAAACGTTGTGCAGGCTTTATATCGCGCTTCTCAGGCGGGAGTTGAGATTGATCTGATCGTGCGCGGCATTTGCGCCCTGCGTCCGGGAGTGCGAGGAGTGAGTGACCGCATCCGGGTGCGCAGTATCGTGGGGCGGTTCCTCGAGCACAGCCGGATTTACTACTTCGCAAACGGCGGCGAGGAAGAAATCTACATCGGCAGCGCCGACTGGATGCCGCGCAATCTTTACGAGCGTGTCGAAGTTCTTGTGCCACTGCGCGACGAATTCCTGCGCGAGCGCGTGCGCCGCGAAATTCTCGACGCCTATCTGGCCGATAATCGCAAGGCGCGCATCCTGCTGCGCGATGCCACTTACATTCGAGCCTGGCAGCCGATGCATGGCAAACGCAACCGCAAGCCGCCGACGGGCGCAGCCGCCTTCAGCGCGCAGGATTTCCTGATCGGAGTCGCCGAGGGCAAGCAGGCAGCGGATTTCGCAATACCCCTGCAGCTCACGGCGGCGAAGCGCAAAGCTCCCGCCGGAAGAGTACGATAACCGGGAGAACGATAGCCGAGAGAACGATAATTCCCAATGATTATTTATTTCTTGCGTCATGCCAGTGCCGGCGAACCCTTCGCTAACCCGAAGAAAGACGAGAAGCGCGCGCTCGATAAAGATGGCATCGAGCAGTGTGGTTACGTCGGGCGAGCCCTGGCCGCAATCGAGGCGCAGGTGGATTGCATTATTTCGAGCCCACTGAAGCGCGCGACCCAAACTGCTTCGCTGGTCGGCAACGAGATGGGATACGAAGGCAAGCTGCAGATTGAGACCGCGCTGCGTCCGGGTGCGACCTTCGCCGACTTCCGCCGTCTGCTGGAAAAGTACGCGAAGCAGGAATCGATCATGGTCGTGGGACACAATCCGAACCTCAGCCAGTTCCTCGGCACTGTGATCAGTGAGTCTGGCTGTGAAGCGTCGGTGGAACTGAAAAAAGGAGCTGTGGCCCGGGTCGACATGCGCCGCAGTTCCGGCACGCTGATGTGGTGCCTGACGCCGAAAGCGCTGCGCACTCTCTACACTGCGGCGGTGGAAAGTTCGCGCCCGAATACCTCGCGGAAATAAGCGCAGTCCTTCTCGATCGCCCATAGTTCCAGGTCCACTCCCATGCGCCGGCGGGGCACCAGCGTCAGACGAATTTCCGCGGCGCGCTGGCTGACCCTCACCTTTTGCACAGCGCGGCTGCGACCCAGGTTCAAAGACCGCGCCAGGCGCAGCAGCAGGATCGCTTTCTGCACTCCGGCGCGTTCTGCCGGATCGATTGCTTTCATCGGGCCGTCTTCCATCGCTGGTCGCGACTTTCCGAGATAGCGCGCGATGGCCGCGATAATCCGGCGCTGCTGCGGCGTGTAACCCAGGATCTCCGAATTCGAAATGATGTAATACGTGTGCCGGTGATGGCCGTTGCGGTTTACGTAGTCGCCTACTTCGTAGAGCATGGCCGCCGCCGAGAGCCACTCGCGGAATTCCGGGGCCAACCCGTGCACTGAGCGCAGCGCCGAGAACAAGAACATCGCGGACTCGCGCACATCGAGCGCGTGCTTCAGGTCGACGTTGTAGTGAGCGACGGCCCGCGTGATCGATTCCCAGCGTTCCGACTCAATCTGTTTTCCCGAGCGCGTGCTGCGGTCATGCTCGGCCGCCATCTGCGCCAGCAGCCCGTCACGCAGGCCCAGCGGGGAATAACGAAAACCCTTCAGATGGCAGCGATCGAGCAATTCGTGATAGACAATGGCACCGGCGACGATGATTTCCGCCCGCCGCGGACCGATACCCTCAATTTGTTGCCGTTCGTCTGCCGGCAGGCGCGACAGCTGCTTGGCGATTCGCGTCATCTCCGCGCGGGAGACGACTGCGCGCTGGCGGCTTCCGTTTTTCCGCAGATGGCTGGCGGCGGCGGCCAGCGCGGCAGCGGTTCCAGACGTTGCAATCACGTTCTTCACCTTTGCTGCCACCACGCGCGATGCGATGCGGTTCACTTCGCGCGCCACGAAACCTTGCATCCGTTTGAGTTCACCCTTGCGGGGCGGATCGTGACTGAGAAATTCATCGGTCAAGCGGACCGCTCCGAGGGGCAAACTCACCATGTCGCGGATGTGTCCGCGTCCGGAAACCGTCAGCTCGCAGCTTCCGCCGCCCAG
This sequence comes from uncultured Acidobacteriaceae bacterium, assembly GCA_963809605.1. Lineage (GTDB taxonomy): Bacteria > Acidobacteriota > Terriglobia > Terriglobales > Acidobacteriaceae > Sulfotelmatobacter. The sequence goes on along the minus strand of CAWEKM010000006.1, from coordinate 227,077 downwards.
ATCAACCATCAACGCGGGCGAACTATCCACACGAAGATTGGCGACCAGTCCCAGATGAATCAGACGAGCTTCTTCCAACCCCGAGATAATTTCGACTTTCCACCCCGTGGCCGACCGAACCCACTCCAGAAAAGCTTGCGAATTGCGGGCGTCGCGAAGTGCGCTGGTGGCGACCACGCGCACCGGATCGGTGACTACTTGCTGCGTGGCCCGGTGAAAGCGGCGCAGCACCTTCACCGTCTCAGCCATCGACTCGGGAGTGAGAAAGCCAGAACGAAAAACGCCTTCACCGAGCCTCGTGACCTCGCGGTCTTCGTGAATGGAACGAAGGCGTCCGCGGGTGAGGCGCGCAATCTTCAGCCGGACGGAATTAGAACCGATATCAACCGCGGCAAACGTTGGCATGAGCGAAGGCCAACAGTTTACATGCGAACTGCCGCCCGGTCATCGGGCTTATGCCGGGCACGGCTGTTCTAAAGCCCCCCGTTCACGCCGCCGAGGTCTCCGGGCCTGGCTTTGCTTTCGCTCGAGCGGGGGGTTGGGCAGGGCGTTCTGGCGCGGGAACTGGCTTGGCTCGCATGGGCAACAGCACCGCGACCGCGTGACGAAATTTTGCTCCGGTTACGTTGTGCAATTCCGCCACCAGGGGCGACTCCTGTACTTCGCCGAGTTGCTCGGATGTTGTTTGCGTTAGAGTGAGCCAGTCATGCCAATCGCCCAAGGCGTCCTGAATGCGCTTCACTCCGGCGATGAACTGTTGTGCTTTCGGCGAGGGCTCGGCGAACTCGGCCGCATAGCGCGCGCGCTTGCTGAGAATTCTGTATTGGTGCAGCAGCGCTTCGGTGACGGGCGCATCTCCCCGGTTGATCCCTTCGAGCATTGCTGTGGCGACCGCCAGAGGATCGCGGCTCGCTTGCGGATTAAAGTTCTTCCCGGCGCGCTTCAGGCGTTTGCGAATCTCGCGGACAGTGTTTTTCTCGACCGCTTTCCGCAGCTTCTTTTCCTGCTGCGCTCTCACTTCGATCAGATGGTTTACGAGTTGCGTCTTGCGGCGCGGTTCTTGCGGGATTTTCAAGCTGCGCAAAGCGGCCAACTGCACGTCCAGATCACGCACCTTACCGGCACGCTTGCGAATCCGGCCCAGCAGTTTCAGAAGCTTTTTCTGATTCCGGTCCATCTTGGGCGAGAGTTCGCCCAGCAGAATTTGAAGACGGCGCGTGCCGGTGCGGAAACGGTGCACGTTCTCCGCGCGAGGTTTCGAGGAAAGCTTGACCAAGTCCTGTTCAAGCTTCTGAAAAACCACGCGGCTGCGCTTTGGCGCGATCGGCATAACGTAGAAAAGATAATCGAACCGGGAGATGAAAATACAGGCTTGCCGGGGAAAAGGCAACCTAGGGGAACTCTTATTTTAACATCCTGTTAACAGGATTCTGCTACCGTGAGGCAAGCATGGCCTTTTCTGCATTACCTCGGCCCGATATGCCCGCTCCGCAACCTGTTGAAGCGACGAAGGTTAGTGGCCTCCATCCAGCCGGAGGGCAGGCCGAACCTTTTCTTCGCGGAACCCGTGGCGAAACCGGGGATCGGGTGTTCAAAATCGCCATGCTGCTGTGCGGCCTGGCTGTGCTCGGAACGCTTGCGCTGATTGTCTACGAGTTGATGCTGCGTTCCGGACCTTCCTGGCATGCCTTCGGATTCAAATTCTTCGGCGGGCGTGAGTGGGATCCGGTGAACGAACACTTCGGCGCCTTGCCCTTCGTTTACGGAACTTTGGTCTCTTCGTTCCTCGCCTTGCTCATTGCGGTGCCGCTGTCGATTGGAGTTGCAGTGTTCACCACCGAAATGTGTCCCAAGGCGCTGCGCGGCCCGCTCTCGTTCTTTGTGGAGTTGCTGGCCGCGATTCCGAGCGTGGTGTACGGGCTGTGGGCGATATTTGTGCTCGTTCCGATGCTTACCGACTATGTAGGACCGTTGCTGGCCCGAACGCTGGGCTGGACCGGTTTGTTTACCGGGCCGTTCTTCGGGCTTAGCATGCTAGCCGCCGGAGTCATTCTGGCGATCATGATCATCCCGATTATTTCCTCGATCACGCGGGAAGTGCTGATGGTAGTGCCTCAGCACCAGCGGGAAGCCGTACTCGCGCTGGGAGCGACGCGTTGGGAAATGATTCGGGTCGGGGTGCTGCGCAATGCGCGCGCCGGCATTATGGGCGGCATCATCCTGGGCCTGGGCCGCGCCTTGGGAGAAACAATGGCGGTCACCATGGTGATCGGGAATAATCCGCAGATCGTGAAATCCCTGTTTGCGCCGGGATACACCATGGCTAGCGCGCTGGCCAATCAATTCAGCGAGGCCACCGGCGATGTCTACCTCTCGGCGCTGATCGAGATCGGCTTGGCGCTGTTTCTGGTTACGATCATAGTCAATGCCCTGGCGCGATTGCTGGTGTGGACCGTCACCCGCGGCCAGCCTTCGAGGGCCAATGCCTGAGACCACGCATACTTCAGCACTGCCCGCCGTCCCGCCCATAGCCTTGCGGCGTCGCATCACCGACCACGTCATGACCGGCGTAGCCGTGCTTACGGTCATCCTGGTCCTGATTCCGTTGTTCGCCATCTTTGCCTACCTTGTCTACCGTGGCGTGGGTTCCATTAACTGGGCTTTTTTCACGCAAATCCCAAGGCCGGTAGGCGAGACCGGCGGCGGCATGGCCAATGCCATCGTGGGCTCCATCATCATCCTGATCATCGCGAGCCTAATGGGCGTTCCGGTGGGGATTGGCGCCGGCATCTACCTCTCGGAGTACGGCCGCAACCGCTTCGGCGACGTCATTCGCTTCACCGCCGACGTTCTCAATGGCGTGCCTTCGATCGTAATTGGTATCGTGGCCTACGCCATTGTGGTGCTCTCGCAGAAACACTTCTCGGCTTTGGCGGGAGCCGTGGCCCTGGCCATCATGATGGTTCCCACCATCACACGCACCACCGAAGAGATGCTCCTGCTGGTGCCGCAGGCTTTGCGCGAGGCTGCCTATGGGCTTGGGATTCCCCGCTGGCGGACCACCCTCTCGATCACCCTGCGCACCGCAACCTCCGGCGTGATCACCGGGGTTATGCTGGCCTTCGCCCGAGTCGCGGGCGAGACCGCACCCCTGCTGTTTACCGCGCTGGGCAATCAGTACTGGAGCTTCAGCACAGATGTGGAGCGCCCTTGGAATTTCCTCTTGCGCCATCCCTTCGGTTTCTTTTGGGACCACCACCTGCATCTAGGGTTGGGCCAGCCGACCGCCGCCCTGCCACTCCAGATCTATACCTACGCTCTTTCTCCTTATGACGATTGGCATCGGCAGGCTTGGGCTGGGTCGTTCGTGCTGATTGTTCTAATTATCACTGCGGTCGCGGCTGTGCGCTTCGCCGTACGCCGTGGTACTTTTGGAGCGGCATAGTTTATGGGTGTTGGAATCCAGGTCGAAAACCTGAATGCCTGGTACGGCAAAACCCAGGCTCTGTACGACGTCAAGCTGACGGTGGCGGCGAACCACGCCACAGCGCTGATCGGGCCCTCGGGCTGCGGCAAGTCGACGTTCATTCGCTGCCTGAACCGCATGCACGAAACCATCCCTGAAGCGCGCGTGACGGGCAGTGTTCACATCGGCGAAATCAACGCCTATAACGGCACTTCGGCTACTCAGCTTCGCCGCCGGGTTGGCATGGTGTTTCAGAAGGCCAATCCCTTCCCGACCATGTCGATTTACGACAACGTCGCTTCGGGATTGAAGCTGAACGGATTTCATGATCGCGGCAAACTCGACGACATTGTGCATCGATCGCTCGACTCCGCCGCGCTTTGGGACGAAGTGAAAGATCAAGTTCACAAAAAGTCAGGCGCCAGCCTTTCCGGCGGCCAGCAGCAGCGGCTCTGCATTGCCCGCGCCCTGGCAGTCGAGCCGGAAGTACTGCTGATGGATGAGCCTTGTTCTGCGCTCGATCCCATCTCCACCGGAAAGATCGAAGAGTTGATCTTTCAGCTGAAAGAGCGGTATACGATAGTGATCGTGACGCACAACATGCAGCAGGCCGCGCGCGTCGCTGAGTTTACCGGGTTCTTCCTGCTCGGACGGATGATCGAGTTCGATAAGACGGAGAAAATCTTCACCAAGCCGTCAGACAAGAAGACGGAAGACTATATTACCGGCAGATTTGGATAAGGTTGTTCTAAGAAGAAAGGTTCGTATAATGCGCACGCGTTTTCAGCAAGGGCTCGACGATCTGCGCCAGAGGTTGCTCCGCATGGGCGGGCTGGCGGAACAAGCCGTGGATCGCGCCCGTCAGGCCTACGTCGATCGCGATCTTGCCCGTTGCCAGATGGTCCTCGAAAGCGAGACGCTCATCAACACCGCGGAGCGTGAGATTGACGAGGCTGCCTTCGATCTGCTGGCGATGCAGCAACCGATGGCGGTCGATCTGCGCTTTATCCTCGCCGTCACCAAGATCAACTCTGACCTGGAGCGCGTCGGCGACCAGGCCGTCAACATCGCCGAGCGTGTGATGGATATGGTCGAGCTTCCTGCGGCAGACTTACCAGTCGATATCGCGCGCATGGGCGCAGCTGTGAGCGCCATGGTACGCCGGGCACTGGAGTCGTTCATCGAAGGCAAGGCAGAACTCGCCCAGGCCGTTCTCGAAATGGATAGCGTAGTCGATCGCATGAAAGATGATGCTTTCATCCAGCTGGTGAAGACGATGAACCAGCGTCCGGAGGTAGTGCGGCAGGCCCTCGATGCGCTGCTCGTGGCCCGTAATCTGGAGCGCGTCGCCGACCACGCCACCAACATCGCTGAGGATGTCATCTTCTGGGTGCGGGGCGCCGACGTCCGCCACAATGCGACGGAAGAGCACTCCGAAGCGCCGACCCGCGCCTCGGGGGCGTAGGAGAGCTCAAGCAGCCCTGTCATCCTGAGCGGAGCAGACTGATTCGCGAAGCGAATCAGTCTGCGGAGTCGAAGGATCCCTCGCACCCTTTGGCACCCTCGGCCCCGCAGGGCATTTCGATCACTGGACCGCCCTCTTGTTTCTTCCGATACCTTTGACCGCGGCGTCCTGCCTGAATTAGGCTCATCTTTCTCCACTGTCCACAGACAAAATCCCGGGGAGGCTTCGTGACTCGATTCTGCCGTATTGCTCTCCTGACCGCGTTTCTCACAGTGCAGATTGCGTTTTCCCTCGCACAGGATCGGCCGCCTGAAACCTCATCGATCCCGCTGCCCACCAGCAAGACCCTGACGATCCCTACGCCCGGCCGCATCGGCGCGACCAACAGCTTTCCCGCAACTATCGTGATCAGCCCGGATGGCCGCTACGCCGCGCTCTTGAACAATGGCTATGGCACGCAGGAAACCATGGCGATGCAGTCGATCGCAGTTCTCGATCTGAAGACGAATCAAATCACCGAATTTCCCGACAAGCGCTTCGGCGAAGATGTGCACCAGAGCTACTTTCTCGGCCTCGTTTTCGGTTCGGATGGCAAACATCTTTACGCCTCGGTCGGTTCAATCACAGACCCGACGGGAGAGAAGTCGGGAGACACCGGCAACGGCATCGCAGTTTACAGCTTTACCGACGGCAAGGTCGCGCCTGAGAGATTCATCGCCATCGCACCGCAGTCGCTTGCTGCCGGCAGAAGAGTTGCCATCGGTTTACAGAAGACAGCACCGGGAACCGCGATTCCTTATCCGGCGGGGTTGGCTCTGGTTTCCTCCGGCGGCAATAGCAAAGACCGGCTCCTCGTGGCCAACGATCTTTCCGACAACGCGGTGCTCCTTGATATCGCGAGCGGCAGGGTGCTTCAACGTTTCGACCTCAGCACGAGCGATCTGGTGCCGTCTTCGTTCCCCTATACCTGCGTAGTCAAGCGCGACGGCCGCCGCGCCTGGTGCAGCCTGTGGAATGCATCGCAAGTCGCGGAGCTGGATCTAGTCACCAGCAAAGTCGTCCGCTGGATCAAGGTGCACGAGCCCGACGATCCTATTGCCCCCGGCTCGCATCCAACTGCGCTGCTCTTGAGCCCCAACGAGAAAACGTTATATGTCGCGCTATCAAACGTCGACCAAGTAGAGTTAATTGGAACGGACAACGGGCAGCCGTTCGTGTCCCTCGTCACCTCGGTTCGGCATGCGGCACTCGGCGGAGTTGCTAATTATTCTCAGGTGCTTAGAGGGAGTTATCCGAGTGCGCTAACGCAGTCGGGGGACGGCAAACATCTATTCGTGGCTGACGCGTCCCTTGATGCGGTCGCCGTTTTCGATGTCACGAGCTTCAACGCCGGGCCGCCTCCGGGCGCCGGGGGTTTTATTCCTAGCGGCTTCATCCCCACCGACTGGTACCCCAGCGCGCTCGCCGTGCAAGGCGACGATCTCCTCATCGCTACTGCCAAAGGCGAAGGCACGCGCCCCAACAAAGGTCCAGGCAAGACTGCATGGGAAGTCAGGCACCGCGAGCATCCCTATATTCCAACGCTGCTGCGTGGCTCGATCGCGCGCCTGAACATTCCCTCCACGCTCGGCAAGCTCGACGAACTCACCCGCGTCGTCGAGCACGACAATCTGCTGGACCGTGATCCGTCAAGCAAGGGTCCCGGAACAATCCAGTTCGCCGCCGGCAAGAATCCCATCAAGCACGTCATCTACGTCATCAAAGAAAACCGTACCTATGATCAGATCCTCGGCGATCTGAAGGTGGACGACAAACCGGTTGGCAACGGCGACCCCTCGCTCACCATGTACGGCGCCGACATCACGCCGAACGAACACAAGCTGGCGCTGCAATTCGGCGTGCTCGACAATTTCTATGACAGCGGAGAAGTTTCCGGCGACGGGCATCTCTGGTCAACCGCAGCCATCACCAGCGACTACAACGAAAAAACCTGGCAGATCGCCTACCGTGGCAAGGAACGCACCTATGACTTCCAGGGCACGGTCGCCGATGAGTACCCACTCGAGCACAACCAGCCGGATATCGATGATCCCGGTACCGGCTACCTCTGGGACAACGTCGCCCGCCATGGCCTGACCTATCGCGACTATGGCGAATTCGTGAATGCTAAGTGGTGCAATAAACCCCGCAAGGCGGCAAGCCCCAAGCAGGGAACTCCTTCGGCGCAGGAAGCCGCGTGCCCGCGCACCGAACTTCAGCAGGGAGATGCTCTGCCGCCCAATGTCGGCGACCCTCATGCCGGACCAAGTCCGTTTCCATGGACGGTACCCTTGTTCAACGGTGTTAAGCCGACGAAGGCCGTGCTGCGCGATCACTTCGATCCGCTGTTTCCAGATTTCAACACGGACTATCCCGACCAGCTTCGCGCCGACGAATTCCTCAACGAGTTCGCAGCCTATTCTCGCGCTCGCCAGGAGAACGAAAGCCCCGAGTTCCAATTGCCGGCATTCGTTCTGCTCTATCTACCCGACGATCACACCGGCGGCACGCGGCCCGAGCGGCCACGCCCAGCAGCCTCGGTGGCAGATAACGATCTCGCGTTGGGCCGCGTCGTCGATGCCGTTTCCCATAGCCCGTACTGGGATGACACAGCCATCTTCATCCTCGAAGACGACGCGCAAGACGGCGGTGACCACGTCGACGCCCATCGCTCCATAGCGTTCGTCGTCAGCAAGTATTCGCCAGGAACCGTGGCCGAGCCTTACGTCGAGCACCGCTTCTACACCACGGTCAACACGATTCACACCATGGAAATGCTGTTAGGCCTGCCCCCGATGAACCAGAACGACGCCTACGCTCCGGCCATGGGACCAATGTTTTCCGGCGCAGGCGACCAGCCCGCATTCAAAGCGGATTATCGCAATCTGAAAAATGGTCTGATCTATGAGATCAACCGGCCCAACGCGCGGGGCGCAAGCGAATCGTCGAAGATGGATTTCTCCCGTCCCGACGCCGCCGGAGCTGCAGCTCTGAACCAGGTTCTCTGGCAGGATCAGAAAGGGGATGCCCCCGTGCCGGCGCCCAGGCACACAGTGTTTCCAGCGAATTAGACTGAAGTCGCGCCCTGCGATTCCCGACTGGCCGACCCGGAACGGGAAAATAAAACTGCATCTCCAAATCGGAACTCCCGCCCGCTTGTGAACTAATTTAAATTCTTGCCGATAGATTGGAATGAGCGCAGTTTATGCCCGAGTTCCGCATGCCCGTGATGACTCTGGTGGAGGCGTCGTGGGAAGACCCGAGTGGAGCATCGAGGACCGCTGCCGCGCGCATGGAAGACCGGTCTCCGGGAGGCGCATGCATACGGATCAAGACACCAATCAGAGTGGGATCGAAGATCCGAATTCAGTGGCGCTTCGAGCAGTTCTCCGGCACCGCCAAATACTGCCGCAGCGAGGGAAGGGAATACCTGGTCGGGATTCAGCGCGACACGACGGAAAATCCGATTCCCAGCCAGCGCGCCCCTGCGGATGTCCCAGCGCCGAAGAGCGCGCTAGCGAATGTTCCCACAGCTTCTACGGTCAAAACCGAAAATCTGCCGAAGCGGCAAGAGAGCACGCCCAACGAGATTCCCCCAGCCGCGCCGAAAGCAGAAAATGCGGCAGTGCCGGCAACGCTTCCGCACAACGGTGGTTACGAGATGGACGACGGGGAAAGGCGCCGCATTTCACGGCTCGACGAATTCAATGCGCTTCGACGGACTCAATTTAAGACGAAACAGCCTCCAAAACGAGCGCAAGCAGGTAAGGAAAGGAAACCTATGCAACGCAAATGGCTCGAACTACCCTGGGGCAATAAGCCGGACGGCCTCAGCGTAAGCGGCGACCAAGGTGGCGACGAAAACATCAACGCCGAGGATGAGAAAGGCGAGGACGAGAAAAAAGAGAATCTCAGGCCCGCGCTCACTCCTCCCGGTGCTCCACCCCCAAAAAAAATCGCCGCGGCGCGAGAGGTCCCGAACTTCCAGGTCGAACTGTTGGCCATGGAAGATATTTACCGCGCGGCCGGCATCATGCTCCCGCGCAAGGGATACAGCATCAAGAAGGTTGTCGAAATGCTGAACAGCGCGCACATCTGCGGGTTACCGAAGGAGATGAAGCGGGTCGCGCTGCTGATGGCCCTCGATGCGGCCGGTGTTCCCATCGACGAAGTGCTGCGCGACGCCGAGGCCCGCCGGGATGCGCTGGATTCCTACGAAGCCGCCGAACGAAAACAGGTGGAGGAGGAGTGGGCCCGGAAGGCGGAAGAAAACCTGCAAATTCAGGCGGAACTGGAGAGCATAAGAGCGCACTACACAGCCCGCATCGGCCGCAACCTCGAAGGCGTGGCGCGCGAGAAAGCCACGTTTGACAGCTGGGTGACCTTGAAGCAGGAAGAATGCCGAAGCATCGCCGAGGCTGCGGAACTGTGTATGAAATTGCCCGCTTCCGACCCCGCCACGGCTTCGCCTTCGAATGGTGGCATGGCGAAAGCCGCTAGCGTCGCAACCTCCAGCGCCAAGCTGCTGTGAGTACGTCGCCGGCAATCGGCAAGCCGCAGCCGAGAAGTCGGCGAAGCGACGCCATTCATTAGCCCCGCACGTGACTGCGGGGGTTGAAAGCCCTAGAGGAACAGAGTCGCCAATCCGGCGTAACTCCATCCCTGACCATGCCGCGCAGGAACCAGCAGACTAAGAGTCGCACGCCCTGGAAACGCTCGCCCGAATGGAAGCTCCAACTTCCCGTCATCTTTTTGAGTGTTGATGCCTGATTTTGACAGTTTAGAGGAACTTCACACCGAGAACGCCTCTCCCCCAGATTGGAAATGCTCCATTCGCAGACTCGCGTCACGCTCTGAAAAGATGGCGGTCAAAGCCTGTCCACCATGCTCGCTAGACAAATTCCTGCGGTGAAGCAACCAGTCGCGCATTGCTGGAAATGCTTGCGCTCTTAACAATTCGTTGACGCTGTGACGCAGGTTGCGCGGAACCGGCCTGACGTGTACCGACCAATCCTGCTCCTGAGCAGAGTTGAAAGCGTAATGCACGCTCAATACGGGATAAGGGTTGCCCCTGTCCTTCATCCGTTGGTAATGGTAAAAGTCGATAGAGAGAGCACCAGCCTGTGGAACGTCCGCCAGCGCCTCAGAAATCTCCTTCGCCGTCAGCGGGTAGGATAGCGTCTGAGAAATCCGGATTCTGCTGCGAGTGGGAAACACAACAACGAAATAATAACGTAATTCAACCCGTATTGACGGGGTTTTGAGTCTTGTCGCCTGATTGCGTCAACTGACAAGATCCGCTTGACCCGCATTGAATGTTCACGGTCGCGTAGATATACTCGAAGCGAATGCGTCGCCTCTCGATTGGGTGCAGCGTAGCCATTCTTCTATGCGCTGGTGGTTTTGTGCGCGCTCAGGAGAAACTAACCCCCTCGAAAGATTCGCAGCCGTTCCTGCAATCGTGCGCGGTGAAGAATCCTCAGCCCTGCGCCGACAAGCCGCCTCGTCCTGCTTACGCACCCGATCCGCAATGTTCGAAGGAACCACGGAAGAAAAAGATCGATAGCACCGTGACGCTCGAAATTGTAGTCGGCACCGATGGCCTCGTTCACGATATTTCTGTTGTGAGGCCCGCGGGCTACTACGGACTTGAGGAGGCGGCCACTAAGGCCGTGAAAACGTGGAGATTCAAGCCGGGGACGAGTTTGGGTAACCCGGTTCCCGTTCAGATGCGCGTCGAGGTGCAGTTCCGCTGCAACCTGTCGTAACATCTCGATTGCACTCACTACCCGAAGCCGAATCCGTCCCTCGCTGCGCGGTTTCCCTTGACTCGCATTCTCAACCATGAGACCCTATCTCTATACGCATCAGTTCTTTGAAAAGAAAATAGCAATGAGCTAACTCCCGCAAATGCAATATTTTGCGAGCTGGCAGCTGATTCCAGGGTATTTAGCCAAGGCAAGAGCGCCAAAGTCCTTTGAATAGAATATTTTACGAGCAAGTTCCTTGTTTCCAATATTTTAGCCGGATTCGACCCGACCACAAACACCGTAACCCACTGATTCCAGATATTTTAGCCATTCTGATCCGTAATTTTTTTATCTGGATCGCAGTCCGATCAAGCCGCAGCGAGAAGCCCTAAAGCCGAAGCCCACACTCCTGCTTTACACTAATCATGTGAAGATCGCGCTCGGCCAGATCAACCCCACCGTCGGAGATTTCGCAGGCAACCGGAATAAGATCGTCGAGTTTTCCCGTCGCGCGGAATGGAACGGCGCCGGGCTGATTTTATTCCCCGAGTTGTCGGTGTGCGGCTATCCTCCTCGCGATCTGGTCGAGCGTCCATCCTTCGTCGCGCGCAATCGCGAGACTGCCGAGCAGATCGCTCTTGAAACCCGCGGCATCTCCGTGATCTGCGGCCTCGTGACCCCGGCACACTCTGAAACCGGCAAGTCCGCCATGAATTCGGCCGCGCTCTTGCAGGATGGCAAAATTGTCTTCCTGCAATCGAAGATGCTCTTGCCCACCTACGACGTCTTCGACGAGATGCGCAACTTCGCCCCCGCCAAGAGTCAGGATCTGTTTTCCTTCTGCGGCAACCAGATGGCGCTCACCATTTGCGAAGATGCCTGGAACGACAAGCTGTTCTGGCCCAAACGCCTGTACACAGTCGACCCCATCGAAGCTCTGGTCCGCGCCGGCGGAAACTTCGTGCTCAACATTTCCTCGTCTCCCTTCTGGATCGGAAAGCGCGAACTGCGCCGCGACATGCTGGCCGCCATTGCCCGCCACCACAAGGTTCCAGTCGCGTTGGTCAATCAAGTCGGAGGCAACGACAGCCTCGTCTTCGACGGCTCGAGCCTGGTGCTCAATACCAAGGGCGAGATCATCGCCCAGGGAAAATCGTTCGAAGAAGATCTCATTTACTTCGATTCCAAAACCCTCACCGGCGAACTGCACGAGCAAATCGAAGGCGAGGAAGCCAGCGTATACGCTGCGCTGGTATTGGGCACGCGCGACTACATGCGCAAGTGCGGATTTCAACAAGCAATCATCGGCCTGAGCGGTGGAATCGATTCGGCGCTCACCGCCGTCATCGCCGCTGACGCGATCGGAGCCGAGAACGTGATCGGCGTGGGCATGCCCGGCCCGTATTCGTCGCCGGGTTCCATCGACGACGCTCGTGCCCTGGCGAAGAATCTGGGCATGCGCTTCGAGTTGCTCTCGATCGATCGAGCGTTTGAAGCCTATCGGCAAACGCTGCAGGAAGTATTCGCGGGGCGGAAGGAAGACGTTACCGAAGAGAATATCCAGTCGCGCGCCCGAGGCACCCTGCTGATGGCGCTGTCGAACAAGTTTGGAGCGATCGTGCTTTCCACCGGCAACAAAAGCGAGTTGGGCGTGGGCTACTGTACACTTTATGGGGACATGGTCGGCGGCCTTGCGGTCATTTCGGATGTGCCAAAGACCATGGTTTACCGGCTGAGTCATTACGTGAATTCGCGCCGCGCGGTGATTCCGCAGGCTACGCTGGAAAAGCCGCCATCCGCGGAACTCCGGCCCGATCAGAAAGACAGCGATTCGCTTCCGCCCTACGAGATTCTGGACGCAGTGCTGGAAGATTACGTGGAGGATGCGCACTCCGCCGAGCGCATTGCGGCTGATCGCGGTTTCGACATCGAGCTAGTGAGGCGCGTTGTCCGGATGGTGGATCGCGCCGAGTACAAGCGCCAGCAGGCGGCCCCGGGTATTAAGATTTCTCCCAAGGCCTTCGGCTACGGCCGCCGTTTTCCCATTGCTGCGAAAAGCGAAGTTTGAAAGGGATCGGTCAGAGATTGATTAGACAATCCCTGTGTGTCTTGCTCCTGAATAATTTTGAATTGAAAGGAAACCATGCGCAGTCCTATCAATCTGGTTGTCGTCCTAATGTTGGCGTGCACTCTGGCCGCAGCTCAAACCGCGAGCAAGGCGAAGGCTCCAGAGACGAAGCCTGCCGACAAACCAGCCGGAGCGGTCAATCTTCCGTCGGAATCCACAGTGGACTCCTTCATGCAGCAGACCTTTGGCTATGAACCCGAGGTGAGCTGGAAAATTTCCAGCATCAAGCCTGCACCCGTGCCGGGCCTGGCCCAAGTCGACGTGGTTCTCGCCACGCCCCAGGGCCAGTCGGTCAGCCGTTTCTATGTTACGGCGGACGGAGAACACGCCGTGCTTGGTGAAATCATTCCGTTCGGTGCAAAGCCTTTCGATCGAGCACAGAGAATTCTGGAGAAAGGCATTACAGGCCCTTCGCGCGGACCGAAAGACGCCGCAGTTACGATTGTTGAGTTCGGAGATCTGCAGTGTCCGGCATGCAAAGCAGCGCAGCCGGTAATCGAGGGACTGGTTGCGGCCGAGCCCACTGCGCGCTTCGTCTTTCAAAACTTTCCTCTCGAGATGCACAACTGGGCGGCAAAAGGCGCGGCTTACGCGGACTGCGTGGGGCGGGCGTCGAACGAAGCGTTCTGGAAATTCATCGCCAAGACGTACGAAACGCAAGGCGACATCACGGCCGAAAACGCCGATGAAAAATTGACCGCGCTGGCGGATGGCGCGGGGGTGAAAGGCTCCGACATTGCAACTTGCGCCCGCACTCCCGCAACCAAGGCTCATGTCGACGCGTCCATTGCCCTGGGCAAGGCCGTTAACGTGAACGGCACGCCGACTCTTTTCATCAATGGCCGCGCCATCGGAAATGTCGATGCGCGAATGGCCGATACTTATAAGAGTCTGGTGGATTTTGCAGCGAAGGAAGCGAAGTGATTCGGCTTTGCCGGGCGAGCGGAAAGGCTACTTCGCGCTCAGCCAGATCTCGTCCGTGGTCCGGTCCGGGTTGGCCAGGACGTGGGGCGTGATTACGATGAGAAGTTCGTCTTCTTCTTTCATCCGGTTGTTATCGTTCGCGGCTTGATCCAGGAGTGGAATTTCTCCGACGCCCGGAATTCCGGCTATGGAGCGCTGATCGTTGGTGGAGATTTCTCCTGCCACTACGGCCGGCTCGCCATCACGCAGCCTTATGCCGCCATGGTATTCCGTATTGGAAAGCACTGGCACCCCGTTCGAGCTCTGCCCGGTGAGGGAGCGCACCTGCAGTTCGAGCGTCAGGGTGACTTCGTTGTTGCCATGAATTACCGGCTTGGCCTTGAGGCTCAGGCCTAGATCCTCATAGCTTACCGATGGAACCGGCGGCACGTAGCTCTGATTCCCCAAGACCGCAGAAATCGCCGAAGAATTATAGATGGGCGCGTAGGACGCATTCAGGATGGGATAACGCTCGCCCACATGGAGCGTAGCGTCGTTGCCCTGCCCTGCGCGCAGGGTCACGCGACTCAGGCTACGGGCCCATGATTCATTCAAAGAAAGCGCAGCCGTGATGTGATCCAGGCTCACTCCTGAAAAGGAAAGGCCATTGCCGAACGTGGCCAGAGGCTGGCTGAAGATACCGCTGGTCTGGCTCTGCAGTTGCGCCAGAAGGCCAGACAGCGCCGTGCTTCCAGCGGCGTTGATGCCGCCGGAAGAAATCAGCTGGTTGGCAAGCGACTGCAGGTTCTGTCCGCCCAGCGCCGCCGCTGCCGCTAACACTGCTGCCACGGGAATGTTGTACAGGTTGAACGTATTCGGAATGTGCATTCCGATCTCTCGAGTGAAGTTGTGGCTGATCTGGTAGACCTCGATATCGAGTGCGACCTGCGGCCGCTCGTTGGTCAACTGATTCAGAAGCCTGGTGCACGCCTTGAGCGTAGTCTGCGGCGCGCGGACCTCCACGGTTCCGTTTTGTCCCGAACTGATCTTCTGAAATTCGCAAATGGTTTTCAGCGAAGTGACCAGCTCGGTGACTTCCTGCGGCGTGCTCGCTCCGGGGATTGAAAAGGTGGCGAGCGACATCCGGTCAAACTGCTTGTGATTCTGCTGGGTGTCCTTTGCGATGAATACCTGATGCGCATCGAGTGGCGTCCACATTGTCCCGCTTACCAGACACGCCAGCCGAAGAGCAGTAGAGAAGTCCACATCGTCCACATAAAAACGGACCGGCTTCGCCGTGACGGATTCGTCAAATTCAGCGGTCACGCCGTAGGCCGAAGCCAGCTCGTCAAACAACCCACGAACATCGCCGCGGTAATGAAAGGTGGCAAGATAGTTCCGCGGCTGGAGCTCGATCGCGCCCGCATCGGACAGCGTCGCAGACAATCCAGCCAGCCGGGAAGCCGCCGGACCGCGGAGCGCTTCCGTAATGCGCTCCTCCACATAACGGTCGTCGGGGTCGAGTTTGAGCGCGGCGCGGAACTCAGCTGCCGCCTGCTCCGGCTGGGCCAGGGCCAGGAGAGAATCGCCGCGTTCCGTGTGCTGAAACACCAGTTGCGACTTGGTGAGTTCCTGCGCCGAAAGGAACGCCAGATCCTCCGGCGCCAGGCGCGATGCTTCGTCGAACTGGTCAAAAGCCTCTTCCAGACGATCTTGACCCTGCAACTTCAACCCGCGCGCGTAAGCGTTGCGGGCCTCCTTCAAATCCTTCTTCGTGGGAACGCAGTAAACGCCGCCGGGAATCCCGTTGCCGCAAGAGATGATCGGAGCGTCAATGGTCGCGTCATCCGCGGCGAACGCGGGAACGGCCGGCATTGCCGCCAGAAGACCAACCGCCATCATGATCCATGCCCGCTGCATTGGTTTGATTTTAACCTGAGCTTCATCCCCGGCGAGAGCTATTAATCTCTGTACCTTCGGTTTTACGGGGGATGGAGAGGAGCCAACGGTGAGAACGCGTGAAAGGCGCTTTCTTGCTGAAATGTTAATGCAAGTGTTCCGGTGGTTACTTTGCACTCAATCCGGCCAATTCTCAATGAGTGCAAGCGCATGTTAACGACAATTATCCCCCGGCAATAAGCCACGAAACAGGACTTGTCCTCCTAATGCAGCTTTGCGTACTCTGCTTTGGCTTGCTTTAGGATGGGGATGTCATGGTCGGCTTGTTTCCAAAGGGTGAGGAAGTCTTCGTAGGCGGCGAGTGCGCGGACGCGGGCGGCATCCTTATCGGCACCCCACGAGGTTTTTGCCTGCAACGCAATCGCGCGAGCCATGCCCAGACGTGCTAAAGCTCCCGTCCAACAGTTCCAGACGATGCTGTTGTGGTCGACGATCTTCTGGAACTCGTCCGCTGCTTCCTTGCTTTTCCCGCCAGCTAGATACGCTTCGGCGCGAATATAGGTTGGATAAAGGCACGAGAGATTGGCGACGAAATTAATTTGGGCAAATTCGACCGCTGAAGCAGATTGCAAGGTGCTCAGCGCGAGGGCGGGATTCTTGCGATTAAGAGCCAGTTGCGCCCGAATCGCTGGCAGCCAAAGTGTCTGCATCTGCGTATCCAGCGGGAATCGCTGGTTCAGGTCTTGTGCCAGCGATTCGGCTCGCGCCGCATCACCCGACATGGCAAACACAAGAGCGGCTTCGGCAGCAGCGCCGGGACTCGCGGGGGACAGCCTTAGACCCTCCGACGCCGCATTCTTGGCGTCAATCAAGTTACCGAAGGCGGCTTCCCGTTGAGCAGCGATCTCTTCCCATATTGCAGCCGTTTCTTTGCTGTCCGCGCGAATCGCCGAATCTATGGATCGCTTGGTCAGTTCCCGAGCCGTGCGGAGATGACCCGCGTATGCCTCAGTGTCGGAGGCCAGCGAAAGTCCTAGGTTCTCTTCGGGCTTTCCTGCGAACCACTGTTGCTGTTCCGCCATAGCTCGGGAGTCGTCTTTAAGGAAAGCGAGACCATAGAGAGCATTATGTAGGACAACACTATCCAGCTTTCGCGCCTCCGCGTCGTGGATTGTCTGCAGCGATTCGTCGAACCGCTGCAAGGCAAGCAGGCAATTTGCAAAATTACCGTACATCGCGACATCGTCCGGGGCGAGGCGCAGGCCCTCGCGAAATTCTTCCACTGCCTTTTCGTAATCTCCCTGCGCGGCATATACATTGGCCAAATTGCCACGCCACTGGGCACGGCGCGGGTAACTCTCAATCCCCTCCTCATAAGCTTGTGCTGCCTTCTCCAGTTCCCCGGTCACGTTTTCGCTGTAGAAAGCGGTGATATCCAACCTTTCCCGCTCACTGGCATGACCCCGCAACCGGAATGCCCTAGCGTAATAGTCTCTGGCGCGTCCAAGCTCAGCCATGGCGTAGTAATCGATGCCGACTGCCTTATATCCGTCGGCAAAATTCGGGTCGAGTTCGATGGCGCGTTGAAAGTATGGCAGGGCGGCGGATGGGCCTTTCTGGCGGTCTTCCTTTATGCCAAGGCTGTATGCTTTCAGGGCTTCGAGCGAAGATGTGGTTGCCTCGTAAAGCGGCACATCGAGCCTCTGCACTGTCGCGAGCGACTCGCCGAGTTCGCCTCGCAGCTTTGAAGCTGCTTTTCCTAGCGCGTCGAGCACCTTCTCTTTGGCTCCTGCGGTTGCCTGTTCCTCGGCCAGCGTATCCCCGCTCTGGCAATCCACCGCGGTCAGCCCCAAAACGTATTGACTCCCGAGACTGGCAATTGATCCGGCGATATAGGCCTTGCTGCCAATCCGCTGGCAAAGGTCCCGGGCGACGTCGGGGGTCAGCTTGGTATCGGGCGGGCGTGTCATCAATTTCAACGTTGCCAGCACCTTGTTATCCGAAACGACATTCAGAAACGGTGACTGGTTCAGAGACACGGCGAGCGCTGTCTTGAGTGTGTCCTCGAAGACCGGGTCGCCGGTGCTGTTAGCGAAATCGCCGAGCACAATGGTGTCTCTTTCATTGAGCTTTGACAAGTGAGACGCATGTCTCTGCGATAGACCAAGGATGATCGCTCCCAGTAAAGCAAGGATGATGATGAGGCCAACTGGGGGTGCTAGCCGCCATCGATTCTTTCGGGGCACGGCCGTTTCCGTCGATTGTGTGGCCCAGGCTTCGGGGTCGGCCAATGTGGTTGCGGTCGATTTGGTGGCGGCGCTGAGCTGTTGCAGATCAGTGCGGATCTCGGAGGCGTGCTGATACCGCAATCGCTGGTCTTTTTGCAATGCCTTGAAAACAATCTTGTCCAGACCCGCCGGCAATCGGGAATTCCAGTGAGTCGGGGGCTGTGGCCATTCGTGCAGTATGGCTGCGAAGGTCGCACCAACCGTCTTACCTTCAAACGGCAAACGCCCTGTTGCCATTTCGTAAATCACCACTCCAAAGGAAAATAGGTCGGTACGGTGATCCAGTTCCTCTCCATGCACCTGCTCAGGAGACATGAAAGCGATGGTGCCGGGGGTTGCGCCCGCTGCGGTGAGATCTCGAGTGGTTACGGTGCTGGCTTCGTGGAGCTTCTCACTACCGGGCAAGTCGACGTGAGTCGTCATTTTTGCTAGACCGAAGTCAAGTATCTTGACGTGTCCAAGCTGAGTCACAAAAACGTTTGAGGGCTTGATGTCGCGGTGAACGATCCCTACGGCGTCTACCGCCTCCAAGGCGCCGGCTATCTCAATGGCGAGCGAAAGGATGATGTCCGTTTGCAGGGGGCCCCCGGCAATGCATTTGCGCAGCACCATCCCCTCGATGAACTCCATGACGATGAAGGATCGACCATCGTGCTCACCGATGTCGTAAATCGTGCAGATATTGGGATGATTCAGTGCAGAAGCAGCCTTAGCCTCACGGCGGAATCGCTCCAAGGATTGAGGATCTGTGGCCAAGTCTGCAGGGAGGAACTTGAGAGCTACAAAGCGGTCGAGCCGGGTGTC
This sequence comes from uncultured Acidobacteriaceae bacterium, assembly GCA_963809605.1. Classification (GTDB taxonomy): domain Bacteria; phylum Acidobacteriota; class Terriglobia; order Terriglobales; family Acidobacteriaceae; genus Sulfotelmatobacter. The sequence continues at coordinate 208,335 of CAWEKM010000006.1, read as the reverse complement.
CTGGGCCTTGTAAACGACACCCATCCCCCCACTGCCGAGTTTTTCGACGATGCGGTAATGCGAGATGGTCTGGCCGATCACTTGAACAAAACCCTACGGCTGCGAAAAGAGGTTACTCGACGAAAGACTGGCGAGCTTGAATAGGATAGTTTACCTAACATCGCGGTAGCGGTCACTGACTGGGGCGAGTGGTCCGTGGCAGGGAAACGATCAGAAACGGCTTCTGGGAAGTATGGCGATACGAGCTTCTTTGCTGGCGATAAATCCCGATCTGACTCACTGTCCCAAAGCGAGGGGGTGGGTCAATGAAATTACTCGGAGGCAGACTGGCCGGACCTGCCGTTCGATGCTAACTCAGCATCAGCCGTTCGATATCCCGCGCCTTGCCGGTTTTCTCGTCGCAGTCGATCACCACGGCGCACAGCCGCACGTCGCCTGTGGCCGGCTCAAAGCGCACCGGCATGCCGTTGAGGAATTTGTTCACCACCAACTCTTTCTTCACGCCGATCACGCCATCATAAGGACCAGTCATGCCGACATCGGTGACGTATGCGGTTCCGTTGGGCAGAACGCGTTCATCGGCGGTGGGGACGTGGGTATGCGTGCCGACGACCGCGGTGACGCGTCCGTCGAGATACCAGCCGAGCGAAATCTTTTCCGAGGTGGCCTCGGCGTGGAAGTCCACGAAAATCACCTTGGCCGTAATCTTTTGCAAAAGCTGGTCGGCGGTGCGAAACGGATCGTCATTCGACGCCATGAAGACGCGTCCCTGCAGGTTGATGACGGCATAAGGGATCTTGCCTTTGTGCCCCTGGTACAGGCCCCAGCCAGGCATATCCGCAGGATAATTTGCGGGACGAAGGACGCGGCGTTGCGGACCATGACCGTTGCCTTCGACCATTTGAAAGTAATCCAGAATTTCGCGTTTGTCCCAAACATGGTTGCCGGTAGTGATGACGTCGATATTGAGCTCAAACAGTTCCTCGGCTAGCGCGGGAGTGATACCGAAACCAGCCGCCGAATTCTCTCCGTTGGCGATCACCAAGTCGATGGCCTGGTCGCAGACAATGCCGGGCAGCCGGTCCTTGACGATGGTTCGTCCCGGTCGCCCGAAAATGTCGCCGATGAAAAGGATCCGCATGAAAAGAAACGTAGAGCCGGCGAGACGCCGGCGCTACGTCCGAAGTTCGATGGTAACACGCGAGGTTGGCGGCTTAATTCTTTGCGGGTGCCAGCTCTGCCGTGCGCAGAAAATCGTAGTTTCCCGCTGGATTCAGCTGCAGATCGCGCACTCGTTTGTTGTGAACGAGAACGTTATCCAGATACCACAGATCGATATAAGGCAGCTGCTCGGCCAGGATGCGTTGTATCTCGGCATAGATCGGCTTGCGCACGTTCGGATCCACTTCGCGGCGCGCCTGGTCGATCAGCGCATCGATTCGGGGATTCGAGTAGTGGCCGCGGTTGGCTCCGTTCGGTGGGAACCTCGAGGAGTGAAACACATAGAAAATATCCGGATCTTCGTTGCCCCCGACCCAGCGTAATCCATAAAGTTGAAACGCGCCGTGGATCACGTCGGCAAAGAAAGTGGCTGACTCGAAGCTGCGAATGTCGAGCGCGATTCCCACCTCGCGGAGTTGTTGCTGCATAACGGCAACCATCAGCCGCGTGTTTTCGTCGGTCGAAGTCTTCATGGTGATGTGAAAACGCACGCCGTGTACCGGAGGATAGCCGGCTGCGTCGAGCAGCTTCTCGGCTTTGCCTGGATCGTGGTCGTAAGTCGGCACGTCGCCGTTGTAAGCCCAGCTTTGCGGAGGAAGAACGCTGCGCGCCGGCTGCGCCATGCCGCGCCACAAATATTCGATCATCGGACGTCGGTCGAGCGCGTAGGCGATCGCCTGCCGCACCCGCACATCCTTCAGAATCGGATCGCGAAGATTGAATCCCAGGTACTGCACTTCCGTGCCCGGGGCATGCTCGACCGCAAGAAAGGGCTCCCGCTCGAGGGCGAGCACGGTATCTGGCGTGAGCGCGTTGATGGCCAGGTCGGCGCTGCCTTTGCGCAACTCGAGAGCGCGCGTTGTGGCGTCAGGAACAACTGCGAAGCGGATGCGGGCGAGCTTCGCCTTTTCGTCCCAGTAATCCTCGTTGCGTTCGATGATCACTTCTTTGTCAGTCTCGGCGCTGACGAACTTGAACGGCCCCGAGCCGATCGGATGTCGCGAAACTTCATCTCCGCTGCCGTAGGGCACGATGCCTACTGCACCGTCGGAGATGTTCCAGAGCAGGGCTGCGTCTGGCTCCTTCATGTGAAAGACCACGGTGAAATCATCGGGCGCTTCGACATGATCGACAAAACGATACGCAACCGCCTTGGTGCTGCGGATCTTGCCTTGCAGCAACGAATCAAAGGTCCATTTCACATCCCGCGAAGTCAGCGGGCGCCCGTCGTGAAATTTCACGCCATGATGCAGATGAAAGACGTAAGTCAGTGGATCAGGAATCTCCCACCGCTCGGCCAGGCCCGGCGCCACATCCAGGTTATCGCCGCGCGAGAGCAAGTCGTCGAAGATCAGGTTGTCGATGCGCTCCGAATAGGCGTCAATTCCCACGCGCGGGTCCAGATTCGTGGGGCTCGATTCGATCACCATCACCAGCGTATTGGGATCGGCATTTCTGGAGCAAGAAAGCAGGGAAGCCGTCATGGCCAGCGCTCCGATAGCCGAGAGAACTGACGGAGTCCGGGCCATCAGCGGCGGTCCCGGCACATCTGATGGAGGCTGTTCACGGTTTTCCAATTGCGAGTGGTCGTGACTACAGATAACACGCCATCGAGTGGGTGCTTCCACAAACTGCTGCCGGATACTCCGTTCGGAAAATACAAGTAAACATCTCGGCCCAGAGTGTGGGATTGGTCCGGCTTCTGGGTGAGTTGGGCCAACTTTTTCAATGCCGAGGGCGCAGGAACCTCCGACAGAAAAGCGACGTGAAGTTTCTCGGGATCGATTCCCGGCTGGGTCAGGAAGGGATTGTTCTGGATTATGTTTGCTATTTCGTCCGCGGTCCTTGAAATGACGGAGACTGAAAAACCAAAGTCGCCGAGAATGCGAACTTCAATTCGCTTAGACAATACGGCTGAGGAAGTTTTTCCGGCCTTGAAAACTACGTTTCCACTCTGAATGTAAGTTTTCACCTGCTCGAAACCCATCGCCTCGAACGACCCACGAAGCCGGTCCATCTTGATCCGCTTGTTCCCGCCAACATTAATTCCGCGGAGCATCGAAATGTAAATCGGCATAGCTTACCAGTCCGAGTGTATAAGGTTACTGCGCTAAGATCCGAAAGAGCTAAAGGTAGGAAATCTTGCCCAGCACTGCGGCGCGTTTCGCTCCTGTCGCCGAAGGAACATTCGACGCTCGGCGGTGCCAGGTTTCGTGGGCCAGAACGGCAAAGGCCACGGCCTCTTTTGCCGCCGAAGGCAGGCCAAATTCGTCGGAGAATCGCAGCTGCAATCCAAGTGATGCAAGTTCGCTCCTCAACATAGCCACAAGCGTGGAGTTTTTTGCTCCGCCTCCGGAAACAATCATCTCCCGAAAACCCGCTTTCCGCGCGGAGTTTGAGTTCAAGGCAAACCGCCGCACCGCATCTGCAATCGACTTCGCGGTTAACGCCGTAGCAGTCGCTACCACATCCTGCTTTCGGCTCCGTCCGCAACTCCGCAGGAACTCGCTCACAAACTCCCGGCCGAATTCCTCACGCCCCGCGGTCTTGGGCGGCTTTCTCCGGAAGAAATCGCGCTGCAACGTTTCGCGGATAACCTGATCCAAAACTTGTCCTGAAGCCGCGATCTTCCCGCCCCGATCGAACGGCTTCCCAAACAACTTCTCAGTGACCGCGTCGATCACCATGTTACCTGGTCCGGAATCGAACGCGGCCACATCACTTGCCGCCGCGCCCGCCGGAATCACCGTGATATTCGCGATGCCGCCGATGTTTTGCACGAGCCTCCCCACGAGCGCATCGCGAAACAGGTGGTAATCGAGAAACGGAACCAGCGGCGCGCCCTTGCCTCCCGCCGACATATCCGCCGGACGAAAATCCGAAACGACTGGCACGCCAATTCGGGCCGCGATGATAGTCGCCTCGCCCGTTTGCCAAGTCGCGGCCACTTTGCGTCCAAGAAAGAGCTTAGGCTCGCCCTGATGATAAAGCGTTTGACCGTGGCAGCCCACCAACTCTACCTTTATTCGGAACTGCCGTGTTGTAGCCAGTACCGCATCGGCATAAAGCTCGCCTAGCAGGAAATTCAGCCGGGCCAGATCCGCCACAGCGGCTCGCGAGGCATTCATTGCGGCCAACACAGCCGCTCGAACTTTCTTTGGATAAGAGTATTCAGTGTGGCCAAGCAATTCAAAAGACAGATGGGAACGGCTGTGTATCCGTACCAGCGCCACGTTGATGCCGTCAGCAGAAGTCCCGCTCATCACCCCGGCTACAATCATGTGCTTCTTTGTCATTTCCGCAGCCACAGGTTCTCCGCGCGATTCAGAGCTTCCAGTCGCACCTGCTCGCTGAATTCCCACAGCTTTCGGGAGAGCTTTTCAGCGGTCGCGGCACATGGTTCTTTTCCCCTCCGCAGTATTTTGGCGGACTTCTTTTTGAACTCCAGTACCCGTCGTAGGGATTCTCGGACGCGTCGGGCAAACTTGGGGTCGCGCTCCTCTGTCTTTGAGATCTCTTCGAAAGCTTGCGCGATATCGTCCTCGCGATGGCAAACCAGGCACAGATCTCCGCCGGCTCGAACGAATTCGACTGCGGCCGGTCCCACGGGCGCTGCCGACAAAACTCCCCCCATTTCCAGATCGTCCGACACGATCAGCTTGCGATATCCAATGCGCTTGCGCAGGATGTCGGTAATCCAAACCCTCGAGAGCGACGCTGGAGTCCGATCCTTCGTCACCAACGGAAATGCCGCATGCGAAACCATCACCAGCGGCATTTGGGCGCGGAGCGTGCGGTAAGGCAGTAGATCCTCGTTCCAGAGTTTCATCAACGGCTTTTTAATCACCGGCAATTCATGATGGCTGTCGAGCCTGCCTTCGCCCAGACCGGGGAAATGCTTGCCACATCCGAGTATTCCGGCCGCCCGCAGGCCAGCAAGAAACTCGTGTGCGTACGCAATCGTCTGGCGCGGATCTGCCGAAACCGAGCGCGTACTCATGACGCGGCGCGAAGCTTCAAGCGCGAGATCGAGAACCGGAGCGAAGTCGACATTGAATCCGAGCGCACGGCAATTCTCTCCGATGATTTGTCCGTGTTTACGGAAAAGTTCGCGATCGGCAGTCGCGAAGACGTCCGCCGCTGCTGGTGTGGGACCAAGCACATCGCGAAAGCGGTCCACGTGCCCACCTTCGAGATCGACGCAGGTGAATAATGGCGTCGAAACGCATTTCTGACAATCGCGCAGCAGCCGCCAGGTCTGCCCGGCACTCTTTATATTGCGAGCGAACAGGATCACCCCAGCCGGCTGCAATCGTGTGAGCAGGGAACTAAGCCGCGGCGTCATTTCCGTGCCATCAAAACCGACGATCAGAAGCTGACCGACGTCGGGTACCTTGAGCGTCTTTCCTTGAGCAGTCATTCGATGGGATTTATCGGTGGTCCTCTAATCTCTACGGCTAGATTTCTTTCTTCAACTCCGCCAACAAATTCAGCGCTTCCAGGGGCGTGAGTCGGTTCAAGTCCACTTCCCGCAGCTTCTCCAGCACTGGCTGCGACAGCGGCGTGAAGATGGTCAACTGCGTCGCCGGCGGCGCGGCCCCGGGAGAGAGATGCTCGGTCAACGCGCGTTCGGCGGACTCGTGCTCGGCTAACACCTCGCGCGCCCGCGTGATGACTTCATTCGGCAGCCCTGCCAGCTTGGCGACTTCGATGCCGTAACTGCGGTCGGCTGCTCCCGGCTCAACCTTACGCAAGAATACAATCCCGCCTCCGGTCTCTTTCACCGAAACGTGATAGTTCTTCACTCCAGCAAGCTGCTCCGCCAATTCCGTCAGCTCGAAATAATGCGTAGCGAATAAAGTCTTGGCGCGCACGCGCGCGTGTAGATATTCGATCGCCGCCCATGCAATCGCTAATCCATCGTAAGTGGATGTCCCGCGGCCCACTTCGTCTAGCAGAATCAGCGAGCGCGCGGTCGCGGTGTGCAGAATCGCAGCCGTCTCCGTCATCTCGACCATAAAGGTCGAACGCCCGCGCGCCAGGTTGTCGCTGGCGCCGATGCGGGTGAAGACGCGGTCGACCACGCTGAGCCGCGCTGAGCGCGCCGGGACGAACGAGCCCATCTGGGCCAGAATCACGATCAGCGCCGTTTGGCGCAAATAAGTGGACTTGCCGCCCATGTTCGGCCCGGTCAGCAGCAAGATCGTGTGCGTGGACGAATTCAGATAAAGATCGTTTGGCACGAAGCGCTCACTGCCTCCGGCCATCTCTTGCTGCTCGATCACGGGATGCCGGCCTTCGACGATCTCCATATCGCACGCGTCACCAGCGGCTCTGGACTCGACTGCGGACGGGACGAAGTGTGGGCGGCAGTAATTTCGGAGGGCGGCGATGTGGGCCAGTGAGGCCAGCACATCTACCTCAGCCAGCGCCAATGCCGTCTGCCGGATCCGCTTCGCTTCGGAGGCAATCGCTGTTCGCAATTCGATGAACAGACGGCGCTCGATCTCGGCTATCTTTTCCTGCGCATCGAGAATCTTGGCTTCATACTCCTTTAATTCAGGAGTGGTAAAGCGCTCGGCGCCCACCAAAGTCTGCTTGCGTTCATAATCCGGCGGAACCAGATGCAGGTTGGGCTTCGAGACCTCGATGTAGTAACCGAAGATGGAATTGAATTTGACCTTGAGCGAGCTGATGCCGGTCCGCCCACGTTCCCGCTGTTCGATCTGTGCCAGCACCTGCTTACTGTTACGCGAGAGTTCGCGCAATTCGTCGAGATCACGATCTACGCCCGCGGCAATCACGCCCCCATCGGCGAAACTCAACGGAGGCTCTGGCACAATTGTTTTCTCGATGCGTTCGCGCAGGTCCCCGAGTTCGTCGAGCAAGCCGTGCAAAGTCTTTAGCCGCTCCGCAGCAAGCCGGCCCACGGCAGCCTTGATTCCGGGAATCTTCGCGAGCGACGCAGCCAGAGCCAGCACATCGCGGGGATTCGCCGTCTCCAACGTCACGCGGCTCAAAAGCCGCTCCAGATCGAGGACACCGTCGAGGGCGCGGCGCAACTCCTCGCGCGCGATGACGTCCTTTACGCCTGCTTCCACGGCATCGAGGCGCGCATCGATTTCTGCGAGATCAAGCGATGGCCGTAACAGCCAAGCCCGTAGCAACCGCTTGCCCATGGGCGTGACCGCGGCATCGATCGAGCGAAACAGAGTAATGCCTGCATCCGTCCCAGCAAACAGAGGCTCAATCAATTCCAGATTTCTGACCGTGACCGCATCCAGCACCAGACAGTTCTGCCGCTCGTACCAGCCGATGCGGTCGACGTGATCGAGTGATCCACGCTGCGTCGACCGAACATAGTAGAGAATCGCCCCAGCCGCGGCCGCGGCCGCGGTCCGTCCGGCCAGCCCAAAGCCCTCAAGGGACAGCACTCCAAGATGGTTTTCCAGCAGCGGGATAGCATGATCGGGCGCGAAGATCCAGTCATCCAGCGGAGTCTCGGCACAGGTAACTCCTGGTGCGCGAGGCTGAGGCGTCGGAGCGGGTGGCTGCGTAGGCAAAGCGCGGGTGGTTTTTGCTTCAAATAGCGGGGCAGCCGACCCATACAGCAGTTCTCTTGGCCGCAACTGCTCCAGTTCTTCCTGTACTCGACGCAATGCGTTCTCGCCGGAAAATTCGGTAGCGCGAAACTCGCCGGTGGAAAGATCCAACGCGGCAAAGCCCACGTGCTCTCCTACCTGCGCCAGCGCCGCGAGAAAATTATTTTCCTCCGACCCCAGCAGGGAGTCGGCGGCTGTACCGGGAGTGACCACGCGCGTCACTTCGCGCCGCACTAATTTCGTACCGATCTGCTTTCTCGCCAACCGCGCATCTTCCATTTGCTCGCAGATCGCCACCTTGAAGCCTTTGCGGATCAGCTTGCCAATGTAGCCTTCCGCCGCGTGGTGCGGCACTCCGCACATGGGCACTGCGATGCCTTTCTCCTTGTTGCGCGAGGTGAGCGTGATCTGCAGCTCTTTGGACGCAACAATCGCATCATCAAAGAAAAGCTCGTAGAAATCTCCCAGACGGAAAAACAGCAGCGCGGTGGGATGCTCTTTCTTGACGGCAGCATATTGCCGCATCAGCGGAGTGGACGGCTCGGTCATCGTTTCAACGCGCTTGGCGCGGATTATAACAAGTTGAAAGTTTCAAGGTTTCAAGGTTGCAAAGTTTCAAAGTTCCCAAAACAATACTCGATGCACGTTCTCTTTGAAACCTTGAAACCTTGAGACTTTGGAACTTGAACTTGAGACTTTGAAACCTTGCTTGACGCAGCTTCTCTCACAGTGTTTACCTAATACATGGAACTGCGCAAAGATCCCATCACTCGCTCCTGGGTCATGACGGGAGACGACCCATCGGAAACCACGCCGCGTCTTCAAACCGCCTGCCGTTTTTGTCCGGATTCACCCGAGGCCACTCAGGTGATCGCCGCGCTGCCCAGCGCCACGGGCTGGTCGGCGCGGTCCATGGTGCATCCCGCTCCGCTCTACCATATTGAAGGCGAACCTGGCCGCCGCGGTGACGGCATTTATGACCGTATGAATTCGGTCGGGGCGCACGAAGTGCTGGTCGAGAATCCGCAACATGACCGCCAGCTCTGGAATGCCAGCGACGACGAAATCGGAATGTTCCTGCGCCTTGCCGCCGAACGCATTCTTGATCTTAAACGCGACCCGCGGATCAAGTACGTCAGTCTTTACAAGGACTACGGCCCCAACGCCGGGCAGGAATTCAGCCATCCCACGTCGCAGCTCACGGCCACCATGTTCGTTCCCCGGCGCGTGCTCTACGAATTGCGGGCAGGACGCGAATACTTTAAGGAAAAAGAGCGCTGCGTGTTCTGCGACATTCTCAACCAGGAGGAGCGTCAAGCCTCACGCGTGATCGAGGCCCGCGGCGATTACGTTGCGCTCGGGCCCTACGCTCCGCGCGTCCCTTACGAAACCTGGATTTTGCCTCGCAACCACGATGCCTCCTTCGAGCGCACGGGATTATCGAAGCCGGGATTGCGCGTGAATCTGGCCGCGCTTCTGCGCCGCACGCTGCAGCGCATTCGCACCGTCACGGAAGGCTTCCACCTCGTGCTGCATACCTCACCCAACAGTCTGCATCCCTCGAAAACTCTCGGCTATTGGAAGACCATCGACGACGACTACCACTGGCACATCGAGATCATGCCCGTCCTCGCCGCCAAAGCCCGGTCGTACACCTTCAAGGAGGTTTACTATTCGCCGGTGAGCTCGGAGACAGCGGTTAAGCAACTGAGGGAGGCGAAGATTGATGGATGAGGAATTCGCCGCGCCTTTCGCTGAAGTGAGTTCACGAAGTCCGATGGGAATTTTAGGAGACCAAGTTGAAACAGACGCTCTGTATGGTGCTGTTGCTTGTGGCCGCATCCGCTGCCCAGACTGCCGGCAGTCCATCGGTGAGCGGCGCTCCCTCGCCCGAAAAACAGAAAGTGCTCTGGCAAAAACTGGAGTCGACGATTCACGACGTCGACCAGAACCTCGACGGTGTGATGGGAGTGGCCATCGAAGACCTGACCACCGGCAACCAGTTCTTGCTGCACGAGAATGAAGTCTTCGCGCAGGCCAGTTCGATCAAGATTACGGTACTCGCCGATCTGTTTCTCCAGGCGCAGCAGGGCAAGCTGAAGCTCACCGATCTCTACACCGTGCAGTCCTCTGACCTGGTCCCCGATAGCGACATCATGGGCGGGCTCACCCCCGGCGTCACCCGCATTACGCTGCGCGATCTTGCGACCATGATGGTCGCGGTCAGCGACAACTCCGCCACCAACGTGCTCATCGACCGCGTGGGGATGGCGAACGTCAATGCCATGCTCGATTCCCTCGGACTGGCGCACACTCGCCTGCGCCGCAAGATGATGGATGTCGAAGCTGCCAAGCAAGGCCGCGAAAATATTTCCACGCCGCGTGAAATGATGACCTTGCTGGAAGATATTTATCGAGGAAAGCTGCTCGACAAAGAGTCCACCGCCGAGTTCTTCAAAGTCCTGAGCACAAATAAAGATTCCTGGATTCCCCGCGACCTGCCCGCCGATGTAAAGATCGCCAACAAGCCGGGCTCGCTTGAAGCGGTGCGCAACGATTCTGGCATCGTCTTCGTCGAAGGCCGTCCTTACGTGATTTGCGTGATGACCGCGTTTCTTGCGAACGAACGCGACGGCGAACAGGCCATCAGCAAGATTTCACTCGCCGCTTGGCGCATGTTCGACCGCCTCAGCCGTGCCTCGGAATATGGTCGGGTTGTCTCCCCGGGCAACGGCGCCCGTTGAACATGCGGCCTCGCTCGATCAGAGCACGAAAGGAGAGTTCCGCCGGTCAGCGCCAGCTAAGGCCGGCCTCCGGCGCGGCGCAACAGACGAATGACCTCGGCGTTGTTGTGGACTTGCGCCCAGGTCAAGGGAGTGTAGCCGGCGCGACTGCGCAGGTTCACATCCGCCCCCGCAGCCAGAAGTGCCTTCACAACGTCAGGGTTTGCCTTGGGGTTTCGGCAAGCGAGAATTAGAGCAGTTTGCCCGCTCTGATCCAACGCGTTTATGCTCGGCGCATTTAGACCTGCATTCACGTTGGCGCCCGTTGACGGCGACAGCAACTGCTGCACAGTTTTCAAGTCTTCTCGCGCCGCCGCCCGCATCAGGTCTGTTTCATCAGGATCCTCAAGGGTTTCGCCACCGCTCCCCAACCCGATCGGCCAGGCTATAGGAATAATCCGGACCACCTTGATACCGATATCTCCATTCATCTTCTGAAAATCGTTGAGCTTGAAATATCCCCGCAACAGGGGCTGAATCTGGATCCCAATCGTCGATTGCCATGCCGGAGTTCCCAACGGGCGCCAGGCTGCAGCGGCCCCGTCCCACACTTGCAGGCGGAACACATTGAAGCCATCGGCCAGGTTCCACTCAAAGTGCGCATCCAGATCGCGCGTGAAGCCAGCGGGGCTGATCCACACGACAGTGCAAACCACAAGCAAAGCTGCTACTACGTAGGGCCACGCGCGTCGGCCAGCGATGCGAGATACCACCACTGCCGCCAACCCCACCAACGCGAGCGCTTCAATCAAGAACCCCGCAGCGATGAGCGCTTCACCAGCAATATTCCACCAGCGCAGCCGCCAATCCAGGAAGCCACCTTCATCAAAATGCCAAAACGGATTGAGATAGAGAGCTACGAGACCGGCAACAAACAGAACAGCTCCAGCCTCCAAACCATAGAGTGTCCAGGTCATGCGGCGGATGTGCTTGGCGGTCGGAGTGAGCATCAGCGTCTGCCAGCGTCATGCAGACCGGCAAGAAGAGTATAGACTTGCGCGGGAAGGGAGGAATCAAAGCCGACACTACGAATGATGGCACGACGGAAACACGGACGACAGCTTATTGCGCTCCCGCAACCTTCGCATGCGGTGCTGGCACCCGTTGGCGCAAAAGCTGTTCGGCTGCCTTGGCCTCCACCGGAGCGGAGAAGAAATGTCCCTGCCCCAGTTCGCACCCCAGTGCCTGGAGGTGTTCGACCTGCCGGGCGGATTCAATACCCTCGGCAATCGCGTTCAGCTTCAATTTGTGTGCGAGAAGAATAATTAACTCGACCATGTCACGCATGCCGAGGTCAGCCAGCATTCCGGAAATCAGGCGGCGGTCGATCTTCAGCGCAGCGATGGGAAACTGCCGCAGCCCACTCAGAGAGGAATTACCCGTTCCAAAGTCGTCCAGGATTACGCCGACCCGGAGTTGCTTCAGGTGCGAGAGTACCGTCGCAGTCAGCTTTTCATCGGTCGCCGCCACGCTTTCCGTCATCTCCAGGTGCAGCCGCGATGGGTCGATCCCGGTCTGCCGCAGAGTTGCTTCCAGGCCGCTGACGAAGCGGAGATCGGCCAATTGCCTGGCTGAGACGTTCACGCTCACACCGACGTTCGGCAGTGGGGAATTCTCGGTCCCAATCTTGCTGTCCCAGGCGTTTTCCCAGGCGCGCAACTGCTCACATGCTTCCAGAATCACCCATTGGCCAATCGAAACCAGCAACCCCGTGTCTTCCGCGGCGGCCATGAACTTCTCCGGCGAAATCAGACCCTGCTCGGGATGTTGCCAGCGCAGCAGGGCCTCAAACCCGGTGATCTGGCGGGTCTCAAGTCTCACTATGGGCTGGTAGTGCACGCGAAACTGGCGTTTCTCGAGTGCCTCGCGCAACTCGGATTCCAGCTTGAGCCGGTTGACCGCGCGGGTGTGCACCGCCTCGTCAAACACTTCGCAGCGCGACCCTCCCATGGCTTTGGCGCGGCGCATCGCTACGTCGGCATCTATTAAAAGATCCTCGGCGCGTTCGTGGGTGGGCTTGCTCAAGGCAATGCCCACGCTCGCCGAGGTGCGCACCTCGCGTCCTTCCACCAGAAAAGGCTCAGCCACGGCCGAGAGGATTCGCTCCGCGACCCGCATCGCGTTGCTCGGATCGCTCACCTCTTCGAGCAGAATGGTGAATTCGTCACCGCCCATGCGGGAAAGCACCGCATCCATGGTGGAGTTCTCGAACTGCGGCCGGGCAACCGTGTCGTCATGCCGCAAACAGGCTCCCACACGCTGGCCGATCTCGACGATCACACGATCGCCCAGCGCCTGACCCATGGTGTCGTTGAATGTCTTGAAGCCATCGAGGTCCACAAGCAACACAGCGTGCTGCCGTTCCGGATTACGCCGCGCCCGGGCAAACAAGTGCTGCAGGCGGTCGAGGAAGAGCCGGCGGTTGGGCAAGCCGGTTAAAGCGTCGTAAAAAAAGTTGCGCTCAAGTTCTTCTTCCGCGCGTTTGCGATCGGTCACGTCGCGATTCACGATGACCAGCTTTGCGACTTCGCCCTTCTCGTTCCGAATGGTGCTGGCCATCGACTCGAGCACCCGCCAGCCGCCGTCTTTGTGGCGGATGCGGTATTCCAGCTTTTTCCCGACGCCGGTGCTGCGAGCCTCGCGCGCTGCCTCCAGCACTTTAAAACGATCGTCTTGATGGATCTGCTCAAAAGAAGACGTCTCAGAAAGCTCTGCCGCCGAATAACCAAGAATTTTCTTGTACGAGGGACTGTTGTAAAGCCGCCGCCCCTTTACATCGACCAGCGCAATCATGTCGGCGGCGTTCTCGGTGACGATCTTGAACAGCTCTTCGCGCTCCTTCGACTTCCGGCGAGCCAGGTACATGCGGAACTGCTGGTAAATGAGCAGGATGCCGAGCGCGCCGAGAGCGACCCCGTACCATTGCGGCATTATTTTGTACCCAGGCTGAGAGGAAGAACGTCCGAAGCCGACCTTCAAGAAGGCTATCGGCAAATATAGGCGGGACGATTAGCCGGCCGCGCAGGTTCTCTAAGGATTCACCACAATCTTGCCAAACATCTGACTCCCTTCCAGGTACTCGTGCGCCGCCCGCAACTCGCTGAGGGGAAACAGGCGGTCGACCACAGGCTTTAGCCGGCCAGCAAATACATGCCGCAACACTTCATGCAGTTCGCCCATGGTTCCCATATAGGAGCCGAGCAGCGTCAACTGCCGGGCAAACAGATGCCGCAGATCAAGCGCGACATTCGGTCCTGTGGTCGCCCCGCAAGTCACCAGCGTGCCGCCACTCTTGAGAGATTTCACACTTTCGTCCCATGTGGCGGCGCCCACGTGTTCGACCACGATGTCGACGCCCTCTTTATTCGTAATCTTGCGGATCTCTTCGGAGATCTTTTGCTGATAGTGGTTGATGCCGTAGTCCGCGCCGAGTTCGCGGCCCTTGGCGAGCTTCGCTTCGTCACCCGCGGTGGTGATTACGCGGCAGTGAAAGAATTTGGCAATCTGAATGGCGGCGATGCCCACGCCGGAACTTGCCCCCAGCACCAGCACGGTCTGTCCCGGACGAATGCCGGCTCGTCCCACAAGCATGTGCCACGCTGTCACAAACACGAGCGGGACGCTGGCCGCCTGATTGAAATCGAGCGAGTCGGGAATTGGAATCACATTCGCCGCAGGCACCGCAATCAGCTCACAGTTTCCTCCATCCACACCATTGCCCAGCACGGTAAATGCGCGGCATTGGTTCTGCAATCCGGCGATACACTTCTCGCAGTGTCCGCAGTAGTGCATGGGCGCCAGCAGCACGCGCTGCCCAGCCTTGAATCCGCCGATGTACTCGCCCACCTCGACCACTTCGCCGGCGACGTCGCTGCCGAGAATGTGCGGCAGCTTCACCCCCGGCAGTCCCTTGCGCACCCAGATGTCGAGATGATTCAGCGCACAGGCGCGCACGCGGACCAGCACCTGATCCTTGCGGGGCTCCGAATCGGGAACATCTTCGTAAGTTAAAACTTCCGGCCCGCCGAATTGATGAATCCGGACAGCCTTCATAGAGGCGTTCTCCTGTTAGCTTTGACGTCAGATCAGAATACCCCCCGATCGGGAATTCCGAATCCGGAATCGGAGTAACATTTCTTGAATTGATCCGGTCGATCCCGGCACTTTTCAGAGTACGATTTGCTTGGCAGGCCAGTCTAGAGGTGTTGCCAGTGGGTACTGGACACGGCTTGCCAAGTCGGTGAGTGGCTTCATCAGCCACTGCAGTTCGACTCTGCCACCCTCTGTGTCCCACTCACCGAAAAGTATGCTTGACATCGAGATCGCGCGGGTTGACGATTGAGATGCTTGGTAAGCCGTGCAGTGCCCATCTGGTCTAACGCGACGCCCCGGAGTGATGACCCGGGGCTTTTGCTTGCCTGCCATCTCGTTTGACTCTCCCCTATTAACCGACTGATAATCAGACCTGCAAGCCGCCTTCCGCGTATGGACATCTACGAGCAAATCGTGCAACTCCGCCGCGACGGACGCCGCGGCGCCATCGCTACCATCGTGAACGTGCGCGGCTCGATCCCTTCGTTTAAGACTGCGAAGATGCTAGTGCGCGACGATGGATCAATCGTAGGCACCATCGGTGGGGGTTGCGTCGAGGCCGATGTGTGGCAAGCGGCGCGCGAAGTCATGGAATCGGAAAAGCCGCGCACCCTCACTTTCGATCTGAATCAGGATCCGAAATACGACACCGGCCTGGTCTGCGGAGGTACGCTCGAAGTTTTCATCGAGCCGATATTACCTCCAGCGCTACTTTATATTTTCGGCGCAGGTCATGTAGCTGCAAACCTTTGCCAGGTCGCAGCCAATGCAGGATTCGACCCGATCGTCAGCGATGACCGCACCTCCTATGCGACTAAAGATCGCTTCCCGGCCGCACGCGAGGTGCGCGCGCTCGATTTCGATGAAGCGACGAAGCAGCTCGATCCTAACGAAACTTCCTACATCGTCATCGTCACCCGCGGTCATCGCGACGACATGCGCCTGCTGCGCTGGGCCGTGCATACCCGCGCCCGCTATATCGGAATGATTGGCTCGAAGCGGAAAGTAATTGGAATCTTTAAAACGTTGCATGAGGAAGGCGTGCCCGCACATCTGTTCGACCGCGTCCATGCCCCCATCGGACTCGATATCGGCGCCGTCACGCCCGAGGAGATCGCTGTCGCGATTACAGCAGAGCTGATCGCGTTTCGCCGGCATGCGGGTGCCGGCTTGCCGCACATGAGTTGGTTCCGCTCGCAGGAATCACAGCGTGAAGCGAACGATACGCCGGACGCGCGAGAAGCCGCGCTCGATGAGCATGAATAGATTGTTGATTGATAAGCGTCGAACGAAATCTGTAGTCATCTATCAGCGATCAAAGATGAACAGTTTCTTGCCGTTCCCTGCTATCTTCGCAGCATGATCCGCGCCTCCACCTTCGCCGGAGTGATTCTTGCCGCGGGAGACTCCTCGCGCATGGGGCGGGATAAAGCATTGTTGCCCTGGCCCCCGCCAGCGGCCGGGCGGGCGATTTCCAACGAAACATTCCTCTCGGCCGCAATTCGTTCGCTCTTGCTGACGACTGATTTCGTCGTGGTTGTGGTCGGGAAAAACGAAGCGGCGCTGGCCCCAATCATTTATGCGGACGGAGCGTCTCTCGTGGTCAACAAAGACCCGAGTCGCGGGCAGTTCAGTTCGTTGCAGATCGGCCTGCGTGAAGTGCTTAATCACGGACGCGATGCTGCCGCGGTGACTCTGGTCGACCGCCCTCCGGTGAGCCCGGCGACGCTCCAGTTTCTGCATGATGCCTTCGAAGCTGCCGATCCGAATATCTGGGCCGTTGTACCTGAGTTCTCCGGCAAACACGGGCATCCCTATCTTGTGGACCGCGGCATGATTGAGACGTTTCTCCGGGTCCCGCCTACCTCGATTGCCCGCGACATCGAACATCAGAATCAGGAGCACATCCAGTATGTAGCGGTCGACGATCCTCTGGTCGCGCTGGATGTCAACACTCCGGAGGACTACGCCGCGCTGCTGACACGCTGCTCTTGACCGGTCTTGCGACGTTGCGCGATTTCCTTGAGCACGTTATCGTCGACAGATGAACGCTGCCCGGTCCGAAACATTTCTTCCTGTCACCAATGAATTTCTCGAATCGGTTCTCCGTCTCAAGCCGCGTGTTGCCGGCTTCGATTGCGACGGCACGCTGTGGTCGGGCGATGCCGGAGAGCGCTTTTTCGATTGGGAGCTGAGAGAGGGAGAGCTTATTCCGCGGGAGCTCGATCGTCCGCTGAGGGAGCGTTACGCAGCCTACAAGCGCGGCGAAGTGGATGAAACCACGATGTGTGGCGAAATGGTGACGATGCACCGAGGCATTCCCGAGCTGAGGATGATGGACGCTGCCACGCGCTTCTTCGACCAGTTTTTTGTCGTGCAGATTTTTCCCGAGATGCGAGAACTGGTGCGCCGTCTGCAGGAAAGTGGTTGCGAGGTCTGGGCCGTGTCGTCTTCCAATGAATGGGTAATCCGCGCTGGGATGAAGCATTTCGGCATACCCGAAAGTCGCATTCTTGCCGCGAATGTGGAAGTCGATGATGGGATCGTTACCGATCGACTGATCCGCGTGCCTTCCGGCGTGGGCAAACCGGAGGCTCTGCGTGAGGTCGTCAAGAAGGAAATCGACGGCGCTTTCGGCAATTCCCGCTGGGACCGGGACATGCTCGCAATGGCGAAGCATGCCTTTGCGGTCAACCCGAATCCCGATCTCGAGGTCATGGCCCGCGAGCAGGGCTGGCGAATTTATTTTCCCGAAGGCACGCGTTCGCGAGGTTGAGCGCCCTAGCCGCCGCCCGCCGTTTACAATTGAAGCAGCAAATGTATTCCGCCCAGCTGCTCGATCATTTCCAGAATCCGCGCAATGTAGGAGAGCTTGCCGATGCGGACGCCACGGCAGAAATTGAGAATCCCGCCTGCGGCGACGCGTTGCGCCTGACCCTGAAAGCCGACGGAGACCGAATTACCGAGGTCAGGTTCAAGGCGAAAGGATGCGTGGCCTCCATTGCCTGCTCTTCGGCACTGACGGAATTGATTGTGGGGAGGGCGCTGAGCCAAGCTCTCGAATTGCGGCGCGAGGACGTGATTGCCGCAGTCGGCGGCCTGCCGCAAGCCTCAACCCACGCCGCGCAGTTGGCCCTCGATGCGCTTTCGGCAGCGCTGGGTCAGATCGGAAAGTAGCGCAAAGCCCATGCCATCTTCACACACCCCGCGCCGCATCGCCTGCCTGCAACCCAGTGCGACGGTCATTCTCGCCGCTGTTGGCGAACTCGATCGCGTGGTCGCCTGCACAAAGTATTGCGCGGATGTAGTTCCTGAAATCATGGCGCAACCGCGGACTATCCTTGCCGATTCCTGGGCGGCCAATGCCGGGCAGATTACTGCAGTTCGGCCTGACCTCATCATCGCCTCTGTGCCTTACCAGGAAAAAGCGGTCATCGAGATACTCAAGTCCGGAACTTCGTTTCTAGGGCTTGCGCCTAAGAATCTAGCTGATGTCTACGCGGACATTGCCCTCATTGCCGGGGCGGTCGGGGCGAATGAACGCGGCGAGGAAGTGATCGCTCGTATGCAGCAGCATATCGAACAAGTCCGCGCCCGCGCCGCCGGAATAGTTCGTCCAAGAGTCTTTTGCGAGGAATGGGGCAAGCCTCTAATCGCGTCGCAAGCCTGGGTCGCTGAACTGGTGGAAGCCGCCGGAGGTGAGTTTCTGGGCGCACCGGGACGCCAGATTTCCGCCGAAGAAGTCGCCCGCGTGGATCCCGACATCGTGATCGCCGCATGGTGCGGAGCGGGCGATCGAGTGCCGCTGGAGAAAATTGTCGCCGAGCGCGAATGGCAGGGAACTCGCGCCGCTCGAGCGTCCCGCATCTATTGCGTGCGAGACGAGCATCTCAACACGCCCGCTCCGACTCTGCTGCGCGGTCTCGACGCCTTGGCCTTCGCGATCCATCCCGAAATCTTTGCCCGCACGGAAGGAATCCGGCAGATTACTTGCGTTTCATCTTCTACAGCCGCGAATCTCCCGCTCTGAGTTAAGATTCTCCTCATGCCCGTCACCACCAGAATCGAAGAGGTTCGCAACGAAATCACCGCGCTCGCGCAAGCGGCGCCCACGGCCAAGGACCTTATGCAAGGGGTCTGCAAGCTTTTGCATGAGCGCATGCTGAAATATAACTGGGCTGGTTTTTATATGCTCGAAGCCGGCGCCCAACCGCCCATGCTGGTGCTGGAGGCTTTCGTGGGCGCTATGACTCCGCACACGCGAATTCCGCTCAACCAGGGAATTTGCGGGGCTGCCGCTTCCAGCGGCAAGACCATCGTGGTCGACGATGTCAGCAAAGATCCCCGCTACCTGGCCTGTTCTCTGGAGACAAAATCTGAAATCGTTGTCCCGATCTTCATTAAAAATCAGGTGGCCGGCGAACTCGACATCGACAGCCATTTCCCCGCGGCTTTCGGCGTCGACGACCAGAAGCTCGTCCAGTACTGCGCTGAAGTTGTCGGGAAAAAGCTGGAAAAGGGTCGCTGAGTCTGTTCTGCCGATAAACCACAAACTCAAACGCGAACTTATTCGTTCTCCGGGATCGCCAATCTATGAAACGCGTGGTCGCAGCCGTAATCGAGAAAGATGGGAAGCTGCTGGTCTGCCAGCGGACCCGGCATCAGACTATGCCGCTCAAGTGGGAATTTCCCGGAGGAAAAATTGAAGAAGGCGAGCAGCCTCGCCACGCCCTGCGGCGCGAGTTGGAAGAAGAGTTAGGAATTAATGCCAAGATCGGCGACGAGATCGTCCGCCTGAAGCATACTTACCCGAACGGAGCGATGGTGGAACTGCGATTTTTTATTGTGCGCGAGTACGATGGCGAAATCGAGAATCGCATCTTCCGCGATCTGCAGTGGTCCGCGCCCAAGGATCTAGGTAAGTATGATTTTCTTGAAGCCGATGCCTCGCTGGTGAAGGATCTGGCGGCGGGGAAACTTATATGAGCACCGGGTGCGATCACGGCCGGAAACATTTACGCGCGGAAACGTCGGGGCGTCCTAGTCGCCGCCTCTCAGGGTCCAGAACCACGCGATCGTCAGCGCGATCATGATCACGGTAGTCGCCCAGGCGACAATATTGAAGAGGCGCGTGTTCACGTACTCCCCCATGAGTTCCTTCTTGTTGATCAGCAGCAGCATGAAGATCAGCACGAACGGCAGCACCACGCCGTTCACTACTTGCGACAGGACCGCGATCTTCACCAGTGGCAAGCGGGGAATTAGAAGCACGGCCCCACCGGCCACAATCAACAGCGTGTACAGCCAGTAGAAAAACGGAGCCTCGCCGAATTTCTTGTCCACTCCGGATTCAAAACCCAGACCTTCGCACACCGTGTAGGCCGTGGAAAGGGGCAGAATCGACGCGGCGAAGAGCGATGCGTTGAACAGCCCCACAGCAAACAGAATGTAAGCATACTGCCCTGCAAGCGGCTTTAGTGCCTGGGCTGCGTCGGCGGCATACTTGATGTCGCGGTAGCCGTGCACGTACAAGGTCGCGGCGCAGGCCACGATGATGAACCACGCCACCACATCCGTGAAAATGCAGCCCACGATTACATCCCAACGCGAAGCATGGAGTCCGCGCCGGGTCACGCCCTTTTCCACCACCGAGGCCTGAAGGTAGAACTGCATCCAGGGCGCAATCGTGGTTCCGACCACGCCGATCACCATGTACAGATAGGCCTGTTCGCGGAATTTAGCCCACTCCGGCGGCTTGAAGGTTGCGACCGTTGCAAGTTTCCAGGCCGGGTGCGCGAGCGCTCCGGCGAAGATATAAGTGATGTAGAAAAAAGACGCAGCCAGGAAGACCTTCTCCACCGTCTTGTATTGGCCTTTCACCACGATCAGCCATACGATAACGCCGCAAACGGGGACGGTCACGTAGCGCGAAAGGCCGAATAACTCAAGGCTGGTGGCGATGCCGATAAATTCTGTGACCACGTTGCCGAAGTTCGTGATCAGAATTCCAAGCATCATCAAAAACGTGATGCGGAACCCGAACTCTTCGCGGATCAGGTCGCTGAGGCCCTTGCCGGTAACGGCGCCCATGCGGGCGCACATTTCCTGCACAACGATCAGCGCCAGGGTGACCGGGATCATGGTCCACAGCAGGAGAAATCCATATTGCGCGCCGGCTTGCGAGTAGGTCAGGATACCGCCCGCGTCGTTGTCGACGTTCGCAGTGATGATCCCCGGCCCAACTACAGCGAGGAACAACAGAGTCCGGCCTCTCCAGCGTCTCCAAAGCTTCATGGGCGCATTTCGCCGACATAGGAATTAGAACAACTCGGGCCAGGCAACAGGCTGCGTTTCGCGGCCCGCATTTCGGTCCGAGGCGGCATAAGAATACATGGGGAGCCCGTATCCGAGGTAGATGAAAATGAAGAATTGTGACGAAAAGAATCGAAGGCGCAAACAGTTTAAGATGTTTCCAGACCCGGACTTCGCAGGCAGAGGGGCGGGCTAAGACTCCGAATGACGAAGAACTCCGCGCGCGCCTTTTACCTGCTGATCGCCCTCATCGTGGTTTTGCTGGACCGCTGGACCAAGCACATGGCGGCGCAGCGCATCCCGCTTTATTCGCATATTCAAGTCATCCCCGGCTTTTTTCGTCTTACTCACACCGAGAACACAGGCGCAGCTTTCAGCCTGTTCGCGGACTCGAACGCGCACTGGAAAACGGCCATGCTGATCGCGTTTTCCGTGATCGCTCTGGCCGTGGTCTCGATATTGCTCTGGAAAAACAACCATGCTCAGGTGATTACCGGCGTCGCCCTGTCGTTGATTATGGGAGGAGCTTTAGGGAACCTCTGGGATCGCCTGGCGCACGGACGCGTGGTCGACTTTCTGCTGTTCTATGTGAAGCGGTATCAGTGGCCGGTATTTAATCTGGCGGACAGCGCGATTGTGGTTGGGGCGGGATTGCTGGTCCTGGAGATTTTGTTTCACAAGCCAAGTGGGCACGAAGGTTCTTTGCCAAAATAAGCTTCGAGCCTTGCTGGTATAGCCCACGACCCGCGAAAATCAGTTCTCTTGCAACTGAAACGACACCGTAATGCGCGTTTCAACTTCCGTGGGCTGTCCGTTTAATCGATACGGTTTGTATTTCCACTGTTTGGCTGCGTCGATGGCGGCTGGCACAAGCGCCGGATCTCCGGAGACGAGAGTGAGATTCTTTACATCGCCGTTTGTGTCGATAACTGCTTGGAGCAGTACTATGCCCTGAATGCGGTCGCGGCGCGCAGCTTCGGGATACTGTGGGTCGACTTTCCCGACCAACAAGCCCTGCGAGATTCCCTGCGACACACGGACGCGCAACGGGCGTCCTGAGCCGGACTGAGGTAAGACAGGCGTAGAGCTGATCACTCCGCCGATTATGCCTCCCGACGTCGGGCTGTTTTCCTTGCCCATCACACACCTGGGATTCGACTGGTCGTCCTGGAACGAAATCCGCTGCAAAGAATCGGCAGAGCGATCCAGTTCCTCTGGCGATCCAGTCATGAGGGTTTCTCCGATGAAATATCCGCGGAACTTCGTCAGGACGAAGGCCATGTATAACGTATCCCCGTTGCTTAATGTTTGTTTGTAGTCCGACCTAAAGAATGTCTTCCCGGCGTAGTCAACGGCAAATGCATCTCGAACCAGTTGCCTGTTTCGGGAATCGTCGCTAATTTGTACCCGAGTTGAGTTGGCCGCCACATCTTTAGCTGTCATGCGGGAGTCGCTGGCATCGATAGCAGTAATCACGATCCGGTTTCCGAAGGGGTGCTCTGTGTGCTGGCGCATCAGGAGCAGACCGAGCCCTCTATCTGAAATATGGAGGGCGTTTCCGTCTGCACCCGCGCCGCCACTGTAACTATCTACTTCCCAGCCGTCTGGTATAGCGATCGAAAAGCCAAGACAGTCATTTGTATACTCTCCGTTCGCGATAGTGCCTTTATCGAACCTGGGAGCATGAGGTGGACTATCATTTGGCTGTTGAGCAGAGGCTATCGCCTGAGTCCAAGCGAGGAGCACCGCCAGGATAAGAACACGGTTCACGCAGCGAGTGTAATCCGACTTTCGGGTCCAGTAAAGCTGGTTGTACGCGCTGGCGTTGCGCAGAATTGCCCGCACATGCTCGCGGGTCTTGTTGAAAGGAGTTGCCTCGGTCGTCGGCGCGGGGGAATGCAATGATAGAGGCAGCAGGTCAACCACGGGGGAGGATAGCCATGGCATTCGACAAGAGGATGGCGAGATCGGGGGTTTTTTTCGCGGCCTGTTGTGTGGTGGCGTTGTGCCCCTCCCTTTGTTGCTTGGCGTACGCGCAGCAGGTCGCTTACCCAGAGCAGGAGGTCCGCGTCAGCGATCTGCCCACGCTCACGGCGCGATCTCCGCATGCGGCCGAGGTCCTGGCGACGGCGCTCGAAATACTTTTCAACGACAAGGAAGTTTGCTGCGGAAAGAACTCTGCTCTGGAAGACAGCCTCGAGTCAGCGGATCCGAAATCTTTGAAAGACCTTGCCAGCAAGCTGCAAGGAAGGCATCTTCTAAGTGATGGCCGAGCCATCATGGTCACCACGGAATATCTGACACCAGATCAGGTGAACGCCGGTCACTTAATCGCCATGATTCGCAACCAGCGTCCTGCGCTGATGATTTGGAACTCTCGCGTGTATGTGCTGTACGGCGTGACTTATGTGGGGACGGTTGACTACTCCTCGAATGAGACCGCATATGCGGTCCACAAGTTTTTGCTGCAGGATGTGCGTTTTTCTGATTCGCGCCGGGCGGTCACTTTCGACCGCTTAACCGAAGACGCCACTAAGGTGCAAGGGTTGTTGTTTGTTGAGGCGTCGCGGCCGTAGTGTTGCTTCTACGGTGTTCCGTAAAGCTGTTTGTACACACTCGCGTTGCGCAGGATGGCTTGCACGTACTCGCGCGTCTCGGTGAAGGGAATCGATTCGACGAACTCCTGGGGGTCGCGATATTGGCCCTGGCTCAGCCAGTCTTCGACGCGATCTGATCCTGCATTGTAAGCGGCCAGGGCGTATTCAAAGGAGCCGCCGAATTTGTCGACCATGCCACGGAAATAGCGCGTGCCCAGTTGCAAGTTCACCGCGGGCGTATACAACTGGCTGGCCGAGTAGCGCCTCATCTTTACTTGCCGGGCTACGGTTTTGCCAGTTTTCGGCAACAACTGCATGAGGCCCACGGCATTAGCCCGCGAAACCGCGTTAGGATTGAATTCCGACTCCTGCCGTATGAGTGATGCGACGAGGTAGGGATCCAGTCCATTCGCCGCGGAAGAGCGCTTCAGGTCGCTCCAGTAAGCTTTGGGAAAGAGCGCTTCCCAATATTTCCGCGGAAGATCCGGGATGTCGAGGGCAAAATAATTCGGGGTGGAGTGCTTCATGACCTCGATGGCCTGATCGTAATGCCCGGACTCATCGTAAAGCTGTGCGGCTTCTGCCGGGCCCCAGCTGCCGCCGTCGGCCGCAGCGGCGGCCTGCAATTCGCGCACCGCGAAATCGACCAGGCCGCCATTGCCGAGAAGCTCGGCTTTCTGCACGTGCAATTCGTCTGACGGTGGTTCAGAGTCGGCTACTTTCCCGCTGATATCGAGAGGTGGCACTCGATCGAGCAAAGCGTAGTGGGTGGTCGCATCGGCTTCCACCGCGGGAAGATGCTTCAGTCTCTGCCGGCCCAACTCCGCATAATAGAAGTTGCGGTAACGATCCGAAAGCTTCTGATAAAAGGCGCGCGCCACGAGGAGCTGATTGCCTTCTTCCGCGAGACGGGCACGCCAATACAAAGCTGCGGGAGTTTCTGCGCCGGAAGGATACAGCGCAATCTGCTCTTCGAACGCTTTCTCGGCATCCTGGTTGCGTCCCTGGCGCAGGGTCAGCCAGGCTGCCTTCCAGTGAGTATAAGAAGCGCGCGAGCCGTTGGGAAAGCGCTGCTGCGCTTCGCGAAACGCGTCGAGGGCCTGATCGTATTCGTGATGGACCAAATGCAGGTTAGCAGCGGAGATCAGCGCCTGCTCGAGCCATGGACTTGTCGGCGCAGCCTGGCGCAGTTCGTCGACGGTGCGATAAAAATCGTCGTTGTCGTTCGAGGCGAAGTCGACCTGACCTAGCAGATACAGCCGATGCGCGTTGATTTCGCCGCCCTCGCCGCCCACCAGGGCGAGGACCATCTTGGCGTCACGGTTTTTACCGCCGCGATGAAGGGCGTCGGCCAGGTCGAGTTGGATCGCTGACTGCTCCGTGCTGTTGGCATTGGGGCCGATTTCGCTGATCAGACTTCGATATTCCTCGGCGGCGTCGGCATAGCGCTTCTTGCTCATCAATCCATCTGCCCGGGTTTTGAGCTGAGCGGCGGTGGGAGGCGGCACCGACGGCAGCTTCCTCAACTCGGCGTACGCCGCATCGGCGTCGGCGCTGGCGGGCATCGTGTAATAAATGTTCGCGAAGATTTCGGCGGCCTTGGCGGTTTGGCCCGCAGCCGCGTAGGCCCGTCCGAGCGCAAGCTCCACGTCCGAGCGCACGGGGGTGCGATCCTGCGCAAGTAGAGTTATGGCCTCCGCCGCCTGACCTTCCGCCAGGAGCGCGCCTGAGTAGCTGACGTCGGCATCACGCACCAGCAGCGAATCCGGATGGGTCTTGGCAAAGTCGGCCAACGTTGCCAGCGCCTCGGCTGTGCGTCCAGTCTGCAGGTACGAAGTTCCAAGGTAATAGTCGACGTAGTCGCCGAGATCACCGGCATGCACTTTGGCACGGCTCAGCGGGTCAATGGCTTTGGCATATTCTCGATCGAGCACGTGAGCGTAGCCGACCACGAGCCAGGCCAGGGCTCCGGCATCCTCTTTGGAGTGAGCGCGCGCATAAGTTTCCATGCCGGCGTAAGCCGGGAGCGAGCGATCCTGCAAAAGCTGTTGCGCCATAGGCCGCAGGCTGGCCGAAGCCACAAAGGCCTGACGCATGCGCCGGACTCGCGGCGAAATCGCACGCCGGTGAGTCGTGACGGGACGACGCCCCGCCCGGGCTGCGGGCCTCTTGGCGGTAGGGGCCTTGGCCGCAGGGGCGCCGGTCGTGCTGGCCTTTGGGGCTGCTTCCGCAGCCGGTTTCGACTGTGGTGTGTCTGCCTGGCTTTGAACGGAACTCGGCTGAGATTGCTGCAATGCCTGTGCCGGAAGCAGAACGCCGGAGACGCCGCACAGAGCCAGGGCTGCGAGCATCGACCACTTCGAAGCTGATTGCACTACGTATTCTTTTTGTGGAAACACTCTACTGCCAGAACCCTTCCGCAAATCTAGCGGCGGAAATTTGAACCCATGATGGAGATGTCGTCTTCGGCCAGACTGCGCAGCAACTCGCTCTGAAAGTAATCAGCGCCGGCGGCTGCAGTGTTGCCGTACCGCTTCTGAAACGTACCTCGGCTCTTGTCGATATCTTCTTTGAGCCGGTCGTATAAATCCTTATTGCGACGTCCCTCGGCCACTTTCGCCTGGTTGTAGAGTTTGATTTCATCCACCAGCAGGCGGGCGAAGCGCTGAGCTTTGCGATGAACGTCGGCATCTTCCGCAGACAATCCAGCCAGAGGATCAGTGGCTGTGGCGGGTGCGGCTGCGGCACGCGCCGAAGCCACTTCCACCACTTCGGCGGCAGGTTCGGGCTCGACCGCAGCCTTGGCGGGCACATGCTTCGGCACGTGGGATGCGAAAGGATCGGAAAACGAGGAAACCGTTTGCACCGGCGGGGTCTCAACCCGGCTCACCATCTCGCTGTCTTCTCTGGCCGCTGCCTGCTTGCG
Organism: uncultured Acidobacteriaceae bacterium; assembly: GCA_963809605.1. GTDB lineage: Bacteria > Acidobacteriota > Terriglobia > Terriglobales > Acidobacteriaceae > Sulfotelmatobacter. Next base: position 181,802 of record CAWEKM010000006.1, on the reverse strand, counting down.
CAGTGAAGTTACTTCGAGCCATGCGCTTGTTGCGACCACCAGCAATTCCAAGGCGTTCTGATCAAGATTGCCGGTATCGCCTCCATCGGCATAAACCAGAGCCGCTACTTTATCCTTGAGAGCAAGGGGCAGCACCAGCACCTGTTCATTTGCCGGGCTGCCAAATTCTTTCACGAATTTGCGGCCCATCTCCGCGATGTTGCCGGGCGTTGCCACTCGATTCTGGTAGGTGTGGGCCACTGGGCCGGAGCTTAGATCGAGAGCAAAATCTTTGACGACTTCCTCGTCACCGAAACCACGGGATTGCCACCCTGACGCGGCTCCCGCCTTCACCACGAACAGCGCGATGCGGGAACAATACCCACCGCCGGCGTCGAGCAGAGCCCGAAGAATTTCCTTCTGGCTCGATCCTGCATGAATCGCAGCGACGGCCTGAACCAGAGCGCCGGAGTCTGAAGCACCCTCGGAAGCGTGCGCGGCAGAACCTTCGCTCGAGTGCGCGGGCAGGGCTTCCAGCACCTGCTGCACAATCTGCGACTGCAATTGCGGCATCTGCGCCTGAAGAGCTTGCGCCACGGCGTGTTCGATTACCTGCCGCACTTCATTCTGATTCTGTTTCTCGCGCCCCATGCCTAGAAAACCGTATCCCTTCGAAACACGCACTGCGGTAACATCCGCCCGAGTCTAGCCCTAAGTGCTGATTATACGGCACTTGTGGGAAGGCCCCAGAGTACGCAAGGACGTGTTCGACCGCGCACCTTCCCAATCCCCGACTCTACCGCAAATCTTGTCCCGCTTGAAACCGGAAACTCGATTGGGCAAACACTTCGGTTACCAAGTAGAATAACAGCTTGCTTTTGAGTGCCGCGGTTCGGACCCGCAAAATACTGCATCGTCGATAGAATGGGAGCCATCCAAAACAAACTAGAAGGGCCTGTCAGTGATGAGCTGACACTGGTTCGGGCCGCCAAGCAAGGCGACGACTCAGCCTTCGAAGAGCTGGTGCGCCGTTACGACCGCAACGTCTTTCGGATCGCCCAACACATCACGCAAAACCGCGAGGATGCGGAAGATGTGGTGCAGGAGGCGTTCCTGAAGGCGTACGGCAACCTGGCGAAGTTTCAGGAGCAGTCGAAATTTTATACGTGGCTGGTGCGCATCGCCGTCAACGAAGCGTTGATGAAGTTGCGCCGCAGGAAGCCTGAACGAACGGTCTCGCTCGACGAAGATATAAAAACGGAAGATGATTCGCTTCCGCGTGAGATCGCGGATTGGAGTCCGAATCCGGAGCAGCAGTATAACCAGGCGGAGTTGCGGGAAATTTTGAGCAAGACGATCCAGGGCCTGCCCCCAGGCTTCCGGACCGTGTTCGTACTGAGGGACGTGGAAGGACTTTCGACCGAGGAAACCGCGGCCGCTCTGGAATTGAGCGTACCCGCGGTGAAGTCGCGGTTGTTGCGGGCGCGCCTGCAACTGCGCGACCGCCTCGGAAGGTACTTCCAGAAACGCGAGAGTGGAGATGGCGACCAGTGAAATGCTCTGAATTTTTGCACGAGCTGACCAATTATTTGGACGGCGTTCTCGACGAGCCTACGAAAGTCGAGTTGGAGAATCACCTTTCCTGGTGCCACAACTGCTATGTAGTTTGTGATACCACGAAAAAGACCATCGAGATCTATCGCGACTCTCAGCTTTACGAATTGCCTGAAGACCTCCGTTCCCGCCTCCGATCCGCCATCATGACGAAATGTCAGCAGCATAAGAAGCGCGGCCCGGAGAGCGTCTAAAGGCCTTTTCAGCCATCACCCCATGAGATGACAAGCATCCCGGCGAAACTCGGGGTCAACTAATAGGGTCACAAATAGCCGAGGTGAGATAAACTTCTGGCGGCGGTGCCGATCTTTCTTAGTGGCGTCCGGCTACTGTGACGGCGCTATAATAGGTGCCAGTCGGCCTGGGGTAGGTCATGGACCGTGTTCGTGTTCTGCTGCTCATCACCCTCGTAACCTCCGCCACAGTTGTGCTCGTGGGGGAAAATTGCAGCGGGCAATCCGTGGAAAAAAATTCCCAGGGACAGCTTCGCAAAGCCGTTCAGGCGACACCATCCTCCTCCGAGCAACCCGCGGTTCCGGCGATTCCTGCCAATGCACCGCGCATCAGCCGACAGAGCCGCTATCAAATCATTCGCGAATTTGAAACCCAGCTAGTGTATGCGCGTACGTCTTTTCCGATGGGCTCCAAAGGACTGCTGTTGAAGGACGGCGTGATAACACCAGATGGCGAACAATTGCGTCAGGACCTGGCCCTCTGGGGACCGGCAATCAAGCCCGGTGATCCGGCACGCATCTCCTATGTGCAAATCAAGGATGACCACATTCATTTCGAGATTAACGGCGGACCCACCCGTCACAAGAAGTGGTACCAGCGAGTGGAAGTAACCGGGGCTTACGGGACTCCAGTTACGGGTGGGCCGGACGATGCGCAAGCCAATCCGCACGGTACCTTCGTGGACCTTTATTTCGACAAGCATGTACCCGAGATGACGGTGGCGCAAGCCCGGGCATTGCTGTATCCCGTGCTCGATTTCAACGCAAGAAATAAAGAGCAGGCCTATCTGGACAGCGTGCCGCCTAAGGTGAAGGCTGCGATTCAGGCGCATCACGTTCTGGTGGGGATGAACCAGGAGATGGTGCTTCACGCCAAAGGCAAGCCGCCAAAGAAAGACCGCGAACGCGATGGGGAGAAAGAATACGAAGAATGGATTTACGGCGAGCCCCCGGCGGATGTCGACTTCGTTCGCTTCGTGGGAGACGAAGTCGTACGCGTGGAGACGATGAAGGTGGACGGCGAAAAGATCGTGCGCACGGAGAGGGAAGTAATCTTGGAGCCGTCGGACAAGGATAAAGACAAAGAAGCGAAGAAAGAACCAGCAGAGCAGCCCGCGAACCCTCCCACGCTGCGGCGTCCCGGAGAAGATTCGCAAGATGTGCCGAGGCCGGCGAACGGGGCCTCACCGATGCCGCAAATGCCGCCGCCGGACATTCCTCAGCCTCCCGGCGATCCGAATTGGATGCTGCCCGCGCGATAACGCCGCGCAGACGGAACCGTGACCTCCGCGACGTCCTCCTTGTTGATCCGATAGAATCGAACCGTGGCCATCGCCATTCAATGTCGCGATCTGCGCAAAACCTACGACGGCAAGGTGGAAGCTGTGCGTGGGCTGAACCTTGAGATTCAAATCGGTGAATGCTTTGGTCTTCTCGGGCCGAACGGAGCCGGTAAGACTACGACCATTGAAATCCTCGAGGGATTGCTGGAGCCGACTTCGGGCGAAGTGTCGATTTTCGGACATTCCTGGCGCGAGAATGCGCGCCAGATGCAGGAATGGCTTGGGATCTCTCTGCAGGAAACGCGACTTTCCGAAAAACTTAGCGTGCGGGAAACGGTGGAGCTGTTTGCCAGTTTCTACCGTGAACCACGTTCGTCGGATGAGGTGCTCGAGCAGTTGCAACTCACTGAGAAGGCCGACGCCTGGGTGGGAAAACTCTCCGGCGGGCAGAGGCAGCGGCTGGCAGTGGCGACTGCGCTGGTGTGCAATCCGAGAATTCTTTTTCTTGATGAGCCAACGACGGGCCTCGATCCGCAGAGCCGGCGGCAGTTGTGGGAGATCATTCGCGAATTTCAGCGCTCCGGAGGAACAATCCTGCTGACCACCCATTACATGGATGAAGCCGAGCGGCTGTGCGACCGGCTGGCGATCGTCGATCACGGGCAGATCATCGCCGAGGGTTCGCCGCCGGATTTGATTGAGCGGTTGGGCGGCCATCACGTGGTGGAATTTGCCGTGGGCGCAAGAGCAACCGGGAATTCGGACGGCGCGGCTCTGGAAGCCTGGCGCGCGTTGCCCAGCGTCGAGTCGGTTCGTGAGGATGACGGCATGGTAGCGCTCAGTGTGAAGGAGCCACATCTGACGATCCCGGCGCTGCTGGAGGCAGTCGGAAAGCAGGGTGGCGAGTTGCAGCATTTGACCACCCGGCAGGCCAGTCTCGAAGATGTGTTTGTGCGGCTGACCGGCCGACATCTGCGGGAGGAGTAAAGATCGGATCGAGGCCATCGAGTAATTTATGAGCGTTGCCGAGCAAGCACCTGTCGTAGAAAAGACGGTTCCGCGGAAACGGCCGCCCCGCCGCAACGGGCGCTGGGCCGGATACTGTCACCTGCTGATGGCCCGCATGCTTGAGTTGAAGCGTGAGCCAGAGGTAGTGTTCTGGGTCTTCGTGTTTCCGCTCTTACTGGCGTTGGGGCTCGGAATCGCCTTCCGCAACAAGCCCGCCGACGCCATACCCGTCGCTATCGCTCGTCAGGATCTCACTCAGCCTTCCCTGGTTGTTTCATCCGAAATTGAATCCATACTGACGCACTCCCCGCTTCACACTTTCAAACCGCAGTTACTTCCGGCCGACGATGCCCACAAGGGATTTCGCCTGGGCAAATACGATCTGATTGTCGAGGTGGGGGGCAGGACCCTCCAGTATGTCTATGACCCAGCCCGCCCTGAGAGCATTCTCGCGAAATCCGAAGTGGATGATGCCTTGCAATCCGCCGCTGGCCGCAAGGATGTAATCACAACCAGCGTCGCGGCCTCGTCTGAGCCGGGTTCGCGCTACATCGATTTTCTGATTCCCGGATTGCTGGGCATGAATCTGATGAACTCCGGCATGTGGGGTATTGGATTCGCGCTGGTCGACATGCGGCAACGCAAGTTGCTCAAGCGCTTCGTGGGCACTCCCATGCGGCGCAGTGATTTTCTGCTGGCGCTGATGTCGAGCCGCCTGGTGCTGATGATCATTGAGATTGCATTGTTGCTCACGCTCGGCGTCCTCGTGTTCCACATGAAAGTCCTGGGATCTCTGTTCTCGATTCTGTTACTGGGTGCGGCTGGGGCACTGTGCTTTGGCGGAGTTGGATTAGTGACGGCAAGCCGGGCGCAGAAGATAGAAAGCGTAAGCGGCCTAATGAATCTTGTAATGATGCCTATGTGGATTTTTTCTGGAGTGTTCTTCTCTTACGAGCGCTTCCCAGCGGTGATTCAACCGCTGATTAAAGCGTTGCCGCTGACCGCTCTAACCGACGCGCTGCGAACGAGTATTCTGGAGGGTACGCCGCTGATCCATCAATGGCCGCAGCTCCTGGTGATGTTTTTGTGGGGCGGGATCTCGTTTGTGCTGGCGCTGCGCTGGTTTCGGTGGACTTAGTCCGGCGGGCAAGTCTTTCTTATCAAGGTTAGTCTTCGAAGCTTGCGCCTCGTCCGCAAGTCTTGGGAGAAGTTACGAACGAGGCCAGCCACGGTGCTTGCGAAAACGCACTCTACTTATGACTTCACTAGCTTGCCGGCTGCCTTTCGGACTTTCGCCCAGCGTAGCCTCTGCGCTGCGGCGATTCGCCTGCGGGCGTCCTTGCTCAAAGTACGGCCTGTCTTTTTGAGTTTCTTCCCGCCGGCATGGCCGAGAGCGTCGAGCGCCTTCCCCACCTGTCCCATTTCTTTTTCGAGACGGGAATACTCCTTCTGCAGGGAAGCAACCACCTTGTTAATCATCATTGAATACCCCCTTGCCCATAAGGCTAACACGACAGGGCATCTTGTTGAGACTTTGCGGTGACTCTAAGTCAGCGAGTTAGCCTGCGCCGATAGTAGATAAGAAGCGCGGAGTCTGACGAGCTTTTGTAGTTTGTTCGAAGGCGAAGGCCAGTCGGATGAGAACCGGCTCGCTCCATGCCCGCCCAAAGAATGAAATACCGACCGGCAAGCCGGAGATAAATCCCGCTGTTACGTTGATATTAGGATAACCTGCGACGGCCGCGGCGTTCGAGCTTCCGCCAGCCGCGTGGTCGCCGTTGATCAGGTCGGTAAGCCAGGCCGGCCCGCCGGTAGGTGCGACCATGGCATCGAGGCGGTACTTGTCCATAGTGGCGTCGATACCTTCAGTGCCGGCGAGTTGATGGTTCTTCTCCAGCGCGTCGAGATAGGCTTTTTCAGTTAGAGGGCCTTTGGCTTCGGCTTTCAGAAATAAATCCTGGCTAAAGTATGGCATCTCTTGCTGTCGGTTGCGATCGTTGAAGTCGATGATGTCTTTCAATGTGTGGACCCGAGCGTTCGGGCCGAGGCGGGCGAGATAGTTATTGAGGTCGGCCTTCAATTCGTAGAGGAGGACCAATAGTTCACTCTCATCAAACTTACGCAAAGTTTCAACATCAGCGGGATCAACCAGCGTGGCTCCCGATTTCTTCATGGCGTCGAGGGATTGCTCCATGAGAGTATCGACGGCATCATTGAAGCCGAAATACTTCCGGGCCACTCCGATGCGCGCGCCTTTCAGGCCGTTGGGATCGCAGAACTGCGTGTAGTCGGCGTAGGACTTGCCCGTGCTCGAGGCAGTCGCTGCGTCTGTGGGGTCGACGCCGGTGAGTGCGCCCAGTAAAATCGCGGCGTCGCGGACGGTGCGGCACATCGGGCCGGCGCCATCCTGGGTGTGTGAGATAGGAATGATTCCGCTTCGGCTTATCAGGCCGACGGTGGGCTTGATGCCGGCAAGTCCGTTCGCAGAAGACGGGCAAACGATGGAGCCATCTGTTTCCGTGCCGACCCCCACAGCACATAAGTTGGCCGAGATGCCCGCGCCGGTGCCAGAGCTGGAGCCGCAGGGATTGCGGTCGAGTGCGTAGGGATTTTTGGTCAGGCCGCCGCGGCCGCTCCATCCGCTGGTGGAATGGCTGGAGCGAATGTTCGCCCACTCGCTGAGATTCGTCTTGCCCAGGATCACGGCGCCGGCGCTACGCAGCTTTTGCGCCACGTAGGAATCTTGCTGCGGCTTCGAGCCAACCAGGGCGAGCGAGCCGGCCGTGGTCATCATCCGGTCTGCTGTATCAATGTTGTCTTTGATCAGCACAGGGATGCCGTGCATGGGGCCGCGCGGGCCCTTCGCCTTGCGCTCTTGATCAAGAGAGTCGGCGATGGAGAGAGCGTCCGGATTCAGTTCGATAATGCTGTTGATCGCCGGGCCGTGCTTGTCTTTATCAATCTCCTCGATGCGAGCGGAATATTTTTCGACTAGGGAGCGGGCCGTGAACTTGCCGGACTTCATTCCATCTTGCAGGCCGGAGATGGTAATTTCGTCGAGCTCGAAGGGTTTGATTCCTGGAGGTGGGACGGAGGACGCAATCTCACGCGCGGCGCCGAGTGCAGGATACAACGGGATCAAAGTTGTGGCCGCACCGCTGATCAGCGTGTTTTTGAGGAATGAGCGACGGCTGGCGGCAATCCTCGCATCGGTTCGGCGCATGGTTGAAGAGTCCTTTGTAACGCGATTGGGATTCGCTAATCGCGACCGACCATACTAATCCATGCAGTCGAAAATCTGCCGAAGCGAGGGCCGATCGGACAAAGCGGAGGAACAACCGGCTGAGCAATGAAGCTATGCTTGTTTCTTGCTGGGCCGAGATATACTCGTCCCGACTTCCGCCTTCCCCGGCTGCTTGATTGCACCGGCCTTCATTGCAGCCGCAAACAGATGTTGGCCGTCGTCGTAGGGATTGTAAGCCTTGTCGGGATACCAGGAGCCCGCGAAAAGATCGCCTTGCCGGGTGACAGTACAGCGCTGCACATGCACGCTGTCGACGAAGGCGTGTCTGATTTCAGGAGCGCCCCAGTCGCCGCCCCAGATGAGCCCGCTGCTGTGCCCGAGCTGTCCCAGGAAGGAGAAATCCCCTTTCCAGCAAGGCTCTCCCGCCGCCACGCGGACGATGTCACAGGCCAGTCCATAGTGATGAACGCCGACGGTTCGAAGTCTCGTGGCGCCGCTGTTGAAGAGCTCCCGCTGGCGGTTCTGGCTGCGATAGGTTTCATAGATCATGACTTCAATTCCCATCTGTTGCGCGGCCGAGACTATCCCCTCGACGAGTTGGCGAGTCGTTGGTTCGAGCAGGGAAGGGTCGCTGACGCGGGTCAATAAGGCAAACCGCGCGTCTTTGCAGATCACGTCAGTGTAGAAGTTTGCCACGCCAATACCTTTCTGCGCCTGGGATTCAGACAAACCCTGAGTTGCGCCGCGCGAACAAGGCTGGAGGAGTGGTTCAAGCTAATCACAGAATAGTTCAATGTCCAGCGGAAAGACTGAGAAAGCGTGGGAAAAGCCGCCCTTCGTTCCAAAATGGGACCGTCGCTTTGCAGGCGAGTTTCCTGGAAATCGAGGCTCGCGCAAGACTCGGCGTGGTTTCTTGCTTCCTGGTGTACAATAGGTTTAGCTAAGTTTGACTCACGAGCAATTGAAGGTCGGTATCGCCAACCAGCGTCACCCCCTCACTAGCAGCGAATCTTCTCAGCACAATCCAAAGAAACAGAATAGGACTATCAACAATGGCAGAACAAGGAACAGTGAAGTGGTTTAACGACGCCAAAGGCTATGGCTTTATCAGCCGTCAGAATGGCGAGGACGTTTTCGTGCACTTCTCCGCGATTCAAGCAGGTGGCTTTCGCAGCCTGCAAGAAGGACAAACCGTGCAGTTCGACGTGACCAAGGGCCCCAAGGGCTGGCAGGCGGAGAACGTCCAAGCTGTCTAAGTGACCGCTTTGCAGTGAAAACAGGATGCCCGGGATTCGCAAGAATCCCGGGCATTTTTGTTGGCCAGGAAGATCGCTACACCCGACCTGAATATTACGGCACCTGCCGCGCCTGCTGCACCATCTCCACCAGAACTTTTCTAGCTTGCCCCGGATCGCGCACTTCCCGCAGGAATGCAATGCGCGTGCCTTTCATCCCCTCTGAGGTTTTCAGACGGACATGAAAGCCAAGTCGATCGACGGCAGTCATGGCCGCTTCCTGACATTCGATGCCGGCAAACACCTTGGCCAGCAGGACGAGCGCATCCTTGTGGTCAGCATTCATATGCTCGATAATTCCGGCTGCAGCCTCGACCAGCGGATCCGGCTCGGCAACCCCGTAATCGGCAGCCTGCACCCACCCCATTACTCCGAAGCCGCCCACGTAGTAAACATCCAGCACATCCATGCGGTAGAAAGAAAAGTCTTCAAAATCCACCCAGTATTTGCTGTTCTCGTAACGCTCCAGGTAGAGCTTGCGGGCGTCCGGCAACTCAGACTTCGGGACGGACAGAACATTTCCCATCACCGTGACCCGCGATGCGCCGAGCGGATCGCCGCCGGCGTCAGGCTGGGTAACGAGCAGGCTGGCGCGCGCATCCGCCTGCAGATTCTGCGTGTGCATGGCCATGCTGCTGATCAGGAAGATTGGCCGCCCCCGCACGTCGAGCGCGTAGGGCATCACCGAACCGAAGGGAAAGCCCGGCTGCTTGCGCGATAGGGTTGAGAGGCTTCCGATACGCCCGAGGTAGACGAGCGTTCTCGCCCGCTCCGAGAATGAAGGTTCAGGGACCTCGGAGTGAGCGCTGTCGGCTCCGGGGCCCGCGTGTTTTCTTGAGGATGAGGAAGACACAGTTTGGCTCATCAGGCAGTCTAAATGAAACCAGCCCTAAGTGACGTCTACTCCGGCGGGAATGTCACGACTGCGCGGCGGTTCAGCCCAAGTTTCGTCAGAACCAACGGCCGTTCAGCAGATTGTTTCCAGCGGCTTCGAGTGCTAGACTCTGATTGGCTTAAGGGCAGTATTCTGCATCCCTGCCAGCGAGCGGGAGTAGTTCAGCGGTAGAACGCCAGCTTCCCAAGCTGGATGTCGCCGGTTCGATCCCGGTCTCCCGCTCCATTTAGTTCTCTTGATGTGACAAAGCGACAAGCAGCCTGGGTCAAAGGGTCGAAAGCGCTGCAACCGTAAATGCCCCAGCGAGGCTATAATGGTTCTATCATGACTAGCAATCCTGAAAATCCCTCAATGTCGGAAGTGTGTGCACGGGTTAGGCATCTTGGATATGCCGCTTCAAGACGGGTGCGGCTTTATGGCGAGGAGTTTGAAGTGGTTTCAGACCCGTTTCCGGAGGCGGATGGCATCGCGGTTCACGTTACCACCAAAAAAGATTCGAGAATCCGCGTGCTTCAGATTCCCGCGACTGTGCTCCAGAGTGTTAGAGCGCGAGTTACTAACGCGGCCTGACCAAACGTCCGCCAAAACGGGCTCCCAACGGCTCGCGCAGGCATAGTCAAAATTTTGATTCCAACGATCGAAATTATTCATCCAAGGAAACGGGCGGTAACTTGACGCTGTTGTCAGGTACAGCCTAGTATTCTCGATAGCATGATGAGTTTCAGCAATCTCGGCCAGATTTGTATGTGTGCATGTTGTTGTTGTGCATGCGTGTGCTCTGGCGCAGGGAGGTTGCTGACTTAAGAGTTTTATAAAGTCTAGCACTTATCGCCCACCGCCAGAGAGCATCTGGCGGTGGGTTTTTTTGCGCCAAATCAGTGTATGGGAAGTAATCTTATGGCAAATCCGGCAGTAGCGAATCCAGTCAAAGAAACGAAAGCGCAAAAGGTGGAGCGCCTAAAGCGCGCCATGAATCCTTGGGAGGGACTGGCTGAGATTCGCCGCTTTGCGCGGGAAGGCTTCGCCTCGATCCCGCCGGAATGGATTGGGACGTACTTCCGCTGGTGGGGAGTCTACACGCAGGGCGATGGTGCCGGGGTTGTCGGCGGCAAAGACGGCCAGGGACTGGCGTTGCCGTTCTTCATGCTGCGGATCCGCATCCCAAACGGCCTGCTGCGATCGGACCAGTTGCGGACTATCGCCGGCCTGACGAGCCGCTACGCCCGCGGCATCGCCGACCTCACGGTGCGGCAAAACATTCAGCTCCACTGGGTCACGATAGAGGCTCTTCCCGATGTGCTTGAGGAACTGTGGCGCGTGGGCCTGAACACGATGGGCGCTTGCGGCGACGTCACACGCAATATCACGGGCTGCCCGGTCGCAGGCGTGGATGCAGACGAAATCTGCGATGCGTCATCCCTCGCGCTGGAAGCGGATCGAATGCTGGCGGGCACTGCCGAGTTCTACAATCTGCCGCGCAAGTTCAAAATTTCCATCACGGGATGCCGCGTGTGGTGCCCCTATCCAGAGATTAACGATATTGGCCTGACTGCGACCCAGCGCCTGGTTCGTGGAACGCCGGAGATTGGATTCGCTCTGCGCGTAGGCGGCGGACTTTCTACCGAGCCCTATCTGGGTGCGCCACTGAATGCCTTCGTGCGCTGGAACCAGGTTCTGCCGGTGATTAAGGGAATCGCCGAGCTATTTCGCGACTCCGATCAGTTGCGCGAACATCGCGAGCGGGCGCGACTGAAGTTTCTTTTCCTGCGCCATGGCTGGACGCCGCACGACTTCCAACAAGAGCTGGAGCGGCGCATCGGTTTTCAACTCGATCCAGCCGAACCCGAGCAGCCGCCAGCAGACGTCTACCGCGATCACATCGGGATTCATGCGCAGAAGCAACCGGGACTCTGCTATGTAGGGGCCACGGTTCTGCGCGGCCGGATTACTCCCGAACAGATGCACGAGGCAGCCGATCTCGCGGATCGCTTTGCGAACGGCGAACTGCGCACAACCAACATGCAGAACCTACTGATCGTCAACGTGCCGCGGCTGCACGCCGACGATTTGGCAAAAGAGTTGGGTGCGATCGGTTTGCCCGTGGCCGGGTCGCCGTTCTGGCGCGGAGCCATCGCGTGCAGTGGCACAGAGTTCTGCAAGTTGGCTATAACCGAGACGAAAAGTTTTTCTCGCTGGCTGGTAGAGGAGTTGGAAGAACGTCTGCCCGGATTTGATCAACATCTGAAGCTGCACGTCACCGGTTGTCCGAATAGTTGCGGACAACACTGGATTGCCGACATTGGAATCGAAGGCAAGAAAATCAAGGTCGACGGCCGCATGGTCGACGCCTACTACTTCTGCCTGGGCGGTGCGCTGGGCTTGAATCAGGCAATTGCGAGGCCGGTGGGATTTCGCTGTGTCGCGACTGAGGTCCCTGAAGCCATTGAACGTTTGCTGCGCCACTACCTCGCCGACGGCAGGCCGGGTGAGAACCTGCGGCGCTTCTTCGCTCGTCACAGCGACACAGAGTTGCGGAATTTCCTGGCGGGAGAATTTGTAGAAGCGGTCGCCCGCGATCTGCCTGAGGGACGCGTGCCGAGCGGCGTGGAAGGTTAACGCAGATTATGAGCAGCCTGTTTCCCATGTTCGTGAAACTCGAGGGCAAACGTTGCCTTGTGGTCGGCGCCGGCAGGGTTGGCGAACCCAAGATCGGCGGCCTCATCGAGACCGGCGCGCGCGTATACGTGATTGCTCCGGAGGCGTCCGAGGCCGTGCATCAGTGGGCAAGGGCCGGAAAGATCGCTTTGGAAATTCGCGGCTTTGCTCCGGCAGATCTTGATGGAACGTTCCTCGCGATAGTCGCCACCGCGTCGCGCGATTTGAATAATTCGATTTATCGCGAAGCGCAGCAGCGTGGGGTTCTGTGCAATGTGGTGGATGTTCCGGAATATTGCGACTTTTATTATCCCGCGGTCGTGCGCCGCGGCGATCTGCAGATTGCGATCTCGACGAACGACCAGAGTCCGTCGCTGGCACAAAAACTTCGGCAGCAACTGGAAAAGCAGTTCGGTCCAGGATATGCGCGATGGGTTGCGGAACTGGGTGAGACCCGAAAGCTGGTGCTGGCCAGCGATCTTGATCCGCAGCGGAAGAGTGATTTATTGCACTCGCTGGCGAGCCGCGAGGCTCTGAAGGCGGCGATCGAGAAAGAGTCGGTGCAGCGTGAGGAAGACAAGGGGGTAACAGCATGAACGGCAAGGTGTATCTGGTGGGCGCAGGCCCGGGCGATCCTGAGTTGCTCACAGTGAAGGCCCGGCGGCTGCTGCAAACCGCCGACATTGTATTTCACGATGATCTGGTTTCGCCCGAAATCCTGAAACTGATTTCGCCTTCGGTCGAAGTCCAGAACGTGGGCAAGCGTTGCGGCAGCAAAACCATTCGGCAGGAAGAGATTAACTTTCTGCTGGTGGCGCGAGCGGCTTCAGGACTGCGGGTGGTGCGCCTGAAGAGCGGAGACCCGCTGGTCTTCGGCCGCGCTGGAGAAGAGATTGAGGCGCTGCGCCAATCGAACATCGAATATGAGATTGTTCCCGGAGTTACCTCAGCTCTCGGCGCTGCCGCTGCTGCCGGAATTCCGCTGACCCATCGGCTGGCATCTTCCACGATCGTGCTGACGGCCGGCCATCGAGCGTCCGTGACGCGAGCGTCGGCGAACGATGATGCGGATTGGAGCCACTTTGCCGCGGCCGAATCGACCCTTGTCGTCTACATGCCTGGCTCGGACTACGGCGAGATTTCCAGCCGGCTTGCCTCCGCCGGATTCGCGAAAAAAACTCCGTGCGCAATTATTTCCCGGGCAACAACTCCGGAGCAACAAATTTACCGCACTACCGTTTCCGCTCTCCGCCATGCTCCGCAGCTTGAGTCTCCAACACTCCTAGTCGTCGGCGAGGTCGTGAAGTTCGCCGATCGGAGTCTAACAGAAGAACCCGCTAGCTTTCTGGAACCGGCCCTCGAAGCGGCGTTTGCGCAAACTATCACCGCGAGCTTGAAGACGGATGGGGAGCCCGTGGCATGAAAAAGGAAGAAGCCATGAAAGACGAAGTAGGAAAACTGCAGACCGCCGCGGAAGCCTGGAGCCCCGAGCGCGTTCTCGGTTGGACATTCGACACTTTCGGGGATAGGGTCGCGATCTCCTCCGCATTCGGCGCCGAGGGCATGGTCCTCATCGATATTGCTTCGCGGGCCCGTCAGAACTTTCGCCTCTTCACCCTGGACACTGAATTTCTGTTTCCCGAAACCTACAACCTCATGGACCGGGTGGAACAAAGATATGGCATCACGATTGAAAGGGTCTATCCGTTAAGCTCGCCCGAGGAACAACAACGGGAGCATGGTCCCTCCTTGTGGCAGCGAAACCCTGACTTATGCTGCAACCTGCGGAAGGTTGAACCGCTGCAGCGCAAGCTGGGGGAGCTGCAGGCGTGGGTCACAAGCATCCGGCGCGACCAGACCGCGGCCCGCGCCAGCGCCGGCAAAATTGAATGGGACCAAAGGTTTGGTCTGGTGAAGGTCAATCCCATTGTGGACTGGAGTTCGAAGCAGGTGTGGCATTACATCCGCGAGCACGATATACCTTATAACGAGCTGCATGAGCGCAATTATCCGAGCATCGGCTGCACGCACTGCACGCGGGCAGTACGGCCTGGAGAGGATCCAAGGGCTGGGCGCTGGGCAGGATTGGCGAAGACCGAGTGCGGACTGCACGTCATTCAGGCTGCTGCTCAGTCTGCCGGAGGCGACGCGTAGGCGGAAACCCTAATTGGGGGCTGAGGCTTTTTTAAAAAATCTGAGAGTTGCTCGCACTACTGGAATTGAAACCAATTGACGTTCGCGATGCCCTCATCTCTGCCCGCCTCGAAGACGACATACAAGGTATGCACACCCGCAGCGCCTGAAACGGGTGCGCTTGCGTTGGCCCAGGTTTGCCAGCCTCCGGTGACCGGCAAGTTGACAGTGGCGACCGGCGTGCTTGTGATGCTGTCCAGGTAGAACGTCGCGGTCCCGCCGGTGCCACCACTCGCCGAACGCACAGTCACCTGGCTGACTGAAGTGCCGAAGTCGACATTCTTGTAAACAACATACGCACCGGGCGTGATGTAGCCCAGATCGTATTCGCCGCTCGAGTCGCTGGTGTTCTCCGTTTCCAGCCCCGATTCACTGGAGAAGCTGGAGCCCTGTATCTGGGCGGAGGCCGCAATTGAAGGCGTGCTGCCGCTCTCCGTTCCCGTCCACGTAAATGTAGCCGCGGCGGTGCCTGGCAGGGTATAGGAGAACGACTGCGTTCCCCACTGAACTTGGAAGCTCTGGCTTGAGGCGGAACTGTTGTACGCAATCAACGCTACTGAGCCGTCTGGATTCACAAAGGCTACGCTGGCAATGGCGGGCGTATTGCTGGAGTAAACGCGCACCGCGCCGGGCAACACGTACTTGCTGTAGTGGCCCAGCGTATAAAATTCGATGTCCTTGGTGACCACACCGGTCTGGCTATTGACGGTCACAATGGGCGTGCATGTGTTGCATCCACCAAGGCCGGCGTTCTGCGTGAGGTTCGGTCCCAAGTTCTGGTCCAGAGCAAGACTCCACTTGACATAGGACTTTCCGGCGTTGCGCAGCACCAGTGTGATCTCAAGAAAGTCTGCGGTGAATTGATCGGTGACCCAGGTGCCGCCTGAGTGTTCAGTCTCCCAATTGCCGAGGGTTGGGAATTGGTTCTGCACCAGTTGCTGTGCGCCCGGGACGCCTCCATACCCATGCCACGCGGTTCCGGCCACCTGGGTCAACTGCTGCGCCGTCAGCCCTCCGATGACTAGTTCTGGATAGGACGGAGTGGCCCAATTGTGATCATAGACAAGCACACGGGTTGGAATATTGTTGGCGGTCAACGCGGGTATGAGGTAGTTCTGTAGCAGAGTTAATTGCACGGTGTCGCTCATCCCCATGCTCGGATAGGCCGTAGTGATATACAACGGCTCATTCTGCAACGAGATGTAATCGATGGGCACGCCCCCAGCCTGATACGCCTGAATGTATTTGACGAAGTAATTCGCAAAGGCCGTCTCATTCGGACCGGTCATCAGCAGCGTTCCGCCCAGCATGGAGACCGGATTCATCGAGCTCGGGTCCTTCATCCATCCCGGAGGGCTCCACGGATTGGCCATCAGCTTCATCTGGGGATTCAGCGTCTTGGCTTGCATTATCAGTGGCAGGATGTAGGTCTGGTCGTGGGCAATGGAGAAGTTCGACAGGGTTAGATCGGTTTGCCCTGCCGGCATGTCGTCGAAAGAATACACCGACAGCGCGAGGTCCGATGCGCCCATGGGAATGCGCATGAAGCTAAGGCCGATGCCATTGCCATTGAGCGTGAACAGATCGCTGAGCGTTCCAGAAAGCGTCGACGATGGCTCTACTTCCATGAGCAAGTACGCGGCCGAATCCGTAAAAGCCGCGCCAAATCCGTCGATGGACTGATACTGCTGCGCTGGATCGACGACTACGGTGTTCGTTCCCGCATCCGCCGTGCTCGGGGTGAAGTTGACGCCGGGCTCAGCAGCCATCAGTTGTGTCTCATCGTTTGTGCTCAGCACTACAGAGACTGCGGGTCCTGATGTCTGCGTAGGCGGTGCGGTGCCTCCTCCGCCGCAACCGGCGAACCAAAGCATGGAGAAACCAAATGCGAGAATTCTTCGGCGCATCAGGATTTCACCTCACCCGGCCTGCGCGACCCGATCACCCACCCTGCGGACAGTCGCGAAGCGCCACTGACCATGGCATTTGCCGAACCCCGCTTCTCCGCCGATTGGTCATTCCGATGGTCAGGTATCCCACCGGCTCGTGAGACCCAACCCGCGACCTGGAACAGTATCCCAGGCGATTCTCTGAAAATCAGCGCCTCTAGTGAACCGGGGCTTCCGTTTTCTTCAGATAGTCTGAGAGCTGCCGCACCACGGCGATGAAAGTCTTGTTGGCTACCGAGAGGGTACGATCGCGACGATAGGCCAGCCCGAGTTCGCGCCATAATTCTGCGCCTTCCAGCTCGATCAGCTTCACTCGGCCCGCCGCCACTTCGTCGCGCGCAAAAGACGCGCTGATCAGCGAGATGCCAAGATCGGCGGCCACGAAGCTCTTGATCATTCCAATGCTCGGCAGTTCCATTCTCACTTTTAGCTCAGCGTTGTATTCCCGGAACAGCTTATCCAGCAGGCGCCGCGTATGGCCAGTCTTCGGCAACAGCAAAGGGTATTTCACGACATCGCTGATGTGCGCCGCCTTCAGCTTGGCCAAAGGATTCTTGGGGCTGACCATCAGCATCAGCCGGTCGCGGTAGATGGCCTGAACCTTCAGGCTGGGAGACTGCACGGGCAGGCTCAGTATGCCAACGTCGAGAGAGCCGTTCTCCAGCTTCTCCACTATCTTGTAAGTGAAGTTGCGATAGATGCTGATCTGCACATCGGGATACTTGCGGCAGTATTCTCCGAAAACTTCGGGCAGCACATAAAGGCAAGTGGCTTCGTTGGCGCCAACCAGCAGCGTGCCCCGCGGCGTGTGGCCGTGGTCGGCTACCGCCACCAGCGATTCGTCGCGCAACTTTTTCATGCGCAAAGCGTAATCGTGGAAGACCTGGCCGGCAGGAGTGAGCTTGACAGTCTTGCCCGAGCGGTCAAGCAGGCGGTCGCCGTATTCCTGCTCCAGTTGGCGGATCTGAGCGCTCACCGCCGACTGCGAGCGGAAAACTTTCTCTCCGGCACGCGAGAAGCTGCCTTGCCGGGCCACCTCCAGAAATGTGATGAGTTGATCGAAATCCATGCGGTATGGTCAGGAAATTATAGCGAACTTCGCATCGAAGTGGTTCCGGGAAGCGCCCGGCAAGCGAGCCGGCTCATTGCACGACAGGTCTTTCGGAAGTGAGAAGCTTGTCGCGGCCGTAACTCCTTGCTTCCTCGGCGGCGAGGCGCGCCAGAATGGAAGCCCAGGTATCTTC
This sequence comes from uncultured Acidobacteriaceae bacterium, assembly GCA_963809605.1. Lineage (GTDB taxonomy): Bacteria > Acidobacteriota > Terriglobia > Terriglobales > Acidobacteriaceae > Sulfotelmatobacter. Next base: position 164,210 of record CAWEKM010000006.1, on the reverse strand, counting down.
GATGGAGCATGGAGGCGCCACGGGCTCGACCCGAAGCAGCGGCAGCGCGGAGCAGGAAAGCAGGTCGGCAGCTCGCGGACTTCCCGTAAGCTGCAGGTGCCGTCGAAGAATGCGGCGGACCCATAACTCTTCCTGCGATTCGAGAGTTGCAAACCGCACGGAGTCGCGATTCAGCGCATCGTCGTTGAAGTAGTCATCAGCGTCGGCGCGCAACAGATAAGCCAGGCCGCCGGTCATGCCTGCTCCCATGTTGGCTCCTGCCAGGCCGAGAATGACGACGACGCCCGCGGTCATGTATTCGCATCCGTGACGGCCCACGCCCTCGACTACGGCAAGCGCCCCGCTATTGCGAACTGCAAACCGCTCTCCCGCGCGGCCCGCCACAAATAGCTCGCCCGATGTGGCGCCATAGAGCACGGTGTTGCCCACCAGAACATCTCCACGCGCCGACGCTTCGGCCTGGGCAGTAACGGCGATGCTGCCACCGCACAGGCCCTTGCCCACATAATCATTGGCTTCGCCCGTGAGCCGGAAGTTCGCGCCAGAAATCAAGAAAGCGCCAAAGCTCTGCCCCGCCGTCCCGAAAAACTCGCAGTCGACCCCGGCCATTTCCAGAGTCGAACGTCCAAATGAAGACCCCAGCCGGCGCAGCACCTCACCGCTAAAGTGCGCGCCCACGGCCCGATCCTCGCTGGTGATTTCAAAACGATAAGGACGGGTCGAGAGTGATTCCAGATCGTCGACCACACGATTCAGTTCAACGTGCAGCGCGCTCGAGTCCTCATGCGGACAGGGAAATTGCGCAGGCGAATCGAGAATAGGTTGCAGCAGAGAGGCCACGCTCTGCTCAGCCTCGGCCGAACGCGGCCGCAGCCGGTCGACAGCGCCCAGAATTTCGTCGATGGATCCCGCGCCCATGCCCGCCAAAAGTTGCCGGACATCGGCTGCCAGCGCGCGGAAGAAGGTTTCGACCATGTCTGGATTCCCGGCAAACCGAGCGCGCAGAGTTTCATCCTGAGTGGCGATGCCGACGGGACAGGTATTGAGGTGACATTGCCGGGCCATCACGCACCCGATGGCCAGCAGGGCCGCAGTTCCAAAGCCGAATTCCTCGGCTCCGAGCAGAGCTGCGACCACAACATCACGCGCGAACTTGAGGCCGCCATCCACGCGCAATCTCACTCGGGCGCGAAGTCCGGCCCGAACCAGCGCGGTATGTGCGTCCCGCAAGCCAATCTCCCATGGCAATCCCGTGTTCTTGATGGAAGTAAGCGGCGATGCGCCGGTGCCGCCGTCGTGACCGCTGATCGTAATCACGTCCGCGCCGGCTTTGGCCACGCCGGTAGCGATGACGCCAACTCCGGAACTAGAAACCAGCTTGACCCCAATCCGAGCGTTGGGATTTACCGCACGCAGATCGTAGATCAACTGCGCTAGGTCTTCGATGCTGTAAATGTCATGGTGCGGCGGCGGCGAGATGAGCGACGTTCCGGGCACGGCGTGCCGCAGGCGTGCGATGTAAGGCGTAACTTTCGCGGAAGGAAGCTGTCCGCCCTCGCCCGGCTTCGAGCCCTGCGCCATTTTGATTTCGATTTCGTCGGCGTGTACCAGGTATTCCGCAGTGACGCCAAATCGTGCCGACGCCACCTGCTTCACGCGGTTGTTCGCTTCCGGGCGCTCGTAATAAATGCTCGGGTCTTCGCCGCCTTCTCCGGTATTGCTACGCCCTCCCAGTCGGTTCATGGCGATGGCCAGCGTCTGGTGGGCTTCCGGCGAAATTGCGCCGAGCGACATGGCTTGCGTGCTGAAGCGGCTGAGGAGAGAAACTTCACTCTCCACTTCTTCCAGGGACACAGCCTGCGCGGGACGGACCTCAAGCAAGTCCCGCACGGAAACATTTTTCCGTTCGTTCGAGAGCACAGCCAGGGACGCTTGATTTTCCGGCGTCGGCGACTTGATGTAGCGATGCATGCGCCGCACCAGTTCCGGCGAACTCGAATGCAGTTCGCCGTTGCGGCGGAAGCGGTACAGTCCGGCATCGCGAAACTCCGCAGCGGCAGAGCCGAAGCCCGCAGCGTGACACGCAAGGCAGTCCTCAAGAAGACTGTCCAGCGATTTCCCGCTGAGCGTGCGTCCAGCATCTTCGAAGAACTCTTCGCAAACTACCGGGTCGAGGCCGATAGTTTCAAATATCTGGCTGTTCCGGTAACTGCTCATGGTCGAGATGCCCATGCGCGCCAGCACCTTGCGCAAACCTTTCTCAATGGCAGCGCGGTAGTGCGCGAGGCCTTCGAGATCAGCGCGTGCGCTGAGGCTCATGGCGAGATAAGGATGCACGGCGCTCGCACCCGCCGCGACCAGGAGGGCGACGTGGTGGGTGTCGATGACCTGGCCCGTCTTCACAATCAGTGGCAGCTTCCAGGCCCCGGAGGCAGTCATCGCGCGCCACGCGCACGAAACCGCCAGCAGCGCGGGCAGCGCCGCCCGCTTGTCGCTCACCGCCCGGTCGCTTAGCAGAATTGCCCTGCCCGTTGCTGCCGCGGCCGAAGCTTCTTCGCGAATCCTGTTCAAAATTTGATGTGCGGCCTCGACCCCTCCTGCCGCGTCGAAACTGAAGTCGATGCAGTGGATCGTTAGCAGCGCTTCTCCGAGCGAATCCATCTGCCCGGCATCGAGCAGCGGGGAATCCAGCTTCGTATTCTCGTCCAAGTACACGTCAAGCGACATCACGTGACTCTCGCGCAGCGGGTCGATGGGAGGGTTCGTAACCTGCGCGAATCGTTGCTTGCAGTAATCCCAAAGCGGACGCGGCAGGCTCGACAAAAAAGCCGGGGGAGCGTCGTCGCCCATGCTCCACAGCGGTTCCTGGCCATTTTCTATTAGAGGCTGAAACAGCATGCGGAACTGATCTTCCGTCCAGCCAAAAGCTGCCATCAAACGGTTGGCATCGAGACTGATCGGTGCGGCCGTGTTTTCTACCTCAATTACAGTTGTCTCCGGCCCCAGAATGTTATCCGCATGCACGAGTCGCGCCACTTCACCCGGCCGGAAAAACGTCCCGCTCGCCGGGTCGGCAATCAGCATCTCGCCCGGCCCCAGCCGCTGCCGCTCAATCACCTGCTTATCAGAAAGATCTGTTATGCCAACCTCCGAGCCCACTATCAGCAATCCATCCGAAGTCAGCGTATAGCGCAGCGGACGAAGGCCGTTGCGGTCTAGCTTGGCACCGATGAAATGTCCGTCGGTGAAAAGCAGCGCAGCCGGGCCGTCCCAAGGCTCTTGCTCAGGAGCGCTGTTGGCGAGGAACTGGCGCAACCCAGGGTCGAGGCGCTCGTCGTGCTCCCACGCCGTTGGCACCAGGCGCATCGCAGATTCAGCGATGCTGGAACCGTTGCGCACCAGCGCTTCGAGTGCGTTATCAAAGCTCGCGGAGTCGCTCATCCCCGGCTGCAGCAATCGCGAGTTGTCCGGCAGTCCGAGCTGGCGGCGCAGCGTGGCGCCGCGCGCCTGAAACCACCGGCGATTGCTGCTGATCGTATTGATCTCGCCGTTGTGCGCGACGAAGCGAAAAGGTTGGGCCAGCGACCAACTGGGTTGCGTGTTGGTCGAATAACGCTGGTGGAAAACCACAAACGCGCTCTCAAACTCAGGATCGTTCAGGTCAAGATAAAACGGAGCCAGCTGCTCCGGAGTGAGCAGTCCCTTGTAAACGATGGTTCGCGACGAAAACGAGCAGTAATAGCCGGTGCCGGAAACGGTTTCCAGTTCTTGCCGCAACCGGAAAAGCTGCAACTCAAAGTCCGAAGAATCGAGCCCGGGGGAGTCTGAGTGAGAAGCCCCACCACGAGGCGCCACGAAACACTGCCGCACCACCGGAAGGGAATCGCGCGAGCGCGGACCGAGGATCGAGGGATCAGTCGGCACCGACCGCCAGCCCAAGAACGAGAGATCGAATTTTGCGACGGCGGAACGGAGTGCGTCCAAGGCCGCATTTTCCTGGCCACGCTGAAGAAACACCATGCCGACGCCGAACTCCCCGGGCAGTTCGAACCCGTGGACACGAGCCGTGTTCCGGAAGAAAGCCTTCGGAAGCGCGACCAGCAATCCGGCGCCATCCCCGCTGCGCCCATCGGCATCCACCCCGCCGCGATGGGCCAGGCGCGCCAGAGCCTCGAGCCCCCGTTCGACCACGGCGTGCGACGCAGGTCCGCCCAGTTGGGCGATAAAGCCAACGCCGCAAGCATCATGATCCGCCGAGAAGGTGAGGCGACTCTCCGCCATACTACTTGTCTAACCTGAAACACCTGGCCAAGTACAATCGTCATTTTCGATGCGATGGATGAGTTTTTCTGCATAGACCGGGCAACTGATTTTCAGGGGGCGGGCCGAGGTTCCTGTATCGTTAGGCTTCGATATTTCCTTCAGTTAAAATGACGACTCTTGCCGCAGTCAGCGCACCCATGGTCATTCTCTCGGACATCCAATCCGCTCTCGCACGGATTCGAAAATCGATTTATGTATCTCCCTGCACGCGTTCGGAAACGTTCTCCGAGCTCACAGGCAATTCGATCTATTTGAAACTGGAGAACCGGCAGAGAACCGGCGCCTACAAGGAACGGGGAGCACTCAACAAGCTGCTAAGCCTTACTGCGGAGGAACGTTCTCAGGGCGTGATCGCGGCCTCGGCGGGAAATCACGCGCAGGCCGTCGCCTACCACGCCTCCAAGCTCGGCATCCGGGCAAGAATCGTCATGCCCCTGGCGACTCCGCTGATCAAGGTGTCAGCAACCCGTGGCTATGGCGGTGATGTTGTGCTTCACGGCGGGAATTACGACGAGGCTTACGAGGAAGCGTTGCGCTTGAGTGCGCAAGACCACCTAACCTTCGTCCACGCCTTCGATGATGATGTAGTGATTGCGGGGCAGGGAACTCTAGGGCTTGAATTGCTTGAGCAGCATCCCGATCTGGAGGCGGTTGTCGTGCCGATCGGCGGCGGTGGGCTGATCGGCGGCATCGGTTGCGCCTTGAAAGAAACGAATCCCCGCATCCAGGTCATTGGCGTTCAACCGGCGCGGCTGCCTTCAGTGAAGGTTGCGCTTTCGGAGGGAAAGCCCGTGACCTTGCCCCCAGCGGTGACCATCGCCGACGGGATCGCGGTGCGCCGCGCCGGTGAGCGCACGCTCCCGCTCATCCAGAAATATGTGGACGAGATCGTCACGGTAGAAGAAGAGGAGATTGCCAACGCCGTTCTGCTGCTGCTCGAGCGAGAGAAGATTCTGGCCGAAGGAGCCGGAGCGGCCACCGTAGGTGCGATCGTCAATCGCCGCATTCCCATGATTGGCGACAAGACCGGCAAGAAAGTTGTCGTCGTGGTGAGCGGCGGCAACATCGATGTAACGTTGCTGGCGCGCATCATCGAACGCGGCCTGGTCAAAGATGGAAGGCTTGTTCGACTGCGCGTCCATCTTCCCGATTATCCCGGAGCGCTGCACCGCGTCACCGGAATTCTGGCCCAGCACCGCGCCAATATCGTTGAAACTTCTTACGATCGCGCTTACCACAACGTAAATCTGGGAGACACCGCCATCGACATCACTATGGAGACGCGCGGCCCCGACCACATCGCCGAACTGATTTCAGCCCTCGGCGCCAGCGGCTACACCCACGAAAGAATCCTGTAAAGGCCAGGCGACCTGCTCGCTCCAACTGCATCTTAACTGATAAAGTGAGGAGAGCGGTTCTGCTTGCCACCCAGTCAATGCGTGGAAATCACTTGCAGCGATCGGAGCAAACTGACCGCGGAATGTTGCAGATGACTGGTTGAATGTCGGGACTTACCAAGGCGGAAATACTGGCAGGACAGCTAAGTCTGTTTACGGAGGATGCGCTACCAGTGGACTGCCGACGTCGCCTCGGCGACATCTCAATGAACCGGACCTGGAGCCATTATCAATTTGAAAACGAGCTATTCAATACGTGCGGGCCTACTGATTGTGTCGATTTTATTCTCTGCGGCTTTTTTCGTAGGTCAAAGCGCTCCTCAGCCTCAAACATCGGACACCGCCCCATCCTCCCAGTCGCCCGCGAACAGTTCTTCGGGCCCGAGCAAGCCCGGAGAACAATCTTCTGCCCAGGGTAATTCTCAGGATCAAAAGAACCCGGCCCAGGAAGATCAAAAGAGGAAAGATGACCGTATGTTTTACGTGATGCCGAACTATCTGACGGTTGACAGTCAATCGCAGGCGAAACCCATCTCATGGAAAGAAAAGTTCGCTATCTCAGCAAAGGGATCCTTCGACCCCTATGAATTCACAGTGGTGGGCATCGTCGCGGGCATCCGGCAAGCGGAGGATTCCTCTCCGGCGTTCGGACAGGGGATGAAGGGATATGCCAAGAGGTATGGAGCGGCTTTTGCCGATCAGGTGGATGGCAATGTCATGGTGGGCGGCCTTTACCCCACGATCCTGAAAATTGATCCTCGCTATTTTCAATTGGGCAAGGGCTCGTTCGTAAGCCGCTTTGGCTATGCGATCGACCGTATTTTCATCGCTCGAAAAGACTCCGGGGCCAGCATGTTCAATGTTCCCGAGTTTGCCGGTAACGGAACTGCGATTGCAATTTCCAATTTCTATTATCCCGCTGCCGATCGCAGCTGGTCGTCGAGTTTGTCGGACTGGGGAACGCAGATGGGCCTCGACGCCTTTGGTAATGAACTGAAGGAGTTTTGGCCTGATATTCACGGTTACTTGCAAAAAAGGCATGCCCGCCACCTGGAGAAACAGCAGCGGAAAGCGCTCGACTGAAGTTTCGTTCCGGATTCCATCCTTGTTGTTTTCCGAGGATTGGGTGCATCCGGACGGCGATTCAGACAATCCAAGTTCCGGGTGACTGGCAGGAACTGTTTAAGAAGTAGCAGGTAAGCCCGGAGCGGGAAAACACGAACGTGGGGGGAGATTTTGAAAGCGATTCGATCTTTTTGCATGGCGGTGGCGCTCGCGGGAGTATTCGGAACTGCGTGTGCTCAAGCGCAGGCAAGGAACGGGCCAGAACAACCCAGAGAGGGCCCCCCCCCGCTCGGTCCTGGCGACGTTTCGTTGCTTCCCCAAGATGCTCAACAAACTGGCAAGACGACGGGCGGAAAGTCCTCCCTGCCCGATGCACCTGCGCCCAACGTCCCCTCGGCAGAAGCCAACAACCCCTCTGGTAAACAACCGAAGAGAATTCTAGGGATCATCCCCAATTACCGGGCGGTCAGCGCCAACGAGCATTTGCCTCCGTTGAATTTCAAGGGCGAGCTCTGGCTGGCGACCCAGGATACGTTCGACTACTCCGATTTCATTTTCGTGGGAGCGTTGGCGGGAATTGACATGGCCGGCAAGTCGCAGCCGACCTTTGGGCAAGGCGCTCAAGGCTTCGGCAAATACTACTGGCACGTTTTTGTCGACGGCGGTATAGAGAACTACATGACGGAAGCGATCGTCCCGGCGGCGACCAGAGAGGACCCGAGATACTACACCCTGGGCAAAGGTGGATTGGTCAAACGGACCGGTTATGCGGTAAGCCGGCTGTTTATCACCAGGACCAACTCGGGAAAGAGCACGTTCAACCTGTCGGAGGTCGTGGGGGCAGGAGCGGCTGCGGGCATCGGCAATGCTTATTACCCGCCAGAATCCAACCAATGGGTGAAAACCTACCAGCGTTGGGGAACCCAGGTGGGTTTGGACGGCCTCTTCAACGTGCTGAAAGAGTTCTGGCCCGACATCAATCATGCAGTGTTTCACGGAAAATACTAATTCCGCCTTAGCGATGTGGCGCAGTACGCGGCGTTAATTTCATCGCCCGCTGCGCTTTTGTATTGATTTTCAAATTCCTCCTTTCCGGAATTCAAGCCAAAGAAAAAGGCGGCCGAGATCAAGGCCGCCTTTTCGTCAGAGCACTTCCCGCTAGAAATGGAAACCGATCTCCGCCGTCAGCGCACGCGGCGTGACATAGTGAGTGCCGCTGAAGGTGGAGAGGAAGTTATACAACGCGACCTTGTTGGTGATGTTGATCGCGGTCAGTTGCAGACTGACTTTGTACTTGTCTCCGCGGAAGATGTTATCGTGGCCTATCGACAGATCGAAGAGGCTCCTTGGCTGGATGCGTTGCGGGTTGTGATCGTCTTGTTCGGTGTTTGGCGCCGGTATCTTTACCAGACTGGAGGTGAGCTGAGTGGCAGGACAGACGTAGACTCCTGCAGGAGCGTAAAGAGTGCCAGTGAGGCTTGTCGGAGTTGGGCGCACTCCACCGCAGGTAATCCCAGACTGGAACTCTTGATCGGCTGTTAGCGCCGCTCCGGTGAGGTTATTCACCAAGGCGATATCACCTGCCGGGATGTTGGCTAATCCCATGCCTCCCGGGTCGTTAACAGACGTCGAGAACGAGCAAGTGGCAGTTTGGGCTTCGCAGGGCGTTAGGCCGGCCACGAGTCCGCTGTCGTAGCGCCAATTGAACCCAAGCCAGGGTCCAAGCTTCCAGGGCTGGTACTGGATGTGCGTCGTCTGGTTGAACCTTTCGTCGTGGTCAATGCGGAACCAGGAGGGTGGCGCGGGAGGAGCGATTCCGGCGACTGTTGGGGGGTTGAAGCGCGCTGCGACGGACGACATCACGACCAGCGCCGAGAAGCCGTGATAATTGGGAACGCTGGCGCGAATGGCGAAACCAGGAATCTTGGAGTTGTGCCATTCGATTGGTAGGGTAATAGGGGTGGTACCGAAGACGTTGAAGTCATAGCCGTTGTGGGTGTACTTCCAGATGTACTCGCCGCTTAGCACGAAGTGACTGCTGATCGCTTGCTCGAATCCGGCGTGGAATTCGTTGCGAAAGCCCGGTACCAGCGGCGTGGTAGTGCAGGCGAAACCCTGCGCCACGACCATGACCGCACTCACCACCGCGTCGTTGCACCCGGTCCCAGACAGTATGAGGTTCTCGTTGAACGGGCTTTCCATGGTACGGGCGTAGGAAAGTCGCAGCACGGTATTGCTCTGTTTGATGTTGTAGGCGACGCCGACTCGTGGCTCCGGCTGGCGCGAAACCGCATCGAGTCCGTTGTAAATATCGCCCCGAATACCGAGGTTGATGTTCCAGGGACCTTTGGTGATCGTGTCTTGAACATACATGCCAAGCTCTTTGACGTCGGTATGCCCGCGGTAATGATAGAGGCTTCCGCCCGTCGTCAAATCGTATGGGACAAGGGTGCATTTGGCATTCGTGGGGTCCGGGCAAGGGGTTCCTTGTATTAGGCCGGGATTGACAATTCCGAAACCATCGTTCTCGGTGAGGAATGTCTGCTCGTAGGTGGCTCCGACTTTGATGTTGTGAATTCCCTTAACGTACGACCAAGAGCCGCGAACGCCGGTGTTGGTCAGGAACCGGAGCTGAGAGACGGTTTCATCCTGCAGGGGTCCGAGGTCGGAGAAAAAATTGTTGCTCGGGTAGTAGTTGTATTGGTCGTGCCGCACAAAGGCCCCGAGCGTAACAACGGCATTCGAACTCAGCACGTGTGTGAAAGATGGAGCGATGTTGAACGTTCTGATCTGCGAGCGCTGATCGGTCGGCCCAAGAGGAACGCCCGTTATTGGGTTAACTTGAGAGGAGCCAGGAGCGTAAACAGCACCATTGCAGTCTCCCGCCGGAGACAGAACGGTGCAATACTGGAATTGCTGGTCATAACTATTCGGAGTTTGAAACCAGGAACGCGTGAAGCCTAAGTTCAAGTGGACTGAATCTTTATCAGAAAACTGGAAGTCGACGCGATCGAAAACGTTCTCCTCGTTACCCTTATCGTGAAACACCACGAATTCGGCTGGATCGAGGAATCGACCCGTATTCAAGCCGTCAGCCGAGATAAAGTTCCCCCAGTTCTTGCCACCGTAAGCCAGATCTCCTCCAATGGTCGAGCTTCCAAACGTCCCGTACGATGTGGTAACAGTCCCGTGCGGTGTAGTCACTCCCTGGCCTGAACGAGTGGTGGCAACGATCACCACACTAGTCTTTCCCCCATATTCCGCGGGAGGCGCTCCGCCGATGACTTCCAGGGACTGGATTGAATCGACCGGGAGCTGATTGGAGAACACTTTGCTTACTTGATCGGTAATGGGCTGGCCATCGACAGAAAATGAATTTTCCGCATGATCTCCAAACCCGTGGAAAAGACCATTGGAATCGGCGGCAATTCCGGGTGTTGACAGCGTAACCAGCGAAGTCAGAGACGACGAAGCGCTTTCCAGCGGAAGCTTGTTGAAAAGGTTCCTGTCGACATCAGTGTGGAAGGTCGGATCGTTCTCGATCAAATCTGTCGCATTGGCCTCAACAGTGACTGTTTCCTTGGAACCGGTCACTGGTAAGCTGATTTTCACGCTGGTGGTTACCGTCGAGCGGACTTCTACGTCTTGCACGCCTGTAGCAAATCCCGTAGCCTTCGCCGTCATATGGTACGGATTGAACGGTACGTTGGAGAAAGTGAAGTTCCCCTTGCCATCCGTGACGGTACTTCGGGCATATTGGCTCACGGGGTTTTGAATCTCAACGGTCGCATTGGCCACGACGGCGCCGGTAGGGTCTAGGACGGTGCCGCTAATGGACCCGGCACTTCCCCCGCCAGACTGCGCGTAAGCAAAACCTCCGGCTAGATAGAACGATACGACGAGAAGGGCGACCAGCAACTGCTTGAATGAAGCAAGCATGAAATCCTCCTGGAATGAAGTAAAGCAATAGGGATCGGCCCGGCAAATGAAGCCGGAACTTTGCTCGTTGGACCAGTGAATCCTGGTCAGAGCGCCTTGTTCAACGGGAATCCCTAGACGGCAGGAGGACCGCGAATGCCCAAGTCAAAAACACTGAGCTGGGTTCTCGCGAGTACGTCTTCTTCTTGCAGCAAGCCGACCGTGGCGAACACCGGCTGGATGTGATTGCAACTGGGCGTGGGCGTGGTCGTATGTGCGACCACGCAAATCGAGCAGGAGTTGGCTTCGGTCTGGTTCGGATGGTTGTGAGTAGACTCCGCCACCGCCGTCCACAACATCAAGGACAGGCAGAGCCAAGCCAACCATCGAAGAGTAAACCGCGTTCGTTCCTGCATTGGGCTAAATTCTTTTAAGCTTATATCGGTTGTCCCGCACAAGGCAATGCCCGAGAAGTTACTATTGTGATTATCGTGATGTTGGCCACCCGGGTGAGGCGGCCATTCAGCTATCAAACTTACAAGCGAGGAAACACATGGCAGAACCAACCTACGAAGAACTCAAAGCCCGGTTATCTCAGTTGGAAAAAGAAGTCGAGACCAAGAAGCGCAGCGGAGACCTGATCTTCAAGGTCGGCGAAAAAGGCGGCGTCAGCGTCTACGGACTCGGCCGCTTTCCGGTCACCCTCTACTACGAGCAATGGAACCGCCTGCTCGGAGCGGCAGACGATATAAAGAAGTTCATGGAAGAGAACAAGTCCCGCCTAAAGCTCAAGGAACAGGGCTGACAGGCGAGCTCTACTGAGTGGACTGCGGTTCTCAGTTGGTTACCCTTGGGCTTCGCTGAGAGCTGAGAACTGGGAACTGAGAACTGTTTTCGGGATATAATAAAAAAACTGTGCCCAAGTACTCCATCGTCGTCCCTCTGCACAACGAGCAGGAGAACGTCACGGACCTCTACGACCGCCTGAAAGCGGTGATGGAGGCCGCAGGCGAGACCTTCGAAATTGTGCTGGTCGATGACGGTTCGAACGATCACACCTTCGCCATGCTGCGCGAGATCGCGGCCGTCGACAGCCGCGTAACGGTAGTCAAACTCCGCCGCAACTTCGGCCAAACAGCCGGACTGGCCGCCGGTTTCGACCACGCTCGCGGCGAGTACATCATCGCCATGGATGGCGATCTGCAGCACGATCCCGGCGACATTCCATTGTTCCTGGAAAAGATTGCAGCCGGCTACGACATCGTGAGCGGCTGGCGGAAGGTTCGCGTGGATAATTTCTGGATGCGCCGCATCCCCTCCCGCATGGCGAACTGGCTCATGGCCAAGCTGAGCGGCGTCGACATTCACGATTTCGGCACTACCTTCAAAGCCTATCGCCGCGAGATCCTCGAGCAGGTTCCACTCTACGGCGAACTGCACCGTTTCATCCCGGCGCTGGCATCGTGGTACGGTGCCTCCATCTGCGAAGTGCCCATCCGCAACGTAAACCGCGAGCGCGGTACTTCGCACTACGGCATCACCCGTACCTTCCGCGTAGTCTTCGATCTCATCACTATTCGGTTCCTGCTCCGGTATCTTTCCCGTCCTCTGCATTTCTTCGGGACCTTCGGTCTGCTCAGCCTGTTCGGAGGCAGTGCCGTAGTGGCGTGGCTGGGAGTGGAAAAATTCCTGCGCCACGTTCCGGTAATGGCCTCTCACGGGCCGCTGATGATGCTCGCTCTCGGCCTGCTGCTCGGCGGACTGAATCTTCTCGCCATCGGCCTGCTAGGCGAAATGCAAGTCCGCCACTTCCACGAACCCCGCCACCGTGCCCCCTATTCCGTCGACCGCGTCCTCCGTTCGCAAAATGAAGAACACAGCGTCTCGGAATAAATCTCGTCCGACCACAGATCGCTGGACCTCAGGCAATCATTACGAGCAATGGATGGGCCGCTGGAGCCGCTTGCTAGCCCAGGAATTTCTAGAGTGGCTGAATCTTCCGGCAGGTCTTCGCTGGCTCGATGTGTGCTGTGGCAGCGGCGTCATCAGTCAAGCCGTTGTGGAACGCAATGCCGCAGCCAGCATCGTGGGCGTCGATGCTTCGCATGAGCAGATAAACTTTGCTCGCCAGCATCGCGCGCTCCCGAACGTCGTCTTCCAAATCGGGGACGCTATGGCTCTGCCTTTCCCCGACGCCAGTTTCGATGTCGCCGTGTGCGGCCTGGGATTGAACTACATCCCAAACCCGGTTCTTGGACTGGCGGAGCTCGTTCGTGTGCTGCGTCCGGGTGGCACCATCGCGGCCTACGTTTGGGACTACGCCCAAGGCGCAAGATTCTTGCGTGAGTTCTGGGATGCGGCCATAGCCGTCGATCGCGAAGCAACTATCTTCGACCAGGCCCGCCGTTTTCCCATGTGTACTCCCGAAGGTTTGCGATCCCTCTTCGCGCAAGCCGGGCTGGAAGACATAACCCTGAATGCTCTCAACGTGGTAACACGCTTCTCTAGTTTCGATGATTACTGGGTGCCGCTGCAGACCGGGCAAGGCTCGGCCCCGAACTATCTCGCCACTCTAGATAAGCAGACCCAAACTGCGATCCGCGAGCGCCTGCAACCAGCTCTGCCGACCAATCCCTCGGGAGCGATCGAGTTGCCCGCACGCGCCTGGGCAATTCGCGCCCGCACCCCCAGCGTATAATGTGCCGTTCAGCCTCTCAGGAGCGCCGGTCATCATGGCACCAACTACACAATACGAATTGCAACTGGCCCGCCGCATGTCGCGCCTCGGCACAGAAACTGCTTTCGAGGTTCTGAACAAGGCGCGCGCGCTCGAGCGCCAAGGCAAGAGCATCATTCACCTCGAAATCGGCGAACCCGATTTCGACACTCCCGCCAATGTGATCGAAGCTGGCGTCGATGCGCTACACCGGGGTTGGACCCACTACGGCCCCTCCGCAGGCTTGCCCGAATTGCGCCAGACCATCGCCGATTACGTCAGCCGCACCCGCGGCGTGAAAGTTGCCGCCGAAGAAGTAGTAGTCGTGCCCGGAGGCAAGCCCATCATTTTCTTCACAATCCTGGCGTTAATTGACGAAGGCGACGAAGTCATTTATCCCAACCCCGGCTTCCCGATTTACGAGTCGATGATCCACTATGTCGGTGGAAAAGCCGTGCCCATCCACCTGCGTGAGGAGCGAGATTTCTCCCTCGACATCGACGAACTCGCAGCCCTCATCACCGACCGCACCAAGCTCATCATCCTGAATTCGCCCCAGAACCCAACGGGCGGGGTGATGCAACGAAAAGATGTTGAGCAGGTGGCCCAGATCATCGGCGACCGCAACATCCTGGTCTTGTCCGACGAAATCTACAGCCGTCTCCTTTTTGAAGGCGAACATTTCTCCATCATGTCGGTACCTGGCATGCAGGAGCGCACCATCCTGCTCGACGGTTTCTCGAAAACTTACGCTATGACCGGATGGCGCATGGGCTACGGCGTGATGCGCCCGGACTTGGCCGCCCACATCACCCGCCTCGCGACCAACTCCACCTCGTGCACCGCCAGCTTCACGCAGATCGCGGGCATCGAAGCCCTGCGCGGCGACCAGAGTTCAGTCGATCGCATGTGCGCCGAGTTCAAACGCCGCCGCGACGTGTTCGTCGCCGGCTTGAACAAGATCAAAGGCTTTTCCTGCCGCTTGCCCAAAGGCGCATTCTATGTTTTCCCCAACATCACCAAGACGGGATGGAAGTCGAAGCCGCTGGCCGACGCGCTGCTGGAGCAGGCTGGCATAGCCGCGCTCTCCGGCACCGCCTTCGGCGAATTCGGTGAAGGCTACCTGCGCTTCAGCGTGGCCAATTCGCTCGAAAACCTGGAGCAGGCGCTGGGCCGCCTCGATCAATGGACAAGGGAGAATCTCTAGCCCGTAGCAGCGAACCGTTCGACGCGGCGGCTTCCGCTTGTCCAAATCGAAGCTGCCCTCGCGTGGCCTGCCCGGAGAATAGATTGTGAATAACGTCTTGACAAATTCGCCTTCGCCACAAACCGTGAAGGAAGAAAAGTTTTTGTGCCATCGTGCCGGGGACTCATGCAGATCAGGCGCCGAAGGTCGAGTTTGAAGCCAGCTTGCCAGTTCTTCCGCCATCACGGGCAGAAACCTGCGATCTCGGATCCGCTCGATTAAGTGTTGTTTGATTGCGAAAGGATACTTGTGATAATTCGTCTGTATCTTAACCGGCATTCGTATCAGGGAAGAGGGACTCCAGGATCTTCTCGGCGGCTTGTTTCTCTTCTTTCGATCCAGGACGGGTGCGGTCTCTGTCGTCGAAAAGCTTTTTCAGCTTTTTCTTCGGGCTCACCGTTTGAGTTGCCGTCGACTTTGCAGCATGGGCTTGTTTAGACATAATCAACCCGCATCATCATAACAGCCTGTAGCATGGTGTTTTCAAATTTGTTTTTTAGAGCGGCGCGTGTTTGCCGGCAGTTGCGCCATTAGTCTAGTTCGCCTCTTTTCACCAAGCATTTCGCTGGATCGAGACGCGGAACTATCGCTGGGAAGAATCTAACAATGCCCGCAAGGAAGCACTCGAAATGGAGCAGTATGCCGCGAGTCAGCCGCCCTTTCATGCCCGGCTACGGCCTGCCCGAAGGCAGCAAGGGCCTGCTCCCGTGGACTTGGGCCGAACAGCGCCTGAAAAAATCGCACAACTACTGGATCACCACCGTCAAGCCCGGAGGCTCTCTGCAGGACAGTTCCTCGCAGAACGTCGCTCCTCACACGATGGTCGTCTGGGGCCTGTGGCAGGACGGCCGCTTCCTGTTCAGCACCGGCGGCAAGTCGCGCAAAGCGCGCAACCTTGCGCAAAACACTAACTGCGTAGTCTGTACGGAACACGCGCACGAAGCGGTCATAATCGAAGGAACAGCTGAAATCGTCGACGTCCCCGCGCGCCGCAAGTTCCTACCCAAGTATCAGCGCAAGTACAACTTCGACATGTCGAAAATGAAGCCGGACATCCTCTCCATGAAGGAACCGATCTTCGCCGTGCGTCCCCGCGTGGTGTTTGGATTATGGGAGAAAGAATTCATCGAGAAGTCGACCCGATGGACCTTTGAAAGCCAATAATTCTTTCCTACGCGAAATTTACCGGCGGAGAGCCTGCCCATGCTCTCCGCCGTTCTCGTTTCAACACTTAAGTTCCACTCACAACGAACGCAGGAAAATCAGAAGGTCCTGCACCTGCGATGGCTTAAGCGAATCGTATTTGCGGATCACCATATTCGCTTCGGATCCGCTGCTGCTGTGCGCCTGAATAGCCTGGATCAGATCTGACGTCCGGCCGTCGTGAAGAAAGAACAGCCGCTGTCCTAGTCCCCACAGCGGCGCCGTGCGGAATTGATTGGGACCAGCCGAGCCCTGGTGGATGCCGTCCGCCAGCCCGGTACCCATATCGTGCAAAGCAAAGTCAGAATAAGGATGGTAGCTGACGTTCGACATGCCGGTGAAAATTGAAGTACCGGTGGTGAGCGTCGGAGAGTGGCAAAGATTGCAGCCGATGGCATTGAAATCAGCCGCTCCATTCAAAGTAGATTGAGTTGACGCAGCCGGCGCGGGCGGCGCTGAGAAGCGAGCGAAAGCGGCAAAGTTCACCACGTCCGACGACATTTCTGATTCCGTGCCCAGACTGGTGCCCCAGTTCGGGCTGCTGGCATTTTGGTTCAGCAGGTTGGTAGAGTCCTCCGGAGTGCCGTTGAACACGCATCCCGCGACCGCGCTGCGCTCATTGGGGAAATTCTCGTTCGATACTCCCTGCTCCACGTTGTAAGCCTCGCCGGCAAAAATCAGCAGCGACTTGTTCTGCGCCTTCCACCCGAACCGGGTAATGGTGCCGTCGTTGCCGCTGGTGTTGAACACGCCGCCAATTTTCAGCGCCGCTCTAGCCGATTGCGTGGCCGCCAGGTTGACTTGCAGATTGGCGTCGGATGTGGCTTCCACCAGGCCCAGACCAAACAGCGGCGTGGGTGTCCGGAAAATTACGTTGTTGGTGGAAAGCGCGCTGGCAAAGTCGGGTTGTGCCAGCGTGCATCCCGAAGCGTCGGACCGCCCGGCGATGGTGTAGAGGTCGTGCACTCCGCCATCCAACGCCCCGCTGGAGGTTTTGATAAAGCGGGCTTCGAGCACCGGACCATTCGCCGTAATAAATGGAGGAGCCACGTTAGTCGCGCCATCAAGCGCAGCCAGTGCTACCTGCGGATTCGGAATCGCGTTCTGCGGACTGAGAAGTCCCGGACTCGCGCCTCCGATTGTGGGCTGAGCATGGCACTGCGCGCAGCTGTTGCCGTTGTAGGTGGGACCGAGACCCGATCCCGTTTCGCCGGCAATGCCGCCTGAAACCGAATCGATTTCCTGAAAACGCAGTTGCGCCTGATTGAAAAAAGCCTGCTCATTGGCGTTGAGAGTTGAATAAAAACTTCCCGCAGCCGCCGGCCCGGAGCGAGGGCCGGGATCGTTTTGACCGTGAAGAAACGGAACGGCGACAGCCGCCAGCGCCAGACACACAACCGCTACATTCAGACTTCGACACTTCATTTTGCACCTCCGTGCAGGGTGAGGGACACACTTCTAGCTCGGTTTTGTTCTGTGGCGAAGCGCGGCGCGAAGTTGGGTCTTAGCTGTTCAGCTTGAGGCTACGGGCCGGCGCAAAAAGCCGGTACCGTCCTCACCGCGAACCGAACAGCAATGCGGGAGCGGAATCCCACAGTGGAAACTTTCCTCAGGCGAGGAAGGAAGATCGAACGTTGCTGCGACTCTAGGCTGGATGCGGCATCCGGTCAACGGCCCGGAAGTACATTTGTATCGCTCGTCGAAATCTCCCTGGCGATGTCTGTGGTGATGCGCTGCTATGTAATTAGGCCATGTACTTAGTAAGAGCATCTTCCTGTCGCGTATGATATTTTCATTTTCGCTGTTCCGCGTGGCGAGCTCCGGTGTAGCATTTTCGTTTCAACCGCTAGTCCCACGCATAAAAACATGAACAAAAAATTCCGCGTCTTCGCCACCTGCGACATTGGAGAAGCCATCGACGTGCTGCGCCGCCGCGGCTACGAGGTTGAAGTCTACCCGCAGCCCGAACCGCCGCCGAAAAGTCTGATCATCAAGAAGATCAAGTCCGGCATCGACGGCCTCATCACCACGCTGCGCGATCCAATCGATGCCGAAGTCTTTGAAGCGGGCAAGAATGAAGCCGGCAAGAACACCCTGAAGGTCGTGGCGCAGTACGCCGTGGGCTTCGACAACATCAACCGCGCCGATGCCAATCGCTACAAAATTCCTTTCACCAACACGCCGGATGTGCTCACCGAAGCCACTGCGGAGTTTGCTTTCTTCATGCTCGGCATGCTCGCCCGCAAAATGTGGCCCGCGGAACACCTCACCCGCGACAACCAGTGGGGATACTGGCATCCCTATCTGCCGTTCCTTGGCGACGAAGTGACCGGCAAGACCATCGCCATCATCGGCACCGGACGCATCGGCCTCGCCATGATCAAAAAGTGCGCCGGCTTCGACATGAACATGCTGTGCTACGATCCCGCCTACGAGAATCACGACTACATCAAAGCCATTCAAGAAGAAATGGACCTGCGCCACGCCCGCGGCATTTCGCACGAAAAGAACTGGATTAAATATGTAGGGTTCGAAGATGCTCTGCGCGAAGCCGACTTCGTCAGCGTTCATGTGCCGCTGCTCCGTCCCGGCGAAAGCACCACGCCCACCTATCATCTGTTCAACGAAAAAACCCTCCGCCTGATGAAGCCGACTGCCTTCCTAGTTAACGACTCGCGCGGTCCGGTCATCGATGAACTTGCTCTGGCAAAAGCGCTCCGTGAAAACTGGATCGCCGGCGCCGCCCTCGATGTCTACGAAAAAGAGCCGCTGCCCGCCGACTCGCCGCTCCGCGATCCCGCCATTGCCGACCGCTGCCGGCTCATGCCGCACTTCGCCAGCGCCGCGCGCATTACGCGGCTCTCAACCGATCCCAACAAAGGTATGGCTGGACGCTGCATCCAGGGATTAATCGACGTGCTCGAGGCCAACTACGGCGGCGACATCGCCAAAATGCCCTACGTCGTAAACAAAGAGGCGTTCGGAAAGTAAACTGCCAACGATAGCGCTGAGCCCTCACCCGAGCTATAGTGACTCATGACAGATTTGCCGGATTCACAGGGCGGGTCGAAATGATCAAACAATTCCTTCTGCTCTTGGGTGTGATCGCAGTCATCCTGGCGGCGTTGCTTTGTTCTCTCTACATCCTTGATCTGGTAAAAGCTGCCGATCTGCAGACTGATCTGCGCAAAGTCTTCGGGCTCCTGGGAGTGGCCGCCGCTGCCGGGGTGTTGATCACGCTGCTCATGAGGGCCGCCCAGAAAAAATAACCTGCCGTGCCCTGACAAATTCTCGACTTCATGGGTTCCCCAGGCCGCGCATTCCCGCTAGAATGTAACGTTGTCGCTTTTGTCCAAGGACACGAATGAGAAAACGAGACGCTTTCTTTGTTCCTTTGCTTCTGCTGCTTCTGGTTCCTTTCATCGCCGCGGAAACTCTCGACTCGCAGAATCAACCCAAAGGCGACCAACTCAACCTGATCCCCGCGCCCAAGGAAGTGCGCCTCCAGCAGGGCGGCTTCCGCGTGAAGCCAACCACCAGAATTCTCGTGGAGTTCGGCCATCAGGAAGAAGACCGCATCGCCGCCGAAACGCTGGCCGAAGAGATCCAAGATCAATCTGGATTAAAGGTGAGCATTACCGGCTCTAAGGAGAAAGCAAAAGAGACACGAAGCGCCATCGTGCTGGCCCGCCTGCAAGACCGCAGCGTGAGAGATTTTCTGGCAACGAAGGGTCTCACAGCCGATTCAATCGGCGACCAGGGCTACCTGCTTTTTTCCGACAAGACCCATCTGATCGTCGCCGCTAACACCGGACAGGGATTGTTCTACGGCGTGCAGACCCTGCGGCAACTGCTTCGCGAGGACGACGGAAAACTAATCTGTCCCGCGGTTTCCATTCGTGACTGGCCCAGCATGGAATGGCGCGGCGTGCAGGATGACATCAGCCGCGGCCCCATTCCCACCGAAGACTACATGAAGCGCCAGATCCGCACTCTGGCGGCCTACAAGGTGAATCTGTTCGGGCTCTATATGGAGCACGTGTTCGATTTTGCCAGCCAGCCGTTGCTCGCTCCCATGGGCGCCGCACTCACTCCGAAGGAAATCAATGCTCTGGTCGACTACGCCAGAAAGCTCTACGTCACCATTCTCCCCGAGCAGCAAACCTTCGGACATCTCCACCACATGTTGAAGTACGAAATTTATTCCGAAGTCGCCGAGCGGCCGCACGGCCACGTGCTCACCCCGACCAACCAGCAGTCCTACGAAATCATCAAGGCAATGTATGCCGATCTGGTCCCGCTTTTCCCCGGACCCTTCCTGCACGTTGGTGGCGACGAAACTTTCGAACTGGGTCGCGGACAAACCGCGCAGCGGGTCGCAGAAGTCGGCCTGGGCCGGGTTTATCTCGACCACATGCAAAAGGTGTTCAGCATTCTCGAGCCTTATCACAAGCAACTCATGTTCTGGGGCGACATCGCGATAAAATATCCGCAACTGCTCGGCATCCTGCCCAAGGACATGATCGCTGTTCCCTGGGATTATGATCCGAAGCCGAGCTACGCCAGCATCATCAAACCCTACCGCGACGCCGGCCTCCGCGTGGTTGTGGCCCCGGGCGCGCAAACCTGGAATCAACTGTGGCCGGACCTGGACGCGGGTTACATCAACATCCGCAACTTTGTTCGCGATGGCCAGAACCTAGGCGCGATGGGCATGCTCAACACCACGTGGAATGACGACGGCGAGGCGATCTACGGCATGGCGTGGCCGACACTCGTCTACGGAGCAGCCGCCGGATGGCAGTCGGGCGAGTCGAGCATCGATCAATTCAAGGACGCGTACGACTGGGCCTTCTACCGCAACGGAAACGACGCCACTTTCCGTGATGCGCTGGAGAATCTTGACCACGGCCATCAAGCGCTGGCTAAAGCGAAAATCGAAAACGAGACCGACGACTTGTTCTGGATCGATCCCTTCACCCCCGAAGGGGCCAGGATGATGCAGAAGTTGGCCGCGGCCGCCCCCGAGATGCGACTCGGCGCAGAGCACGCACTCGAATCTCTCCGCCGCAATCGCACCAAAGCCCATGCCAATCAGGACACGCTGGCCGACATGACTCTGGCCGCCTGGCGCTGGGACGCACTCGGCATGAAGGCCGAGTTTACCCAAGAGATCAACAAATTTTATTGGGATGCTTTTCTGAACCCGGCCGACGAAGAACGCGTAGGCGGTGACCTGGAAGAAATCACATCCATCAACGCGCGCCTCGAAGACCTGCGCGATGCCACCACGCGACTCGCCGAGATGTACCGCGAAGCCTACCTGCGGGAATACGGCCCGTATTGGCTCGACAACGTTTTGGTCCGCTACGACGACCTGGCCAGCGAATTCCAGAAAAAAATCGTAGCCGTTCGCCAGGCGCACCGCCAATACGATGCCACGAAAACTCTAACCCAACCGGAAGAGTTGGGATTCTACCTGCAGCCGTAGAGGCGGGGGTCAGGGGCCAGGTGTCAGTGATCAGAACGTTGCGGGAGTCCGCGCTCTTGCTGACCACTGACCACTAGCCCCTTACCACTGACCCCTGGCCACTGAATTTAATGTTCTCCGACCGCACCAACTGGAAGCTCGCGCCAAATCGCCTGACCGAAGCGCTCGAACAGGTGCGATCGAGCGGCGCGCATGTGCTCGATCTCACCATCTCCAATCCAACCCGCGCCGGCCTGCATTACGACCCGTCCCAAATTCTTAAGTCGTTATCCTCACCGCAAGCCATGGATTACGATCCCCAGCCCAAAGGCCTACCCAGCGCTCGCGCCGCCCTCGCGGATTATTACCGAACCGAACACAGAATCAACCTTGACTCCGATCGCCTGCTTCTCACCACCAGCACCAGCGAAGGTTACTCCTTCGTCTTCCGCCTGCTCTGCAATCCCGGAGATGAGTTGCTGGTTCCCAAGCCGAGTTATCCATTATTCGAATTTCTCGCCGACCTGCAGGACGTCAATCTCGTACCTTATCCCCTGATCTACGATCACGGCTGGCAACTGGATTTTCCTTCGCTGCACAGCGCAGTGACCAGGCGCACGCGAGGCATGGTCGTGGTCCATCCCAACAACCCAACCGGTTCGTACGTGCTCCGGGAGGACCAGAAATCTCTAAATCGTTTTTGCCAGGAACACGACCTCGCGCTAATCGTCGACGAAGTTTTTCTCGACTACGCCCACGACGGAGAAAGGCGGCAAAGCTTCGCCGCGAATCAAGACGTGCTCACCTTTACGCTAAGCGGAGTTTCGAAAATATCAGCGCTGCCGCAAATGAAAGTAGCCTGGATCATAACCAGTGGCCCGGCGGCCGACGTCGAAGCAGCGCAGGCGCGACTGGAGGTAATCGCAGACACGTATCTCTCGATGAATGCCCCCATCCAGTGGGCGACTCCAGCGTTGCTCGATGAGCGCAAAACCATTCAACCTCAGCTACTCGATCGGGTCCGCATCAACCTGGCAGAACTCGACCGCCAGCTCGCCGCGCAGAAGAGTTGTCAGCGTTTAAACGTCGAAGGCGGATGGTACGCAGTTCTCCGCATCCCGGTGACGCAGACCGACGAAGAGTTGGCCGTCGACTTGCTGCGCCGCAAGTCGGTGCTCCTGCATCCGGGCCACTTCTACGATTTCCCCAATGATGGATACCTGGTCCTAAGTCTGATCACCCAGAAAGCGGAGTTCGCCATGGCATTGCGGCGCGTCTTGAAGACGCTGAATCCATAGAGAAGTGAGTCACCGCTTCACCAGAAACGGATTGCTCTGCCGCTCTTCTCCGATAGTTGTCGACGGCCCGTGCCCCGGCACAACCACGGTCTCGTCAGGTAAAGCCAGCACAGTGCCACGTAGCGACTGCATAATCTTCTGCATCGATCCTCCAGGCAAATCAGTGCGCCCGATCGATCCGGCGAACAAAGTGTCACCGGCAATCAGAAGTTTTTCAGCAGGGAAGTAAAGGCAGACGCTGCCCTCCGTGTGTCCCGGCGTAAGCAGAACGCTGGCCGCGTGCGCCCCAGCCTTCACCGTATCGCCGGTCGTCACGCTCTGGTCAATTTTCACCTCGCCCGGCGCAGCCACGCCGATCCACGCCGCCTGCACGTCTAGCATCTTCAGCAGGGCGTAGTCGTTCTGGTTAAGCAGGATCGGCGCTCCCGTCGCCGCGCGCAACTTCATCGCGCCTCCCACGTGATCAATGTGGGCGTGCGTAATCACGATTTGTTTGACTTGCAGGTTATGCTTGCGGATGAGCGTAAGCACATCCTCAATATCGTCGCCAGGGTCGATGACCATTGCTTCGCGCGTGGTCTCGTCGCCAATGATTGAGCAGTTGCACTGCAGCGGCCCCACGGGAAAGATTTCATGAATCATGAGTCCATTTTAGCGAGTACCGGGTTGCGCGCGCGGAACAACCGTGTAACGCTGGAAAGACCGCCTTCAGACTTGTCTTAAAGCTCCGGCAGCGAGACAATACACGCCAACGTGCTCGGAGGTCCCGTGGCCAAATACCGTCAACACGGATATCAGGACCGCGACCGCGAACCAAAGCCGCGTCCGGAGTTCCAAGAAAAGCCGAGGGAAAAGCCAGCCCCCGTACCGCCTGCCAGGCGCGACTACAGCATGGGCCCCAAGCCCGTGAACATGCCAGGCACCCGCGCCGTTTCCCGCTGCGCCCAGTGCGGCACAGTGCTGCAGGCAATTCCGCCAACCGGTCTCTGCCCCAAGTGCGGCTTCGAATTGCATTCCTGCAAGCAGTGCATGTATTTCGATCCCGGCAGCCGCTTCGAGTGCATGCAGCCAATCAAAGAGCGCATCGCGAAAAAAGATGCCCGCAACGATTGCACGTTCTTCGAAATCCGAGTCACCCGCGAAAAGGAAACCTCCACGCCCGCCAGCCTGCGCCCCAACGACGCCCGCCAGGCGTTCGAAAATCTGTTTAAGAAGTAACCCCAGAACCGATCACGTGGAGACAGCCGCCTCGGCTGTCCAGCCTGGGCGAAGCCCGGCTGCGCCGCATCACTTAAGGTTTCTGCGTAGGCCGCAGCAGAATCTCACTTACGAACGACTGCGCACTCTGCGTCACCAGCATCGCCACAGCATGCGCCACGTCTTCCGGCTGCAACATCTTCGCCCGATCCTTACCCGCATGTGGGCTAAGCTCAGTGTTCGTCGACCCAGGACAGATCACGGCCACGCGAATGTTGTAGCCGCGTAGTTCCTCGGCCACAGAGTAGCTCAACCCGTTCAAACCCCACTTAGAGGCCGCGTAAGCCGCGCCGTTCGGCAGCGCATTCTTTCCCGCAAGAGACGAAATGTTAATGATGTGCCCAGCTCGCGCTCGAATCATCATCGGCGCAAACGCACGCACCGCGTAGTAAACACCCCGCAGGTTCGTGTTCAAAATCTGATCCCAGGCCTCGGGAGGAAGTTGGTGCAGCGGGCCTCCAAACCCGCCGATACCCGCGTTGTTCACCAGAATGTCAACGCGCCCCAACAAACGTTCGACCCGCCCGGCCGCCGCCTCAACCGACTCCAGACTGGTCACATCGCATGGGACGACTTCGGCCGTCCCGCCCGCCCGCGTGATGGCTTGCGCCGCCGATTCTAAAGCCGCGCGAGTGCGTCCGCACAGCACGGCAGTTACGCCCAGGCTCGACAACTCTTTTGCGATGGCGAGGCCAATACCCCGGCCAGCCCCGGTAACCACCGCTACCTGCGCAGCCAGCGGGTGCGGTGCATCCGTTCGAGCAACCTCGTTTCGGCCCGCATCCATGGGAAGAGCCTTCCTCTCCAGTTTCGCCCCGCACCGCAGAGTCGTAGCCTGTGCGCGAGCCTCGATTTGTGCATCTTATACAATACTTCGGGGGGGCAAACTAGGAAGTTGCTTGCCTTCAGAAGAGGACGTACTTATAATCCGGCGAAACCCGAATGATGGGTCGGTCGTCATACGTCTCACGCAGATGCAGAATTGTCGATCCCGTAAATTTCAAGGAGCCACACTGATGAAAAAGATTCTGGTCACGGTTGTGCTTGGCGCTGCCGCGTTGGCGGCCGCCCAAACCGCCACTCAGCCGGCACAATCGCAACCGTCCGCGGCGCCCCCGCAGGCCGCCGCCCAGCCCGCGCAGTCGCAGCCCACCGCGGCGCCCGTTATTAAAGACCCAGCTGAGTACAACGCCTACGTCGGCGCGATCGGGCAGAAGGATGCCGCCCAGATCAGCGGCCTCGAAGCATTTCTCACCCAGTATCCCAACAGCATTATGAAGACTGCCGCCCTGCAAACTCTCATGCAGGACTACCAGCAGGCGGGGAACACGGCGAAAACCATTGAAACTGCCACGAAGCTGGTAGCGGCTGACCCGACCAACGAGCGCGCCATGTTCTTGCTCGCTTATTTTGATCGCCTGAAGGCGCAAGGCGGTGACGCCAATGCCACGCAGGATCTTGCGGACGCGAAAAAATACGGCCAGATGGGACTGGATGGTCTGCCGAAGTTCACCAAGCCCGACGGCATGTCAGACCCCGACTTCCAGAAAATGAAAGATCAGATGACCGGGGTGTTCAACGCCGCCCTCGGACTCGCTGCCCTCACCGACAAGGACTATGACACTGCAAGAAAGGATTTGCGCGCCGCGGTCGACAGCAGCCCTGATTTCCAAAAGGATTTCAGCGTGGTCTATCCTCTGGCTCTCGCCTACGCCGGACCCACTCCTCCCGATCCGAAACTTACTCCCGATCCGATTAACGCGATCTGGTTTGCCGGGCGCGCCTCCGTGGTCGCACCCAACGCGCAGTATCAGCAGTCGATCGAGAAGTACGCCAAAAGCCTATACGTGAAGTACCATGCCGGAGACGATGGTTGGGCGGATGTTCTTGCCCAGATCAAGGCCAACCCGGTACCGCCAGCCGGATTCACCATCAAACCCGCTCCCACTCCGGCCGAGCAGGCTCACACCATGGCGATTGCAACGGATCCCACCAAAATGGATTTCGCAACCTGGGAATTCATCCTCTCGAATGGCGCCCAAGCGGACCAGGATCTGGTCTGGAATGCTATCAAGGGCAAGCCGTTCTTTATGAATGGCACGGTCATCGGCGCCACGTCGACCGAGTTCGATATCGCCGCCAGTTCCGATGACATCGACGCAAAGAAAGCCGACATCACGCTGACCTTTGAAGAGAAAGTCCCTCTGCGGCTAATCCCCAAAGCAGGCGCCAGCTTAGATTTCCAGGGCAATCCCGCCTCCTACACTTCAAGCCCATTCATGATGACCATGGAAAAGGGCTTGTTGCCGAAACCGAAGGTTGCGGCTCCCGTGCATCACAAACCCGCGTCGAATTAATACTCGTCCACTAAATGATTCTCAAAGGCAGCCCGCGAGGGCTGCCTTTGATCGTTTGGCAGAACTTCTGCCCCGATGGCCACCGCTCAAAAATCTCCGCTCGCTCCAAGCCGAACTTCTCGAGTGTCCGCCGCCATGTGAAGGATTTTGCATCTTGACAGCCCCTTGCCCCGGTAGGACAATCGCGCTGCTCGGCCCCAGCCGCATCGTCTCTCCGCCTCGCGGCTCGCAGCCCAGCCGCGTGCGATCTCTCAAAATTGCGCCGCGACCCCTGATCTGGCACCAGGGAGGATTCCAATGACCAAACTAGAAGCTCTTAGGTCCTTTGTTTTCGCGCCCAGCTGCAGCCGGAAAGATCCCGTGAGAAAGTCCAGGCTGTCGAAGATGGCCTGCCTCGTGTTTGTTTTTTGCGTGGCCGCGGCCATTGCTTCGTCCGGGCAAACATTCATGACTCTTCTGGTTTTCAACGGGAGCAATCATCATGGCGCAGGATTGCATATGTCTCTTGTGCAAGGCAGCGACGGGGACTTGTACGGGACAACGGACGGCGGAGGAACCAACGGCGAGGGTACCATCTTCAAAATCAGCCTGGCGGGCGCTTTGACCACGCTGCACAGCTTTAACAGCAGTGAGGGTGAGGGCCGTCTCCCTTGCGCAGGGCTGGTTCAAGCTACCGACGGAAACTTCTACGGTACGGCCGAGCAGGGCGGCGCCAACGACTATGGCACGGTCTTCAAGATCACCCCAGGTGGCGAACTGACCACGCTGCACAGCTTCAATGGCACTGACGGCATTTACCCTTGTGCACCGCTTGTTCAAGCTAGCGATGGGAACTTCTATGGGACAACCTCGTATGGCGGCGCCCACGACATTTGCCCGCCGGACTCTTTTGGCACCGAGGGATGCGGGACGATTTTCAAAATCACCCCCGCCGGCGCACTGACCACGCTGCACAACTTCGACTTCGCCGACGGCGGCAATTCGTTCGCCGGGCTGGTGCAAGCGACCGACGGAAACTTGTATGGGACAACCTCAAGCGGTGGGAAGGGAGCAACTATACAGGATATCGGCTGCGGCACGGTGTTCAAGATCACCCCCTCCGGCACCCTGACGACGCTGCACAGCTTCGACGCGGGAGGCGGCTGTTCCCCCGAGGCCGGGCTGGTGCAAGGCACCGACGGGAGCTTCTACGGAACAACTAGCCGCGGCGGGGGATCCGTTGCCTATGGCAGTATTTTCAAGATCTCCGCGGGCGGCAAGCTCAGCACTCTGCACAACTTCGACTTTACGGACGGCTATTTCCCCTACGCCGGACTGATTCAAGCCATCAACGGAAACTTCTATGGGACAACCACCGGAGGCGGCGACAATTGTCCCCAATCCTTTATCAGCTCCTGTGGCGTGGTCTTCACAATCACCCCGATGGGCACGTTCGCAGTCCTGCACAGCTTCCAGACCTTCACCGAGGGCTTTAACCCTTATGACGGCCTAGTCCAAGCCACCAATGGGAACATTTACGGGACAACCACTTTTGGTGGGGACGAGGACTGCTATGCGGGGTATGGCTGTGGCACGGTCTTCCGCCTGTCCCTGGGCGTTGCGCCGTTCGTGACCTTCAACCAAGACTCAGGTAAAGTCGGCCAGATCGCCCAAATTCTCGGACAGGGATTCACGGGCACCACCAGCGTTTCGTTCAATGGAACCGGCACGTCTTTCACCGTCGAATCCGATACCTACTTAACGGCCACCGTTCCTGCGGGAGCGACCACGGGCCTTGTCACCGTAACGACGCCCAGCGGCACGCTGCTGAGCAACAAAAGTTTTCGCGTGGCGCCGCAGATCTTCAGCTTCTCGCCCACGAGCGGCGCGGCCGGCACCACCGTCCTCATCTCGGGTAATGGTTTCCTCGGAGCAACCAGGGTAGTCTTCGCCTGCGGGAACCAAGCGACCTTCACCGTGGACTCTGACACGCAGATCACGGCCACCGTGCCCGCCAGCGCATTGACCGGAGCGATCAACGTAGTGACTCCGGGCGGCCATGTCGGGAGCACCACCAGCTTCACCGTGGCACCGTGATTCTTTGAAAGCGTTCGAAAAGGAGTAGAAAGCCGCCTTCCGCCAGGCGGCCTTTCTGTTTCAGTGGGGCTGTGTCGCTGGAACGAATACGAAGCAGCGGAGCAACCTAACTTACCGCGCCGCCTTCTTCTCCCGATCCAAAGACACTGGCCTTGCGCTCCGCGGCGGACGTTTCGCTCCATCCCGAAGCTGGCGCACGTCGATCTTCAACTCATCAATGGTCCGGCTCAGCGTGTTGCGGTGCATCCCCAACTCGCGCGCCGCGCGGCATTGGTTGCCCTTATTTTCCTGGAGAACAGTGAGGATAAATCGTTTCTTGAATTCGCGCACACCCTCGGAATACAGGATGTTGCTCTTATACATTTGCAGAATAAGTGCTTCCAGTTGATCTTTCACGGTAGGTCTCTCTCTTCTTTCTGAATGTCTTTTTTTAACTTTCTACTCGCCTCGCACTCATTTCGGCTTCGCAACCGGAGTCCCGGTCAAATCCTGGGGCGCGCGATGCAGAAACTCCAACCCGTCATTGAACCGCGCCCGCAACTCCGCCGGCGCCACCCACATCGCAGCCCGGCCCACCACCAGGAAATATGGAGCCAACACCGAACTCTTCAGCATGGTTGAGGTAGGCGTGAACGCGGTCATACCCATCAGCACCACGGTCACAACCAAAACCCCCTTTACCACGCCGAGCAACGCTCCCATAAAGCGGTCAAACCCGCTCAGCCCGGCTGCCTTCATCAGCTTCCGTGCCACCCTGGCCGCAATGTTGAACAGCAGCAGGATCGCAAAGAAGATGATGAGGAAACTGAAAATATCCGCCAGCCACACGTTCTTCAAAAACGTCATGAACCAATCCGACAAACCCGGATACTTCCACGCGGCAACAATGTAACCCACCACCAGCCCAGCCATGCTCAGAGCCTCAGCAAAAAAGCCCTGTACCGCCGCCGAAATAATGCTCAGCAGTATGACCGCGACAATCAGCCAGTCCGCCGCGGTCATGCTTCACTCCTACACATCCAGCCTGTGTCCCGTAATCTGGAAATAGGCGTCAAGATACTTTTCGCTGGTCCGGCGCGCCACCTCATCCGGCAACGCCGGCGCAGGAGGCTGCTTGTTCCAGTGAATTTCTTCCAGATAATCGCGAACGTACTGCTTGTCGTACGATTCCTGCCCGCGGCCAGGCGCGTACTTGTCGGCGGGCCAGAAGCGCGACGAGTCTGGCGTGAGCACCTCATCCGCCAGCGTGATGCCCTTCGCCGTTCGTCCAAACTCAAACTTCGTGTCGGCGATGATGATACCTCTCTGCCGGGCATACGCCGCAGCTTTGTTGTAAACGCGCAAAGTCAGGTCGCGCAGCGTGCTCGAAGTCTCTGTGCCCAGAATTTCGCACATCCGGGCAAATGAAATATTTTCATCATGCCCGCTCACTTCCTTCGTCGCCGGCGTAAAAATAGGCTCCGGAAACGCTTCAGACTCGCGCAACCCCGCCGGCAGCTCGATCCCGCACACCTTGCCGCTAGCCTTGTATTCCTTCCAGGCCGATCCTGAAATGTATCCCCGCACCACGCACTCCACCGGAAACATCTCAGCCCGCTGCACAATCATCGACCGCCCACGCAGCACGTCAGCATACTTCTGCAGCGCCTGCGGATACTGCTCAACGTCCGCGGTAATTAAATGGTTCGGAACAATGTCAGAAAGAAAATCAAACCAGAACAAAGAAATCTGAGTCAGCACCCGCCCTTTTTGCGGAATGCCGGTCGCGAGCACGTAGTCGAAAGCCGAAATGCGGTCGGTAGCGACAAAGAGCAGACGCTCATTATCCAGCTGATAAACATCGCGTACCTTTCCGCTGGCGTGAAGTTTAAGGTCGGGGAAATCGGTCTGCAGCACCACGGGATCGAGAAGTTTAGGAGTCATGTTTTAAATTTAACAGGCCAAGGAGCGAGGCGTATTTTAGCCCCTCAGAAATTTTTGTCAACGGCAGAGATCACATCCTGGAAGGAAGTCTCTATCCTATTGAGTAAGGGAACGTTCCGCGCCGGGCGCGTGAAATGTTTCCACCGCCAAGGTTGTGGAAAAGCTGAGGATGAAAGTGGATAACGTACCCGCTCCGCTGGTGCTACGTCCTCGTCCCAGCATTCTTCTGACGACAGAACCTGCCTTAAGCAAAGCGCCAGCTTGGAACGAAAATTTATATTAATATTCCTTGACAAGTATATACTCCATGAGGTATATCAAAGCAATGGAATCTGTCTTCGAAGTCATTGCAGAGCCCAACCGCCGCGCGATCCTAAGCCTCCTCGTCTCGTCAGAACAGTCGGTGGGAGAGATCGAGCGCCAGCTTCGAATGTCCCAGCCGACCGTGTCCAAGCACCTGCGAGTGTTGCGCGACGCTGGTTTCGTGGAATCCACAGTCGACGCCCAGCGCCGTCTCTATCGGCTTAATCCCGAACCACTTCAGCAGGTGGATGCCTGGCTGGCTCCCTTCCGCCGCTTCTGGTCCGCTCACATAGACGCTCTCGAACGCCACCTCGATCGGATGAATCGTGATCGAATGGGGCAACCCAAACCGGGGCAACCCAGACCAAATCAATCAACGGCAACAAAAAGGAAAACCAAGCAGACAACCCGATCCAAACCGCGAACGTAACCGAGGAGAATCGAAATGAAAATCAAAGTGACCAGCGTATACGTCGACGAGCAAGACAAAGCCCTGCGCTTCTACACGGAAGTCCTGGGTTTCACCAAGAAGACCGATTTCAGCCAGGGGCCATATCGCTGGCTGACCGTGGCCTCGCCCGAGGAGCCCAACGGCACTGAGCTGCAGCTTGCGCTGAACAACAATCCCGCAGCCAAAGCCTACCAGCAGGCGATTTTTCAACAGCGCCAGCCCGCTGCCAATTTTTTTACCGACGACGTGAAGGGCGACTACGAGCGCATCAAGGCCCGCGGCGCCGAGTTCACCATGCCGCCCACCGACGTGACCGGCTCAACCATTGCCATGCTGAACGACACCTGCGGCAACCTCATCCAGCTCACCCAGCTCGCAAACTGGTCACGCTAAGCAAGGAGAACAAGATGCTTGATCGCGCGCAGTACACACCAGGTCCCGCCAACTTGGCTCGAGTACAGAAAGACCGGGGACAAAACGGAGAAGAAAAGTGGACCCTCGTTCTCGTCCGCGAACTCCGCCACTCGCCGGAAAAAGTCTGGCAGGCGCTCACCGACCCGGCGCAACTTCGCGAGTGGGCTCCCTTCGACGCCGATGGCAGTCTCGGCACGGTTGGAAACAGCGTGAAGCTCACCACAGTGGCCGCGCCCAAGCTGACCGTCTCCGACGCGAAAGTGACGCGCGCCGACGCTCCCAACGTCCTTGAGTACAACTGGGGCGACCACGACATGCGATGGGAACTCGAATCCTCTGGCGACGGTACGCGTCTGACCTTGTGGACCAACATCGGTCACCGCTTCATCGCCATGGGTGCTGCGGGCTGGCAAATTTGTTTCGATGTTCTCGATCACCTGCTCAGCGGAACTCCTCTTGGCCGCATCGTCGGCCCCGACGCCATGAAGTTCGGCTGGCAGCGCCTGCACGCCGAGTACGCAAAGCAGTTCGGTATCGAACCGCCCAACTGGCCGCCTAAAGCGGCTCAAAGCTCATGAATCGAAAACGACCCAGTCATCGCCGGAAAAAGGAGGACAATCAATCATGAAAGAAGCCACCAAACGCCGAGTTTTTCGCTGGATTCACATCCTGTTTGGCATTCCGATCGTCGGTTATATCTATGACTCACCCGCGAACACCCCACACTATGCCCCCACGATTCGCTATGTCTTTCTTCCGGTATTGCTCCTTTCAGGATTGTGGATGTGGAAAGGCCATGTCGTTCGACGACTGATAAGCTCACCCAATAAAACTACTCGCACCAACACTCGACAAGAATTGGAGGCATAAAGTTCCAATGAATCCCTCAGAACGCATTGACCACCTAATTGCAAAACTCCCGGACTGGCGCGGCAAAACGCTAGCCGCCATCCGCAAGACCATCCTCGACGCCGACCGCGACATCATCGAAGAATGGAAGTGGATGGGAAGCCCCGTATGGTCTCGCGACGGAATGATCGCCGTCGGCAACGCTCACAAAGATAAAGTCAAGCTTACTTTTTCCCACGGCGCGAAACTCCCGGATCCCGACAAGCTCTTCAATGCCGGACTCAAAGGCAATCAGTGGCGAGCCATCGATCTTTTCGAAGGCGATAAGATCAACGATCGCGCTCTGAAAAATCTGGTCCGCGCCGCCATTCTTTACAATCAGCTTAAATTGAAGAGTAAAGCCCCTGCGAGTACTCGAGCACGGGTAGCTAAGAATAAAAAGTCATGAAGCCATAACTTCCCCATGCGAATGCTCGGGCGTTCCCGTTTTGGGTTATGAGTTTATCCTTTAGTTACCCTACCCCCCTCCCCCTCGATTTATCAAAATATCTGGAATCATCAACTTAGGGGCCGGGGTCTGCGAAATTCCTTCCAAAATCTTCATAACAAAGATTTTATCGGTCAAAATCTTGAGGGCACGGGACTTACGGGCCGATTTCTGACCGCTGGCGTGCTTGCTGATATCGCCGCGTCTGCTTCCTCTGCTGGGACAATGATGGAACGAGTCGGAGGCTGTGCGCAAGGTCAGATGTCACAAGGAGGGTGTGGAAATATTTCAGAGCGAGTGTGGTTGTAGGCACGTGCACCGATCCCACCCTTCGGCTCCGCTCAGGGGAAGCCTTCTCGCGCGAAGGACGTGAGAAACAGGGCACCCAGGTGTGGGCTACCTGGCAGAAAAAAAGGGCAGGCGTAAGGGTCAA
Source organism: uncultured Acidobacteriaceae bacterium (assembly GCA_963809605.1). Lineage (GTDB taxonomy): Bacteria > Acidobacteriota > Terriglobia > Terriglobales > Acidobacteriaceae > Sulfotelmatobacter. The sequence continues at coordinate 131,024 of CAWEKM010000006.1, read as the reverse complement.
ATGCAGCCAACGGCCAACGCTAACCCATGCCTGCCCCCGAAAGAGACCGTCCCCCTCATTGGAACCTAGTCTCTTCGAAGTAGCCCGATAATACCGGTCCCGAAATGGCAAAGCTGCCCAAAATTGCTCACCTTGAGAAAGAGACCGGGAAGGGCACGGCTTCCAGTCGTGCCGTCGAAGGCCTGGCTATTGGAAGAGGCGAGCTTGAGTTCCGTCACTCCCCGCCTTTCGAAAACCGCGAAGTCCGGAGGGCTGCGGGTACATCTGATGGACATTCCCGCCTCACCCGTTAAACCCCCGAGGTAAGGATCGGGGTGAAGCGCGAGCAGCTCTTCCGGCATGTCAGGCTACTTCGGTTGGAACATCTCGCGTGCCCTGCGTTTCACTTCCACCCATGGAACGGGTTTCACTTTGCCGGACTCGATTTCTGCCATGCGACGAGCGACCTCCTGCTGCCACGCCGCCTCGGCGTCCAAATCGAGTTCCGAGCCCTCTTCCAGGCTATCGATGAGGGAGGCGGCCAAGGCGCCGCGCTCCGCCGGGGGGAGTGCCATCGCCTTTTTCAGGAGTTCGTCGACCTCAGGAGACATGCAAAATATTCTAGTCCCTTAAGCCAATCTTCTCATAAGGGAAAACGAGGAATTCCGAGCAATCGGTTGCGATGCTTGCCCCGTTTCCTTTCAACAACTTAGCCCCGCCCAATCCCGCAATCAACCGCTAAACCCCATTTTTGCACCATTCATTGGGATAAAGATGCTTAACCCCTTCCCCTCCAATAGCATCAGAACAGACCAATACCCAGGGAAAAGTGTAAGAACCAGGTTCAACTCCTTGGGGAGAACCATAAGCAGTCGGGTTCATCGTCTGGTTTTTGTGGGCCGGTTCTGTGGGTAAGGATCAAAGGCGAAGCCAAGGCAAGTATCCGCCCGAGTTTTTCCCAAGACCGAACCCAAGACCAAAAAGCTAGAAGCTAGGAGCTAGAAGCTAAAATGCGCAAGCCGATCAAGTACGTAGAGAAAGCAGTAACCGTCGCCGCCAAGGGCGCTTGGGTCGTTTTCGACCGCGTGAATCGCATCAAGCCCAACCCATCGCCCACCCCGAAATGGTCCGACAAGCCTCTGCTCAAGTCCTACGAGAAGTCGAAGCCGCCGCTCGGCTGGCCGCGCTCCACCGATTCGCTGTGCCCGAAGTGTGTCCCGGAAATCCGCCAGCAGATTCTCGACGGCAAACTGCCGCACGAGGTTCTGATGAATGAGAAGGTAGGCGAGATCAAAGCCACCATCATCGAACGCGACGGCAAGATTCTGATGGTGAAAGACTGCCCGAAGCACGGTCACTTCGAAGACGTGATGTCGATCGACACCGAATTCTCCAAGCACCTCGAAGACGTTTTCCCCGGCCGCGACATCGCCGCGCACAACGACGAGAAACTCCACCATCACGGGTCTTCAACCGTAAAGTATGGACGCGGCTCCGTGCTCACCATCGATCTGACCAACCGCTGCAACATGATGTGCGATCCCTGCTTCATGGACGCGAACCAGGTCGGCTTCGTCCACGAACTCACATGGGAAGAAATCAAGACCATGCTCGACAACGCCATAACCATCAAGCCGCGCCGGCAGATGAGCGTGCAGTTCTCCGGCGGCGAGCCCACGTTGAGCCCGTACTTCCTCGACGCAGTTCGCTACGCCAGAAAAGTCGGATACAACTCCGTGCAGGCCGCGACGAACGGAATCGAATTCGCGAAAAGTTTTGAATTCGCCCAACAAGCAGTAGAAGCAGGCATGCGCTACGCCTATCTGCAATTCGACGGAATCGGCAACGCCGCCAACGCCCACCGCATGGTAGGCAACCTGTTCGATGTGAAGTTGAAGGCAATCGAAAACCTCCACAAAGCCGGAGTAGAAATCGTCCCAGTGGTAACGATCGTAAACGGCATCAACAACGAACAAGTCGGAAGAATCATCAAGTTCGCGCTGGATAATCCAAAGACGATAAGCTTCCTGAGCTTCCAGCCAGTCTCGTTTACGGGCCGCGACGAAGCCGTAACCGACGACCGCCGCCAAGCGCAGCGTTACACGTTAAGTCACCTGGCCCACGACGTAAAAAATCAAACCGGCCTGGGCGAACCCAGCCGCGACTGGTTCCCGATTTCTTTCATGGGAACATTCTCCGACTGGGCCGACCTGATGCACGCCAACGATGTAAAAAACGACTGGGGCCAACTATCGTGCGGTTGCCATCCGAATTGCGGGACTGGGATGGCGGTGATGATTGATAAGGAGACTAAGGAGGCGGTTCCCGTCACTGCGTTTTTGAAGGGGGATCAACTCGCTAAGGATATCGCGAAGGTGAACGATGCGGCGCGGGGGAAGTTTCTTACGGTGTTTGGGATGGCATTGTGTTTGATGAAGAACTACGATCCGTTCCAGTCGCCAACGCATTTCAAGCTGATGGATCTTCTGCGGAAGTTTGATAAGAACTTCAATGCTACGGGAAAGAACTACGGGAAAGTCGGCCCAGACCGGACGGTGGACGACGTGATGAAGCGGCGGACGAACGACCGCTGGAACTTCCTGTTCATTGCGGGCATGTGGTTCCAGGATCTCTTTAACTACGACTTCCGGCGGACGGAGCAGTGCATTATTCCTTACGCTACGCAGGAAGGGGAGATTTCGTTCTGCGCTTACAACACTGGCGTGGGGTGGCGGAACATCATCGAAAAGATGCATATGACCGCGACCTTGACCAAGTGGTATGAAGAGCATGGACGGCATGAGATTTTCGCCGGCGGCAAGAAAGTGAAGATGGAAGACGAGACAGCTGATTATCTCAAGCTGCGCGAAGAGATCGTCACCACGGAACTGCAGCACGATCTGGACAACCTGGGGATCGCGAAGAACGCGCGCGAGGAGAAGAAGCGGGCGCGGGATGCGAAACAGCAGGCTTCGGCTGACGGGCTTCGGGCTTCGGCTGTTGACCATTCCGAAACTCCGGTTGCGGGGCATCGTGGGCCGCAGAAAAATGATGAGGCTTACAATGCGCGAATGGCTTCGCTTTATCGCGAAGTTGTTTTGAAGGAGAAGCCGGCAGTGGCGGAGAATGGTTTCATTCCGCTGGGCGCTTTGGGTAAGGCGAACGGTAACGGGGCCAGTACTCCGAAGCCGGAAGTGGCCGAGCCGGTGGCGGGGGACTAGCTCTCAGCCGTCAGCTTTCAGCGATCAGTTAAAACCAAACGGGCTGCCTTCGGGCGGCCCGTTTGTTTTTCGGTAAATTCGCGGAAGCTGGAGGCAGCGCATTCGGGGTGGGCGCAGGCGTCGCATCGCTCCTTCCTGCGCCCACGGCTCTCGCGCGCCCCGCCCGCTTGCCCACGAACTGTCCGGCTTCGTCGCTGTCGCTCCTTGAAGGCCAGTTCGCCCATAAACCGGGATAAAGGGCATAAATTGGGAGCGTGGGTCGCTAGGGGAGCATGTTGCCGATGCGGCGGATTTGGGCGCCTACAGCTTTTAGTTTTTCTTCGATTTTTTCGTAGCCGCGGTCGATGTGGTAGACGCGGTCGATTATGGTCTCGCCGTCGGCTACTAATGCAGCTAGAACCAGGCTCGCGCTGGCGCGTAGGTCGGAGGCGAGGACTGCGGCCGCACTTAGCTGGGTTTTGCCACGGACTACGGCGCGGTGGCCTTCAATTTTTATGTTGGCGCCCATGCGGACCAGTTCCTGGGCGTGCATGAAGCGGTTCTCGAAAATGTTTTCGGTGATGATGCTGGTACCTTCGGCTTGTGTGGCCAGGGCCATGAATTGCGCCTGCATGTCGGTGGGGAAGCCGGGATATTCTTCGGTGTTGAGGTCGGAGGCGGTGAAGGGATTGTCTCCCATAACGCGTACGGAGTCTTTGGTGGATTTGGTTTTGACTCCCGACTCTTTTAGTTTGCTGAGGATTGCATCGAGGTGAGCGGGATCGCAGGAGGAGATGTTTAAGTCGCCGCCGGTGAGGGCTCCGGCGATCAAGAAGGTGCCGGCTTCTATTCGGTCGGGGATGATGCGATGACGCGCGCCTTTTAATTTGGTGACGCCTTTTATTTTGACGGTGGAGGTGCCTGCGCCGTGGATCTTTGCTCCCATCTTGTTCAGCAGGGCGGCCAGGTCTGCTACTTCGGGTTCGCGGGCGGCGTTCTGCAGGATGGTTTCGCCTTCGGCTAAGGTGGCGGCCATCAGCAGGTCTTCGGTGCCGGTTACGGTGATTCGGTCGAAGACGATTTCGGTGCCGCGGAGGCGGTCGGCTGTCGCTTCTACGTAGCCGTGCTCTTGTTTTATTTTTGCGCCGAGGAGTTCGAGGCCCTTGATGTGGAGATCGATGGGGCGCTGGCCTATGGCGCAGCCTCCGGGGAGCGAGACGCGGGCGCGACCGCAGCGGGCTACCAGCGGTCCGAGGACCAACGTGGAGGCTCGCATGGTTTTTACTAATTCGTAGGAGGCTTCGGGGCTGGCCAGATTCTTGCAGTGGATGGTGGTGCGGTGCTGGGCGCGTCCGTAGCCTAGTTCGACTTCGGCTCCCATGGCGGCTAAGAGATTGCGTGTGGTTTGGATGTCGCGGACTTGCGGGATGTTTTCTAAGATGACCGGATCTTCAGTTAGAAGAGCGGCGGCCATGCAGGGGAGTGCAGCGTTTTTTGCTCCGCTGACGCGGACGGTGCCGAGAAGCGGGGAGCCGCCGCGGATCACTAGTTTATCCATTGGGTGATGAGTTAGGGGTAACGAGTTATTTTAGCGGGGAATTTGGGTGGGGATGGTAATCGAGTGGGCACCGGCCTGTTGTAGCGAGAACTCTGGACCGATTAGAAGATCAAACACCCCACCCTTCGACGAACTCAGGGCAGGCTCCTCTCGCAAAGGGCGCGAAGGGTGGGGGCACCCGGAGTCGTCGTGGGAACGCCTTGACACGCCTCTGGCTGTGCGAGCATTGCAGTGGTCCTTCGACTGCGTTGCCCTTCGCTTCGCGCAGGGCAACTTCGCTCAGGATGACAGCGAAGAATGATTTGAAAATCAGCTGGCCGCGGCACGTAGGCCCTATTTTGCTAGCGCTATGGCCTCGCGGACGTGGCCGTTTGCTTTCTTCAGGGCGGCTTGGGCTTGGGCGTGGGTTGCTGCGGCGGCTAGCATTACCAAGGCTACTGGAGTCTTGTTGCCGGAGGCTTTCAGGGCTTTGGTCGCCGATTCATGATCGGCTCCGGTGGCGCGTTCCAGGATTCCTATGGCGCGCTGCATGAGCTTTTCGTTTTTTGGGGCTACGTTGACCATGAGGTTGCCGTAGACGTAGCCGAGGCGCGTCATGGCTGCGGTCGAGATTATGTTGAGGACCATTTTGTGGGCGGTGCCAGCCTTCATGCGAGAGGATCCGGCGAGAACTTCAGGGCCTACTTGCGTGACGATGGCGAAGTGAGCGGCGCGTTCCAGAGGGGAGTTGGGATTGCAGGTCAGGGCTATGGTGTGGGAGCCGCGCTGGCGGGCTCGTTCGATGGCGGCTACGGTGAAGGGAGTGCGTCCACTCGATGCTATGCCGAGGACTACGTCTTTCTTGGTGGGCTTGCGGCGCGACATTTCTTCGCGGCCGGCTTGGGAGTCGTCTTCGCTGATTTCAGAGGCGGAGGCTAGAGCTTTATTGCCGCCGGCGATGATGAACTGGACAGAGCGCGGATCGGTGTTGAAAGTGGGTGGGCACTCGACGGCGTCGAGGGCGGCGATGCGGCCGCTGGTTCCGGCGCCTACGTAGATCAGGCGTCCGCCGCGGCGGAGGGCGGCGGCTACTTGATCGATGGCGCGGGCGATTTGCGGGAGGGCGCGGGTTACGGCCAGGGCGACTGTGGCGTCTTCGGCGTTGATTAGGCGGGCGATCTCGAGGGACGACTTGCGGTCAAGGTCGTCGGCGGACTGGTTCGGTTGCTCGGTGCTTAGGCGGCGGAGAGTGGTTGGCTTGCGTTTCAAGTTGGAACCTTTCGGGATTGGAGCGGCCTGTTCATTCTAACTGCTTTTTTGAAAACGCCCTTCCGCGGACTGGTCGATACAAACACCTCAGGGGCTAAAGCCCGCTTCTTCTTGATCCAATAATCGGCACGGCTGAAGCCGTGCCCTTCCCGGTCCCTTTCGTCACAGAGTTTTGTCAATCTTTATTGAGGGCTTCGATTATGGCGTCGTGGAATTTGGGGCGGATTTGTTTGATGGCCGGGTTGGTGCAGTCGGGCCAGGTGCGGTTAGTTAGTAGAGTTATTGAGAGCTGGCGGGTCGGATCGATCCAGAGAGAGGTTCCGGTGTAGCCGAGGTGGCCGAAGGATTGGGGAGAGAAATATTTTCCGGATTGCGATTGGGGTGAGGGAGTGTCCCAGCCTAGGGCTCGGGATGTTCCTGGGGGCGCGGATTCGCGTCGGGTGAAGAGGGCTACGGTTTCAGGGCGGAGAATGGGGCTTCCCTGGTTGAGCATGGCTTGGGCGAATTTTGCCAGGTCTTCGGCGGTGGAGAAAAGTCCGGCGTGGGGGGCTACGCCGCCGAGGATGCTGGCGTTTTCGTCCTGGACTTCGCCTTGGATGATTCTTTTTCTGAAGGTTTGATCGTTGGCGGTGGGCGGAATCTTGGCGCGGATTTCCGGCGGGGGATTAAAAGCGGTGTGGGTCATTGCTAGCGGGGCGAAGATTTCCCGCTGGCAGAATCGGTCCAGGGGTTCGTCGGCCAGGCGTTCGAGGGCGATGCCGAGGATTATGAATCCGACGTCGCTGTATTCGGCGTGGGTGGCGGGGTCGACGGCTAGTGGCGTGGTGAAGGCGGCTTCGAGGAGTTCGGCGCGGGTGCGGGCTTTCAGGAAAAACTTTTCGTGGGCCGGGAGGCCGGACGAGTGGGCTAGAAGCATGCGGAGGGTTACTTCGTGGCGGCGGGGATCTTTTGCGGCGTCGGTGGTGAATTCGGGGACTATTGCGGAGATTGGGGCTTCGAGATCGAGCAGGCCGCGCTCGTAGAGGAGCATGGCTGTGGTTGTGGTGGCTACTACTTTGGTTAGAGAGGCTAGGTCGAAGAGTGTGTGGGGGGGTGTAGCAAAGTCAGAATCCCCACCCTCTCGCAAAGAACGCGAGAAGGATGGGGTACCCGCTTTTGGGGTCACGCGGCCTAGGGCTTTTAGGGCTATCAGGTTGCCTTGGTGCGTGACGGCTACCGAGGCTGCGGGGAAAGCTTTTTGATTTATTCCTTCCTGCAGAATGGCGAAGGCTGGGGCGAAGGCTTTGTCTTGATGGTCGAAGGCTTCGAGCAGAGTGGATGAGGGATGGGGTGCGGGCACGCAGATCATGATATGGCATAAGTGGCACTCCCTTACTTGAGTTTCTTGAGTCATAGCGCCTGAGTTGTGTAGAGTCAGAGCATCCTTCCTTTTGAATCAAACTCGTGCGATAAAGCGCTCGGAGTGGTGTTCGCTCTGAGCTTGGTGCTGGGGTGCGTTCTTGGCGCGAGCGGGCAGGGCGCGGTTGGTGGTGGTCGCGAGAAGCCCGGGCTGCGCCCGGACGGACAGCCGAGGGCGGCTGTCCCCACACGTGTGGTTGCGCTGCCGGCTGTTGATGCTGCTATTGAGCAGGCTATTCAGGACAGGCAATTTCCTGGAGCTGTGCTGATTGTTGGTCATGACGGCGCGGTGATCTACCGGAAAGCCTACGGGTCGCGGGCTTTGGAGCCGCGGCGCGAGGCGATGACTTTGGATACGATTTTTGATTTGGCTTCGCTGACCAAGGTGATTGCTACTACTACCGCCGTGATGCAACTTGTGGAACGTGGGGAGGTGCGGCTGAATGATCCGGTGGCGAAGTATTTGCCGGAGTTTGCGCAGAATGGGAAGGACGACATTACGGTGCGGCAGTTGCTGATCCACTTCTCTGGCTTGGAACCGGATCTGGATTTGAAGACGGCTTGGGAAGGGAAGCAGACGGCTTATGGGATGGCGTTTGCGGATGCGCCGCAGGAAGCTCCGGGGACGAGGTTCACCTATAGCGACGTCAATTTTATTGTGCTGGGTGCGCTGGTGGAACGCGTGTCGGGCGAGACGCTGGATGAGTATGTGCAGCGGCATATTTTCGTGCAGCTGAAGATGACGCGGACGCGGTATGTGCCGCCGGCGGCATGGCTGCCTAAGATTGCGCCGACGCAGTATGACGAGAACGAGCACATGCTTTGGGGAGTGGTGCATGATCCTACAGCGCGGCGGATGGGCGGCGTGGCAGGGCATGCCGGGTTGTTTTCAACTGGGGATGATTTGGCGAAGTTTGCACAGACTTTGCTGAATGGGGGCGACGGGATTTTGTCGGCGCTGACGGTCGCGAAGATGACGCGGCCGGAGCAGCCGCCCTGGGCTCCGGTGCTGCGCGGGTTTGGGTGGGACATTGATTCTCCGCTTTCGTCGAACCGGGGGGATCTTCTGCCGGTGGGTAGTTTCGGGCATACGGGGTGGACGGGAACATCGATCTGGATCGATCCGACGACCAAGACTTACATTATTTTGCTGACGAATGCGGTGCATCCGCGGGGCGGGAATGCGATTGCTCTGCGGACGAAGGTGGCGACGGCGGTGACGGCGGCCTTGCATTTAACTACGAGCGAGCAGGAGGCGTTGCGCTGGAAGAGCATTACCGGGTACAACGAGGCGCTGAGCGCGGCGCGGCATGTGAGCGTGCGGAACGGCAGCGTGAAGAATGGGATTGATGTGCTGGAGGAGCATGGGTTCGATGTGCTGCAGGTTGCCGGGGGCAAGAAAAAGATTGGGGTGGTGACCAACCAGACGGGACTGGATATGGAGGGGCGGCGGACGATTGATGTGCTGGCTGCGGCTTCGGGGGTCTCGCTCGAGGCGATTTTCAGTCCGGAGCATGGGGTTACGGGGACGCTGGACACTACTGATGTGGGTAATTCCAAGGATGCGGCTACCGGGGTTCCGGTTTACAGCGTTTATGGACCTAAGGATGCGGATCGGCGGCCGGCGGCCGAGGTGATGAAGTCGCTCGATGCGGTGGTGATCGATATTCAGGATGCCGGGGTGCCGTTTTATACCTACGAGACTACGATGGGATATTTTCTGGAGGCGGCGGCTGCGGCTGGGATTGAGGTGATTGTGCTGGACCGGCCGAATCCGGTTACGGGGTCGTACGTGCAGGGTCCGGTGGCGGATGCGGGGCATGAGAGGTTTGTGGGTTACTGGACGGTGCCGGTGCGGCATGGCATGACCATGGGCGAACTGGCGAAGATGTTTAACGCGGAACGGAACATCAACGCGAAGCTCACTGTGGTGCCGATGGAAGGATGGCAGCGCGGGGACTGGTTTGATTCCACGGGGCTCGCGTGGGTCAATCCTTCGCCGAATTTGCGGAGCTTGACTGAGGCAATGCTTTATCCGGGTGTGGCTTTGATTGAATACACAAATGTTTCCGTGGGGCGGGGGACGGATACTCCGTTTGAAGTGGTGGGCGCGCCCTGGATTAGGGGCAGGGAACTGGCGGCTTATTTGAATGCTCGCGGGATTTCGGGAGTGCGTTTTGTGCCGGTTACGTTTACGCCTGCGGCTGCGGTTTATAGCGGTCAGAAGTGTGAGGGTGTGAATCTGGTTCTTACCGAGCGGAATGCGCTGGATGCGCCGGAACTGGGGATTGAGCTGGCGACGGCGTTGCAGAAATTGTATCCGGCAAACTTCAAGATCGGGCGGGTCGCGGAATTGCTGGGGAATCAGGCGGCGTTTGATGGTTTGATGGCGGGAGAGGATCCGCGGCGGATTGCGCAGGACTGGCAGGAGGAGCTGCAGAAGTTTGAGGTGATGCGGCAGAAATATTTAATCTATAAATGATCTGAGCCGGAAGGTGTGAGGAGCGGATTACAAGAATGAAGCTCAAAATCAGGGTGCGCGTCGCTCTGCTGGTGGCATGGGTTGTGGTCTCGCCGGGGTTGGCCAGCTTGCTGCAGGGAGCCTCGAGCGGGGCCGGGCAGCAAGCCAAACAAGAGGCGGCGGCGCCTTCAACAGACGCTGTTGAATATACGAACACAAAGTTCGGGTTTCGCTTCTCACTGCCGAGTGGATGGAAGGGTTACACGGTTGTAACGGAGCAGTGGGAAGCCAGCGACGCGCAAAAGGGTGTGGTTGAGCGGGGGCCGATCGTGTACATCCGCCCTCCTGATTGGACGAAGGAGACTCCGCGGCAAGACATTCCGATTATGGTATTCACGTTGACGCAGTGGGAGTCGGTGGAGCATGGCGATTATTTTATCGGCGGGTCGGCGATTGTTCCGGGCGAGCTGGGACGCAATCGCAAGTACGCGTTTGCGGTGTCAGGCCGGGTTGAAGACTCTGAGGCTCCTGGAGCGAAAGAAGTTAACGAGATTCTGCAGCAACACCCGCTGCACCCGATATGGTCGAAGTAGATGCCCCCGCGCGGGACCCCTCAGGGGCTAAAGCCCGATGGGTTTTTGGAACTCTAACGGCACGACTAAAGTCGTGCCCTTCCCGATTCCTTTTTGAGGCGTGGCCCGCATGGGATAACCGCGGGCGGGAAAGGGCGCATCCTAGCGGCTGAGCGTGCTATTCTCGGCTAAATTGACGGTTCTGGAGGTCCGCGATGCGGAGTGCTTGGGCTTTGCTGCTGTTGTCAGGGATGGCGTTGGGGCAGACGGCGGATGCTTCAAAGCCCGACGCGAGTGTGAGTTCCCCTCCTGTTGCGCCGGCGGCCTCACCTGCCGGTCCTAACGCGCTTAGCATTCCGGCGGGGACCAAGATTCCCTTGTTGCTGAAGCAGGCGATCTCGACCAAGAATGCGCGCGAGGGAGAGGCGGTTTATGCGGAGACGGCGTTTCCGTTTGTGGTGAACGAGCGAGTGATTGTGCCGGCGGGAACCTATGTTCAGGGAAAGATTTCGCACGTGGAGCGCGCCGGACATGGGCACGGTCGGGCGGAGATTCTGATCCACTTTACTTCGATGATTTATCCCAGCGGTTACACGCTGATGCTGCCCGGGTCGGTGGAGAATACGCCGGGGGCGGCAGACAATTCGGTGAAGGACCAGGAGGGGACGATTCAGCAGGACAGCGAGACCGGGAAGAAAGTGGAAGATGCGGCCAAAAACGGCACGTACGGAACCATAGGCGGGGCGACTGCAGGAGGATTGGCTACTGGCGGGCTGAATGGGGCGCGGGTGGGAGCGGGCATTGGAGCCGCGGCGGGCATTGGGTGGGCGCTGTTGAAGCGTGGCAGTGATGTGAGGCTGGATGTGGGAACCTCGATCGAGATGGAGATACAGCGGGATGTTCCGGTGGATGGGACGAGGATTGCAGTGGCGCGGGCTGGGTCGTAGAGGAGTCTCCTGATTCGTTTGTAGGGTGGGCTGCCCTCCAATACGCAGCGTGTCATAGTTCCTTGGTTGATAAATTTTGGACGGGCTATCTGGAATTCGATCGTCAGTAGCTCAGGGGCTAAAGCCCTCGCTGAAACTTGCTCCTACGCGGCGCTGAAGCGCCGCTCTTCCACGTCACTGCACGCGGTCTTCAGTTCTTCCGAAAACTTCTTCCACGTGACTGCTGGCAGTCTTCAGCTCCTCCGAAAACTTCTTCCGAGAATTTCCTCCGAAAACAACGGCTTCACTTCAGGCTGAATAGCGCATTCACGTGGGCGGTTACGGTTACGGTTTGCGGGGTGAATTCTTCCGTGGGCGGCGGAGCGGCTTCGGCCTTGGCGACCATGGCGCGCATGCGCGGGACTGGCGCGTGCTGATTTTCAAAAGTGTCGATTGAGGCGTAGGAGAGTTCTCCGACGGTGCGGCCGCTGGCGTGGGCCAGGGCGTCGGCGGAGTTGCGGGCGCGGCGGAGTTGCGGGCGCGGCGGTAGGCGTCTTCGACGGCTTTGTTCTTAGCCTCGTCAATATTTTCGAGAGTGTAGTTCAAAGTTTGGGTTTCGCTGACGTTGGCATCGGCTAGTTGCTGGGTGATGGGACCGATCTTGGAGAAATCCTTGAGTTTCAGGGTGACGTCGGCGGTGACGCGATAGCCGATGAGTTTTTGTTTGCCGCTGTTCCATTCGTAGGCTGGTTGTACGGAGAAGAATCCGATGGTGGCGGCTTTGGGCTCGATGCCGTTGTCGCGCAGGGCCTGGCGAACCTGCTCGGCTTCTTTCGAGGCGTGCTCGTAGGCTTTTTGAGAGGTGCTTTCCTGCACGGAGATGTTGAACTGAATCACGGCGGTGTCGGGAGCGGATTCAAATTTTCCGTCGGCGCCGACGTAGATGGAGTTGGGAAGCGCGGTAAGGGCGGGGTGGTCTTGCGCGAGGGATGCAGTGGTGAGGATGCAAAGCGCCAGCAGATAGGGTGCGGATTTCATGAGAGTGCCTCCTGCATGAGTATGGTCCGTTCAAATTGTAAGTTGGGGCTATGGCCGGCCACCAACAAGAACGCCGGGAGGGTTGAGTCTTGCAAGACCGGTTGTGAGCTTCGAAGCCAGGGGTCGCGCAAGCGAATACATGGGTCCTTCGCTTCGCTCAGGATGACAAACATCAGGCACTGCGCAGCAAAATCAGACGCGCGTTAGTTGCCTTTGGCGCTGGCGGAGTAGCTGAAGGGGTAGGTCTGGGCGTTGATTTCGCGGCGGAGGTCTTCGAAGACGTTGTCGGATATCCGCATGAAGACGTCGACGACCTCGGGATCGAACTGGCGGCCTTTCCAGGCCAGGATTTCCTGACGAGCTTCGGCGAGTGAGCGGGCCGGGCGATAGGGGCGGTCGGAAATGATTGCATCCAGGGTATCGGCCACCGAGAAAATGCGGGCGCCCAACGGTATTTCGTTGCCTTTCAAATTGCGGGGATAGCCGGAGCCGTCGAAGTGCTCCTGATGGGAGTAGACGATCTCGCAGGCTTCGGCGAGGAACGGGATCTTCTTGAGCATCTGGTAGCCGTGATAGCAGTGCTCCTTCATGATCTCTCGTTCGTGGTCGTCGAGTTTTCCAGGCTTCCGAAGGATGCTATCGGGGATGGCCATTTTGCCGAAGTCGTGCAGGAAAGCGCCCCGAGCAATGATTAAAATTTGTTCACGGGGCACGCCCATCTCCCGCGCAATGGCGATAGTGAACGCGGTGACGCGCCGGGTGTGATTTTGGGTTTCGGCGTCTTTCAGGTCGAGCGCGTCTCCGAGAGCTTGCAGAGTGATGTCGTAGGAGCGCTCGAGATCTCGCAGGGCCTCCTGCAATTGGTCGGTGCGGGCCTTGACCAGCGACTCCAGATTGATTTGATAGTTGCGGTTCTCCACCTTAAGGCGGCGATTCTCGAGAGCGCGGCCGGCGGCGTTTAGTAACTGTTCGCGCTCGAAGGGTTTGAGCAGGTAGTCGAAGGCGCCGTTGCGTACGGCGGCGAGAGCAACAGAAATATCGTGGACGGCGGTGACCATGACCACCGGCATGTCGGGAAACTTTTCCTTGGTGCGTTCGAGCAGGCCGATGCCGTCGAGGTCGGCCATCATCAGATCGGAAAGCATGAGTTCGAATTCCTCGCCGGAATTGAGCAGGGCGAGTGCCTCCATGCCGGAACTGGCTTGCTTCCACTGATAACCGGCTGCAGCGAGGATGGCGCAGACAATCTCACGGATTGCCTCTTCGTCGTCAACTACGAGAATGCGGTCTGGCATAAGCCTCAGTCAGTATACTCTCGGCAATTTGGGCTCCGCCGCTAGGTGCCGAAAGTAACCATACAGGCCTTGAAAACGCATGGATAAAGGGCCGGACCATGATATTCAAAAGCAGGGCACTGTTACGTCTGAGTTCAAGCGGGTGTGGTGCAGGTTGATAAGGAAGCGAGCCAAACGCGCCCTTCGGTCGCTTGCGCTTTCTCAGGGCAGGCTCCGAGAATTCGCGCGGCTCGCTCAGGTCCTTCACTGCGCAAAGAACGCTTGTTCAGGATGACAATCGAAATAAGATGAACGTTTCCCTCTGGTCGATCTGGAACACTACCGCGCAGCCGGCGCTGGCCGGGCTGAAAGCCGGGGAGTGGGCGCTGCTGCTGATGCTGGCGGCGTCGGTTGTGGTGCTATGCGCGCTGCGGCAACGCTATCTCTTAATCTGGACGGCGGGCTGGACGCTGCTGGTGACTTCGCGGCTGGCGGGCGTGCACGGGGCCGCGTTGGGGATTCCGCAGCAATATGTTCCGGCGGTGGTGCAGGCGGCGTTCGTGGTGGCGATTGGACTGTTCGCGGGAGCGATCCTGGTTTACATCCGAGGTCGGGATCTGCTGGTGCCGCTGGTTGTGATCACGACAACTGTGGCGGGGTTTGCGGTGGCGCGCGTGGTGTTGTGGCCGGATTCTCTGCCCCTGCGATTCGCGCTGGAAGTTTCCTACCAAATCATTCTGGTAACGGCGGCGATTTCCTTGTTGCGTGCCCGCAAAGGGCGTTGGGAGCTGGGGGCGTGGCTGCTGGCGAGTTGCCTGCTGGTGCAGCATCTGGATTGGCCGCCCTTCACGAATCAGATTCCAGCGGGACTTGGTGCGATTGCGGATGTACTGCTGGGACTGAGCATGTTGCTGATTGTGTTTGGAGAAACCCGGGCGCGAGACCAGCGGCTGAAAGTGCTCCGGGCTTTGACCGAGAACATTGTGCTGGCGCAGCAACAGGGCGGCATGATGGAAGACTCGCTGGGAGAATTGCAGCGGCTGACCAAGAGCAAGGCAGCATGGTTCCGCTTGATCGAGGGCGGACACTTGGTGGCGACGCATGCGGTAGGGGTTTCGGCTGACTTCTTGCGGGAAGCGGGTTTCGCGGAGTTGACGGAAACGGTTTCGCGGATGATGGAGCGGGGCAGGCCAGTCGTGGCCGCGGCGAGTGAAGCGATCCCGGAAGATGTGGGGCTGCTTGCATCCGAAAAGCTGGGCCATGTGGTGATGGTGCCGGTGGTCGGGAAGAAGTCGTCAATCGGCTTGATCATTCTGGGCAGCGCCCGGGCCAGGAAACTAACGGCCGAGGAACTGGATTTTCTGGAGACTTGCGGACGGCAGCTGGGGATTGCGATCGAGAATTTCCGGTTGCTCGAGCAGGCTTTGCGCTCGCAGCGGCAGTGGCGCAACACGTTTGACTCGGTGCATGACATTATCCTGGCGCACGACGCGGAATTCCGCATTATCAAGGCCAATCAGATTCTGCTGGAGCAGGTGCAACTCGCGTCGGCCGACGTGATCGGCAGCACTTGCGAATCGGTATTGCCGCATGGGCTGGGCGAGTGGACGGGATGTCCTTATTGCGCGCGCGGAGGCGAAGAGATCAGCGAAGGAGCCGATCCGTGTTTCGGCGGATTCTCGATGGTCTCCACTTCTTCGTACGCGGAGCAGGGGAGCAAGCAGAAGGGCACGATCCACATCGTCCGCGATATCACGGAGCGGAGGTCGGCGGAAGAGAAATATCGGCTGCTGTTCGAGCAGGTGCAGGAAGGTGTGTATGTGGCGACGCCGAGCGGGCGTTTGCTCGATTGCAACGACGCGTTTGTCCGCATGCTGGGGTATGAGAACCGGGAAGAGGTGCTGCCCCTGAACCTCGATGAAGATATTCGCGTGGATGCGGGGCAGCGCGATGCGTTTCACCGGGACATTGATCTGCAGAATTACGTGCGGAATTTCGAAGTGACGATGCGGCGCAAGAATGGAACGCTGCTGCTGGCCTCGGAAAGCAGTTTCGCCACGAGGGACACGTCGGGCAAGGTGGAGCGCTATCAAGGATTCGTGCTGGATGTGACCGAGAAACGGCGCGCCGAAGATGAAATGCGGCGGCGCAATCGCGAATTGAATGCTTTGAATGCGATGGCGGTGGTGGCGACGCAATCTTTCGATCTCGATGAAATTCTGAACCTAACGCTGCGGCAGGTGGTTTCGTTGTTCGGGGCGGAAAGCGGAGCGGTGTACCTTTCTGATTCGGATGCTCCGACCTACCGGCGGCGCGCGGCTTGGGGACCGAGCAGCCGGGACAAATCGCGGCCGGCGGAAATCAGTTTTGCCGAGGGTTTCGGCGATCTCGTGATGCGGTCGCGCGCCGAAGTGATCACGGCGGAGTACCTGCCGCATCTTACCGGAACCGTGGCAGGGTTTATTCGATCGGACAGCGATGGCGCGTGGATCTGGGTGCTGTTCTGGGGCAAAGACAGTCCGATTGGCATGATGGGATTGCGCAGCCACGCGGAGTATCAATATTCCAGCGGGGAAGAGAATCTGATGGTGGCGATCAGCCGGCAGCTGGCCACCACTATTGAGAAAGTCCGGCTCTACGAAGAAACCTGCAAAGCTTACGAAGATTTGCGGCGCACGCAGGAACAGCTTTTACAGAGCGAGAAAATGTCGGCGGTGGGGCAGTTGATTGCCGGCGTGGCGCACGAGCTGAATAATCCGCTGACGGCGATTCTGGGTTATGCGCAATTGCTCGAAAGCGAAGGATTGAGCGAGCGCGCGCAGGATTATGTAGGCAAGATGTTCAAGCAGGCGCAACGCACGCACCGGGTGGTGCAGAACCTGCTATCGTTCGCCCGGCAGAGAAAGCCGGAGCGGTCGGAAGTGGACATCCGGAGGGTGCTGGAAGAGACGCTGACGCTACGAGACTACGATTTGAAGGTCAACAACATCGACGTGCAGAAAGATCTGGGATCGGATGCGGCGATGGTGGTTGCCGATCCGCACCAGATTGAGCAGGTGTTTCTGAACATCATCAACAACGCGGTGGATGCGGTGCTCGAGACCGGGCGCGCTGGGAAGCTGAAGATCCGGGTGTATTGCGAGAAGGGCGATGTGTGCGCGCAGTTTGCCGATGATGGTCCGGGGATCAAGGATCCGAAGAGAATTTTCGATCCGTTCTATACCACGAAAAATGTTGGGAAGGGAACGGGGCTGGGGTTGAGCATCTGCTACGGCATTGTGAAGGAGCACGGCGGCGACATCACGGCGCACAATGCGGCTGAGGGCGGAGCGGTGATCGAAGTGCGGCTGCCGATGGCGGCGACGGCTGGGGCGGTGGTGGAAACTCCTGTGGTTGCTCCACCGAAGCGCGAGGGAGCGATTCAGGGCCGGGTGCTGCTGGTGGAGGAAGAAGAGTCGGTGTTGGAGTTCGAGCGCGACGTGCTGACCGGCGCCGGGGCTAACGTGGTGACGGCCAGCAGGAGCGACGATGTGAAGACGCGGTTGCTCTCCGAGCCCTTCGATGCGGTCATCATGAGCGGCAAAATGCCATCAGACTGGAACGCGAAGGAAGCTTTCCTCTGGCTCAGGAAGAATTGTGCCGATATGGAAAAACATGTGCTGTTTACGTTCTCGAACGGCGTGGAGCAGGGCGATGAGCGGTCGTTTCTGCAGGAGAACAACATACCCTACCTGGTAAAACCTTTCGAAGTGGCGGAACTGATTTCGCAGGCGCGACGGCTGTTGCAGAAGGCTAAAGGCGCGGCTTCCGGCACGAGCTAGAAACCTCCAACTGCAGTTGAATTCCATCAAAGTTGAGTGCGGAGGCTCTTCACCAATCGGCGGAGGGCTTTTTCGTTGCGGCGATACCAGCGCCATTGGCCCTGTTTGACTACCTCGACCAGGCCGGACTTGGTGAGTATGGCCATGTGATGCGAGATGGTGGGCTGGGAGAGGCGCACGCGCTCTTCGATGTCGCCGGCACAGAGCCCCGCGTGCTTGGCGACTGCGGGAGTGCTTGGGGCAGCTGGGCCGCGTTGTTTGAGAGCCTCCAGAATGCGGCGGCGCGTGGGGTCGGCAATGGCGTGCAGTGTGTGGTCGAGCGATGTGGGCGAGGTCATGGGGACTAGGAATAGCCGTTAAATTGACGGTTGTCAATATGCGAGATGAGGGGCAGCGGGCCAGCCTGATTTCACAGGGGCTGCGACTTCTAACGCTCCCTACTTCGTGGGGAGTTCGCCATTAATGTCCTTATCGAACTGGTACAAAACTCGGTCTATCGCCTCAAACTTGATCTTTTTTCGACCGCAGAGTGCAATCAGTTCGTCAAGATAATCGAAGTAGATGCCAATCTGCTTTTTCGGTGGCGTGGACTGATAGATCGAGAACTTCGAACCGTAGACTGCTCGATAGGCATGCTGATCAATAATCTGGAAGGCGGACGGATTCCGAAAGCGGAGTAAGGTTGAGGCCATGGGAAGGCCAATTCCATGGACGGCGAGAAGCGAGTCAATTACTGATTCCGCATTCCGATGTTCTCCTCGATGCAGTCCTTTGACATTCTCAATCCTACGCAGAAGCTCGTCGTCAACTTGGACGAATCTGTTGATCTTCCACAGCACGATCTCATTTATCAATGCTTGCGTGAACTGCAAGGTTTCAAGAGCGTCCAGCCTTGCGGTCAGATCCGGCTGATACCTGTATTCATGAAGAAACTGATTAAGGTCGCCATCGAACTCGTCGGCTCTTTGTTGCGCCATCTTCTAACTCACTTTCTCTCCGAGAGCTCTCAGGATAAGCCCCATGTCAATTCGCTCGCTTCAGACGGACCCACTGCCGATCAAGGAGATCAGGGCCGCTGTCGCGGCGCTCGCAGCCATTCGATGCGGGTGAACTCGAGGAAACGCACATCGTTATCCTGAGAACAATTCGATTGGTCGAGTTGAGCAGCCAGAGTGCCGCCGCGGATCCAGTAGCCGGTGGCGTCCTGCTTGAGGATGGTTGCGTCGAGCGGGTCCATGCCATGGAGCTTGAAAATGACACGGCGGTTCAAGAGAGGATCAGGCTTCATCGTGTTTCAGTCTTTCTGTTGCCGATCTTTACTCTGATTGTTTCAGGTTTTCACTTCTTGACGATCGGGTTGTATCCGTCGTTGATGAGCCGGGAACGGGCTGCTTCGGCGTCTTTGACGTCGTTGAAGGGGCCAACCTGAACTCGAAATAGCTTTTCGTTGGCCGAGTTGGTGGCTACGAAGGCGGCATACTGCTTGTTCTTAAGGGCATCGACCAAGGCCTCGGCGTCCTCCTGCTTGGTGACGGCGGCGACCTGCACGAAGTAAGGCGTACTGGGAATCGCTGCCATGGGATCGGGCGGGTTGCCACTCTGCGAAGGCTGCGCTGGGGTTCCGGAACCAGCCGTTCCTGAGGCAGCCGTTCCAGAGGACGATGCCGGAGAAGACGTGCTGGGTGACGATGCAGGCTGACCGGTTGCCGCGGGATTGGCGGAGTTCGCGTCAGTGGAAGCGGGCGTCAGTTGCGCATTGGCGTCCTTCTGCTCGACCGCTTTGTAAAAAGTCATCTGGGGAGCGGATTGAGGGGAGGCTGAGCCGGCCGGTTTGGTGCCGTTGGACGCGGATTGCAGAGGAGTTGCGGCGCTGGGGGCGGCGAGTCCGATGTCTGACTTGCGGCCGAGGGTGTAGCCGAGCGCGAAGAAAACCGCGCACACTATCACCAGTCCGAAGAACAGGGTGAGGAGTTTCGCGGTGCCTAACGTGATTTCAGTGTCTTGTTCGGGATCCATCGCAAATATGTACCTCAGGGGCTAACGCCCGCATTGATAGCGAAACGCTCTACGCGGCCCGTTCGACTTCCCCCTCGGCTTCGCTCGGGGCTTCGGCAAAAGAGGGCAGGCCGCTGAAGCGCCGCTCTTCCACCTTCATGCCGCGGCCTTGTCATCGCCCTTGCCCAGCAACTTCTGCAGGCCAGAGAAAAAATCCACCGGAACGGGGAAGATGACCGTGGTATTTTTCTCGACGCCGATTTCGGTCAGGGTTTGCAGGTAGCGGAGCTGCACACTGACCGGCTCGGTTGCCAGCAGATGGGCTGCATCCACCAGGCGCTGCGCGGCTGAGAACTCGCCCTCGGCGTGAATAATCTTCGAACGCTTTTCGCGCTCGGCCTCGGCCTGCTTGGCCATGGCGCGCAGCATGGATTCCGGCATGTCGACCTGCTTCACCTCGACGTTGGTCACTTTCACGCCCCAGGGAGAAGTGTGCTGGTCAAGAATGCTTTGCAGGCGCAGGTTGATTTTTTCGCGGTGGGCGAGGAGTTCGTCGAGTTCCTGCTCGCCGAGCACGGAGCGCAGCGTGGTCTGCGCAAATTGCGAAGTCTGGTAGACGTAGTTGGAAACTTCGACCACGGCTTTGCTGGGATCGATCACGCGCAGAAAGATTACCGCATTTACTTTGAGCGTAACGTTGTCGCGGGTGATGATGTCTTGCGGCGGGACTTCGAGAGCTTCCTGACGAAGCGAGACGCGGACCATGCGGTCGATCGGCGCGAACACCAGGGCGATTCCGGGTCCCTTGGCGGCGGATAACAAGCGTCCGAGGCGGAAGATGACTCCACGTTCGTACTCGGCGAGAATCTTGATTGAGCTCAGAACGTAAAGAGCAAAGACGACGATGATAATAGTGACGAATCCTATTCCGATGCCAAAGATTTCCATTTGTATCTCCACCCCGAACGAACAACAATCCTATCGCGGATTGTAACGCAGGGAGAGGGGACGAGCGCGGAATTCGGGCGGCGGCCCGTTGCTTGCGCTGGTGCGTGGGAAAAGGTTTACGTGGGAATGGCAGGCGCGGGGGCGGGTCGGGTTGCGGCCAGAGGCTCGACTTGAAGCAGCAGCCCGTCGATGCGGCGCACCACCACGGACTGTCCCGCAGATACGTCGCAAGAAGAGACGGCGTCCCAGAGTTCGCCGTGGACGAAGATCTTTCCGCGCGGGGAGAGATCGGTTTGCGCGATTCCCGTTTCGCCGATAATTCCTTGAGCGCCGGAGACCATCTTGTTGCGGCGCGCTTTGAGGGCGATGCTCATCAGAAATGCCGTGATCACGCCGAGAGGAATGCTGACCGCGAGGGCGGTGAATAAGTGGACGCGCATTTCAGGGATGGGCGAATCGACGAGGAGCAAGCCTCCGAGGGTGAGGAGCGCGATACCGCCGATGGTGAGCACGCCGTGAGTGGCGAATTTGGCTTCCGCGGCGAAAAGTGCGAACGCGCCAAGAATCAGGCCCAGCGCGGCAAAGCGCACAGGCATCAAATTCAAGGCAAAGAGCGCGAGCAAGATAAAGACAACGCCCACGGTACCTGGAACCACCGCACCGGGATGATTGAATTCGGCATAGAGCGCGAGGGCGCCGATGGCGAGCAAAATGAACGAGATGTTCGGATCCATCAGATAGTCGAGAATCTGTTCCTTCACCGTCATGCCAAAAGCCACGACCGGCTGGCCTGCGAGGTTCACCGTGGCTTCCTGGCCGTTAAAGCGCTTGAAGCTCTTGCCCTGCATCTGGCGGAAAAGATCGTCCTGGCTGGATGCGATGTAGTCGATGAGGTGCTGCGCGAGGGCTTCCTGGTCGGTGAAGGATTTCGATTCGCGCACGGCGCTTTCAGCGAGCTCGACATTGCGGCCGCGCCGGGATACGACCGAGCGCATTAGAGCAGCGGCATCGTTCTCAATCTTCTGCTTCATTTCGTCGTCGGGCTTGACCTGGGTTGGACCGAAGAGCAGGACGGGATGCGCAGCTCCGGCGTTGGTGCCGGGAGCCATCGCCGCTACGTCGGCCGCTTCGAGAATGAAGATTCCCGCCGAACCGGCGCGGCTGCCGCTGGGCGCCACATAGACGATGACCGGGACTTGCGATGACGTGATCTTCTCGATGATGTGGCGCGTGGATTCGACCAGGCCTCCGGGCGTATTGATCTCGATCAAGACAGCTTGATCGTTTCGGCGCTGGGCTTCATCGATGGCGCGGGCGATGTATTCCTGAGTGATGGGCTGAATGGTGTCGTCGACGACGATCTTGAGGACTTCGGCGGAGGAGACAGAGGAGAGAAAGAGTACCGTCACGAGGCCGAGAAGGATTCGCGAAATGGAGCCGGTTTTCACGGGTCGCCTGCAACAATATTCTTACTCTTATTTGCGACTTGCGGCAGAGATTTCTTCGGCTTCGCCGGTGTTGGGAAGTCCGGAGGTCGCGCTGCTCCAGCCGGGAAGAGTGGTGCTGCCGGTAATGAGGCGCGCGCTGCGCTCGTAGGTGAAGTATGACCATGCCCACTGAATGAAGACCAGCACGCGGTTCTGGAAGCCAATCAGGAAAAAAATGTGGACGAACAGCCATGCCAGCCATGCGATGAGACCGGAAATGTGAATCTTGCCGAACTGCGCGATTGCGGCAGAACGGCCGATGGTGGCCAGGCTGCCTTTGTCAAAATAGTGAAAAGGCTTACGGGGCGAGGTTCCATGGTCACCGCGAATCTCGCGACGAATTAGCTTGGCTACGTACCGGCCTTCGAGGATGGCCACCGGCGCGACACCCGGCAGCAGCTTGCCGGATGAGTCTTTCAGTGCGGCGAGGTCTCCGATGACGAAAACTTCGGGATGATTGGGGAGGCTGAGATCGGGGTTGACCAGCACGCGTCCGGCGCGATCGATGGGTACGCCGAGCTTCTTGCCGAGCGGCGACGCGGCCACGCCTGCGGCCCAGAGGATGACGGCCGCGTTCATCTTTGTTCCGCTCGCGCCGTCGCTCATGTAAATCGCGCCGGCCTCGACGTTCGTAACCATGGTCGAAGTGAGCACCTCGACCCCGAGGCGCTGCAGTTGCTCCAGAGCGCTACGCGATAGATCCTCGGGATAGGCGGGAAGCACGCGTGCTCCACCTTCGATGAGATGAATGCGGGCGCGGCGAGGATCAATGGCGCGGAAATCCTGGGCGAGCGCGTGCCGGCAGATTTCAGCGAGGGTTCCGGCGAGTTCGACCCCGGTGGGGCCGGCTCCGACGACCACGAAGTTCAGCGGGTCGTTCGCGTGGTTCTCTCCGGCGTTAGCACGGCGTTCGGCTAATTCGAAGGCGAGCAGAACCCGGCGGCGGATTTCGAGCGCGTCTTCGATGGTCTTGAGGCCGGGCGCGAAAGCTTGCCACTCGTCGTGGCCGAAATAGGCGTGGCTGGCGCCGGCAGCGACGATGAGTGAATCGTAGGGAATCTCTTGAACTTCCTTTTGCGCGGCGCTTTGCGAATCGGCTTGCACGGCGGTCTGCACCACACGGCGTTCGAGGTCGAAGCCCGTCACCTCGGCCATCAGCACCTCGACATTCTTGTGACGGCGCAGAATGGAGCGGATGGGTGCGGCGATCTCGCCCGGCGAGAGGCCGGCAGTGGCCACCTGATAGAGCAGCGGCTGGAAGGTGTGATGATTTCTCCGGTCGATGACGGTGATGCTTACGGGTGCGCTGGCCAGCGACCGGGCCGCGTTCAGTCCGCCGAAACCCGAGCCCACGATTACCACGCGATGTAACTTCTGGCCGTTCATTCTCTGGCTGATCCTCTTCTGGCTGATCAGTTTTTGCTGAGTCGGTTCTTGCTGATCGAGCCCTCACTCTATAAGATTCACCGCGATGGCAATCGGCTACACAAGATCGAGCGAGGGAAGATCGAGCGAGGGAAGATCGGCTGAACAAAAATTGGCAGACATGCGTCCGGCGTGGGTGTCATGGGTTGTGCCGTCGGTGGGCGACCTGATTTTCGCGGCGCTGCTGGGCTTGCTGGCGTTCACTACTCTATCGGTGCGGTTGCTGGGTGACGCCGGAATCGGCTGGCACATTCGCACCGGGCAAATGATTTTCGCGACGCATGTGATTCCCCGCGTCGATCCCTTTTCCGCGACCGCCTTTTCAGCAACGACCGGGCGAGCCTGGTTTGCCTGGGAGTGGCTGTACGACGTGCTGGTGGGATGGCTCGATCGCGTGGCGGGGCTGAACGGGGTAGCGCTGTTCACGGCTCTGGTGATTGCAGTAGTGTTTGCCTGGACCTTCCGGCTGTTGCTGCGGCGCGGTACGAATATTTTGCTGGCGTTGCTTCTGGTGTTGCTGGCGGCCTCGGCCGCGATGATTCATTTTCTGGCCCGGCCACACGTGGTGAGTTGGCTGTTTACGGTAGCGTGGTTCTGGATTCTGGATTCGTCGGAGACAAGCTGTTGTGCCTTGGACTCAGAACCGTTTGCGGAGCCCAAACCCCGGCGTGTTCTGATCCTGTGGCTGCTGCCGCCGCTGATGCTCGTGTGGGTGAATGTGCATGGTGGATTTCTGGTGGGCTTCGCGCTGCTGGCAATCTACTGGTGTAGCGCGGCATGGCAATGGCTAAGGCCTTCGGGGGACCGGTTTGAGGACATCTTGCGGAAGATCCGCGCTGGGCGTCTCGTTCGGACTCTGACTCTGATCGGAGTACTGAGCGGCCTCGCGACTTTGGTGAATCCTTACGGCGTTCATCTGTACGTCCACATCTACCGCTATCTTACGAACCGCTTTCTGATGGATCACATTAACGAGTTTCAGTCTCCGAATTTTCATTACGTGGCGCAGAAGTGTTTCGCCGGATTATTGCTGCTCACACTCGTGGCGCTGGCGGTGAAGGGGCGCGCGCCAAATCACGCTCGCTTGAGCCAGATACTTGTCGTTTTGTTCGCGGTCTATTCAGGGCTGTACGCGTCGAGGAATATCCCTGTGTCGTCGCTGCTGCTGATTCTGATAATCGGTCCCTGGTTGTCGAAGACGATGGAGAGATTTTGGGATCGACGGCGGACAGCGGGAGGTCTTGCATCCCCAACGTTTCTGGAGCGAATGGAGGCGATCGAGTTCAGCTTGCACGGCCATCTTTGGCCCATCGCGCTAATTCTGCTGACCTGCTGGATAGCGGCGCATGGGGGCAGGCTGGGCGAGAAGCCCTTGATGGATGCCCACTTTGACGCGAAGCGATTCCCGGAAGCGGCGGTGGATTATCTCGAAGCACACGAGGTGCAGGGGCCGCTGGTGGCTCCCGACGATTGGGGCGGATATTTGATTTACCGGCTTTATCCGCGGGTGCTCATGGTGATCGATGACCGCCACGATTTCTACGGCGAGGAATTCTTAAAGTCTTACTTGAAGATGGTGAATGCGGAGCCCGGCTGGCAGGGTTTTCTTCAGCAGTCCCAAGCTCATTGCGTGGTTGTGCCCAAGGACTCTGCTCTGGCTAACCTTCTTGAGGAAACCGCAGGCTGGAAGGCGATCTACAGTGACGATGTCGCGACCGCGTTCGTGCGCACTGCGCCGTGGATCGAGTAACTCCGCGAATGCCCCTGAGATTGGCTGGCGCCTCGTCAATGCCATAGCCTCCCCACGCCTGATAAACTTTCAACGTGTCGCGCCTCACTCACCTGGAATGCACCCGCTGCGGCGAGCATTATCCCGCCGACCGTCCGCAAACGGTTTGCCCGAAAGATGGCGGCATTTTGTATGCGCGCTACGACCTGGCGAGCATCAAAAAGAGTTTCTCGCCGTCCTCGCTGCTGCCGCTGGCACCTACCATGTGGCGTTACGATGCCGTCCTGCCTGAAGCTGCGCCCGTGTCGCTGGGCGAGGGTTTTACTCCCATGCTGCGCAGCCGCGAATTTCCCGGCGTCTTTATCAAGGACGAAGGCCTGAATCCTACGGGCTCGTTCAAAGCTCGCGGGCTCTCCGCGGCGGTGACCATGGCGCGCCATTTCGGCCTAAAGAAGCTAGCCATCCCCTCCGCAGGAAACGCTGCCGGAGCCCTTGCCGCCTATGCCGCCGCCGCTTCCATTGAAGCTCACATCTTCATGCCCAAAGATGTTCCCATAGCCAACCGCGTCGAGTGCGAGTACTACGGCGCGAAGGTCACGCTGGTCGACGGCCTCATCTCCGACTGCGCCCGCAAAGTCGCGCAGCTTAAAGACACGCTGGCCTGGTCGAGTGAAGGATGGTTCGACGTTTCCACCACCAAAGAGCCTTACCGCGTCGAAGGCAAGAAGACCATGGGCTACGAAGTTGCCGAACAGCTCGGATGGAAGCTTCCCGATGGAATCATCTATCCCACGGGCGGAGGGGTCGGACTGCTGGGCATGTGGAAGGCTTTCGATGAGATGGAAAAGCTGGGCTTCATCGGACCAGAGCGCCCGAATATGATCAGTGTTCAATCTGCGGGATGCGCGCCCATTGTTAAAGCATGGGATGAAGGCCGCGCGGACGCAGAAATGTGGCCGAACGCCGCGACCCTCGCTGCCGGCCTGCGTGTACCGAAGCCTTACGCCGACTATCTGATCCTCGACATTTTGAAAAAAAGTGGAGGCCTTGCTCTCACCGCCACCGACGCAGAAATTCTCGAAGCCACGCGTCACTGGGCGAAGGTGGAAGGCATTTTCGCCGCGCCGGAAGGCGCTGCATCTCTAGTCGCCTACCAGAAATTGCTGGCCAGCGGATTTTTCAGCGCCGAGGATACCGTGGTGCTCTTCAACACCGGCTGCGGCTTGAAGTATCTGGATGTGCTCGACACTAAGAAAGAAGTCACGGAAGCTGCGCCGCCGGCGGCCCGCGCGATCGCGGGTATTATCGGACCGTACTGATCATCCGGTGCATAACGCCAATCAGGATTCCACATTTCGCTTCTTGATATTTCCTTCGTTTCCGCGTACAACCCTGCTAAAGATTCCTGCTAAATGTTAAAGATGAGACGCGCACTGTTGTGCACCGCTTTCGTGTTGGCACTTGCGGCATCGCTGCTCGCCGATCCTAACCTGCGCATCACCGACATCGGCTTGCACGGCTACTCCGGCGCTACCTCTTCCGTCCGCCTGATCGTGCGCAATCCTTCCCCGGAAGCGCAGACGATTCATCTGCGGATTGCAGCCAAGGACCAGAATAATTCGGTCGCGAATAATTCCGTCGTGAACACCGCTACAGCAGACGTCAGGCTGAACGCCGGGGAGGAGCGCGAGCTGGAGTTGCCGGTCCTGATGCCGGGCGGCAATGCCGTCATAGTGGCTGATGCGAACGCCGCGGGCGTTATTTTCGGGCACGACAAACAAGATGCTCCTTTGCGCCAAGCCAATTTGATCGTACTGATGTGCTCGAGCGACAGCACCTGCAAAACCGCGCAGTCGCAGATACAGTTCAGCGGCACCATTGAGGAGCGAGCCGACAAGAACCGCCAGGCTAAGTTCGAAATAGTGAACGACCCGCGTGACCATTGGTGGGCCTATTCGGCGTGCCGCGCCATTGTGCTGGCAAGGCCGATGGCAGACTTCACCCAGGCGCAGCGCGATGCTGTGGAAGGATTTCTGCGCAGCGGCGGACGCCTGGTTCTCGTCGAAGACGAGATCGCCGATCCCAGCTTTCTTTCCGCCTATCGTCAAGGGCCGGCATCCTCCAAGAGTGAACGGGTGGGCAAGGGCACTCTCATTCGCGTTTCCGGGCTGCGCGCAAACGACCTGGGCAACGCTTTCGTCGGCCAGAATCTGCGGGGTGTTCTCGAGCCGAGCTATGGATGGAACCCGAACCAAAACCAGACGGGCTGGCTGAGCCGCCGTTTCGCCACCGCGTTCGACTTTCCGCGGTTGCGCTGGCTGCTGATCTGGCTGACGGTTTACATACTCATGATCGGCGTGATGAACTTTGCCGTGCTGCGGCGCTTGCGCCGCTTAGATCTTGGCTGGATCAGCATGTGCGGGCTGGCCTTGCTGTTTGCCGCGGGCTTCTATTTTTCCAGCGCCAGTCGCCGGCCTAGAGATTTTCGCTTGGACAATCTTGCAACTTATTACCTCGACTCGCGAAGCCCCCTGGCGGTGGCCGACTATAATCTGCGGGTCTCCGCTCCTGACCGGCGTGACGTCCTGGTTTCGATTGCCGATCCCGCTGTGTTCACGTCTTCGAACTTCGGGGACAACGAAGCCAACAGCCAAATCTGGGCAGAGATGAACCGCCAGTCAGCACAAGAGCGCCGCACCTACGACATTCACCTGGGTCCGCCAAGCCAGATTGAATTGCCTCTGCTGAAATGGTCGTTCCAGGATCTGAGTTTGCAAGGCTTGCACGAATTCCCCGGCACCGTGCATTTCGTTGCGCCTAACCGGCTGCGCAACGATACGGCTCAGCGTTTTGAGGATGCAGTGTACCTGGATTACCCGGCCAATGCTTTATACGAGCTGAACGCGCTCGGGCCCGGCGAGGAAATTCAACTCGACACGATCACACCGACACGGATCCGTCCGGAAAACGGGAATCGGCTGCCTGTGATCGTCCCGACCTATGATGCCAGACAACAAACGTTGCAGGATGCGGTGCTCACCTCCAACTTGCCATTCGTCGGCTGGGGACGCGTGTTCGCCGGACTCAGCGACGGACCCGCGGTGCCCGTCGAGCTGAGCGTTTCCCATCAGCGAAGCGTCCATGCACTCATGGTTGTTGCCCTGGAGCAGCCATGATTTCGGAGCAGCCATGATCGATGTCGAACAAATGCGCAAGAGTTTCAACGGCACGCGCGCGCTCGACGGCTTCACTCTGCATGTAGGCGCCGGAGAACTGTTCGGGCTGGTCGGCCCGAACGGCGCCGGCAAGACCACGCTGATGAAAGTGCTTTCAACGCTGCTGCCGATGGATAGCGGCACGGCTCAGATCGATGGGCTGAATGTGAACCTGCAGACACGCGACGTGAAGCGCCTGATCGGCTATCTGCCCGATCAGCCCGGCGTGTACCAGGACATGAGCGTACGCGAATTCCTGGAGTTCTTCGCCGACGCGTTCCAACTCAAAGGCGCGCGCAACCGGGCTGCCGTGGATCGCGCGCTGAAACGTTCCGGGCTGGCAGACCGCAGCGAAACCTCCGTCGAGCAACTCTCGTTCGGCATGAAGCAGCGCCTGGTTCTGGCCAAGACTCTATTGCACGACCCCAAGGTCTTATTGCTAGACGAGCCGGCTACCGGCCTTGATCCACTGGCCCGCATCGAACTCCGCGAGCAACTCAAGCAATTGCAGGCTGAAGGCATCACCATCCTGATCTCTTCGCACATTCTTAGCGACCTCGAAGACATTTGCACGCAGATCGCACTGATTGGCGGCGGCCGCAATGCGACCGACGCCGAAGGCCACTCGGTTCTGCAATTGCGCGCGCCACAAGACCCGGTACGAATTTACGAAATTGAGCTGATCGGCGACAGCGCTCCTGCCGTGACCGTTGTCAACTTGCTCGCCGGCGCACGCACTTTGGAATCGAGCGCGGGCCGGCTGGTAGTTGAGGTCACCGGCGCAGACGAGCAGGCCGCGGTACTGCTGCGGGCGCTGGTGATGGCCGGCGTGAATATCCTTCGCTTCGATCACCGCGCACTCGGTCTGGAGGAACGGTATCGGATGGTTTTCCGGGAGAAACGCCCATGAACCCCATGATCCGGAAGGAACTGCGGCAGCGCATGCGGGAACGGCGCGGTTGGCTGCTGCCCTCGCTCTACCTGATCGTTCTCGGCGCGGTTGTGACCTTCGCCTATTTTGTGACTACGAGCGAGGGGCGCGGGTCTGGCATTCAGGGGTCAACCGTGGGCGTGGTTCTGTTTCTGACCCTTGCGTACTCGCAGCTAGCTCTGTTGTTGCTGCTGGTCCCCATCTTCAGCGCCGGCTCCATCACCATTGAAAAAGAGCAACGCACCCTCGCCGGCTTGCTCACTTCGTTGCTGACTTCCTGGCAGATCTGGTGGGGCAAGTTTGTTTCGTCGCTGCTCTTCGTTCTGCTGCTGCTGGTCACCAGCCTGCCGGTGCTGAGCATGGCCTTTGCGTTTGGCGGCGTCGGCCCCTGGGAAGTCTTCAGCGCCACTTTGACCACGGTGATCATCCTGGCCTGCATGAGCGCGATCGGTCTTTATTGCTCGTCGGCGTTCCAGCGCAGTGTCCATGCCACCGCGGTGACCTACGCTACTGTCGTTGCCATCAGCGTCGTGACCGCCATCATCTTCTTTGTGCGTCTGACGATGCACGAATCCGCGTATCGCGGCCAGGGCGTTGCAACTGGGGCAGGTTGGTACAGCATTCCGCTGAACATTCGCATTCCGATGTATCTGAATCCATTCTTTTTTCTGACTGCGTCTTTCGCTCCGCCCCAGCAGTTGTACCCGGCCTGGATCACCAGCGCCTGCCTGTTCATGGCGCTCGGCACCCTGGCCGTCGCCCTGACTCTGCGCAATCTGCGGCGCAGAGGTGATTTGTAGAGCTGTCGTGCCGCTAGATCAGCGGAGGCGCTGCTCAGATTTGCCGGTTGTTTTTTCAGGGATGTGGCATTTGTTAATCTTTAAGCGGCCACACGAGGAAGCAAAATGGATCCAAATCCGCGTGCCTTGGAGGCGATGCTAAGGAAGCCGAGCGCCTTTCTTCCACTGATAATGTCGCTCACTGCCCTGGCGCTGGTGCTTGGTCACGTCGCTCTGTTCGGGATTGTCCACGAGGCCGACGAGGGAACCACCGCCCATCTCTGGCAGCTGCTCATGGCAGGGCAGATGCCGGTGCTGGCCTTCTTCGCAATCAAGTGGCTCCCCCGTGCTCCAAGACCGGCGCTGTTTGTACTTTCACTGCAGGCCGGAGCGGCGCTGGCTTCCATGGCCCCAGTCTTTTTTCTCAAGCTGTGAATTGGGTCCTCACTGCTCTTTGGAGGACTTCAGATTCACCGCCTGGGTTGTACTGGGGTCGACCTTGACGTGCTCCGCGAGGTCGGCATGGTTCTCCGGAAAATCGATGGCGAAGTAGGCGTCGTCTGCGCTGGGCCGAACGGCAAACAGCAGATATTCTCCCGGGATTATCCCCGTAATTTTGTACTGTCCCGCAACATCCGTGCGGGCTGTCAGAGTGTAGCGTGGAATCCGGCGAAGCTCCTTCGACTCAGGGATCAAAGCGACGACCCGCCCCCGAGCTGGCCCCTCACCGTCCGATACTTTCCCTTGGATTGTGCCAGTGTCGCTGGCCAGAGTGACATCGCAGTCGAGGGTGGTCTCGACCGTCAACGTCAACTCGCGAGACGCATAGTCGCGGCCGCCGCATATCGCCTTCTTAACGTAAGCAGATTCTTCTCCCTGGGCATCGGAAACAGTAAAGGTGAATTCGCCAGGCGGGATATTGGCGATGATGAATCGTCCGTTAGCATCAATGCCCGGAGCTTGATGGAGAAGGTGAAAGCCCGACCAGAAGGTTTCTAGGGTAATGCGTATTCCCGCTGGTGAAAGACCCGCGGGCATCTCGACGCTGCCGCGCACTTCGGCAGCGCGGCCAATTTCAATGTCGGCGCTCACGTTGGAGTCCACGACGCGAACCGAGGCGAAACCCAGTTCGTGCTCGACACCCGCGTCGGTTGTTTTCACCTTGAGGATGTAATCACCGGGACCAAGAGACGAACACTTGAAGGAATGATCGGCTTCCAGCCGCACGTTGTCGCCAATGGGTCCGAATGTGTACCCCGCGGCATCCACTCTCTCACAGCTGACCTCGGCGTCTTTGAGCGCCGGGCGCGCCTCTGCGGAGATCACCTTGCCTGTGATCGCGTAGTTCCTCTCGGTCGGTACTGTGAATCGGATGTCGTCTGTGGTCATTTCGGGTCCGACCTTCACAACCTGCGCTTCGTCCAGCGCCGGTGTCCCGGGGTAAAAGGTGTTGCGATACTGCATGCCGCCCGTCGGACCCTGCTTGAGTCCCGTTGCCCCCATCGGATGCTCGATCAAACCTCCCGCGCTCACGTAGTAAGAACCAGGCCGAAGGTTCGCTAGACGAAAGTTGCCCAGATCGTCAGTTACGGTCTGACCCGCTGCGGAGATTTGTTTTCGCCCCCCAGGCCGGAACGTAATGCGCAGAAGCATGACCCCAAGGCCCTGAACCGCTTCCCGGTCTTCATCCGAGACTTGCCCGGCGATCACTCCAGTGGGGCGAAGGCGCAGGGTCAGACTATCCACTCTCTGTCCGGGCCGGAGGGTCACGAATTGACCGTGCTCAACTTCATTCGGCAAAGCTTCTACAAATCCGTTGCGCCAAACCGAAATCCCAAATGTGCCCGCAGGAAGATCCGTAAACACAAATGCACCGTCCGGGCCGGTGCGCACGATTCGCTCAGCCCCGGCAGCTTTCGCCGTGTCGGGATCGGCAGGGTAGAGTTCGACTTCCGCCTTGGGGATGGTTTCGCCAGTGTCGGAGCGGCAAACGCGCCCGGAAATCTGTCCTAGCGCCAGCTTGGAGGTTTGAGAAGAGTCTGTCGCCTGAGCGGCAGTGGCTGTACGCGCGAGAGGTGACGGTAGGAGCGCTATGCACGCAGTAACCGCTATCCCGAACGCAAAACGCGCAGACTTGCGACAAAGCTTTGAGTCCATTGCCTCGCCCACAAGGATTGATCTTATACGAGCCTGGGTTACTTTTCTCCGAGTGGGCCGTCCGGAATTTCGGACGGCCCAACTTGGTCGCGGAGGTTAGGCGCACGGTTCAGAATTACGGCGATACCGTAATTTTCTTACTTGTCTTAGACGCCGGATGATACTTGTTCCCGCTGTAGGCGGCCACCAAAGTGTGAGTACCGGCAGAAAGAGTTCCGGCCTTCACCGCTGCTTTTCCCGAAGCGAGCGCGGACGTCGCGACAGACTTGCCATCCACGGAGAAATTCACTGAACCCGTCGGTACGGGGCCCTCGGTCGCCTTCACAGTGACCGCGAGAGTGACGTCGGTGGTGGGGATGAGTTTTTGCGTCGCCGAGGGAGCAGTAAAGTTCACGATCGCCGCTGCCTTTACGGTGATCGTGACGCTGATGGGACCCGCTGCCGCATAGGTCGTGCTGCCGCTGTAGGTAGCTGATAGCGTGTGGGTCGTCGTGGTCAGTCCGGTCACACTAGTGGACGCTGTTCCGGTGCCGGAAAGCGTGACAGCGCTACCATAGTTCGCGCCGTCCACTTTGAATTGAACCGTGCCCGTGGGCTGCGCGCCTGATGTCGACGTAACGCTCACGCTGAACGCAACAGCTGTTCCAGACGTGAAGGATGCTCCGTTTGCCGGCGCCGTAATTTTGAAGGTCGGAGTCGGCAACACTCCCGTTCCGGAGAGGGTCACGCTATCCGCTCCGTTAATAGTGTTGTCCAGCAGGGTCAACGTGGCAGACCGTGCGCCGACCCCTCCAGGTGTGAAGATGACCCCAATCCTGCAGGTTTGGCCGGCGTAGATCACTGCGCCGGACGTGAGCACACAAGTGGTCGTCGTATTGTCGACCTTGAAGTCGGCCGCGTTCGCCCCAGTGATGACTTCGTTGGTGAGGTTCATCTCCGAGTTGCCGGTGTTGGTGACGGTGACTAGCTGGGCAGCGCTGGCCGAGCCCTTAGACTGGTTTCCGAAGACCAGCTGACCTGGGGATCCGACCTTGCGAATCACTTGCCCCGTCGTCGCGGAGCTGATGATGTAGACGTTTCCCTGCGAGTCCACGCCTACGCCCGTCGGATGATTCAAGGTCGCGCTAGTCGCGCGCCCGCCGTCACCGCTATAGCCCGCCGTTCCATTTCCGGCGATGGTGCGGATGACCCCGGTGGCGTAGTCGATCCTGCGCACACGTTGGTTGGTGGTATCGCTGAAGTACATATCGCCAGCCGTGTCGAAGACGATCTGGCCGATGAGGCCATTGATTTCGGCATTTCCCGCAAGGCCACCATCACCGCTGAAGCCACAGGTATGTCCGCCGACGATTTTGTTGAATATGACGTTGCTGTTCTCCGCGTTGTAGAGCGTCGCCTGGACGATCTCGCATTCTGCGCCGTCGCTCCACAAGGAATAGATGTTGTCGCCTGCGTCTACGGCAGCGGCGGATGATGGGCTGGTCTGGTAGGGGAAAGGGTCGTAAAGGAAGATGAGCTGGGCTGGCAGGGGTTGCATCGTCCCCATAGCGTATCCCTGGTGGGTATCGGCAAAGAACAGGTGATTGTATGGATCCATACTCATCATCCCGGGGCTACCGAGTGCTTCGGTGTTGAAGTTGCACGGCGTTGAAGCCGGGCAAGTTGAAGTGCCTGTTCCGTTGACCTGAATCACCGGGCCGTAGTCGTAGATTTCGTGCATCGTGTTGGCGGAGGGCTCATCGAAATAGACCTCGCCGAAGGTATCTACAGCGACCCCCAACGGATTCGTGCTTGTGGTAGCGAGCGTCTTGAAGGTTCCGCCAGAGTCGAGCTGTCGAATTACATTGTTTCCGCTGTCGGCGATCGACATCGTGTCGCTGCCGTCAATCGTTAGGTTTTGGGCCCCGCTAAGCAGGCCAACACTCCCCGGAAAGCTCCCCGGCACCGTGGTAATCTGCGACGGGATGAAGTTGATCACCGGCTCGTACCCCAAGCCGCCCAAGCCGAAGGCCATGGCGACAGGCGCAGAACCGGACGCCGAATCGGTAATCAGGAGACGGCCGAGCCTGTTTCCCGGACCTTGGGGCGTGAAACGGACCAGCAGTGTGCAGGTAGTGTCTGCGGCGTGGGAACTGCCTTCAACACAACTCCCGCCCTGCTCGATGCGGAAGTCCGCAGTCGATTTGATGTGAAGAAGGGTATCGGCCTGAGAAAAACGCAGCGTTAGAGTGTGCACGTCACCGCTTTCTCCTGCCTTGGCTTCACCCAGCCGCCGGAAATTTGCCGGCGCTTCCGGTAGAGGATTGCCGTGGGCATCAAAAGCGTGTACTTGCAGATCCCATCCCGTGGGAGGGTCGAGCGTAATGGCCGACGGGCCTGCCGTACGGGTCTGTGAGAGCGCTTGTGACGCTGGCCGGGCCGGTGACCGGTCGCCTTGATCCTGTCCTGAGGCGATCATGACAGAACCCAGCACACAGGCTGAAATCAAATAGTTCGCTAATCTGGCAAAAGAGATTCGTCGTAAAACAGATAGGGTCATTTCTTTGTCTCCTTGGAGTGAATTGCGGACAGTTCGAGCGTTGAATGTGTTTCGGGGGGATAGAGCGAGACTGGCTTGCCGCTGGTCCTTCAAGCATGCAATCGGCTAGCCACGCCCCAAAGCGGCGACATTATAGCGCGGTTTCGGAAGAAAGCAAGCGCCGCCGCATCAGCGCGGCCGGCGCAGATGCAGTTGCACCCAGTGCTGCACGCTGCGGGGACGCTGCTCCGGGGGCTGGTTGCCGTACCACAAGATGCACGCGCTCAGCCCCAGCAGGACCAGCATCGTGGCGTCCAATATCCATCGCCTGGACGCCGCTGCTACCGCCGCCGGAACAACCGGCACCTTGCCGGGTTGAGACCCAGTAACCTCGGCCGCCGCGCTCCTTTGCACAGGCGCCGGAGTCGCGACCGCATCACGGCTGGCTCGCAAGCTTCCAACCACCACCATCACGTTCGTAACCAGGATGACCGCGAAGGCCAGCGCGGAAAGGAAGCTGACTTCCTTGCGCGCCGCTACAACTTGCAAGGCCAGCACAACCGTGATCAGACCGCGCGGCATGATCCACAACATCAGTTCCCGCTCTTTTGCCGTAATGTCGCGGAACGCCAGCCGGCTGACCTGCAAGGCCAGCCAGCGCGCCACGAATAACGCTCCCAGCATCCCCGCCATCAGCAGAGTGTGCCCGCGAAAACTTCTCAGGTCAGCAATCGCTCCAATCAGCACGAAAAAAAATGTCCGCACCAGGAACGCCAGTTCAGAGTGAAAACTCAACAGCGACTCCTGCGACTGCAGAGACACCAACTCCTCTTCCACGGCGCGAAAGCGTGGATCGATCCCAGGAAAGTTCGCCAGCGTCAGCCCGAAAGCCAGCACCGCGATCAGCCCACTCGCGCCCAAGGCCTCCGTTCCGGCATAGAGCACAAGCACAATCGAGAACGTCATCACCTGCCAGAAGCGGGCGTCCGACAATGCCGGCAGCAGACGCGACCACAGAATTCCCGCCGCCGTAGCGAAGACAACCGCCACTCCCACCTGCGTGAGCACCCCCTGCAGAACATGCCGAGCCACCGCGCCGCCCTGGCTTCCCACGCCCAGCAACAGACCCACAGTCAGCACCGCCAGCACATCTCCCCAGGAAGCTTCCAGTATCAGCGTGACCTTCACCGGCTCACGCGACTGGAGTTGCTGCAGAACCGGCAGCACTACCGTGCTGCTCGTGCATCCCACCACCGCGCCCATCGCCAGCGCCGTGGTAAGCGGCAGTCCCAGACCCTTATGGACAATAAGTCCGACCAACGTAATGCTGAAGGTGTAGGCCAGCACCGACAAGAGCAGGCTGCCGGGAAAATGGCGCAAGGTGCGCCGCAGGTCCAGTTCCAGCCCACCCTCGAATAGCACGAGGATGATGGCCAGAGTACCCAGCACGTTCGTAGTCGAGGAAAGATGAGCCGGGTTCACCAAACCCAGCCCCGGGCCGAGCACCAGCCCCAGCGTCATCAGCACCAGTACATCAGGCACGCGGGTTACGCGGAAGACGCGGTTCGCCATAAAAGCCAGCATCAGCAAACCGCCGACCAGGCCGAGGATCAGAACGGTAGACATTGTTTGAGGGCCGATTGTCGGCTGCGCGGCCTCGACCTGTCAAACGCGGCAGGGCAAAAGGACAGTTCGTTGCGGCAACGTTCTGGAACTCGAGGGTCCGCGATTTGGCTGGAGCCAGTCAACGTCGACACCTGTAACCAAGATTGCCATCGACAAGCAGCCGCGGCAGAGCGAAAACAGAGAGCATGAAGAAAGCTGGACTGGTGCTTTGCCTGCTGTTAGTCGGTTGCGCTGCGAAGAAGCAGACGGTCGCGCCAACCCCGGCTCCCATCCGAAGCCAGCTCCCGCCACCCACCGCCGAGGTTATCGAACACTGCGTAATAACCGCACGGGAAAATGCCAACACCGTGACTTGCAGTTGCGTGCCCGCGAAAACCGTAATCGATTCAAAAACCGGACACACAACGCTGGTCTGCAAGGCCATGAAAGAAGAAAAATAGATCAGAGCCGAGGCCTTTGTTGCTCGGATGACTTGCGACTCCTGTCCCGGTGGAACCAACTCAAGCTTGGAATGAAAAAATGGCGGGCCCTCGCGCTACGACGCAGCATTTATACTCATTGACCTGTGCTCAGATCGGCTCAGATTCGAACAGAATTCATAACGAGGAGAATTCATGACCACGGAATTGTGCGGCAAAGTTGCAATCGTAACCGGCGGGACATCAGGCATTGGCCGCGATACTGCCATACTCTTCGCTCAGGCCGGAGTCAAAGTGGTAGTCGCCGGGCGTCGTGAGGTCGAAGGAAACGAAACCGTCGATCTGGTGCGTGCCGCCGGCGCCGATGGCCTGTTTGTGAAGACCGATGTCGCCATAGCCTCGGATGTTCAAGCCCTCGTTCGCAAAACGGTCGAAAAATTTGGCCGCCTCGATATCGCTTTCAACAATGCCGGCATCGAGGGCAACCTTGTCCCGATCGTCATCCAACCCGAAGCCGACTGGGACCGCACCATCAACATCAATCTCAAGGGCACATGGCTTTGCCTGAAGTACGAAATTCAGCAGATGCTTAAGCAGGGCGGCGGCGGAGCCATCGTCAACATGGCGTCCGTCGCAGGCCTGATCGGCTCCGCGGGGTTCGCAACCTATTCCGCGAGCAAGCACGGCGTGATGGGCCTGACCAAATGCGCGGCGCTCGAAACCGCGCGCAACGGCATCCGTGTAAACGCTGTGTGTCCCGCGGTGATCGAAACTCCGATGGGCGAGCGCATCTTCGGTGGGCCGGAGATCAAGCCCTACGCCATCGGACTCCATCCCATCGGCCGTTTTGGCAAGCCGATGGAGGTCGCCGAAGCGGTCGTGTGGATGTGCTCAGACCGCGCCTCGTTCATGACCGGCCAATCCCTGGTGCTCGACGGCGGCTTCCTGGCCGGTCCCAACTCTCCCAGCTAGTTCCGGCGCTCTGATTATGTCGCCGATCGGCGTCGATCAATCACATCGGGGGTCCCGAAGTGAAGAGCGGGTGGAGCAGGCCTTCGAGGCCTGCGCTTAAGGCGCACTACGATTCGGGCTTTAGCCACTAAGGTACAGGTTCCCGGAACCTCGGACCCGCCCTTCTAAAGGCGACCACAGCTTTCTTCAGGAAAAAGCCCTCTTCTCGAAGTCCCGTTCAGCCCGCGCCACGTTCTCCGCTTTTCCCAGATCGCGCCAATAATATTCATCGGCGCGAAATCCAAGAATATTCTCTCTCTTGGCAGCTAGCCGCAAGTAAGACGCAATGATCGAGAACACTCCATCTTCCGTCATCATCGCTAAGAAGCGCGGCGAAATAATATGCACCCCTGAAAAGGCAAGTGCGTTCGTTTTCTTACACGTCCGAACCAACTCGGGAACTCCATCGCGCCCCGCTCGCCGCCCGCATAGCCGAAGCTCCTCGTCGAACAACAGGTATCGCGAAGTCTCACGCTCTTGCACCGCCAGCGTTGCCAGAGCCCCACGCTCTTTATGAAACCGTATCATCCGCCCCAAATCAATCGTGCTGATGACATCGACATTGTGCAGAATGAAGGGCTCGTCCATGCGACTTGGGTTGTCGAGAAAAAAACGCGCCGCCTTCTTCAACCCGCCGCCCGTATCGAGTAAGACTTCCTCACGAGAGACTTCAACGCGCATGCCAAAGTTGCCGTTGGCTTTCAGATAATCGACGACCATGTCCGCAAAGTGATGCACATTGATGATCACTTCGCGAACGTCGAAGCTACGCAAGCGCGAAAGCGTGATCTCGAGCAAAGTCCGTCCCGCAACTTCCACCAGTGCCTTGGGACGATTGTCCGTGAGCGGCCGCAAACGCGTGCCCAGGCCCGCAGCCAGAATCATGGCCTTCATTGCGTCGGCGTCTCCAGTTCCCGATGCCGCACCACAACCTCGACTCCATTCCTGCCGCGCAAGCGCTTGGCCAACTGTTCCGCAAGATAAACCGAACGATGCTGTCCGCCGGTGCAGCCAAACGAAACCATCAGGTGCTTGAAGCCGCGCTGCTGATAATTACTCACGCTGGCATCCACCAGCGACAGGACGCCGGCCAGAAACTGATGCACGCTCTCCTGCTGGTTCAGATAGTCAATCACCGGCGCGTCTTTGCCGGTAAGCGCCTTGAAGCGCTCCTCGCGGCCAGGGTTCGGCAGGCTCCGGCCATCGAAAACGAACCCGCCTCCGTTTCCACTCTCATCTTTCGGCCAGCCTCGATGAAAAGAAAAACTAAAAATGCGGACCGTGAGATTGTCCGCTTCCGAGGCCAGCCTCTGCAGCTTCTCCGAAGCCAGCATGCTGTTGAAGGCCTCCATCAGCGTGGGCAGCGCAATCGGCAGCCTCACGTTATGCAGCAGCCAGCGCAGGTTCTTCAGCGCGTAAGGCACGCTCTGCAGAAAGTGAGCCTTGCGCTCATAGAATCCGCGAAATCCATAAGCCCCCAGCGCCTGTAGAATTCGCACGTAGACGTAGGGATAGAAATAATGCAGGAAGGCGT
Organism: uncultured Acidobacteriaceae bacterium; assembly: GCA_963809605.1. Lineage (GTDB taxonomy): Bacteria > Acidobacteriota > Terriglobia > Terriglobales > Acidobacteriaceae > Sulfotelmatobacter. The sequence continues at coordinate 91,775 of CAWEKM010000006.1, read as the reverse complement.
CACGCTTCACGTCGATAAAGCCGCCAACCTTTTCGACGTAGAGATCAAGCAATTCCTGCCGAAGTTCGGGAGGCAGATCGGCCTTAGCATCATAGAGAAGGGAAGCGATGTCGTACTGGAGCGCGCCTTTGCGCCCTCCCTGATAATCCAGAAAAAACGGCTGCCCGCCCTTGAGCATGATATTTCGCGATTGAAAGTCGCGGTAGAGAAAGTAATCGCACTTCGCGCTTAACAGAAAATTGGTCAAGGTATCAAAGTCGTCTTCGAGCGCCTGCTCGTTGAAGGGAATGCCCGCGAGACGGAGGAAGTAATACTTGAAATAATTAAGATCCCAGAAAATAGATTGGCGATCGAAGCTGCCCCGCGGATAGCAGACCTTGTAATTCAAATCGCGCCCAGCCTCGATCTGAAATCGCGGCAACACGGCCACAACTTTGCGATAGGCCTCCACTACATCGGGGGCAATGTTCTCCCCCGTCCGATGCTTCGAGAGAAACTCGAATAGCGTGGTATCGCCAAGGTCTTCTTCGAGATAAGCGCCGTGGTCCAGATCTTCCGCGTAGATTTCCGGCACGGGCAAACCGTGTTTCTGAAAATGCTTGGAGAACTCCAGGAAGGCAATATTTTCTTCGCGCACACTGTACAGAATCCCGATCGCGCTTTGCCGCTCGGAGGAAAGCCGGATAATATTCCGTCCCGATCCGCCCAGCTGGCCCTGCAGCGGCTGCATCCGCACGGCCGGCGCGTGAAAACGCTGTTCAAATAGCTTCTGCAGAACGTCCATAGTCGGGAGAACTTGTCACGGCAACGACTCAAGCGTGACGAATCAAAGCTTGACGAATCAAAGCGTGACGAATTAAAGATAACATCGAACTCTCAAACCCAAGGCGGCGGAAATCGCGGAGCGCAACGACTTGATAACCGTCACTTCCATGCCTATTCTGAAGAAAGCATAACCGAACGAGTATGACCGACCGACTCTACTACCGCGACTCCTTTCTCTACAACTTCGACGCCGAAGTTCGCTCAGTAGTCGAGACGCCGCGCCCCGCGCTCATTCTCGACCGCACCGCGTTCTACCCCACCAGCGGAGGCCAGATCCACGACACCGGCTCGATCGTCCTTTCCGACGCCGGGTCTTCCGAGGCCAGGTTTTCCGAAGCCAGCTTTTCCGAGGCCAGATTCCGCGTCACCGAAGTAGCCGATACCGAAGACGGCCACATCGTCCACTACCTCGATGTTCCATTAAAAAACGTGCAGCCCGGAACCCGCATCCGCGGCGAAATCGACGCCACCCGCCGCCGCGACCACATGCAGCAACACTCCGCTCAGCACGTGCTCTCCTCCGCATTCGTTCGCCTCTTCGGCATGACGACCATCTCATTCCACATGGCCGACGACTACTGCTCGATCGATCTGGACACATCCTCGCTCAGCAAAGATCAAGTTGAATCCGCCGAGCGCCGGGCCAACGAAATCGTTGTCGAAGATCGTCCGGTAGACGTTCGCTACGTGACACGAGATGAGGCAGAAAAACTCGGCCTGCGAAAACTTCCGCCCGTCGAGCGCGACCAGCTTCGCTTAATCGACGTCCGCGACTGGGACGTTACCGCCTGCGGCGGTACGCACGTGAGCAGCACCGGACAGATCGGCAGCATCTTGCTGCGCAAGACCGAAAAAGCTCGCCAGGGATATCGCGTCGAGTTCGTTGCCGGCCTGCGCGCTGTCGCAACCGCGCGCCGCGATTTCTCCACGCTCACCGAAACCGCCGCGCTGTTTTCCGCCGGCATCTACGACGTGCCGCAGCAAGCCCGCAAATTACTGGACGAAATCAGATCGCTGCACAAGCAGCTCGAGCAATCGCAAGACGAACTCGCCGGAGCGCAGGCCGCAACTCTACTGGCGGAAACCCCCGAGAGCCAAGGCCGCAAGTTGGTCGTGCGCACATTCTCCGGCTACGACCTGAACTTCCTCAAGCTGCTAGCTCAGAAACTAACGCGGCAAGCTCCCGCAATCGCGCTGCTAGCCACCGAATCGCCGCAACCGACGCTCGTCTTCGCCCAATCCGCCGGGCAACCGCACGACATGGGCGTACTGCTGAAACAAACCATGGCCAAACTCGGCGGACGCGGCGGCGGCAGCAAAGACCTCGCCCAAGGCGGCGCGCCGAAGTCCGAAGGACTAGCCGCCGCTCTCGCCGCCGCTGCGCAGACGCTCACTTCCGCCTTGTCATCCTGAGCGCGTTCTTTGCGCGAAAGCCTGCCCTGAGCGAAGTCGAAGGGGACCTATGTAATTGCACGCAGCGCCACGCCTCTCGCTGCGTGCAAGAAAACAAAAGCCCTCATCGGACTCAAATCCAATGAAGGCCACAAAATTATTCCGATCCCGCTTAAGCTACGCGACCCGATTCCGCCGCCCACCCTTTTCCCACCATACTCGTGGATCCTCGGGGCGGTTCAGCATCTGCGACAGTTCCTTCTTGATCTCGAGCAACCGGTTGGCGCGCATTTCCACGGCCGATTGGTCGATCTGGCTGTCCGCAGTCTTAGCCGCCGAGCGCGCGTTCATGTTCCGCAAATCCGTGATTTCCTGACGAAGGCTGGTAAGGTGTTCCAGGAGTAAGGGCATGTATTGATCATACCCCAGATTTCCTCACCCACCGTTTATTAATTCCCCATTGAAATCAGGGTGTTGGCCGTGCTTTCCCTCGTCCGCCAATCAAGTATGCTAACCAAGACACGCTAACCAAGACGCACGCAGCGCGTCTATTTTCCGTCTCCGACCAGCAACAACAACGAGGAGCAACTATGAAGCACCCAATCATCGTCCTAGCGTCAGTTCTGGTTCTGATGTTCTCGCTTCCCTGCGTCGCCCAAAATCAGCCGCAGCCGCCCGCAACCCTGCGCAGCCTCCTGCTGCAAGAGTTGCACACTACCCACAATCAGGCCCAGTGGTTTGTGCCCATCAGCGTGGCAGTCGACGGACTCACCGCCGAGCAAGCCAGCTGGCAGCCTCCCGCCGGAGGCCACTCCGCCGGCCAGCTCACCTACCACCTCCTGTTCTGGAATCGCCGCAGCCTCATCAAATTCCAGGGCGGGACCAACGACAAATTCGCCGGCGACAACGAGCAGACCTTCGAAAAGTTCGACGCTAAACAGTGGACCGACACCGTCAAACAGCTAGACCAGGTCATGACCGACCTCGAAAAGCTAGTCGAATCCGCCGACGACCAAAAGCTGGCGCAGTGGGCGCCCACCATCGGAAACATCTGCACCCACAACGCCTACCACATCGGCCAGATCGTCTACGTCCGCAAGCTGCAAGGCGCGTGGAATCCCGAGAAAGGCGTGAAGTAGCCATTTCAGGGGTCAGGGATTAGGGATCAGGGATCGGGGGCCGCTGTTTCCGGTCTCTCTGACCCCTGACCCCTGACCCCTGAACCCTAACCCCGACCCGCAATCACAACCGAGCCCGCCACTTCCTCCCCATCATCACCCACCACGCCTCCCGCCACTTCTCAAACATAGCTCCCTTCTTGCTCCCATCCGGATAGAACCACAAATTCTTCCGCGGCACAAACGCCCGCACCGGCACCACATACCAGATATCCCGCGACACAATGTAGCCAATCAGCACATCAATATCTTTCTCCGTAAGCCCAACAATCTTCCGCCCCACATAAACCGAAGCATGCACCGCATATCCCCGATGCCCAAACCGATCCTCCGTCGACCGCACCTGCGCCCTCCATAACCGCCCGCCCGCATCGCAAACAAAGTCATACCGGTAGCTGTCTCCCCAAGGCTTCGACACAATCATCCCCATCCCCATAGCCTTCCGCAGAAAATCCAGCTCCGAAAGCTCCCCCATCCGCTTAGGCGGAAGCTTCCCCCCAGTCCGCAGCGATTTCTTCCGCGAACCCTCCCGGCCCCAACCGGGCCCACACTCCTCATCCGCCGAAGCCATCAAATCCCCAACCAGCACACTCATAAACCACCCCTTTTCCCGCCGTCCATCTTTAAGCTTTGTCATCCTGAACGAAGTGAAGGACCTCAGCGACCACGGACCTGTCATTCCGAACGGGCGTCAAAATAAATCTTTGTCATTCCGAACCGGGCAGAAGGCCCGGTGAGGAACCTGCTGTTTCGCAGATTCAGATCGCCACAAAACCCGCCCTATTCCAGTATCCCCATCCCAAAACGGGAAGCAAGGTCACCTGACCATCGAAAAAAATAAACCTGTGGGAATCTTCGGGGATCCTAAATTGCGAGTGTGGGTCAGACACTCCTGTCCGACGCCGTTGACGTTGATCTTGATTTTGAGGAGAACGAGCAGGACGAGTGTAGTACCGTGGAAGAGCGGCGCTTCAGCGCCGCGCAAAGCCACGTATGAACCGCTATTCCTTAGGGCTTAAGCTCGTCTCAGGCACAGTTCTCGTGTTCGTGGGGAATCCGGGGACAGACGGGACGTTCCCCCGGGAAAAGCAGAAAGGGCGGCCTTGGCGGGCCGCCCTAAACTCAGCCTAGTCGAAACGACTAGGTTCGCGCCTTACAATTAAATTCTCGCGCTCACGTCCACAGATGTCCAGATGCAACGCGCCTTACGACAAAACTTAAGTGTGGCCCCGGTGAGGCAGATCAGCGCGTGCCGGACGCGCAATCCACCGACGACGCGCTCAGCGGCCGATGCCGAAAAACTCACTCCATGCTTCGCCCAAAAGCCAAGCCCCGAGCATCGCTCGGGGCTCGTAGATACCAAACACCGTTCGCCAAACACTTACTATGATAAGTCAATGTAGCGCGTAGTCAAGCACATTTAGTGCAGGTCGAGTGACCCGAGGAGGGCAAGGGAGTCGAACCCTAGTGGCTGAAAAGCCACCCAACCGTTTGGCGAACGGTGTCCAGTACCCACTGGCAATGCCCTCCTAAACGCCGCTCGCACAGGTAGATTCTATCGACGCGCCAGCACCCCAGATAAGAATCCTAAGAAAAAACCAACACCCGTTCCCGAATCGGCCCAAAAAAAAGGCCCCACTCGGAAGAGCGGGGCCTTTGATCTTACTGAGAACTGACAACTGAGAACTGAGAACTGTTCTTAGTACATTCCTTCCATGCCACCACCACCATGTCCACCCGGCATTGGAGCTTCCTTCTTTTCCGGAATCTCCGCGACCAGGGCTTCGGTGGTGAGCATCAACGCTGCGATCGAGCCGGCGTTGGTGAGGGCGGTGCGCACGACCTTTGTGGGATCGAGCACGCCGGCCTTGACTAGGTCCTCGTACTCGCCAGTCAGGGCGTTGTAGCCGAAGTTGAAGTCCTTCGACTCGCTGATCTTGCCCAGAACCACCGCACCTTCTTCACCGGCGTTCTCGGCGATCTGGCGCAGAGGCTCCTGGATGGCGCGCTTCACGATGTTGACACCGATCTGCTCATCACCCTCAAGCTTCAGCTTGTCGAGAGCCGGGACGCAACGGGCCAGAGCCACTCCGCCGCCGGGGACAATGCCTTCTTCCACGGCCGCGCGGGTTGCATGCATGGCGTCTTCGACGCGGGCTTTCTTCTCTTTCATTTCCGTCTCGGTTGCGGCGCCGACTTTGATGACGGCTACGCCCCCGACCAGCTTGGCCAACCGCTCCTGCAACTTCTCCTTGTCGTAGTCGCTGGTGGTTTTTTCAATCTGGCTGCGAATTTCCTTCACACGACCGTCGATTTCGGCCGGCTTGCCCTTGCCTTCGACCAGGGTGGTGTTGTCCTTATCGACGGTGATCTTCTTAGCCGACCCGAGATCGCTGAGCTGCACATTCTCGAGCTTAACTCCTGAGTCTTCTGTGATGGCCCTGCCTCCGGTGAGCGTTGCAATATCGATGAGCATAGCCTTGCGCCGATCGCCGAAGCCGGGAGCCTTGACGGCCGCGACCTGCAGCGTTCCACGCAGTTTGTTCACAACGAGCGTAGCGAGTGCCTCGCCCTCAACGTCCTCAGCAATAATCAACAGCGGCTTGCCGCTCTTCGCAATCTGCTCGAGCAAGGGCAGAAGATCCTTCATAGAGCTGATCTTCTTCTCGTTGATCAGAATGTAAGCATTCTCAAGCGCAACTTCCATCCGCTCCGGATCAGTAACGAAGTAAGGAGACAGATAGCCGCGGTCGAACTGCATCCCATCGACGGTCTCCAGGTTGGTCTGCATCGTCTTGGATTCCTCAACCGTGATCACGCCATCTTTGCCGACCGCCTTCATGGCCTTGGCGATGATTTCGCCTACCTCCTCATCGTTGTTCGCCGAAATGGTGCCAACCTGCGCGATCATGCTTTCGTTGTTTACGGGTTTGGAGAACTTGTCGAGTTCGCCCTTAGCGCGTTCGCCGCTTTTCTTGTCGAACTGACCGCAGACGAGCGAGACTGCCTTCTCGATGCCGCGCTTCAGGGCCATTGGATTGGCGCCGGCCGCCACTGTCTTAACGCCTTCGCGGTAGATTGCTTGGGCTAGAACTGTTGCGGTGGTGGTGCCGTCGCCTGCTACGTCGGAGGTTTTGCTGGCTACTTCGCGAACCATTTGGGCGCCCATGTTTTCCAGGCCGTCCTTGAGTTCGATTTCTTTGGCTACGGTTACACCGTCTTTGGTGATGGTGGGTGAACCGAATTTCTTTTCGATTACAACGTTGCGGCCCTTGGGGCCGAGGGTGACTTTAACCGCGTCGGCGAGAGTGTTGACGCCGCGCAGGATTGCCTGGCGGGACTCTTCTCCGTGTATGATCTGTTTTGCCATGATGCTTTTCTCCTTCAGAGATAGGTTCTTTTAGCTACTATGCCGGTACGAGGACCTCAGAAAAGGCGTCGACCCGGGTCTATCGATGCTTAGCGCTTTGAGCTAGCGGATTCCTTCTTATGGGTGTTCGCTGGTGCAGGCGTTCCCGCCAGTATGCCAAGGACCTCGTCCTCTTTCATGACGATTAGTTCCTCTCCCTCGGACTCAAAGTGGTAGCGCTTTGCTTCCGACCCGGCGTACTTGCCAAATAAAATACGGTCGCCGACCTTTACATCGAGAGGGACGATCTTGCCGTCCTCGGTCAGCTTTCCTTTGCCTACCGCGATTACCGTTCCGACCGTGGACTTTTCCCTAGCGCTGTCGGGAATGTAGATTCCTCCGGCGGTCTGTTCCTGTTCGGGCTCGCGCTTGACGATGATTCTGTCTCGTAATGGGGTTAGCTTCTCGGACATGGTTGTGACTCCTTTCAAGGTTGGAAATTCAGGTTGATGTTCTGTAAGCCTATGAATTGTTACGGGTTAGGGAGTGCTGTTAGCAGTCTCGCCTATCGAGTGCTAATTATAAGAGGGTGGGCGTAGGGTTGTCAAGTGCAGTGATCTCTGAAATCTTCAGACAGTACCTGTCAGGGGGCGGCGGTTGGAGAGTAAAAGATTGGTGTCGGATTCTTCCGGCTGCCTCGGTCGTGAGCAGGGTGGCGACAAATTGCATAGGTCCGTTCGTTGGGAGTCGCCCGCTTCGCGGGCGACTCCGCTGCCTCAGGATGACAAGCCTTTTGGGGTGGACCGCGGGTTGCAAAAAGTTCGGGAGTCGGGCACCCTCCTAGACCATGGAACGAACCGATCGACTGGGCTGGAGTTTCATGGTTTTTTCTTTTCTGGGCTTCTCTTTTGTGATCGCGGCCGCGATTTCGAGTTTTGCGCAGGCTGATCCTGGTCCCGACGAGGGCGGGCACGAGGTGCAGGTGTGGGCTGGGGGTGGGCACTCGGTGCCGGGCGGGACTTCGAACACTGGGATTTTTGATGTAGGTTTGCGCTATGGGTGGGTGATTACGGGGCCGCATCTGCCGGGATTTTTGCGGGGACGGTTTGAGTATGCGGTGGATGCGGAGCCGGCGTATCTGATTTTTCAGCCGGCGAATACGGCTTATGGAGTGGGATTCAATCCGTTTGGGCTGAAGTGGAATTTTGAGCGGCGGGGGCGGCTCTCGCCTTACCTCGAACTCAGCGGTGGGACGCTGTTCAGCGATCACAACGTGCCGACTTATACGAACACGGTGAACTTTACTTCGGCGGCGGCGTTGGGGACGCATATTTTGGGCCCGAAATATAACTGGAGTGTCGAGTTGCGGTATCTGCATATATCGAATGCGGGGCTGGCGAATCCGAATCCGGGGTTGAATACGGTGCAGGTTCGGGTGGGGGTGGGGAGGTTTTGGAGGGGGCGGTAACGTACGAAACCTCGGCGCGGCTGTGGCGGAAAATCCGTCCAGGCCGACGGTGACGGAGAGCCGCAAAGGGTCCTTCGACTCCGACATGCGCTCCGCTTTCGCGGAGCGCATTTCTCCGCTCAGGATGACAGGGTTGAAATAGTGTGCGCGACGTCGGCATAGGGATGTGGTGGAAAATCCGTCCAGGCCGACGGTGGAGGAAAGCTGCTAGGGGTCCTTCGACTCCGACATGCCCTCCGCTTCGCGGAGCGCATGTCTCCGCTCAGGATGACAGTCTAGTTTAGGTAGCCTTGCTTGATTCAGTCCTGCCCGGATATTCTTCTGACTTATGTCTACGCTGGTTGAGTGCGTTCCTAATTTTTCTGAAGGGCGCGACAAATCCAAAGTCGACGCTATTGTTGACGCGATGAAGATGGATGGAGTCTACCTGCTGGACCGCGAGATGGATGCTGACCATAACCGGTGCGTGATTACGCTGGTGGGCGATCGCGAGGCGATTCAGGAGGCGGCGATTCGCGGGGTGGGGAAGGCCGCGGAGTTGATTGATCTGAATGCGCATAAGGGGGCGCATCCGCGGATGGGGGCGGCGGATGTGGTGCCGTTTATTCCGATTGATGGCGTGACCATTGAAGATTGCGTGGCGATGGCGCGGCATGTGGGCGAAGAGATCTGGAAGCGGTTTCAGATTCCGGTTTATTTGTATGAGGCGGCGGCGGCGACGCCGGAGCGGCAGAATCTGGAGAACATCCGGCGCGGGCAGTTTGAGGGCATACGGGCGGAGATTGCTACGAATGCGGTGCGGAAACCGGATTTCGGCGAGGCGCGGGTGCATCCTACGGCGGGCGCGACGGTGGTGGGGGCGCGAAAGTTTCTGATTGCTTACAACGTTTTCTTGAACACGCCGGATGTTGAGATCGCTAAGAAAGTGGCGAAGGCGGTGCGGTTTTCGAGCGGCGGGATGCGCTTCGTCAAGGGAGCGGGATTTCTGGTGCGGGGACTGGCGCAGGTCTCGATGAATCTGACGGATTTTGAGCAGACGCCGGTGCATCGCGTGTTTGAAATGGTGAAGCGGGAGGCGGCGCGGTATGGCGTGACTCCGGTGTCTAGCGAGATTGTGGGATTGATTCCGAAGAAGGCGCTGGAAGCGGTGGCGGAGTGGTTTCTGCAGGTGGAGAATTTTGATTCGTCTTTAATCCTCGAGAACCGACTGGCGGCGGTGATGAGTGGGAAGACGGCGGTGGGAGGGCTGCGGGCGGGAGTGGAACCTTTTGTCGAGCAGTTGGCGGCGCCGACCGCGACACCCGGCGGCGGAAGCGCGGCGGCGGCGGCCGGAGCGATGGCGGCGGGGCTGGCAAGCATGGTGGCTTCGATGTCGCGAGGGAAGAAAGCGTATTTGCAGTATGAGTCGCAACTGAGTGGTGCGATCGCGCGGCTGGGACTCTTGCGGGAGGAGTTAAAGGATGCCATCGACGCGGACGCCTGGGCTTACGAAGCGGTGATGAAGGCTTACAAGCAGGCTAAGACAGATCCGGGCAACGGCGATGCGCTGACCGAAGCGAGTCTGAAGCTGGCCGCCGGGGTTCCGCTCAGTGTGGCGGAGAAGGCGCATGAAGTGGCGGAGATTACGCAGAGCCTGGTTGCCGTCAGCAATCCTAATATGAAGTCGGACTTAACTACTGCGCTGGCTTTGGCCGGGGCGGCGATTGTCGGGGCGCTGACGAATGTGGAGATCAATCTGGCGTCGATTAAGGATCTCGCTTTCGCAGCGGAAGTGAGGAAGAGAGCAGTTGCCATCAGGAATTAGATTGAGGGCAGGGACGTAACCGGCAACACTTCGGGCTCAGACCGCAACTAATGAGGATAGCAGGCCAAGTTTTTCCGCGGCGTGGTAGAAGCGTGTTCAAACTCCAAGAATAAATTCTGTGATGGCCGAGTGGAAAGACCGGCAGCGGGGTTAAGGCTGAAGGCCTGTTAGGATTGAGTTGTTTTCCGCAAGAGGAAGTCTCCCCCATGAATCGTCTGGCCTTCGTGTCAATGTCAATTGTCCTGCTTGGCGCCGCAGGATTTCTTCTGAGCCTGAACGGCTGCGGCGGAGTCAGCAATGCCAAGAGCCACGTCACCTTCCCTGACTTGAAAATTCAGCATGTGGTGATCATTTTCCAGGAGAATCGCACGCCTGATAATTTGTTTCAGGGACTGTGCATTCCGCCTTACGGTTCCGCCAGTGCCTGCAGCACGACCCCGACCGCATCGCAGTACGACATCGCCAGCAGCGGCGTGGAGTTGACCGGCACGATCATCCCGCTTCAACCTATCGATTTGGGCACCGTTGGCACTAACGGGAATCCGGACAACTACGATCTGGCGCACCTCCATCAGGATTTCGAGTATATGTGCAACCTGAATGCGTCCGGGGTATGTCAGATGAATGGCGCGAACCAGATCCCGTTCCAATGCACGAAGGGGACGGCGGGCTGCCCCCCACCTCCGCACTTTCAATATATGTATGTCTATCCCGGTGACGTTGCGCCCTACCTGACCATGGCCCAGACGTACACGTTCGCCGATCACACGTTCCAGACCAACCAGGGGCCGAGTTTTCCGGCGCATCAATTTATTATTTCGGGAACGTCGGCGCCGTCGCCGGGGAGCAACCTGTTTGTGGCGAACACTCCGGTGGGGGGGCCGAACCCGAGTAATGAGACCGGCTGCACCGCTCCCGCTGCGGAATCCGTCGATGAGATCAACCCTGCCGGAGTCTTAACCCCGATCTATCCGTGCTTCGAGCATCAAACTCTTACCGATCTGCTGAACTCGGCGAATATTGGGTGGCGCTACTACGCGCCGTCAGCGGGATCGATCTGGACCGCTCCCAATGCGATCGAGCACATGTGCGGGCCGAACGCGACCCCGCCGAACGCGACAGCGTGCACGGGATCCGATTGGGTGAACAACGTGGTGCTGGCTAGTTCGCAGAATCCTGTGCCGGTATTGACCGATATCAGCAACGGCAATCTCCCGACGGTGAGCTGGGTCATTCCCAGCGGCCTGGAATCGGACCATGCTTTGCAAAACGATGGGTCGGGCCCCTCCTATGTCGCTGCGATCGTCAACGCCATCGGAAACAGTTCTTACTGGTCGAACACCGCGATCTTTCTTGTCTGGGACGACTGGGGCGGCTGGTACGACCACGTCGCGCCGCAAGTGCTGGGAGGGCCGAACTGTGCGCAATGGGGGTGCGGATACGTCTACGGATTCCGGGTGCCTATGATCGTGATTTCGCCATTCGCGAAGCCGGCTTACATCTCCCACGCCACGCACGACTTTGGAAGCATTTTGAAATTTATTGAGAACAACTTCGGTCTGCCATCGCTCGGCTACGCGGACACGCCCGCCGACAATCTCTCTGACTGCTTCAACTTCAACCAGACTCCGACTGCGTTCCAGACCATTCCTGCGCCGCTGCAGGCGGATTACTTCGAGAACGATAAACGCCCGCCGACAGATCCCGATGATGATTAAGGTGTGACGGAGACAGTGTCTGGGGTTAAGTGCGAGGGCACACTCAGCAGCCCAAGCCGCGTGACTCGGGGAAGTGTGTGTGGGGAGTTGCCCTCGCGACTAGTACGGGGTTCTGTCTGGCAATGCTGGAAATAAGTCTGATTTGACCGAGTGGAAAGTTCCGCAGCTGGGTTATTGGCGCAAGGACTGGAACGCGATACCTTTGCCTTGGGGGGCTCTCTGCTATGAGGCGCTTGGCACTTTTATCCACTTCGATATTGCTCTTTTGTGTGGCAGGACTGCTGTTGAGCATGAACGGCTGCGGCGGAAGCGGGACGACCACGATTACTGTCCCTCCGCCGGCCTCGAAGATTCAGCACGTGGTGATCATTTTCCAGGAAAACCGCACACCTGATAATTTGTTTCAGGGATTGTGCATTCCACCTTACGGGTCCGCCAGCGCCTGCAGCACCAGCCCCAATGCCTCTCAGTACAACATCGCCAGCAGCGGGGTGGATTCGACAGGTGCGACCATCACGCTTAGCCCTATCGATTTGGGCACGGTCGGCACGAACGGTAACCCGGACAACTACGATCTGAGCCACGCTCACAGCGCTTTCCTGGACATGTGCGACCTGAATGCATCCGGGGCATGTCAGATGAACGGCGCGGATCTGATTCCAGTTGGGTGCGGGGTGGGGGCAACCAATTGCCCGCCGGCGAATGCGCAATTTATGTACGTCTATCCCAGTGACGTTGCGCCATACCTGACCATGGCCCAGACGTACACATTCGCCGATCAGATGTTCCAGACCAACGAGGGCCCAAGTATGCCGGCGCACCAGTTCATCATCTCAGGAACATCGGCGCCGTCTGTGGGCAGCAACTTGTTCGAGGCGGAAAATCCGGCCGGGGTGAAGAATGCCAATAATAAGACTGGCTGTACCGCTCCTGCGGCGGAATACGTCGAACAGATCAACCCTGCTGGCGTCGAAAGCCCGATCTACCCGTGCTTCGAACATCAAACTCTTACCGACCTGCTGAATGCGGCCAACATCAGCTGGCGCTACTACGCGCCCTCTCCCGGATCGATCTGGACGGCTCCGAATGCGATCCAGCATATGTGCGGGCCGAATGCGACCCCGCCGAATGCCACGGCGTGCACGGGATCCGATTGGACCAACAACGTGGTGCTGGCTACTGCCCAGAATTCTGCGCCGGTGCTGACGGATATTATCAACGGCAGTCTTGCCACTGTGAGCTGGGTCATTCCGAATGGCCTGGAATCGGACCATGCTTTGAACAACGATGGGTCGGGGCCGTCCTACGTAGCTTCGATCGTCAATGCAATCGGAAACAGTTCATACTGGTCGAATACTGCGATCATTCTTACCTGGGACGACTGGGGAGGCTGGTACGACCATGTCGCGCCGCAAGTGCTGGGCGGGGCGAACTGTGCGCAATGGGGTTGCGGATACGTGTATGGATTCCGGGTGCCGATGATCGTGATTTCGCCCTACGCCAAGCCGGGCTACATTTCCCACGTCACCCACGACTTTGGAAGCATTTTGAAATTTATCGAGAGCAATTGGAATCTGCCGTCGCTGGGCTACGCGGACGCACCTGCCGACGATCTCTCCGACTGTTTCAATTTCGCGCAGACGCCGACCGTGTTCAAGACTGTTCCTGCGGCGCCGCCGGCGGATTATTTCATGAACGATAAACGTCCGAGGACGGATCCGGATGATGACTAAGGTCAGAGTCTGCTAATCTCCCGCGCTGGTGGCCGGCGCTGGCTCCGGCTTGGTTCGCGAATCCCACCAAGCTTCAAAGCCTTGCCTGGCGAGTTTGAAGATGGTCTTGTGGTTCTCTGAAATTACCTTCCACCAGGCGAAGCGGCCGAGCATGGGGAAGTAGATTCCGCGGAAGCAGAGCCGTGCGATCAAGATGTTGACGCGATAACCGAGCGGCTGGTCGTCGAGCGAGTCCACGGCGTCAGCGATGGCTTGGGGACCGTAGGCCTGGGACCATCCGTAGTTTACTTCGGCGTGGGCTTCGCTAATGCTCATCTTTAGCGGGGTGTGGGCCATGGCGAAGGGAATGAACTCCTGCCAATGTTTGGGGCGGGTCAGGCGCCCGGCGGCTTCCAAACGCTTTAGCAGCGGGGTGCCCGGCAAGGGAGTGAGCAGGCCGAAAATCGGCAAACCCGGCGGCCAGGTGCGGACCTGCTCGAGCGTGCGTTCGGCTGCGCCTACGGTGTCGTTGTCCATGCCGAAGATGAACGAAGTGATGGCATAGACGTTGCGCTGGGCAAGGCGCTCGAGCACGGCGGCATACTCTTCCGGCTTGTTGAATCCCTTGTTGACATCCTTCAGGTTGGCGGGATCGATCGACTCCATGCCGATGAAGACCCACTTTCCACCGGAGGCGGAGATGAGATCGACGAGTTCTTGATCGCGCAGGAGGTTGGCGCTGATCTGGGCGACCCAGTTGACCTGGGCGCCGGCGGTGATGATGTCGCGCAGCAGAGACTTGGTGCGTTTCAGGTTGATGGCGAAATTGTCGTCGATGAAAAAGACGGCGATCTGTCCGCGTTCTTTTCTGGCTCGGGCCTTGAGCAGCAGGAGTTCGTTGACCACACTTTCGTTGGTGCGGAAGCGAATGGAGTCGCCGAAAAATCCGGTCACGGTGCAGAACTCGCAGCCGTAGGGACAACCTCGTCCTGACTCTACGGGAACGATGCGGAACGTTCCCCAGCCCTCGCCGATCTTCTCGAGCCAATGTTTTGCCGAGTGGGGCACGAGGTTGAACTGGTGCAGATCGATGGTGTCCCAGGGAATTACAGGATAGGGCTTGAGGGATGGTTTCTGCTCTTTGCCTGCAGTATCGAGGGGGGCGTAAACGTCTTTCAACTCGCGGCGGGCAGCGTCTGCGACGATGCGCGGCCAAGTGTCGTCGGCTTCGCCGAGAGCGACGGCGTCGGCGTGGCGGGGTCCGCCATCGCGGCCCAAGGCCTCGTCAGCCATTTCCGTGACGTGAGGGCCGCCCATGACTACGGGCACGCCCACTGCGCGCACGGCATCAGCCATGCGGTAGGCTTTGGCGATCATGCGGGTCATGGCGCCGATGCCGACCAGATCAATTTTTTGTTCGAGGACGTAGCGGGCGATTCCGGCTTCGTCCATGGGTTGAGCGTTACCATCGATGAGTACAACTTCGTGACCGGGCGGGGTTAGAGACTGCAGCAGGAACATCCAGAGGTGAGGCATAAAATTACGCGTGACCCCGTTGTCGGGGTTGTACAGGAGGATTTTCAATATTTCCCTGATTTCTCGGCGCCCAGAAACGAGCTGTGTGGGAGCGGGGTGTTTAGTAGCGGGTTCTGGGATCATCTTACAGCGATTTACCTGTGCCAAAAAACTATTTCTTCACCGGGTGACAGAAACGGTCCCAAAATGATCACGGGTCTAGCACCTTTGCCCAAGCGCGGACCCGCCTCGCTGGCTTAGAATTAACAGGAGCATGGTAACGGTAAGGACTCAGCCCGCATCTAATGCGCAAGACGCGGGCAGAATTCCGTTCCGCTGTCAGGGAAACCGGGATTAGGAAACATTTGCTCAGAAAAATCTTTATGAGGACCGACCTTATGAGAACTTTGAAGGCTTGTCTCACACCTTGTGTAGTGCTGGCCTTGGCGTTTGTGGGCGTGGCGGATGCGATGCCGTTGAATTCGTCGGCGCGGGCGGTGGTTCCCGCTGATCTGCAGCAGTTGATTTCGGTGGATTACCGGGCGCTGCGAGACTCGCCGACGGCGACTGCGCTGAAAACGCAAATCATGGATTCGCAGGAAAGCGTGAAGCAGGCCGAGGCCGCGCTTCGAGGTGTCGGCATCAACCCGGATAAAGATATCGACACGCTCGCGCTGCCCTCGTTCCGCACTCCCAAGCAGGGGGTAAGGATCATCTTTATTGCCAGTGGGCCCTTCAACCAGAAGGCAGTGGTAAAGAAGTTGACGCTGCTGAAGATCAAGGGTACGAAGTACCACACCTCGATTCTTTATCCTATGGATGGCGGCTTCGTAATGACATTTCTCGATGACAGCACGCTGCTCTTCGGGGAGCCTTCGGCGGTGAAGCTGGGTCTGGACACGCGCGATGGAGAGATCTTGAACATAGATACGAACGCCACCATGGCGGACATGATGTCGGATGTGGATGCGGCTGCTTTCTGGAGCATTCTTGACCAGCAGGGCTCACAGAATATGATGCGATCGGCGCTGGGCGATGCGGCCAAGATCGCCGACTACGAGACGGTGAAGAAGCGGGTGCTGGGTTCGTACTACACGATGGATTTTACCAGCGGAGTGAATTTCGATCTGACGGTTGTGACCTCGGATTCGATCACGGCGGGGACGCTAGCCATGATGATGAAGGCCGTCATCCTTTACAAGAAGAGCAGCGCCTCGCCGGTTGAAAAGGCGGCCATGGATCTGGCGACGGCTGATTCCGATGGAACAAAGTTTATGGTGCACTTCAAAGACAGCGATGCGCAGTTTCAGTCGCTGATGCATTCGCCGTTGTTTGCCGCGATTTCGCATTAGGGACAGGTCCCTCAGCGGCTAAAGCCCGCATCTTTCGCGCTTCTGGGCGGCACGAGTGAACTCGTGCCCTTCCCGATCCGTTTGACCCAATGATCCGTTTCATTCAGCGCGCGTTTATCCGGTGCGCATTTATCTAGCGCGCTCTTATCCGGCACGCTCCAGAGATCTCCTCATCCCCGTAAACTACTTTGGCTTCCTGGCGGCGCGCTTTTCGCGGGCCCAGCCTTCTTTTACAACCTGTCGGGCGCGGCCGACTGCCAGGGCGTCGTCGGGGACGTCGGTGGTGATGCAGGAAGCGGCACCCACGTAGGCGCCTTTGCCCACGCGCACGGGCGCGACCAGGGTGCTGTCGCTGCCGATGAAGGCTCCGTCGCCGATTATGGTCGTGTGCTTCTGGGCGCCGTCGTAGTTGCAGGTGATGGTTCCGGCGCCGATGTTGACGCCGGCGCCAATTTCGGCGTCGCCGAGATACGTCAGGTGATTCGCCTTCGAGCCTTTGCCTAGCTTGATCTTCTTAGTTTCGACGAAGTTGCCGACGTGTGCGCCTTCCCCGATGTCGCTGCCGGGACGCAGATGGGAATAGGGGCCGAGGACTGCGCTAGGGCCGATGCGGGCTTCCTCGAGAATGCAGCCCGGGCGAACGAGGACACCAGGGTCTAGTTCTGAGTTGCGAATCACGGAGAACGAACTGATGTGGCAGGCGGCGCCGATGCGCGACCGGCCGAGAATTTGCACGGAGGGTTCGATCACGGTGTCGGCGGCTACTTTGACTTCGTCGTCGATCACGCAGGTCGCGGGATAGAAGATGGTGACGCCTTCGGCCATGAGTTGCTGGCACTTCTGCATGCGGATCTGGTGATCAATGGCTGCGAGTTCGGCGAGGGTGTTCGCGCCGAGAACTTCGTTGGGGTTTTCCGTTTTCCAGACTGCGACGCGCTGTTTGGAGCGGCGCAGGACACTGGCCATGTCGGTGAGGTAGTACTCGCCGTGGGGGTTAGCGGTGGAAAGTTTCTCGATGTTCGAGAGCAACTGGGGCAGAGCGAAGACATAGAAGCCGGCGTTGATTTCGTGAATTGCCTTCTGTGCGGGGCTGGCGGATTTTTCTTCGACGATGGCTTCGACTTCGGCGCTGCGCGAGTTTTTTCGAATAACACGGCCGTAGCCGGTGGGGTGGTCTAGGTCGGCGCTAAGCAAGGTCATCGCGGCGTGCTGGTCGAGGTGGAAATTGAGCAGGCGGGCAATGGTCTGGGGCGTAATCTGCGGAGCGTCGCCGGAGAGAACAACGACGTGGTCGTAGGCGGAGAGTGCGGGCTGCGCGACCATGAGAGCGTGGCCGGTGCCGCGCTGGTCGGTCTGCAGGACGAAGTTGACTCCGGTATGGACGACGACGGAGCGGACGCGCTCGGCTTCGTGGCCGATGATGACGAAGATATCCGCGGGCGGTACGACTTGCGTGGCGGCCGCGATCACCCTGGTCAGCAGCGGCTTACCGCCAACTTCGTGCAGAACTTTCGCCAGCTGCGATTTGAGGCGCGTGCCTTTGCCTGCGGCCATGATGGCGATCGCGATGCGGGGCGGATTTGCCGCATGATCGTGAGCGCCCGCGGCAGATCGCTTCGAATTGAGGGAGGGCTTACGGGATTTCTTCATTCGCCCCAATATACCTTGAGCCGGGACGGTACAGAAGTGGTGGCACCTTCCGGGGCAAGTGGCTATTTCTTCCGGTGGGGCGTAATATTTTCGGGCACAAGTCAGGAACATTCAAACCGAAGGAAAAAATATGCCCAAATACGTTATTGAGCGGGAGATCCCAGGCGTCGGAAGTTTAGCGCCAGATCAGTTTCTGGCGATTTCACAGAAATCGTGCAGCGTGCTGAAGAACCTGGGGCCGCAGATTCAGTGGCTCGAGAGCTATGTAACCGCGGACAAGATCTATTGCGTGTACATCGCTCCCAATGAAGCGATGGTGCGGGAACATGCGAAGCAAGGTGGGTTTCCGGCGAATCGGGTTTCGGAAGTGAAGCGGATTATCGATCCGACTTCGGCGGAGGGGTGATGTCGCCGAGAAGGTTTTGCTCGGAGTCAAGAAGGCGCACCCTCAGGCGCTAAAGCGCGGACACGTGTTCAACGAGCAACGGCACGACTGAAGTCGTGCCCTTCCCGAGCCGTGCATGGCTCGTATCCTTAAAGACCCAGACCGCCATCTACGGCGAGAATCTGTCCCGTGATGAATTGCGGGGCGGTGGCGAAGAACAGAACTGCGGCGGCAATCTCATCGCCCCGGCCGTTGCGCAGCATCGGGGTCTGCTTGGCCATGCGGCGAAAAAACGCAGCGGCCGATTTTTCGCCTAGATCGATCATGCCGGGCGCTACCGCGTTGACGGCGATTTCGGGCGCTAAAGCTTTTGCCATGACCTTGGTGAGCATGTGCAGGGCTGCCTTCGAAGAGCAGTAATGGGCGTGCGTGGGCCAGGGGCGGAGGCCGCCGAGCGATCCCATGTTGATGATTTTGGCCTCGATCTTCTTTGGGCCTAATCCGTCCGATCGCTTCGATCGAGTTCGTTTTGACCCAGTTCGCTTTCGGCGCATCCACTTCAGGGCTTCGCGCGAGACCAGGAATGGTCCGCGGGTGTTGGAGGCGAACATGGCATCCCATTGGCGGACGGTGAGGCGATCGAACTCGGCGGTGGCGTAGTTGGCGGCGTTGTTGACCAGGATGTCGATGCGGCCCAGTTCGCGTCCCGCCTCTTTCATCATGGACTTGACGCTGGCTTCGTCGGTGACGTCGCAGTGCAGGGCGAAGGCGCGGACGCCGAGGCTGGTCAGGTCGACGACGGTCCGCTGGGCATCTTTGGCGGAAGTGCGAAACGTGATGGCTACATCGGCGCCGGCCTGGGCGAGAGCGAGGGCGGCGGCGCGTCCGAGGCGGAGGGCGGCGCCGGTGATGAGGCAGGTCTTGCCGCGCAGAGGCTTGTCGGGATCGTTTTTGTTGCGGTCGGTGTGCATGGCGGAATTCTACCTCTTTTCATTTCTAGATAATTTCCCAGTGGAATCGGGCCCTTGAGAAGGCTACAATCCAGCCGTGCCGGAGTCACGCCAGGTCGTGATTTACTCGCGGAAGGGCTGTCATCTTTGCGAGCTGGTAAAGGAGAGCCTTACGAAACTCTCCCGCCGCGGCGGCTTCACGTGGCAGGAAGTGGATGTGGACAGCGACAGCGAACTGCGGCGGCAGTTCAATGACGAAGTCCCCGTCGTGTTCATCGACGGGCGCAAGGCCTTCAAGTACCGCATGGACGAGCGGGAATTTCTGAGGAAGCTGGCAAGCTAGATCCTCGGCATCTGAACTTTCAGGGCTTTCCGCTACAATCATCCCGGCCATGTTGCGCACTCAGCTTTTCGCTGATCCCCATGATGTGTTCATGCACGGTGCTGTCCTGGCAGCGTGCGGCAAGCATCCCGAAAAAACCGCGCTGGTGGATACTTCCTGCGGACGGCGGCTCAACTTTGCGGAGTATGGAGAGACCGTGGAAGCGCTGGCGCGCGGGCTGGTTGCGGCCGGATTGCAGCCGGGGGACGTGGTTGCTATCTTCCTGTGCAATTCGTGGGAATTCTGTACGGTTTACCATGCGGCGACTTTGGCTGGTGGGATTCCGACGCTGCTGAATCCTTCTTATCGGGAAAGGGAAGTGCGGCATCAGCTGGGGAATTCGGGCGCGGCTTTCCTGATTACCGATGGGCCGAATATCGCTGGTATCAATCTTGCAGGGCTGCCCAATTTGCGGCGGGTGTTTTACACGCGAGAGCAGGGAAGCGGAGCAGAGCCCTTCTCTGATCTGTTAAAGCCGGTTAGTGCCACGGTCCCCGAGCCTGATCAAGGGTCAGAAGAAACTCTGGGTGCGCTGCCTTATTCGAGCGGGACGACGGGACTGCCGAAGGGCGTGATGCTTTCGCACTACAACCTGATCTCGAACGTTTATCAGTTTCTGGGGCCGCGCGGGAGTCCGCTGAGCTCTCACGACATTATTCTTTGTTTCCTGCCGCTTTATCACATTTACGGATTGAACGTGATGCTCAACCCTTCGCTGATTCTGGGGGCTACGCTGGTGCTGATGCCGCGGTTCGGCGTTCCGCAAGTCACTCAGTTGCTCGCGGACGAGGCAATCACGATGATGCCGCTGGTCCCTCCGGCGATGAATGCTTTGTGTCTGGCTGCGGAAGCGGGACAGTTTCCCAAGAACCACCAACTAACCTGGGTGAAATCTGGAGCGGCGCCGCTGGCTCCGGAACTGCCGCGAAGATTTACGGCGCTCACCGGCATTCTGGTGTGCCAGGGATATGGCATGACGGAGGCATCGCCGGTGACGCATTCTAGTTTCCTCGAGCCCGAACTGTACCGGCCGGATTCGGTCGGGCAACCGCTGGCGCTGACGGAGTGCCGGGTGATTGAGACGGATAATCTGACGGCTTCGGCGGAGAGTGCCGAGGAGGTTCCTACGGGCGAGCCCGGCGAATTGGTGATGCGCGGACCGCAAATCATGCTGGGTTACTGGAAAGAGCCGGAGGCTACTGCCGCCGTGTTGCGGGATGGATGGTATTGGTCGGGGGACGTGGTTACGCGCGACTCCGAGGGGTTTTACCGGGTGGTCGACCGGCGCAAGGAGATGATCAAGTACAAAGGTTTCCCGGTGGCTCCGGCGGAGGTGGAAGCGGTGCTGCTGGAGCATCCGGCGGTGCGGGAGTGCGGCGTGGTGGGCCGGCCCAATATAGAGGCGGGCGAGATTCCGGTAGCGTTCGTCGCCTTGCGGGATGGATTTGCGGACTGCCGGAAGATGGAAGAAGAGTTGTGCTCATTCGTCGCCGACCGGCTGACCAATTACAAACAGCCGCGGGAAGTGCATTTCGTGGAGGCTGTCCCCAAGACTGCCTCGGGGAAGATTTTGCGGCGCGAGTTGCGGCAGCTGATTCGCTGAGTCGGCGGGACCGACGGCCGACGTTCCTTCGCTTCTAAAGACAATTCAAAAAAGCAATTCCGGCTATCGACTTTGGTGTTCTGCGTGCCCATTGCCCTGCGGGTAGACTTGCTGTAGTATCTCTCCCCCATGGTCCGAATCGTGCTGCTGTTCCTGCGCCGTTTGTGGCTGCCGCTGGTGGTGTTTGCCGGCTTCAGCCTGATGTGCGTGCTGGTGTACCGGCATCTGGAGGGGCTGAACTGGCAGGATGCTCTGTTCTGGATGATCCAGCCGCACGCCATCGATGCCAGGCGGGTGCACAATTCGACCAAGCTGTTCTCGATCTTTGTATATGCGGGGGTGTTTGGGTTTCAGATTTGGGTGGCGGAGCGGGTGGCAGTTACGATCTTCAACCGCCAGGGGATGGAGGCTTGGAGAACCATGGTCAACGACGTGAGCATCGAAAAACTGCGCGATCATTTCATCATCTGCGGTTACGGGCAAGTCGGCCGTACGGTGGTGGACCAACTCAACCGCCTGAAGATTCCTTTTGTGCTGATCGAGACCAATGAAGGGCTGTGCCGCGAGCTGCTGAAGGACAAGGTGCTCACCATTCAAGGCGATGCCAAGCGGCATGACGTGCTGCAGTCCGCCGGGATCGAGCACGCGCGTGGCGTGTGCATTGTGATCGACAATGACGCGGATAATCTTTACATCACGGTGACGGCGAAGGCGCTGAACCCGAAGGCGCGGATCATTACCCGGGCCGGGCAGTCGCGCTATGCGCAGGCTATGCGTAATTCGGGTGCGGACGAGGTGATCATCCCGGAATATGAAGGTGGATTGATGACGGGACGGATGATTGCCAAGTTCTATCCGGGTTCGCATCCGAATCTGGTGTGAGGGGACGCTACTTTGCTGTGCCGCTTTCGTCTGCGATTTTCTTCGTGGACAGGAAGCTCCAGATGGTTTCGTTGGCGTTGAGGGCGTTGCTGGTTTTGCCGACCTCTTTTTCGCTCATGTACTGTTCGCCGCCCGGCCAGGTGTTGCCGCCGTCCTTCACGGCGTAGAGCACTACTTGAGCGTTGCCCTCGCAGCCATTGAAAGTAAAGGTCTTGCTTTCCTTTTCTCCTTTTTGCAATGCTTGAATCTTCTCTTGAGCCGGCTTCTCGTCGCAGCGGTCGAACTTGGCCCATGTCTTGGCGCTGTCTTCGGCGGAGAGTACGTGGAACTGACCCGGCTTGTAAGTGCCGCCGCCGTAGGGAACGATGGGGTCATCGGTGCCGTTCAAGAACAGCGCAGAAACTGGTCGCGCCGGCAGACAGATCATCGTCTTAGGCAGGGACGCGCCTACTGGAGCGACTGCCGCGACGCGGTCGGCCATTTCGCAGCCCATGCGCAGCGCCATGAATCCGCCGTCGCCTAGACCGGTCGCGTAAATGCGGTGCGTGTCCACGGAGTATTTGAGGGCCAGCTGGTCGAGCATCTGGTTCAGGAAAGCAATGTCGTCCGCGGGCTCAGGCCGGTTCCTAGTCTCATCGGGATTCTGTCCTCCGCTCTGGCCGCCTCCGGGATAGCCGCCACCACCGCCGCCCGGGTAACCGCCGCCACCACCGGGATAGCCTCCGCCGCCCATTCCTCCGTGGCGTCCGTAACCGCGGCGCGGCATCACCGCCTGCTGCTCCGGATGCACTCCAATATTCCACCTGCCGCGCGTTGAGTTGGGGTAGACCGTAATGATGCCGTCTTTGTCGGCGACGAGTTGGTCAAAGTGCGTCAGCCGCTGCATGTCGTCGGGTTCCTGGTTTTCGCCGGGCAGCAGAACGACGACTGGATAGTGCTGCTTCGAGTCGTAACCCCGGGGCAGATGCACCACGTAATTACGGGAAAGGTTGTCGACCTCGATTTTTTCTTGCACGTCCTGCGCCCGCGAATGAGGCGCGGACAGAAAGGCAGAGAGGCCGACGACGACGCATGTCTGGCGCAGCAAGAACCACCGGCGGACTCTGGTTCCCATTGTTTGAGGCTTCATCTTGCCGGTAACCCTTTCTACGCTTAACGAGTTGGTCCGCCAATCGCTAAGAACCAGTAGTTTAAGCCTGGGTTGCTAAGCCGACGGCGAGAGATTTGCAAAGTTTTGTAAGGGGATGACTCGGAAGGGCGGAACTTTTTCCTTAGCACTGCGTAAACAGGGATGACGATGCGCCGCAGTGTAAATGGCGCTGGTGGAAACTCAGGAGGCTTTATGGATGGAAACATTGTGGGATTGGCGGCGGTGGTAATGATTTTTGGGATCCCGATGGCGGCTATGTACACGTTTTTCCGGGTGCGCAAGCTGCGTAGCGAGGAGCGATTGGCGGCCATTGCGCGCGGCATGGAAGTACCGATGCAGGCGGAACTATCGGAAGCGGCGCGGTCGCGGCGGGCGGGGATTTTGCTGGTGGCAGGGGCGATCGGCTACATTGCAACCTTCGTTCTGATCGGACGCGTGGAACCTGACGCCATGATCGCGGCCACATTTGGCGTGATTCCGCTGGCGGTGGGAATCGGCTTCTTTGTGGATCACGCGCTGATTCGGCGGGACGCGAAAGCACAGTGAAGCGTCGGGTGGGCCAGCGCGTTAGTGGCCGGTAAGAAATTTGTGCTGAGCGTCGGTCAGCGGGACGACGCTGAGCCTTCCTTGGCGCACCAGAGGGGAATCGGCAAAGAGCTTATTCGCCTTCACCTCGGCCAGGGTCACCGGCTTGGCGATCGGCTTGCCGACTTTAATCTTCACCTGAGGGTTCCTGGGGTCGCTGTCTTCGACTGATACGACGGTGGCGGTACCCACTGCGCTCTTCTCATCTCCGGTGTGATAAATGATCAAGTTATCGTCCGGCTTCATTCCGCGCAGATTCTTGACGGCGACGGGATTGGTGACTCCGTCCCAGATGGTCGTGTTTTCGCGCTCGAGATCGGCGAAGGAATATACCGACGGTTCGGTCTTAAGAAGGTAGTTCATGGGCAAGATTTTACTCGGGCGCGGCTATTCCTGCTCGTCGTCTCCGATCGGCTGCCCCGGCGGAGCGGCGACATCGGTTGCCGGCACAAACTTCTCCGGATCTTTCTCGAAGGCTTCGATGCGGGCGATGGCTGCGGTCCGCACGGCCTTTTCTTCTGGAGATTCTGGCGCTTTGGTCACTTGAGTGGACATCCACGATCGAAGGGACAACGCCTCGGCGCGGGCCTCGGCACGAGCTTCCGGGGAAGCGCTAACGTTTGCCGCCAGCGCAAGCAGATGTTCCACGGTTGAAGCTTCGGTGATGCGTTGCGTCTCAGCCCCCAGACCGGTGGCGCGCGGCGCTTTCCACGTGGCTTGGAAGACAGCTTCAATGACTTGATTGAGGCTGGGATTCGCGGCGTTGCGGGCGTGATACTCGACCAGCCGCGAAGCGCGCTGGGGATCAAACAGGAGCGTGAGGGTGAGACCGGCGGCGGATTCTGCCGCGCCGGCAGGATCGAATGTCAGACCGGTGTGCCCGCCGAACGATTCGACGGTTCTGGGATAGCCGAAAGCGCGCGGAGGCAGGATTCGCAGCAGCGATTCGGGGAGGGTCAGAGTTTCGGGGGAGATCGTCTTCAGTACAGCGTCGAGCGCCTTTTGCTGGTTTGCCGGGTCGACGATTTTGGTTACCAGCTCGCCGTCGCCGCGGAGCGCATAGCGATAGTCGAGGCCTCCGATTTCTTTGGCTGCAGCCTCGGTCTGATAGCGATGCAGCAAATAAAGAGGAACCAGAGTGTCTTCCAGTTCAGACATGGGCCTGTCCGGCTGAATCGCGTCTTCGCCGAAGCGCGCCAAGGCTGCGGCTCGAACCTTGAGAATGCGACTGAGTTCCGCTGCTGGGTCCGGGCCGTTGTCCCAGAGATGGGCATGAGGATGGGCGCTGCCGAGGGGACGCGCATCGGCGTCGGTGATGAAATAGAGGCCGCCGGCCTGGGCCGTGCTCAGGATATTGTCGAGGGCCGCGCGCTCATCAGTTCCTGGAGCGAACTGCGAATAGCCGTATTCGATCGACACTTTATCCCAGGCGCCGATCCCTGTGGCGTAGGCATGGGAAAGATCGGGCTTGCCGCTTGCATCGAGCGTGACCCAGGGATGGGGATAGTCCATAACCGAGGTGCCCGGAGCGATGGAGCTGGCGGCGAAGTTGTGAGCCAAGCCTAAGGTGTGGCCGACTTCATGGGCGGCGAGTTGCCGCAGCCGGGCCAGAACCATCTCGCGCATCTCCGGTGAGACGGGCTCGCCTTTCTTGTAGGGCGCGAGGAGCGCTTCGGCGATCATGTAGTCCTGGCGGCTGCGCAGTGAGCCGAGAGTCACGCGGCCTTGAATAATTTCGCCTGTGCGAGGATCGGAGACGGTGGTTCCCATTGACCAGCCGCGCGTCGAGCGATGCACCCACTGGATTACGTTGTAGCGCACGTCCATGGGATCGGCGCCCGGCGGCAGCACTTCGACGCGAAAAGCATTCTTGAAGCCGGCAGCTTCGAAAGCCTGGTCCCACCAGCTTGCGCCTTCGACCAGTGCGCTGCGAATCGGTTCTGGCGCTCCTGGGTCGACGTAATAGACGATGGGTTTGACCGGCTCGCTCATGGCCGCGCTGGGATCTTTCTTGATCAGGCGATGACGTTCGATGAGGCGCACATCCAGCGCGGAGCCGAGTGGCGCGGAATAGTCCCGATGGCTGAGATCGAAAAAGCCGGAGCGCGGATCGAAAGCGCGCGGCTGGTAGCCATCGTCGGGCAATTGCACGAACGAGTCGTGTTCTCGCAATGTCACCGCATGGGGATCCGGAGTTACGGTCGCTACCAGCGAGTGTTCGGCCGGGTGTTCGGTGGTGAAAGTCAGAATCGATTCGAATTCTGTGTTGAGGGGAAAGTTTTTCGTGTTTTCCAGCGCAAAGGCGCTGCGCTCTTTGTCCAGCTTGTAGGCACCTTGTTTCGTATCAGCAAGTTGTTCGGCCACGCCGAACGAATCTCCCAGAAGAAAGTCGGTCGCGTCGACGAGCACTGCGCCATCCTCTTCGGCTTCGACCTTGAAACCGGCGAGGACTGACTCGGCAAAAGACTGCTTCACGGCCAGACTTTCCATGGGGTTGGCGGAGGACGAACGGTATTGCAGATTCGGAGCGATCAATAAGACGCGGGGACCGACGCGGGTGAAGTGTACGATCCGTTCCTCGCCCAAACTGCCGCGGTCGAGTCCAATGTCATTCGACCCCAGCCCGTAGGGCAGGGAAACGACGAGCAGGAAATCCTGGTCGAACTTGTTGATCCGCAGAAAAAGTTTTCCAGTCTTGGCGTCCCAAGCGGTTGGGAACAGGCCGTCTGCCGCCTTCATGCCAGCGATGCAATCGTGGATGGTTGGAGTGGATTCCGGACTTGCGGCAGAAGAAATAGCGGTCGAAAGAATTATGCAAAGCGTAAGCAAGAACTGGTTGCGACGGATGGGCATGGTCACCTCAGGAAAAGCTGGAGTATGACACTAACATTTCCTTCGACGGCGCTGCTAGAAAATTTGTTCGCTCGGCGCGGACGCTGCCCTTAAGCGGAACCTTGACCTGGCTATTGAGGTTTGGCGTTGGGATCGGGAGGGGGTGTCTTGTCGTCTTTCTTCTCGTCGGGGTGATCCTGATAAATGGAATACTGGCCCTGCGGGCGTTTCAATTTGATGGTGAAGTCTACCTTAGGTTTATCAATCTCGTAGTCTTCGCCAAAAGTCTGAAATCCGGAGGCCAGCACCTGCACGCGCAGCGTTCCGTACGGAACGCCCTCAAAACTGGTCTTGCCCTCGGCGTCGGTCTTGAGTTCGAGTCCGCCCCGGCTCTGTTTTCCGTGAGAGTTGACCGGGTGCATGATGACGGCGGCGCTGCGAATCGGCTTGCCGTTGTCGTCCTTAATGATCAGAAAATTCAGGATCGCAGTTGGTTCCTCGACCTCGTCCTTCTGCGCGACAGCTGTGCCGAGGAACGCCAAAGCCGATAGCAGGCCGGCCAACATCCAAATCGTTATCTTTATCGTTCTCATCCTCACCGATTTCATATCTCGACATTCTAGCGAGTGTGGCTGGTGCGGGAAAGCATGAAGTGGAGCGTGCGCAGGTTTAAGCTTCTCCATCGGACCGGCCATCGCGCGCCGCTCTCCTGGTCCGTGCTTTCCCAGTCTGGGTTGGAAGTTGCACCAAGTCGCTGGCGACCCGGGCCGTGTTGTGGCGCGCCACGCCGGCCTCTTCGAGGTAATCTCCCAGAACAGGGATCACGCCCAGAGCCTCGATGGCATCGAGATCGGCAACGATTTGGCAGGCACCCTCGAGCGCGTATTTGGCTCCGAGTTCCTTAGAAACCGGCGTTCGATTGATCAGCGCGTAATCGAAAATCTGCTGGTGGGCGTGGCTATTGAGAGCTCGGATATGGTCGGCCGCAGTAAGGCCCAGGCTCTCGTTAGCCTGGGTCATCAGATTGCAAATGTAAACCTTGGTGGCCGGCGAACTGACGATGGCATCGGCGATACCATGCACCAGCAGGTTCGGAATGAGGCTGGTGAATAGAGAGCCGGGGCCGATGCTGATGATATCGGCCCGGGCGATAGCGTCGAGGGTCTGGGGCATGGGATCGACATTTGGTGGAACCAGGAACAATTCCTTAATACGCCCTTTGCTGGCGGTGATCTTGGTTTCTCCGCGGACGCGGGTACCGTCTTCCATCAGCGCTTCGAGTTCGATGTTGGAAGTGGTCGCGGGATAAATATGCCCACGCGTGACCAGAATCTCCGAAGACAGACGCACGGCTTCGGAGAAGTCGTGTGTGATGGAAGTCAGTGCAGCCAGAAAAAGATTGCCAAAGCTGTGACCTTCGAGGCCGGAACCTTTGTCGAAGCGGTGGCGGAAGAGCTGGGAAAGCAGAGCTTCGTCTTCACTGAGGGCGACGATACAGTTGCGGATATCGCCGGGAGGAAGCATGTTGAGTTCTTTGCGCAGCCGTCCGCTGGAGCCGCCGTCGTCGCTAACGGTGACTGCGGCACAAAGATCGCGAATTACGGGTGTACCGGCAGGTGCCGCGGCCAACTCTGCCGGGGTGAGAGCGAAACGTTTCAGTCCTTTGAGCAGAGTGGAGAGACCGGTGCCGCCGCCGATGGCGACCACGCGGAGACCACGCTCGCGCGCGGCCTTCTCCAGGGTCAACAGATCAGCGATTCTGGTTTCCATCTGAGGATCGGGTGCGCCGATCTAATTTTGCGTCGATCAGTCTGCGTCGGTCGGTCTGCGTTGATCAGTCTGCGTTGATCAGTCTGCGTTGATCAGTCTGTGTCGATCAGAACGATTCGTCTTCCCGGAAAGAGCTTTCCGGCGAAGAGTCGGCAGCTGGATCCGGGTACAAGAGCTCGGTAAAGCGGGGGTCTTCGGCCAGGTTATGGAAATCGGAGTCGTTACGCGCCTGGTAGCGCAGGCCGGAATTCAGGCGCAGAGCCTCGTCCAGATGCTTGAGAGAATCCTCCACGTGGCCGGTAAGACAATCGAGAGCGGCTAAACCGTAGATGACGAAATCAGTCTTGGGCGACTGCTTCAGCAGCTTTTCGATGTGCTCGCGCGCGGTGACGTAGTCGCCGACGTTCATGAGAGAAACGGCGTAGTCGTAGTGCTCTTCCACGCTCTTGAACTGCTGGGAGGTCGAGCGCTCGAGGTGCTGGTTGCAGATGCTGAGATGGATCGTAGCCCTGTCGGTCAGCTCCTTGCTGGGGCCGGCGAGCACCTTCTGGAAGAGTGGTTTCGCCTTCTCGAACTTGTGTTCCTGCAAAGCCCGCAGTCCCGCCTCGTAATTCTGCAGAGCCTGGGTGACGCGCGGGTCGTCCGCGATGGATGACTTCTTTGGATTAGCCTTTTGAGCCATATGGAGAATTTTTCCTGTGCTCGTCGTAATAGGGACTCCTTGGCTCCTGAAACTCGAAGAGCCGACACACAAGTATCACTCAAAGAGCGGGTATTGGGCAATTCGGTAAAGTCCAGTGCCAAGTAGCGAGTTGTGAGTCCCGAGCAAAATCGCGATGCATTGGCCCCAGGATCCAGCCCGGCGAACCTCCTCGGGCTCGCATCTCGCCTTTGAGAATTGCAGTAACGCGGCTGCAGAAAGATTCCATCACATTCCAAAACGGGAAGCCATCGTGAAAATAGGCCCATCTGGTGTGACTGAAATCCTTGTGCTCATGCTGCGGGGGAGTTAGCTTGCGAAATAGAGACAAGTAATCGCGGCAGCGGTGATGCCGAGAGGGAAGAACGATGAAGGTCACGCCTTGATTCAACAATCCCAAAATTGTCCACATGTGCCTTTTCTCGGCTCACATGAGCAATTTTGAATAGATTCGTTTGGTTCTGGCTGGCTAAGCTGTTCCGAAATCGCAGGGCTTTGTAATTCCTACTGTGCGGCAGCAGTGAAGCCGAGAGGAAGAAGGATGACGGTTATGCGTAGATACAGCAATTCCAAGATCTGGTTTCCAGCACTCCTACTGCTTGTTGTCGCCAGCGGATGCAGTGATCCTGACAAGTCCGGCACCAACCCCACAGTGGCGCCCCCGACCGTAATTTCTGTCGCTCCTCCAAGCGGCGCCAGCAGTGCGTGTCCGAACACAGTCGTCACAGCCACGTTCGGCGTGGCGATGAATCCCGCCACGATCAATGCCACAACCTTTACCTTGACAGCGGGCACTCCGCCCGTGGCAGTGGCAGGAGTAATTACCCCCGATACGACCAACACAATTTTTACCTTTACGCCAAACGCTCCCGGCCTCGCACTGAGCACCACCTATACCGCCACAATTACGACCGGAGCCACAGACGCGTATGGCATAGCGCTGGCGAGTAACTTTGCATGGACCGTCACAACCTCTGGGGAAGCATGTGCTCCGCCCACCGTGATTTCCGTGATCCCTCTTGCTGGCGCGGTCGGCGTCTGTCCCAGCACGGCCGTAAGCGCTACCTTCAGCGAAGCGATGAATCCTGCCACCATCAATACCACAACCTTTACCTTGACCGGGCCGGGCACTACCCCCGTGAGTGGAGTAGTTACCTATGCTGGGTCAACGGCGACCTTCACGCCAAACCCTCCCGGCCTCGCTCTCGCCACCCTCTATACCGCCAGCATTACCACGGGGGCCCAGGACCTCAATGGCGATGCGCTGGCGGGCAACAAGGTATGGACCTTCAGAACGGCTGCGGCAGCGTGTGCTCCGCCCACCGTGATTTCCGTAGCACCCCCTAATATCGCTACCGGTATATGCCAGAACACCGTAGTCGTCGCCACCTTCAGCGAGGCGATGAATCCGGCCACAATCAGCACCACAACTTTTACTTTGACTGGGCCGGGTGCTACACCCGTGGCAGGAGCAGTTACCTACGACGCGTCAAGCGATGCCGCGACCTTCACACCAAACTCTCCCGGCCTCGCGCTGGATACCCTCTATACCGCCACCGTTACCACGGGGGCCCAGGATCTCGCTGGCAATGCGCTGGCAAGCGATAAAGTATGGACTTTCACCACGGCTGCGGCGGCATGTACATCCGTACCACCCGTTCCGTTGGGAACGGCCTGCATGTTTGGAATTCTGGCGGCCACTCCCGCCGTCGCCAATAGCGGCCCCACCAACGTTACCGGAGATGTCGGAATATGGCCGGCAGCTTCGATCACTGGATTTCCCCCGGGAACACTGACGGGAACGGAATTTGCAGGCGATGCGACTGCCCAGACGGCCCAGGGCGACCTGACCACGGCATACAACTTCGCCGCGGCAGCTGCCGGAGGGGCTGTCCTCACCGCGGATATTGGAGGGCAAACCCTTGCTCCCGGCGTTTATAAGACGACGAGCGCCCAACCGTCGCTGGGAATAACCGGGAACCTCACCCTCAGCGGCAATGGAGTCTACATCTTTCAGATCGTCTCCAGCCTGACCACGGCGGCAAACAACAGCCAGGTCATTCTAAGCGGCGGCGCCACAGCTCAAGATGTGTTCTGGCAGGTCGGCAGTTCGGCGACACTGGGGACCACCACAACCTTCGAAGGAACCATCATGGCTCAAGCGTCCGTCTCTCTTGACACCGGCGCGACGCTGGACGGCAGAGCGCTGGCCCGGACCGGTGCTGTCACGTTGTTAAGCAACCCGGTGAACGTACCTCCCTGTGGTCCATGAGGATACGAGTAGTGGACCAGCCGGAAGCTGGTCGACTACTGACCGGCGGGAGAGGATGAAGTCAGGTTCATGAAAGTTCGGAGGAGTATTCGCATGTCATCTCAATCATCGATCCATCCTAGCCGGGTATTAATAATGCTGCCGGCAGTGATTGCTGTCCTGTGTACCTTTGGCACGCTCGCGGCGGCGCAGGATCAGCCCGCTCCCAAGTGGGAACTTTACGGCGGATACTCCTTCCTGTATCCCAATGCGAACGTGCACGCCCTGCTTCCCGGGGGATTGCTGCCGGTGAGCAGCCCCTTGGAATCGAATCCGCGGGGCGTGGGCGGAAGCATCACCTATGACTTCAATCGCTGGTTCGGCCTGACGCTCGATGCCAGCACTCATTGGGGCAGCGGCGAGACCGGGCTGGTCAAGCAAATTGACGACACCGCTTTCACGAACATTTCTTTCGGTCCAAAGGTTACTTTCCGCAGCGCGCATGTTTCTCCCTTTCTCGAGGCGTTGGTGGGCGACCATCGGCTTACGCCGGATGTCTTCCACGATATCGACAAATTAGGGTTCATGCTCGGCGGCGGTCTTGATTTCAAGGTGAGCAAGCATGTCGCTTTGCGCGTGCCGAGAGTGGACTACGTAATGTCCAGCTACCGCTATGGTCCTTCGACCACTACTTCGAGCACCGATCTCAGAGGCGTAAGGTTGCAGGCTGGCTTGGTGTTTAATTTCGGCGGTGAAAGGACCGTAACGCCGCCCACGGCAGCTTGCTCGGTACAGCCAGCCGAGGTCTTTGCCGGTGAACCTGTGACTGCGACTGCCGCCGGATCTAATTTCAATCCCAAGCGCACCGTCCAATACAACTGGAGCGGTTCTGCCGTTAAACCTGGCGAGACTGGTGCCTCCACGCAAATTGATACCTCCGGATTGCAGGCCGGCTCCTACCAGGTGACGGCCAGCCTGAGCGATGGCAGTAAGAATGGCGTTGCCTCCTGCAGCGCCAGGTTTACCGTGAAAATGCCACATCCGCCGGAGATTTCATGCTCGTCCGACCCGGCGAGCGTACCGATGGGCGGAACCTCGACGATTACTTCGGCCGCCAGCAGCCCCGATGGCCGCAGCTTGACCTACAACTACACCACGAGTGCGGGGAATATTGCCGGTAACACCTCCACCGCTATACTCAACACCGCAGGGGCAGAGCCCGGCACTATTACCGTGACCTGCAGCGTAAGCGATGATCGCAGTCAGCCGCTCACGGCATCGGCTTCAACCACGGTGTACTTGCAGGCTCCGCCCCCTCCGCCCCCGTTGCCCGACTTTGTTGCCATCGAGAAGAGGCTGGCGCTGCACAGCGTTTATTTTGCGACCGCAAAGCCGACAATCGAGAATCCGGATGCCGGCTTGCTCGCCAGCCAGGAAAAAACTCTAACTGCGCTCGCTCGTGATTTCCTGACTTACCTGCATGCGAAGCCAGACGCCCGCCTGACGCTCGAAGGCCACGCCGATCCGCGCGGTTCCGTGGAATACAATCAGTCGCTCTCGGAGCGGCGGGTCGACCGCGTCAAGCGGTTTTTGGTCGAACAGGGCGTTCCTGACGCTAACATCCAGACCAAGGCATTCGGTGAGCAAGAAAATCTCACCGACCGGCAGGTGAGGGATGCCGTGGAACGGAATCCCGAGTTAAGCCCGGAAGACCGGCAGCGAGTACTCAGTAATATGAGGGTGATCATCCTGGCCAGCAACCGCCGAGTCGACATCACTCTCAGTAACGCTGGCCAGGCCGCCCAGCAG
This sequence comes from uncultured Acidobacteriaceae bacterium, assembly GCA_963809605.1. Lineage (GTDB taxonomy): Bacteria > Acidobacteriota > Terriglobia > Terriglobales > Acidobacteriaceae > Sulfotelmatobacter. Next base: position 58,513 of record CAWEKM010000006.1, on the reverse strand, counting down.
TCCGTCCGCGAATACCCCTTCAATGCCGCGGATTCACTGACACTGCTCCAGGAAGAACAAACGAAGAAAACAACCGTTCCAGTGAGGAAAAAGCCAAAACCGAAGACTCAAAGTAAGTAAAGCAGAAGGCCCAATGAAAAGGATCGGCCGAGTGCATCGGCCGGTCCTGCCTTTCTGGCCTTTTAGCAACCCGATCGCGCCGGGTCGCAATGCGATCTGGGACTAGATACCGCGGAACCCCTTGCTAGTTAATCGACGCAGCCGATTCCAGGTCGATCGACTTCCACTCGCCTTTGATGATTCCGGCACGAATCTGCGCGGCGGTCTTGCCTTTCTTGTGCTGCTGATAAGAGTAGTAGAGTTCTTTCAGGCAGGTCGCGCACCGGGCTCCGTGCGTGTTCTCGTAACAGCTGTGCAGACTGTTGTGGCCCATACGGTCGCAATAGCAGTAGCAGGGCTGCTGGTGAAGCACGGTCGGAATCTTCGCCGCCAGCTCATAAGCATGCGTCTGGTAGGGATACTGCGCATCGGCCCCCCAGAGATCGGCCTTGGTGAGGACAGCCCGGAGTACGGTGCCCTTGGGCGGCGGCCCGGCGTTATAGGCGGGGATGCCGCCTTCGTCTTGCTGAGCGGGCCATTGCGCTGACACGGTGAGGGTCACCGTTAAAAGAAAAATCAGGGTCAGGGCGCGGTGAGCGTATTTGTTTTGAAGCAGCCGGGTTGCCGTCATGCACGTCTCCTCGAGGAAGTATTTTAACCTGCTTTCGACCTGAATAGTGAGGATGGGCTGGTTGGTACAACTCGCCGCCGGCTGGAACCAATCTGTATACAATAGAGTTTCGATGCCCGACAGGCCAATCACCGAAACGGGAAACAAGCAGGCGCCGTCGCTTCTTCCCGGGACGGAGCCATCCGAGCCGAACTTTGGAGTGCAGAACTCTGGGGTGCGTCTGCGGCCGGCTTTCGGAGTCTGGCTGCGGGACCTGTTGCTCTCGCTGGCGATTTCAGCTTTCATCATCGTGTTTATTTACCAGCCCGTGAAGGTCGAAGGCACCAGCATGATGCCGTCGCTCGAAGACCAGGAGCGAATCTTCGTTAACAAGTTTGTCTACCGGCTGGAGCCGATTTCGCGCGGAGATATTGTGGTGTTTCGTTATCCTCGGGATCCCTCGAAAAGCTATATCAAGCGCGTGATCGGTGCGGCCGGGGACCGCATCCGCATCGATGGCGGACAGGTTTACGTAAACGGCGAAGCGCTGGATGAAGACTACGTTCCACCCGCTTATGCCGACTCGCGTTCGTATCCGGAGACGGTTGTGCCCCCCGATAGCTATTTCGTGCTGGGGGATCACCGGTCGATGTCGAACGACAGCCGGGATTTCGGTCCGGTGAACCAGAGTTATATCTACGGCAAGGCGGTGTTTGGCTACTGGCCGATGGATAAGCTGGGCAGGGTGAGATAAGAATCTATTCGCCTAACTTTTGACTACATTTTTTTGAGCTTCCCTTTCGCACTCTAGCTACACTTTACCCTTCTCTGATTTCGGTCAGAAACGCCTATGAAGCCACTTGCTTACACTTCACCTTACTGTTGGCTGTTCTGGGCGGTCTTCCTTTATTGTTACGGCCCGGAATACGCCTTGGTCAGGCGTTCTCGCCCTGCGAAAGGTGAGCGGACAGATCGTGGTTCGATGGCGTTCGTCATGCTCGCCGGATGGATCGGATCGATCGCAGCTTTTGCCGTGGCTTCGAGCCATCGGTTTGCGATCACACAGTATCGAAAAACGTGGTTCGCGATTGGCCTCGCCGTGTTATTGCTTCGGCGGCTCTTGAGAAAACACTGCTGGAAGATGCTTGGCCAGCACTTCACGGGCGACGTGAAGGCCTCGGCCGATCAACCAGTCATCGATAAGGGCGCCTATCGTGGGGTTCGGCATCCCTCCTACACGGGCGGCATACTCATGTATTTCGGAACCGGTCTCGCCCTGACGAACTGGCTGAGTGCCGTAATCATGACGATTTCCGGAGCCGCTGGCTACATCTATCGCGTGTATGTCGAGGAGAAGGCTTTGCAGGCGAATCTCGGAGGGCGGTATCAGGAGTACATGCGGCGAACCAAGCGGTTCGTGCCATTCGTGTTTTGATGAATCTCTTTTTTCCACACAAAATTCTTGCGTTAGGATCTTTCCTCGCTTGGTCTTGAAGCGTTTCCCTGATAAAATCTCTAAAATCCACTCACCGGAGCGAGAATGCAAGCTATCCTTGCGCTGGAAGACGGGCGAGTCTTCCGAGGCAAAGGCTACGGCGCCAAAGGCGAATGCTACGGCGAAGTCGTTTTTAATACTTCCATCACTGGCTACCAGGAAATCTTCACCGACCCATCGTATTCAGGACAGATTGTTGTCCTGACCAATCCTCAGATCGGCAACTACGGCACCAACCAGGAAGACAACGAAGCCACGCGGCCGTGGATCGAAGGCCTGATCGTGCGCGAGTTCTCGAAAGTGAGCTCGAACTGGCGTTCGCAGCAGGTGGCTGAAGAATATCTGGAACAGTTCAAAGTGCCGGTGCTGTCGGAGATCGACACGCGGGCACTGGTGCGGCACTTGCGCGATCACGGAGTGATGCGCGGCGTGGTCTCAACCCTCGAGAGCGACGCGGAGAAGCTGGTGGCCAAGGCGAACTCGATTCCGAAGATGGACGGGACGGACTTGGCAAAAGTGGTGAGCACCAAAGGACCGTACGTGTGGGAAGTGGGCGAGCGTTCGCACGAACCGGTGGCTCAGGTGGGCGTTAAGGATGAGCCTGCGCGCTTTCATGTGGTGGCTTACGACTTCGGCATCAAGCAAAATATTCTGCGGAAGCTCCGCGGTGAAGGTTGCCGGGTGACAGTCGTTCCGGCGCAGACGCTGGCGGAAGATGTGATGGCGTTGAAGCCCGACGGAGTATTTCTGTCGAATGGTCCGGGCGATCCTGAGCCTTGTACGTATGCCGTGGACAGCATTCGGCGGCTGATGGGAAGAATGCCTATCTTTGGCATTTGTCTGGGACACCAACTCGTCGGCATCGCACTCGGCGGAAAAACCTTCAAGCTTAAGTTTGGACACCATGGCGGGAACCATCCGGTGAAGCAGTTGAAGAGCGGCAAGATTGAGATCACGGCGCATAACCATAACTTTGCAGTGGATCCGGACTCGCTGCCGGAGAGTGAAGTTGAGCTGACGCATATCGACTTGAACGACTCGACTCTCGAAGGATTGCGGCACCGGAACCTGCCGCTGTTCAGTGTGCAGTATCATCCCGAGGCCGCGCCGGGGCCGCATGACTCGCATTATCTGTTCAAGGATTTCGTGACGATGATGGAGGAGTGGAAAGGGTAGCGCCGCCGTCTCGGCGGCAGCGGGCGGGCGGGACGCCCGCGCGACAGTCGGCAGGATGCCGGCGCTACTGAAACCGAAATGCCTAAACGCACTGACATCTCGAAAATCCTGATTCTCGGTTCCGGGCCCATCGTCATCGGGCAGTCGGCGGAGTTTGATTACTCCGGCACGCAGGCTTGCAAGGCACTCAAGTCTGAGGGCTATCAGGTCGTGCTGGCCAACTCGAATCCGGCGACCATCATGACCGACCCGGAGATTGCCGACCGCACTTATATTGAGCCGCTGACGATCGAGTACCTCGAAGAGATTATTCGCATCGAGCGGGAAATGGCGCCGGGCGCGGGTTTCGCCGTGCTGCCCACGGTGGGCGGCCAGACTGCCCTTAATCTTGCGATTGAGCTTTCTGATGGCGGTGTGCTGGAAAAATACAACGTGATCCTGATTGGCGCGAAGGTCGAGGCCATCAAGAAGGCTGAAGACCGGCTCTTTTTCAAGGACGCGATGCAGAGGATTGGGCTCGACGTGCCCAAGTCGGCGCTGGTGAATAGCACAAAGGACGGGTTGGAGTTTGCCGGCAAGATTGGTTTTCCGGTAATCGTGCGGCCTTCGTTCACGCTGGGCGGCACCGGCGGCGGCATCGCCTTCAACCGCGAAGAGCTGGTTGAGGTGCTTAGCCGCGGTTTGGATATGTCTCCCGTGCGCGAGGCGCTGATTGAAGAGTCGGTGCTGGGATGGAAGGAATTTGAACTTGAGGTGATGCGCGACACCAAGGACAACGTCATCATCATTTGTTCGATCGAGAATTTCGATCCCATGGGCGTGCACACCGGCGATTCGATTACCGTAGCGCCGGCGCAGACGCTCACTGACCGTGAGTACCAGGCGATGCGCGATGCTTCGATCGCGGTAATTCGCGAAATCGGTGTGGATACGGGCGGATCGAATATTCAGTTCGCAGTGAATCCTGAGACTGGGCGCATGGTGGTGATCGAGATGAACCCTCGCGTCTCCCGTTCGTCGGCGCTGGCGTCGAAGGCTACGGGGTTCCCGATTGCAAAGATTGCCGCGAAGCTCGCCGTCGGTTATACGCTGGACGAAATTCCCAACGACATCACGCGCAAGACTCCGGCTTGCTTCGAGCCCACGCTCGACTACGTGGTGGTGAAGATTCCGAAGTGGCAGTTTGAAAAGTTTCCCGGAGCCGACGAGAGCCTCGGCGTGCAGATGAAATCCGTCGGCGAAGTGATGGCGATCGGCCGCACTTTCAAAGAAGCGCTGATGAAGGGTGTGCGCTCGCTTGATACGGGAAAGCGTGTGGGCGGCGCGAAGATCGAGCCCAAGATCCTGACGCAACGGCTGGTGACGCCGCATCCCGAGCGGCTCGCTTATGTGCAGTACGCTTTGCGGCAAGGACACACGGTGAAGCAGATCGCGAAGATGACTTCGATGGATCCGTGGTTTCTTTACCAGCTCAAAGAGATCAACGACATGCAGTTGGAGCTGGAAAAGCATCCAATCGAATCGATTCCGACCGAGGTGCTGCGCGAAGCCAAGCGCATGGGATTCTCCGACGGACGCCTGGCGAGCGTTTGGCGGCTCGAGGGGCAAGAGAAAGTTCGGCACCTGCGCAAGAAGCACGGTGTGATGCCCGTGTACAAGCGCGTGGACACTTGCGCGGCGGAATTCGAGAGCTTCACGCCGTATCTTTATTCGACCTACGAAGATGAAGACGAGGCTGCGCCGACTGAAAAGAAGAAGATCGTTATTCTGGGCAGCGGCCCGAACCGGATCGGGCAGGGAATTGAGTTCGATTACTGCTGCTGTCACGCTTCGTTTGCGCTGCATGAAGACGGCTACGAGACGATCATGATTAATTGCAATCCTGAGACGGTCTCGACCGATTACGACACCAGCGACCGGCTCTACTTTGAGCCGCTGACGTTTGAAGATGTTTGGGCGATTTACCAGCACGAAGCGTCGAAGGGAGCGCCGGTCGGCGTGATTGTGCAGTTCGGCGGGCAGACTCCGCTGAACCTGGCGTTGCCGCTAAAGGCTGCTGGAGTGAACGTGATCGGCACATCCCCGGAGTCGATTGATCTGGCTGAGGACCGCAAGCACTTCAACAAGCTGCTGGAAGAATTGAATATTCCGCAGGCTGCGGGGGTGATGGCGACCTCGCTGGAAGAAGCCATTGAGGGAGCGAAGCAGGTTGGATATCCCGTGGTGGTGCGGCCTTCGTATGTGCTCGGCGGGCGCGCCATGGTGATCGCCTACGACGAAGAATCGGTCGTGCGGTATATGAAAGAGGCGGTCGAGTACTCACATGATCGTCCCGTGCTGATTGATCACTTTCTCGAAGATGCGGTTGAAGTGGACGTGGACGCGCTCTCCGACGGCGAAGACGTGGTGATTGGGGGCATCATGCAGCACATCGAGGAGGCCGGAATTCATTCCGGCGATTCTTCTTGCGTGCTGCCGGCGGTGGATATTCCGCAAGCGCAGATGGATTGCATGCGCGACTACACTTTCAAACTGGCGCGGGCGCTGAAAGTGATTGGGCTGATGAATATTCAATTCGCCATCCCGCGCGGCAACGGCGGATCTGGAAATGGCGCGGAAGCTGGAAAAGTCTACGTGCTGGAAGTGAACCCGCGGGCCTCGCGCACAGTGCCGTATGTTTCGAAGGCCACGGGAGTGCCCATGGCGAAGATTGCCGCGCGGCTGATGACAGGGCGCAAGCTTCGAGAATTTCTCCCCGAAAATATCGACCGGCGCAGCGATCTCGACACGGGGAGCTGCTACTACGTGAAGTCGCCGGTGTTCCCCTGGAGCAAGTTTCCTGGCGTCGACACGGTGCTGGGACCGGAGATGAAATCGACCGGCGAAGTGATGGGCGTGGGCGACAGCTTCGGAGAAGCCTTCGCGAAGGCGCAGTTGGCGGCGGGACAAAAGTTGCCGACGCAGGGGACGGTATTCCTCAGCGTTACGGAGCACGACAAGCGCAACGTTGCCGATCTCGCTCGAAAGTTTGTGGACATGGGCTTCAAGCTGGTCGCGACTTCGGGCACCGCCGACGTGATCGAGGCCGCCGGAATGAAAGTGGAGCGTGTTTACAAGGTAAAAGAGGGCCGCCCGAACGTGGTGGATTTGATCAAGGGGCAGCGCATTCATCTCATCGTCAACACGCCTACGGGGCTGGAGCCGTGGTTCGACGAGAAGGCGATCCGGCGCGCGGCGGTCATGGCGCGCATTCCGACCATTACCACGCTTTCGGCGGCGCGGGCCGCCGCGGAAGGGATTGCTGCCTTGCAGCGCGGCGAAGTGAATATCCGGGCGTTACAGCAGTTGCATGCGGAGCGGGCGGTAAAGGCCAGGTAGAGCTGATATCGTGGTTCGGTCGCATGTAATAATGGATTCGCGAGGCTCACTGTGCTACTTCACGGTATTTTCCCTCCTATAACGACGCCGTTTTATCAGGACGGCAATGTGTACTTCAAGAAACTCGAAAGCAATGTTGAGCGCTATTCGCGCACGCCTTGCGCCGGCATTGTTGTGCTGGGCTCGACTGGCGAGTCCATCCTGCTCTCTGACCAGGAGCGGCGCGATGTGCTGAAATCCGCGCGCGAGGCGGCTGCGCCTAACAAAGTGTTGATTGCGGGCACAGGGGTCGAGTCGGCGATCGAGACTTTGCGGCTTACCGAGTACGCGGCCGAGTTAGGCTACGACATTGCCATGGTGCGGACGCCGCATTACTACAAGAAGCAGATGACGGCAGCCAGCATTCTGGCGTTTTACCGTACCGTGGCCGACCGCTCGCCGCTGCCGGTGATCATTTACAACTTTCCGCAGGCTACTGGCTATGACATTCCTGCTGAACTGGTGATCGAACTGGCGGAGCATCCTAACCTGATCGGGATCAAGGAATCGAGCGGCGACGTGGAAAAAGTTCGCAAGATGGTGGGGGGGACGCAGCACATTCAGCGCAGCGTCACGGTGACCGAAACGTTTGATGCAGTGACGCCGCGAATGCTTGCGGCTGCGACTGCGGGTTCGAGTGGAGAAGGCGGAGAACTCGTGCAGGTCGGAGCGTTGACGGGCGCGCCTTCGTCTTTGGCGAAGCCTTCTTCCGCGGCCGTCTCGATGGTGGGCAAGATGAAGACTCGGCAGAAGGAAGCGGGATTCCAGGTGCTGGTGGGGGCGGCGCATAAGCTGCATCCGTCGCTCGATGCCGGCGCGGTGGGCGCGATTCTAGCCTTCGCCTGTGTTGCACCGACGTCGTGCTATGAGATTTACGCGGCGTGGAAAGAAGGTGACGCCGAGCTGGCGCGGCTGAAGCAGGAGCGCATCGCTTTGGCGGCGCAACGGGTAGTCGGCGATCTTGGCATTCCGGGCGTGAAGTATGGCATGGATTTCAACGGCTATTTTGGCGGCCCAGCGAGGCTGCCGCTGCTGCCGCTTACGGGCGAAGCCAAAGGCGAGATCGAGCGGCTGCTGGCCGACGTTAGGAACTAAAAGAACAAATCTAAGAACTTGTGATCGAACGCTCGGTCCCCATATAATAGGCTCGAACGAACGTTCGACTTGTACTTATGGCGAGCTCATCAGCAGCGGCGCGAGTTTCAGTTCAGCGGCGTCGCTCCGCAGCCCCAACGGCCACGCGCTTTGATCGGCGGCTGGCGCAAATCCTCAGCCACGCTACAGAGGTCTTCTGCCAAAAAGGATATGAGGGCGCTTCGATGCGCGATCTTTCGCGCGCAAGCGGTATGTCACTGGCCGGGCTCTATTACTACTTCGAGTCCAAGGAGAGGTTGCTCTTCCTGATTCAGAAACACACATTTACAACCATCGTGCAGCTACTAAAATCGCGACTGGAGGGCGTGAGCGATCCGGAACAGCAAATCCGCATCTTCATTCTCAATCACCTGGAGTATTTTCTGGCCCATCCGGCGAGCATGAAAGTGCTGACGCACGAGGCTGAGGCACTGAAGAATGGGTTCGCATCAGAAGTTGCGGCCATCAAGCGCGAGTACTATCGAATCTGTGTGGGATTGCTGGACGAATTGAAACGCGTTCGCGGATTGCAGTTTTCGACTCGCATCGCGGTGCTGAGTCTGTTCGGCATGATGAACTGGATTTATACCTGGCACAATTCGCGGATCGATGCCGATGCCGACCAATTGGCGAGTGAGATGAGCGAGATCTTTCTGCGCGGTGTGATCAACGGTGCTAAGGCGCGCAAGGACAAAGTAAGCTGACATCTTCAAGAAAATAAGGAGTTACAGACATGGCCACGACAACGCAGCCGGCCGCCGGCGAAACCACCAAACAGCTTGTCAACTACCGCACGGACGGCGGCGTAGCGGTGATCGAAATGTGCGATCCGCCTGCCAACACCTACACGTATGAGATGAACCGGCAGCTCGATGAGGCGATTCTGCGCGCGCGCATGGAGAATGACGTTTACGTCATTTTGCTGACCGGGGCGGGCGACAAGTTTTTTTCCGCGGGCGCGAACATCAAGATGCTGTCAAGCGTGGACCCGACGTTTAAGTATTACTTCTGCTTGCACGCGAACGAAATGCTATTGCGGCTCGAGCACACGCCCAAGCTGGTGATTGCGGCGATCAACGGCCACTGCGTGGGCGGAGGACTGGAGATTGCGATGGCTGCCGACATTCGCATCGCGCGCAAAGATGCGGGCAAGATCGGTCTGCCGGAAGTGAATCTGGGAGTGCTTCCCGGCACGGGTGGCACGCAACGGCTCTCGCGGCTGGTGGGCAAGAGCAAGGCGATCGAGCTGATGGTTACGGGTAACACCTTCTCGTTTGAAGAGGCGCAAGAGCTCGGAATCATCAACGACATCTTCGAGCGCGATGGCTTCATGGAGAACATGATGGAGTATGCCAAGCAGTTCTGTCCGCCGAACAAGGCTGCGAAAGCCGTTGGACGGATCAAGCGCGCGGTGCAGACAGGATGGGAAATTCCCATGGAATCGGCGCTGGCAGTCGAGCGCGAGAACCAGCAGATTCTGTTCCAGAGCGAAGATGCCAAGGAAGGTTTGGCTGCTTACGTGGAGAAGCGGCCCGCGGTTTTCAAAGCGAAGTAGTCGACCGCTGTTATCAGATCGAGGTTGCTATGCCAGGCAAAGTAGCGAAGATCGGAACATTCAGTGATTGGGAAGGCATGTTTAACGATTGGCGCAAGGACATAGGCGTCAATACCGTGGACATTGAGGCCTTTCACTTCGATACGCTCTATGGCGCCATCGATACCGAGGAGATCGAGTTCGGTTCGTACAAGGGACGGCGCAAGTGGGAGAACCTGCGCCAGATGCCGACGCAGCAAATGCGCGACGCATTGATGAATATGATCGTCTATCAAGGCGACACCGAGTTCGCCAGCGTCGAGCAGCAGCGCAACCTTCTGGAAAATGCTCCCACCGACTGGGATCGCCGCGCCATCACGCGCGTCATGATTGAAGAGATGCGCCATGGCTGGCAGATGTGCGCGCTGCTGGTGGATCATTTCGGATATTCAGGGAAGGTCGAAGCCCAGAAAATGCTGGAGCGCCGCGCTTTCGAGAACAAGCGGTTGCTGGGCGCCTTCAACGTCGATGTCGACAACTGGATGGATTTCTTCACCTACACCGACTTCGTCGATCGCGACGGAAAGTTTCAGTTGCAAATGCTGAAGTACTCGGCCTTCGCGCCACTGGGACGTTCGATGTCGTACATGCTTCGCGAAGAGGCGTTCCACATGGGCACCGGCAACGACGGCCTGCGGCGCATTGTGGAAGCCGGTGTCATTCCGGGCTGGCTGATCCAGAAGTATCTCAACAAGTGGATTTCAAGTTCCTACGATCTGTTTGGCACCGACCATTCCTCGTCGGCGCACTGGGCCTACGTGTGGGGCGTTAAGGGACGATATGACGAACCCAAGAACGAGCACGCCCCCGACCTTGACGATTTGAACGATTACAACCGCATCCTGTATCGCGACGAAGTGGCGGGCCTGATTGAGCGATTCAATATCGCTTTGAAGCCGGGGCAACCGAAACTGTATGCGCCGCACATCAAATTCAATCGAGAGATCGGGCGCTGGGCGGGGCAGAAGTTTCACGCGCAGACGGGCGAAGAGCTTGATGATCGCGCTTACGCAGAACATCTGAAGGATTACATGCCGTCCGCGGAAGACAAGAAGCTGCTGCTGGAGATCATCGGCACCGAGAAGAAGTGGATTGCAGAGAAGACTGGTGCGCGCGATCCGCTGGCCAGCATTGGCGAGGTCAGGAAGTCGGCCATTAATCTGTAAGCGGTCTTTTCGCCACAGAGGCGCAGAGACACAGAGGAAATTATGGTCTCGACATTTGTGGAATCAAGGCTTGCCCGGCTGTTGGTGGACTTCACGCCTCCGCTGGCGCGAATTGCCTTGAAGAATCCTCCGCTGAACGTCATCGACATCCCGATGATGGAGGAGCTGGCGCAAGCGTTGACGGAGATCGAAGTACGATCCGATGTCTCGGTCATCGTGCTGAGAGGCGAGGGCAGCGCCTTTTCGGCGGGCGTCGATGTGCCAGCGCACACTTCTGACCAAGTCGAGACGATGCTGCTCAAGTTTCACGCGGTGATTCGGGCCCTGATTGCCAGCAAGAAAGTGACCATCGCCGCCGTGCGCCGGCACTGCCTGGGTGGTGGCGCGGAGATGGCGATGGCTTGTGACGTTGTATACACGGCCGCTTCAGCGCAATGGGGATTTCCGGAGATCAAGCTGGGCTGTTATCCGCCGGTAGCCTGCGCGGCGCTGGCCGCGTTGGTTGGGCAGAAGCGGGCCTCCGAGTTGATTCTGACCGGACGGACAATCAGCGGCAGCGAAGCGGCGGAGATTGGACTGGCGACTCGTGCCGTTCCTGACGAGGAGTTGGATTCCACAGTTGATCGAACCGTGAAGGAACTGCTTAGCCTGAGTCCTGCGGTGTTGGCGGCCACGAAGAAAGCGATCTACACGTGGGATTCGATGCATTTCGACAAAGGCCTGGCGCGGGCTGAGAAGATTTATCTTGAGGAGTTGATGAAGACGGCTGATGCACAGGAAGGCATACGCGCTTTCACGGAAAAGCGTGCGCCAGAGTGGACGGGGAAGTAGAACCAGCGACGGAGCATGGAATACGAGATCACTCCCGAAGAAGTGAAAATGAAGCTCGACCAGGGCGAGGAGTTCACCCTGCTCGATGTGCGCGAGCCCTGGGAGTTCGAAACGGTGCACATAGCCGGGGCGAAGCTGGTGCCGATGGGAGATGTCCCGTCTCGCGCGCATCAGGAATTGGACCCGGAGGATCACATCGTGGTGGTTTGCCATCACGGCGTGCGCTCGATGAACGTGACTGCTTGGCTGCGGCAGCAGGGGTTCGAGAAGGCGCAATCTATGCGAGGCGGCATCGATGCCTGGTCGCGGCGTGTGGACCGTACTGTGCCGGTTTACTGAAGCATGAATCGGGGTGTTTGCGAATCGCGGTGTGCTGGCGGATGCGAGCAACTGAGGGGCACACGAGTGAATCCGAGCGAATGATTACAGACTGCCACATTCACATCTCACCGCTGGAGATGTTTAAACCCCAGGCGCTGGAACTCATGAAGAAGAAGCGCCCGAACTTCGAGCAGATTGCCGAGTTCTGCCGCTCGCCCAAGGCATTCCTGAAATATCTCGATGTCTGCGGCATCGATCGCGCGGTGCTGATCAACTATGTTGCGCCGGAGGTAATCGGCTTCACCAACGGCGTGAATCAGTTCATTGCGGATTACGTGAAGGAAGATCCCAAGCGGTTGCTCTCATGCGGCAGCCTGCATCCGCGGCATACTACGAATGTTTTGGCCGACATGGAGCAGATTCTGCGGTTGGGAATCCGCATGATCAAGATTCATCCTCCGCACCAGCTTCTTTTCCCCAACGACTACCTGAACGGCGTGAAGGAACTGGAAATTATTTACCGCGCTGCCGAAGCCAACGGTTTGCCAGTTATGTTTCACACGGGAACGTCAATTTTTCCCGGAGCGCGCAACAAATATGGCGATCCGATTTATGTGGACGACGTCGCCGTCGATTTTCCCAGGCTCAAAATTCTGCTGGCGCACGGCGGCCGTCCGCTCTGGATGCAGACCGCATTCTTTCTCATCCGCCGACATCCCAATGTCTATCTCGACATCAGCGGCATCCCGCCGAAGACTTTGCTCCAGTACTTCCCGCGGCTTCAGGAGATCGCCCACAAGACTCTGTTCGGCACAGACTGGCCAGGTCCGGGAGTGCCGGATATTAAGAAGAATCTTGATGAATTCCGCAGTCTGCCGTTGACCGAAGATTTAAAATCGCAAATCTTGAGCAAGACGGCGCTGGGCATTTGGCCCGCTTGAGTTTATGGAGTATCCAAATCCAGCGGTGATTTCATCTGTTTGAAACCGCGACTCGCCAAAATCACGGCTGCGTGTGGAATCGGAGTGCCGGTTTGGCGTATAACAGAAAGTTGCATGCCCCGCGCACCACTGGCGCGGTTCGGCAACGGTAATCAATTCAATTAAGCGAGAGAATATGTCCAGCGTGACCAGCGCTCCTGCCCCGAAAGGCTTGGAAGGCATAGTTGCCACCAATTCCAGCATTTGCTACATCGATGGCGACCGCGGCGTTCTCGCCTATCGCGGCATTGATATTCATGAATTGGCCGAGCACTCTACATTTGAAGAAACCTGCTACTTGCTTTGGTTTGGACATTTACCGAATCGCAGCGAACTGAAGGGTTTGCAGGAGCGTCTGGCGGAGGAGCGCCACCTGGACCCGGCGATCATTCAGTTTCTGCGCACGGCACCCAAGACGGCTTTACCCATGGACGTGCTGCGTACGGCGGTTTCAGCGCTGGCTTTTTACGACGCCGATGAAAAGAAAAACGATCACGATGCCAATGTGCGCAAAGCCATCCGGCTGACTTCGCAGATCGCCATGATTGTTGCCGCCTATGACCGGATTCGCAAGGGCAAGCCTTACGTCGAGCCCGATCGCTCGCTGTCGCATGCTGCCAATTTCCTGCTGCAGTTGAATGGAACCAAGCCTTCTGCCACGGCAGAGCGGGCGCTCGATATTGCCCTGATCCTGCATGCCGACCACGAACTGAATGCCTCTACATTCGCGGCTCGGATCACGGCTGCGACTTTGTCGGATATGCACTCGGCGATCACATCGGCAATTGGCACCTTGAAGGGTCCTCTGCATGGCGGAGCTAATGAAGCGGTCTTTCGTATCCTGGAATCGATCGATAGCAAGAAAACCGACCCGGTCGATTATGTCCGCGGCATGCTGGCCGAAAAAAAGAAAATTCCCGGCTTCGGCCATCGCGTGTATCAGACTGAAGATCCGCGAGCCACGCACTTGCGTGCGATGTCCCGAGATCTCGGCCGTTCCAGCGGGCAGCCCCAGTGGTATGAGATGTCAGAGAAAATCGAGAAGTTCGTGAAGGCAGAGAAGAAACTGAACGCGAACGTTGACTTTTATTCCGCTTCTACCTACCACGTCTTGGGAATCGATGAAGATATGTTCACCCCGGTCTTCGCCGTTTCCCGCATCAGCGGCTGGGCTGCGCACGTCATCGAACAACTCGACGACAATCGTCTGATTCGCCCGCGTGCTGAGTATCTCGGGCCGGACTATCCAAACCGGTACGTAGCGATCGAGAAGCGATAGCCGCCCGAAGTGCCCAACAACGCGCACCTCAGCTAGAATAGAACAGTGAGCGCGATGCCCCGGATCTACCTCGACAATAACGCCACGACGCCGGTTCTGCCCGAAGTGTTCGAAGCCATGCGTCCGTATTTTGGCGAGCATTTCGGCAATGCATCGTCGATCCACCACCATGGTCAGGAGACGCGCGCTGCGGTCGAGCGGGCGCGGGATTTGGTGGCGGCGCTTCTTGGATGCCGCGCGTCGGAGGTTGTCTTCACCAGTGGTGGCACAGAAGCCGACAATCTGGCGATCGCCGGATTGACAGGCCCGGGCGACCACATCGTTACTTCCGGCATCGAGCACCATGCCGTACTCCATGCCTGCAAGCATCTGGAGGAAACCGGTTGCGAAGTCACCTACGTGCCGGTGGATGGCCGTGGGTTGGTCGATCCAGATGATGTGCGGCACGCGTTGCGGCCTAACACCAAGCTGATTTCGATCATGATGGCCAACAACGAAACTGGAGTTCTACAGCCGATTGAAGAGATTGGAAAGATTGCCGCTGAGGCCGATGTCTATTTTCACACTGATGCAGTGCAGGCTGCGGGCAAAGTCCTGATTAATGTGAAGGGGATCGGCTGTGATGCGCTAACGATTTCCGGCCACAAGATGCATGCACCACAGGGAGTCGGCGCGCTTTACGTCCGCAAGGGAACGCGTCTGCAACCATTGTTTTATGGCGGGCGGCATGAACGCTCACGGCGCGCCGGGACGGAGAATGTTCCTGGAATCGTTGCGCTGGGCAAGGCTGCGGAGTTGGCGCTGCAAGGCTTCGAGCTTGGCGACGATAAGAAGGTATCAGTAATGCGCGACCGCTTGCAGCGGGGAATTCTTGCTCAGGTGGAAGACGCTGGGGTGAACGGCGATGGCGCTGCTCGCGTCCCGAATACGACGAACGTTTATTTCGATCATATCGAGGGCGAGGCGATGGTCATTTCCCTCGACCTCAAAGGTCTGGCGGTTTCCACAGGCGCTGCATGCTCTTCCGGTGCGATCGAGCCATCCCACGTGCTTATGGCGATGGGGTTGCGACCCGATCGAGCGCGAGCCAGCATCCGCTTCAGTTTGGGCAAGCAGAACACGGCGGAGGACATCGAAATCGCATTGGCGCTGGTGCCGGAAACAGTGGCGCGATTGCGGGAGCTATCGCCATCGTATCGAAAGCAGGCGGTTCACTCTTAGAATGACGAATCCGAAGACCATTGCCGTAGCCATGTCGGGCGGAGTCGATTCCTCCGTTGTCGCGGCCATGCTACGCGCCGAGGGGCACAACGTCATCGGGCTGACCATGCAACTCTGGAACCAGCGCCGGTTGGCCGGACACGAGGGCATGCCGGAGCAGGTAACAGGACGCTGCTGCTCGCTCGATGATGTCTACGACGCCCGCCGTGTGGCCGATCACATCGGCATTCCCTATTACGTAGTGAATCACGAAGAGCGTTTCGAGCGTGACGTCGTGCGTCCATTCGTCGCCGAATATCTTTCGGGACGCACGCCGATCCCCTGCAGCCTGTGCAACAATCACCTGAAGTTCGATCAGCTGCTCGTCGTCGCGGAGCAGATTGGCGCCGATTGCGTTGCCACCGGACACTACGCCCGCGTAGACTATGACGACGCAAGGGGACGCTGGCTGCTCAAGCGTCCCGCCGACCGCAGCAAGGACCAGACTTACTTCCTCTTCGGACTTACCCAGGAGCAGCTCAGCCGCACGCTCTTTCCACTGGGCGGCATGACTAAGCCGGAAGTTCGAGAGCTGGCGCGCGCGCAAGCGCTGGCCCTCGCCGAGAAGCCCGACTCACAGGAAATCTGTTTTGTGCCCGGCGGCGATTACAAGCGTTTTATCGACGCTTATCTCGCAGAGAATGGCGAGGCTCTGCCCGACACCGCGGGAGAGTTGGTAACCGCGAGTGGGGAAGTGATTGGGGAGCACAGCGGCATTCACAACTTCACCGTCGGACAGCGCAAGGGACTGGGTGTCGCGACCGGGTCGCCGCTGTATGTGATCCAGATTAATGGAGCCGACAAGCAGGTCGTGGTTGGCGGCGACGAACATCTCTATTCGCGGACGCTGCAAGCGCGACGCGTGAACCTTATCTCAGTCGGTGACCTGCGCGAGCCGATGCGGGTGTCTGTGAAGATTCGGCATCGCCACGAGCCCGCTCCCGCCCTGCTCGAGAAAATCGGCGACGACGAGGTTCTCGTCACCTTCGATCAGCCGCAGCGAGCCATTACTCCAGGCCAGGCGGCGGTGTTCTACGACGGCGAGATCGTCGTCGGCGGCGGCTGGATCGCGTAGCCGATCACGCGCGGCGGGGCCACAGTTCAGCCAGGGCGAGCCCCACCGCGATTCCCAGCGATACTTCCAGAAAGCGATGCCAGGACACGATCCATGCCGGACGCTGGTGGGCGATCAGAAGAATGATGCTCAAAGTGATCGCCGCAAAACGGCAAGCGCCGCGGAACCGGAGAACAGCGCAGAGCACTCCGGACAAGAAAATTGCGAGCGCATACACCAGCGCGCTAGTGGGAAAGAATGTCGCAATCAAGGCTCCTAAAGCGGCGCCCAAGGCAGTGCCCGCAAACCGCTGCCATGAAACTGTCCTCGGATCGATGGTCGACTCGATAATGACGATGGCGGAGATTGGCGCCCAGTAATACTCGGGAAGCTTTAGCACGCGAGCCAGCAGCATAGACACGACTGCCGCTACCGTGGTTCGCGCTGCATCCAGAAAAGTGTCTCGCGTCAGCTTGTAAGTGCCTGTCATGGTCGAAGTGATTACCCGAGTTTAGAATGGACCCGAACTCCGCGCCACCACACTTTCATAAGTGCTCCGGTCAAGACCTGACTGGCGGTCGTTAGACTGGACATCGAATGTTCACGGGAGGAGAATTGTGGATATATGCCAAGAGCGGGCATACCGAATGGAGTTCGGCTGTGGGCGC
Source organism: uncultured Acidobacteriaceae bacterium (assembly GCA_963809605.1). GTDB lineage: Bacteria > Acidobacteriota > Terriglobia > Terriglobales > Acidobacteriaceae > Sulfotelmatobacter. The sequence goes on along the minus strand of CAWEKM010000006.1, from coordinate 41,429 downwards.
GCGGCGCTCGTAACTTTGGAGACGGCTACGCTCGCGCTTCACTGGCTACCTGTCTGGGTCGAATCATGCTGCTCGCGGTCGGAGCATATTTGTCTTCGGGTGTCGCAATTAGGGCGCAAACGTCTGATTCTCAAGCAGACGTCGCGGGCGGGTCCTGGACGAGCACGGCCGATTCGCAAAGTGGGAGCGCGAATCCGACGCGCACTGTCGAACGCCACACCCAGAGCGGAAATCGCGCGGTAGACAGTCAGTCAATCCAACACCGTGGCGCCGATGGAGATTTCGAACCGTACCAGGATGTCGAGAAAACCACTGTACAGGTGGATTCGACCACGGTGCGAACGACGACGCGTACCTTTGGTCGCGATGCCGATGGCGCGAAAACGCTGGTGCAGGTAACGGAAGAAGAAAGGCACACGCGAGCCGGTGGTGGCTCTTCCGTCGTCCGTTCGACCTCGAATCCGGATGCTGACGGCAACCTTCGAGTGGTTCAGCGCGAGGTCGAGGAGACGAAAAAGACTGGTAAAGATGTGGAGGAGACAAAGACCACGGTGATGCTGCCGGGCCCCGACGGTGCTTTGGCTCCAGCGATGATTGTGCAGGAACGCCGACAGGTGGGAGCGAATGACACGGTTGCATCGCAAAAGACCACGCTGCTACCGGATCTCAACGGCAACTGGCAAGTCAGCGAAGTCAAGCAAGCTGCCACGACGCAAGACGGAAAGAACCGGAGCACCGAAGACCGCGTCTCGCGTCCGGATGCCGATGGCAAGCTGAGCGAAGTCTCTCGCACCGCGAGCAGGGAATCCGAGGCTTCAGGGGAAAAGAGCGGTACGGTGGAAAGATATTCCGTTGATGTTCCAGGGGCGGCCCGGGACGGAAGCTTGCATCTGGTTGAACGCTCAACCACCACCCAAAGAACGAGCGCAACCGGCCAGCAAGACACCGGACGCCAAGTGGAACAGCCTGACCCCGGCGATCCGGGCGGAGGGCTGAGAGTGACAGTAGTCACCACTGACTCCGTGCGACCGGGTGCCTCCGGCGCGCAGGCCACACAAACTATTCAAATGCGCGACGCGAATGGCAGTTTTGAAGTAGTGTCGGTCGACACTTCAAGGTCTGACAATGTTAACGCAATACAGGTTCAGATAGGGCCTTCGGAGAAGCCAAAATAAAGCGGATGCAGGGTATTTCCTCGATGCTCTGTGATCTATCAGCCATCTCGTCTTTTCTTTACGCCCAGTGAGCTGCGAAAAGGCACGCCTGAAACCTTCAACTTCTGCTCCAACCGTGCCGTGCAATCGCAGTCGCCGCACGCCCATGGTTCGCTGCCGTTCTCGTCGCGGCACTTGCGGCGGTCGTGCGCGTCTTGCACCCGTGTCAGGTCGAAATATTTTTCCCAATAAGGCCGTTCTTCCTGTAGAGGCATGGGGCAGTAGCAGACTTCCACCCAGCGCACGGTCTGGTCCTCGCAAACCCGCGCCGCACTCATGTTGCGCAGATATTCACCTTCGGCAACCGAGCCTTGTCCGAGAGTTTCGTTCTCAATGGCTTGCAGCAGATCGCTTTCACGTCCGGGTTTAACGCGGGCTCGAACCAAGTAACGCATAAAAAATTGTTGATTGATGATTTTGATTGTTGATTGAACGGCGACACAGTGCGGGAGACGATTCCGGTCCAAAATCAACAATCAGAAATCAGCATTCTCAGATGAACATCTCGTCCTGCGGCACGGGCCGCCGCGCTTCGCGGTTGCTTCCGTTCTTGCGGCCGCGGTTGCCGAGCAGAAATTCGATTCCCGCCGTAACCCCTTGAATCACGCCGGCGAATTGCCGTACAGGTGAGACCACAGTGTTGTGCACTATGTCAGAAGTTTCTTCCACGCGGTCAAGCGTGCGGCTAAGCAGTTCATCGGCCCGGATGATTTGCAGACGCGCTCGATCCACAACGTCACTCACCGTTGCATCCATGCGTTCCACCTGCGAACGTACTGAGTGCGTGGTCTCGGTGAGATTGTCGGCGATTAGGGTCAGCTGCGGGCGGAGTTCCGCCAGCATGGCTTGCGCGGTCTCAAGCGTGGGCAGAGCCTTGGTCTTGACCTCGATTGCCAAAGCTTCCATGCGCGCGCTGCTCTTGCGCATGGTTACGTACATGGCCACGAGAACGGCAGCCTGCAGAGCCACTGCGGCTCCCGTCAGGGCGACGAATACGGTAAGGTTTTCCATAATGCACTCTCCCGAGCCCGACCGCCGGCTCCAAGAGACTTACAAGCTCTTCGGTGCTCCGGTCTCTGTCGTAGCCTCTTGATAGGCCTGCCGCCCGGCTTCGTAGGCGGCGCGGAACTGTTCTTTTTGCTGATTCACGACGTCGCGTCCGCGATCGACCCACTCCGAAGCCTGGCTACGGGCGTCGCGCGCCCGGCTGCGCATGTAATCGCGCCCCTCTTCGGCTCGAGAACGGAGCACGTCCCTAGTCTCACTGCCCGACCGCGGCGCGTATAGAACTCCTACCAACCCGCCTATACCCAGCCCGGCCAGGAACCATACAAAACTGTTGCTTTCGCGATCCGACATAGCAGATACCTCCCGGCTTATAAGTGCCGATAATCGGATGGTAGCACCCGCATCGCGGAAATACAATTACAGCAAAACCCGCACGACGGCGCCGGGCATGCCTCAACCTCGATCATCGATTTCCAGGAATTCAGCTCACTTCTGCGGAGCAGGACTCGCGGGCGCTGGCGCGGGAGTGGCGGGCTGGGTCTTGACCGGCGCGGATTTCACGCCCTGCAACACGGATTTGGGGCCGCCCTGCTTGATGGCATTGATGGAGAGCGTGACTGAGGTCAACATGAAAATAACCGCGGAAATGGTCGTCGCTTTTGAGAGCGCCGTGGCTGCGCCGCGGGGGCCGAACGCGGCCTGACTGCCTTGTCCGCCGAAAGCTGCCGAAATGTCTCCTGCTTTGCCGCTCTGCAGAAGAACAACCACAATCAGAAACAGACAAACGATGACGTGGATAATGGTGACAAGAATAATCATGGAATCAAGAAATCCTAAATGGTTCAGAATGAGTGCATTGCTGCCGAACGGGAAAACCACCGCGGAGAAGAAGCCGGCAATCAAGCCTTCATTCTTTCCTGATAACAGTTTGACATCCGCCCGTCGCATCGGTCAAGCGACCCTTTAAGAAATGCTCGAGCGGATATGCTTCGAAGCCCGTCCTCGGATCTCCCGGGCTACTGCCCTCGGTTCACTGTCGCTTGATACATGGCATCAAGCAGGTCTTGGGAGTGGCCGTCGTAGTCGGCATCGAGCGACCACATGAAAGTACCACCCAGGCCGAGCATCCAATCGGAGTATGAGACCCTGAGATAGGTCGAGACCGGATCGTCATACGTAATGTAGCCAGGCTTCCCATCGGTTCTCAGCATGTAGGGAACGAGTGCAATCGGGTCATAGAACGTCTCCCACCCGTCCTGGTTGACGCGATTCTTGATGAATGGGGCGTAATTCTCAGTCAAAACGGAGTTATCGCAGTTTCCGTCCGAAGTATGCGACGAGTTCGGACACACTCCGAACAGCGCGCTGACGTTCCGGTAGAAATAGCCGTAAAAGGGCGTTCCCATGTTCAGTTGCTTTGGAGGGACACTCGCGAGAAATATCTCGGCGGCATCGTGATCACTGCCTCCCGGTTGGCATTCCCAAGGCTGGGGATCATTCGGATCCCAAAAAATCGGCGCGTTGAGCTGTCCGTCATCGGTCCACGGACCAGCACAGTCGTACATCATGATATTGAAATAGTTGATCCAGTATTTCAATTGATCGAGATCGTAACCGTATCCGCCCCAGGGAGCCGCGTCGATGGAGAGAACATAGTCGGAGTTCGTCGCGCGGAGTCCCACCATGAGTTCTACGAGGAAGTCACGATCCTGCGTGGTAGCTGGATATTCCCAGTCGATGTCGAAGCCATCGTAGTCATGCTTCGCAGCGAAGCCGGTGAGTTTCTCGATCAGGGTCAGCAGGGTGCCGTTGGCCTCAACTCCGGTAAAGTCGCCGCCGATGAGCAGAAGAACTTTGACCCCTTTCGCATGCGCCTTGGTGAGGAGCTCGGGCTCGAGGAAGCCGCTGGGAACCGACAATGAACCATCCGCGTTAAAAGACACGCCGTCATGGTTTATGTGGGTCAACTTCTCAAATGGAATCTGCGCCGAGCTGTAAGGTGGGGTCTGTGTTCTGCTCCAATAACCGTAGTCGCCGACAACTCGTTTGGGGAGCTGCTGCGCGGCAGTGGAATCCTGAGCATAGGTCGATTGAGAGAGAATCGTCCCAGCTAAAACAGACAGCAACAGCAGGCAAACCCGGAACGGCGAAAGAAATCTCATTGACTTGTCCTCTGGAAGAAACTCTCTTGGGGCATGGCCGTAGTGACCCGGACCTGGCGCACCAACCTACCGAATCCGAGCATTCTACTACCGATCCAGCGGATCGCGGCCTAAATTTATCGATCATCCACAACCCGAAGTCATACAAAAGCCGCGCTGGACGCCTTCTTTGGCGGGGACGGTGAGAATCGGTTAATCTTTCAAAGCAATCACGGACACTGAGAAGGGGAGCAAGCGGACTTTCACGTCTGGAACATTTTGCACCTTTGTGTCGGGTGAGGTTCCTCCGATGCTCTGGATTGCAGCCCCAATGCATTCTTTCGGCAGGTCCACAGTGACTTCACGATTTCGCTGGTTAATCAGCAGCAACTTTCGGTGGCCGTCTCGGGTAAAAGCCTGGACCTCGATAGCGTCGGACTCCGCCAGCGAACCGTTGCTTCGAACTTCAGTGTCAGAAAGCTCATCTCCCGGACCAAAATTGTTCTTGAGCAATTCCAGAACTGTGAAGCGCGCGTTAGGTTTGCCGTTCGTCCAATCGATCATGCTGACGCTCGGAAACTGCGAAGGGTAGCCGACCAGCTGCGATTCACCGACAACGTCAACCCCAAGTTTTGCCAGCTCCGCGTAAAGGTAGGCGTAAAGCGCTCCACTCAGATTCCAGTAGGCGGCAGGGATTGGCTTCTCAACGTGGTTGGGCTCGCCTTGAGTCATGTCGCCGTTAAGGATAGAGCCGGCTTCGTTGACCATAACTTTAGTTGAAGGCGACAGCCGGTCTCGAATCTGCAAGATGTAGCGCGTCACCGAGATGAACTCGCTTGCCTGGCTGAAGAAAGTGTACTGCCAATCCTCCAACGTTTGATCCCCCGATGGCGTGGCATAGACGTGGAACGAAATGTAGTCCAATGGTATGCCCGGCTTGTGATTCTTCGGGTCCAGAAAATATGCGAAGGTACGCGGGGCATCGGATGGGGCTGACAGAGCAAGAGCCACAAATTTCATGTTCGGCGCGACCTTTAGCACCGCCTGGGTTATGGCGTCATATCGTTCGACGTATTTCTGCGGCGTAGTGTCGTGTTCCCCGTCCACCTCGTTGAAGACTTCCCAGTAGCGGATGTCGTAATGATGGCCCGAGGTGTGGAATTTTCCCAACTCATCGGTGAACCCCCCCTGTGTGTACCAGCTCGCCAGCCGTGCATAGTAGTCGGCCAGCGCCCCGAGATCGTTGAGTTCCGTGCCTTGTGAATAATCCCAGAAAGCTTGGTTCGGATCGTCCGGATAAACGACTGGCTTGGGAGTCGCGAACATCCACTCCGGGATCGTGCTGAAGCTGAAGACGGGGCTGTGACCCTCCGATGCATGCAGGAAGTCTTCGACGAGAGGATCCATGTATTGGAAATCCCAGTAGGTTTGGTTGGCGTCAGGTGGGCGCAGCTCGGCGACCGCTAGCTTCGGATATGGATACCAGAAGGCATAACGAACATAATCAGGCCCTAGTTTGTGGAGAGCCTCGAGGGAGGCATCGTGAATGGGCGATCCACGGCGCAGCATCGGATTCACCACAGCTTGCAGGGTGGGAACGGTGCGGTTGGGTGTTTTCTTTTCCCAGTGCACAACCACCGAGGGTGCAGCCTGCGCCAGCAAGACACCGCTCGCCGTCACTGCGAACAGAGCGAGCATCAGAACGATTCGAGAGTTTTCTGTTTTCTTACGCATTGGGCTTAGGCTTCACGTTAATAAGCACTCGCGCCTACACAAGATTTAGCTCCAGCTTGGTGACGGACGCCGGCGCGATTTGGACAGTGATGACGCTTCCCGTCGATTGCAATTCTTTTACCCGCGGAGCGACTACATTTTTCTGATCGAAAGTGTTGTGAGCATGAAGATCGGAATTCGTCAGCACGGTTGTCGTCCCTGACTCTATCGATGCACTGCGAACTGTGATTTCCGTCTCTCGGATTTCGCTCACACTCGGATTCACGAGGGTGAGTATCAAATTCTTGCCCCGCAAAGATGCGGAACCCTGCAATCCCCAGAATGGCGTCGGCTTGTCATCACGCGCGTACTCAACGTTCGGTGCTGCGACGATGGTGCGCACCGCCCGACCTCCCTGGTGCGCAGCGTACATTCCGAAAACATGGCCCACCGGCGTTACACAGAACTTATCTTCGTGAGCAAGGTAAAGGCTATTCAGACAATTAATCAGCTGCGCGGGACTTGCGAGAGTAACCTTTTCCGGATGCCGGTTAAAGATATCAAGCGTCATCGCACTGAATACCGCGTCTCTGAGCGTGGGAACTTGCTCGAGGAAGTTATCCACCGTGAGTTGACTACCGGGACGATACCACGGACCCCATTCATCGACGACGAGCTTTACCTGATGTGTGAGATCAAACTCGCCCATGATTTGCCAGTGACCCTCGATGAGAGATTCCAGCCGGCCGCCTTCGTGCAACACTTCGTACCAGTCCTGGACATCAAACTTAATCGCATCGCCCTTGCCCGCGTCCCAGTCCTTGGTCCGTCCCCGGCTCAGGTTCCAGGAATAAAAATGGAGCGCCCAGCCGAAGATTGAGCTGAACAGGTCTTTATCTTTTCGAGCAATCTCCTCAAAGAATCCCCGCGTCCATTGCCGGTTGTCCTCGTTCGGGCCTGAGGCAATCAGTGACAACGGTTGCCCGTACTGCGGCAACCAACTGGTATATCTGCGAAACTCGGTGGAATATTCCTCAGCGGTAAAGTTGCCGCCGCATCCCCAGGATTCGTTTCCCACGCCCCAATAGCGAACATTGTAGGGTTCGACGGAGCCGGAAGCGGCCCGTTGATCCGCCAATGTGGTGCTGCCCGCAGGAGAATTGCAATATTCCACCCATCGATAAAACGCCTCCGCCGGCAAGCTGCGAACATTGGCCGCAAGATAAGGTTGGCAGCCAATCAGTTTGCAGAAACGCATGAACTCATCGGTGCCAAACCGGTTGGATTCATAGCGGTGATTCGCGGGCTCCGAGCTGGGCTCGGCCTCAATCCAGAAATTCGTTCTTCGCGGACGTTTATCCGCCGGCCCAACTCCGTCGCGCCAGTCGTAACTGTCGGCAAAACAGCCGCCCGGATAGCGAACCACGGGAGCCTTGATCTTGCGCATTTCGTCGATCAGATCTTTGCGAATGCCGGCAACATTCCGGACCTTCGAATTCTCTCCCACCCAAACTCCGTCATAGATCACGCCACCAATGTGCTCAATGAAGTGTGCGTAAATATTTGGAGAGATTGTGCCCAAGACCTCATCCGGCAAAACCTCAATGCGCGAGTCGGACGCGCTCGACACCACCGTGCTCGCCAACCTCGCAGGTCTGGCCAGCAAGACCCCTGCTGCGCCTAATGCGCTGTTGCGGATGAATTCCCGGCGCCTAATCATTCCCGTCCCTGACTCCACATAGGCTAGCGCCGCCGATGAGCTGCGCAGCTCGGCTTCTGAGTTTCTGGAAAGACAATCAACTTTGCAAACTTTTGAAATGCGGGAAGAGTATATACTCCGTTCGTCCTGCTAACGCCCTTTTAATCATGCATCACTCGCGGAGCTCCTTTGGGCCACACTGGCTGTCTCTGGCAAGACTCATTGTGCCTTGCAGTCTGCTCCTGCTCTGCTCGGGTGCATTTGCTGAGCAATCCGGGCAAACGCTGGAACTTTCACGGCCCGTTCGATCATGGGAGTTTGTTTCAGCCGTAGGCACGCGGGCCGGAGTATTCGGGAACGAACAAGGAACCCTGGAAGCATGGGTCTACCCGCTGAAAATCGTCCGTAATTTTCATTTGCTCTTCCACATCGCTGGCGCCACGCTGCCCGCCGAAGCTCTTGCCCGAACTCTCATTGTTCATCCCGAGTCGAGCACCATCGTCTACACCGGCGACGTTTTTTCCGTCCGCGAAACTTTGTTCGTACCGGTGCATGAACCCGGCGCCATAATCGCTTTTGAAGTTGAAACTGCCGAGCCTCTGGAGATCGAGGCGGTTTTCGAACCTGATTTTCAGCTGGAGTGGCCCGCAGCTCTTGCCGGAGTCGGTGAAGATTGGGATCCGGCGCTGCGCGCCTTCCGTTTTGGGGAAGAATCCGGAAAGCTGCAGGCCCTGGTCGGTTCTCCCACGGCGGTCAAGGGCTCTGAAGAATATTCCACAAACTATTTTTCCTCCCCGCAAGATTCGATTCTTCTGGGTGCGACGAAGAAAGGGAGCGATACCAAACTCATCGTCATCGCGGCAGGATTCGAGGGACCGGTGCCGCTGGCGAAGGTCTACGATCACTTAGCAAGGGATTATCCGGAATTGCTTCAGAGTTCCGCAGCGTACTACCGGGAATATTTGGGTCGCACCGTTAGCCTGAAGCTTCCCGACGCACAACTCGAAACCGCGTATGACTGGGCGAGAGTAAGCATGCTGCAAGGCCTTGTGCAAAACCCTTTTCTGGGGGAAGGTCTGGTTGCCGGCTTCAACACATCGGGCAACGACCATCGACCCGGTTTCGCCTGGTTTTTTGGTCGCGACGCGGAGTGGACTTCGTTGGCGCTCGATGCGGAGGGCGACTTCCCAACTGCGCGTAACGCCTTGGAGTTTCTAAGTAAATATCAGAGAGCGGACGGCAAAATCCCTCATGAAATCGCTCAGAGCGCCAGTTTTACAGATTGGTTCAAGAGCACACCGTACGCGTTTGCCTCTGCGGACGCTACGCCGCTCTTCATCATTGCCGTGGACGATCACGTGATGCACAGCGGGGACATTGGATTCGCTCAGCAGAAATGGGACAACCTCTCGAAAGCTTACGAATTTCTCCGATCGACGAATGATGCGCAGGGACTGGCACAGAACTTCGGCATCGGCACCGGCTGGATCGAAGGCGGACCGCTCTATCCGGTACGCACCGAACTTTACCAGGCATCGCTGGGCCTCGAGGCCACGCGTGCGCTTTCTCACCTCGCTCACCTCCTGGGTAAAGAAGATCTCAGCAAAGAGCTTAAGCAAACGTTTGAACGACAAAAGCCGCTTCTGGACAAGGCGTTCTGGTCCGCCGAAAAGAAAATCTACGCTTACGCCCTCGATATAAATGGCAACCGTGCTGATGTTGCCAGCGTGCTGGCCGCGGTTGCATTGTGGTTTAGGCAACTAAATGACGATCAGGCTGGGAGCATGATTGAGGAACTCGCCCGTCCCGATCATCAAACCGATTGGGGCATGCGAATTCTTTCTTCGCAGGATCCGAAATACAATCCCGGCGGATATCATCATGGAACCGTATGGCCGCTATTCACGGGATGGGCATCGATCGGGGAGTACCGCTACCATCGCCCGCTTCCCGCATACTCGAACTTGCGGGCCAATGCTTTACTTGCGCTGAATGGGTCGCTCGGCCACGTGGCTGAAGTTCTTTCTGGCGATTACTTTCAGACGCTGGCGACAGGAACACCTCATCAGATTTGGTCGGCGGCTATGGTGGTCAATCCTCTGCTGAGTGGATTGCTGGGGTTGCAAGCGGACGCTACAAGTTGTCAGTTGAAGTTCGCTCCTCACGTTCCAGCGGACTGGAGTTCGTTCTCCGTCAACAACGTGCACTTGGGCACAATGGTTTCGAGTTTAAATTATCAGCGCACGCCAGATAGTATTCGATTAGAAGTGCAATCTACAGGTACGGGACACTGTTCTCTACAATTCTCGCCAGCGCTGAGTTTGCGCGCCAAGATTACTGGGGCTCGACTCAACGGACACGCCCTGCCGTTTCAAATTGAAGCGAATTCATCGGATCAGCACGTAACGGTAAATGTTCCGATCGTCAGCGGCCAAAGCACCGTTGAAATCCAGATGAAGAACAACTTCGAACTGGGCGAGATGCCGACTCTTCCGGAACTGGGCGCCAGCAGCCACGGTTTGCGAGTGCTTTCCGAGTCCTGGTCGCCGAAGCGAGACACTCTAACCCTGCTACTCTCCGGTACGGCAGGAGAACGTTATGAACTCTCGGCCTGGTACCCGGACCAGATTTCTTCCATTGAAGGGGCTGAGCTTGAAAAGAAAACCGGAACGGAAGCAAACGTCCGCGTACAACTTCCTGCGAGCGCGCCCGGAACCGATCCGCAGGCCACCGTTATTTTTCATTTTGCGGCGAGGTGAGGCTGCGGTGCTTTAGGTTGCGGCCGTTCTAGAATTATGGAGACCGATTCGAAATGGCTGTAAACTTCAGGTTCATCGCTTTGCTAGTGGGCGTGTGCCTCCCGCTTTCTTTCTCTCAAGCGCAAGGGCGGCCGGTTGACGCCGAAGGCCACGCGTGGTGGCAGCATGCCGTTTTCTATGAAGTCTATCCGCGCAGTTTCGCCGACAGCAACGGCGACGGCATCGGCGATCTCAAGGGGATCGAGTCCAAGTTGGACTACCTGCAGCAACTGGGCGTGGATGCCATCTGGATCACTCCTTGCTATCCCTCGCCGCAAGTCGACTTCGGCTATGACGTTTCCGATTACGAGAACATCGATCCCATGTATGGAACCTTGGCCGATTTCGATCACCTGGCGGAAGCTGCCAAGAAAAAACACATCCGCATCATCATGGATTTCGTCATCAACCACACTTCAGAACAGCACCCGTGGTTCCTCGATTCAAAGTCATCGCGCACGTCCGCTCATCGCGATTGGTACATCTGGCGCGACGGCAAGGCCGACGGCCAACCTCCCAGCAATTGGATATCAGATTTTGGAGGTTCAGCCTGGAAGTTCGATCCCACAACCGGTCAGTATTACTACCACTACTTCGCCACCGCGCAGCCGGACCTGAACTGGCGCAACCCAGCCGTGGAAAAAGCCATGTTCGATGCCACTCGATTCTGGTACAAGCACGGCGTCTCCGGCTTTCGTCTGGATGCGGTTGATCTTTTGTTTGAGGATCCCAACCTTCACGACAACCCGGTTCTGCCGGGAAAGGACGAACTCGGCGATCCGAACATGCAAAACAAATACAATGACAAGCTCCCGGAGAATCATGAGGTGCTTCGCCGCTTGAGGAGTGTCGCCGACCAGAGCGACGCCGTTCTAGTGGGTGAAACCTACACCGACAATGCCGCCGAGCTGAAAGAATATTACGGGGCGCATAATGATGAAATCCAGTTGCCCATGGATTTCATGTTCTGCACTATCGACAAGCTTTCCGCTCCCGAATTCCGCAAGCAAATTGCGCTCGCCGAATCCACCGGCGGCTGGCCGACCTATGTCATCGGCAATCACGATATGCCGCGATCCTTCGTGCGCTACGGTGACGGCAAGCACAACGACCAGATCGCCAAGTTGATGGCCGGGCTCTATCTGACGCTGCGCGGCACGCCGATCATGTATTACGGCGAGGAGATCGGCATGGAGAACAACGATCCCACGCGGAAGGAAGACGTGAAGGATCCCATGGGAATCACGGGGTGGCCAGGATACAAAGGCCGCGACGGAGAGCGCACTCCCATGCAATGGGCCGATTCTGCCAACGCGGGATTCACTCAGGGAAAACCCTGGCTGCCGGTTCCGCCAAGTGCGAAGACGCACAATGTTGCCAGCGAATTGAACGACCCGAACTCCATCCTGCGGTTCTACCAGCAGCTGCTCGTACTGCATCATCAGAATCGCGCCCTTCTGGACGGAGATTACGTCGCGCTGAACCAGGACGATCCCAACGTGCTTGCCTACCTGCGGCGATACAAGAGCGAGGCCGTGCTGGTCGTTCTGAATATGTCTGGGACGGCGCAGCAAGCCAGCTTTAATCTTTCCGCAGAAGGCTTCACATCCCCTAAGGCCAAGACTCTGATGACGACCATGGTACCCGCGCCGAGTGGCCGGTTGGATCAGATCGCGCTGGAGCCCTTCGCTGTGTACATCGCGCAAATCTCCCGATGAAACAGACTCACATGAGAGGAATTAACCTGCGAAATGTTTTGCAGCTACGGGTAATCCTTATTGCCATCATACTGGCCGGCGCTTCTCTCTGCGCCCAGTCGGATGGCGCTCAGGGCACGATGCTCTCCAGTCTTGCCTCACCTCGTGATTATGTTCAGAAGCGGGCTTCCAGCTATGACCGCACCGGCGGCAATGACGATTTTTACAAAATTCCCGCCGGAGCCACGATCACCTTACTCGATGGCGCTGGCCCAGGAATCATTACTCACATCTGGATCACCATCGCGTCGCCGGAACAGTATCACTTAAAAAAGCTGGTTCTACGCATGTATTGGGACGGCGAAGCCTCGCCCAGCGTGGAGACTCCGATCGGCGACTTCTTCGGCCTCGGCCTTGGCGACTACTTCCAGTTTGAATCGATCCCGCTGTCGGTGGCCTCGGATAAGGCCTTGAATTCGTTTTTCCCCATGCCTTTTCAGAAGCGAGCCCGGATCACTGTCACCAATGAAGGAAGGGAAGCGGTCGATGCGTTTTATTTCAACATCGACTATCAGGCTTTGCACAAAAATCTTGCCGCCGACACCATGTATTTTCACGCCCAGTACCGGCAGGCAACGCCAGCCAAAGGGTGGACGAACCAGTGGGAATCAAACAATGCGCCCGCCGTAACCGCGAAGAAAAATCTTGATGGAGAAAACAATTACGTGTGGATGGAAGCCACCGGCCAGGGACACTTCGTCGGCGTGACCATGTCAGTGCTTCAGAATCAGGACGGCTGGTGGGGCGAAGGCGACGACATGTTTTTTATCGACGGAGAGAAACGTCCCTCCATTAACGGTACCGGGTCGGAAGACTACTTTCTCGGAGCTTGGGACTTTGGCGATCATCCTTTCTCTTATGCACTATACGGAGCACCGGTAAAGGGCGCCGAAGTCGCGGGCAGCCGGTCTTCCGTGTATCGCTTTCATCTCGATTCGCCGATCCCTTTCACCGAATCTCTCAGGGCGACGATCGAGCACGGCCATGCCAATCATCGCTCCGACAACTTTTTTTCTGTCGCGTATTGGTACCAAAAAGAACCGCATGCCGCCTTTCCCGCTCTGCCTCCGGTCGAGATGCGGCTTCCCCGGATTTATCCGCTGGGAGGTCCGGGGAACTCCGCCAAATGAGCAGTCCATGAAGGAACTGGGGGTGACCGGCACCGCCATCATTCTAAAAGTTGATCTTCACGGCCAATTGAACCTGCCGCGGCCCGATTGGCGACATGCTGGAGAGCACCCCGAAGCTGGGATCGCCGACATTAAGGGTGCTGCTGCCGTAAGGGCCAGGCGACCCCATACTAAAGAGCGGATGATTGAATGCGTTTTGGGCCTCTAGTCGCAACTCCATGTTTAGGCCTTCGTGCACGCCCGACAACGGGAACACCTTGTTCACCGACAAATCGCTGGTAAACGTGAGCGGTGATCGCACAAGTGCGATCGTTCGCGGCATAGTGCCGAGCGTGAACAGGGCGGGCATCTGGAAGACCTCAGGATTAGTGAAAAAGTCGTTCTGCCAATCGTGACCGTAGTTGCGTCTCGGCGTGCCGACTAGATTGGGCCTCTGAGCGCCGTAGCTGGGCAGGGGCGTACCTCCGTTGGAAACAGTTATAGGCAGGGGCCTGCCGTCTGCAATCTGCCAAATGCCGTTGGTCCTCCAACCGCCGATAACGGCGTCCAGCACACGCGGCATATTGCCCAGCATGGCTCTGCCGCGCCCGAAGGGCAGATCGTAGCTGTAACTGAACTTCAGTACCGAGGGTATATCGAAGGTCGACAGGCTGCGCTCTTGCCACGGCTTGTTAGGATCCTGAAGGCTGGTGAAACTTCCCAGCCAGGTTACGTTGTCGTCGCCCACCGACGCATCGTCGATCGATTTCGACCATGTGTAGTTGACGATGAACTCCAGACCGTTGCTGAAGTGCTTGTTTGCGCTGAGTTGCAGTCCGTGATAGGTCGAGTTGCCGATCATCTGGACATCGGTGCTAACTCCGGTGAATTGCGGATAAGGCGACGCTATCTGACTGTAGGGAACCTGGGCCGACGAGAGCGTGCTGTTCGGGTCGCTGATGGGGCCACCATTCAGTGAAGAGAGAGGATTGGTCACATAGGTGTTGAGGCAGTTTATCGTCAGAGTTTGGCATTGGTTGTTGGGATTGGGGCCGGAGATCGGCAAGCTCTCAATCGACGTACCAAAGATGTCGATATTATTGGCGCCGCTGAAAGGCAGATGGGTTCCTTTCTTTCCGAGATATTCGACATCCAGAACCACGTTCCACGGCATTTGGCGCTCGACCCCAAAGCTCCAGCTTTGTTCGTAAGGGGTCAGATTTGCGGCGGCAATCCGGAGCGGACCATTCGCTCCATAGCCAACATCGTTCAACAATCCTAGAGAGTTCCCCGCAGGCTGGTTTAATCCGTTAGGAAATGGGTTGCTGAGGTGCAGGTAGGGTGTGGCGCCGTCGTTATTGTAGGTCGAAATCACATTAGTGTATTCGTTGAAACCTTGGCCGCCGTAGGGCACAACTCCGCTGGCGCCCGACCGTGACTGGCCATAGTAAATTCCGTAACCGCCGCGGACCACCATTTTCGGAGCGAACTGGTAGGCGAAACCGAAGCGTGGCTGGAAGTCCTTCCAGTCGGTCACATAATTGGTGCGCTGGTGCGAGTTGGCAAAAACCTCGCCACCGAGCAGCGGGCGAGTCACAGGATTGCCGGTAACCGGATCAGTGTAGCTGAACGAACCGCCATTCAACGGATTTACTACATTCGGATCGAACCAGTTCTGGTGATTGAAGCGGTCCGTGCGCGGCAACGAAACATCGTAGCGCAATCCAAGGTTCAAGGTGAGTTTGGGAGTCACCTTCCAGTTGTCCTGAACGAAGGTGGCGTATTGATAATTTTCAGTCGCGGGCTGGAACTGGATTTCATAGAAGCTGCTCCCTCCACCGGAGAGCTGGCCCATAAGAAAGCTGGCCATGGAGTCTCCACCGCAGTCCGCAAAATCGTCCACGAAGGGGCACAACGAGCTGCCCGCGTTATTGAACTGGAAGTATCCCAGTGGCGCATTGGTTTGGATGTAATTCTGCTGATGTAGGCGGGCCTCGAATCCGAATTTCAGTTCGTGCGGCCCATGGACCTTGCTCAGCAACTCGCTGAACTGACCGGTGATCTGACCTTGCTTGTAGTTGCCATAGGGATCGTTTCCCGCATTGGGGAAGCCCGCGGCAAAATAATCGTTGATGAACATGGCCGGAACGCCATTGAAGCCGTTCGATTCCAAATAGGATGGAAAGCCCAGCGTACTCAGCGGATTGGCGTTCAGACTCGAATTGTAGGCATAGATGCGCATGGCGCCGCGCGTGATGCCGAAAGTGGTGGTCAGCAGCATTGTTGGGTTGATGGTGTACGTGTCGTTAATCGCGAACAGGTGGGCTGTGCTTTTGTTGGCTCCTCCGGCGCAAGGATCTATGAAGGTTTTGAAGCAGTTGTAAGGAGTGTTCGAGCCCCACTGATAGGAGTACTTGGCACTCAACAGATTTTTTTCGCTGAAGCGATGATCGATCTTCAGATCGAATGCCTCATTATTGCTAGGGGTCGCTCCCGAAGCGATCCAGTTATTGTAGATAGTCGAATTCGGCAGGTTGGGCGTTGGCAGAGGGAACAGGTTCAGTACATTCTGAGCTACAGGATCGATCAGGTTGCCTGGACCAGGGGGCGGTTGAAGGTTCGCTGGAAGATTCGGGCTGCCGGGGCTGCTGTAAAGGTCAATCCTGTTGTAGGGGATGAAGGCGTTAGGGTTGCGAACTGGACCGCCGTCAGCAGAACTATA
Organism: uncultured Acidobacteriaceae bacterium; assembly: GCA_963809605.1. GTDB lineage: Bacteria > Acidobacteriota > Terriglobia > Terriglobales > Acidobacteriaceae > Sulfotelmatobacter. Next base: position 25,268 of record CAWEKM010000006.1, on the reverse strand, counting down.
GACGCCCGAATAGGGATCATAAAGCTGTCCGGCGATTAACGGACTCCCACCTTGCGTACACATTCCGGTGGAATTGAACGATCCGCCCTGTGAGGTGCAGACTTCGCCAAAATCACCGGTGCGCATGGCTGCGCTGGGCACGCCCGCCACATAGGTGCCCATGCTGCTCTGTAGAATGCCATCCCAGTCGAAGAAAAAGAAAGTTTTGTTCTTAAAGATCGGGCCGCCAATGGTTCCGCCAAAGTCGTGCCGGTGAACTGGAGGAATAGGAATGCCGGCCTGATCGTTGAACCAGTTGTTAGCGTCGGTGATGGTGTTGCGGATGAAATCGTAGACGCCGCCGTGAAATGAGTTCGTTCCCGAGCGCGTGACCATGTTGATGATCGAGGCGCCGGAAAAGCCGTACTCTGCGCTGAAATTGGTTTGCTGCACCTTAAACTCTTCCACTGATTCCGCCGAGGGCTGGTACACGATCTGGGTGACGCCGCCATTGGGCTCGAAGTTGGTGATGGAAGCGCCGTCCATCAGAATGTCGGCACTGGCGCCACGGCTGCCGTTCGAAACAAAATTGGTGCCGCCGCAGTTGGGGCACTGATCATCCACGTCGGTGACGCCCGGCGCCAGATAGGTCAGATCAAACACGTTGCGGTCGACCAGAGGCAGATCATTGATGGCCCTGCGGTCGACGACTTGGCCGGTCACCGCATCTTGGGTGTCGATGCTCTCGCTTTGGGCCTTGACGTCAACGCTTTGTGACGCACTCGCGACCCTAAGAGTCAGATTCGCGGTCGGGTTCTCGGTGACACTCAATCTGATGTGGGTGCGCTCCGTCTTTTCAAATCCTTGCTTCTCGGCAGTCACCGAATACAGCCCCGGAGGAATCGAAACGAAAAGGTACCGCCCCTCGTTGTTCGAGTTGGTCGTGAACTTATATCCCTTCTGCTCATCGAGCAGCGTGACCTTTGCACCCTGGATGGCGGCCGCCGATGTGTCGGTCAGGATGCCGCTCACGGTGCCGAAGTAGCCTTGGCCGAAAAGGGCTGCTGGCAGCAGGAGGATGATGGCCGTGGTTAGAGTTCGCAGTGCGCGCTGGTAGTTTTCCCGAATCGTTAGAGCGGAGAGACTCACGTTGCCCCCTTTGGCCCGGATGAATAAACGAGGCCGGCGCCTCTGATTGCTGTCAGACTCTGCTGAGGAACTCCTTCCTCGATGCAAAGCCCGTTTCCCGGCATGAGGCCGGCGAAAAGTGGAACGGCCTCAATTAAAACGATTCATTATGCACTTCTGAGGCAACTATGCAAGGGATTTTTGTGCCTCGTCCTCCCTGGCGTCTGCGTTTTTCTGCAGGGCGAGAATGACCCGGCAAACCGCTAAGAGAACTCGCTGGTTTACGATCCTGCGCTCAGCAAGGATGGGGTTCTCGTGGGAATGCTTTTGTATGCACGCGGCGTGCACGCTTTCGGCTCCGCCGCACGAAGCTTCAGATGACGGGATGGCTTGGAGACCGAGCTGGCGACGATTGCAATGATTGCGGAGTGGGTGCCCTGGAATTGCATACGACGAGCCGAGCCCGTGGGATGCATGACGTGATCCTGTACGAAACCCGGCGGATGCCTGTCGCGTACTCAATTCACAGCCGCTAAAATTGGTGCGGAAGGGGGGATTTGAACCCCCACGCCTTTCGGCGCCACCCCCTCAAGATGGTGTGTCTGCCAGTTCCACCACTTCCGCACTTTGTAAATTACCTGTAATCAATAGCTTAGCAAGTTCGCCCTCTGAGGGCATTTCCAACTGCACCGGATTTTGCACCGACTTAATGCACGCGATGCGCTCCTCCGGCCGCTGCAGATCCGCCAGTCGCGCAAACAGCTTATGAACCGCAGCCTCGCGCGGGTGTACGTAGCGCATCGTGGTCTTAATGTTATCGTGTCCGGCGACATACTGCAACGTAAAGGGGTCCGTATACTCTCCGGCCTCGGTCAGAAAGGTATGACGCAGAGCGTGCAGGCCGGCATCGGGATGAGTCTTGATCTTCTTCCGTACCTGGCCCATCTGTTCCTCCAGCACCCAAGGGCCAAGAGCCTTTGTCGGATCTAGCGGGCTCGTGAAGACGTAGTCGCACTTCGAGTCTTTCAGAAGCCGTTCGAGTACTTCCTTCATTTCGTGATCAATCACGAGCTTGCGTTTTCGCGCTCGCCGTTTCAGACCGCGCTTTATTATGAGCTCTCCGCAGATTTTCCCTTCTGCTCGCTGCTCCGAGTGGAGGCGAACGCAATCCTTCATCAGCTTTAGCATCTCGTTACGACAGATACCGGAGTGGCGCGCGAGAATGGAAGCGGATCGCAAAGGTTCGGCAGCACGCGAAGTCCATTGCATATACTCCGCCGTGCTGAATATGTAATCCGTTTCACGCTCGGCTCCTTCGTCCTTCGTGTACTGTTCAACCGTCGGCACCTTGGCGATTAACTTAAGCTTCAGATGCGCATAACGCAGCGCCTTGCGGAAAGTGGCCAAATAGCGATTAACGGTGGTTTTGCCCACCGGCGTAGGTTTTCCGTCACGCCTCCGCCCCGCGTGCTTCAAAGCCCAAGCTTTGAACCCTTCGATGTGAGCTTCGTCGATCTGGTCGAGCGGGAGATCAGCCCAAGGACCGTAACTGAGCAGCTTCCTATAGCTCTCCTGATAAAACTTAACTGTGCCATGTTGTTCCGCCTTGGCGGTCGCAACCCACTCATCGAAAGTTGTTTGGAACTCCCTTAGCGTAGGAATGCCTTTGGACGTTTCATCACTCGCGGGAGATTCCCGCTGCGGCTCGGGTTTTTCGAGACCAGCCGCCTGGCGAACAATGCGAGCCCGCGCCGCACCCGCGATAGCCTCTGCTTCACGCCGGTTTTCGGTCCCAGTCGAGCGGTAGTATTCCTTGCCTCGGTACTGGAATTTGTAGGCGTAGTACGAGCTTCCGGAGCGTTTGAATACTTTCATCAGCTTGCCGCACGTCGAGTGTTGCTTGTCACGAACTGACGAATGGTTTCCGGCCGAATCATGACTCTTGTGCCCACTTTCACATAGTCGATCCTACGACCCTGAATCCAGTCACGCAAGGTCTTCACCGAGATGCCTAGCAAATAGGCAGCTCTGCTCACGTCGAGCAAGGGTTCGATGGGATCGGATGCAAATGCTGGGGGCATCGCTTCGTGCAATGTGCACCTCGACTATGACCTCGTACTTGACAATATCGCAAATGTACACGTAGAGTCAACATGTAACGTTACTTATTTATTAACTGTAACGACCCAGAAAGGGCTTCATGGTAGAGAACGCCGCGACGCCGCAGCAGCCAGTGATCTCCATCCGCATTTCGGAGGCGCTGCGCTTAAGGCTTGAAACCCTGAAGAAAATCATGTACCTCAAGAGCGGCCAAACTGTCTCGACATCGGAAGCCGCAAAGCAGCTTCTTGAGTCTGCCCGAGATGACCGTCTTGAGTTAGTAGACCTGCTCTCTCAGCCGACAGATTCCCTGCTAGGAATTCGTGGGAAGGCAGACTCAGGTCTCCCGCTTTCGCTGGCGGAATGGACCCTGGTGGCCCATTACTGTGCGGTGGGAGCAGAGTCATTCATGAATACTGCACAAGGCCAGATTTCATACGAGTCCCTGGCCGAAATACTGGAGGCATTTCTTGCGGCTTACACCATCGCACGCAGACCGAAAAAGTCGATGCGGGATTTTGTGTATCTGCGGACGCTTCCATGGGACAAACAGGTCGAGACCAAGGAAGTTGAAGACATTGGAAGCGACGACTTGCGCCGGGTGGTGACGCGCACCATTCAGATGCTGAGGAACCCGGCTCAAAAGCGACGAAAACCGCTACTTGCGGTTCGCAATCTCTACACACTTCTCGATGAGGAAAAGTTCTCAAATATTGAGAAGCTAAACGAGGTGCTTTGGCCGCACTGGCCAGCGCTGTGGCGGGTGTGCGCGCGCGGCCACTATTCCCTTCACCGAAGGCCCCTGCGAGAGAAGGCGCCTGCGGAGACAAACGACGAGGATTTTGAGCTTGCGGTTCAGCCAGCATTGCCGTCCTTGGAAGAAGGCGGATACCGCCTCGATCTGGTGCGGGAAGAGGGGAATGAATTCTCCCCTCGCGTGGAGTTCCCTGGAACCCTTACCCCGCGGTATCCGGTGGTTGGATACCCGAGGATTGCAGAGTTCCGCAGGCTGCTTGAAGAACTAGATTTGGAGCGGGATCTTTGCCAATGGCACGGATACTACTTCTACGCGCACACGGCGATCGTGGAAAACGAGCAAAGAGGCGTGTTTTTCTTTGCCCGGGAGAACGGAATCGCCTTCAGGTTCCCGATGGAGCACTGGCAGTCGATCCGGAATCTGTTTCGACGAGCATGGCAGGCCCCCGAAGTGATCCATACGTGGGAGGCTCAGGGGCTGGAATATGGCGAGCTGTAAAAACGCGGTGCTCCGCACCGGAAGAAGGGTGGACACGTCACCCCCAAGTTGGGAACTGCGGCGCGCCAGACGGCGCTTCGATGTTTACGCAGGTTAACTTTAGCTGCGTCAACAAAATTAGTCTCCGCTGGGTGACTGCAATATCGAACGGATGATGTTTGTTTGCGACAAAGCGGTGCCCATCGTCGATCACGTAAACGCGTTGAAGCGCAAGACCTTGCGGTGAACTGACAAATACGCAGCTTAATCGCAACGGAATCAAGGGCAGTAGTGCAACAAGGCGGTTCGTCCAATGAGTAATCCCCGCGTTCAAGCTAATCCCCAGTCCAGTTTGCCGTTCGGAGAAGAGGCGAAGCCCGGCTTCCGCACCAAGACTGCCGCCACGCGGCTGACTCCGGAAGAACTGGCCGAGATCGAAGCTGCCGCCGAAAGCGCGGGGCAGGCTCTCTCCGAGTGGCTACGCGGGACCGCTCTGTGCGCGGCGCGACAGCGGCCCGCTGATCCCGCCGAACTAGTATTGGCCGAAGTCTGGGCGGTGCGTTACGCACTCTTGAATCTCTTCCATGCAGCCTCTCAAGCGGCATCGGAAGGCAGACAATTGTCGCCTGATTCCGTCCTCACAATTCGCGACCAGGCAGACGCACGAAAGATTCAGCAGGCAGGCAAACTGCTTGATGACTTCTTCGCCGGCGGGCGAAAGGAAAGAGCTCGTATGCCATGAGTGCCACACCTTTTCCCGGAAGCTTTTCGCTCTTGACGCCGTTGCTTTGGGTAGCCGGGATCCTCCTTTTGCTGCTGGCTGTGCGGAGCGTGTTGCAGAACCGGTCCTCACGTAAAGGGCGGGACAGGGAGACGATCGAATGGGGCCGACCTCGGCCAAGTTTGATCCAGAGATGGAGGATAAAGATAGGCAAAATCCGATTCAAACTCCCGAGATTTTCGCAGCGACAGCAAGAGATTGCGCCGAAACCAGCGCCATCAGTGCCTGCGAATGCTCCCGCCGATCCGCTGAAGAAGCCTACCCAGCCGATGCTCGCGCTCTTTGGTTCGACCATCGGTGCGCCCGAGACCAAACCCAAAGAGGCGTTCGCCTGGGAGAAAACGAAGGCAATCGAATGAGAGACAAATTGCCAAGAACACCACTTCACGCTTGAGGAACGCTCTCTATGCTCACGATCTCGAAACCGCTGTCAGCCAGCCAGGCGCAGACCTACCATGTGCGCGAGTTTGCCTCGCAGGAACAGAACTACTGGAGCCGCGATCAGGAGGGTCACAGTGAGTGGCAGGGCAGACTCGCCGAGCAGTGGGGGTTGCGAGGTGGCGTTGGTTCCGAACACTTTGTACGACTGAGTGAAGGCCAACATCCGCGCACCGAAGAGCAGCTCGTGCGGCATCAAGTTTCGAGAACCTATGAAGGCAAATTTGGCAGAGAGGTCACCAGCGCCGAGCATCGCGCCGGGTGGGACGCCACATTCTCTGCGCCGAAGTCGGTATCGCTTACCGCGCTTGTTGGTGCGGATGAGCGAGTCCGGGAAGCCCATCGGGAGAGTGTACGCGCGGCACTTCAGGAACTTGAGCGATACACGCAGGCGCGGATCGGCAATGTCCATGCCCCGGAGACGACCGGAAAATTTATCGCCGCCACTTTCGAGCACGATACTGCAAGGCCCGTCGATGGCTATGCTGCGCCCCAGCTTCATACTCATGCCGTGATCTTCAACATGACCGAGCGCGAGAATGGCCCTGAAAACGGGAAGCAGATGCGAGCTTTGCAGCCGCACGAGATGTTTGTGTCACAGCGCTACGCCACGGCGGTCTACCGATCCGAGTTGGCTCTGCGTCTGGAAAAGCTGGGCTACGAACTGGAGCGCGGCAAGCATGGACAGCCGGAAATAAAAGGCTACACGAACGAATATCTTGAGGCTTCCAGTCCGCGCCGTGAACAGATCAAAGACCATCTCCGCGAACAAGGAATCGACGGAGCCGCAGCGGCACAGATCGCGGCCCACCATACGCGCGACCGCAAGGAACTGCTGTCGCCGGAAGAGGTCTTACAGCGCCACCGCGAGCTGGCAGCACAGTATGGGCATCAGGCGGACCGCGTCGTCGCACAGGCGCGCCAACATGGGCAATACCAGATACCGGAGCCAGAGGTTCAGGCGAAGCAGGCCGTGACATGGGCGCGCGATCATGTCTTCGAGAGATCGGCTGTGCAGGACCGCCGCGCGATCCTTGAAACAGCGCTGGTGCGCGGCATGGGCGAAACCACCTATGCCCAGGTCCGGCAGGAGTTCGAGCGCCGGATCGAGGCCGGGGAGTTCCGCGAAGTCTCGCACGTTGGCGCTGGCAGACAGTACACAACCGCCGTGATGGTGCGCATGGAGCGTGAGATCGTTGGCCGGATGCAGGAAGGCAATCGGCGCGACTACAACGATCCCATGCTGGTCTCGCCGCGAGTACGCATCGCCACCGAAGACCGCCACTCGGAGTTGAACGCTTCGCAGCGCCAAGCAGTAGACGAAATCTTTCTTTCGCGGGAGAAGGTTGTCGGGTTAGATGGCATCGCAGGCGCGGGCAAGACAACAACTCTGTCCGTGATCCGCGAAGGCGCGGAGGCCGAGGGCTACAGGGTGGAAGGTTTCGCGCCAACGTCCCGCGCGGCGCAGAAGCTCGGGGAAGCAGGCATGGAGACATCCACACTACAGAAGCATCTGGTGCGTGGACAGCAGCCGGATAGCGGGGAGAAACGGCTCTATGTGCTCGACGAATCCTCTCTGGCATCGACCAGGCAGGTGCATGAGTTCGTGAACCGGCTCCATCCGAATGACCGTGTGTTGCTCGTCGGCGACCGGCGACAACATGAGGCGATTGAGGCCGGGCGTCCCTTCGCGCAGCTCCAGGACGCCGGCATGAAGACGGTGAAGCTCGAAGAGATCGTGCGCCAGAAAGACCCAGAATTGAGACAGGTGGTTGAGCAGCTTGCGCGCAGCGAAGTGTACGAAGCCATACAGAATCTTGACCGGCAGGGCCGAGTCCATGAGATTCAAGGCCACGACGAGCGCATCGCCGCTATCGCGAAGGACTACGCAAAATCGCCGGAGAACACGCTGGTGATTTCTCCTGACAATCGCTCTCGCATCGAAATCAACGAGCACATCCATGCGGAATTGCAGCGGAGTGGCCTCGTCAGCGGGGAGGAGCACCGCATCAGGACGCTAGTGCCACGTCAAGACCTCACCGGCGCGGACCGCACATGGGCCGAGCGCTATGAAGTGGGCGATGTGCTGCGCTATTCGCGGGCATCGAAAGAGACTGGCATCGGGAAAGGCGAGTACGCACAGGTGAAGAGCATCGACGCGACGAAAAACTGGCTGACAGTCGAGTTGCAGGACAATACACAGCGAACTTACGATCCACGCCGACAGCAGGGCGTCTCGGTCTTCCGCGAAGAGATGCGGAGTTTTTCAGTGGGCGACCGCATCCAGTTCACCGCGCCGGCCAACGAACTGAAAGTTGCGAACCGCGAGCTGGGGACCATCGAGAGCATCAAGGAGGACGGGCGGCTGTGCTTGAAGATGGACGGCGGTCGTGCGGTCGTGCTTGATACGAACAAGCATCCGCATCTCGACCACGGTTATGCCATGACCAGCCACTCCAGCCAGGGACAGACTGCCGACCGCGTCTTGATTCACGTGGACACCGAACTGGGTGCCAAGGATCTGCTCAACAGCCGCATGGCCTATGTCGCTGTCTCGCGTGGACGCTACGACGCCCAGATTTATACGAACAACGCAGAGACGCTCGGGCAAGAACTCAGCCGCGACGTGTCCCATTTCCCCGCCATTCAGCAGGAACCAGCGGCGCACAAGTTAGAACCACAAACCACGCACACGAATCAGATCAGTCAGGGTTTCGGTCTAGGTCTGTGATGCGGGATTCACGAATGACATGCCCCGGATAGCCAGAGCATAGCCGAGGCCCGGCCAGTGTCAAGGCCGCGCTTCGCGCGCCGCGTTCGCGGTCTAAGAGCCTTGACACTGGCCTTTGTGCCTCGGCTTATTATTCAGCTATCCGGGGGATGTCAGATTCTTACTTCAACGAGCTGGGGTCCGCGCCGAATCGAACCGGTGTTGATGGCAACTGTGCGCCTCCACATCGACACAGCGCAAAAACCGCCGTCCTATCGGAGGATATCTAGTACTTGAGAAAGACGTGTTCAAACAGGCCTTCTCTTACCAGCATGAGAATCATTACTTATAGCGACCTGCATCTTGAATTTGGCTCGGGCTGGATGTTGCCCCCGGCAGTGAACGGAGATGTCATGATCCTGGGAGGCGATATCGTCACGCTGAGGGATTATGAGCCGCTCGACCAAATTCTGCGGAAGTGGAAGAAACCAGTCCTCTATGTGACAGGAAACCACGAATATTACACGCGGCGGCCAATGAACGAAGAGGACAATAGATTCAAGGCGTGGCTCAAAGACGGACATCCGCATGTGAAACTGCTGCTTGATGAAGAGGTCAGCATCGGGGGTGTCAATTTCTTCGGGGGCACGATGTGGACGGATTTCAATGGCGGGGATTTGCGCGCCATGGAGACCGCCCGCTCTCAAATGAATGATTACCGCCTCATCTATAACCCCGACGAAACGCCTTTCACGCCAGCAGATTCGATTGAGCTACATAAAAACTTCGCGTCGAAATTGCTTAAGTGGTTTGGCAAGAATCTAAGTGGTCCGCGCGTGGTTATTAGCCATAATGCGCCGGTCATCAATCCCAACTCCAAATACAAGGGCGGCCCTCTCACGCCGGCGTTCAATTCCCTGGACATGGTGGAGATGATTGGGGCCCACCAGCCGGCCCTCTGGGTGTATGGCCATACGCATGAATGCGACGATCAGACGATCGGCCGGACCCGGATCATTTCAAATCAACTGGGATATCCCGGCTACCTCGGCGGTTTTGAATGCAAGGATTTTGATGAAGCGGGTCTGCCAGTCGAGGTAGGCGTTTACAAGCCATCTCATAAATAATTGTGGTGCACCTCTTTCTCGCGACAGTTCAGCGCTGAGGCAATCCCTAGCAGGCTGCGGAAAAACAACTCTGCGAGTTTACTTTCTTCAGGCCCTCTGATTGGGGATTTAGGGAAGAGTCTTTACTGCATCTGCTAATGGCTAGAAGATCCTGTTGCTTGTGTTCGTCTATCTAGCCCGTAATTTCCTTTTTGGCGCCACCAGGGAATCGTCGTTTGGTTTACTGGTTAGCGTTTCGGTTTCGCTTGGCTCTTGACTAGCGGTCCTCTCTTCACGTGCATTGCCTTCAGCGAGCTGGCATTCTCCTCCTGGAAGGTGCCCAGCCACCCGCTGTGTTCGTCCTCGTCTATCGAGAACACCAGCCCCGGCCCAGCTTCGTACATAACCACGGTGAAGTCGTCGGTTGGACCGTCAGCGCCCCCGACGGGACCGACAGCAAATGGAGTGGCCGACCGGAAGGCGTATCGCCCTGCCGCGTCAGGTACGGCCGCAGTCCCCGCGATCGGAACGGCAGTATACTCATCCGCCGTGCCCGGTACGAACGACGCGAACGGATCGCTGATATCTACCGGAGTGGGGGGGCCGCCGGTCCCGGTCGTGAAAACACGCGACGCAAACGTTCCTTGCCCGACGAAGTCAAACTCCCAGCCCGGGTTCCCGGTGGGCCAGCTGCCTTTGTCGGTGTAGGTCTGCGCCCCGAAGCCGTAGGTGTGGTTGAGGTCAGATCCGTCAGACGTTATGGTCCCTTGCGGAACCACGATTCCCGTGCCTTGGGCGAAATCATCATCCAGATCGAGGAGAAGGGCGGCTCCCAGGTTGGCCGCCGTGGTGTTGTTGGGATCCAGAAGGTTGAGCGTTGGATCCGTCGCATACAGCCCGAGCTTGTGAATGGACCCCAAGCCCGTGATATCGGTCATGCTGCCATAACCGAGCACGGTGCTCGAAAAGGAGTAGTTGCCTGCGACTCCGCCCGGGGTACCCGTGGCCATGACGGTGCCGCCTTCCTCATCATCGCCTTCACCCGTGAATGTGGCGTTAAACGTTCCAACGGCGGTATGGGCGGCAACGAGTTGCCCCGCTGCGGCAAAGTAAGCGTCCTCTGTGTTGTCCAGGATGCCGAACACGTCCGTTGACAGCACCGTGCTGTCGAGGGAGGTGGCGCTACCTTGGCCGTAGGCTGAACCCGCCAGTGCATCGTCGAAGTCAACATCGATGATGCGTAATACTTCTGGACCGACGATGTAGTAGACGAGCGAGATGGGCGCGTTGCCGTTGTTGGGATCCGTGAAGCCGCTGATGCTGCCCCGCCCATACACGTCCGCTCCGACGCCGTTGTCCGTCGCTGTGAGAGTATTCCCCAGGAGCACCTTCCCGGCATCATTTTCGTCGTACGTGCCGTGGATGGTGCCGCTGGTGTTCGAGAACACACCTCCATACGCAACCGCGAGGATGGGGTTGGTGTCCAGCCCGGAGAGGGTGAAGGCGAAATTGCCGCCGGCGCCACTCGTTGCCGTCTGCAGGTCGAAGCTTCCGCTGGAAGTTGCCGATCCGTCAAACTGCGTGATCAGCGCATGACTTGCGTTGACAAACTGGACGGCGAATTTTTCGATACCCTTCACGCCCACATTAGGGTCGCTTGCCGAAACATTAAGGACTAGCGTCCCGGTGCCAGTGGTTGGATTCACCGTCATCGAGCTGCCGGTTGCCGTGATTACGTCGGGGATCGATGGTTCGCCCGGTGACGTCAGACCACTCGCGTCGTTATAGTCCTGTTCGCCCCCGAGGACGTTGCCGCTTAAGTCAAATCCCACCGCGCCTACGACGGTGTAATAAACCGGTCCGGGTCCATAGGCGGCGCTGTTTTCCAGCCCGATCACATAGAACACGAACACGCGGGGAGCGGTGTTGCCTTCGGTGAAACTGGCCGTTACTGTGGCTCCCGTCGCCGCGGCTGTTACTGAGTAGGCGCCGGGCGTCGAGTTTGCAGTGCATGTGATCGATGCGGTGCCATCGGAGGCGGTGGTAGCAGTGGTGGCGGAGGGGGTGCAGCTCTGACCGGCTGATCCCGCGACAGCCGTGAACGTAACCGCTACCCCGCTGGCCGCCGTTCCGTTGGATGTCACGGTGGCTACCAGCATGTTGGTAAAGGCGTCACCGACGTCTGCGGTTTGTCCCGATCCGCTCGTCGCCGTGATCGCGAGGGTGGGAGGCGGGGGCGGCGTACTCGAACTGCTGCTGCCGCAACCCGTTAGGAACCCGAAAACCAGGCAAACCAAAATCAATGCGAGAATGCTGGTGAAGTGGCGGTTCATAGCGCCACCCCTTTCTTGGCGGCGCGTTCACGGGTTAATGGCGATACTTCGATCCCATGCTCATTGCGCATGGTATAGGTTATGCCGTTGGCTTTTACGCTGCGGACCACGAAGACTTCCTTATCGCGAACCGTCTTCATGACGCCGGTGAGTTCAATCTGCTGGCTGGGGGTGACGGACAGCGCGCCTTTGCCTTCCAAACCGAACCGGCCCAGACTCGCGTCTAATCTGCCGGAGACAGTCTCGACCATGAGATGGGAGCCCCAAATCATTCCCGGGGCGAGTTTGTAGAGCACGCTCGATACGGTGCCGCTGAGCGTGACTTCCTTGCTGACGTCATACCGCGAATCAGAGTCGTCTGCGTTAAGTGGAACAACCAGGATCGCGAACAGGAGGCCGGTCAGCAGCCCCGCGATCAGTGGGATCGAACTGATGAAATGACTATGCCTCATGGATTCGCTCCTCTGAGTGATGAAAGTTGTAGAGTGAGTGCTTTGCACAGATGCCGTCCTTCGTTACTTAATTGCGCTTCACCAGCGTGCCGTTGACAACCGTGTCCGCGTCCGTCTCAACGGCCAGCATTTCCTTCCCGCAGTCGACAATCACGAAGCTGAAATTCAATACGGACTCGCCTTTCGGCGTTATTGTAAGTGTGCCCTTGCAGTTCGCATCGACCGAGTAAGACCCTGTGACTGGTTCCTCAGCGAACGTGAGAATCATGCCGTTCTCGCTACCCGCTATGTGTCCGTTTATCACTCCATCTCCAGAAGCGTTGACACTTAACGCCAACTCGCCGATGAGGATCACCGGACCCGTGAACGGCGCTCCTGCGAGGAAGCTCCCCCTCACTGCCAACCCAAACCTACCCCTAACTCCGGCATTGGTGCAGGTCGGGGAGCCCTGCGCCACCCAAAAACCTCCATTGGTAGCACCTGGGTTTCCGCTAACTGATTGCAACCCGGCGGAAGTGACCACAGCAGAGAAAGGGTGAGTGTTTCCGCCTTTCGTGGTCGTACCCGTGACCGTGCAGTTTGAAGCGACTTCATATGTTCCACCAACAGAAGCCCCGGTTTCATCCGTTCCCGTAAACTTGCCTGTGGATGGGTCAAATTTGAACTGGAAGAGGTTGGCCTCAGGCTGACCCTCGGGGTTCGTGCCCTCGCCCAAAGACCCGTAGGTGCCACTCAGGGAGGCGTTTGAACAAGTCGCCGCCCAGGCAGCGGAACTGAGCGAAAAGCTGGCAAGAACAAACATTCGAGCGATGCGAAGTGTTTTGGAAATCATGGTGCTCTCTCTTCCTTGCGTTTGTTGCTTGCGTTCGTCTATCTAGCCCGGACTTTCCTTCTTAGCCCCAGAGACGGCTGTCATTGTCCGCTCAATCCCTGTTCGCGAACGTGCCTGCGAACGAGTCAAACGCGCTCTTCCCGAGGCTGGCGGTAGGGGCACCGTTGCTGTGGAGAAGTGTGCGTCCAACTTAGTCAGCGCACCGTTAGTCCTTCTCCCCCTCCAGCCTCGTCTCCTCTCCCGTGACAACCTTGCCCGTCTGATTTAGCCCGCTGAGCACGGAGAATCTCTTGCCTCCGTCAAGGACGATGATGTTGGCTTTTGTACCATCCGCAGCTAAGAGCGAGCCGGTACAATCCGGATAGACCGTGTAGCTTCCGTTCGGCCACGAGTAATCGGTCCAGTCGTAGGATCCATCAAGGCTGCTTCCGGTCGCGCGAATGATGCCGCGCGTCCCGTCTCCGTTAAAGACGTCGAGGCCCATCTCGGCGACAGGGCCACCCAAGGCACTGTTCACGCCCGTCCTGAGGTAGGCATAGGTCCCTTTGAGGTTGGCAACGCTACAGGCCTGATCCTTGGCATGAACCTTGGTGATGGCACCTGGAATGTGGGCAAAAGCAGCAAGGAACGCGAAACCTGCCACGAGAAGAAAATACTTTCCAAATCTGCTCATTTTTGATTCTCCTTATCTTTTTCCGGCTCAAATACGCTCCCACTAGCGTCGCGAGAGGACGTGCGCTCACGGTGGAGTACATGGGTGGGTGCCGTCAAACGGCAAGGTGCAGAATTGGAGCCTTGCCGTCGAATGCCGTGCTTTGCCGCTACCCCTTTCGGGGGTAAAATCAGGTTCCGGGTTCGCGACCACCGCGGACCCATCAGAAGTGCGCGATGAGTGAAGCACCCCTTGGTACAGCATCTGTGAAACCGGCCCTAGACCGGCTGGATTCGTGGAAGGAAATCGCGGCCTACCTCAAGCGCGACGTCACCACCGTTCAGCGCTGGGAGAAGCGGGAGGGGATGCCTGTCCACCGGCACCTCCATGACCGAATGGGATCGGTTTATGCGTTCAGTTCGGAACTCGATGCCTGGGTGCAAAGCCGCAATTTACCTTTGGAAGAGGAACAGAAGGGGCTTGGGGCGGAACGGCCGGCGGATGGAGAAGTCGACGTCCGACCAAACGGGACTCCGCGGGCGCGTCTCTGGCTGGTTCTAGGCAGTGTGGCTGGACTCGCGCTGATTGCCGTCACCTATGTTATGTTCCGGGGCCACACTGGGCCTACGACCCAGACCAAAATCAGGTCGCTGGCAGTCCTGCCCTTGAACAACCTGTCGGGCGATTCAAGTCAGGAATACCTGGCTGACGAGATGACCGAAGAGCTGTGCGGACGCCTGGCCAGAATCCATGATCTGCGCGTCATTTCCCGTACCTCGGTCATGCGCTTCAAGGGTACGAAGCTCTCGGTGCCAGAGATTGCCCGGACGCTTGGAGTGGACGCCCTCGTCGAAGGTTCGGTGATTCGGCAGGGCAACCGAATTCGTGTGCACGCCCAGTTGATTCGTGCATCAACCGACGAGCACCTTTGGGCGGACGAATACGACGGCGAGCTGGGGGACGTACTTACTCTCGAGAGCGAGGTCGCGCAATCCATCGCGCGCACAGTGGAGGTCAAAGTCACCGGAGAAGAGCGTGCCAGGCTGATCGCGGCGCATCATGTCTCGCCTGAAGTTTACGAGAGCTATCTTAAAGCCGAAAATGAATTCAGCAAGAGTAGCAGCAAGGCTGAGCTTGAACAGAGTATTGCCTATTTTGAGGAAACGATCGGCAAGGACGCTAACTTTGCGCCGGCTTACGTCGGCCTCGCGAACGTATACGAGAGGCTCGGATCAGTTCGTGGCGGTGCCCCCCCCCGAAGGAAACGCATCCAAAAATGATGAGTGCAGCCCGAAAAGCAATTGAACTGGATCCGGACCTTGCGGAACCGCACGTCTTGCTCGCAGAGGTATATCAGAAACAATGGCAGTGGAGCGACGCCGAAGCGGAATTTAAGCGGGCTCTGGAGTTGAACTCGAACGATGCTGGTGCTCACGTTGGATACGCGAAGTGGTTGTTGTGCCAGGGGCGGACGGACGAGGCCCTGGCCTGGGTCCAGCGTGCCCGCGAACTTGATCCGCTTGGAGGCGCTGGGATCACTCCGGTTGGCGCCGTGGCCATCACGAATGGCTTCATTTTGTTTTATGCGAGACGTTACGACGAGGCCATCCGGGAACTGCGAAACGACGACCCGGACCATTGGTATCTGGGGCTAGCTCTGATTGCCAACGGCCAGCCCGACGAAGCGATTACGGTGCTGGAGAAGGAGCTCGGTTCCGACCGGAATCCGGCGGTAATGGGCGTGCTGGTTCGGGCCTATGCGCACGCTGGGCGTCGTAGGGAAGCCCTACGCCTGGTTGATGAGCTGAAACGCCGGCAGCAGACAAGCTATGTTGCCGCCGCCCCCTTTGTGAACGCTTATTTGGGGCTCGGCGACAACGAGCAGGCACTTGCCTGGCTGGAACGAGCCTACGAGGAACAATCAAACATGCTGCAGTTGATCAAGGTCCATCCATACTTCGATCCCTTGCGCGGCGACCCGCGCTTTGTGGATCTGGTCCACCGCGTCGGGCTTGACCAGCCTCGATAGCCACCTTTCTGAAGACGGCGAAAATCCGCCTAACATTCCTAAACTCTAAAGCAGCACAAAATTGAAGATCATCCGCTCGCTGTCTAAAACCGGATCTGCGCTTTCAGTTGGATCATCCGGGGGGAAACATCGCCTCCCAGACCAGACCCCAAAATGCTGGTCGGTGGCATCTCCATCGTCGATATCTCTCCGAACGATGGGTCCGAGCTGTAGTTGTCGGGCGCGCCGAAATTTGGGTGATTGAAGAAATTAAAGAATTGGACACCTATACCCAGCACCACTTTGTCTTGACCGACAAGGCTCGTTTTCTTCATGACACTGAAGTCAGTATTGAAATAGCTCGAATAGCGGAAACGGTTCCGGCCTTGAGCGAAGGAAACGGCACCGCCTGAACAAGGTCCCTGTGAAGTTGGCAAGTTCCCGGTATTGAATCCTGTTTCGCAACCCGTTTGCACGAAATCTGCATTTGTATTGGGTGTCGTTGTGCCGTCCGGCTGCGTCACCACTTGCGGCGGCCAACAAGGATGCGGGAAGGGAGGGATTACGGCTCCCGCTCCGCAGGAATGGGACCCGCCGAGTGGAGCAACTGGCACAGAGTAGATTGTTCCATAAAAATTTCCCGGGGTTGCCAGGTTATCGGATTCTGAGAGATCGATCACCGTGTAGGGAAATCCGGTTCGGGCGAAAATCGTTCCCGAAACCTGCCATCCCCTCACCAGGTAATCGGGGCCCCGGCCGTGGAGCATGGTCTTTACCGGGAGTTGCCACACATAGTTCGCATTCAAGGAGTGACGAACATCGTAATCTGCCGCTCCGTAGCTGCCACGCAGGTTAAAGGGGTCCTGAGGGTAGACCGAACTGCCTGCGGTGAATTCGGCTAGACCACCGTTGGAAACTTCATCCAGAGCATGGCCGTAGGTGTAGTTCACCTGGAACAAACCATTACCGAAACCAGCAAATCGTCGTCGAAAGGAAACAACCATGCCGTTGTAGTTCGAGATTCCGGATGTCGTGTATTCATTGACGCCAGCGAATCGAGGATCGGCGCAGGGGGGCACGGGTGGGCTCGCACAAACTGTGGCTGGAAATGGGCCGAATCCAAAAGCATTGGCTGACGGATTTTGCACGAACTCATGAATTCCGTGATTGCCGTAGTATCCAAACGTCATGGATGTCTTGGTACCAAACGTCTGCTGCACTTCTAGGCTCCACTTCTGATACTGGGGTGAATGGGGATCATTACTCGGAACGGTAATGCTGGGAGGGAAGAACTCAGGATCCGACGCTTTGATCTGAGCGAGGTTTTCGCCGGCTGCAAACCCTTTGACAAAGGCGGCATTCGAGGCTGCGGCCACTTTAAAGAGGCTGTCGGTTTCTTCCGGAGCGAGATTGTAACTGCCAAATACTCTCACACGGTTAACGAGTGGTGGATTGTAAGAGAAAGGGGTTCCGAACCCGCCGATTAGCTCGTAAAATAAACCGAAACCGCCACGTACCACGGCATTATGCGAAACTCCCAGCGGTTGCCAGGCGAAACTGAATCGCGGCGCCCAGCCAACAGCATCCTTGTGAAAAAAAGCTTGCGTACGTTTCGAGATCGCTTGATTGTAAGGCTGTGCGGGGTCGTGACTGATCGATTCAAACGGTCCAGATAATTCGGCAAAGCACTCGTGGGCGCAGACCGGATTTGATTGATGTTCCACCCGCAAGGCGAGAATAAGGGTCAGGTTAGATTTTACGTGCCACTCATCCTGCCCATAGCCCGCAAGAGTGTAGGAAGCGAAGCGCTGCGCCAGTTGCGTGGGAAAGGATTGACTCAAGCGTGTGGAGTCACTCTGTGGAGATGCTGGGTCCACGCCTCCGGAATAAAATGCATCGATGGTTTGTGGAACGACATCTCCGACGGCGTTCTGCGCATAAGCTGAGTTGCTCAAATATGCTCGCAGGAAATCCCCACCGAATCCGAATTTGTGCTTGCCCCACGTCTTCAGGAAATCATCGGCGATCTCGTACTGCGTGAGCCCTCGGCCGATGGGATAGCCATAGAGATAGTCAAATCCTCCCAGCGACGCGAACGGCTGACCCGCGATGGACCAATCCAGGGTGGTCGGAAAAGCAGCCAGCGTTTGCGCCGCGTTGACGAGGCTCGACACCCCATCTTGGTAAATACCCGCCAATAGGAACTGGTTCGCGGCGGTTCTTCCAAATGTGTGAGTTTCGTTCAACTGGGCTTGCCACCATGGCGCGGTGTAATAGACGTTGAAAAGTGAGCTTATGGGGTCGAGGACAAGGGGTTGACGACCATTATCGTACTGGAGGAGGAAGAAAGCACGATCGTTGGTCCGGACGTTCCAATCCATACGACCAGACACCATGGATTCACTCGTCGGCTGCCCAAGTGTTGTCTGAAAATGGATTGCACACGGACAGCCAAGAGGATCGGCGAAGCTCCCCTGAGTAGCCGCTGCTATTCCAGGGGTTTGGTTATACAGACTGAAGATTTGCTTGTAGAAAGCATCGGAAGCGGACGCAGAGCCAAAGATAGAATCGATGTTGGCGATGGTTGCCGCCTCGAACTGTGGGCTCGGGAGAACCACCTGAACAGGAGAGGGCAGCAAGACCCGCAAGCCTTCGGCATCAAAAAAGAAAAAAAGCCTATTTTTCTGGATGGGCCCTCCCACCGAACCCGCCCACTGATTGGCGATATCGAACGGGCGAGGATTGCCGAATGCTTTCGTGATCCAGTCGGTAGCGTTCAACACGCTACCATTCCAAAAGTACTCGGCGTTCCCGTGGAAGTCATTCCCTCCAGACTTCGTGACATAGTTGACATACGAGCCTGCGGCATCTCCAAAATGTCCCGAATAGCCATTACTCACCACCGTGGCTTCCTGAATTTGGTTCTGACCTAGAAGCATACCCGTAGCGCCAGTAAAATTAAGATGACCGGAGTTGTCGTTCATGCCATTCAAGGTGAACAGATTTGAGGTCCCCGGCATGCCCAGGATTGAGAAGTTCCCGCCCCCGCCTCCAGTGCGCGCATTATCGGTGTTCATGATTGCGCCGGGAGCGGTCTGGGCGATGTAGGTGAGGTCGTTACCGGGATTGGGTAATTCCGAGATCTGCGTCTGGCTCATGGTGATCGAAACGTCACCGTTGTCTGCCTGAACGAGCGGAGCCTCTGCGGTCACCAAGAGTTGCATGTTTGCTTTCGCAACCTGCAGCGTGATGTTGACTGTGACTGGTGTCTCTAGCAATACCGTCACACTCCGGCTTTCCTTGCGAAAGCGGTCGTGCTCTACGTTTAGCGTGTATTGACTGGGAGAAAGAAAGAAGAAGCGGTACACGCCATCGCGGTCTGTTTTGGCTGATTCTGTCGTGCCCTTGTTGACGTCCCTGATCTCGACATCCGCATTCGGCACAACCGCACCGCTCTGATCGGTAACGACGCCGGTCACTCCGCCCGAAGTGGTTGTTTGAGCAGACAGCTTATCTGGGCGGGACGCCGTGACGAGAAGAACGGCGAGAAGCAATATCGATATCGGCCGCAATCGCATCGAATCACCCCACGAGATTCGATCAGGCAAAGCCCGAGACAACACAGGATGAGATGATACCCCTAATTCGCCAGCTCACGCACGGTCTAAGAAACTGTTAGGTGGCTGGCGGTTGGGGGTAAGTCCGTTGCGTTGGAAAGACATCCGGGTGACGAGGCTTTAAGAAACGTACGGGCCCTGTACTTTTCTGACTCAAGGCTTTCGGGCGACGATATCAGCTCGGATTACGTTCAAGTAGTCACCGGCGGATTCGAGCGCTTGCTCGGCATCATGGTGAGAAACAAATCCGGTGTCATCATAAAGGGCCATATTGCGCTTCCGGCGGAGACGATCAAAGACGGTGAGCAGACCGGCATGTTTCTTGTCGATGCGCGAACGCACGAAATCGATGATAACGATGTGGTGACCAGGCTGACTCCGCGCGCGGAATCCGTGACTAAACATGAACCCGAGGGAAGCCTTCAGCATTGCTTCGTAAGCTTGTTGAAGACATACTTCTTCATCAAAAGCGAGAATCTTGCGGGCCGAGGCCAGCTTCTTATCCGCGCTCGCGAGGAAACGGTCGATTTGCGCCCAGTCAACCGCGTGCGGTTTTAGCTTCTTCATTTGGACCTATGAGTGAAACACGCTTGTTGTGCCAGACGTTTTCCAGAAACGCGTCCTTCCGAGCGCGGCGCGACTCGAATTCCTTCGGCGTTAGCACGGTGTAGTTGATTTCGCGACCTAGTTTCCGCTCAAGCGCTTGCACGGCCTGTACCAAATTTTCCTCGCGAGGGGCGCCAATCACGAGCACGTCTATATCGCTGGCAGCGTCCTGCTGGTTGCTCGCAAATGAACCGTACAAGTATGCCTCGTCTATTCCCTCAATTCTTTTGAGGGCTTGCCCGATCAACTGTGCAGCGCCAATAGTCTTTGCAACGATCTTGCGCACTTCATCAAAAAGCGGATACTCCCGGTTCAGTTGAAAATATTTTTGGCGGCCAATCATTTCTGAGCGAAATAGACCCTTGCGCTCTAGGCGTCCCAGCTCTTTCGACAGATTAGACGGATCGATGCTCAGCCGCTCCGCCAGGTCGCGCAAGTGGTGACGGGCTGTCGGGTTTGTGAAGTAATAAGCCAGCAGTT
Source organism: uncultured Acidobacteriaceae bacterium (assembly GCA_963809605.1). Taxonomy (GTDB): domain Bacteria; phylum Acidobacteriota; class Terriglobia; order Terriglobales; family Acidobacteriaceae; genus Sulfotelmatobacter. Next base: position 4,812 of record CAWEKM010000006.1, on the reverse strand, counting down.
GCTGGCGCGCCTTAGAGCGAAGGTCAAGCATGTGGTAGAATAATACCACAAATGTGGTAATAGCTGACAACTGTAAGATGAGGGCTTGCTCGCCAATGTCGAGGTGAAACCGCTGGTTGCGGGGCTTTCTGCGCCTGTTTTCGAACCCACAATTTCAACCCACGATTCGGATGTCTCTCACGTCTTCTCAAGGACTTGGGCGGCCACCTGGAGTCACTTAAGTTGTTGAAACTACAGCATAACGTAGCCCTGAAAAGGCTGGCGGCGGCGGTTCAACTCCGTCCCTGGCCACCATCATTCTAAATAACTTAGCGGAATCACGTCTTACCCTCCCAGTCCGCTCTCAGTCCGCTGTCTTTTGGCGAGATCCGGTTCGGTTCCTAGCTGCGATGATGGTGAAGGACTTAAACTCGAATTGCCTCTCGCTCAGTCCGCTTTCAGTCCGCTTCTGTCTGCGGCGTGGCTGAAAACCGCAGTCAGCATTGCCCCTGCCGCAGCCATGCGATCCTCGCTGACACTGTGGGTATAACACTGAAGGGTCAACTTATGCGACGGGTTCTGTATCGCTCTCGGCGCGACTAGGACATTGCTAGATTCAAGTCTCGGAGCGTAAGTCCGCTGCAGTTGGCCGCCGCGGCGCCCGAACAGGGGAAGGCGATTCAGGCCTGACACCCCTGGTCACTATGTTTTCCGGAGCCAGACTCTCGTATGATATCCCCCCCCGGCGGATTCCCCTGTGCCAAAACGAAATGATCGACAGAAAATCGAATTAAATGTTGAGATCCTTGAGGGCCATCTTGGCTGCATGAAATCCACACATTCCATGAACGCCGCCACCTGGGGGCGTTGATGCACCGCAAAGATAGAGTCCCGAACGCGAGGTGCGATACAACGACCGTGTGGGACGAAACAGTAACTGGCGGACATTCATTGCTCCCCCCAAGATATCGCCGCCGACTAGATTGGAATTCCAACTCTCCAGATCTTTGGGTGTAGAGACGGAACGGGACAGGATGCAATCGCGGAATTCGGGAGCGAAGCGTACGATTTGGCGCTCAATGGATTCGGTGTAGTCTTCGGTGCTGCCGTTAGGAACATGACAGTAGGCCCAAGCGGTATGTCGACCAGAGGAAGCTCGACTGGAATCGAAGAGCGATGGCTGGCCGAGCAGAACGAATGGTTTGTTGGGTGAAAGGGTCCTTTCAGCCTGAGCAATCTCTTCGAGAGAGCCTCCGATGTGTACGGTGGCGGCCCGCAGACATTCGCGAGCGGTCCACGGAATCGCTGCATTCAGTGCGTAGTCAATCTTGAAAGCACCGGGTCCATACCGAAATCGCTCCAGTTGCTTTCGATAGTCAGTGGATAGATGGGAACCGGCGACGCGAAGGAGTTGGCGCGGGGTGATGTCTGCGAGGACGAGGTCGGACAAAGGTAGCTCGGTTACTTCACGACCGGTTTCAACTCGGCCTCCGAGATCCTCTAAATGTCGGACCAGGGCATCCGTGAGAGACTGCGCACCGCCACGCAGGATCGGCCAACCTCTCGTGTGTCCAGCGGCTATCATCGTCAAGCCAACAGCAGCTGAAGCGGTAGTTTCTAAGGGGAGGATGGAATGGGTTGAGACGCCAGCAAAGAGGGATCGAGCCCGTTCTCCAGCAAAGTGGGAACGAGCCAACGACAGCGCCGGCAACAGAGCGGATAGGCCAAAACGCGCCAGCACGAACGGACTTCTGGGGATATGAAGGACGGGGCCGAGAATTTCTTCGACCAAAGCAGCGAAGTTAGAAACTACGGGTTCTATCAGTGATCGGTATGCTTTGCGGTCACATGCATCCAGTTGGTCGATTGTTTCTTCAATCGAGTGTTCAAGCACAACCGCGGTCCCGTCATCCAACGGGTGAGCGAATGCCGCGTGCGGTTGAATCCAAGGAATGGTGAAGGGAAGAGAACCATAGAAAGGGCTTGCAGCGCCCAGGGGGTATGTCGAAGAGCCCAGGTCGTGAAGAAAACCAGGTGTGATCTCGGCGGTTGAACAGCCACCACCAATCTGCCCATTACGTTCTAGTACGGTCGTCCTTAGGCCCGATGCTGCAAGGACAATTGCGGCTGAGAGTCCGTTCGGTCCTGAGCCGATTATCGTTGCCGTAGACATACCCCCCGCTTTCTATAGCTCGCGTACGTCGTTCCCCTGCAAACGGGCGTGGGATGCAGCTTCTTCGATCAGAGAATCATGCGTCTTCTTCCGAACAGGAGGGCATCGATCGACCAGGCACCAGGCCCGAGCATAGCGAGCGCAACGCCCACTGCGGCCAGCAGGATTAGGGCCCAAGGATCGCCGGGTCGAGAAAATGCGGTCCAAACTGCGATGCCAGCCATCATGCCGCCCGCAATCGGTGTCCACAGGCCGACGCAAAGGAGCAAGGCAGCAGCGCCCTCGATCACCGTCGTCAACAAGGACCAATTTAAAGCCAAAGCGCTTCGGCTGAAGTGGAAAGCGATAATTGCCGCGGTCACGCGGAGGACCAAAAGTCCAATTCCAGGCCATCCACGGGCGAAGGTCGAATATAGGCGCTGCATTGCCTCTTCACTGAGCATAGGGCTCGGCGAGGAGGTTCGAAACCCTAATACAAGGCTGGACCTTCACTCTTTCGAGGGATTACAGTTCTATGATTCCGCGCTTCAGTCCGACGGTGACGGCATGCGTCCGGTCGCGTGCCCCCAACTTGTCAAGGATGTTCTTTACGCGGCTCTTGACCGATTCTTCCGAAATCGAGAGATGTGCCCCAATCTCTTTGTTGGCATTGCCCGCGGCGATCAGCCGCAGAACTTCCAGTTCCTTGGGTGTCAAGGTTTCTTCGCCGCTGTGCTCAGCAACCTGGGCGGCTGCCTCCGGAGCCATAACCTTGCGTCCCGCATAAACCGCGCGGATGTTGTCCGGCAGTTCCTTATGCATTACAGCTTTCAGGAGGTAGCCCTGCGCTCCGGCTTTGAGAGCGCGGAAAATCTGTACGTCACCGGCGTAGGTCGTCAGCATGATAATTTTTGCGCCGGGGAACTCGACACGGATCGACGAAACCGCGTCGACACCATCCATCTCGGGCATCTGCAAGTCCATCACTGTGACGTCAGGGCGATGAATACGAAATTGCTGGATGGCTTCGCGTCCATTCGACGCTTCGGCGACGACCACGATGTCCGGTTGAACAGCAATGAGCCCGCGAACTCCCTCGCGGACAACTGGGTGGTCGTCAGCGACGAGAATCCGAATTGGGGGACGACCTGCACTCACCATCCGATCATCTCTTATGCCACCTCAGTCGCCGTGCCGAGGAACTTCGGAGCGAACTGGGCGGAAGGGCGGACTGCCGCGTAGGCGCTGGTGGCGGGAATGGTCAACTCGATTTCTGTGCCGGACCCGTCTCGACTCCAGATCTCCAGTTTGCCGTCCGCGATTTCAGCACGCTCCTTCATGCCATGTAAGCCGAAATGTCCCTCGCGCCTGCCTGCGCTAAGGACTTCTGGATCGATGCCCTTCCCATCATCCCGGATGCGAAGGCGGAATTGCTGTTCCTCATATCGAATTTCCACTTCAATCTTCCGCGCCTGCGCGTGCCGGAAGGCGTTTCCCAAGGCCTCAGCAGCAATGCGGTGAACTTCCTCTTGCCGAGCCGGATGCAGATTCCGCGGCTTGCCTTCAATCTCTACGCGGAAGGCGGGAGGGATCGAGCTGCTTTCACGGGCCGTGAGTTCTTCACCGAACGTCTTTATGGTCGCGGCAAGATCATTAATCTCCGCCGTGGACGAGCGTAACGCTTGCACTGCATCCCGGCCTTCTATGATCGCCTGACTGGCCGCGTTGATCGCCTTTTCCAGTTTTTCTCTTGCCTCATCCGGACGCGACGGAAGAAGGCTGTAAACCGTTTGAAAGCGGAGCAACAGTCCGTGAAAACTTTGCAGCAAAGTGTCGTGAAGTTCGCGCGCTATGCGTGTTCGCTCGTTAACACGGGTTTCTAGCTCTCCGGCATTCTTACGGTCCGTTATATCTACGTTTGAGCCGACGTAGCCAATGAATTTACCATCGGCGTCGAAGCGCGGCACGTCAGTGTCGACAATCCATCGATACTCGCCGTCATGGCGGCGGAGCCGGTACTCGTGCCGAAACAGCCGCCGCTCGCAGAAGGCGGTGGTGCGGAATTCGAAGCAGCCTTGCAAATCCTCGGGGTGGACGTTTTCGGCCCAGCCGATCCCGAGCGTCTCGTCCATCCGGCGCCCCGTGAACTCGAGAAAGGCCTTGTTGACGAAATTCAACTCGCCATCGAGGCCAGCCGACTTGATCATCACCGGTGTGGAGTCCGCCATAACGCGGAAACGCTCTTCCGATTCACGTCGAACGATGTCCACAGGGTGCGCCTCGGTCACGTCGTGCGCAATACTCAGGATCTCAACGATCGTTCCCGCCCCATCGCGCACGGGAGAGAACGTCGCAGCAACTTTCAGCTGCTGACCGCCCTTGCGCACGCGGATAGATTCGTTCCGGACCATCCTCCCGTTCTCTGCGAGTCGACTTAGTGCGCGCTCTTTATCGACGAGCTGGGGCGGAATGATCGTGATGACCGGGCGGCCGATCATTTCGGTTGCGGCGTACCCGAACATTCGCTCAGCCGCAGGACTCCAAAATGTTACGACCCCATCCAGCGTTGTGCTGATGATTGCATCATCGGATGATTCGACAATCGCTGCAAGCAGCGTCGAAGGAGTAGCGGCAACCTCTGTACTCATTGGGAGCTGACCTCCTTGATGTGCTGGGCCCTC
>CAWEKM010000005.1:0-151108 GCA_963809605.1 uncultured Acidobacteriaceae bacterium | reverse complement strand
TTTTGCCGATCGTCATGCCGTTTTCCCCCGGCCCCTGTTTACCGTTTTCCTACTGATGCGGTTCGAACTTGATTTCCACCACGCCCGAGCTCTCTACTGCCGCAGGCTCGAAGCGCCACTTCCTGACTGCGTCCAGGGCGGCGCCAGCCAGCACCGGATGACCGCCCACTACCTTTGCATCCTTCACCGTGCCGTTTGGCGCGACCACCACCTGAATCTTCACCGTGCCGCTGAGGTTCATCTTCCGCGCCAGGTCGGGATAAACGGGCGCTACTTTGACCTTAGCCCGGCGTATGATCTCGCTTGACGCATCCTGCGCTCGGAGCCCTGGCACTCCGGCTCCGGCCACTATCGCCATTGCGGCGAACAGCACTCCTGCCCTACGAAAAGACACAGTTCCTCCCTGGCAATAGTCGTGGTGATCCCATTGGAGCAACGCCGGGGCCATGGCTCGACTTTTGAGAAAACCAAGGTAACTCCGCGGATATATCTGAAAAACCAAGACTTAATACAATTTGCGCACCTCGTTCTTGATCGTGTCTCACAATTAGCCTTGTCTCATCTTCGCCTTTGCATACAATCGATTCTCAGGGTGAGATCCCCATCCCCCCGTTTTCTCGGGATTTCACACTAAGGCACCCGCCCACCCATTTCCCTTGACTCAAAATGAGATGGCGGGATAGTTTTCCATTAGATTCAATCACTTGTGAGAATCATGAAAATCCTGCGCTGGCCAGCGGTGACTTTCTGAACACGGCCGAAGGCAATTCGACGCCGTCGGGGGAAGCGCACGCCCTATCCAAGTCGGACGACGCCTTTCAGAAGCTCTTGCTGCGGATTGCCGCCAAGGCCGCAGAGCGTGCTGACTCGGGTTCTCTGATCCAATTGTTCTGTCGTGCCTCCCGCGAGTTTTTCCAGGTCAGTGGCGTTTATTTCTGGCGCCGCCACTCTGGGGACGAACTCGTCGGTGAGCAAGCCGATGGCAAGCTGGCCGAGCGTTTCATCGGGATCCGTCTGCTGCCCCAACAGGGCGCCGTCACCACCGAAGCCGTGCGCAGTCGCCGGACGATCTTCATTAACCAGATGCAAATGGGCACGACCGTTCCCGTGCTGCGCCAGTTCGAACCGCGATCCCTGATGGCTGCTCCCCTCGTGGTCTTCGATGAAGTCATCGGCGCAGCGACCTTTCTGCATGATTCCGATGAAGGATTCTTTAATGAAGACCTGGCCGCCAAAGCTACCATCCTGGCCGGGCAACTGGGCAGCCTGCTCGAAGCCACCCGGCTCGGCGAAGCCTCTCGCGAGGAGCACCGCAGGGCCGAAATTCTGGCCGAGGTCGCCAATGCTCTGCACGGGACTCCCGACGTCGCCGCAGTCATCGAAGCCCTGGCGGATCGTCTTCGCCTGCTTCTGCGCACGCGTCTGGTCTCGGTTCTTCTGCGCCGCGATGGGCCCTTCGAACTTCGCGCCGTGTCCGCCGAAACTCCTCAACTGGCCAATTCTTTCCGGGCCGGACATGACCGCCAAACCATTCGCTTCGCCGCCGATCTGGCGCAACGCGCGGTTTCCGCCGGAGAAGCCATCACAGTTTCCGTGAGCAGTGATCAACACTCGCTCGGCAGCATGGTCTCCCCGGGAACACTGATCGTCGCGCCCTTTCGTACTTCCCGCACCCAGGGGGCGATCCTCATCTATCCCCGTCAGGACGGAAGCTTCACCGCGGAAGAGAAGTCGCTGGTAACGGCCATCGCCGGCTTCGGCGCGGTTGCCGTGGCGCACGCCGAACTTTGCGCCACGGCGCAAGGCCAGGCCCACGAACTGCATCAGTTGCTCGAGATCTCCTCCGAACTCAGTTCGAGCGGGGACCTCGAACATTTTCTTCAGGCTTTCGTGGTGCGCGCCACCGACTTCCTCGGCTTCGGCCGATGCTTCATCGCTCTGCTCGAAGACGGCCAGTTCCACATTCGCTATGCCGTCGATCGGGGTGAGCCGCAGCGTGTGGATACCGTTTTCCCCGAGGGCGTCGCCACCCGGGCGCTGCGGGCCAGGGAAGTCTTTTGGTCCGACGATCTCAAGCAAGTCGCTGGCGTGAATTTAGAGGTCATCGCTCAATACCAGGCTAAGCAATTGCTGGCCGTCCCGCTGTTAGGCGCTGATGGAAGCGGGCTCGGCATGTTCGGCGTGCTCGACCGGCTGGACGGCACCGGCATCTCGCAGCAGGATATTCGCCGCGCCCGCGCTCTGGCCGCCCAGGTTGCGGTGGTCCTTGAAGTGGCGCACAACCTGCACCTGGCCGAGCAACATCGACGTCGCTCCCAGGCGCTCACAAAATTGGCAAGGGAGATCGATGGTCTGCTGCGCCTGCCGGATTGCGCCCGGAAGTTTCTCGAAAGCGCCGTCGAACTCGCGGGAGCCAGCGCGGGTGCGGTTGCGCTGTTTCACGAGGGACGATTCCAGACGGTCGCCATGCATCCCCTGGCCCACACGGCGGCCTTGGCCCCGGATCGTGTGAATGAAGGTCGTTCCGCGGAAGATCAGGCGCTCCAGCAGAGATTCGTGCAGGCCCTCTCCGAGTTAGTCAAGAAGAGAACAGAGGCGGTCGTCTCCGGCGCCGCCGCCGAATGGTTCGGTCCCGATCTGGCGTCGAGCCTGGGCTGGAGAGACTGCGTGGTAGTGCGTCTTCCCGGCTCCGATGGAAGTTTCACTGGTTTGCTTTGCCTCGCGGGACGCTCTCGCCCGCTCACGGCCGAAGACCGCGACCTGCTGGAAGCCATTGCCGGCCATGCCGCCAGAGTTCTGGAAAATGCCCGCTTGTTCACCCGCATCGAACAGGCCAACCGCCACTGGCTGGAAATCTTTGATGCCATCACCGACTTCATCGTGGTGCACGACGAAACCGATAAAGTTCTCCGGGTAAACCGCTCGCTCGCCGCCATGATCGGAGTTGCTCCGAGCGAGCTGATCGGGGTCAACATGCGTGCTCTGCTGACTCTGACCAACGAAGCCACGCTTTATTCCTGTCCTTTCTGCCGATCCATGGGCGAAGACGGTGACGAGTTCGTTCATCCCGCTTTGGACCGCACTTATCTGGTTTCCACGTCCCGCGTGCACGGCGCTTCCGGAGAAAGCACGCAAACCATTCATGTGCTCAAAGACATCACCGACCGCCGCGAGGCCGAGCGCCGTTACCGCGAATTGTTCGACAACATTCAGGAAGGATTATTTTTCAGCACTCCGGAAGGCCGCTTTGTCGAAGTCAATGACGCTATGGTGGCCATGCTCGGCTATTCCAGCCGGGACGAACTGCTGCAGGTTGATATCCCGACCCAGATTTATTTTTCCCCGGAGCAGCGCCAGCTCCACGCCGAAGCCATGGAGAAAGATGGCCACCTGCGCAACTTTGAGGCCACGCTTCGCCGCAAGAACGGCTCCCCGATCTACGTCCTCATCAACGCCTTCGGCATGTACGACAATCTCGGCCGCTTGCTGCAGATTCGCGGCCTGATGCTCGATGTCACCGGCCTCCACACTTATCAATCGGAACTGCAGCGGGAGCGTGACTTCTCCGGCAAGATTCTCAGCAACACCCAAAGCCTCATCCTGGTCTCCGACACCGCGGGCCTGATCAGCTACGCCAACCGCCGCTGGTATGAGGCTGGTTTCGAGCAACGCGAGCTTCTGGGGCGTCCGCTGCTGGAGCTGGCTGCTCCCGGCTTTGTGCGTCCCCTGTCGGATTCGCTGCAAGCCATTCTGCGCGGGGGACAGGTCGACAATCTCGAACTGCAGATCATGCGCGGCAACGGGCAGGCCGGCCAGTTCTCCGTCAACCTCAGCCCCATGCGCGACGAGCGCGGCGAGATCAACAGCATCGTCGTGGTTATGACCGACATCACCGACTCTTCCGAGCTGCGCGGCAAACTGGTGCACGCCGAGAAGATGGCAGCCGTCGGGCAATTAGTCTCCGGCGTTGCCCACGAGGTAAATAATCCCCTCACCGCAATCCTCGGTTTTGCCGATCTGCTCTTAGAGAATCCCGACCTCCCGGCAACGGCCATTAAGGACCTTCGCGTGATCCTGCAGGAAGCGCAGCGCACCAAGCAAATCGTGCAGAACCTGCTCAGCTTTGCCCGCCAGATGCCGCCGCAGCGCAATCCTGTGCAGCTCAACCTGATCCTGCGCCGCACCATCCAGTTGCGCTCTTACGATTTCAACAGTCACGGCGTGGAAATCATCGAACATCTCGACGAGGGCCTGCCCGATGTCATCGGCGATGCTCACCAGTTACAACAAGTTTTCCTCAACATCCTGAACAACGCCTACGACGCCGTTCACGAAATCGGCCGGCCCGCCCGCATCGAGATCATGACCACCAAGGTCGGCGACGCCGTCGAAGTTTCCTTTACCGACAACGGCTACGGCATTTCCCATCCCGATCGCATTTTCGATCCCTTCTTCACCACTAAGGAGGTCGGCAAGGGAACCGGCCTCGGCCTCAGCATTTGCTATGGCATCGTGAAGGAGCACGCAGGTGAGATTCTCTGCCACAACAATGTCGACGGGCCGGGAGCCACCTTCATCGTCCGCTTTCCCGCAGCGCCCCACACTGCGTCTCTCGGTGTGGCCGCAGGAGTAATACAAAAATGACAACCCCCGCTATTCAACGAGCCTTCTTGCCAGTTCTGCTGATCGAAGACGAGCCTTCCATCATGGCTCTGGTGAGCGCTACGCTTGAGCGCAACGGCTACGATGTCGTCTGCATCGAGTCGGGCGCCGAAGCCCTCCGCCTTTTGGAAAAAGGACAATTTCTCGGCGTGGTCTCTGATATGCGCACGCCCGGCGGCGTCGACGGCGCTCAGGTCCATACCTGGATTTCCGCCAACCGCCCCGATCTGGAGAACAAAGTCGTCATCATCACCGGCGACTACGCCAACGAAGAAACGGTGACCACCCTGCGCAAGATCGGCGCTCTTTACCTGGAGAAGCCTTTCCGCGTGCAGGACCTCATCTCCGCAGTAGAGAAAACTATGGGGAAAGCCCGGTGAACCCAGCGCCCGTCAAGCCGCCTCTCAATAAAACCGCTCTCAGTAGGGAAGACCTCCGCGTTCGTCTCATGATCGTCGACGATGAGCAGAGCATCCGCAAGCTCTGCATTACGGTCGGTGAGGCGCTGGGCTTTATCTGCCTCGAAGCCGAGAGCGGCGAATCCGCTCTGGCTCTGCTGGAGGAACAACCGGTTCACGTTGTCCTCAGCGACATGGTCATGCCGCACATGTCAGGCCTCGAGTTTCTGGAGAAAGTGAAGAAACTGCTGCCCCGCACCGAAGTCGCGCTCATGACTGGACACGGCTCCATTGAGACCGCGGTGCAGGCCATGAAACTCGGCGCTTACGACTACATCACGAAACCGTTTTCGCCGCTCGAAGAACTTCGGCTGTTCCTGCGCCGCATGGCCGAGAAAGTCCGCCTGGTCGAAGAAAACGAATTCCTCCGCGAGCGCATCGACTCCGAGACCGCGGTGCATGGCATCGTCGGCTCCTCCGCCAAGATTCAGGAGGTGCTGCGCGTCGCCTCCCGGCTTAAGGACACCCGCACCGCCGTGCTTATCTCCGGCGAAAGCGGCACCGGAAAAGAGCTGATCGCCCGCGCCATTCATTTCCGCGGAGCTTTCGCGAACCGTCCCTTCGTGGCCGTCGATTGCGGATCGCTCGTGCCCACGCTGATTGAGAGCGAACTTTTCGGCTACGAAAAAGGAGCCTTCACCGGTGCTCTGAAATCCAAGCAAGGACTATTTCAATCGGCCGACACCGGCTCGGTTTTCCTCGACGAAATCGGCGAACTTCCACTCGAGTTGCAGGCCAAGCTATTGCGCGTGCTGCAGGAAAAGGAAGTGCGTCCCGTAGGCAGCAACCAGCGCGTCAAAGTAGACGTCCGCGTCATCGCCGCCACCAACCGCGATCTCGAAGCCGCCTACAAAGCCGGAACCTTCCGCAAAGATCTTTACTTCCGGCTCAACGTCGTCACCGTGCACGTTCCCGCCTTGCGCGAGCGCCGCAGCGACATTCCGATGCTGGTGAGCTGGTTCTGCGAACGTTACGCCCCCGGTGCGGACTTGCGCGTTTCCAGCTCCGCCATGAAAGCTCTCATGAATTACGACTGGCCCGGCAACGTGCGCGAGCTCGAGAACTGCGTGGAGAGGGCCGTCGCTCTGGGCAACGGAAACCTTATCGACCTCAGCGATCTGCCTCCGACCATCGCCGCCATGAACTTGGCTGCATCCCGGGCTGACTTGGATTCCGCGCCCGAAATGGCTTCCGATCTTGCGGCCTCGGCCGAACTGAGTTCCGCGGATGGCGCTGCCGCGGTTCCGCTCCACACCACCGATCTCGAAGACATCGAACGCGCCACCATCCAGCGCGTCTTCGAGCAGGTAAAAGGCGACAAAGCTCTCGCCGGACGCATGCTCGGCATCAGCCGCGCCACGCTCTACCGCAAACTCAAACGCTACAACATCAGCGGAAGCGCGGGTTCCGGACCATCGAGCCATACACTGCAGTAACGAAGCTCGTGTGGAGCGGACACTCCTGTCCGCTGCCTTTGACCTTGATTTTGATCTTGCCTTTGCCTTCCGCTTGTCACAGTGAGCTTGTCACCCTGAGGAAGCGGAGCCGCGCAATCCCTGCTGAGGTCGCTTGGAGATGGTCTGGGTAGTCCTGTTAGCAACAATTGACTCAGGGGATTGCTACTTGTTTCGAGTCGTTGGACGCTCTATTATTTTTGTTGAGCCCATCGGGCAGGCTAGAGAAACTCGTCATTCTCGGCGCAATAGGCCGTAAGGACCACGAATAGTGAAATTTCTTCTTTTCTTCGCACTGACTATTTCAGCCGCATCCTTATACGGAGAGAGCCCGTCAAATGGGTTTTATGTCGCTCCCAATGGGAACGACAACAATCCCGGAACTTTGGCGCAACCCTTTGCCACTTTAGGAAAAGCTCAGTCGGCCATGCGGGCTAGTTCTTCCATTAAAACAACATATATTCGGGCGGGACTTTACAAACCCCGGGCCGTCGAAAAAGCCAGCTGCATGAACGGAGACAAAAGCAGTGCCTCGGTCGACTTGCACGGCGTCGACTCCGGTGAAACGTGGTCTTACTATCCTCCCGATGGTTACAATTCGGCTATTATTGATGGGCAGTCGACCGTTGGTCAATCGGGGCGAAACGGTGGTGGCAACGGGACGGGCTGTGCCTTCTCGGGATACAAACCTTCAAACATCAAAATTATTGGCCTGCAGTTTCAAAATTATCTTTACTCCGCGTTTTGGGTTAACACTGGCACGGGACTCGCTTTCGTCGAAAACATTGTTCACAACCTAACAGCCGCGGCATGGGGAGCTGGCGCTGTTTCAATGATGTGCGCACCCGGGACCGTTATAAAGAACAATTATATTTATGACGTGGCTTATACGGGGACGGAGCTGGAGACGCGGGCGGATTGCCCCGGAGGAATCTCAGGAGACGTGGTTTCCGGCAACATTATTGAAAACTCCTGTACCTGGCCGGCGACGCCGGGTTTCGGCAACGACCAGAATGGTGGCGATTGTGGCGCCATTTATTTTGACGATAAAATTTCGCCCGCCTCAACTGAAATCCAAGTCGAGAATAACTACATTAGAGATGTCAATGCGTCTTCAAAAGGCGCGGGCAATAATGGCAAGAATGGAAAAGGTGGGTGTTGCGCCATTGGCGTTTATCTGGATGACGGTACAAGCAATGTGACGGTAACAGGAAACGTCATTGGAGGGATCGCGAGTTCGTGTTTTCATCTTCACGGCGGTGATAACAATTCCATCACAAATAACATATGCGACCTGGCCAATTCTGAATATCAGAGCATTGTCATCTATCAGCAATCAAAGGCTCAACACGAAATGGCGGGTAACTCTTTTACGAACAATATTGTTATCTCCGGCTCCAAGAGCGGAAGCTCAGGGTTCGTAGGATATCAATCTCCTCCAAACCCTTTAGCCATATCAAATAATGTGTACTTCAACTGTTCGGGGCCTAAACTCAAGAGTACCGGTACGGGAGGGGTAGGGGGTGACTCCAGTCCCGTATTTCAAAACCCCCTCGTGACGGGGTGGACCTATGATATTTCCGAAGAAAGTCCAGCCAAGAAAGACCCGATTTCGTTTCAAAAGATTAAGGGAGATTGGGGGCCGCCCAACCTCCAGTTTCCCCAACATGGAACTCCTCCGTCATGTTCCCATTAACATCGGGTCAATTGTTAGCAACTCGCTTGTCCTTCAGACGGCTGCCTGATGCGGCTCGAATTCCACTAGTGGAGCTTCAGCCGGAATTGGGATAGTGGCAGAAACTACGGCTCCTAAACCATTGGATTCGACCTTCATTTCGCCACGAAATCGGTGCAGGCGTTCGCGGATTCCGGCGATCCCGACACCACCGCCTTTTGTTCGGATTTCCTCTAAACGCTCGGGGGAGATACCCTTGCCCTGATCCCGTACTTCGATGTGAACATATGATTTTTCACGAGTTACTCGAATGGAGGCGGTTTTGCTGTCTGCGTGACGGTGGATGTTTGTTAGACATTCCTGCACAACGCGAAAGATCGCGAGCTCCATGTCGGCAGGGAGTCTCCCAAAATTTTCGGAGATGCTGAGGTCAATCGCTATGCCGCTGCGTTCTGTGACACCCTGCACGTACCAGGTCAAAGCCGACCTGATTCCAGCCTCGTCCAGCAGCGGGGGATGTAACAGATACGACGTTGTGCGAATCTCGCGATGCAGTTGTTGAACTATTTCCTCAATCTCTCTTGCTTCTTTTGCCAATTCTGGAGTGGTTACTTCAGCCTTCTGCGCGAGCTCAGCCAGACTCAAACCGAGAACCGTCAGCGTCTGACCCGCACTATCGTGAAATTCGCGGGCAATACGCCTTCGTTCTTCATCCTGAAGCTGTGAAGCATCGATGGCCATTTGATAACGCTGTTCGCTCTCGCGCAGTGCGCTTTCGGCTCGCTTTTTGGCAGTGATGTCTCGTGCTACTTTGGAAGCTCCGATTACGCGCCCGGACGAGTCCCGTACAGGCGAAATCGTGACCGAAACATCGAGCAGTGTGCCATCTTTGCGCTGGCGAACCGTCTGAAAATGGTCGATGCGTTCGCCCCGGCCAATGCGCGCAAGAATGTCGTTCTCTTCGTCTTTCCGGTCCGCTGGGATGATCAGACTGATGTGTTTGCCGATGGCTTCATTTGCGGTGTAACCAAACACTCGTTCGGCAGCTCTGTTCCAACTGGTGATGGTGCCGTCGAGGCGCTTCGACACGATCGCATCATCGGACGATTCGACGATGGCCGCAAGTCGATTTTGTGCTTCCTGTGCTCGGTTAGCCTCGGTAATATCACGATTGGACTCAAGAATGGAACGAATATTGCCAGAGGCATCGCGGTCGGCTACCCATCGCGTAGAAACAGTTTTTCTGGCGCCATTCGCGCAGGTGTGTCTTAGCTCCCCCGCCCACTGCCCCTCTCGAAGCAGTTTCTCTTTGATCGACTCAAGCGGCTCAGGAAATTCAGTACGAAACAAATCGTGGCTCACTTGGCCAATTGCTTCGTCCCGATTGAACCCGTACATATCTGTTGCACCTTTATTCCAAAATGTAATCCGATCCGAAGCGTCTCGCACAAGGATCCCGTCGTTGCTTAAATCGAGAAGCCGCGCCTTCTCTTCTAACGCTTCCTCGTTGTTTTTGTGAAGTGTAATCACGAACGTGTTCGGCACAAAAAAATTCGACGACTTCATGACAAGCCGGTTCGGCCCCACTCTGCCCAGCCATGTATCGTAGCTTTCGTCTAACGGGGACTCGTATACAGTAGATACTGTAGGCGATGCGAAGGCGCAGCTCTTAGCTGGCGCAAAATCCCCACTTCACCGAGCGACCGGGGCGCCTCAATTCAGGAGCCACAACGAAATCCACAGTCTCCTTGTGACATCTAACCTTGCGTCCCACCCGAATTCACCTCTATCATCGCCCAAGCAAATGCAGCACACCCGGTCCGCATAACGCGGCAGAATCCGAGAAAAAATCGGGGCATAACTCCTTTGTTTCACGGATTTTGATACCTAAGCTCTTTGATATGCGGATTTTGCCGGGAAAATCGTGCTAACTCGATGATTCCAGAGATCGAGGGGGGAGGGGGGATACCCCAATCTCTTGCGGCGCCAGGCACGCAGCCGAGTTGAGCGACAGCAACGGCATCGATATTTATCGATCAGAAATCCACAGACGGATCATCACGGGGCTGTGGGCCAAAAAAAAAGCACCCTGAGAAAGCTCAGGGTGCCCGTACGATTTACGCAGCTCAGCCTCTATTCGCCCTGAGGCTTCTGCTGCTCCTTCTTCTGCCGTTCTTCTTGCTGTTTTTTCTCCTCAGGCGTCAGCGGCTTAACTGGCGGCTTCTGCGCGGGCGCAGGTTTCGCCGCTGCAGCAGGAGCGGCAGGCTTCGCCGCAGCAGGCGTTGCGGGTTTTGCCGCTGCAGGAGGAGGTGTGCGCTGTTCCGGGCGCTCGGCTGGCGCCGCAGTTTGCGGCCGCGCCGGGGCAGATGGAGTCCGGTTCGGAGCAGGTTGAGCTTCCGGCCGCGTCGGTTCCGGACGATTGCTGGGCTGGGCTGCCTCGGGACGACTATTCGGCTGAGTTGCTGCCGGACGGTTGGCCGGCTGTGTCGGCGCGGGCTGATTCGGCTGCGTGGCCGGCCGAATCGGTTGAGTGGGAACTGCCGCCGCGGGCCGTTGGGCTGGAGTTGGAGCAGCTTGATTGCCCGGCCGGTTCATAGGCTGATTCGCAGGCGCTGCAGGCTGGCCGGGCCGCGCGGCACTCGGCACATTGGCCGCCGGATGTCCCACATTCGGTGTCGCCGGTTTCCCCACAGGCGCGACCTTCACCATGGGGCGCGCCGCCGCAGAAGCCGCCGGACGCAGCGTCTGCACCTCATTTTTGGCTAGCGGTTGTCCGGGATGCGCTGCCAACGCCTGCTGCTGTTTCGCAAAAGGCACGGGCGGTGGAGGCGGCGTCTTTTTTGCGACGACCTGCCGGCTCGCTATCGCTGCCGGAGGCGCGGCCACGCGGCCCGCGGTTGCAGCCTTGGCACCGAGCACGCTCGCTCGCGTTGGAGCCACAGAAGCCCGCGCACTCACCGACATCGTGGCGATTTGCTGTGCGTTGACGGTGACCGATGCTTTCGCCACCGGTTGCGCGCTCACGAACGCCTGCTGCGGAACCACCATCACCGCGCCTTGCACACCGCGGTTTGCATAAGTAATGTTCGTAATCGTCGTCGAGTTGTGAATGATGGTTGTGTTATAGACATTCGTCACCTGCGTGACATTCACCGTGGTGCTGCTGATGTTGACCCGAGTCACGTACGCCTCGCTGACGTGATACGACGGCACATAAACTTCCCGCGGACCCAGCGGAAACCATCCCACATTGCCGCCAAAGCCGCCCGGCCCGCCCCCGATGAAGACCACAAGCGCCGGCGCATATACCGCCTGCACTGTTACGGGACCAGCAACCCAGCCCCAACGTCCGCCAACACTCACCCAGCGTCCGTAGTGGAACGGAGCGTAGCCCCACGAGGAATCATCCACCCACGTCCATCCCCAAGGAGAAATCCAGGCCCAATGACCTTCGTGATAGGGCGCCCATCCGACCTCAACTCGGTTGGGAAACCAGACATGCCCGTAGCTCGGATCGTCGCGCCAGTCGCCGTAGTCATCGAGGTCGTCGAAGCCGACGACATCGCGCGACAGATACTGCGCCGAACGGGAAAAATCGTAGCGGTGATCGCGTCCCTCCGACCAGGTATCGAATTCGTCGGGATCGTAAATCGGCTCCACGTCGGCATAGAGCGAGTCAGTTCCGCTGAGTGTGGCTCTCTGCCCGCCGCGCAACGTGAACGTCTGGCCAGCGCCCGTGGCTGCGCCCTCGCCGGAGCGGACACTGATGACGGTGTAAGTTCCGTCGGCACTCGCCTCGACGCGATAATGCCCGGGCTGGAAAACGTTAAACGCCTGGTTGGGAGTGTCGACCTCGAAATCCTCCGCGTCACGTAGCCACCGCACGGTAACGTTGATCGCACCCGAACTGAGCTGGATCTGAACCGTATCGTCATCCAGGTTCAGGAAAGAGAAGGTGGTAAGCGGAGCCAGACGAATCACGGCCGAGCCCAATTGCACTTCAGCGCGCGAATTCTCATCCGTCCAGAGCTGGTCGCCCGTGCTCATGGGACGGTTGGAGACGGCTCCGACCCAGTCCGTCTCGCCAGCAGGCAGAAACGAAACCGAACCCTGCAAATAGCCGAGCCGAGCCACGCGGCCCGGCGGATCGTCTTGGTCTTGTGCCCTCGATCTTGTGGGTAAAGCAACGGTGGCGAGCGCAATCCCGAGCACAGCGCTCCACCAGACTAACTTCATAATTGTTTTCATAAAAGTATTCTCCCAAGCCTTCTTCGCGAAGAGCGAGCTTCGCGGAATTCCCGTCTATCTTCAGAGACGGATACGGTCGCCGCCATCAGGTTTTTCCCCGAGCGTGCCCGGCAGCGGCCCAGGCACGAGCGCCAACGAACAGGCGAACGCGCTCGTCCCGACACGCTCGGTGGATTGTTGAGTGGGGCACAAGCATAACAGATCGCTCGAAACCTCGTCCCTGAACCCACGACCAAGGCAACTGGCTGAATGCGCATGAGATTTTTGTCTCAGCTTGAGACTAATGTCTCGGCAGCACCACTGGAATCACCTCCGGCTGTTCGCTAACTGACTGAAAAATCTAGCGCCTGAGTGCTAATCCTTCCGTTCTGCACTGTGGTCTCGGTCGTGCATCTCTTTCTGTCGTAACCGCGTGTTCTGGCTCCCCATTGCCCTTCCTAACCGGGAAGAGGGGGAGCCCAACCGCATTTATGCTGGGCCTGATCCCGGAACGGTCCGGCTGAGAGAAGTGTGGAGATAGAGATTCGAGTAAGCATCGCAGGGAAGGGTTGGCATCGTTTGGCGCAACAAGGTACAGCTCCATCGCGGAAGGCGCTCACCAGCACGGTCGCCGAACTGGCGCGTTTCTTCCCCGAGGCCACACCGGTTCGCATCCCGGTTCAGTTTACCCGCAGTAGAAATGCGAGTAATGAAAGTCGGTCCGGCGCACCGGCCGTCGAGGAAAGCACGGTCATCGAGTTCGGCACCTCGCGTGAAGTTCTTTTTGCCTGCACCACGCCGCTCGAGTTCGCCGACGTTCTGCGCTTGCGCAACTCCGACGGCTCGCTCGACACGGAAGCCTCGGTGGTGGCCGTGCAATACCACCCGGGCACAACCGTCGTGGCTGCCCGTTTTCTCACCTCAGTTCCTAACTGGATCGTGACCTCATGACCACATCGCAACCGTCGTCTCCGCACCCTTCGTCTCCGCAGCCATCGGTGCCAGTTCCAGATCTCGCCACCGTGTGGGCGAGCGCGCGCCGCCTTCATCCCATTTATGCCGAAATGGCCCGGGAGTTCGTCATCGACATACCCGGTTGCGCTGATCTCGAGGCCCATGTGGATACGCCGGGGCGCGAGTCCGTCGAGCAGGCCCAGCAATGGCTCAGCGCATTGGATGAGAAAATCCAGGTTCACCAGTTGCGCCAGTTTCTCCAAACCAGTTCGCTAGTGGATGCCGACGGTCTCATCGCCCTGTTGACGCACTTCCTAGGTAAGACCCCACGAAGCGATTCCGGGCGCGACAAGATTGATTTCCTGATCGTGCAGTATTTCAGCCAGGGCGCTCCCAGCGACCTCGACGACAGCAACGCCGATTTGGCCTATGTCGCCCAGGCTCTGGAACCGATTCTCGGCAAGGTGGAACTCAAAACGCCGGTGTGGTTGAACGCCTTAGACCGGGTGCTCGATTCCGCCCGCCGTTGCCGCTCGCTCGACGAACTCCTGCACGGTGGCGTGCTCGAGCAGGGACGCAAGGCCAAAGCTCAGGCCGGCGATCTTTTCTACTTGCCCGTCGCGCTGATCGCCTTCACTCGTTTCGGATATTTGATGCGCCGTGCCTTCTTTCGCCTGATGCTCGCCGATCTCAACAACATTCTCGACGGCCTTACTGAGCTGGAGGAAAAAGGCGTAGAGACCATCGACTGCCGGCGCGCCCAATTCTCGGACAAGGAACCGATCATTCGCCTGCGCATGATCTGCCAGTCCTGGAAAGTCATGTTCCAGGCGGAGTATTCTTCTGGCCAGCCGCTGCGCATGCTAGTGGACCTGCGTGCCTCCGTGGATGGAGCGCTGGGCCGCGCTGCTGCAGCCAAAAGTGCCGGGCCAGCCACGCCCGCACCGCGAGCCGCTGCAGCTGCTGCCGGTGTCCAAGCCGCAAATCCGTCGGCATCGCCAGTGTCTAAGGCGTCCGCCCCGAAGCCGGCTGCGGCGGTCGCATCAAAGCCGCTCGCACCCAAAGCCCCCTCGCCGAACGCCGCGGTACCGCAGAAGGCCGCGGGGCCAGAGAAGGCTGCGCCACAGCCCGCCGCAAAGCCCAAAGCCAAGTTCGCCGTGGCCAACGCGGACGCGCCTGAATTCGAAATCTCCAGTGCTCAAGAATGGAATCCGGACGCGGACGCGCAACCCGGCCAGAAGAAATAAGCGCCAAGAGGAAAATTGCAAGTGGATCATCCGACCGTACTGGTTATCTCCGACGACGTGGAGTTCTCGCGAAGCATCACCGCGCGTTGGCAAATGGAGCGCCACGTGCCCACGTTCACGCTGCTGAGCGGGGAGCTGTGGCCACGCTCCATCGATAACTTCGCCGTAGCCATTGTCGGTCCGCTGCGGCGCGAGGTGCTTTCGGTTGTCCTCGAACCTCTGCACTCGACCCAGCAGCCCTTGTTTTGCATCTGTCAAGACGCAGCGACGGCGCAACTGGTGCGCCAGCGTTGGCCGCGCACCTCGGTGTTGCGCTGCGACGAAAACTGGCTGAACGTCTTAATTCCCGCGGCGGGAGAAGCTGTGCTCCGCGCCGCCGCCGAAGCCCGCGCTCGCTTCTCCGAGGAAGCTTGCGCCACGCTCGAGCGCCAGGCCACGCTCGGCCGTTACATGCTGGAGATGCGCCACGGCCTGAACAACGCGCTCACTTCGCTTCTCGGCAATTCCGATCTGCTGCTGATCGAACCCGGCAGCCTTTCCGCCCAGGCACGGGCGCAGATTGAAACTATTCGTAATATGACTCTGCGCATCCACGAGGTGCTGCAGCGTTTTTCATCGATTGAAAAGGAAATGAACGTGGTGGCGCAGCAGGTGGAACGCGATTCACGCCGGTATCGCGCGGCCGCCGCAGCGTGCGACTGAGAACTGAGAACTGAGAACGGCTACACACTCCCCCGGCGATACGCCGACTTGATCTCGCCCGGCAGGCGGGCAAAATGTTTCGTTGCGCTTGGGGAAAGACTCTATGCACAAGTTAATCGCGACCAGCACCATCCTCGAACACGAGCTTTCGGAGCTGCGCCTGCTGGTCGAACGCCAGACCGGAGTCGTTCTTGATTGTCCCAACAGCGCCCTGGCCGCGCACGTGGCCGATTGCATTGAGGCACAGGGCTTGGGTTCCTCAACCGCTCTTCTCGAACGTCTGCGCGCCTCCGACCAGGATCCTTCCATCTTGCCGTCCCTGCTCGATGGATTGATCAATGTCAATACCGGCTTCTTCCGTCATCCCGGAGCACTCAACGCATTGACGCGGCAGGTTGTACCCGTGCTTTGCGCCCGCAAGTCGGCCGATGGCCCGAGTCCGCTCCGCATCTGGAGCGCCGGCTGCTCCACCGGAGAAGAAACCTATTCCATCGCCATAGCGGTCTGCGACGCGTTAAGCCGAGGCGGGAGTTCCGGCAATAGTGCAAACGGTTCGAATGGAAACGGCAACGGCAACGGAAACGGGAAGTCGACCGCCGCGCGCAACGGAGGCATCGCCGATACCGGACCAGCCGCTTCCAGTTCCGCAAACCTCAGCGCGGGTTTCTCGATTCATATCGTGGGCAGCGACTTGCTCCCGCGCAACATTGAGGCCGCGGATCGCGGAGTCTATCCGCAGTCGGCGCTCGATGGCCTGCCGCCAGCCACCATCCGCAATTATTTTTCGAAGATCAGTTCGCCCATCATTTCACCGAATGCGGCGAACGATGCTCAGGACGAAACCGATAGCGATGGCTTGAGCCAAATCCAGAATCCGATAAGGAACGGCGCCGTCGCCCGATCGCAGAATGTTCCAGCCAACGCCGCGCACCTGCTGGTAAAGCCCCGTCTGCGCAGCCTGGTCACTTTTAATTGCATGAATCTGGCCCGCCCCGGTTACATCGGACGCTTCGACTGTATCTTCTGCATGGACGTGCTGACCCAGTTCTCCCGCGCTCAGAAGATTGCGTTGCTCGAGCGCCTGCACCTTTACCTGGAGCCCGGCGGATACCTCTTCCTGAGCCAAACTGAAAAGCTCTGCGCACCCAACCTGAACTTCCGCTCCGAAACCTTCGACGGCTATACGTTCCACCGGAAGCCGCTAGCGGCTAGTGCGGCCTACGGACGGTAGGAAGAACTACTCTCATATCAGCTCTACGCCCGTTCTTGCGCATGCGCGGATCAGACCCTCGTCTAAGGTCGCCACGGGTAGGCCATTGGTCTGAGCGAGATCAAGATAAGCGGCGTCGTACGCGGTCAAACCATGCTCGCGGCTAAGAGACTGGATTCGGTCGAATACAGCGTCAGCCTGTAATTCCTGCAGCACAATCGGAAGCGTTGCCACGTCCGTAAGGAAGTTGCGGATGAGGTCAGCGGAAATCCGCTTCCGTTTTTCGCCAACGAGCAACGCGTTCAGGACTTCGTGGGGCCAGAACGAAGGGGCGATCGCTGTGTCGCCCTCCTTGAACATTTGTGCGACTCTTCGAGCTAAGGCAGAGTTTTCATCGGGAAAGCACCAGGTCAGTACCACCGACGCATCCACCACAAACCGGCTCACCGGCGTCCTTCATTGATCAAGTCTTTGATCTTGAGCCCGCGCAACGACAGCCTATGCCGCTTGCCGAAGCCGGCCAATCGCTCCGCCGCATCGGAGACGGGGCTCTTGCCGGAAGGCTTTCCCATGCGTTCCTTCAACAACTCGCCCAGCAGCCGGGACACGCTGGTATCCCGTTTGGCGGCCTCAATGCGAGCCCATTGGGCGACGTCTTCTTCGAGGGTGACGGTTACGTTGCGGAGGCGGTTGGTGGGAGACACGAGAACAGTGTAACACGGAAATCGTGTTAAGCACTCATTAATCCGGATTCCAGCCTTGGCTGAAGAATTCGGCATCCGGGAAATTGCCTATTTTGTCTAATTTATCTATAATGGACAAATGAAGATGGTCTCTGCTACCGACGCCAAACAGCGCTTAGCTGCCCTTCTCGATGCCGCCCAACGAGAGCCGGTGCTTATCCGCCGCCAAAACCGGGACGTTGCAGTTCTCATGTCGGCTGAGGAGTATGAGCGGATTCGCAGAAGCAACATCACCGAACTGAAGCGAACCATGGATCGCATCGGCACCCAAGCCGAGGCCCGAGGAATGACGGAAGAGATTCTGGCTGACATATTGAAAGACTGATGTCTAGCGTGCTAAGCCGGGATCTCGATCGCATCGTCGTCGACACCAACGTATTCGTCAGCGCCATCGCGCGGCCCCACTCCATTCCTCGTCAAGCCGTCGACAAAGTGTTAGACAGTGGAGTCTTACTTTTTTCCCAGGCCACAATGACTGAGCTGGTGGAAGTTCTAGGCCGTCCAAAGTTTGATCATTATTTCAGCCGGGAAGATCGTGCAATTTTTCTTAGTCAGCTCGAGGCCGTTGCTGAGTTCGCGCCCATCATCCAGCTCGTACGCGAGTGCCGCGACCCGAAAGACGACAAATTTCTGGAAGTCGCGCTGAATGGGAGGGCCGATGTGATCGTTACGGGTGACGCGGACTTGCTGCGGATGCACCCGTGGCGGGGGATTGCGGTTTCATCGCCCGCTCAGTCCTTAGGGAAGGTCAAATCGTAGCGCGTCACCTCCATCGCTTGTAGCAGTTTAAGCAAAGCTGTTGCGAGAGACAGAGACCGTGTGCCATCCTCCTCCTGAAAGTCGATCTTGCCGTAGTGGGCGATCTCGTTTCGCTTGTCGAAGAAGTGCTCCTGCAAGAAATCCTTAATCGAGGCTGCAGGGTTATAGCCCGCAAGCGCAGGCTTCAACAGATCCTGTTTCAGCTGTGCGAACTCGTCGAAAGGTTTACCCGTCAGGAGCCGGGACAGCTCATCGAGTCGCTTACTAATCGACCGCATGTTCGCCCACTCGTCCTCCCACGCCTTCCTGTCTTCAGGGGTTTGATCCGCTGGAAGTTTGCCAGAATCAATCGCTTTCCACTTAGAAAACAAGTAGGCCATCTCTGCCTCAACAGCCACGGCGCTTAAGAGCGTGGAAATGGTAGCGTCATTGTGTTGGAGTTCGTGCTTTGCGCGCTCCATGAGCAACTTAGTGACAATGTTGCCCAAGGGGGCGATCAAATAGATCGTAGCGCCGCAATCGGGACAGTTCGCATGATCGGGAAGGTTACTTCCAGTAACCTCCAAGTCTATTTGCTTGGCGCAAGCGCACGGAATTGTTAATCGTGATTTCATCTGACGCCACTTTACCTACGCGAACAAAAATTCTTTCGTCCGCAACTCCTTAATCGTATCCCGCAACTTCGCCGCCTTCTCGAACTCAAACCGCTTCGCCGCTTCGCGCATGTCGCTTTCGAGCTTGACGACATACGCATCCAACTCTTCCTGCGACTTGAACTCCGGCATGCCCTCAGCTTCACCACCAGTCAGGTCGGTGTAGTCCGCAGCGACGATCCCGGCCAGCGTCATGTCCAGCGGACGAATGATCGATTCCGGTGTAATTCCGTTCTCTAGATTGTAGGCAGTTTGAATCTCACGCCGCCGCAGGGTCTCATCCATCGCGCGTTTCATGGAATCAGTCATGCGGTCGGCGTAAAGAATCGCGCGACCATGCAAATGCCGGGCGCAGCGCCCGATCGTCTGAATCAACGATCCCCACGACCGCAGGAAGCCTTCTTTATCCGCATCAAGAATCGCGACCAACGACACTTCGGGAAGGTCCAGGCCCTCGCGCAGCAGATTGATGCCAATCAATACATCAAACTCACCCTTGCGCAGATCACGCAAAATCTTCACCCGCTCCAGCGTCTCGATCTCCGAATGCATGTAGCGGCATTTCACGCCTACTTCGGCGTAATACTCGGCCAGGTCTTCGGACATCCGCTTGGTCAGCGTGGTGACCAGCACGCGTTCGCCCTTCTCTACGCGCGCGCGAATTTCGTGCAGCAGGTCGTCGATCTGCCCTTTCACTGGCCGCACCTCAACCTCAGGATCGATCAACCCAGTAGGCCGAATAATTTGCTCCACCACCACGCCCGCTGACTTGGTCAGCTCATAAGGTCCCGGCGTCGCCGAAACGTAAACGAGTTGATTGGTCCGATGCTCAAATTCTTCAAACGTGAGCGGACGGTTATCCAGCGCCGAAGGCAAGCGAAAGCCATACTCCACCAGCGTTTCCTTGCGCGAGCGGTCGCCCGCATACATGCCGCGCAACTGCGGCACAGTCTGGTGCGACTCGTCGATGAACATCAGATAATCGCGCGGAAAATAATCCAGCAGCGTCGGCGGAGGCTCGCCCGGCATCCGTCCCGTAAAGTGCCGCGAGTAATTCTCGATCCCGTGGCAGTAGCCCATCACCTTAATCATTTCCAGATCAAACTTCACTCGTTGGTGAACACGCTGCGACTCAACCACCCGCCCTTGCTTCTCCAGTTCCACTTCCCACCACGCCAGCTCTTTCTTGATCGACTCAACTGCCGACGCGCGCGTCTCATCTTTCATCACATAATGCGTCTTCGGATAAATCGGCAGCCGCATATACTTCTGCTTCACGGTGCCAAACAGCGGATCGATCTGCGCCAGCGACTCCACCTGATCTCCCCACAACTCGATCCGGTAAGCCATGTCGTCGTAGGTAGGGAAGACCTCGATCACGTCGCCGCGCACGCGAAACGTGCCGCGCTTGAACTCGCCGTTAGTTCGCTCATAAAGAATGTCGACCAGCTTGCGCGTGATGTCCTCGCGCGTAATCTTCTGGCCTTTCTCCAGGAACAGCATCATGCCGTAGTAAGCCTCAGGCGATCCCAGGCCATAGATGCAGCTCACCGAAGCCACAATCAGCGCGTCGCGCCGCTCAAACAAAGACTTGGTCGCCGAAAGCCGCAGCTTGTCGAGTTCATCGTTGATAGTCGCTTCCTTCTCGATGAAGAGGTCGGCGGCCGGAACGTAAGCCTCGGGCTGGTAATAGTCGTAATAGGAAACGAAATATTCGACCGCATTATGGGGAAAGAAATTCTTGAACTCATGATAAAGCTGCGCCGCCAGCGTCTTGTTATGAGCCATGACCAGCGTCGGACGGTTCACCGCCTCAATCACCTTGGCCATGGTGTAAGTCTTGCCCGACCCGGTGACACCGAGCAAAACCTGATGCTGCTCGCGGTCATACACCCCGCGCAGCAGCGACTCAATCGCGCGCCCCTGGTCCCCCTGCGGCTTATAATCGGAAACGAGTTTGAAATCCATGAAAAGCAGCTTCTAGCTGTTAACTCCTATCGAAATCTGTGTTGTCATTCCGAGCGAAGCGAGGAACCTGCTGTCCCCGCCGCCCTCCTCACAGACGGCAATTTCGCCGACTAAGAATCTCTCTATTATAAACGCTGGCAAAAACGGTAGTCCGGGCAGTTCCCCGCAAGAAGAATCCGTGAAAATCCGTGAAGATCCGTGGCAAAGATATCGCGCCTACAACTCAGCCAGCACCCGGTGCACCAAAGAAATTGCGATCGATCCCTCGCCCACGGCGGCGGCCACGCGTTTCACATTCCCGGCGCGCACATCGCCCGCAGCAAACACTCCAGGCAGGCTCGTCTCCAGCATGAACGGCATGCGCGAAACCGGCCAATGGAAGTCGTGCAGAACCGGATCCAGATCGCGCCCGGTAAGGACGAACCCTTTGTTGTCCATGGCCAGGCATCCGTTCAGCCATTCGGTTCTCGGAGAACCTCCCGCCATGATGAATAAATGTCGCAGATCGTGGGTCGAGACCTCTCCGGTGTTCTTATCCCGCCAGGTCACACGCTCCAGTTGTGTATCGCCGTCGAGGCCTACAACCTCGGTGCGGTAGTGCAGTTCGATCGCGGGATTCTCCTCGATCCGCTGGATCAAGTAGCGTGACATCGTGTCTGACAACTGCCGCGCCCGTACGACCATATGAACCTTGCTCGCGGTTTGCGATAAGTAGACCGCGGCCTGTCCGGCTGAGTTCCCTCCGCCGATTACAACCACTTCCTCGTTCCCGCACAACTGTGCCTCGATGTAAGTGGCC
This sequence comes from uncultured Acidobacteriaceae bacterium, assembly GCA_963809605.1. Lineage (GTDB taxonomy): Bacteria > Acidobacteriota > Terriglobia > Terriglobales > Acidobacteriaceae > Sulfotelmatobacter. The sequence continues at coordinate 129,597 of CAWEKM010000005.1, read as the reverse complement.
CCGTAATAAACGCCCTGGCCTTCAAACTTCTTCAGGTTGTCAATTGCCGGCTTGTTGTACTGCGCCCCGCTGGCAATCACGACCGTGCGCGCGCGAATGGTTTGACCGCAGTCCACGCTCAACTCGTAGGGACGCCGCTCGCAATTGAATTTGGTCACGCTGTTGGCGACCAGCACCTTGGCGCCAAACTTCTGCGCCTGTGCAGCGGCGCGGCCAGCAAGTTCGTTTCCCGTAATCCCTGTGGGAAAGCCCAGATAATTTTCGATTTTCGAGCTTGATCCTGCCTGTCCACCAGGAGACTCTGCCTCGATGACTAAAACGTCAAGGCCTTCCGACGCGCCATAAACCGCCGCAGCCAGGCCCGCGGGGCCAGCTCCGACAATCACCAGATCCCGCACTTCCGTAGTTGTGATGTGCGCGTTGAGCTTCAGGCATCTTGCCAATTCCTGGATCGACGGCCCGCGCAGCACAGTCTCTCCGTTGCAGATCACCACAGGAATTTCGGCAAGAGTGACGCTAAACCGGTCAAGTAGTTCCTGTGCCCCTGTTTCGGTATCCAGATCGATATAAGTATGCGGATGCCCGTTGCGAGTGAGAAATTCCCGCAGATGCAGCGTCTTCGCCGAGTGCCGTGATCCCAGCAGAATCACGTTTCCACCGCCAGATGAAATCAGCAGCACGCGGCGCAGAATAAACGCCCGCATAAAGATTCCGCTCAACTCCTCATCTCGCGCCACCAGGGTCCGCAACGCCTCCGGGCTCAGTTCAAGAAACTCGCCGGCAGCCGTCACCCGGCCGCGCGCCAGCGAGCCGCGGCCCGAGATCATCGTCATCTCGCCAGTAAAGCTTCCGGCCTGGTGGGTCACGATCAAGCGCTCGCCCTGCATGGTGAGCTGCAGGATTTCCAAGGCCCCTGATAGCAGCACGAAAAAGCGCGCGGAGGCATCTCCGGGCTCGAACAGAATTTCTCCTACCGTCGTCTGCCGGATCCGGCCGAACGGGCGGATTCGGTCGATCTGCGAAGGCGTAAGCGCAGGAAAGGCTTGCTCCTGATTTACCGGTCCTCCGGAGAAGACCGGACTCGCCCCGCCGGAACTGGAACCAACCGGGCCGAGGATGACTGGAGAAGACATGTTTCACCTGAGTGAGGCAGAGTATACAGGCCGCGGTTGCCGGGCGACCACGCAAGTTGGTTAGATGACGCGGATCCGGTCGAGGGTCCAGGCCGGCCCGCCGGCTACGGCTTCACATCGCCAACACTCACAATCTTCGCCGTGGCGCGGAACTTCTTGTAATCGCGGTAGGTCTGCTCCACATTCACATCGAAGTTCTTCAGCAGCGCCAACCGCACATCGATCTTCGCCGTGACATGCAGCGGCAACCACACTTCGTCGTTCACCCGCGTCTGTTCCAGCATGAAGCGCGAACCCTTGTGAAAGCGCGCCAGAAACAATCCCCAGGAAATCGTGTCCAGGCACTCCACATCCATCTTGGCCAGTTGCAGATCGTTCTTGTCGATCCAGACGCGCCCGCGGAACTTCGACAGATACTTCGACTCCTTCAACTTAGGCACAAACCCTGGACGCGGCTCCCCGTCGATCACCCAGGCCTCGCGCCCGCCCAGCGACTCCGTGCCCACCAGCGTGAAATTGTAGGCGTCGGCCACTTCGAGCACGAACTTACGGTCTTCTTCACGATCCTTCTCTTCTTTTTCCTCCCGCTTCCTGCGATCGCTTTCCGATTCGTTCTTGCGCTTGTCGATGATCTTCTGAATTTTCTCTTCTTCCTTCGCCGCATCCTTCTTGTCGAGCGCTTTATCGTCCTTCTCGATCAGCCGCTGCACCTGCTCGCCATAGAGTTCCATCACTTCATAAGTCTTTATTTCGGTCGACTTCACCTGTCCCTTGCCGTCGAGCTTGTCCTCGGCGTCGCGTTCGATGTAGGTATAGTCCCGCAGCCGCTTGTCGTTCTCAAGGTCCTTGTCGGCGACAACGCGAAGCAAGTTTTGCATTTGCTCCTGCGAAAGCTTGCCGTTGGCATCGGCCTTCAAATCGGGCAGGGAAGCCGCGCTGGTCGAGGTGCCCGAAGCAGGTGGAGTGGATTGATCCTGCCCGAATGCGAGCAGACTGGCAAACAGAATGAGCGGAGCAAGCGGAGCGAGACCCAGTCTTCTCATGAGAATATTACGTTCTTAGAAGGTCGCGAGTTCCTTCGGGATGCACGAAAACGGGGTCACTCGAAGAATGGGTTACTCGTTTGCCGTCGTCTTGTACGCCTTGCCCAGACATTCGCCCTGGAACAACCGCTCATCCACGCGATGCAGGCCCTTAGCCATGGCCGGAGTGATTAGCGGATAATGCTTGATATCGAACAAGTGATACACGATGAACCATACCGGCTTGTCAGTGGTCATCCAGTTCTGGCGATCGAAGCGCTTCAGATTGACAGGGACTGAATAACGCCGCAGCGTGCGCTCGCCCCGCAAGTTGAAATACCCGTTGAAATAAGTAATCGCCAGCTCGCGCAGCGTGCGATGAATGGGCTCACGCCAGCGGCATCCCGTGTAGTTCGATTTCGCGACGGCGCCCCAACCTCCGTTCTGGCGGAAGATGGCGATCACGTGATCCGTATCGTGGTCCGCCTCAAAATCAAGCAGTAGCGGAGGATACCCGTTAGCACGGAGCGCCGCCGCGGCAAAAATGGCGCCCTCGAGGCAGTGCGCCGTCTGCTCGGCCAGCACCCGCCGCGGCGACCAGGCCGTATCCGCAAGGTGATACGGGGCATCGTCGAGAAACTTCTGAATGCCATACGGATCTTTCATGCTGCGCAGCTTGCGCAGCTCCGGCGCCGTGAAGCCAGCCAATGGATCGCTCATGGTCGGATGAGTTTACATGAGACCGCGTGGATTTTGGACGGCGCAGCGCTGAAGCACTGCCCCGAGCGGAGAGTGGAGCAGGCCTTCCAGGCCTGCGTCAAGAGCGCCCAGAAAATGCCGGGCTTTAGCCCCTGAGGTACGTACCCAAAGCTCCCCAGACTGACCTTTAAGAGAACACTTCTGCCAGTTCGCGTGGCGAGTCCACAAGCACATCCGGAGGAGTCTCCTCCAGCGTATGCGGAGCAAAGCCATAACTCACGCCCACAGTCCACAGTCCCGCGTTGACCCCAGTTTCAACGTCGACGTGCGAGTCGCCAATGATCGCGGTCTCTTCCGCTCGCACGCCGTTTTCTTCGAGCAGTTTGCGCGCGCCTTCGGGATCCGGCTTCTTGCCAGCAAAACTGTTTCCACCATAGATCTGTGTAAACGGCCCCAGACCGAGCGCTTCGACGATAGCCCGCGAGGGGCCAACGGGCTTGTTGGAAAGCACCGCCATCTTGCGAGGATTTTTGTTGGACGTACGCTGGATATGGGCCAGCGCTTCATGCACGCCTTGGTAGACCGTAGTGTGATCCAGTTTGTGCTCCCGATAGTAAGAGAGAAAAAACTGCAGACCCTGGCGCACGACGGCCTCGTCAACCGCCTCCCCGCCGAGCGCACGCTGAATCAGAATAGGCGCGCCATCCCCCACATAGCTGGCAATCACATTATCGGGCAGCTCCGGACGTCCGATGTGGCGCAGCGCTGCGTTCACCGAGTGCACCAGGTCGAGGCGAGAATCAATCAGCGTGCCATCGAGATCGAAGATTACCAGCTTAATCGCTTGCGGGTCGAAGGCGCGCCGAGTCTGAATCATGCTCATTCAGGATAAATGATGGGAGCATGCGCTTGTCAGCATCCCGCATCTCGCCGGACAGCAGATGACTAAAGTTCACAGAGTTCCAACGGCATGAACTTGTATGTTTTCCAACACCCGATTCCGATTTACAATGCAACCTGCCAGGTAATTTTCAGCACCGTATTCAAACCCGGCGTATTCATAACACTTAATCAGGGAAACGGATGGCGACAACAAAAACCGATCCCAAGCTTTCTATCGCAAGCGGCAAAAAGTCCCAGACCTACGAGGGACTTACGCGTGAGCGACTGATCGAAGCCTACCGCATCATGTACACCTCCCGGCGCATCGACGATCGGGAAATCCTGCTCAAGCGCCAACAGAAAATCTTCTTCCAGATGTCGGGGGCGGGGCACGAAGCCATCGGCGTAGCCGCCGGCATGGCCCTGAAGCCGGGCTACGACTGGTTCTATCCTTATTATCGCGACCGCGCGTTGTGCCTTGCGCTGGGCGCCAAGCCCCTGGACATGTTTCTCCAGGCCGTGGGCGCAGCCGATGATCCCAGTTCCGGCGGGCGACAGATGCCCTCGCACTGGGGCTACAAGCAGCTGAATATAGTCACCCAATCCTCCCCCACGGGATCGCAGATTCTGCAGGCCGTAGGCTGCGCTGAGGCCGGACGCTATTTTGCGCAGCGCCCCAAGGCCGCCGAAATTCCGCCTAAAATCTCACTTGACTATCGCCAGTTCAAAGACGTCACTTTCCATGGTGACGAGATTTCCTACGTTTCTCTCGGCGACGGCACTACCAGCGAAGGCGAGTTCTGGGAGGCGATGAACGCCACCGCGCTCGGCAAGCTGCCCGTGATTTTCTGTGTGCAGGATAACGGCTACGCCATCTCCGTGCCGGTCGAAATACAAACCGCCGGAGGCAGCATTTCGCGGCTGGTCTCTGGCTTCCCGAATTTCCATTTTGAAGAAGTCGACGGCACCGATCCGGTGGCGAGTTCGGCCGCGTTTCAGCGCGCCGTGAAGTACTGCCGCGAAGGTCATGGGCCGGCGTTTGTGCATGCCCATGTGATCCGCCCGTATTCACACTCGCTCTCCGACGACGAGCGCCTGTACCGTCCAGACTCCGAGCGCGAGCGCGATGCTGCCCGCGATCCGGTTTCACGCACGCAAATGTTTCTGCTGCGCGAGGGAATCCTCGACGAGAAGGGCATCAACGAACTGGAAAAGAAGGTCGACGAGGAATTACAGGTCGCAGTCGACCTGGCCCTGGCAGCGCTGCCGCCTGCGCCCGAAAGTGTGCTGCAGTATGTGTATTCGCCCGATCTCGATCCCACCTCGGCGGCGTTCGACACGCAACCCGTGGTCGGCCCTGATTCCCCCGACGGCAAGAAGCCCGCGGCCAAAACCATGGCCGATTTGATCAACGTCACTCTGCGCGACGAAATGAAGCGCGACGAACGCATCGTGATCTTCGGGGAAGATGTAGCCGATTGCAGCCGCGAAGAATACCTCAAGCGCAAGCTGGTAAAAGGCAAGGGCGGAGTCTTCAAGCTCACGTTCGGTCTGCAAAACGAGTTTGGCCCCGACCGCGTTTTCAATTCTCCGCTGGCCGAGGCCGCCATTGTGGGCCGCGCCACGGGCATGGCCACGCGCGGGCTAAAGCCGGTGGTGGAGATTCAGTTCTTCGACTACATTTGGCCGGCGATGATGCAGATTCGCGACGAGCTATCGGTGATCCGCTGGCGCTCGAACAATGTCTTTTCGTGTCCAGTCGTAATTCGAGCCGCGATCGGCGGATACCTCACCGGCGGTGCGATTTACCACTCGCAGTGCGGGGAAAGCATATTCACGCACATTCCCGGCCTGCGCGTGATCTTTCCGTCGAACGCTCTGGATGCGGCCGGACTGCTCCGCACCGCGATTCGCTGCGATGACCCAGTCTTGTTTCTCGAACACAAACGTCTGTACCGCGAAACCTACGGCCGAGCCCCGTACCCTGGGCGGGACTACATGATTCCGTTCGGCAAGGCCAACATCGTGAATCCGGGAAGCGACTTGACGGTGATTACTTACGGCGCAGTGGTGCCGCGCGCTCTGCAGGCCGCGCAGAAGCTCGAGCGCGAACACGGGTTCAAAGTGGAGTTGATCGATTTGCGCAGCCTGAATCCGTTTGACTGGGAGACAATTGCTGCGTCGGTGGGAAAAACAAACCGCGCCCTCGTCGCCTATGAAGACACATTGAGTTGGGGTTACGGCGCGGAGATTGCGGCCCGCATCGCTGACCAACTCTTCGATCATCTGGATGCGCCCGTGCGCCGCGTTGCCGCCGCCGACACATTCGTGGCCTACCAGCCGATTCTCGAAGACGCCATCCTGCCGCAGCCCAACGATCTGTTTCGCGCGATGAAAGAGTTGGCCGAGTACTAGAGCCCGCACCTCGAAGCCATATAAGACTCACCACCCGGGCCAGGTTACGAAGGCTTTCGCCGCAAGGCGATCATGATTGCCCGTTCCCAGGAGCGATGCTAGGCTGAAAATAAGTGAACCCGGCAACCATCAGCTCTCTGAATTCGAGCCAGCCTGCAACCGGCCGCGCCATCGCGTGGCTGCAATCGGCAACCGCAGAAGTGTGGCTGAAGTTTCTGCTCGCGCTGGTGGGATTGGGACTGGCGTTCGGAGCCGCGTTGCTTTCAACGGCCTCGGGCGAGGCGGGCAATCTCTGGGCGTCCGTGATTCTCGCATCCGTTGCGCTCCTGATGGCGGCCTTCGTGGGTTTGGTTACAGTGCCCTACCTGGCGCGGCGAGTTGCGATCGAGCGCTTGCGCCAGACATTTCATTACGAAGTCACGAAGGCGGGCGTCGTTTACGTGCTGGTGACTCTGGTGATCGGCATCGCAGCACTGAACACCGGAAATAATCTGCTCTATATCGTAGTGGCAGCAATGCTGGCGGCAATCCTGGTCTCCGGGGTAGTTTCCGCGCTGGTGTTGCGTGGCCTGGAATTGCAGGTTCGTCTGCCCGAGCATGTCTTTGCTGGCCGTCCGGTCGTAGGAAGAATCGCTCTGCGCAATTCGCGGCGGTTCCTGCCTTCATTTTCGATTCGCGTTGTGCCCGCGCGCAGGGAAAAGGAAAAAGGACTGAAGCCCCGCAAGCAATGGCGATGGGAGCCGGCGACCTTCGCTTTTCCGCCGAACCGCCCGCCCGAGAACCAGTGGGTGAAGCTTCGCGATTGGCGCGTGAGGCGGGTAGACGTGCTTCCGCCCGCCCCGGGCATTTTCGAAGGAATGATTTATTTCCCCTATCTGCCGCCGGGAGCCGACGTCACCGCGGACCTTGAGCTGTGTTTCGATCGCCGTGGACGGTACCAGGAATCGAGTTTCGGCGTAGCCACGCGCTTTCCCTTCGCCTTCCTCACCAAGACGAGAGACGTTCCACTGGAGCGCGAGATTCTCGTTTATCCGCCGATTGAGCCGCCCGACGAGCTGTTTGAAATCCTGCCGCTGGTGCGCGGAGAATGGGAAAGCTTTGTGCAGGGCCGCGGCTCCGACCTGTATCGAATTCGCGAATACATGCCGGAAGATTCGGCGCGCCACGTCGACTGGAAGGCGACCGCCAAATCCGGCTCGTTGAAGGTGCGTGAATTCAGCCGTGAAGACGAGCGCAAGTTATGCATCGTCTTCGACAATCCCGCGGTCGGAGTGATTTCCGGGCCGGCGTACGAGCAGGCGGTGAATCTGGCCGCATCGCTGGCGTGGCACTTCTCTTCGCAGGATGCCGAAATCTCGTTTGTGGTCCCGGGCCACGGCCGCCTGACCGACCTGCACGAATTCCTCGCGCAACTGGCGGTGATCGAGCCCCAGAAAGATCCTCAGGCCACAGCGCCTCGAGCGCCTTCGCCGCGAGATCTCGAGCGAGCGGACACTCTGCGACAGATCGACCTCGGCACAACCGGCGAATACAACATCGTTCTCACCGCCCGGCCACGCGGAAGTTTGCCTACGGCGTTGTGGAACTGCTCCTACTTCGTCTTTCTCGGCAACGAGGTTAGGCCAGCTGCAGCACCCGATTCGCGAATGGGGTAGAAAGGCGCTTTTCCGCCGTGTGTACTGCCCAACCCCAGTATGGCCCAAAGGTAACGTTACTTTAGATTACCTGAGTACATTGAACACTTGGGGCAGAAGGTTTAACTTCCTCTTACTAGGCAGAATCGCTTTTTACGCAGTGCCGCGAAGCTGGCTCTGGCCGCCAGTATTGTTTCGAGATTTCACGTATTCCGATGAGCGAGAAAATCAAGATTCTTTACTACGCTCTCTGGCTGGCGCATCCCGTTCTCCAAACGGTGATTGCCATAGCCATGCTTCGTCGCGGCCAGCAGCGTGAATTCAAATATTTCTTTGCCTACGTGGTCGCCCAAATTGTGGCGTTCGCAGCAGTCTTTACCAGTTGGCACTACTTCAGCTCCGCCTCCTTCTACGTTTCCTGGATCACCACCGCCATCAGCGTCGCTTTGGGTTTCAAGGTGATCCACGAAGCCTTTCTCGACGTGTTCCGCCCATTCCACACCTTGCGCGACCTGGGTACCGTGCTTTTCAAATGGGCAGGTCTAGTCATGCTCCTGGTGGCCGGTGTGGTATCGGTGTCCACAAACTCTTCTGACACGGCGCCGTGGGTGCAGGCCATCACGACCGCCCAGCGCTGCGTACGTGTTATCCAGGTCGGGATGGTGCTTTTCCTATTGTTCTTTGCCCGCTACCTGGGCGTAAGCCGGCGCCAGCACAGCTTCGGGATCGCTTTGGGTTTTGGCACCTTCGCCTTCGTCGAACTGACCCTGATTGCATCCTGGGCCGGGGATCACCTGAGTAATCTTAGTGTGAATCTGATCAATATGGGGGCGTACAACGCAGCGCTCTTCATCTGGCTCGGTTACACGTTCGCGAAGAGCCCTGCACGCGATGCTGCCTCCACGCTGCTGCGGCCGCAGCGTTGGGAGCAGAGCCTGTCCGACATTCAGCACCCGCTACCAGCCGACTCCCTGATCCCGATGTTCGAAGGGATGGTGGACCGGGCTCTCTCGCGCACTCGCATACCACCTGCGGAAACGCCCCAAGACGGCGCCCCAACTCGTGCCACTGTCGTACCTATGAATGCCCTGACCATCTCTGGGCTGGTTGAGCGCGTCGGATCCAAGCGATAAGTCCCCACCCACCGGCAGATTCGAGCGTTCTTCTTTCGGTCCCTCGTTCTCTATCGCGTAGCCTTTCCGTATTTCGTAAATGATTCGCTTCTATTCGTGTGCCTTGGGCGCGCTGCATTCCCGCCCGAAGCGAGGTAGGGCGAAAACCTTAGATTGGGTACGTAGTTCCCCGTATTCACAGGTTTTTGGGAGAGGTGTATCTTTTTTGGGGCGTAGGACTGTCGATTATTCGCGGAAGTTCTTGCGGAATGGCTTGACTCGTGCCTTATAATTCTCCTCCGCGTGAGAGAACCTGCTTTTAGGGAACTCTAGCGCGAAAAGGAGTAAACCCATGAAGTACGCAATCAGGATGTCAATCCTGATGTTAGGACTAGTGGGCACATACGTCGCAGCCGCCGTTCCGCAGGTTCCCGCCCCGGACGGAGGCCCGATTTTTCTGTGCCCACCTCAATCAACAGCTAAATGCAACCCCGGTATGCCACCGATGATGAAGTAGAAGTTAATCGGATATCCGGTCTAGCCGCAAGGTCACCAAAGTAACCTGTAGGTAACTGGGCCAAAGCACTTGGGGCTCGCAATCTTCGGGCCGACGGGCTTCATACATAAACCGTCGGCCCTGTTTTTTGCCCGTTCCCTTAATTTTTGGACTTCTAGGATTGCTTCTGAAGGGCAGACTGCAGCGCACGCTGCAACTCTGAGGAATCCGTAACCGGTGGTTGGCAGGCGAAGCCGGAACACAAAACCGCGAACGCCCCGCCTGAGTTCAACTGCGGCTGGTTCAACCTCGGCTGGTTCAACCTCGGTAGGTTCGGGATAGTCTCGGCCAGCGCCGGAGGAAGGTTCCCGGCCACCGCCTGGTTCGCGGTCAACCGCAGCACACTCTTGTTAAAGCTGAAAGCTGCAACCGCGACTGCAACAAGACTCTTGGCCGCTTCCTCCCGTTCGCGGTCAGCGATCACAACTACCTGCACCGGACTCTCCAGAAAGTGCAGCACCGCGATCCCATAGGTCGCAACAAAAATTCCAAATTGCTCGGCCACGCCAGCAAACGTCTCCAGCGTTTGCTCCGCTTTATCCCGATACGCGCTGTCGCCCGTGTAATGGTACAGTCGCAGCAGCGCAATCGCCGCCATCGGATTTCCGGCTGGAGTAGGCGAATCCTGCAGCGGCTTGCGCCGCGTGGCCAACACTCCCAAGCTCTTACCGTCGGCCGCCGGCTCAGCATCGAAGAACCCTCCGGAAACCCCATCGAAGAACCGCGCGATCATCGCGTCGCCGATGGCCCGCGCGAATTTGAAATAGCTGAGGTCCGCCGTAGCTTCATAGGCGTCGAGGCAAGCCAGCGCAGTAGCAGCATAGTCATCCAGTAGACCTGAAACCGCGCGATGTCCAGCCTTCGGGTCAGAGTAAGCAACCACGTGCAAGAGCCCTCGTTGCGGCTTCCAGGCCTCTGCCAGCACGCGATCCAACGACCTCAAAGCGAAGTGCCGCGTGGCTTCGAGATTCAGCACCTTCGCCGCTTCCAGATAAGCCGACACGCACATGCTGTTCCATCCCACATAAACCGTCTTATCAATGTAAGGCGTAGGCCGCTGGAGCCGCGCTGCATACATTTTCTTCTTCGCGGAATCGAGCAGGTCCTTCACGCGCTCGTCACTCAGGCTTATCCGCCGCGCGATTTCTTCGATCGGCGCGCGCACGTAGAGTACATTCTTCGCCGGATTGTGGTGCATCTCGCCGATCTCGTTGATGTCATAACGCAGTGCCGCCACCTGCGCTTCTTCCTCCGTGAGCACGGCGCGTGTCTCGTCGAGCGTCCAGGTAAAGTAGTCGCCATCGTCATCCATGGAAATGTCGGCATCCTGCGAAGCATAAAAGCCGCCGCGCTCGCGATCGCTCAGCCACTCATCCATCCATCGAATAATGTCGCGCGCCACACTCGCAAAGAATTCCGAACCCGTGGCCTGATAAGCGTGCACGTAGTTCTTCAGCAGCTCGGAGTTGTCGTAGCACATCTTCTCGAAGTGCGGCACCACCCAGCGCTCATCCACCGAGTAACGATGAAATCCACCAGCCAATTGGTCGTAAACCCCGCCATTCGCCATGTGCTCGAGCGTGGTGACAATTAAGTTGCGAAGTTCGTCATCGTTGGCAAGGCCCATGTGGGGACGGCCGCCCTCGGCCGTCCGCCGGAGCGAAACTCCGGCTGCACTCCGTGCGTACCGCTCGATCAATAAATCCAAAGCAGAAGGATGCGGAAACTTCGGCGCCTGTCCAAATCCCCCATGCTGCGCATCAAACATACCGAACGCAGACTTCTGAATCGCAGCAATAATGCCAGCGGAAACCCGCCCGCCGCGCCCGGCAAACGACTCCGCCTGCGCAATCGCACTCTCCACCATCTTCGCCTGCTCCACCACGTCGCCATGTTTTTCCTTGTAAGCGTTCGCGATGCTGGTCAGAACGCGCTTGAAGCTCGGACGCCCATAGCCGTCGCTCGGTGGAAAATAAGTTCCTCCGTAGAACGGCTTGCCATCTGGCGTAAGAAACGCAGTAAGCGGCCAACCGCCCTGTCCACTCACCGCGCTGACCGCAGCCTGATATCGGCTGTCAATATCTGGACGCTCGTCGCGGTCCACCTTCACCGCAATAAAATGTTCATTCACAATAGCCGCAACTTCAGCGTCGTCGTAGGACTCGCGGTCCATCACATGGCACCAATGGCACCACACCGCGCCAATATCGAGCAGCATGGGCTTGTTCTCGCGCTGCGCCAAAGCAAACGCCTCCTCGCCCCACTCATGCCACTGAATAGGCTGGTGCATCGCGGAACGCAGGTAAGCGGATGAAGCGCGGGCCAGGGAGTTGAGGGTAGTCGTGGTCATAGTTCTAAGTGTACTGCCGCAACGCCTCTCATCGGCAGTCGGCAATAGCGCTGCACCAAGGCCAAACTGTCATGCTGAGCGAAGCGGGATCGTCCAAAGGACGATCCCACGCAGTCGAAGCACCCCATACCCCGCAGTAACTGCCCCGAGCTCGAACAGGAGTTCTCGTGGGAAAGCCGGGTGCTACATCAGTCGGCCTTGGCAGCCCGCGATGATTTCCACAGCCGATCCCCGGTCATCCATCACAGCGCTCGCGTCAAGTTTCAGCTACGATTGTCGAGTGCAGCTTCTGCAACGTTGCCCAGGTTCTTTGACATTCGAATCGCGACCGCGTCCCAGCCAAGGCTAAATCCTTCAGCTTTAATATTTTGCGGCTAAGTTCTTTAGAAGCAATATTTTAGCCAGATTCGAGCGGGATACGGCTGACTTAACCCATTGCAGGTCAATAATTTAGCGCAACCGATCTGTTAGTTTTTTGATCTGGATCAAGTGCCGTTCCGTACAGAGCATACTGATGCGTGGCATGAAGTCTCCGCAGCCCGGAGCTTTCATCCAACACGTGCTCGAGCAGTGGATTGTGATAAAGCACATACACCGTCCGCGGATGCTCCCGCAGACTCTGCTCCAGATTCGCCACCATCCGCCGCAACCCCGACTCCGGAAACGGATTGAAAAGATAAAGCACCATTGGCTCAGCAGGAAAAGAAAACTCAGTCGCATCCGCGCAAATCGATTCCAGCGCGAAGCACTTCTGCGATTCGCTTCGGTACTTGCTCAGGTTCTCTTGAGCAGCCTGATGCAGCCCCGGAAGAAGTTCCACGCCCACAATGCGGCGAAAGGCATAGTCCGAAGCCATGAGCAGAGTCCGTCCCTTGCCCGACCCGAGATCGACGAAGACAAAGTCGTGAAAGTCAAAATGACTTTGCTGCCTTAAGGCCTCAAGCATTTCTCGAAATAGATCGGGCTGTGTCGGCTGATACGGCGAGTGGAAGGCTCCCAGCAGCCGGTTGCGCCAACCGACCGCCGCGCTCGTGGTGTTGACGTGATGATCCCAATCGTATTCGGCGTCGCCGTAACGTTGCCGGCGGCGTTCAGGGGTGGAGTCGCGAACAAACTCCCAAATCGCAGCCACAAATTGCCGCGTAGCCGTGAAGCGGCCTTCGCGCATGGCGGCATCATTCCACCATTGCCACGCCGAGCGCAACAGACTGGTTCTGGATGAAGCGGAGGGGTCGATGCTCGGCATGCCCCGCCATCATAAGCGATGGTAAAACCGCAATGATGATGATGAGATTACGGCTGCGGAGCGTCAAAGGTCGGCCACGGCTTGAATCCCGGAGGCAAACCTTTCGTGGCAAATTGAAAATCATGCGGCTCGCGAAGTTCGACGCGGCCTTCGGGAGTCAACTTGTAGGGATGACCGTCGGGATCGACGGGAATTCGAGTCCAACGCTCCGCAGTTGCCAGTTCTTCGATGCTGGCAGGCAGGCGTCCAGTGCGCTCTCCGAAGCGCGTGACCGCCGCTTGCAGATGCTCGACGTCTTCGTCCACACGCAGCGCACGCAGATGGTCCACGGCGTTCTGCCGGATCAATTTGTCCTGCGTGTTCTGGTAGCTCGCCATCCACAAGCTTCGCGCCGTGTCATAGTCGCCAGCGTGCGACGCCATCTGCGCCGCCAGAACCTTCAGGAAGGGATGAGCGTTCGGAACCCGCGATCCGCGCGCGAAGGCCTCCGCAGCGTTCTTGTAGTCTTTCAGTTCCGTGAAATAGACGAAGCCCAGGTCGTAGTAAAGCTTCCAGTTATCGGGATTGTTCTCGATGCCGTAATTCATCAAATCGATTGCGCTCTTGGGCTGCCCCGCTCCGAATGGCGGATTCGGCGCGAGGAAGCTGCTGCCAAACTCGTAAGCCACGACGAGGTGCGGATCGAGGTGAGTTGTAATTTCAAGCAGCGGCGCCAGGAGGTTGTAACTCGCGGCGTAGTAATGATGCCGGTTGCCGAAGTACTGGACGGCGCGAGTCCAGTAAATGCAGGCCATCAAGCCGTCATAACCGAGGCTGGCGCGCTTGATCACTTTGGGCGAACTGAGGAAGAGGACTTCGTCGAGCGTAGCTTGCGGGCGGAGCTGGTCGACGTGATGAAGCACAAACGAACTGGCGGCCAGCGCGAGTATCAGACTCGCGGCCGCGATCAGCGAAATTTTCCGGCGCTGCTTCATTTATTTCAAATCACGATTCTCGAAAATCAGCACGGCTCCGCTCAGGGCCATGATGGCGTAGAACACGGCGTAGAGCGTGTTGTTCAGAATGAGTTGTCCGGCGACAGGTTGTTCGTGGGCTACGGAAGTAATCACATTGAACGCCGAGAAGTTCGGCACCAGGTAAGCCGCGCCAGTGGCCAGCCAGCGCGTGAATCCGTGAGCCATGCCTGCGAAATTGCGCAGGTCTTCGGCGAAGCTTCCGATTACGAACAGCGAGAAGGCAAACACGGCCGAAAGCAGCGGCGAAGAAAACGACGAGAACAACAATGCCAGCGAGCAGATGATCAGGAATTCGAGAATGATGAAGTACAGCGCAACCAGAATCAGCGCGTCGGCGCGCACGAATTTGTGTGAAACGTAGAACAATGCAGCGAACACTCCGACGGCCATGAAGAAAGCGTTGACCACCAGCGTTCCGGCCAGCCCGAAGAACTTGCCCACGATGAACTCCCAGCGGCGGACGGGACGGGAAAGCACGGTGTAAAGAGTCCGCTTTTCAATTTCTTTCGAGACCAGGCCGATCCCGATGAAGATTGCAATGACTACGCCGAACAGAGAAACCGCGGTGAGCCCGAGATTGATGACTACCAGCTTCTCGATTTCAATGGAAATCTGGCCGACGAGGATCGCCGCTCCCGAGAGCAGCAGGGCGAAGGCGATCAGGTTATAGAGCACGCGGTCGCGCACGGCTTCACGGAAGGTGTTGGAGGCGATATAGGCGATGCGGGTATTCATGCTTTACTCCCGACGCTGGTCTCGGCGTGCCGTAACTTCTCGACGAAGTAGGCTTCGAGCGAAGTGCGCACCGGGGTGATGGCGATCAGGCGCTGGCGCTCGCGGCGCAGCGCATCGATCACCGCGTCCTGCTGGCTTTCGTCAATGATGGCGCGCACCCGGTCTGGGGTCACGTGGATTTCCGCGCCCAGAGCCTTGATCGAGGCTGGCACCTGCGCGCCTTGCCAGACCACTTCCACTTTGCCCTGAACGCTCGAGGTGAGATCTTCGATTGCGCCCACGCCGCGCAGTTCTCCGCGATGAATGATGGCAACGCGGTCGCAGAGCGCTTCGGCGTCGGAGAGAATGTGGGTGGAGAAGAAGACGGTCTTGCCCTGGTGCTTGAGCTGCTCCATCAGGTCGCGCACTTCGCGGCGGCCCATGGGATCGAGGCCAGACATGGGTTCGTCAAAGAACACGAGCTTGGGATCGTGCAGGATGGCCTGGCCGATGCCCACGCGCTGCAGCATGCCTTTGGAAAACTTGCGCAGCTGCACGCCCTTCACGTCGCGCAATCCGACTTGCTGCAGAACCTGCTCGACGCGCTGCTTGCGCTGTTTGGCGGGAACTCCGGAAAGCTGTCCGTAATATTCGAGCAGTTCGTGAGCTGTGAGGTAGTCGTAGAAATAGGGTTGCTCGGGAAGGAAACCGATCTGGGCCTTGACTGACGGATCGGTCCATTCGTGGCCCAGGATGCGCGCCGATCCGGCGGTCGGGAACACCAGTCCCATGAGCAGTTTCAGAGTTGTGGTTTTGCCCGCGCCGTTGGGGCCGAGGAAGCCGAAAATCTCACCGTCTTCCACCGTCAGATGCAAGGGGCTGAGGGCGCACTTCGGCCGCTTGCGCCAGAACCCCACTTTGTAGATTTTTTCTAAACCAAGAATTTCTATTGCCGGCATGGCCACTCCAACCAAGAGAAAGCTGAAGGCAGCCTTCGAGACAAATTATAAGCAATCAATTTTATTTTTTGGAATGGGCTAGGGGTTACGTCCGTCACTGGTCCGAATTATTGCATGGGCAAGAGAGCTTGGCAGGCGTTGTAGCTAGGGACCAGGGTGAGCGTGCCCGCCGGCTGGAGGCGCAATACCGCGTCCTCGACCGAGCAGTAGGCTCTTGTTCCGTATTGCGCGCTGAGGGGCGTGGCCGTGGCGTAGTACTGATTGTTGATCAGGCTACCCGCGCCGATCGATCCGGTGGCATTAAAGTTGTAACCGCTCTTGCCGGCTCCGCCGCCGTTGGTGGCCAGATAATTGTCAATGAGACACCCGGTCGCAGGACCCGCGGTGCAAGGGGACACGCCGCCCAAAGTGGTAAGGGCCGCCGGGAACCCGATGCCTGGGTAAGCGTCGAAATAAGCGACTTCTGCGGTATTGATGGTGCGAGTCGAAGCGGCTGCCGCCGAATCGTTGGCCGCTATTCGAGCGCGCAAGAGGTTCGGGATTGCGATCGCCGCAATGATCAGAATGATGGCGACCACAATCAACAACTCGATAAGTGAGAAACCCCTATGTTTCCGCATTTGAGTGCTCTTCGTCTCCCGAGACTTTGGCCGGGGCCAACCCCGAGGGCATAAAATCCCCGAGGACACAGAATTCGTCGCATGCGGAGGACCAAACCGATAGTCTTTCAGACTTCGGTCACAATCAGGAGAACTGCCTTGGTTTCAATCTGATACGGTGCCAGGACTCCGGTTCCAGGTTAGGAGCAACTTCGCGAAAGGGCGAAAACCTCGATAGCTTTGACAAATTGTGTCAGGTTGCGACAGAACCGGTTCGTGGCTTGAGATTCGACTTGTTGAAACTGGAACAGCCAACAGGAGCGACGGGGTATTACGGTGGTAACCCACCCAGCTTACTTGCGGTTCTCCTTGCTCTCCGTTTCCCATAAGCTTCCAGAGAGCGGCGCTTTCTGGTGGCCGCGCACAGCGCCCAACCCACACTCGCGTATCGATACTCTGAACTTTGCTCTGAACTTTACTCTGAACTCTGAATTGGCACTACGCTGATGACGCATTTCAATGGCAATCGCGCCCTTGCATGGGGTTTGACCGCGTTGCTCTTCACGGCGGCCCTTTCGCTTTCGCTGAGCAAGGACTTTTACAACTCGTCGATGACGAACCCTTATCTTTCCCTCGCGTTGTTTAGCGCGTTGATTGTTCTTGGAATGATTCGGCGTTCCTGGCTTGATCTGCTGTGGGTTCTGGCGGGCGGCCTTGTGTTGGCCGTCCTCGACTATCGCGTCATGGGCTTTCCCCGGACGTTGATGGCGGGCTTCTCGTTTGCCGGCCTGGCCGCCTTCGCGGCCCTGGGTGCTCACGCCATCTGGGCTGAGGGCGAAGAGCGCAAGCTCTTGCTCCACGGATTCGTGCCCATTGTTTTATTCGTGGGAAGCGAATGGATGGCGAGCACTCTGCTCGACCTCACCGAGCGCCTGCATCCCAAGACGTTCGATCTATTCTTGTATTCTTTCGATAGCAGTCTGCGGGTGCCGATCAGCTTCGTCGTGGGCCAAACCTTCTGGAGGTGGCCGACGCTGTGGTGGGTTTGCTTCATCTTCTACACCGCGCTGCCACTGCCTCTGGCGCTGGTTTATGCGGCTCATCTCCGGCAGACAAAGCGCAATGCTTTGGCGGTCATGATTGCCTTTCTGTTAACCGGGCCGTTGGGAGTGATGTTCTATAACATTCTGCCGGCCTGCGGGCCGATACACCTTTTTGGAGGGGCTTTTCCCTGGCATCCGCTTGATGCTGCGGACGCGAGGCGGCTCAGGGTCGTGCCAATCCTGGTGAAGGGCGCACGCAATGCCATCCCATCGCTGCACATGACTTGGGTGCTGCTTATCTGGTGGAACTCACGAGGGCTTCCACGCTGGGTGCGGGCCATTGCGCTGGCATTCGTCTGGTTTACGGTGCTGGCTACGCTGGGCACCGGTGAGCACTACTTTATCGATCTCGTAGTCGCGTTCCCGTTCTCTCTGATGGTGCAGGCTCTGTGTTCGTATTCGCTGCCGTTCCGCGGCGAACGCCGGACAGCGTTCCTGTTTGGCACATTTACCACGCTGATGTGGCTGGCGTTGGTCAGCTATGCGACCCCGCTATTCTGGATCTCCCCGCTCATACCGTGGGCGATGATCGTCGCCACGGTGTCATCATCGGTTTTCCTTTGGCATCGCTTGTTGCGCGCTCGGCCAGAGGATCTGCCCGCGAGGTCTTTGGCTGCGGCAGCGGCTGGCGCGGCTTCCTAGGCTATTGCTCACGCGTCGCTCACGCAAGGCAGTCAATGATGCGGGTTGACTCCCGGCAGTGTGCCATGGGAGATCCCTCGCCCCGCTGGAGAAAACGCGGGGCTTCGGGATGACGCCACTGAGGAGCTGGAGAAAACGCGGGCTTCGGGATGGTCTTAGAGGTGTAGCGCACAAAAAAGAGAGGCAGCGAAGTTGCCTTCGCTGCCTCCCGGCTTGTACCCTCCCCCAGGTACTTTGCCAGACTGCTACGAACTAGTTCGCCATCGGCAACAGGGCCTGGCAAGCGCCGTAGCTGCCAGGAGCGGTGATCGTACCCGCCGGCTCCGTGCGAACCACGCCGTCATCAAACGCGCAATACGCCTTGGTGCCCGTCTGTGCGCTGATCGGAGTTCCAGTCGTGTAGAACTGGTTCGGAACAGGGCTGCCGGCGCCAGTGCTCGGAGTCGCGGCAAACTTGTAACCGCTCTTGCCGCCGCCTGCGCCATCAGTCGCCAGGTTGTTATCGATCAGGCAGCCTGTGGCAGGCGCCGGAGTGCAAGGCGAAGCCCCACCAAGAGCGGCCAAGGATGTGTAGCCAACGGTGGGATAAGCGGCAAAGTAGCCGATTTCGCCGGTGACAGTGGTACGCTCAGAAGCGGCCGCGGACGAATCGTTGGCTGCCATACGAGCGCGCATCAAGTTAGGAATCGCGATCGCTGCGATGATCAGGATGATTGCCACCACGATCAGCAGCTCAATCAGCGAGAAACCCTTGGCATGGCTCTTATTAGTTCTGCTTTTCTGCATTTGTATTTTTCCCCCAAGCAATCTGTTCCTCCATGTCTGCAGGCAGGAACCTAAGATGCACTAATTGATGCACGCGGGTGGCCAGAGCGCCGTCAATCGAGGTCCTTTGTTTTCATACGCCTTTAGAAGCGAGGTTACGTTACCTCAGCACTTTAGCCGCTCCGTAGCCACAGAGAGTCAGCTTCCAGTGACAAAACCTGGCACAACGAGCAACGCAGCTAATGAAGTGAAAAAAAATAAGGAGCAGCGAAGTTGCCTTCGCTGCTCCCGGCTTGTACCCTCCCCCAGGTACTTTGCCAGACTGCTAACTAGTTCGCCATCGGCAACAGGGCTTGGCAAGCGCCGTAGCTGCCAGGAGCGGTGATCGTACCCGCCGGCTCCGTGCGAACCACGCCGTCATCAAACGCGCAATACGCCTTGGTGCCCGTCTGTGCGCTGATCGGAGTTCCAGTCGTGTAGAACTGGTTCGGAACAGGGCTGCCAGCGCCAGTGCTCGGAGTCGCGGCAAACGTGTAACCGCTCTTGCCGCCGCCCGCGCCGTTGGTGGCCAGGTTGTTATCGATCAAGCAGCCAGTGGCGGGCGCCGGAGTGCAAGGCGAAGCCCCACCAAGAGCGGCCAAGGATGTGTAGCCAACGGTGGGATAAGCGGCAAAGTAGCCGATTTCGCCGGTGACAGTGGTACGCTCGGAAGCGGCCGCGGACGAATCGTTGGCTGCCATACGAGCGCGCATCAAGTTAGGAATCGCGATAGCTGCGATGATCAGGATGATTGCCACCACGATCAGCAGCTCAATCAGTGAGAAACCTTTCTGTTGTTTCCGCATCTCTATTTTCCCTCGTTTCGGACTTTTATTGAATTCATGCTGGTCATGGAATGACGCAGTCGGACTAGATGATTGCACTTGCCAAGCCAAAGCGGCTAGTTACCTTGGTTCCGGCCGGGGTCGTGCAATCCCATTATTTTCAGTAGAAGGCCAAACTATGGTCCCATTCTAACGTTTTCCGTGGGGTGATTCATGCCAAAATGCGTCGCGAAAGCTGACAATTCGTGTCAGTTTGATTCTGGGAATGCTCGCGCATAAGTACCCCTGTTCTCCGAACGCTTTTGGAGGCGATTCTTGCAGTGCTCGCCGTCACTTGAGCTGAAGTTGCGCCGCCTCTAGACGGCTGATGGCCTTCGCCGCTCCCACTTGATAGCGATACAGTTGCAACTCGCGCTGGTAGGCGGCGAGCGCCTCGGATGGGCGTGAGGCTTGTTCCAGAGCCGTGCCTAACTCGTAATGATATCCCTCGGCGTCGGGCTGGATGGTTAGCGCCTGGTTCAGAAAATCGATAGCTTGATCGGGATTGTGCTGCGCGAGGCGGATCTGGGCCAGTCCGAACCACGCGTTCGCCAAGTCCGGATTTTGTTGCAGGGCAGTTCTGAACCAGTGCTCGGCCTGGGGCAAATCTCCGGACTGCTGATAGGCGAAGCCGGCGAAATCGGCGGCGCGCCAGCCCGGCTTTATTTCATAGGAGCGGACAAAATGCGGAGCCGCATCGCCGTAGCGGTGGCGATCGCTGAGGGCAGAGCCATAGTTCAACTGCGCCCACTCGTTTTCGGGAGCGCGGCTTACCGCCCGCGAAAACAGAATGACGTCGTTCGCCCAGTACTGTGACTGGATGGCGCTGGCGAAGGCTAGGACCACGACGATCGCTGCGACCAGCAGTCGAACCAGCTGTGGCTGCGGCCACTTCTTTCTTATGCATGAATAGGCGAATCCCACGAGCAGCGCGACTCCGAGCATGCTCATGTAGGTGTAGCGATCGTGAATGAAGTCATCTTCATTCATCAAATGCAGGTCGAGGGTGGGGAGCACGGGCAGGATCAGCCAGGCGAAGGCGGTCCATAGGCGAGGATCGCGGCGTGCGGCGGCGATGGCGAGCGCAGCCAGAGCTGTGAGAGCCAGAAGTGTGAGAAGGAACTGTCCGCCGGGGTGTTCGATGAGGTGGAAATCGTAGTGCGGGCTGAGGCCTAGGGGAAAAACTGTCCGGTATAGATTGAAAAGCAAAATCTTTGGCGCGGTCAGGACGATGCTGCTCCACGGCGGCGATGAAGACGGGGACGCCGATCCCCGAAGAGCGTGGAACCTGAGACTCAGCCAAAGCGCTGCGGCGAGACTGTAGGTCGAAATTATGATCAGAGGAAAGCGGCTGGACGGCGTTGACAGCGGCCCACCAGGAGAATTCGACGAGAGGGAATTGGGCAGCAGGGAATCGGACCAGAAATCGATGAGGATAATTCCGGGCAGAACTACGCTGACTTCCTTGGTGAGCAACGCGGAGAGGAATAGAAGTCCAGAAAGAGTCCACCAACCGACGGCACTGCGCTGCGTGGCCGCAGCTTTCTTGTAGGCCAGGAAGCTAGCGAAGCAAAAAGCGGCAGCGAGTGGATCGTTCACTGATGAGATCCACGACGCAGACTCCGCCTGCAGGGGATGCAGGCCAAAGATGGCGGCGGCCAGTAGGGCTGAACCAGCATCCTTTAACAACCGGCTAGCTATGAAGAATGCCAGGGTCGTCGCCGTTACGTGTGCCAGGACCGATGTGACGTGGAACCAGTGGGGATTGAGCCCGAACAAAGTTTTATTGATCAGGAACCAGAGCGAAAGGAACGGGCGGTAGAAGCGACCCTGCGAGCCTGACATCGAGGTCCATAGCTGGTGCGTGAACAAGAAGCCTATGCGGCTCCACTGCAGGTTCGGGTTTTGCGGAATCTGGGGCGGGTCGTCATACACCCAGCCGAAGGTGAAAGTCGAAGCATAGGTTAACAGCACGCCGATCAGCACGCCTGCAAGGGGAAGCAGGTTCGTGGGGCTTGGTGGGGAGGTCGGTTGCTGCGTTGTTGAGGTGGGCACGATTTTACGGTTGCGCGTTCGACTTCAGTATGTGGTCCAGCTTGCGTTGTCCCAGCTTACAATGATCCTGCTCCCGATATGCCTAACCCTCTTGAGTCCCTTCAAATTGATTCCGATATCGCGCGGGCGTGGACTTTGCCGTCTCACCTCTATACCGACCCGGCAGTCTTGGCGGCAGAGAAGGAGCGCATTTTTACGCGAAGCTGGCAGGTGGTGGGGCATCGTGATCAAGTTGCAAAGCCGGGCGAGTACTTCACCACGGAGTTGGTGGGCGAACCGCTGCTCATCGTGCGCGGCCCCGACGGCGAACTGCGCGGGTTCTATAACGTGTGCCGGCACCGGGCCGGGCCTCCGGCTGAGGGCTGCGGCTCGCGCAAACTTTTCCGCTGCGGATATCACGGATGGACTTACGATCTGGACGGATCGCTGATCAGCGCCACAGAAATTGACGGCGTCGAAGGATTTCGTCCGGAAGATTTTGCTCTGGTGCCGGTGTTGGTCGAAGAGTGGTTTAACTTTATCTTCGTGAACCTGAGTAAGGATTCACGTCCGCTGCGCGAGACTCTGGGCGAATTGCCGAAGCAGGCCGAGAGGTTTCACTTTGCCGGGATGAAACTGTTTGAGCGGCGCACCTATGAGATGAAGTGCAACTGGAAGACTTACGTCGACAACTATCTGGAAGGCTACCACCTGCCCAGCGTGCATCCGGGACTGAATCGCGAACTCGATTTCAACGCTTATGTAGTCGAACCTCATGCGGGGTATGTGCGGCAGTTCAGTCCCATTCGGGGAGCGCAGACGGGGGACGCGGCTCCGCGACGGTACGCGGAGGCGCAAGAGAATCTGACGACCGACTACTTCTGGATTTTTCCCAACTGGATGCTGAACTGCTATCCCGATAATGTTTCGCTGAACATCGTGCTGCCCCTCGGGCCAGAGCGCTCGCTGGCCATTTTTGAGTGGTATCTGCCGGAGACGGAGCATAGTAGTCCGGCAGCCAAGGCTTCGGTGGAGTTCAGCGACCAGATTCAGATCGAAGACGTTGCCATCTGCGAGCGGGTGCAGAAGAATCTGGGCTCACGGAGCTATTCTCGAGGTCGGTTCAGTGTGACGCAGGAGAAAGGCGTGCATGCCTTTCATCGAATGTATGCAGACGCGATGAAAGGGCATTAACCGCCGAGAACGCCGAGTGCGCCGAGAAAAAACGAAAAAACGGCAAACAACTCACCCCGAGCTCAGACCCCCTGCCTTACTTTCTCGGCGCACTCGGCGTTCTCGGCGGTTAAAGGTTTTCCGCTTTTACCAGCAAACAGGTGACGTCATCGTGCTGCGGGGTCGAGCCGACGAACAGATCCACTTCTGCCATGAGGCGATTGAGCATTTCGGTGGGGGTCGTTGCGGCTCCGGCTGCGATGGCCGCCAGCAGACGGGTTTCGCCGTATTCTTCCTGACGGGCGTTCTCTGCTTCCACCAGGCCGTCGGTAAAGATGATCAGCCAATCGCCGGGCGACAGCGTGACGCTGGCCGACTCGTACTTCGCCTCGGGCAGAATGCCCAGAGGTAATCCACCCACGTCGAGACGTTCGATTGATCCGTTCGCGCGGCGCAGGATGGGGTTGTTGTGGCCGGCATTGATGTAGTTGAAGACACGTTGGGCAGCGTCATACTCGGCGAGAAAAGCGGTGGTGAAGCGCAATCCGCCCTGACTGTTGGAGCAGGCGTACTTGTTCATGTTGGCGACAAGTTCTTCGAGAGGAACTTGTGCCGTGGAAAGCGTTTTGAGGCTGGCTTGAAAAGTGGCCATCAACATGGCTGCGGGAATGCTTTTGCCGGCTACATCAGCCACGGCGAAAACGATGCGACTTTCTTCGTTGGTTTTGCCGGGGCGGGGGAATACGTCGTAGTAGTCGCCGGCGACAGTGTTTGCGGGGCGCGTTACATAGGCAATCGAGATACCCGGAATCTGTGGCGGAGCGCCGGGCAGGAGCCAGGTTTGAATTTCACGCGCGATCTGCAGGTCGCGCTTCATCACGACGCGGTCGGCAATCTCCAGAATCAACAGCACGAACAACAGCAGGCCGCCCCAGAAATGGAAATCGAGTTCGACGACGTGGAGTTCGTTCCCGGCACCGCGATAGCTGAAACCGCTGCTGGGAAACACCAGCATGATGAGCGCCGCCAGCAACAAGACGCGGCGCGCGGGCGAAAGTTTCTCTAAGACTGCCCAAAAGAATTCCTTAACCACGTGCAGACGGTTGCCCCGCCGCGTGAGTCCTTCCGGAGTCTTGGCGGCTACGTCGCGCGAATAGAGACGGTAGCTGGTGCGGGCATCGGTTTCGAACTGCGACCAGAGCTGGCTCAGCTCCATGCCTTCCGTGACCCGCTGCCAGAACCGGCGCAGCCGCACTCCGAGAGGAAGGTGTGGCGCGGGTGTTCGTTCGGCTGGCGGAGATGCGGTTGCCATGGGAGTCGCAGTGATTATAGAGCAGTGGCCAGTGTCCAGTGATCAGTGGCCAGTTGCGGGACTTCGAGAAACATCGCTTGGCTGGCCACTGAACACTGGCCACTGACCACTGCGTTTAGAACAGCGCCAACTGCTCGTCGAAGGTCTGTGCTGGCCACTTCTCGGCGTACATCGTTCCTCGTGGGTCGGCGCGGCGGATGCCATATTTTTTGCGGAGTTTCCGGCGAAATACCAGTTCGATGTCGTGGCGGAGAGCTGCAACTCTGATTACATTGTCTTTGGTCTGACCGTGACCGGGACGCAGGCTAACCTGGTGGGGATCAATAACCTCTACACGGGAGCCAGTCCGGCCTGCAACAGTGGATCGCCCTGGGTGGCATTCGCCTACAACACGGTTACGCAGACAGGTGGGCAGATTAAGACGTCGCCCGCACTTTCGATCGACGGAACCAAGGTCGCGTTCGTAGAGAGCACGAGCACAGCCTCGTACTTCCACGTTCTGTATCTGCCGAATCCAATTCCTGCGCCGCCGTCGCAGTCAGGTTCGGTGTTAAGCCCGCTGACTCCCACTTCGTGCACCACCCCGACGACGGTGGGCTGCATGACGACTCTCACTATCGAAACCAGCTCGACCAATTCGAATTCCTCACCCTGGGTCGACTACAACACCGATACAGCCTACGTGGGCGCCGACAACGGCGTCCTTTATAAGATCACGCCGGTATTCGGAGGTGGTGCGCCGGCACTGGTCAACGACTCGGCCAACTGGCCGGTCACGGTCTCGACCAACAAATACAACACAATATTGACTGCTCCGGTGGTGGATGATAATGCGGGCCTGATTTTCATCGGAGACGGCGAGGGATACCTGTATTCCGTAAAACTCGCCAACCCGGCAAAGACCTATGCAGCGCAGCAGACGATCGGCTGGGTATACGACGGAAGCAACGATGGAAGCGGAAAGCCGGGGACGGGCATTGTAGACCCACCGATTGCCGTCACCGATCCCGCCAACCCCGCAGCTGACCAGGTGTTTGCCTTTACCGGATGCAGCATAGTGCAAGGCATCGGCGGAGCGGTTACGCAGGTTCCTGCGAACTTCACTACAGGTACGCCCAGCGCAAGCAACACGGTGGACTTGGGGTCGGCGAGCGGCGACGGCGACTGCACGGGGAAAAACGTTCATGCCGGAGCGTTCGATAACGCATTCTGGTTGAACGGGTCGGCGTCAGGGCATATGATCGCCTGCGGATTCGTACAGTCAGGAGGCGCGCCGGCGGATCCGAAAATGTTTTTCTTTCCCTTTGCCAGCAACGTCATTACCAGCACTGGCTCGACCACCTTCCAGATAAACACTACGAAAGGGGACGAGTGTTCGCCCTTGACCGAGTTCTACAACGGCACCACGGACCGATTGTTCTTCGGCGTGGGCTCAACAACCGATGGACACCTGGAGAGTTCGACGGTTACAACATCGCTGACCACCCCGACCTGCTCCGGAGCCGCGACCTCGAGTTGCGTGACCTCCCCGAGCGCTCTGGGAGGAACCAGCGGAATCGTAATCGACAACGAAATGTCGAACGGCGGGACGAACATTTATTTCTCGACCATGGCAGCGGGATCGGTGAACGGCCAGAAGTGCAACGTCTCAGGCGGATCAGCCAATCCCTATTGCGCCGTGAAGTTGACCCAGTCGGCGTTACAGTAAGCATCGTCTGGAACGCGGACTCATTGATTTACGCCGCTGGCGAGAAAGCCGCCATCCACCGCAAGCAAAGTGCCGGTTACGAAGCTGGCAGCGTCTGATGCCAGAAAGACCGCCGCTCCAATCAACTCATCGAGTTCGCCGAAGCGCTTCATCGGCGTGCGGATCAGCACTTCTTCCCCTCGCGGAGTGCCCATCAACAACTTCTCGCTGAGCGCCGTGCGAAAATATCCCGGAGCAATCGCATTTACACAGACCCCGTGCCGTGCCCACTCGATGGCCAGCGATTTCGTCAGCGAAGCTACGCCGGCCTTACTCGCGCAATACGCCGCCACTTCAAAAAGCGCCAGGAATGAGCCCATCGAAGCAATGTTGATGATGCGCCCATACTTGCGCTCGATCATGTGCCGTCCAAACACCTGGCACGCTCGCAACGTACCGGTCAGGTTCGTGTCGATGAGTTTGTCCCAGTCGGCCTCAGAGAAATCCAGCGTAGGGGCGCGCTGGTTGAACCCGGCAGCGTTGAGAAGAATGTCCACTTTTCCGAACGCCTGGACAGAAGCCTGCAGCAGTTTCTCCAGCGATCCACGGTCGGCCACGTCGCAAGTCACACGCAGTGACCGCCGGCCCACGCTCTCGATTTCTTCCGCAATCACGTTCACCAGTTCCATGCGGCGTGCGCTGGGCACGACATCCGCTCCGGCTTCGGCCAGTCCGCGGGCAAGTGTGCGGCCGATCCCAGAGCTGCCCCCAATCACCACCGCCACTTTACCGTCGAGATCGAGCTGCCTGTATCCCATGAGTTCTTCCAGTGTACCCAAGGTCTTAGATTTGGCGCACCAATCCCTCATTCGTAGCCTGCGTATTGCGTACCAGCAGCAGGACCAGAATCATGCCAACGAAAGGCACCAGCCCCGCGATAATCACAATCGGGTCGAAGGAGTGAGTGCCCGTCGCCTGGCGTGCATCGGAAAAATAGCCGATAAGTTTGAACGCCACAATCGTTCCAATTCCCGCCCCAGTGCCGCTGAACCCGCTCACCGACGCGACTGAATCGCTGTGAAACAAGTCGGAAGGCAGCACGTTCGCCATCGTCGTGAAACCCGCATAGGTGAATGTCGCAACCGCAAACAAGAACGCGATCAAGAAAAGGTTTGTAGTAAAAATTGTAGGAATGAGTGCGGTCATGCCCACTCCGCCAACAACAATCTGCGCCTTACGTGCCGTGCCCAACGACCATCCGCGCTTGATCAAGTATCCGGATGCTCCGCCCGCGAAGAAGCTGCCAAGATCGGCGGCGATGAAGGGAATCCACACCGCGATCAATCCGCTCTTCAGTTCGATGCCCTTCGCGACCAGGTAGATCGGGAACCATTCCGCGATGAAGAAATAGACCGGGTCGGTGGAGGTTTTTGCGATAATCACGCCCCAGGTCTGTGGCAGCTTCAACAAGTCGCTCCACCGGGGACGAGTTCCTTGTTGATCATGCGCGGTCGATTCGCGCTTACCAGCAACAATCATTTCCAGTTCAGCCGGGCTGATGCGGCTGTGTTCCTCCGGCGGGAAGTACAGCCGTCGCCAGGCAATCAACCAAAGGAATCCGAGAATTCCCGGGATCATAAACGCTGGGCGCCATCCCCACCGAAAATAAATCTCCAGCACAATGAATGGAGCCACCGCTGCGCCGATCGACGAACCGCTGTCAAACAGCGCAGTCGCAAGCGCACGCTCGCGTTTGGGGAACCACTCCGACACGGCCTTGGTTGCGGCCGGCCAGTTCGCGGATTCTCCGGCACCCAGCAAAAAGCGAAACGTAGCAAAACTATAAAAACCGCTGGCCAAAGACGTCAGCATCGAGACCGCCGAATACCAAATCACGGTGAGGGTAAGGCCGCGGCGCGTGCCGATGCGGTCCATGAGCCGCCCGAAGACGGTCTGTCCGATCGAGTAAGCTACCCGAAACGCAATGGCAATATTCGCGTAATCCGAGTTAGTCCAGTGGTAATCGAGCTTGAGAAACGGCGCGAGCAGCGACAGCGTCTGCCGGTCAATATAGTTGATCACTGTGGAGGCAAACAGCAGGCCGCCGATCCACCAGCGCAGTGAAGCAATCGGTTTCCTGGCGTTCCCCATGTGTGATGGATCTGAAATAGTTCGCTTCACGAACCGCGCGTCAGGAATTAACCACCACTTGCGCTTCATCTCTGAGCGCATTCTGCAAACCCGGACTCAGCAGAGAAGCCGAGGCCTGGTCGAGATAGACAGTCGCGTTAGGATGCGTGCGTAGAATTGATGCCGGTGCCATCGGGCCAATCGTGCCCTCAAGGCAAAGTTTGACGGCTGCTGCCTTGCGTGGGCCGGGTACAACCGCCAGGATTTCCCGAGCCTTTAGAATCTGGCGTGCCGACATTGAAATCGCCCGCCGCGGTACCTGCGAAATGTCGGCGAACCAAGCCTCGCCCACCTGCTGCTGCCGGCAGGCCTCATCCAGGTTCACGATGATGTAAGGATCTTCCGTTTCAAAGTCGGCCGGTGGATCGTTGAATGCGATGTGCCCGTTCTCGCCAATCCCGAGGAAAGCTATATCGACAGGCATCGATGCCAGTTCTTTGCCCACGCGCCGCACCACATTCGAAGGATCTGCTGCATCACCATCAAGCAGATGGTAATGGGTAATTCCGGTTTTCCGCACCAACTGCTCCAGCAGCATCTTGCGAAAGCTTCCCGGATGCGTCACGGGCAAGCCGATGTATTCGTCGAGATGAAAAACCTCCACCTTCGACCAGTCGATTTCCGGTGCCTTAGTCAAAGCATCCATAAATTCCAGCTGCGACGCAGCCGTCGCGGCAATGATCCGCGCTCGGCCGCGCTCGGCTATGGCGCGGCGAATGGCCGCAGCCGCCTGCTCCGCAGCCGCCTGCCCCAGCGAGACTCGATTACCGAATACTCTGATCAGCATGAAGAGCGCTCCAGTTGCCGGCGCAGGATTGGCCTCTTGGAGCCTGGCATTCTGAAGTCTCGCAATTATACAAAGAGCCCCACCAAATCGGCGCCAGCCTGAACCGGAGTTTCATTCCGTGAAAGCCACCGCCATCGTGCATAGCGGAAGCGCGTCGATTTAATGTATGACTTTACGCGAGGACCGTGCTCAAACCCTCCGAAAGGTATGCCATGAAAAGCAGCCCGCACTTTCTTCGTCAATCCACATTGAGCAAAACGCTAGGCACGATCGTTCTCTCGTGGGTTGCGCTCGCCTACTCGTCATATGGAGCGGCGCAAACGGTTCTCGTCGATGCCACTCCCACTCACGTTGTAAACACGTTCAGCCCCCTGTACGCACTGGGTTCGACCGTCGACCGCGTGCCGAGTAACGCCACTGACATGTTCTTCCGTCCCGATCAGATCAAGCAGGTCCTCTCGGCCGGATGGGGCGTCATCAGCTACCGCCAGAACACAGATTTATTTGTGCAGGCCTGGCACTGGAATCCGAGAGGCACGTGGAGCGATCCCGCAGGCAAAGGATACTTCACCGGTGATGCGACTCCGACGAACGAAATGATTCGCCACTCGTACGGCTATTCCCTCCGTCACCGTGGCTTCACCCGAAACGGAGGATCGGAGTTCGACGGCTTCTCCCGCCTCGACGATGGAGACCTCGACTCCTACTGGAAAAGCAATCCCTATCTCAGCAAAGAATTCACCGGCGAAGACGATTCGCTGCATCCGCAATGGGTAGTCATCGCTCTCGACAAAAAAGAAGATATCAACGCCATTCGCATCGCCTGGGCGGAGCCCTACGCGCAAGCCTATGAAGTGCAGTACTGGGTGGGCGAAGGTGACGCCATGGATGATCAGGACAAAGGTGCATGGAAACCCTTCGCGTCAGGAACTGTCACCGATGGAAAAGGCCGCACCGCCACGCTGCGTCTCGATTCCGCGACGGTGAGTACTAAGTTCGTGCGCGTGCTCATGACCCGCTCCTCGAACACCTGCGACACTCATGGTTCCGGCGATCGTAGAAACTGCGTCGGCTATGCCATTCGCGAGGTTTATCTCGGAACCATCGACGAGAAGAATGAATTCAAAGATATTCTTCAACACTCGCCCGATCAGAAACAAACGCTGACTCTGTGCTCCTCGGTCGATCCCTGGCACGAGCCTTCCGATCTCTACCTGGCGCCGGACCGCATGGAATCAGGGGATCAGCCCGGCTTTGATCTGTTCTTTACCAGCGGAATTACTCGCGGCCTGCCTGCCATCGTTCCCGTAGCCATGTTATACAGCACGCCCGAAGACGCGGCCGCGCAAATGGCATACATCAAGGCGCGGGGTTATCCCGTGTCGTACATCGAGATGGGAGAGGAGCCTGACGGTCAATACATGCAGCCCGAGGACTACGCCACTTTATATTTGCAGTTCGCCGCGGCCCTCCACCGGGTCGATGCGAATTTCAAGCTGGGCGGACCCGTCTTTGAAGGCGTCACCGAGGACATCAAGGCCTGGCCCGATGCGCAAGGCCGCACTTCGTGGTTCAGCCGCTTTCTCGACTATCTTAAAACTCATGGCCGCCTGCAGGATCTCGCGTTCATGTCGTTCGAGCATTACCCCTACGACGGATGCGAAACGCCCTGGGAAAATCTTTATCAGGAACCAGAGTTGATCACTCACATCATGAAAGTCTGGCGCGATGACGGCTTGCCTCCGGGCATCCCGCTGCTCGATACCGAAACGAATGACCACGGCGGCGAAGCCGCAGTCGATATCTTCGGCGCGCTATGGCTGGCCGATTCTTTCGGAGGGTTTCTAACCGCAGGCGGGCAATCGACGCACTACTATCACGACCTGTCCTACTCACCACCTCATCCCAACTGTGCAAACAGTTGGGGAACCTACCACATGTTCATGGTCGACGACCATTACCAGATTGAGCGCAAGACTTCTCAATTTTTTGGCGCGCAACTCATCACGCAGGAGTGGGCCGAACCCAAGGACGCCCAGCACAAGCTCTACGCCGCTTCCAGCGATGTGAAAGATTCCGACGGACACGTTCTGGTGACGGCCTATCCTCTGCAACGTCCGGATGGCCAATGGTCTGTCATGTTAGTCAACAAGGATCACGACCACTCTCATCCCGTGCGGCTGGTATTTCATGATGCAGACAGCAACCGTGACCGATTCTTCACGGGGACGGTCACGATGATCACGTTCGGCAAAGCGCAATACCAGTGGCACGCCGCCCGGAAGAAAGGTTATGCCGATCCCGACGGTCCACCTGCATCGTCACAACTTAAAGGTGGTGAGAATGCCTTGTATGACCTGCCCGCGGCTTCTCTGACCGTGCTCCGTGGAAAATTGCAGTCCACCGCGGATCCCAGCGGCAAATGATTCTCAGTGGCAGTCTTTTTGCACGGCGATGAGAGAAACCTGCTCCAGGTCGGGATAGTGCCCATCTTTGTCGGGGGTGCGTTCCGCTGGTGCGACCTGCTGGACGGTCGTCCGAGCGGGCAGCTTGCCATGAAAATATTTCAGATACACGTCGTCGAATTCGGGCGTGTCCGCTAAATTATCGAGGTAAACAGTCGTGGAGACAACCTGGCAGAAATCCATACCGGCTTCTTCAAGGTTGTCCATTTGATTGCGCATCGTCTGCCGGAGCTGGACGCCCGCAGTCGAGGTATAGACGCCGCCGTTCGCTCCCGGGATAAAACCACTCTTCGCGGAGCAATACAAAGTATCGCCGGCAAAAACGCAGGGGCTCGCCGTAGGGCTGGGAGGCATATTCCTGGGCCTCACGGCCCGCCGCTCCTTCAAGTCGCGAACCGCCACGCCGGTGTATTCAATCTGCGCTCCGCCGGGCAGGCTCGTAACTTCGATCGTAGCCCGCGCCGGAGTATTGCCGAACTCAAACCGGCTCGCGTAATGTTGATTCATGACTCGCGCCGGGAATTTCGCAGTCAAGTAAGGATTGACGAAAACCATATGTCCGAGGTCGAGTCCAGCCGCTTCCACCACGGCCTTCATGCGATCGAGCGCGAAGTCTACCTGCGCCGCCGGATCGTCTGAACCCTTGTCATTTGCGGTCGCAGGCAGCGCAGAAACGAACAAGCGATCGTGAGTGAGGATGCCCGGCGAAAAAGGTTCGTCCGATTTGTACCCCGGCGGAGAAACGGCGCGCCGTTCCGAAAGATTGCGCACCGCGACCGCATTGATTTCAATCGGAGGATCAGGAAGCGCGGCAACCCCGAGCACAGCCCGGGCCGGTGGAATCTTCCCAAAGAACTCGCCGTAAACGCGATTCATTTCTTCGTATTGATGAATGTCAGTGAGATATACGGTGGTGTAGACCACGTGATCCATCGTCAATCCCGCACTCTCAACCACCGCTTTCAAATTATTGAGTGCCTCCCGTACTTGCGCCGCGAAGGTCGCCGGTAGTTGGCCCTCGGCTCCGCGAGGTCCTTGCGCGGAGATGTAAACGTCGTCTCCCGCATCCACACTCGAGGAACTGGCGCGATGGGCCTCAGCAGATTTCTGCGGAGCAACGGCCGACCCCACCTGTGCTTGCAAGCTGATAGCAGACCACAGCAACAATCCAAGCAGAAATGTTTTCATCGAGCCTTCCGAAAATATTCGAAACGTGAGTGAGTGCGGGGCCGGCTGCGACTCTATGCGGCCCGTTTTCCTTTTTGCGCTGCTCCCAGAATGCCCCGCAATCGTTGCCCTACGATGACTTCTTCGCCAGGCTGAATCGTCATCGACACCAGTTCGATGTGATCGGCTTCCGGCCGCTCTTTACGAGTCGGATTGGGTCTCCCCTCGCGAACCGCTTTTACCAGGCTGGGATTATCCGCCCCAAGCACTTCGATAACTGGATCGCCGGCACGCAGAGCCTGCACGCAGTCCGCGATGGTAAAGCCCCAAGCCTTCTGATCCCACGAGACTTTCAGCGTGGGATAACGATTCCCATCATCCGGGATATAGATACTTGTCTCTACCCCCGGCACCGTATCCACCAGCTTCCTGATGTTATCCACCCGCTCGTTCCACTCGCGGTAGAGTTTCTTTTCGTCGAGGTTCAGCCAGGTCTCAAGAGCGGTCAGGCAGCCGATCATCTCCTCTTTCCCAACCTTCATGGGACGGCACACAGCTCCCTCACGCGGACTGGAATTCATGATGGCAGCTTCGATCAGATCTTTTCGGCCAAGAAGCACTCCGCTGCACTGCGGCCCGCGCAATCCCTTCCCACCGGAAAACGTGTAGAGGTCGATTCCCATGCGGGCATAGAGCTTGGCATTATCCGCCGGCGGAATGCCCGCGGCATCGTCGAGCAGCATCGGTACCTTATGGTCTTTCGCGATCGCAAGTTCCTTCTGCAATTCATCGCCAAGGTGCGTGGTGTAGATCATGACCGTGTTTTGATTGATGGCATTCGCAAGTTCTTCCGGCGAGAAGGTCAGCACCAGCTTCGCGCCCGTGAGCCGGATCGCGCTGTCAAAGGCGCTTCGGCCGCCGGACATGACCACTTCATTCTTCAAGCCGGTGGTGTCGGGAAGTTGCCAAATGTATTTGTCGTCGGTGCCAGCCATGCACCCCGCGGTGGCAACCGCCATTGCACCAGCCGCGCCTGAGGTGATCATCCCAGACTCAGCGCCAGTGAGTTCCGCCAACCTGCGCCCGATACCGTGCTGCAAATCGATCACGTTGACGAAATACTTTGCCGCTTCGAGCTGGGCCTCGCGAACTTCAGGAAACTCCAGCGAGCCGCTGAGGTAGGTCCACGTGCCTCGGCAATTGATGACGGTCTTCACTCCCAAGCGGCTATAGCAATTTTGCCGTGGATCTTTTCCGACAGCGCTGGCCGCCTTAGCATAAAGGTCCGCGACCGCAATCTGACTCAGCAGCGGGGCCGCTGCCGCCCATTTCATAAATGATCGCCGGCTAGGTTTCATGGCATACATTTCGACACCTCCAGGATTAATTGGCTACGATTGAACCAGCTACTCTTCGTCTTCATGCAGCGGGACGCGTGCTCGAACCGCCAGAATATATGCTTTCGCCCCCGGTTTGTCTCGATTGTAGAAGCCGACGGTGCAGTTGGGACGAAAGTAATAGGCGTCTCCCGCTTTGGCGGGATAACGGCCCTCGACGCCGTCCATTCCACTGCCGGCAACCATTTCGCCTTCGCCATCGATCACCAGATAAATTTCTTCTGCCGCCTCATGGCGGTGAGGCCAGTTCGTGCCTCCCGGCGCAAAGTCCATCCAGAAAAAACTGTCCATCACGTACGCTTCGTCAATCAGGTCACGCTTTCCAGTGCGCAGGCCAACTAAAAGTTTGTACAACACCGAATTGGGATGTCCGCTGACGGTCTCCTCTTTGGCATCCTCGAGGTTCGCGATCTTCAGATGTGCAAACGGGGCGCCGATCGAAATCGATTTCGGAATCTTGAACCCCATAACCATCACGCGCAGCGGCTGATCGGAATTGTTCGAAATCGAATGTTTCGCGCCGGGCGGCAAATACGTGAAGTCATGCTTGCGCACCGCCTGAACCTGATCTTCATAGTGCACCAAGCCTCCACCTTCGACCACAAAATAGATCTCCTCCTGCCGGTCGTAAGTCACGGTCCCGCAATTTCCGTGAGCATCCACCGCGACTTCTCCGAAACGAGCGACGGTTTGTAGAGATCGATTGTCCTTGTCACCCTCGCCGAAGATTGGACGGTAGTGGCAGGTTTGAGAAGCAAGATCGGCCTTCGCCTCCGCCAGCTCGGAAACGTAGCGATGCAACCATGTCGGATCGACGGGATGTTCTTGCGCCTGAAGGCCCGGAGTGAAAAACAAAGCGAACAGCAGCAGTTTCTTCAGTGCTCTGGATTCAACGGCAGATCTCGTTCCCGCCCAGCCTTTAATCCCGCGCATGAGGCTCCTCATCGTCATCTCCCGAGTGCGCCTCGCGCAAAATATAACTGACGAGATCGTCAAGCTCAGCTCCGCTGAGCTGGCGCCCGTAATCGACAGGCATAGGATTCTCAGCCTTCCGCTGCACCGAGACCAGGCTGGACTTCATGAGCAGATAAAACCGCCCGTCTCCATCCTGCAATTGCAGAGAGGCGTTATCTTCATTCCGAATCACGCCGGAAAACTTGCGTCCATCCCGTCCAACCGCGATCCCGGTCTCTTGCTGTTCTCCGCTCGGCCGGAGAATCGCGTCGCGAATCTCATTCCCCGGATGATCGCGCGCAAAACCTGCCAGGTCCCCAGCCACGAACTGCCCTCGTCCTCCAATCTGGTGACAGGCTGAACATCCCGCCTTTCCCAAGAAAAGATCCTTGCCCCGCGCAGGGTCGCCGGGCGCAGAGTCCGCAGCAGACTTGCCTTGCAGAAAGCGAATATAAGCGACGACCGTGTGCCCACCTTCCTGGCCAAGGCTCGGAAAGCCCGGCATTCCTTCTTCCTGAATCCCGTCGTGAATCAAATTGAGCAGCACCTGATCCGAGAGAGCCTTCACCGCGGGACGCCGGACGATATCGGGCGCGTGCTCACCGCCGAGGCCGTCAAGTCCATGGCAAGTCGCGCATTTCGCCTCGAAAATATTTTTTCCCTCGGCGTAAGCGGGAGTTGGCCCTTCGCTGCTCGAGTTCTGGCAAAGGATGTTGCTGGCCGCGCCAAAGGAAATCAGCACCAGTCCAAACGTGAGAACGATTCGCCCGGTTCCACTCCGTGAAAACATCTTCGTAGGGATCGGTGACATCGGACGGTGAACCTGATATACCACAGAATCTGATGGACGCAAATTAAATTATTTCGTTTGCTTAGCTTTCATTTCGTTCCGTGAAAACGGGTATTTTACCCAAGGCTGGGTGTTCAGAAACTGCCGCTGCGCGAGCACGAACTCTGATCGTTCACGGCCATGTATCATGGCAGCGCGGATCTAGGAAGAGGACATGATGCGGCGCGTCGCGATAATTTTGCTGCTTTTGTTATTAGCCCTGAACGTTGCATTTGCTCAGGCTAAAGGTGAGCAGAGTCAGTCAGGTTTGTCGTGTCGCGTGGAGGCCACGAATTACAAGGGTTGGAGCGCACAGGAGCTTTCCAATCGCTGGCTCAAACTGGAAGTCGTACCGCAAAATGGCGGAAGACTGATGCAGGTGATCTTCAACGGACATCCTTTCCTCTTCGTCAATCCCAAGTACGAAGGAAAGTACTTGCCGCCTGATTCATCGCGCTGGTTTAACTACGGGGGCGACAAGCTCTGGCTTTTGCCCGAGGGAAATGACAACGAACAGGAATGGGTGGGAAATTCCGATTTGCTCGACGACGGCCCGTACGACTTTCGAAAGGTTTCGGAGGGCCAGGAGTGTGAAATCGAGCTGACCGGCCCCGCCGATCCACAGACCGGGATTCAGATCCGGCGCACGATTCACATGGACGCCGACTCTCCGCGGATCCGTTTTCACGCAACTATGCAGAACAAAACGGGCCACGTCATCGAATGGTCTATGCAATCCGTTTCGCAGTACAACACTGCAGATTCATCCACGCCCGCGCGACGCAACCAAAATTTCTGGACCTTCACCCCCGCGAATCCGGCCAGCAGCTATCTGAATCGCTACCACGTTCGTTTCGGTCCAGCGGAGAATCCAGCTGTCTCTGTTCGCGATGATGGTCTTTTCGCACTGCACTATGCGCACCTCGCGGCGGAACTGTGGCTCGACTCGACGCCAGGCTGGCTTGCAGTGGTCGATGGCGATACCCGCTATGCCATGGTTGAACGTTTCCGCTACGAGAAAACCGAAACCTATCCCGGCAAGGCATCGGTTATTTTTTGGATGAACGGCCCCGAGACGAGATTGAATTCCGAGGGAGAGCCTTCCCTGACTTCAGGCGGCGACGGAGTCCCCTATTATCTCGAAGCCGAGATCAACAGCCCCCTCGTCGAGTTGCGGCCGGGGGAAACCCGCGACCTCGACACAGAGTGGTTTCCCACCCGCGCGGGAAGTGAATTCCACGGCGTAGCGGACTCCGGCATCGTGGTGCGTTCTCTTCAGGCCACTCGCTTGGCTACCGGCCACATCCGGCTCTTGGGTTCGTTCGGAGTATTTTTCGCGGGGCGCTTGGTCGCCCACCTTTACGACGAACACGGCGCCAGCGTGGGAACCATGCCTCTCATCCAGGTCGACCCCGCAGATTTCGTCGAGCTGGATACAGAACTAACCTCTCCCGCAAAGTCCTCCCGCGTCTCCATTCATCTCGAAGACGCAAATGGTCTCGACCGCGGCGCTCTTCAGGAAGTTCAAGTGAGCGCATCCGAAAATCATTGACATGAAATCATTCAGGAAAGAAATCACCGTGGCCACGCTGGCCGCCTTCAGCATGTTCTGCTCCTCCGCTGCATCGCAGCAGAGAAAACAACCCGGTCAGGCTCCGGTTGTTGCCGACGTCGATGTGAGCCCGGCAGATCTGCTGACGCAACCTCCCGCCGCCAACTGGACTTCCTACAACGGCGACTACTCCGGCCGCCGCTATAGCGCCTTGCGCCAGATCACCGCGGCCAATGTCGCCCGACTCCGCGCAGCGTGGATTTTCCATTCTTCGAACTCCGAGCGGCTCGAAGTGACGCCCGTCGTCGTGAGAGGCGTAATGTACGTCACCTCAGCCAACGATGCATGGGCGCTCGATGCGCGCACTGGCCGGACCATCTGGCATCACCCGCGGCCAGTGAGTTCAGGGTTGCTCGACGACGCCGCGGCTCACAAAAACCGCGGCGTCGGAGTCTGGCGAAACTCCGTCTACATGGAAACCGACGACGCCCACCTGCTTTGCCTGGACGCGCGCTCGGGACGCCTGCTGTGGGATGTGATGTACGCAGACAAAGCAAAACAATATGGCGCAACCAGTGCTCCGCTAATCGTAAAAGACGAAGTGATCGTAGGAACCTCCGGCGGTGATTCCGGCGTACGCGGTTTCGTCGCTGCTTACGACGCCGTGACCGGCAAACTGAAATGGCATTTCTGGACCATTCCCGGGCCCGGCGAGTTCGGCTCGTCGAGCTGGCCGGGCGATTCCTATCTCCACGGCGGCGCGACGACGTGGATGCCCGGAACCTACGACCCAAATCTTGACACACTCTATTGGACGACAAGCAACGCGGCTCCCGATTTCGCAGGCGACTCGCGTCCCGGCGACGACCTCTATACCGCCTGTGTTCTCGCCCTGAACCCAAATACAGGTGCGTTGAAATGGTACTTCCAGTTCACTCCGCACGATCTGTACGACTACGACGCTAATGAAACCCCGGTGCTGTTGAGTGCGAAACTGAACGGTCGCACGCGCGACTTGCTGGTGCAAGCCAATCGCAATGGATTTCTTTATGTTCTCGATCGCGCGGACGGAAAGTTCCTCAAGGCGGCGCCATTTGTCAAAAAGCTGGACTGGGCCAAAGGAATTGATGCCTCCGGTCGTCCCATACCTTCAGGGAAGATTCCGACCGCGGAGGGTACGCGGATCTGTCCCAGCATCGACGGCGCTACAAATTGGTTTTCGCCTTCCTACAATCCTGCTACCGGTTTGTTCTACGTAATGGCGCTGGAGAGTTGCAGCGTCTTCTTTGCGAATCCGCAACCCTTTGCCCAAGGTCAGACCTTTTATGATACCGGCACGAAGCTTGCACCCAATGACCATGCTCAGAAGGTTCTTGTGGCATACTCCTTGCCCGAGGGAAAGATTGTTTGGCGCTATCCCCAAGTCGGAAGGGGCAACTCCTGGGGCGGAACAATGACCACGGCGGGTGACTTGGTGTTCTTCGGCAACGACACCGGAGCATTCGAAGCGGTTGAGGCGCGGACCGGCCACTCGCTCTGGCAATTCAACACCGGCCAGAACTTTCGCGGTTCACCGATGAGCTACGCGGTCGACGGAGTTCAGTACGTCGCCATCGCTGCAGGCAGCGATGTGATCAGCTTCGCGCTTCCTTCCGACTAAGTCGGCATAAATCACAATCCTGGAATCCAGCGCGTGGCATTGTCGTGAAATATTTTCTGTAGCACCGGCCGAGGCAGGCTTAGTCCATGCACCTGCTTGCCTTCCACGGTCAGCGTCTCGCCGGTCGCCAGAAATTTCCAGTCCCGCGCATAAGTTGACCGCCACTCGGCCAACGCATCCGCAACATCAGCATCAGCGTGTAAATCGAGATCGGTGCCGTATAGAACCCGGTCCTGATACTTGATCAGAAACGCGGTCACTTTTTCCGGCGGCATCAGCATGAGGTATTCCATTCTCGCTGCCGTGTCGATGGCAAAATTCGGATACTTGTCCAGGTGCCTGGCGATGTTGTCGAGATCCCGCTCCATGCTGCCCAAGTGCACTCCCACCATGCGCAGCTTCGGATTCTCAGCCAGCACGTGATCACGCGCTTCCAGAATCTTCTCCTTGGATGGAAACCCGGGCCGGTTAGCCACGTACCATTGCGGATTTTCCTGATAATAGGACCACGACGGATCGCCCGCATCCGGTGGCCCCCAGGCCACATCGGGCTCGGCCAAGTGGGTCATCAGCGTCTTGCCGTGAGCGGCGATGTCTTTGTAGATCGGCTCGAACTTCGGATCATCAGCCATGACGTATTGGCCTCTACTATCTTTGATTTCCATTCCGATATTCTTCCAGACCTTCACGGCGACCGCTCCCCGCGCGAAGTCGCGGTCGATCTGCCGGATGGCATCGGCACTGAACGAAGGACTGTTAAATTTGTAGGGGTCGAAGGTCGTGCACAGGGCGACGTGGCCGTGGCTCGACCGCACCAGCGCCATCGCATCATCAATCTGCGACTGCAACTGTTTGCGATGAGGATTCGTGTCGTCGACCACAAGAATATTCATCAGCTTCAAGTTCAGCCGTTCGAGCATCTTCTGAAATGCGGGGTCGACTTTGAAAACATGAACGTGCACGTCGATGGGATCGATCGCCGCGAACGCGCGGAGAGCCGCTGCGTCATCGGAGGACTTCGCGGCAGCCGACGCAAGTGGTGCTTGAGCCGCGGAAGACAGGGCGACCGAAAGAACTAATATGAAACCAGCGATAGTCCGTGCCGCACCTGTCATGGAAAAGCGCCGCTAGAAGTAAAACTTCAGCGCAAACTGAATGAACCGCGGATCGTGTGCGGCTTGGGCGAAGCCGAACGGACAGTTTGAATTCGAGTTGCCGTTCGGGCACCCGGTCTCTGCCGCCGTTTCATCCAACCCGTGCTGGGTTGCGACATTTGTATTGAAGCTACCGGGGTTGTCGAACTCCGGATCGTAATGATTGAACGCATTGAAGAACTCTGCCCGGAACTCCAGGCGCTTTTCTTCGCTGATGGGGAAAAACTTGAAGATAGAGATATCCCAGTTCTGCACGCCTGGCCCTTGAATAATGTTTCGGCCTGCGTCGCCGAACGATCCGATAACTGTGTTCGTCGCAAAAGCGCAGGTGTTAAACAGCGTTCCCGCCACGCATGGATGTCCGTTCGGATTCCCGACCACGTTAGGCCGCGATGCGCTGGCCACTTCCCCGCCGCCATCGGACGTCGAGAGGTTCGTGGCAATGTCGGTGGGGGTATACCAGTTTCCAGTCGATGCGATAGTGATGCCCGCAACCTGCCAATTGCCGATGATCTGGTTCCAAACGCCGGAAGCGCTCCCCCCGAACGCCTTATTCTTGCCGAAGGGTAAATCGTAGGCGTAGCTCAAGACAAACCGTTGCCGAACGTCAAAATCCGCATTTCCGTACTCCAGAAGGGGATCGTCCTGCAGGCGGAAGTCGCCCGCATTCTGCGATCCCAGGCTGGCGCTGGAAGCGTCGTCGAGGGCGTGGCTCCAGGTATAGGCCAGCTGAAATTGCAGGCCGTGGGTGGGGCGTTTCTCGAAACGGACCTGCAGAGAGTTGTAGTTGGAGACATCATTCGAGCGAAACGTCGCAATCGACGTATCAAATACGGGATCGCAGTTATTGGCATCCGTGGCGTTGAGGAGGTCGCAAGTAGAACCGGGCGCGAGGCCTGGTGTCACTCCGTTGGCGGGTCGCCGCGGGGCAGTCGGGCAACTCAGCGGGCCGCCATAATTTGCCGTGCACAGCGCTGCATACTGTGGGAGGGTCGCAAGCGCTGCCTCATTGCCGTTATAAAAGCCAAACAGTTTCAGCCCACGCGAGCCCGCGTAGGAAACATCCAGCATCGTGTCGGCTGGCATTTGATATTGCAACCCAAAGTGCCACTGCTGGTTGTAGGGAGTTCGCAGATTGGGAGAGACGGAATAAAGTTCCGGAGTGTTGGGATTCGAAAGCGCGGTCGGCGGAAATCCGTTGGCCAACGTATTCGACCCATTCATATTAAGGGAAGCAATGGAGCAGTTGAGCTGCTGCCCAGACATGACCGCCGGATTGGCGGCCAGATTCCCGCATGGCGCCGAGAATGACTCGGCAGAGAAGAACGGAGGATTAAACCCCGGGCTGGGATTCGAGTAAGGACCATTCTCCTGCCCGCCGTAGAAAATTCCGTAGCCACTACGGATCACGAGTTTGTTCGTGGCCCGGAAAGCGAAGCCGATTCGCGGCGCAAAATTGTTCAGGTCAGGACTGATTAGTCCTCGCGACCCATGCTCAATCGGTATGCTGGCTCCGATCAACTGGGTGAGCGGTTCATTCTGACCGCTGGGAACAAGCATTGCGTTGGGGCCGAAAACAAATGTCCCCTCCTCATTGTTGTGCTCCTTCACGGTGCTGAAGACTTCATAGCGCAGGCCCAGATTGACGGTCAGGCGGTCATTGGCCTTCCAGTCGTCCTGGGTGAAGCCGGCATAGATTTGACGGCGATAGTCGATGTTGTGCAGGCTCGTAATCCCGCCGCCATCGGCGATGCCCAACAGCATGGTCGCAAAAGAACTGCCACCCGTTCCCGGTGCCGCGGGGTTGTCGGTGAAGTCGTTGCCGAAGCTCAGAGCGCCGCGCGCTTCGGCGGGCTGGAAGATGGTGAACTGTTCGATCCGCACTTCCGTGCCGAACTTCAGCGAGTGGCGTCCGCGGATCCAGGTCAGGTTGTCGGTGAGGACAAAACTGTTCTGTTTCTCAATCGAAGGCAGGTAGGTAGAGCTTCCGATTCCAGCCGTGCCATCCCCGAACGTGATGTTCGGCAAGCCGCCGTTGTTTGGACCGTAAGGTACATTGGGAAAGTCGAGTTGGGCGCTCAGGTCCTCGTTGGAGTTGATCTGATACCGGTGCGAATTGATCCGGTTGTACCCAAGTCGGAATTCATTAATGAGATTGGGTTTGAAGAGGTGAACTTCGCTTAATGCCAGGCTGCGGTATGAATTGTCTTCATTCCCGTCGAAAAACCCTCCCCCATCCAGCAGGTTGTTGAACGGTGGAGGAATAAAGCTGGGCTGGTTCTCGTAACTGAATCGCCCGAACGCGTTGTCCTTGTCGCTGATCTTGTGATCGATGCGAACGTCGAAGTTGTTGCGGCTTTCATGCCGCTCCGGATCCGATAGAAAATCATTGCCCCCGTTGTTGACGGTTGGGGTTGTATTTGGACTTGGCCAATACTGTGACAGAGCCGCAGCCAGCGGATCAACCATATTGGCGGGGAATATATTGGTCGGCATGCCGCCGGCGTACCCGCCGATCGGAACTCCGCAGAAACCAGTAGGAAAGTTTCCGCTGACTGGCATGTTTTGCGCGTTCTGTCGAGTCTGGGTCTGGCGGGTGTTGAAAATCTCTCCGAAATACGTCTGCTGGTTGTTGCAATCCAGCACGTTGTAGACCGCGTTCGGCGTTCCAAACTGGCCAGCCGTGTCTGTAAATGTAGTCGGCCCCGCCAGATCGGCGCTGAAATTCCCTCCGCCAACAACGACCCCACCGGCTACCTGAGGGACCTCCGCCGGCGCGGGAATCAACTCCAAAAACGGAGTTGCTTGCCGCACCCGCAATCCCTCGTAGTCGCCAAAAAAGAAGGTGCGGTTCTTGATGATTGGTCCGCCCAGCGTGGCGCCGAACTGATTCTGCTTGTAGGGCTGACGCACAGTGTCAAATGCGTTGCGCGCATCAAGTTTATCGTTCCTGATGAATTCGTACAGGTCGCCGTGGAAGCCGTTCGTCCCGGATTTAATCGCCGCATTCAGAATGGCTCCGTTTCCCCGCCCAAACTCCGCACTGTAGGAGTTGGTTTGCACTTTGAACTCGGCGATGGCGTCGACCGAAGGCTGGATCACGAAGGCGGTTTCATTCAGCAGATCAGCCAGGTTTGAGTTGTTATCAATTCCATCCAGCAGAAAGTTGTTCTGCTCCGATCGCGCCCCGCCCGCGCTGAATCCGTAACTGGCGTTAATTCGCGAACCCGGTTCAGCCGGAGCAACTCCCGCGCTCAGTTGCGCCAACTGCGCAAAGTTTCGGCCGTTCAACGGAAGAGTCGTAGCCGTCTGACCGTTCACCACATCTCCGAGTTCGGAGGTTTCCGTCTGCAGTTGCGGTCCCTCTGACGTTATCGTCATCACCTCATGGATGCTGCCCACCTGCAGCGTAATATCAACCTCCGGGTGCTCCTGAATATCCACCACGATCGGTCCCACAACGGTCTTCTTGAATCCCTCTTTCTCGGCGGTGACGCTATAGTTTCCAATCTTGAGCGGACTCGCGACGTACTCTCCTTGCGAGCTGGTGGTGACCACGACCTCAGTGCCACGATCCACGTCCTTCACGCTCACCTTGGCGCCAGGAATTACAGCTCCTGCGGAATCACGCACAACTCCCGCGATTCCACCGCTGTCTTTCTGGCCCACTGCCTTCGGCGGCAACAACGTGGCGGCTACAAGGACGGCAAGGACAAATGGCAATAGGTTCCGACCGCTTCTTTTCATAGTCCACCGCCTCCCGATGTTCCGAGCCAGCTTGCGTTTCATTTCTCTTTCTTTGCTGGTCTTTCGTTTTCAGACCACGCAACGATCACCGATCAAGTGCCCGTTTGTCAATCATTTTGTTTGCATCGGACTGATTGTTTGCGCCGATCGATATTCCAGCTGCGGAGGCATATGTCCGGGAGGGGACCAACTTCCCCATTCCCGGGCCACCCACGAAAACGCTCCGGACTCGTAGCCGCGCTTCACCTGCCCGGTTGGTAGCGCTTGATACTTTGAG
This sequence comes from uncultured Acidobacteriaceae bacterium, assembly GCA_963809605.1. Taxonomy (GTDB): domain Bacteria; phylum Acidobacteriota; class Terriglobia; order Terriglobales; family Acidobacteriaceae; genus Sulfotelmatobacter. The sequence continues at coordinate 85,502 of CAWEKM010000005.1, read as the reverse complement.
GATCAAAAACAGTCGGCATATGGCCGGAGATCCGCACCTGGAACCGGTCTTCCCCCTTAAGCCCGGTCAGGCCAGTGGCCGTCAGATGAACGTTGTATTCACCCGGCTCGGTATAGGCATGATTAACCTCAGCGCCGTCGACGCTAACCCCATCGCCAAAGTCCCAGCGATAGGAGAGCACCGCAACTCCGCCACTGCTATGGGCCGCAAACTTGAGCGTGGCGCCAGCGTTTCCATCAGTAGGGTGGTCCGTGGCCACGTTGGGAGCAACCGCCGGGATGCGAGCATCGACTATTTTCAATACCCGTACCGAATGAGGCGGTTGATGAAAGGCCAATACCCCGCCGGCAGGAGCAGGCACTTCCTGATTGTCCAGAACATCCGTGACTGTGTACTCTCCCGACGCGGGCAATCCGGCGGTCGCGAGATCGATCGAGTGTTCCCGCTCCTTGTCCGTCCAGTTAAAGACAGTGAGAATGCTCTGCCGGTCCTCTTCTTTGAGGAAAAAAACGCTAGGCTGCCCGTCCTCGGCTGCAAAATTCATCAGATCCGCTGGAATCGATGCCCGTCCCAGACGAATCATCTGAATCAGTTCCGGATTCTGAATCAGTGCGAGACGCTCAGGCGCATTGGACAACGTCGGAAGATCGTCTCCGATTTCGAACATCCCGCCCGAAACCGCAGCGAGAGCAATCGAGACTTTGGCCTCATCCAAAGTAGCCGGCTTCGTACTCCCGTGCCACGACTGATCCGGAACCGTTTGCGTCGATACCGTAAAGGCGTCGGGATCAGTCACATAAAAATTCCGATTCATGTAGTACCGTGCTGCAATTCCCGGCGCCGCTTCTTTGCTGGCGCTGTAGGTGTGCCCGGTATCGAGCGAAGTCCGGCCATAATCCACATATCCGACAGGGTTGAGCATGACGCTCCCGTCTTTATCCAGATAAACGCCATCACCCACCGTGTCGCGGATAATCCCCAGCCCGATCCTCTGCGCCTCCATAGCCGTTGTACCCGGCTTGTAGAAGAAACCCTCGATCGCGCTGTCGTCCATAAAATCCATCTTGATATAGCGGATCCCCCACTCCCTGACCAGAGTGGAATAAGTCTTTCGCAGATAGTCCTGCGCGCCCGGGTTTGTCGTGTCGAGCATGAACAACTGATCTTTGCCATGCGTAACCGTGCCAGCGTGAATCGGCCGGCCCTTTGCGTTCTTCACCAGCCAATCCGGATGTTTCTCATAAACCCACGACCGCACCGATACCTCAAACGGAGCAGTCCAGATCGCCGGAACCAGCCCCAGCCCGCGCACGTCGTACTCGAGTGCACCAACCCCGTGAGGAAAGTGAGTCGCGTTCGGAGTGATGTATTCTCCTCGCGCATATTGATAGCCTTCGTCCATGTGGAAAATGTCATACCCGAGGGCTTTCAGATGTTCCGCTTCCCACTGGGCGTTCGTCAGCGCCGCTCCCTCCGTCAACCCGAAGTAGTATGCGGTCCAACTCCACCACCCCATCAACGGCGGCGCCGAAATTCTGGCGTGATGAATCTGCCGAATCAACGAACCGTAAGTCTCCAGCTGCCGATGGTAGTCCGTAGCCAGACCGATGAGCACACGCTCCGAGGAGAGCTCCGCGCCTGCAGCAACCGGCAGGCTCAATTGCACCCGATCCTCCGCCGAGGAATGCTCAAGAGAATTTTCCTTCTCCAGTTCGGTCGTCCCAGTCGAATCGACCTCGTAGGCTACGGGATGAGTTGCATCGCCTGAAGAAGCAAGCTGAAGCCGCAGAATGGTGAGAAACCGCTCCGAAGTAAGCGCGCCCAGAAACAAACTCTCGTGGCTTTTCCGATTGTAGATAAGCTGACTGCCGACGGCGCGATGCATCTGCTGCTCGGCATCCGCAAAATTGCGGATTGCAATCCCGGGCCGGTCCTCGCTGAAACTATCGGAAAGAACTCGATTGTCGAGCACAGGCCCACCTAGATCGATAATCGATCCCTGCGTCGCATCCAGAGAACGAATCCTCTCGACGTGAATGGCCTTCCCCGTCGTGTTCCGAACTGTAACCTGAATGTCGCCGAAAGGCTCGGTCGCGTAAGCGCGCAGATGGTAAATCAAGTCCGGTTTCCCGCTTAATCCTGTGTAAGTCACTTGCCAATCCGTTGCTTCTCCCAGATATCCCTGAGCTTGCGAATGCTCGACGGCGTGCTTCGGATAATCAGCCGCATGAAGCCGGCGCCCGTCGACTTCAGCCCCCACTCCCGCTCGCAAAGCAGGTGAATTCGATCCGGGCAGCGCAATCGTGTACATGCCGTCTGCCGGGTTCACGGCGATTTGCAAAGCGTGATCTTGCAAAGCGTGATCTTGCAAAGTGTGGTCTTGCAAAGTGTGGTCCGCGCCAGACGATTGCGTCTGGGCCACGCCGCCGCTGACAAGCAACAGAATTGCCGTAAGTCCGACCGCATTCACTCCGATTTGCCTGATCCCGCCACTGATCATCGAATCCTCGATCATCGAATCCTCCTTAGAATTTTGAGAAGCACTGCGGCCCGTTAGCCCGCGGACAACTGGGGCATCTCAAGATCAGGGAAGAACAGGCTTGATTCCCGTGATCTCGCAAAAATCGACCAACGCCGGATAAAGATCTTCGCCGTAGCCGAGGCACGCATATTCATTCGTCCAATGTTGTAGCAACAAGTCGATATCGCAATGCGCGGTCACGAAACCGTGAGGCCAGAATGGAATGCCGCATTCGTTGAGCCGCTTTTCGATCTGATCCGGCGCGGGCTCGAAGATGCTCGCTCGGGTGATGACCATCTCGAACGCACCATTCACTCTGCCGAGTCGCGCCAACACTCCTTCTCCCACTTTGCAGATCAATCTCACGGAGAGTCCACCCGCTTCGCCCTCCGTCGGAATCCCGTGTTCAGAAAATCCAGCCGGACCGAGCTTGCTGGCCAACGAAGGCGGACAAGCCCCATCCCCGATGATCTTGATTTCCTTCGTCTTCTTATCAATGTGCTGAAGATCGCCGTAATAAACCCGCTCCTTGCTCAACTTGGTGAGCAGCAGAACGGTCAGAGCAGTATTGAAATCGCCCAGCGTAGAAGTGCCGACCCCATCTTCCAGCATCATGCTCTGCGCAAAGCAACTGGCAGAGTAATCGCCGGCCAGTCCGGGAAATGATTGAATCGTATAGAAATCAAACTTCTCTTTCGCAACAAGCTTTCTCAGTGCGAGGTAAAGTCGCATCGAACGCTCATTCACCGCGTTTCGCTCCGGCGGCTTGCCAAACAACTGCTTCAGCCTCGGCTGAAGTTCATCCAGTTCACTCGCCGAGATCCCTTCAGCAGTCTGCTTCAATTCCGTAGTATCGCGGGAGTCGATGTCGACGCCAAACATTCGCATCCATTGCGAAGGATCGGCAGCGCCGCAGGTTTGTCCCATCCCCCGCCCGCCAAATGTGCCGATCGTCGACATGTTCAGAAAATTCTTCATATGAGAAGCCCGCGCATAGCTGACGATTTTGCCCACAGTGTCCGGTTCCTCAAGACCTCCGTACACAAATTTGTGCGCAACGCCGATTTCGAGCAAACCTCCGTGCAGCACCAATCCCCCAACCGGCCGCCAGCCTTGGGAGCCGGGATGCGTCCACACGAGCAAGCCCTTCCCGCTGCCGCAATAATCGCGAATCGCGCCGACCAGATGTGCCGCCCAAACCCACGTCCCCGAAAACAGAACGACCGCGTCGATAGCGTCATCGCATTTCATCTTCCTGAATGCAGACCGTGCTTCGTCTTTGCTGGCGACAACCACGTCGTGCTCTATAACTTTCAGACCCGCCGCAACCAGCGCGCTCTTGGCGCGCCGAACCAACGCGTCATCGATGAACGGAGTGCCCATTGGATCTTTCAGCCCATCTTTGTGAACTCCAAAAACTATGAATCCAACTGTGGCCTGTATCACCGTTCCTCCCCTTCGCTTCTGGACTTCTCAGTTTGTGATCGCAGTGAGCGCGGATCGCAAGCGGCGGTATTGTTTTACCTGTTGCGCATAGGCTGCCGCAATCGTGCTGTCCGGAGAAACCACAGAAGCCTCGTGCACCACCACCTCAACAGCTTCCCGCAAGCTGCCGTATTCTCCGGCTGCGACTCCTGCAAGAACGGCCCCGCCCAGGCACACCGCCTCCGGACTCCTCATCACATGCAGCCTCCGGCCCGACAACGCCGCGCGCAACTGCAGACCAAGAACCGACCGCGAACCTCCACCGGTAACATAAATGTCCCGAAACTCTCCCACCGCATTTGCCAGAATCTCAGTCATCTGCGTCAGTTCACAAGCCAGCCCTTCGAGAATGCCTTTATAAATTTGGCTGCGGGTAGTATTCGCGCTCAAGCCGGAAATAATTCCGCGGGCATGTGGATTGAAGTCAGGATTGCACGTGCCGATCAGATTAGGAGTAATGCAAAGCCCTGTCGGACCCTCCGGTGCGCCGCGCTCCAGCGCGCCGTAGCGGATCGACTCCGCATCAAATGCATCCGAGCCTTCCGCCGGAACGCCTTCACCGCACGCCTCACCATACAGCAGATCGTGAAACCACTTCATCATGATTCCCGACGGAAAATAAGCCAGCGTGACGAACTTGTCGGGAACCACGTGGCAATAAGAGTTGAGAGACGCCGCCAGCGCCGCATCCGTCAAGCTGGGCTGATCAGAAGCCGCAGTCAGGCATTCGTAAGTTCCCATCGAGTCGGCCACGCGGCCGGCATCAATCGCGCCCACCCCCAAAGCACCACTGGGTTGATCGTGCCCTCCCATCACCACCATGGTGCCGCACGAAAGACCGAGTTGACTCGCAGCGGCCGCATCCAATTTTCCGGCAATCGTTCCAGCCGGCACAGCAACGGGCAGCCATTCCACATTGATTTCTGTAGCCGCGAGAATTTCCGCGGACCACTGCCGCCGCCGTATATCAAATGCCAGATAACGCGAAGCCAGCGAATAATCGATATACGCGGGCAGTCCAAGCCGCGAAAGTAAATAACCAATCACACTAACGAACCGAACGGACGAGGCAAACATCTCCGGCCGGTGCTTCCGTAGCCAAAGAATCTTCGGCGCCGGATACATGGGATGAGCCACCAGGCCGGTAATTTCGAAAAGCCGCTTTCTCCCCAATAACTTTTCGAGCTGCACCGTTTCTTCCGTAGCTCGATTGTCCTGGTTGAGAACCGCCGGAGCGATCGCCTCATTACGTCCATTGACCGGCACGAAAGTTTCGCCGTGCGAACTGAGGCATAGCGCTCGAACGGGATCAGAAAGATTTTTCGACACCGCCTGCGAACAAACACACAGCGCCTGCCAAAAATGCTCGGCGTCCATCTCCGCCTGCGAAGGCGCACGAAACTCCGGTGCATAAGCGCAGGCGTGCTGAGCAAGTATCTCGCCAGTAACTGCAAACGCCACCGCTTTGCATCGACTCGAACCGATATCAACGGCAAGCAGACTCATGACGGGTTGTCGATTCCTGCTGCTTTAACGCGAAAGGCATTTCATCCAGACCGCCGAGACACATCACGACGATCGGCGCGGTTCACAGAAAGTTGTCGGCAGCGACTGAAAGCTTCCGGCCCCGCGCTCCGGATTCGACCACATCAATCTTTCTTTTAACAATGGAAACTCTGCCAACACCGCGAAATGTCTCCGGCACTTCAAACATCAAAATCAGAAACCGGACCCGCACCTTGGACTTGGCCGGGAGCCAGCGATAGGTTGATTCTCCAAACAGCGGACCTTGCGCGATGGTTTCCCGCCGAGGAATGGCGAACGGAGTTGTGCTGAACTCGAGGCCGCGGCAGAACGCGTTCCCCAGCCACGGTGCTGCGACGCGATTGTATCGTTCTTCCCAATTGCCCACCCAGGGGAAGTCTGCCCGTCGAAATGCATAGACGACGAGAAGCTTCAGCCGCGGGTTACAGGCTGCAATAAAACCAATCTCCAGTTCCGGATTCAGCAATTGCGTGGTGTAGTGTCCGAACCGCAGCGACGGCGTGGTCCGTAAGTTCATCCGCCCGCGATCTTTCGCCGCTGCGTTCGGCCAATTAAATTCTGCATCCGGTTTTAGAAAACATCGTCGGCTGTAGCTTGCCGGCGAAACCTTCGCTCGCGTAGCCGGCATGTCGAACCAGGTGACACCAGCTTCGAGAAACGGCGGCCCGAAGGTGACATGCTCGTTCCACGAAATCGGCCGGTCGTAGCGGCTCAGGTTGACCGCCTCTTCTTCGCAATAAATCACAGGATTCATGCGGTCAAGTGTCAGCGTCCGGCTGAACCGGATGCGAGCCTCGGGAAGCGTCACCCCATATTGCAATTGTGGTCTCGGCGAATACGCTTGCCTCTCCATCTTCCACTGCAACGCCGGCGCTTCTCCGTGAGTGGTAAGACCGGCGGCGGTTTCTTCTGACGAAGGCGGCCCGAAGTGATCAAAGCTGAGGCTATGTCCCGCGATCCCGGCGAGCAGCCCGCCATCCGGACCAGACCCATACTTGCGCGCATGTTTCGCCGCCGTGTACTTGAATGGATCGATCGTCGTCCAGGGCGGCCGCCACAGCGGGTTCACTCCCGAGCACGCATTCAGATTCAATTCGCAGATATGCCCTCCGCCTTCGAGAGCAGAGACACGTCCCCAATCAGCCCGCAGACGGAATCCAGCCCGGCCATCCATCACGTCTCTGTCGCGCACAGCCGACGGTCCGTTCGAATCCGATGTCATCATTCAGCGATCACTCGAAATTTTGCTTCGACGCTCACACAAGCAGACTCAATTTATCCCGCAACTCAACGCTTGTCACCTACTTGTTCTAATATGTCCTCGCCCATGACGACTGAACCGCAACCGCACCTCACTCGCGCCTTCGGTTTGCTCCATGCCACGGCACTGAACATCTCCAACATGGTTGGGATCGGGCCCTTCATCACCATCCCACTTTTGATGGCTTCCATGGGCGGACCGCAAGCCATGCTGGGCTGGGTAACCGGCGCGTTCATCGTGATTTCCGACGGCCTGATATGGAGCGAACTCGGCGCGGCCCTGCCCGGCTCCGGCGGCAGCTATCATTTTCTCCGCGAAGCCTACGGCCATCAAAGTTGGGGCCGCCTCATGGCTTTTCTTTTCATCTGGCAATTCGTTTTGAGCGGACCTTTGGAAATTGCATCCGGAATGATTGGATTCGGAAACTATTCCTCCTACCTCTGGCCAGGCTTGACCGCTCGAGGCCAGCAATACGTGGCCGTCGCCGCAGGCCTCGCCGCTTTGTTCCTCCTGTGTCGGCAGATGACGTTCCTGAGGAAGGCCACTATTACAGTTTGGATCGGCACGGTTCTTGCCATGGTAACGGTTATCGTCACCGGTTTTTTCCACTTCAACGCTCACCGGGCATTCGATTTTCCTCCCGGAGCGATGGCCTTCAACCGTGGCTTCGTGCTCGGATTAGGCGGCGCTACTTTGATTGCCGTCTACAACTATCTGGGATATTACGACGTGTGCTACATCGGCGATGAAGTACAAAATCCATCCTACGTAGTGCCGCGATCGATTCTGTATTCGCTCGCAGTCTGCTGTGTAGGATATCTGGCCCTGCATCTCGCCCTGATCGGAGTAGTGCCCTGGCGCGAAGGAATCCATTCCAACTTCATTGTTTCCGACTTCATGGAACATCTCTACGGCAGAGGCGCCGCCATCGTGGTAACCGTCTTCGTCCTCTGGTCGGCCTTTGGCGCCGTGTTCGCTCTTCTTCTGGGTTATTCGCGAATTCCTTATGCCGCAGCCATTGACGGCTATTTCTTCCGCCCCTTCGCGCAACTGCATCCCACGAAAAACTATCCCCAGGTTTCGCTGCTGGTTCTCGGCGCGGTGTCGATTGCCTGCGCTTTCCTGAAGCTTGATCAGCTCGTCAGCGCCTTGATCACCACCAGAATCCTCGTGCAATTTCTCGGACAGCTGTTCGCCATTCCACTGTTGCGACGAAAGTTCCCCGACAGCGCGCGTCCGTACAAAATGTGGTTTTATCCCATTCCCATGGTCATCGCTTTCTTTGGGTGGGGATACGTTTTTCTGACTTCGGGCTGGCTCTACATAAAAATCGGTTTATTGACGCTATTCACCGGCGTTTTGGTTTTCTTCATCTGGGCGAAGTGGAAATCTACCTGGCCGTTCAACAACGAAAGGATTTTATGATCCGGCATACTCTTTGTGGCTTTCTCTCGATGGCCTGCGTGCTAATCCTGGTCGCGGGCTGTCTCGGCTCCTCCGACCCGTCTAAGGCCTCTCCGCTGGAACTTTCCATCGAGGGCCTTTCTGTGGCTGTTCAGCCGGACGACGGCACGTACGAAATTCGGCGAGGAAACGATGGACGCACCATCCTGCACGCCCGAGTAGCGGCGGAGATCGATCACAAATGGATTAAATCAACGGATTATCCGCAACACAAAATATCTCAATCGAATTTTGAAGATGTTCTAGGACACGGCAAGAAAATTACCGTCACTTCGTCCGGACTTCCGAATATCCCGGATCTCGTATACACGCTGGAGATGTACGAGGGAAGGGCTTTCGGCGGAATCGCAGCCGAAGTACAGAATCACACCGGCAAGCCACTGACAATTCAAAGTATCCGAAGCGTCGAGTCGATCGGAAACGACAGAATCGATCTCGGCGGCCCGCAGAGCGCCGACCGCATTCTCTCCGATAGCTTCAGCGAAGACTGGCCGCCGATACAGATTTACGATTTAGGCAAAGCCCCTCAGGGCATGCACCGCGCCGTTGGCAGCCAACTCATCTACAACAGAGAGAGCAAGCAGAGTCTTTTCCTCGGCGCCCTGACCTCCAACCGCTTCCTCACCATCATTCATCTGCAAACCCAATCTCCTTCGCCGGTTGCGCCCACCATCGCGTCCTACACGGTCGATTCCACCGGAACCACCGAGATACAAGCAACCGATCCTGAATCAGGTCTGCGCGAAGGGCCTGCGGAAAATCTGATCGAACTAAACGTTCCCCTCGCTCCAGGCGAATCAATAAGTTCAGAGCGTGTGATGTTCGCTGCCGGAAGTAACTATTATTCGCAACTCGAGAACTACGGCGCAGCGATTCGAGACCTGCATCACGCCCGCGTCACCTCCGATAACCTGCTGGGATGGTGGAGCTGGACAGCTTTCTACACCAAAATCACGCAAGGAACCGCCCTCACGAACGCGCAATGGCAAGCCGAGCACTTGAAACCGCTGGGCTATGACTATTTTCATTTCGACCTCGGCTACGGATATTCTCGCGGAGAATATGCCACGCCCAATGCCTCGCAATTTCCCCGCGGCATGTGGGATCTGACTCGCCGCATTTCACGCTTGGGATTAAAGATAGGAGTTTGGACCGCCCCCTTTGAAGTCGGCGAGCGCTCCTGGATTTACGAGCATCACAAAGATTGGCTCGTGCACAACGCCCACGGCGATCCAATTTCGATCGGAGACGCCGAAGAGGTCAAGGGCGAACGCCTGTTCGTCCTCGACGTCACAAATCCCGACGCACAGGAATATTTGCGCCAGACTTATCGAACGCTGGTCCGCGAATGGGGCGCGCGCTACATCAAGCTCGACTTCATGGACAACACGGCAATTGAAGGCTATTACCATCGTCCGAACACAACCGCACTCGAAGCCCAGCGCATCGGCCTCGAGATTATCCGCAAGGCCGTCGGGGATGACGTGCTCCTCGATAAAGATGGCAGTCCAATGTTGAACCCGGTCGGTTTGGTGGATGAAGGCCGGATATCTCAAGACACTGGCCATGCGTTTCAGCGCAGCAAGGAAGCCGCGCCGGGCATCGCCGCGCGTTATTATATGCATCGCAATTTGTTTGTCACAGACCCCGACGCGTTCACCGTTTCCCGCCAGCTCCTCGAAGAACGAACCATCGAAGCTCCAGTCACTCTGAATGAAGCCCAGGTCTCGATCGCGCTGGCCGCAGTCTCTGGAGGAATGTTCGAAATCGGCGACGACCTCCCAACCTTAGGGAGCGATCCAGAACGCGTGGCCCTGGTCAAGAATCCTGATTTGCTCGCGATGGCACACCTCGGGCGTGCCTCGGTGCCCCTCGATCTGATGACCTATGCCGATAGAGAAGAGCAGCCAAGCGTCTTTCTATTGCGCGAGGATCAGCGTCAATCGATCCTGGCCGTTTTCAACTGGACCGAGCAGCCAAGTTCTCGCACTCTCTCTCTGTCCGACTTGGAACTCCCCACAGCGCATTCCTACGAATTAGTTGATTCGTTTGCGCCAGATCAGCCGTTGGCGATGGACCACGAAACGCTTCGCCTCGAGAATCAGCCCGCGCACTCGGTCAAGCTGATCAAGATTATCGATGCCTCGATCCCAGCGGCCGCGCCTTCGATTGCCTTCAAGGTGCCGTCTCAAGCGAAAATTGGCGAAGAGATCGGGTTCTCCAGCATAGCGTCGAAGGATGGAGTCCCCGCTCTCGCCTATCATTGGGATTTCGGTGACGGAGTGACCGCCGATGGCTCGACCCTCACTCACGCCTATACCGCCGCGGGAAACTACACGGTCCGGTTTAAAGCAGAGGGCCTCGATCAGAAATCCGCAGAGAGTTCATTTTCGATTGAGGTCAACGGAACCTTAAATCTCCAGCCTCCCCGGCGCTACGTCGATCCGCGCGAATAGATCCGCGCGGATAAGAGATCGCCGAAGCCGCGAGTGACACAAATGCCGAAAGCTCCATTACCAACTCGCACCGAAGCAATAGCAAACTTCCGCCTGCGCCGTAATCACCTGTCGGATCACCGCGCACAAAAACAAGATGTGGTCACCATCTGCCGCGACGTATGCGGCGTCCAGGCACAGGTCATGTCGGCGGCCTACCTTCAACTGTGGACGCGCAATCACGCCCTCACGCGCACGGAAATCGAAACCGCACTGTGGAACACCCGCACTCTGGTCAAGACTTCGCTCATGCGCCAGACCCTGCATCTCATTCCCACCGACGAATTCCCGCTCTACATCGCCGCTCTCAGACCAACCCGCTTCGCCCAGGCGATGCGCGTGATGGAGAGATGCGGCATCACGCGCGACGAAAGCGAAGCGCTCATCCCCTTGATCATGGAGACTCTCTCTGCAGGGCCGCTTAGCAGGCCGGCGATCGCCGCCGCCCTTCGTCCCAAAGCGAGCAAGCAAGTGCGTTTCTGGATGGAGAATTCCTGGAGCTTGGTTCGTCTCCCGGTGGCGGAGGGATTGATCTGTTACGGCAAGGGTGAGGGCAACGCAATCGTTTTCATCCGCACGGACCATTGGCTGCCGAAGCTGAAGCTTGAGCCGATATCTGCGACGGAAGCGCAGTGCGCTCTATTTCGAAAATATCTTCGTGCGTACGGCCCAGCCACGCTGACGGACTTTTCCCACTGGGCGGGCATCCCCATGCAAGAAGTAAGACCGCTGCGGGCCTTGCTCGCATCCGAACTGGCAGAGATTCCCGACGACAAGAAGAATCGTTTCCTGCTTCGCGAAGATGTGGCAGCTTTAAGCGGTCGCCCCGCGGCAACCACCTCGATTCGCCTGCTTCCGAATTTCGATTCCTATGTGCTCGCTCATCGCGAAAAGGATCACCTGCTGAGCGCCCAGCACTACAAGCGCGTCTACCGCAACCAGGGCTGGATCTCCCCCGTAGTCTTAATCGATGGTGCGATCGCAGGCGTCTGGTCTTACAAAATTCAGGGCAAGAGGCTGCTCGTAAACATCGAGCCGTTCGGCAAACTTTCCAGGACAGAACGCGCTTGTATCGAACGCGAAGCCGAGAACTTGGCTCTCTACTACGGCGCCAGCTTGGATCTTAAGTTCGCGTAAGCTGCATTCCGCTCATGTGGGGACAGCCGCCCTCGGCTGTCCGTCGAGCGAAGCTCGACGTCCTTCTCGCCAGCCCGCAAACTGAGACCTACAGTTCCCCAGATTTGCTTTTGCAGCCACGGCATATGAGGATATCTATGCATGATCGTGAACTTCGCCGAGCGGGCGCACAACCACAACTGGGAACTCGACCCGGTCACCCGATCCCTGCTCGACACCGATTTCTACAAACTGCTGATGCTGCAGTTCATCTGGAAGCATTATCCGAAAACGCGAGTCCAGTTCACGCTGTACAACCGCTCTGCCGGCGGCCCAGTCGACACGTTCGCCCACGAAGAACTCATCGAGCAGCTCGATCACGCCAGAGAAATGCGCTTCCGCAGGTCCGAACTGGTCTGGCTCGCGGGCAACACCTTCTACGGCCGCCGCGGAATTTTTGAACCTGCCTTCCTCGAATGGCTGGAGCGCGACTTCCGCCTGTCAGACTATGAACTCTCAGTAAGAGACGGCCGCTTTCATCTAACGTTCGACGGCCTCTGGACCGACACCACCATGTGGGAACTCTATTCGCTCTCCATCATCAGCGAGCTGCGCACACGCGCGAATCTGAAAAAGCTGAGCGAGTTCGGTCTCGACATTCTGTACGCCCGCGCGAAGACCAAGCTGTGGAACAAAATCGAACGCCTTCGCGGAGTTCCCAATCTCACCGTCGCAGATTTCGGAACCCGCCGCCGTCACAGCTTCCTCTGGCAGGAATACGTGGTTGAAGCCATGGCAGCGAATCTCGGCGCCGGCTTCACCGGAACCTCGAACGCCTTCCTCGCGCACAAGCACGATCTTGAAGCCATCGGAACCAACGCGCACGAGATTCCCATGGTGCTCGCCGCGCTCACGCCGCCCAATGATGATGAGGCGTTGAAAGCCTCTCAGTATCAAGTCCTCGAGATGTGGCAGAAAACATACGACGGCGCGCTGCGCATCATGCTCCCCGACACGTTCGGAACCACACAATTCCTAGAAGGCGCGCCCGACTGGGCAGCCGATTGGACCGGCCAGCGCATCGACAGCAAAGACCCATACATAGCCGGCGATGAATATATCGCTTGGCTCAAGGCTCGCGGCCGCGATCCGCAGAACAAACTGATCATCGCCTCCGACGCGCTCGATGTCGACGACATCCTGGGCCTGCATGCCTACTTCGGCGGAATTCTGCGAAACGGAATCACAGTTAACGATGTCCGCAGCGCAGCCGACTTCGAAGATCGCCGCAAGTGGACTCCCGGCCGCCGCATTCGCTTCAGCGCCGGCTGGGGCACGCTGCTCACCAACGATTTCCGCGACTGCGATCCCAGCGGCGGCAGCAGCTTCGATCCCATCAGCCTGATCAGCAAAGTCTTCAGCGTCGAAGGCCGTCCAGCCGTCAAGCTTTCCGATAATTACGCGAAGGCGCTCGGCCCGCCTGTGGAAATCGAACGCTACCGCCGCGTCTTCGGCACGGCCGGAGTTAGTAACGTGCCCGTAATCGCATAACACATTGATCTGTAAAGAGTTATGGATGCGGGCGAAGCCGACGGTTTTCTCTTTAGTAATGGCACGACGGAGCCATATACGAGTTCGCAGCTCTACGCTACTCTGTTCTTGAGCAGCACTTGGGGGAGGGCTGATCAACAGACGTCCCAAGACTCTGACCGAGTCTGGGACGTTTTGTTTTGCGCTGGATTGGGCCAATCTGCTTCCATATCTGTCATCCTGAGCGAAGATCAACCGCCGGGTGCCCCATTTTCTCGCGTTCTTTGCGAGAAGTGGGGCTCTTCGCCGACACCCTCCCAACCGTTCAGCCAACACTCTTCCGAATTCTTTACTCCCGAGGACCCAGTCGTTAATCCGATCAGCCCCATCCCTCCACTGGCTTCGGTGGAAATCCACAGGTCGTTGTGACGTGTGACCTTGTGCCGTGCCCACTGGGTGCGCGATGATAATTGATGGCGTGCCAGGTGGCAGAAGCCAACCCGTTCTAGGTTTCTTGACATCCGAATGGCAGAGGGCTAACTCCCGTGAATGCAATATTTTACGTGGACGTCATTCATTCTAAAGCACTTAGCGAAAGCAAAGCCCCCTAAGTCCTTTGAATGGAATATTTTGCAAGTAAGTTATTTACTTTCAATATTTTAGCTAGATTCAAGCGGGTCGGGAAGGAGGTAACTTACTGATTCCAGATATTTTAGCCAAGACCGATCCGTGTTTTTTTGATCTGGATCGGGCCTCCGCGGTCCCCTCGCCAGGACCGAGCGCCAAGAACTTCTACTCGATCCCCATCTCTCTCTGTATCTGCTCCAGCGACACGCCCTTCGTCTCCGGCACCATCGTCATAACCCAGAGAAGCTGCAGCACCATCATCCCGGCAAAGAACGAGAAAACATATCCGATCGGAAAATCAGACACCACCTTGGGAAAGAAAGTAGTGAGCAACGCGGCAAAGATCCAATGTGTTCCGCACCCCAGGCTCTGGCCCTCCGCGCGATGTCGATTGGGAAATATCTCGGAGATAAAAACCCAGATCACTGCTCCCTGGCCCACCGCGTGCGCAGCGATAAACGCGAAGATACAAGCCGGCACGATCATGTAGTGACCGGTAAAGAAAGCCCACGCCACCAGGCCCAGCGAAGTGATGTAGCCGACCGAGCCGATATAAAGAAGAGTGCGTCGGCCCAGTCGGTCAATCAGCCAGAGTCCGACAAAAGTGAACACCAGATTCGTGATGCCGATGCCAATCGATTGCAGCAGCGCAGCTTTCGCGCCAAGGCCGGTCAATTCAAAGATGCGCGGAGCGAAATACAAAATCGCGTTGATGCCCGACATCTGATTGAAAAAGGCAATCAGGATGGCAAGCAGAATCGGCTTCCGAAGCCGCATCGTCCAGAAATGTCCGGAGGAAGATTTTTGTTCTGATGCAGCCGCAGCCGCAATCTCATCAGCCTCAGCCGCAATTTGCGTGTTCGAAGCTTGGGGTTCGATGCGTTGCAGTACCGCGAGAGCAGACTCGCGATCACCCTTCCGACTCAGCAGCCAACGCGGACTTTCGGGCAGGCCGAAACAGAATGCAGCATAGATCAATGATGGAAACGCAGCCACGCCGAGCATCCAGCGCCATGCATTGTCGCCGATGCCAGCCAATAAAGCATTCGATACATAGGCGATCAAAATGCCGAAAACAATGTTGAATTGGAACATGCCTGCAAGCAGGCCGCGATGCTTGGGCGGTGCGATCTCCGAGATGTACATCGGCGCCACCACGGTCGAGATGCCGATCCCCAGTCCTCCGATGACCCGCGCGATAATGAATACGGTGACATTCGGTGCCAGACCTGAGCCCACGGCGCCCACCAAATACAGAATGCCGATCCACAGCAGCGTGGCCTTACGTCCGAAGCGGTCGGCGGGCCATCCTCCAAGTAGAGCACCAACGACGGTGCCGTAAAGGGCCGAAGCCATGGCAATGCCATGCAGCCCGGGACTCAGACCCCAAAGCGCTTGAATTGTTTTTTCGGCGCCGGAAATAACAACCGTGTCGAAACCGAAAAGAAATCCGGCCAGCGCAGAAGTGAGCGACCAGAAGAAGATGCGACCATTCATAAGTGAGCCGGGTAGGGGTCTTGGGTGGTAGGTCTTAGGATCATACGTTTCACAGGGAAGCCGCTTTTGATCCGGAGCCCAAGACCTGAGACCCAAGACCTTCTTTCGTCACCCTCTCGTCAGCGGATACCCCTTCTCCCGCCAGTCCCGAATTCCGCCGTCCATCGAGATCACGTTGGTGTAGCCCATCTTCTGCAGATTGTCAGCGGCCAGCGCTGAGCGAAATCCGCCGCCGCAGTAAAGCACAATCTCCGCCCCAAGATCAGGTACACGCCCCTCGATGTCGCGCTCGATGATGCCCTTGCCCAGATGAATCGCGCCGGGCAGATGATCCTTGGCAAATTCGCTCTCTTCCCGCACGTCCACCAGAATGAACTTCTCGCCGCGATCCAGCTTTTTCTTCACTTGCTCGACGTTGGTTTCGCGCACGCGGGTTTTCGCGTCGTCCACAATCTTCAGAAAGCGTGGAGGATGTTGGTGGGCCATAAGTTCCTTCTCCCAGTCAGCGCAAATATCCTACCAAGTGTTGCCCGATTGTGCATTCGCAGGCTCGTCGGATTCTCGGTTAGCATGAATGGGCGAAAGCGAACCGAGCGCCTCGGAAGACCGGCCTGGCGCGCGCCCTGTCAAAGCTGGGATATTGCTCGCGGTCGCGCGCCGCGGACCTGATTCGCGCCGGGCGCGTGACGCTGAACGGGCGAGTCAGTCGTAATCCGGACGCGCCCGTTTCCAGGATGCGCGACCAAATTGCAGTGGATGGGAAAGAGGCCGAACCTCAGGCGAAAATCTATCTCATGCTGAACAAGTCTCGCGGCGTGGTAACGACTGCATCGGACGAAAAAGGCCGGGAAACCGTATACGCAACATTGAACGCGAAGCTCGCGGCCGAGAAGAAGGATTCGCAACAAACAACCCCGCCCTGGGTTGCCCCGGTCGGCCGATTGGACAAAGCTAGTGAGGGCTTGCTGCTGCTGACCAACGATTCCGAGTGGGGCGCACGCATCACCGCGCCAGAAACCCATTTGGACAAGACTTACCACGTGCAACTGGGGATCGTCGCGGATGAAGAATTTATTCGGGCGCTGGTTCGCGGAGTGAAAACAAAAGACGGAGAAGTGTTACGGGCGAAGCAGGCTCGCCTGTTGCGTTCAGGGCAGAAAAACTGCTGGCTTGAAATTGTGCTTGATGAAGGCAAGAATCGCCAGATCCGCCGCATGATTGAGACCTTGGGAGTCGAAGTGTTACGACTGGTCCGCGTAGCTATCGGGCCGCTGCAACTGGGCGATCTCGCGAAAGGTCAACACCGTTCCCTTACGCGCGACGAAAAGCGGATGCTCGACCGCGCCATCCTCGATCACGCCATGCGAGACCGCTCATGAGCGATCTAACCTTTCTCGCGGCCGTTTCGATGGCCGAGCAAATTCGGAAAAAGAAAATCTCTCCGGTCGAACTCGTGAATGCCCACCTGAAACAGATTGAAAAACTAAATCCAAAACTAAACGCATTCGTGCACGTCGACGCGGAACGCGCGCAGCGTGCGGCTCGGGCGGCTGAGGCCGAGGTGATGCCCGGGAAAACGCTTGGCCCGCTGCACGGCGTGCCCATCAGCATCAAGAGCTCCATCAGCGTAGCGGGACTGCGTTGTGAATCGGGCACGCGCCTGCGCGCTGGGATCGTATCTGCTCAGGATGCGCCGCTGGTGGCCCGTTTGCGAGCTGCAGGCGCGATCGTGCTGGGCGTGACCAACACTCCAGAGCTTCTTATGGCGTGGGAAACTGACAACCTGCTCCATGGCTGCACTAACAATCCGTGGGACCTCGAACGCACGCCCGGCGGCTCAAGCGGAGGCGAAGCTGCCGCAATTGCCGCTGGCATGTCCGCCGGCGGCGTAGGCAGCGATGGTGGTGGTTCTATCCGCGTCCCCGCTCACTTCTGCGGCATCTGCGGACTGAAGCCGACGCCAGGAAGAATTCCCGCGACCGGTCACTATCCTGAATCCGCAGGTCCATTCGCGTTGATCGGCGTTGTAGGTCCGATGGCGCGCACCGTCGCCGATTTGAAAGTTCTCTTCGAAGTAATGCAAGGCCCAGACTGCGGCGACGCCTGCGCTGCGCCGGTGCCGCTGCGGTGGCCCAGTGAAGCGGAAGCTAGAAGACTGAGAGTCGGCTTTTTCGAAGATGACGGGCGCACCCCAGTCACGCCTGAAACTCGCGCGGCGGTACGCACTGCGGCAGAGGCCCTGCGCAGCGCGGGATTTCAAGTAGAACCCTTCCAGCCGGAAGGACTCGAAGAAGCGCGCGAACTCTGGCATCAACTCTTCGTATGTGCCGGCGGGATGCTGCTGCGGCCAATGTTTGAAGGCAGGGAATCGGACCTCAGCCCCATCCTGAAGCAGTTTCTGGAGTGGTCCGCTGCCGAACCCGCGCTCACTAGCGAGACTCTCTTGCAAGTTTGGATCGAGCGCGATCGACTACGCGCTCGTTTTCTCAAGCAGATGGAGCAGTACCAAATTCTGTTATGTCCGGCGGCGGCAATCCCCGCATTCCGGCACGGGGAGCGTAGTTGGCAGGTAGAAGGCGAGACCGTCCACTATCTCGATGCCTGGAGCTACACCGAATTCTTCAACCTGTTGGGCAATCCTGCCGCCGTGGTCCCGGTCAGTCACTCGTCCGAAGGCCTGCCCATCGGTGTGCAGATAGTCGGACAGCCGTGGGAAGAGGAGCAGGTGTTAACCGTTGCTGCTGCACTAGAAAAGGAATGCGGCGCGTGGAAGATTCCACCGATTGCCTGAAACTGCCCGATCTCCGATAGTATTTTTGCATTATTCCCCCAGCGCTTCAGCGTGAGTAACGTGATCGCACGCGATTTCGGAACTCTGGGGACTGGAATCCTTCACCGCGGGCCGCCTAACTGTTTCCAATGGGACAAAATTCGTCGTCGAAGGCGCTTGTGGGCCGGACCTTGTCGTTGCTGCTGCTATTCCTGGTGATTTCCGCCGCATATCTCTACGCCTTCCCGCAACCCAACATCTTCTATGCGGTCGTGGTTCTTCTGCACGCGCTGGCCGGAGTGATCGTCGCGATTCTTCTCATTCCTACGTTGATTCGTCTTCTGCGCGATGGAAGCTTTCTTGCCCGCGCCGGATGGTTGCTGGTCGCCGTGGGCGCAATTCTCGGAATCATTCTCATCAAGACGGGCACGGCGCGCGCCGAGTGGAACTGGCTCTACCTCCACATTTCGGTCTCACTCGCTGGAGTTGCCCTGCTGATCGCTGAGTACATGGGAAGACGCGGATGGTTGAGCGCAAGTACGGCGACCGCAATCCTCCGAAGTACAATCTGCGTGGTCGTGATCGCCGCCATTGGCTACGGTGCGAACTACCTGCGTGACAAGTGGCAGACTCGCGCCCGCATTCAAAATCCAACCATGCCGCCAGACAACATGAATGGCGAAGGCGATGGGCCCGACGGCGCGTTCTTCCCAAGTTCCGCGCAGGTTTATGGCAAGCAGAACATTCCCAGCAAGTTCTTCATGGAGTCCGACTCGTGCAAACGCTGTCACGAAGATATTTACAACCAGTGGTTCAGCTCGGCACACCACTTTTCTTCGTTCAACAATCAGTGGTACCGCAAGTCTATCGAGTATATGCAGGATACGATTGGCACCAAGCCTTCGAAATGGTGCGGCGGATGCCACGACCCGGCCGTGCTCTACAGCGGCCTGATGGATACGCCGATCAAACAGATCGTGCATCGCCCGGAATCGCAGGCCGGCCTTGGCTGCATGATGTGCCACTCCATCGCCCGCGTGAAGAGCACCATGGGCCAAGGCGATTTTTATCTGGAATATCCCAAGCTGCATGAACTCGCCGCCACCAAGAATCCCGTGGCCCGCGCGCTGCACGATTTTCTGATCCGGCTGAATCCGGAACCGCATCGCCGTGTTTTCCTCAAACCTTTCATGAGAACTCAGACGGCTGAGTTCTGCTCCACCTGCCACAAAGTGCATCTCGACGAACCAGTGAATCACTATCGCTGGGTCCGCGGTTTCAACGAATACGACAACTGGCAGGCCAGCGGAGTCTCCGGGCAAGGCGCGCGGTCGTTCTACTATCCGCCCAAGCCGCAGCAGTGCGCCGATTGCCACATGCCCATGGAGCCCTCGAAAGATGCCGGCAACATCAACGGATTTGTGCACTCGCACCGTTTCCCGGCCGCGAACACCGCACTGCCCACGGCGAATGAAGATGCCGCCCAACTGAAACTCACCGAGGCGTTCCTTAAGAACGGCGCTCTCACTGTGGATATTTTTGCTGTATCTCGCGCACAAGAGCCACTTCCTGGCGCGCTCAAAGCGGCGAACCAATCGGAACTGGCCACAACCTTTGCTGTAGGCGAAGAAGCGGAAACCAAAATTACTCCGAGTTCCGAAACAAGTGCCAGCGGAGAAGTTGCCCCGGTCACCGCTCCCCTCAACCTTGTGCAGCCTGCGCTCCGTCGCGGCGATACAGTGCGTGTGGACGTGGTCGTCCGCACCAAGAAGGTCGGGCATTTTTTCCCTGGCGGTACGGTCGATGCCTACGACACCTGGCTCGAGCTGAAGGGCACGGACGACAAAGGCCAGACGATTTATTGGAGCGGTATGGTCGAGGACAACGGCAAAGGTCCCGTGGAAAAAAGCGCGCACTTTTACCGCTCATTGCAAGTGGATGCCCATGGCAATCCCATCAACAAGCGCAACGCCTGGGCCACGCGCTCGGTGGTATATGTGCGGCTGATCCCGCCCGGCGCGGCCGACACGGTGCACTACCGCATGTTGATTCCCGAAAGCGCGAGCAACAAGATCACGCTGCATGCGCGCCTCTGCTACCGCAAGTTCTCATGGTGGGAAACGCAGTTCGCTTTCGCAGGCGAGCCTGATGATAAGTCAGACCGCGAAGTAACGCCCGATTACGACGACCGCACGTTTGTCTTCACCAAGTCGATTGAAGGAGTCTCGGCCAAGGAGGAAAGAATTCCCGATCTGCCCATCGTAACGGTAGCCGAAGATGAAGTGACGCTGCCCGTAGTCGCGCACAGTGCGCCGCTTCCTGAAGCGAAGACCATCGCCCTCAAGAACGAATGGCAGCGCTGGAACGATTACGGAATCGGGTTGTTTCTGCAGGGCGATCTCAAGGGCGCGGCTGCGGCATTCCAGAAGGTGACTGAGGCCGATTCCAATAATCCTGATGGCTGGGTAAATATTGGCCGCTGCGCCGTCCAGGAGGGCGACATGGAACGCGCCCGCGTTGTGCTCGAGAAGGCGCTGGCTCTGTCTCCGAATCTCGCGCGCGCCAATTATTTTTATTCCCGCGTGTTGCGCGCCGATGGCAACTACATGGATGCAGCCGCACGCCTGCTTATCGTTCTGGCTCAGTATCCGCGCGATCGCGTTGCCCTCAATGATCTGGGACGCATCTTCTTTTTGCAACGCAAGTACGCCGACGCGGTGAAGACCTTGCAATCCGTTCTAGCAATCGATCCCGAAGACCTGCAGGCGCACTACAATCTGATGCTTTCCTACAATGGTCTGGGCAACGAAAAGCTTGCGAAAGAGCACGAGGCTCGCTATCTGCGATTCAAAGCCGATGAATCTTCACAGGCGATTACGGGACCGTATCGCCAGCTGCATCCCGAAGACAACAACGAGAGGCAGGCTGTGCATGAACACGTCTCCGTGCCGCTGCCGGCGCTGAATGCGAAGCGTACGGGCAAGACCGCGTCCCCCGCCGGAGGCTCAAAATGGTGACGAACACAAAAGTGCATTTCACCACAGAGTCACAGAGTCACAGAGAGAGTCCGAGGTTTCGTTCCTCAAGATTTCTCTGGGTCTGTGCATCTCTGTGGTTAATGATTCTTCTACAACTTCCCGTCCACGCACAGGTCCACTTCCGCGACATTACGACGCAAGCCGGAATCCGCTTCACCCACAATAACGGCGCATTCGGGAAAAAGTGGCTGCCGGAGACCATGGGCCCGGGTTGCGCCTTCATTGACTATGACAACGACGGCTATCCCGACATTCTCCTCGTCAATGGCGACGATTTTCCCGGGCATCCTCACGCAGGGGCGACTACCCCAAAGCTATATCACAACAACGGCAACGGAACTTTTACCGATGTAACCCGCAAAGCTGGATTGGCTGTGCCGATGTTCGGAATGGGAGTTGCAGTCGGCGATTACGACAACGACGGCTTTGACGACATCTTCATCACCGCGTTAGGACAGAGCCATCTCTTTCACAACAACGGCAATGGCACTTTTACTGACGTGACGAAGTCTGCTGGTTTGTGGGGACCGAACGAATTCTCGACGGGCGCAGCTTGGGCCGATTACGACCGCGATGGGAAACTCGATCTTGTAGTTGCGAACTATGTGCAGTGGACCGAGCAAACCGACCTCTACTGCACGCTTGATGGCGCGCACAAGTCCTATTGCACACCGGAGTCATACAAGGGAACATCTGTGCGGCTGTGGCACAACCTCGGCGGCGGCAAGTTTGAAGACGCGACACAAAAAGCCGGCCTCAGCGATCCAACTTCGAAAAGTCTCGGCATCGCCATTCTCGATTACGACGGCGACGGCTGGCCCGACATTCTCATTGCCAACGATACCCAGCCCAACAAACTCTACCTGAACAAGAAGGACGGAACGTTTGAAGAGCGCGGCGTTACTTCTGGTATAGCTTTCAGCGAAGACGGCGTGGCTCGCGCCGGCATGGGGGTCGACGCCGCCGACTACGACCGCAGCGGCCACCCCAGCGTCATCATCAGCAACTTCGCTAATCAGATGGTCTCGCTGTATCACAACGAGGGCAACGGCCTGTTCGTGGACGAGGCCCCGCAATCGGAAGTGGGCCGTGCCACGCTGGTCACGCTTGGGTTCGGCTGCTTCTTTTTCGATTACGACAACGACGGCTGGCCCGACATTTTCGTGGCCGACGGCCACATCGAAGACGCGATCGAGCGCGTGCAGAAGCGAGTCAGCTATGCCGAGCCAGCGCATCTTTTTCGCAACCTGGGCGGAGGCAAGTTCCAGGAAGTAACTGCGCAGATGGGCCCGGCCTTCGCCGCTCCGCGAGTGGCACGCGGTGCGGCTTACGCCGATATCGAGAACGACGGTTTTCTCGACGTCCTGATCACCACCAACGCCGGTCCTGCTTATTTATTCCACAACGAGGGCGGGACAAATCATAGCTTGCGACTGAAACTGGTGGGAACGAAATCGAACCGTGACGGGATTGGGGCGGTCGCGCGCGTGATTTCGGGAAAAAATCAAGACAAGCAGTGGAAAATGCTGCGCTCCGGATCCAGTTATCTTTCGCAGAGCGAACTGGTGCTAACGTTTGGTTTGGGTGCGGAGACAAAAGCCGACACGATCGAGATTCAATGGCCCAGCGGCCAGGTCGATAAACTGGCTGACGTTATCGCCGGACAGACTATTACAATCGAAGAAGGTAAAGGCATGGTCGCAAACCGTCCGTATGCGAAGGCGATCTCCGCAAAATGATTTTGCCATTCCGAGAACGAACGCGACCAGGAGTGTGCTGTGGTGTGCGGCGCCACTTCAGTAGAGTTTCTGTTTGCTCTGTGTTCCGCTGTGTCCCCTTGTGGTTAAATCTTCACTAGAATGACGCCGCGTATAGCAGCAGCTCTCGCCGGTACGCTCCTGGCAGCACTTGGCCTGTTCGCGACTCCACAAAGCCAACCGGCTGCGAATCCGGCAGAGGCCGCGCGGTTGAATAATCTCGGCGCTGCCTACATGAACCAGCAGCTTTTCGAAAAGGGATTCAAGTGCTTCCAGCAAGCGGCCGAACTCGATTCCAAACTGACGATTGCGCGGCTGAATGAAGGCATTGCGCTTTTGAATCTTCAAAAAATCGACGAAGCCAGAACCATCTTGGAGGATTCGCTTAAGCGGGATCCGAAAAATCCGAACGCGTGGTACAACCTGGGCCTGCTGGCGAAAAATACCGGCGACGCTCAGGCCGCCATCGATGCATTTAAGCACGTGGTCGAGATCGACGCGAACGACGCCGACACCTGGTATTTCCTGGGCTCGTCGTACGTGCAAGCCAAACAGTTTCCGCAAGCGATCGACGCCTTCCGGCACGCGCTGCAACTAAACCCGTTGCACGCCTCAGCCGAGTTCGGCCTGTCGCGCGCCTACCAGCAATCGGCCGACATCGACCACGCCCGCGAGCACCTGAAAAAATTCCAGTACATCACACAGAATAAACTTGGAGCGCCCGTAAGCCTGGCGTATGGCGAGCAGGGCCAATACTCGCGCGCGGTCGAGGCGCCCTCGGCGGTGCTGAAAGCGCCCGCGCAGATCAAGGTGCGGTTTGTAGATGTGACGGCGGAGGCGGGGATTGTTTCGAAGTCATCCGATAAATCCGATTTCAACCAACAACTCGGCCCCGGGGCTTGCTTCCTCGACTATGACAATGACGGCAAAATCGACATCTTTGTCGCAGACGGTGGCGCGCAGGGCGGCATGTCCCTTTATCACAACTTGGGCAACGGAAAGTTTGAGGATGTAACCAAGAGAGCGGGCATCGACCCGAGCCTGCATGGCATGGGCTGTACCGCAGGGGATTACGACAACGACGGCTGGACCGACATCGCGGTCAGTAGGAATGACGGCGTGCTCCTATTTCATAACGAAAAGAATGGCACGTTCAAAGAGAAGGTTGGGTCTGGGGATGCAAACATCGGCGCAAACGACCTCAACCTGGGTCTCACATTCATCGACTACGATCACGACGGCGATCTCGACCTGCTCGTCACCCGCAGCGGTGACAAGGCTGAGTGGGGAGATATGTTCCGAAATAACGGAGATGGAACCTTTACCAATGTGTCCGAACAGCTTGGTTTCTGGGACATGGGCTCATCCGGAGGAGAGGGCGCGATTGGAACGGATTACAACAACGATCGAGCGGTGGACATTTTGGTTTCCGGGCTCGGGCCGGCTATTTTGGAAAACCCTCGCGAAGGGAAGTTCGTGGTTAGAAGACCTTGGTCGAGCCCCATGCCTGCGCCGCTATCGGGTGCCGCTGTGATCGATTTCGATCACGACGGTTGGATGGATGCTGCATTCACTCACTCCGGCTGGACCAACGGAAAAAGCGTCAGCCTCTGGCGCAACGATAAGGGTAAGAAGTTCGATGCAGTTGAGTTTCCAAAGGTCGAGTGGCGTAACGCATGGGGAATCGCCGCCATCGACTACGACAATGACGGTTGGGTCGACCTGGTTGCGGTCGGCGAAACCAAAGCAGGCAAGGGCGAAGTGCGGCTGTTTCGCAATCTGGGGGCTGATGGTTTCAAAGACGTCACTGCCGATGTTGGTCTCGACAAGATTCAGCTCAAAGAGCCGCGCGCCATCATCACCGGCGACTACGATGTCGACGGTGCGACCGATCTGCTGATCACGCAGAATCACGGTCCTGCCGTGCTGCTGCGCAATGAAGGCGGGAATCAGAATCACTGGCTCCGCCTTTCGCTCAAGGGACTGGCCGACAACAAGAGCGCGATCGGCACCAAGGTGGAAGTTTTCGCGGGCGGCATTCGGCAGAAATTCGAGATCGCTGGATCGAACGGATACCTCGGGCAGAATTCTACTGACATCGTGGTCGGCCTGGGCGATGCGAAAGAAGCTGACATCGTGCGCCTGCTGTGGCCTACCGGCGTGTTGCAGGATGAAATCAACGTCGCGGGCGACCGTCAGCAGAACATCACTGAGATTGACCGCCGCGGCAGTTCCTGTCCCACGCTGTTTGTGTGGAACGGCGAGCGCTACGAACTCGTCGCCGACATGTTAGGAGCGGGCGTGGTCGGCCACTGGATTGGGCCCGGGCAGCGCGACGTTCCGCGGCCGGTCGAGTACATCAAGATCGATCGCAACGCGATTCGCGAGAAAGACGGCAAGCTCAGCTTCCGCTTTATGGAGCCGCTCGAGGAAGCCGTCTACCTCGATCAGGTGCGCGTGCTGGCGGTCGATCATCCCGGCGATCTTGATGTGTATCCAAACGAATATTTCGCGTCGAACCCGCCATATCCTGAGTTCAAGGTGGTGGTGAGCAAAAGAGAAGAGGCGCGTCCGCCTGCGGGCGCTTGGGACGAGCACGGCCACAATGTGTTGCCCGATCTGATGGCGCATCGTTACTTCGGCGATTTTGCCTTGACGCAGTTTCAAGGCTTCGCCGAGCGGCACAGCCTCACGCTCGATCTGGGCGAGGCTTACCGGGGCGCCCCGCTGTGGCTGTTGCTGCATGGCGAAGTCGAATACTTTTCGGCGAATAGCATGTATGCCGCGTCGCAGGCCGGGGTGCAGGCGATTTCTCCGTATGTGGAAGCGCTCGATGAGAACGGCAAGTGGGTGCGCGTAATCGATGACATGGGTTTCCCCGCGGGCGGGCCGCGCACAATGACCGCCGACCTCACGGGCAAATTGCCGCTAGGCACCCGGAGGATTCGCATCACGACCAATCTGCAGATTTATTGGGACAGCATTCTGGTGAGCCGAACGCCGCAGGATGTAGCGCCGACGTCTTGGCTGCCTTCCGACGCCGAGGGCGGGACGCCCTCAAGACAGCCGGCAGGATGCCGGCGCTACAACCTGTGCCTCACGGACGTTCCTCTTGTTCGCGCCGATCTGGAATTTCACGGCTTTCCGCTGAAGATGGAGGGCACGCCGCCGGGGAACGTGCAATACATTTACGAAAAGACGAGCGCGACGGGGCCGTACACGCGTCCTGCCGGAACCTACACACGCTACGGCGACGTGCTGCCGCTGCTGAGTGCGCTGGACGATGAGACGGTGGTATTTGGTTCGGGCGATGAAGTGCGTCTCGACTTTGATCCGTCGCAATTGCCGGCACTACCTCAGGGCTGGGTGCGCGATTATTTCTTCGCGGCCTTCGGCTATGAGAAAGACATGGACTTCTACGCCGCCGAGGGAAACTTCGTGGCGCCGCTGCCGTTCCTCAAGATGGGTGACTATCCCTATGCGCCGGGCAAGTCGTTTCCGCTCGACGACGCGCATGTGAACTATCTTCTCGAATACAACACTCGGCACATGTCCGGAAACGAGCAGCGTGGATACTGGTTCGACTACGGGAAGTGAAGCGACACCCCTAAGTACGGAATCGTTTTAACATTGACATTCTCGCCTCCGCATAATCCAATAGGCGGACCCATGGAACCTGCTATCTCTGTTGCACCGTCTGGTCCGCGCTTACGCCGCACGCTTACGCTTTGGGACTTAATTCTTTATGGCGTGATCGTGATTCAACCTGTTGCTCCCATGTCTGTGTTTGGCGTGCTCAGCAACCGCGGGCATGGACATGTGGTGACCACGATTCTGATCGCCATGGTCGCAATGCTTTTTACCGCGATCAGTTATGGGCGGATGGCGCGGGCTTATCCCAGCGCGGGTTCGGCGTTTACTTACGTGGGGCAGGAGATCAATCCGGCGCTGGGTTATGTGACCGGGTGGAGCATGGTGATGGATTACCTGCTCAATCCTATGATCTGCATTATCTGGATCAGCCAGCAGGCGCACGTGTTCGCGCCCGGTGTGTCGTATGCCGTTTGGGCGGTTATTTTCGCGCTGATGTTTACCGCCTTGAATGTGCAAGGCGTGAAAACTTCCGCTCGAGTGAATACCGCGCTGGCTGCGGGAATGGGAGTGGTGATTGCGATTTTCTTTGTCGCCGCGGCGCGGTACATTTTTGGCCATCCTCACGATGGTGCGGCGTTCTTTACGCGGCCCTTTTACGATCCTGCGAGCTGGAATACGAAAGCGGTGCTGGGCGGCACTTCCGTCGCCGTGCTTACTTACATTGGTTTTGACGGCATCTCCACGCTCTCCGAAGAGGCCGAGAATCCGCGACGAAACATTTTGCTCGCGACGGTGCTGGTTTGCGTGGTGATCGGAATTCTTTCAGCCTTTCAGGTGTATGCGGCTCAGCTGATCTGGCCGGCCTCGGAACCGTATCCGAACATGGACACGGCTTTTACTTTCGTGGCGGGACGCGCCTGGGCGCCGCTGTTCGCCATTGTCGGATTCACGCTGGTGGTGGCGAACTTTGGCTCGGGCATGGGCGCCCAGCTGGGTGCGGCGCGGCTACTCTACGGCATGGGACGCAGTAACGCTCTGCCGAAGTCGTTCTTTGGCGCGGTCGATGCCAAGCGGCACGTGCCGCGCAACAACGTCCTATTCGTCGGTGCGCTCGCGTTGGCTGGAGCATTTCTGCTTCCGGCGTTGGCCGGGGCTACCACTGGCTATGATCTGGGCGCGAACCTGCTTAATTTCGGAGCGCTGATCGCCTTTATGGGTGTGAATGCTGCGGCGTTCGTCCGCTATTACTTGCATGAACCGGAAAAGAAGTTGGGCAATCTGCTCCCGCCGGTTCTGGGCTTTGTGATTTGTTTCTTTCTCTGGATAAGTTTGAGTTCTAAAGCTCTGGTTTTTGGGGCGATCTGGATGGCGGTGGGAATTGCCGTGGGGGCATGGAAGACCAAGGGCTTCCGGGGCAATTTAGTCGACTTCGAGTTGCCGCCGGATGAATAGGCGATAGTCTGTGGGAAAATTTATGCTCCGTGTAGATGTGAGCCGCCTCGCTCTATCCGCCGGGACAGCCGAGGCGGCTCCCCAGATGAGCATATTCCGTCCACTTTATTCCACGTTCCAGCCGGTTACTTTTACTGTTGCTTTTTCTGCGCCCAGTTCGCTGGCGCGGTAAGTGGCGGTTAGCTCGCGCTTTTCGCCGGGGAGCAGAGAAATGTAGTTATCTTCCCAGACGACTGGCAGAATCTCTTCGCCCCGGGCGCCTCTATCTACTTTGAGGCGTACAAAGAAGGCGAGACTCTTGCTGGGATTCTCCACCGTCACGCGGGTGATGGAGTCTTCGCCTCTGCGCGCTGTGATGCTGGTAACTTTAAGCTTTACCTTGGGAAGTTGCGCGAGAGCCGTGTAATCGGCAAAGGAATCGGTGGGCGTCATCCACCAGTTGGACTTGGCCCAGTCGAGGGTTTCGGGTTTGGTGGAGAGCCAGTAAAAGTTGGACCCGACCAGTTTGCCGGCTGAGTCGGTCAAGCGCAGAGCCACGAAGTACGTTGGGCTCAGGCCATCAACTTCGGGGAGCGTGAATACTTTGGCCGTGCTGTCGGCGGGCGCATCGAGCGAGTCTTCGTGAGAAAACTTCTCGGTAGCGTCGAGGTTGTAGATCTTCGTGGTGAGCTTCAGACCTTTGACATCTTCATACTGGCTGCTGACGACCCAGATGGAATGATCGTCGTAGCCGTAGATCGGATGAAGAGCTTCCATGGCGCGCTTGGCTCCGAAGTAGCCGCCGGCGGGGCGCAGATAGTAATCGTACAAATGCCAGATCATGGAAGGCCAGGCATTGTTTAGCATCCATTGAATCACGCCTGTGGATTCGTATTTGTTGCGGCTGTAGGCTTCGTACATGGCGCGCACGCCCTCGTAGGTCTGCAGTTGCGATTTGCTGGCGAAGTCTTCCACGTCGTCTGACTTGCCGTAGCGGTTGGCGAGCGCCGTGCTGAAGACCTGGATGGTTTTGAATTCTCCGCCTCCGGCGTGATAGTTCCAGACGTCGTCGATAGGCCAGAGATGATCTTTTCCGACCATGGCGCGGATGCTTTCGACGGGCGGGACGGCAGGTCCCATGCTGGTTTCGGTGTTGAAGCCGTAGGCGCCACCGCAGCCGCCGGGGTTGCAGAGCTTACGGTTGGGTTGGCCGGCGGGCGTGTCTTTCTCCCAATAGCTTGGAGCTATATATTCATAGGGCCCCGACATCTTGACGCCGCTGTTTCCGGTGACCGTGGTGGGTTTGCCGGTGGCGGAGGAAACTACGGGATTAGGCCAGAGGAGTTGCTTTTCGATGTCGAGATACATCTGTTCGACATCGGGCGGAGGCGGGTTGTCGCTGCCATTCAGCCACATGACCATGCTGGGATGACTGCGCAGGCGGTAGATCTGATCGCGGAGGGATTGCTGGGCGATTTCGAAATCCTGCGGCTTCCAGCGCGGCCAGCGCTCCCAGAAATCGCAGCAGCACCAGCCAGCCATGACCAGGATTCCGTCGTGATCGGCGATGTCGAAGAATTCCTGTGTTTCAAGTTTGCCTTCGAGGCGGACGGTGTTCAGCCCCATATCGCGGACGTAGCGGAATTCGTCGTGAAGGCGCTGCGAGTTTTCACGGAGCATCATGTCGGGAGTCCAGCCGCCGCCGCGAATCAGGATGTTCTTGCCATTGATGTGGAAGGCGCGGCCGCCGGTGGCGTTCACTTCGGAAGTAACTTCGCGAATGCCGAACTCCGTCATTGAATGGTCGCTGACGGTGCGGCCGACTTCGAATTCCATCTTCAGCGGGTAAAGAGCCGGCTTGCCCATCTGCGCGGGCCACCAGAGGCGTGGATTGGAGAAGACGAGCTGCGGAAATTGGTCGGGAGTGAAGGTGACGTCTTTGTTCTCGTTGGCGGCGAGTTCGACTTCCTGCTCGAAGGCCACGTTTTCGATTTGGCCTTTCAGTGTGCCTTTCACCGGTTCGCTGGTGCCGTTTTTGAGTTGCGCGGTAACGGTGAGTCGCGCGGAATCGTTGGCGGGCAGGTTCAGCTTGGAGACCACGGTGGGATAGCGCAGCGCGACCGGGCCGCTGGTGGTGAGATAGACTTCGCGCCACAGGCCCATGTTCTTGTCGGGAGGCGCGGGATTCCAGTCGACAAAGGTGATGGCCAGATCGCTCTCGGTGGGGGCGAACACCTGCACCGCCAGCACGTTTTCGTGGCCAGGCTTCACGGCATTGGTTACGTTGAGTTCGTACGTGCGCCAGGCTCCGGCTATGGTGTCGGAGTTGGCGATCTGCTTTCCGTTGAGCCAGACGTTGGCGCGGTAGTTGATCCCCCGGAAATTCAGCCAGACGGTTTTTCCCGCATAGGCGGCCGGAACGGCGAACTGCTTGCGGTACCACCAGGAGACGGCGTAGGGACTATCCGTCTGCATGGGGATGTTGGAAAAATTTCCGCCGATCGGGTAGGTGACGCCTGCGAACTGGCGAAGGTTCATACCGAAGAACGGGTCGGGGAGGGTTTTGTCTTTTACCAGAGCAGCGACAACCGTGGTGGGAACCGTAGCGTCGTGCCATCCCTTCGGAACGAAGGCGGCCGTGGAAATGATCTCGCCTTTGGCTTCGACTTTAGCAGAGGATTGCAGAGTCCAATGTTCGCGAAGGGCAAGCTTGTCGGCGTGTGCGGGGGCGGCGGATTTGACTGCGGGGCTGTCCGCGGCGAGGAGAAAGTGCGCACTTAGAAATGACATCATTAACAAGCACGCTGCGAACTGAATGGGGAAGGGCGAGCGTTGATCGTTTGCTTTTGCCGAGTTCATATTGCTCCCTTGGGTGCCGTCGCGGGCACGGACGTGGCCGATGGTTTCCGCGGACCTGGCCGGGGGACCTAAGTCCGGGAACTAAGAGGGATAACACGTCTATTGATACGTTTCAATAGGTGATTTGTTTGGCTGACTGGGAGGGCGCGCCAGCCGACGAGAAAACGCCACTGCTTGCGGTGGGAAAGATGGTAGGTGTTGGCGGCGCAGGCTGGTTACATAGGTCCTTCGCTTCGCTCAGGATGACAGGGTGTCGTAGTTTATAATTGTTGATTCTACGCACCATTCTGGAGTGATAAGAAGATGATTCGATTTCTGCAGACTGAAGGACCGGTGAAGAAAGTTGTGCTGAGCGGGCTGCTTTTGCTGATCTGCGGGGCCATGGTGATTGCATTCGTTCCGGGCATCGGCAGCGATGCTACGGGTGCGCCGGGCAAGGGCGTGATTGCTAAGGTTAATGGCGAGGCGATTACTCCCGAGGAGGTGCGGCAAACGGCGCGCGAGATGGCGCAACAACAGGCGCAGCAATATGGCGCGCAGGCTTCGATGATCATGTCTTTTCTGATCCAGCAGGATACGCCTCGAGCTGCCGACCAGTTGATCGACAAGCAGGCGTTGCTGGCCGAAGCGCAGAAAATGGGGTTAAAGGCTACGCCGCAGGAAGTTAAGGATGAACTGCAGCACGGTCGCTATGCCGGAATTTTCTTTCCCGGGGGAAACTTTATCGGCCAGGCCGAGTACGAGGGAATGCTGCAGCAGCACAACCTGACGCCCGCGATGTTTGAAGACAGTGTGGGCAAGGATATTGTCATCACCAAGTTGCAGACGCTGATCACGAGCGGCGCGTCGGTGAGCGATGCCGACATTCGCCAGGAGTTCATCAAGCAGAATACAAAGGTGAAGTTCGATTATGCCGTGCTGAAAGAAGACGACATCAAGAAAGGCCTGCACCCGACTGTCGAGGAACTCAAGGCGTTTTACAACACCCATCTCAAGACCTACACGAACTCGATTCCCGAGAAGCGCCAGATTAAATATGTGATGCTCGACACGGCGAAGGTGCAGGCAGAAGTGCGGGTGACGAACGACGAGTTGCTGGCTTACTACAATCAGCATCGCGATCAGTACCGCACAGCCGAACAGGCGAAGGTCAGCCACATTCTCATCAAGACGCCGCTTCCCGGGCCCGACGGCAAAGTGGATGAGAAGGGCGTGGCCGACGCGCAAAAGCGTGCCGACGATTTACTGAAGCAGCTCAAGGCTGGGGCAAAATTCGAAGACCTGGCTAAGAAGTATTCCGAAGATCCGGGAAGCGCCAAGGAAGGCGGATCACTGGGTTGGATTGGGAAGGGCCGGACGGTTCCGGAATTTGAGAAAGTTGCGTTTTCGCTGCCCAAGGGACAGATCAGCGGCCTGGTGAAGAGCAGCTACGGCTTCCACATTATTCGCGTGGATGACAGGCAGGACGCGCATATGAAAACGTTCGATGAGGTCAAGGCGGAGATCGAACCAATCGTAAAACAGCAGAAGACGCAGGAGATGGCTCAGAAGCAGGCGGAAGATCTTTTGCAGCAGGCGAAGACGAAGGGTTTGGATGCGGCGGCCGCGGCGAAGGGCGTGCCGGTTGTCACCTCGGATTTTTTCAGCCACAGCGATGTAGTGCCGGGATTGGGTCCGGCGCCGCAGCTCATGGATGCAGTGTTCGGTGCGGCGGAAAAGGCGCCGCCGGACATGGCTACGACGTCGCAGGGCTTCGCGGTGTTCCAGTTGCTGGTGGTGAAGCCGCCAGCTACGCCAACGTTTGAGGAGATCCAGGCTCGAGTGGAAGAGCAATTCAAGAGCGACCGCGCGGGCTTTCTGCTGACACAGAAGACGCGGGAACTTTCCGACCGCGCGAAAACGGAGCATGATCTGAAAAAGGCAGCGAAGGAGTTGGGCGCCACGGTGAAGACGAGCGATTTCGTGTTGCCCGATGGGCAGGTTCCCGATATCGGGTCCATGACAGGGCAAGCCTCGGTGGCATTCAGCATGAAGCCGGGAGAAATCAGCGGACCGATTCAGAGCGGGGCGAATGGAGTGGTGCTTTCGGTGGACGAGGTGCAGGCTCCGACGGAAGCGGACTTCGCGGCCAAGCGTGACCAGATTCGAGAGGCGCTGACGCAGGGTAAGCAGCAGGAGATCTTCGCGCTATACGTCACCAACCTGCGCAGCCAGATGGAGAAAGCGGGCAAGATCAAGATCAATCAAGACGAGATGAAGGCGCTGACCCGCGGGGAAAGCGAATCGGGGGAGTAGGCGGCGATGTCGGCGACCGGGCAGCAAACCAGGATCCCTCGCTTCGCTCGGGATGACAGGTGAGCCCGCTCGGGATGACAAATTATGTCCGTTCGGGATGACAAATTGTGTTGGGGCGAATAACTAATTCATGACTAGAAATCGCGAGTAGTGATCGAGTTGCATGCCGTTTCCGCGCGCTGCAGGCATTTTGTTGCATCCCACGTCGTTGCCTTCGCGCGGCGGCATTGGTGATTTGGGGCCGGCGGCTTACTCGTTCGTTGATTCTCTCGCCTCCGCCCGGCAAGGACTGTGGCAGGTGCTGCCGCTTGGTCCACTGGGCTACGGCAACTCGCCTTATTCTTCTATCTCGGCGTTTGCCGGGAACCCGCTGCTGATCAGCCTGGAACGCCTGGCCCACCATGGCTGGATCGATGACGCGAAAATATCGCCTGCTCTTGCACCCGGCTCCGACTCAGGTGCGGTCGAGTACGATCACGTGTTTGCAGTGAAGATGCCGCTGCTGTTTGAGGCGGGGCGGAATTTTGTGGCTACCCCTTCGGCGGGCGCGCGCCAGCGCTTTGAACGTTTCTGTTCAGAGAACTCCTGGTGGCTCGATGATTTTGTTTTGTTCGACGCGCTGCGGGCTCAGCACAAGCTGGCGAGCTGGAATGAATGGCCCGCGGGATTGGCGCAGCGCGATCCGGGCGCGCTGGAGCAGGCACGCAAGGACCTGGCGGACGACCTGAAGATCCGTTGCGCATTGCAGTTTGCTTTTTATGAGCAATGGCAGGCGCTGCGGAGGTATTGCTCAGAGCGCTCGATTCGCATTGTGGGCGATGTTGCCATCTTCGTGAATTACGACAGCGCCGACGTGTGGATGCATCGCGAACTTTTCCGGCTGAAGGAGAACCTGGAATCTGAAGTGGTGTCCGGCGTGCCTCCTGATTTTTTCAGCAAGACGGGGCAGCGGTGGGGGAATCCGCTGTACCGCTGGGACGTGATGAAGGCGCGAGGGTACCAATGGTGGATTCAGCGGATGCGCTGGACGACGCGGAATTGCGACTACGTCAGGCTGGATCACTTTCGCGGGTTCGACCAGTTCTGGGAGATTCCGGCGGACGAGCCGACGGCGATCAACGGGCGCTGGGTGGATGGTCCGCGAGATGATTTGTTTGACAAACTGCGCGAGGCGCTTGGTGGGTTGCCGTTCTTCGCGGAAGACCTGGGTTACATCACTCCCTCGGTTCACGCGCTGCGCGAGAGACTGGAGATTCCGGGGATCGCGGTGCTGCAGTTCGGGTTCGGCGACGAAGGCGCGCACATGTACTTGCCGCATCGCGCCGCGGGCAAAGTGATCTACACAGGCACGCACGACAATGATACGACTGCGGGGTGGTTCCGGGCGGGCGCTGCGGATCACGAACGGCGTAATGCGGAAGCTTACCTTGGCCGTTGCGACGATGGGATTCATTGGGCGTTCATCCGCGCGGCGCAGAATTCGCCGGCCGAGTTTGCGCTGATCCCGCTGCAGGATGTGCTGGGCCTGGGCAGCGAGGCTCGTATGAATACGCCGAGCCTGCACGGCGGGAATTGGAAGTGGCGTTTTGCTCCCGGGCAGTTCACGGCCGAGTTGACTGCCAAACTTTCCCACCTCGCCGAGGTGACAGATCGGCTGCCTCGGGCAGGTCGTGTTCTCGCGGATGAGAACTTCGCGGCTTGAGAACGCGGGCCGCTGCCCAATCGCGAATGGACTGTTGCCTGCTGCGAAAGCTTTGCGCCGTGCGGCAGATCGTGTATAGAGGTTAGGGAGAATTTTTTGGCGACGGAACCCATTATCGAAGCGCGGGCGATTGAGAAATCTTATCCTCAGCCGGACGGAACGCGGATTCAGGTGGTGGGGCTTACGGATTTTTCCATCCAGCCGGGAAAAATCATCGCGCTGCTGGGGGCCTCGGGCTGCGGCAAATCTACTCTGCTGCGGATTCTGAGCGGGTTGGCGCAACCTTCGTCGGGGGCGCTGTTCTGGCACGGAAAGCCGCTGGGCGGTGAATCGCCGAATGTGGCGATCGTCTTCCAGAGTTTCGCGCTGTTTCCCTGGCTTACCGTTTTGGAGAATGTGGAAGCTCCGTTGGAAGCGCGCGGCGTGGCTGCAGTCGAGCGCCGTAAGCGCGCGCTCCGCATGCTGGATACGGTAGGCCTGGACGGTTTTGAGACGGCCTATCCCAAGGAACTTTCCGGTGGGATGAAGCAGCGCGTGGGCTTCGCGCGAGCGCTCGTCGTGGAACCGGAAGTGTTGTTCATGGATGAGCCTTTCTCTGCGCTCGATGTGCTCACGGCGGAAAATCTGCGCGGCGAACTGCTGGAGCTGTGGCTGAACAAGAAAATGCCGACCAGCGCCATCTTCATTGTGACGCACAACATCGAGGAGGCGGTGATGCTGGCGGACCGCATCGTGGTGCTGGGGAGAAATCCAGCGCGCGTCCGCGCGGATTTCAATGTGCGTCTTTCGCACCCCCGGGACCGCAAGTCTGGCCGGTTTGTAGAATTGGTGGATTACATCTACAAAATTATGACCGAGCCGGATGTCGAACATGCATTACCTGATCCGGAGAGTACGGGAGAAATTGTGGTGCCGCCGGGAGGCTTGAAGAAAGGGCAAGCGCCCGTGAAGACGAGCAAGTATCAGATTTTGCCGCATGCCCGTGTGGGCGGAATCGCCGGCCTGCTTGAACTATTGCACGATCGCGGAGGACGCGAAGATCTTTTCCGCCTGAGTGAAGAACTGGTAATGGATGTGGAAGATCTGCTGCCCATCCTGGAAGCCTGCCAGTTGCTCGGGTTCGCCTGGTTAAAGGAAGGCGATGTGCAACTCTCGCGGCAGGGAGTGAGGTTCGCTGACGCCGACATCCAGGCGCGCAAAGTTTTGTTTCGCGAGGCAGCGCTGGAGCACGTGACCATCCTGAAGCAGATTGACAGCATTCTGAAGCGCAAGTCGGATCACTCGATCAACGATGAATTCTTTCACGACATTCTCGATGAACACTTTTCCGCGGACGAAGTGCAGCGCCAGTTTGACACTGCAACGAACTGGGGACGTTACGCGGAGATTTTTGATTACGACCGTGAGAGTGGCCGGCTGGTGCTGACGGAAGCGCCGCAGACCGACCCACTACCGGCGGAACCATTGCAACCCGATCCAGCACCGACCGCTCCTGCCGGCGAGAATCGCGATTCAATTCACACACCGAAAGACTGATCGGTAGTCTCTGTTGCAGTAGGCGGAGTTCGATAAGGTAGCGAGCCAACCGCGTCATTATTGCGTCGCGAAAAACGCGACGCGTCACGCGGCTCGCCCAGATCCTTCGCTGCGCAAGAAACGCTTGCTCAGGATGACAAGATGAAGAAGAGCATTACGCTGCGGGGATTCTCGGCATACCGGTTGTGGACGCAGCTGCCGCGGATCGAAGTGTCGCACCTGCCCGATGTCATCATGTTCGGCGCGGGGATTGCGCTGTTCTATGCCGTGGTGATGGTCGGGCACTCGTGGTTCGGACCATTTACTCCGACGGTTGAGATTTCTCGCAGCTTGCGAGCGCTGCCGGCCTATGCAGGGTATTCGCTGTTGCGCATCACGATCGCCTACGTGCTCAGCCTGGGGTTCGCGCTGGTGTATGGCTACGTCGCGGCCTATAACCCGCGCGCCGAACGCTTTATGCTTCCGTTGCTGGATGTGCTGCAGTCGATCCCGGTGTTGAGTTTTCTTCCCGGCGTGATGCTGGCCATGGTGGCGCTGTTTCCGGGCCGGCAGCTCGGTGTGGAACTGGGCGCGATCCTTCTGATTTTTACCGGTCAAGTCTGGAACATGGCTTTCAGCTTTTATGCGTCGCTGAAGAGCATTCCGAAGGACATGCGCGAGGCTGCGGAGATCTACCGCTTCAGCTGGTGGCAGCGCTTCACGCAGATGGAGCTGCCCTTTTCGGCGATCGGGCTGGTGTGGAACTCGATGATGTCGGTGGCCGGGGGATGGTTCGCGCTCATGGTATGCGAAATGTTTGTGCTGGGCTCGAGAGATTTTCGCTTGCCCGGCCTTGGCTCCTATTTGCAAACCGCCGCCAGCGCCGGCGACACGAGCTCGATTTGTTGGGGCATTGCCACCATGGTGCTGGTGATCGTGTTGCTCGATCAATTTGTCTGGCGGCCCGTGATCGCGTGGGCTGAGAAGTTCAAGGTTGAGCAAGTGGAGAGCACGGACGCTCCGCGATCTTGGGTGCTGAACCTGGTCGAGCGCTCGAGCGGGCTAGCGAAGATTCGAGAAAAAACTTTGCGGCCGCTGAGCGAGCGTCTGCTTTTGTATTTTGCCCAGAAGCATAGGGAGGAGCGTCCCGTGGAGACGCCGTCTGCGTGGCGGGACTGGCTGCTGCGAGGGCTGGCTGTGCTGATACTTGGTGGCATCGGTTACGGTGTGGTTCGGGTCGCGATTGTTCTCAGCGGTGTAGGGAAGGCGGAATTGCACGCGACCGCTCTCGGCTTGGGAGCGACTTTTCTGCGCGTGAACCTGGCGTTGCTGATCGGGGCGTTGTGGACAATTCCGGCGGGAGTGGCGATTGGCTTCAATCCCCGCCTGGCACGCATTGCGCAACCGCTGGCGCAGATTGCGGCTTCGGTGCCGGCGACGGCGTTGCTGCCGGTGATTCTGCTGCTGCTGATCCGGCTGGGCGGCGGACTGGGTCTGGCGTCGATCGTTGTGCTTCTGCTAGGCACGCAGTGGTACGTGCTGTTCAATGTGATCGCGGGTGCGATGGCAATTCCGACCGACTTGAAAGAATGCTGCTCGGTGTTCCGGGTGCGAGGGATCGCGCGCTGGAAGAAGCTGATCCTTCCGGGAATTTTTCCTTATCTTGTGACCGGGCTGGTGACGGCTTCTGGCGGAGCGTGGAACGCCAGCATCGTCGCTGAATATTTTCATTTCAAAGGGCAGATTTACACCACGACGGGGCTGGGAGCGACCATCCAGCAAGCTACCGACAGCGGCGATTTTCACCTGCTGCTGGTCGCGACCATGATGATGGCGGCGACTGTGGTGACAATCAACCGCTTGGTGTGGCGCAGGCTCTACGGGCTGGCGGAGACGCGGTTCCGGCTGGAGGCGTAGAAGGCAGTGATCAGCGGCCAGTGGTCAGTGCCCAGTAATCAGTGACCAGTATCGGCAGGATGACGAACGAAGCTGCCGCGTCGGCTAGTGAACTGACCACTGATCACCGGCCACTGACCACTGCCTTTGGTTACTTTCGAGTTTCGCGCGAGTCACATTTCATCAGGTTTTAACCTCTGTTTCACGCTGCAGCAAAGCGTCTGCTGTATTTCTGTAACATGTCGCCCAACCTTTTGGGGGAGGAAGATCCGCAGCCGAAAGTGTTGTCGCAGGCCGGGGAAATTCCCGGCATCCCGGCACTGGCAGGGAAGTTTCTTCCAGTGGATCGAGTGCGGGCGCTTTACCGGCGGGTGCGGCTTTCTCCTCAGGGTTTTGGGCTAGAGAACCTGCTGGCGGAGATGCGGGTGGATCTGCGCGTGGATGCGGCGGACGCGGTGCGGATTCCTGCGACCGGGCCGGTCGTCGTCGTGGCGAATCATCCGTTTGGAATGCTGGATGGAGCAGTGCTGGCGGTGCTGCTGACTCGCGTACGTGCGGACGTGAAGGTGATGACGAATTACCTCCTGCGCGATGTGCCCGAACTGGCGCGGCATTGCATTTTCGTGAATCCGTTCGAAAATGCTGATGCGGCTCCAGGGAATGGCGAGGTGAATCGACACGCGGTCCGCGAGGCGTTGGCGTGGTTGCGAAGCGGCGGCATGCTGGCGGTGTTTCCGGCGGGCGAAGTTTCGCATTGGCAATTCCCACAGGGGGAGATCGCCGACCCGGAGTGGAACGATACGGCGGCGCGGTTGATCCGGCGGACGGGAGCGGCGGCGCTCCCCGTTTATTTTTGCGGCAGAAACAGCGTGGGCTTCCATCTTTTCGGGATGATCCATCCGCGGTTGCGAACTGCTTTTCTGTTGCAGGAATTCCTGCAGCAAGAGGGACGAACCGTGGAAGTGCGTGTGGGCAGCCAGATTCCAAGTGACTCCGTGGGCGGCGTTGCGGATGACCGCGAGGCGATCGAGTATTTGCGTTGGCGTACTTACCTGCTGGCGCGGCGGACCCGCCATCAGACTCCGTGGCCTGAAGCCGTGCGTTCGAAAATCTCGGAGAAGGTGCAGGCGGCGGTGGCTGCGGGGGAGCCCGCGGAATTGCTGGCGGCTGAGTTGAAGGGTCTTCGCGCCGATCGCTGTTTAGCGGAAAGCGGTGATCTGGCGGTGTATTTGGCGAAAGCGCACGAGACGCCGCGAATGCTGCAGGAATTGGGACGATTGCGTGAAGTTACGTTTCGACTGGCCGGAGAAGGAACGGGGAAAGCCAGAGATCTCGACCGTTTTGACCGCTATTACTGGCATGTGTTGTTGTGGCACAAGAGTAAGCGAGAACTTGTGGGCGCTTATCGCGCTGGTAACACCGCCGAGATTCTTGCGGAACATGGAGCGGGCGGCCTCTATACGAATACGTTGTTCCGTTACGATGCGCGGGTGTTTGAGAAGATCGGGCCGGCGCTCGAACTGGGAAGGTCTTTTGTAAGGCCGGAGTATCAGCGGCAGTATGCTCCGCTGCTTTTGTTGTGGAAGGGGATCGCGCGCTTGCTGGCGACGCATGCGGATGTTCCCGTGCTATTTGGCGCGGTGAGCATTAGCAATGATTACAGCAGGGCGTCGCGCGAGATGATCTACCGGTTCTTCGAAGCGCGCATGCAGGAAGACGAGTTGGCGGGACTGATCGAACCGCGGCGGCCGTTTCGTCCAACGGGGTTGCGGCCCTGGGATTGCCGCGCCATGTGCCACGCTTTGCGCGATCTCGATGAACTCTCGCAGCCGATCACCGACGTGGAAACCGACGGTAAGGGATTGCCGATCTTACTGCGGCAGTACGCGAAGATTGGCGGCAAGCTGATCGGCTTCAATGTGGACCGGAAGTTTTCCAACGTGCTCGACGGCCTGGTGGTGGTGGACCTGCGGAAGACTGTACCTGCCCTACTCGAGCGGTATATGGGACGGGAAGCCGCGGCGCGATTCAGGGAACGTCATGTCAGGGAAGATCATGGGTCGCAAGATCATGGGCCGGAAGATCACGAGTCGCTTGCCCGGCCCGCTCCTCTTGAGCCTTAGACGGGGTTGATTTCCGGAGTGGATTCGTCATGCCACACTCAACGGTTCTTCAGGCTCGGTGACGGCGGGACGGACCGTCAACCAGTCCGTGCGAACTCGCTCCCACTCCTGAATCAGCATGCCGTTGGCTTCGAAGAAGGTGCGAATGCGTGCGCGTTCCCATCCTGCAACCTCTTCGAGAATGGGCGCCAGCACCGCGAGAGCGCTGGTGCTGAGCACGGTGCGCCTGGCGATCTGCGAAATGTGGGGCGACTCTGAGACTGCGATGGTGAGGCCGTCGCGCGCGTTGACGTGCAGCATCACGTTGATGTCGGAGCTGCCATCCCCGGTATAGATGACGTGATCGGGGCCGATCACATGCTGGGTCAATAACTGGTCGAGCACCGCGACCTTGCCGTAGCCGGCCGTGGCGCGAATGATAGTGTCGATCTCGCCAGAAGGCTTGTAACTAAACTCAGTGCCGAAAATGTGATCCTGCGGAACGATGCCTTCCAGCGCGGAATAGATTACCTCGACGGGAGCAGCGGATAGAATGTAGAAGTCGAAGAAGTGTCCATCCACGCCGGTTTCAAGGATCTGGTAAAGCAGTTTGATGTCGCCTTTGAGGCGAATTCGTTTGCCGACCTCGTGAAGATGTTCCTTCCGAACTTTCGCTTTGAATTCGGGATCATGCAGCAAGAGGTAGGCGAGCTCGGCTCCCTGCTGCACCAGGTTGATCTTGGCCATGCCTTTGGCTTTGCGTTCGAACTCCGCGGTGGGAATGCCGACTAACTCGGCGAGCACGTAGCCGGAATCGTTGAAGGTGAGCGTCTGATCAAAATCGCTCGCGAAAATATAGTGTTTTAAGGGCTTGTCTGCCATAGAGCTTAGATTCAGGGCGAGCCCGGACGGCCCATTAAAAGAATCAATCGGGATTATATGCGGTCCCCGTTAAATCGTTGCTAACAAATGCTGCGGGCAAATCAGTGAGTGTGGATTTCGGCGACGGCAGCGCTGGATGCCTGCTTTACTAAATTCGCCGACACGTCCAGAATAAAGAGTCCCCGCTTGCGATGCTGTGCCACGGGCGGGGAGCCGTCAGATTCAGCCGGCAAGTTGACGAAATATACAGGAGCCCTCATGCCAGTAACTGGTGAACTGATCCGTGCAATGAATTATGTGGAAGACATAACGGCCACGCTGCGCCGAATCTCGATTTACATTCCCGCCATGAATACCGAAGAGCGTAAGCGCCTGGCGGAGAGTTTGCGCGCCACCAGCGGCGCTATCAATACCGCGATTGCGGATCTGGAAAAGGTGGGCCCGTAGTGGCGGAGGTTAAAACCGTCGCGGTGATCGGCGCCGGTATTATGGGCCGAGGCATCGCGCTTGCCGCCGCGATTGGCGGCTATCGGGCCATTCTGGAGGACCTGTTGCCGGCAGCGCTTCGCCGGGCCGAAAGCGAAATCCGCGCGAATCTCGACCAGGCAGTGGAGTTGGGGAAAGTCATGGCGCCCGACGCCGATGCCGCGTTCCGTCGAGTGGAATATGCCGGGTCGGTGGAAGAAGCGGCGCGCGAAGCCGATTTTGTCATTGAAGCGGTTCCCGACGAGATGGAATCAAAGATTGAGATTTTTACTCTGCTCGACAAGATCTGCCGGCCCGCGACAATTCTGGCATCGAACACGTGCTCTCTCAGCGTTACGGAAATTGCGAGTGTTACTTATCGTGCGAAGAAGTGCGTGGGCATGCGCTTCTTTAATCCCGTGCACAAGATGAAACTGCTTGAAGTGGTGCGGGCTTTCGAGACGGACGAGGACACACTTGCGACTGCGGTTGAACTGGGCAGGCGAATGGGGAAGGAAGTG
Source organism: uncultured Acidobacteriaceae bacterium (assembly GCA_963809605.1). GTDB lineage: Bacteria > Acidobacteriota > Terriglobia > Terriglobales > Acidobacteriaceae > Sulfotelmatobacter. The sequence goes on along the minus strand of CAWEKM010000005.1, from coordinate 43,134 downwards.
GTGGTAATTACCGAATCGCCCGCGGAAGTTGCACAGTAGCGCTGGTTCCGGGCCTGATGCCCGCTGGCGGCGGGCTTCGCCCAGCCGGGACAGCCGAGGCGGCCGTCTCCATATATGGATCGTGCTAGTGGCTGCGGCCGAAATTTAAACCAGATAAAGATTCGATTCTTTCCTGCTCGATTCCCTTAGTCGCAATCAATACCTGAAAACTTTCGCCCATGCCTGCGGGCGTGACTAGATGCTTTAGCTGCAGCGCTACTTTCGCGCGCTCCTGCGGCAGGCGGCATTCTTCGAAGGCGTCGGCGAATTGATTGGCTTCGCCGATGCCCATCAGGAATTGGGATTGGGTGATCAGCTTGTGCGTGCGCATGCCTTGTTTTTCTGCAGCAGCGGCGAGCGCAGTAAAGTTAACATCGGCGGTGATGTCCTGTTCGCCGGGGGCCTCGTAGGGGCTGCTGCTGATTGAATGACGGCGGATGGCCTTCAACGTTCCGCGATGGCGTCCTGCAAGCTGCTCTTCGCGGGTATAGCCGTAGTCGATAGCGACGAGGAAGCCACGCAAGATATTAGCGGCGATCTGCTCCATGAAGTGTTGTGCGGCTAGAGGCGCTTCGACGCGCTCATCCTGTTCGGGGTGGACTGAATAGCGGTCGAGGAATTCCAGTTCCTCAGGGGACGGTTGTGCCCATGTCTCGGTGAATCGGCCGTTGCGTGCGTCGATGCGCAGAGATCCTTTTGTGCTAAGGATTTCAACCGGGAGGGCATCGAAGAATTCGTTGGCGAAGACGATGGTTGGGATGTCGCGGCCCGATGTTTTGCCAAGAGCATCGAGCGTGCCGAGTGCCGCTCTTCCGAATTCGAGGCGAGCTTTCAGAGTCTCTTCAATTCGCTCGCGCAAGGCGGGCGAACTTTCGACGAGCGTGTAGCGCAGGGCGAGAAAAAAATCCGGAAACTTCTTTTCCGACCAGTCGAGAACATCTTGCGCAAACAAGCCGCGGCCGGGGCCGAGTTCGATCAGGTCGATTTGCCCGGGCGAGTCGAGGACGCGCCACATTTCGTCGAACTGCCGGGCCAGCAGGCGGCCGAAAACGGCGTGGATGTCGCTTGACGTATAGAAATCTCCGGCCTTGCCGAACCGCTGTGCGTTCCGTGAGTAATAGCCAAGATCGCGATCGTAAAGACAGAGTTCCATGTAGCGCGAAAAAGAGATGGGGCCTCGCTCATGGATTTCCTGTTCGATCTTCTGGCGAAGCTGATTCACAGTTCCTTCCGGCGGCGCTCGGCGCGGTCCTGCGGGGTGCGGATGAACATTTCGACGAAGTAATCGTGCAAAGCGTCGTAAAGCTGGCGCTGAAAGCTCCACTCGAACTGCGAGTGGTCGAGGTCGCGGGGATGGAGATCGAAGTAATAAGTGTGCACCGGGATGGACGCGTCTTTGAACTGGATGACAACCTCCACGCCTTCGCCTTTGGAGCGGGCGGAGAAATTCAGCAGGGGATGCTCGTAGAGGCGCAGTTGAGCGAGGACGCGATCGAGGCGCGTGGTGGTGGTTTCGGTCATGTGGGGATTGTAAGGCAGCCGGCGGGACGCCAGCGCTACTCGTAGCGTAGCGCTTCGATGGGATTCAGGCCGGCGGCTTTGATTGCCGGGAGCATGCCGCTGACGATTCCTACGAAGCTTAGAATCACAGTCGACCAGATCAGGGTGGCGGAATCGATGTAGAGGTGGATATCGCCCTCGCTGGCATCTTGGATGAAAGCGCTCCACAGCGTGAGCGAACCCACGCTCCAGGAAACCAGGTACGCCAGAATCACGCCGAGCAGGCCGCCAATGGCGGTAATCACCAGAGCTTCAGCGAGGAACTGGAACAGAATGTGCCAGCGGCGCGCTCCCAGGGCCTTCTCGACGCCGATTTCGCGGGTGCGTTGCGTCACGGAGACGAGCATGATGTTCATCAGGCCGACCCCGCCGATTCCGAGTGTCAGCAAGCCGATGAAACCGAGCAGTATCTTGATGCCGACCGTGATTATGGTGAGGTCGGCAAGATCTTTTACAGCATCGAAAACGAAGATGGCGCGGTCGTCCTTGGGATCGAAATTGTGATGGAAGGCCATGGAATTGCGGATGGTCTCGACCACCTTGCTGTGGTCGCCTTCGTAATCCATCATTATGCCGTCGAGGTAGAAACTATTCTTCAGGTCGCTCATGGCGCTGTACGGAACATAGACCAGGGAGTTCATGTCATCGTCGCCGTTTGAGATGGTGTGCCTGAGGATGGCGACCACCTTGTACGAGATGCCGTCGATGCGAATACTTTCGCCGAGAGCGTTCTGGCCGGAGAAGAGTTTTTTCTTCACGGTGGAGCCGATGACGGCCACGCGGGAGTGGGTGAAGTCGTCGCGCTCGCCGAAGAATGAGCCCTCGCCCACGTCGAGTGCGCGAATTTTCTCGTAGGTTGAGTAAATTCCGCGAATACCATAGCTGGCGCTGCGCGTGCCGAAAGACACCTGGCTTTGCTTATCCACCTCGGGGGAAATGCGGGTGAGCATGGGGACTTCGGCGCGCAGGAAGTCGAGATCGTCGCGGGTCAGGCGCACCTGCGCGCCGGCTTTGGTGCCTCCCGCCTGCACAGAGGTGCGCCCGGGGAAGATGGCGACCAGATTGCCTCCAAAAGTGCGGAAGGCAATCATCAAAGCGTTCTGAAAGCCGGTTCCGTAAGCCAGCAACAAAACCACCGTGGCAATGCCCCAGGCCATGCCCAGCATGGTGAGCATAGAGCGGCGGCGGTTGTGTTTCAGCGCGTTGAAAGCTTGTGTGCCCAGATCGCCCAGCATAGTTACTCCAAACTTATTTCATCGAAATCGGCTTACTCCTGCCGCAGCGCTTCCACCGGTGGAAGCAGCGCCGCTTTACGTGCGGGATAAAGACCGGCAACGATGCCGGCTACAGACAGAGACAGAATGGCAATCGCGGCGGAAGCAGGCACGATTCGCGGCGTGTCGAATCCCTCGGGTGACGGCAACTGCGCCAGCAGAGCCACGAACGCGGTTGTGATTGCCAGGCCAATGCCACCGCTGAACGCCGTAAGAAATGCTCCCTCCACAAAAAACTGAGTCAAGATGTTGCGGTGCGTCGCGCCCAGAGCCTTGCGCAGGCCGATTTCGCGGGTCCGTTCGGTCACCGAGACGAGCATGATATTAATGATGCCGATTGCACCCAGGCCGAGAGTTACGATTCCCACTACGCCCAGGAAATAATCCATTGCATCAAAAATTTTTGCCACACGGATAGCGCCATCGATGGTGTCCCAGTCGTTGAAGGCGTCGTCGAGACTGGGATCGAAACCGTGATGCCGCGCGATGATGGCGTGAACCTCATGCATGGCTTCGAGGTGCAGTTCCTTTTTTATGGGCCGGTAGTTGATGAAGGAGATGGCATTCTCCGTGTTCTGCGCCTTGAGCGGAAAAAGCATGCGCATGGTCTCGAAAGGTACGAAGATGCGATGATTCGTGCCGTTCTCGCCTTCTTTGCCGATCTTGGGGATGACGCCGATCACTTTGAAATCCATGTCGTTGAGCAGAATGGTGCTGCCCACGGCAGGCTGGCCGGGGAACATGTTCTTGAGCAGTTCCCATCCCACCACGGCCACGCGGCGATGCTGGGAGTTGTCCTCATCATTGAACCAGCGTCCGGGGTCAGTCGGCAGAGTGCGAATCTGGTTGTAAGCGGGAACCACGCCGAAAACCTGGCCGTTGGTGGAACCGTAATCGCTGACGGCTCGAATGTCATCGCGCTCCAGCACTGGAGAAACCGCGCGAAGAAATCGCGACTGGTCGCGGATGGCGAAATAATCGGCGTAGGTAAAGTTGTAAGGCTGCCCAGACTGATAACTGCCAACAACGGCGGGGATGCGGCCGGGGAAGATGAACATAATATCCTCGCCAAGTTCGGCCATGTTCTTCTCCTGACCGCTGCGGAAGCCTTCTCCCAGGCCCACGAGCAGCAGCAGAGAGCCCACCCCCCACGCGATTCCAAACATCGTAAGGAAGGAGCGCAGCTTGTGCGCCCAGAGCGTGGCCAGCGATTGCCGCACGATATCAAGAAGGATTCGCATGTGATACACCCCCACGCCTCCGGGGAGGTGCGTGGGGGTCCCGGGTACGATCGGGCGAGGGGTCTCAATCCCGCCCTACCGTTTCACGTTCAAGTTCTGATCAGAGGTACGCAGCCGGGTCATGCGAAGTTCCCTGCTGTCGTTGATTCTTTAGACCGCGGGAAGGCGAAAAGGGTTAGCTGGGGATGAGAATTTTAGAGAGAGGCGGAGCGGTTCGCAAAATGATCGCAGGAATTGAGAAGGTGAGAGGCTAGAACTCGAAGTACCCGCGGGTCGGTGTGGGATCAGAAACGCCGTCGGTGCCAGTTGCCGGGAGCAGGCCCAGGACCCCGCTCAGGTTCTCCCAGGCTGCCTGGTTCAGCGCGGGGTCTGAGCCAACCAGGTCGCGAATCATATCCCACGCAGCCAGATTGAGGGCGCCTTCGGGCGGCGGGCCCATGGCCAGCGAGACAGAACACTGGGGGCAGAACGAGATGCGATGAGCCGTCGATTTCTGGCGCGGCTTAATGCCTACGGTCTGGGCAAACATATACAAGGCCACAGATTTCTGTCCAGCATGAAGCTCGCGGTTGCAGCGAAGACAGTGCATGCTCTCCAAGGTGCTCTCCCCGGGCAGATTGCGGCCCCTAGAATATGAATACTGTCTTCGCGGAGTCACGAGGCGCAAGTATGTAGAAGGATTCCGGTGAGCTCAGGTTCCGTAACAGGCCGCCCCCGGAACCCCATCTACCTCAGCGGGTTCCAGGGATCGACGAGGGGAACCGCGACGTCTTCAAAGTGTGCGGTATTGCGGGTGGCCAGCGTGGCATGCTGGGCCATCGCGATGCCCGCGATCATCGTATCCCGCAGGTCGCCCGAACGGCCATTCTTTTGCCGGGAAGCCATCAGGTCCCCCGCCTCCTGGGCGGCGGCGACGTCAAAGGGAATAACACGGCGGTCGATCTTCTCAAGGAGTTCCTGGAAAGACTGGATCAGGGCAGAGCGGCGCTTTCCTCCGGTCATGACCTGTAGTCCGAAGTGGATCTCAAGAACCGTAATCGAAGTTATCCAGATGGATGCGCGAGGCTGCCGGTCAAGCCACGCGACGACGTTCTTATCGGGCGCGACGTGCATCAAGGCCGAAAGCACGTTGGTGTCAAGAATGGTCATGATCTAATCACGGCTCAAATGACGGAACATCGATCTGGTGGCCGCGTAGCTCGGGGATATCGGAGGTAAGCCCGGTTTTGCCAAACAGGCTGGAGATTTCGGTCCCCAAGCCGCCGGCAGGAACGTCTGTTTCAATAACAGCACTGCGCAGGATGTCCCGTACTTCCTCTTCCATGCTGCGTCCATTCCTCCGGGCGCGGCGCTGCAGGCGCGCTTTCACCTGATTCTCAATGTTCCGGACGACGAACTGGGCCAAGACTGCCTCCTGACTCGCAAAACGATATCATGATATCACACACGGACCGTTCGCAGCAAGTTGAAAACCTGCTCCCACGTCGGAACCAAGCTGTGCTCTAGGCAGAGGCTCACAGCATCGTGCACTCTGTTGCGATGGGTGCTGGCACGAGAAATCGTAGACTGGTTCGACTCTCGCAACTTCGCAAGTTGTGCGAGTGCGAACAGGTCGCTGCAGTTTGCTACCGTTGGCGCGGCGGCAGCATAGAGTTCCTGCTAGTCCGGACGCGAAGCGGCGGGCGTTGGACGTTTCCCAAGGGCAGCGCGGAACCAGGGTTGACTCACGCACAGGCAGCGGCGCTGGAGGCATTCGAAGAGGCGGGAGTGCATGGCCGGATCGAGGAAGCTTCGTTCGCCACCTATGTTCGTCAGGAGCGGGGTCGCAGCGCAAAATCCGACGCAAGATCTGGCGAGAAGGAACTTGCCATCTCTGCGCATCTCTGTGAAGTGTCACGGCTCAGCCCTCCCATGGAGTCCCGGCGGGATCGGACCTGGTTTTCGGCTGCGGAAGCTCGGCGGCGTTTGCGCGAGGGGCGCAGGAGTGAGGACGGGGTGGAATTCACTCGCGTGATCGACAAGGCGGTAGCGCGCATCCACCGGCTGCGCTCCGGTACTGGCATCGTTGACCATCTACCGCAGGATCGAGCAGAACGAAAGGGTCTGCATCTGGACATGCTGCAAAAAGACGGGTTGCAGAAAGTGCGCTTCGAGGCTCTCGTGGAAACGCGCGATGGAGAAGCCTCGTCGATGCAGAGCATTCGTCGCCAGCTCAATGGGATGCGGCAATTCGCCGTGCCTGTTATCGAAGATCATTTTATCGACGATCATTCTTGTGAGATCGTGCTAGGGGACGTCCTGCAATTTGGGTCACCACGAGGGAAAAACACCAGGGCTTTGGGAACCAACGCGAAGAACGGCTGATCGATCTGCTAACGCGACGCGAAGAAACTACGACGCTAGCTGAGAACCCTATCTCGTTTTTCGAACTCTTACTGCGTACTTTTCGGCCGCTCGTAGGCTTTCGCCAGATACTTTCGCGCTTCTTCGAGAGCGGCGAAGGTGTCGTCATTGGTCTGGATGGCTTGGCGGTATTCGTTGATGGCGCGCTCGCGCTGGCCGGTAATGTCAAAGATTTTCCCCAGTTGGATGTGGCTCCAGACTTCAGTCCAGCGAGGCTCACCATCGCCGTTAATGGATGCGCGGTAGGAGTTCGCCGAGGACTGGTAGTTTCTCTGCAGGAAGAAAACCTCCGCAATGCGGTAATGGGCGAAGGAACTGTTTCTGTTGAGGTCGAGGGCCTTGTTAAACTCGGCGAGCGCGCCCGCCAGATCACCCTGCTGCTGCATTGCCATGCCGCGAAGAATCGAAGCACGGAGCCTCACATCCGACGAATTGGTGAGCACGTGGTGGTCCGGATCGATGCTGATGTGCCGCGGGCGTCCGAAAGTTTCCACGGTAAAGGCTGAGTTCGTGCCCACCACTTCGAGCTTCTTGTCTTCGGTTTTGCCGTCGGTATCAATGCGCAGGTCGACGGGCATGCGGAACAGGTCGAGATCCTGGGAAACTTCTCCGGTGACTCGGAAGCCTTTATTGTTGCCCAGGCGGTAAACGGTATATTTCAACTTGAATTCCGGGGCACCCGTGGAATCGAGCCACTGGGAGAAGAACCAGGTAAGCTGATCGCCGTAATACTTTTCGGCAATGGTGCGAAAGTCGTCCATGGTGGCCGATTTGCCGGCGTAGGTCTCGGCAAATTCACGCATGGTTTTGTTGTATTTGTCTTCGCCGAGCACCCAGCGCAGCATGTGCAGGATCATCGCTCCCTTGTCGGTGACCAGCGACTGAAACTCGGTGGAAAAGGGATCGAGCTTGCTGGCGCTGGAGAGCGGAACCGTGTCGTAAGCCAGCGCGCCCACCGATATGTCTTTGACGACTTCCTCAAGACCGGCCGCTCCGGCCGCGCTCTCCACGTACATGGCTTCGGAATAACGGGAGAAGCCGTCGGTCAGCCACCAATCATCCTTGGTCGCGGGGCTCACCGAAACTCCCCACCATTGATGGGCGATGGCGTTCGCCAGCAAACGGTAGTTGGTCTTCTCCGTGATCGATGGACCGGCGAGGCCGGCAATCTCTGGAGCCCAGGCGTAAGGGACCGTATCGTTGGGTAGCTCCACTACATTGAGCCTTTGCGATAGAGGCGTGCCGTAAAGCGTAATGAAATAGGTGAACTCCTGAACTGCGGTGGTGGTGTACTCCGGGGCCAGCTTCTGGTGAGTGGGTTTGAAGAAGACGTGCAAGTCCATTCCGGCTTCATCGCTTTTATATTCCTCAAAGATGCCGGCGACGATGGTGCCGGGGAAGCTGGGCTTGGTATAGACAAACGTAAATGTCTTGGTCGGAAGGCCGTTGCTGTTGGGCTTGCTTGACGGCGGATTCTCCGTGACCGTGGATTTTCCGCTCCCAACCACCAGCATGTGCGCGGGCACGGTGACGCTGATGGTTGAAGTGAAACGGTTGAGACCGTAGCCGCTTACCGGAAACCAGCGCCCGGAATAGAGCAGGTAGCTGGTGTCGTCGCCGACATAAGCGAGCTTAAGGCCGGGAACGGGGCTGTCGTCGGCGGTTTCGAGCTGGCCTTCGTATTCAAAGGTGAGCGTCATCGAGGCGTCTTTGGCCAGACCGTTGGGCAGCGGCACGCGAATGGTGGAATCCTGCGTGACGCGCTCGGCCGACAGCGGCTGGTTGTTGTCGTCGAGAACCCGGGTGACGCGCAGATCGTTGTGCAATTCGAAAACCGCGACTGTAAGGTCCTGAAGGGCGGTAAATTTCACCTTCGCCCGCGCCGAAATCTGATGGAGGTGAGGGGTGAGTTCGGCCTCAATCTGGTAATCGTCAACACGCAAGTGGACCTTTTCGGCGGCCCGCGAGGGGATCGCGACGAACGTCAATACCAGCAGGGCAAGGGAACTCGACAGGACGCTGTGGGCGCGCCGAAGGCGAATCTGCATTAAGGAGAGTCTCCCGGAAATGGGCCTACCACTTCCCTATGATGAAGATTCTCCTCTAAAAGATGCTGGGAGCACAAGGTTTAGAGGCAGCTTCTAGCTTCTTGCTCCTAGCTTGAACCACGGCGCGGCAGGGTTAGGATGATCTCGGCGGCGCGGTCTGCTGGGTCCGGGTTCGGCGCGTCAGCAGCGCTTTGTGGTGGTCGCAGGCGGCCTTTTACCTCGGCTAGCCCCTTAAGCATGCGGTCGCGCGCTGGGCCGTCGGTGAGGATCTCCCGCAATTGAGCCACAACATTCTGTGCGGTGAAGTCGTGTTGAACCAACTCGGGGACGACTTCCTCATCCGCAATCAGGTTGACCATGGCGAAGCGTGGGACTTTGACTCGCGGCTTACCCAATAGGTAAGTGAGCGGCGAGACGCGGTAGACCATCACGAACGGCGTGCGCATCATCGCGGCCTCAACCGTCGCCGTGCCACTGGCGATGATGCCGGCGCGGGAGTGAAACAGCGCGGGCAGGGATTCGGGCACGAGCGTAATGCTCTGTTTGCTCGTCAGGCTTTGCAGAAAGCCGCGGTCCAGCGTGGGCGCTACCGGGAGTAAAAACTCGTAGTCGGGGCCAAGCCGGGCGGCCGCTTCGAGGATGGTCGGCAGGTTCATCCGGACCTCTTTGACACGGCTGCCGGGCATCAGCGTGATCCAGTGTTTTGCGGGGTCGAGACGAAATTGTGCAGCGTAGTCGTCGCGCGTGATCGCTGGTTGCGCCAAGTCGGCGAGGGGATGGCCGACAAAGGTCGCATCGACTCCACGGTCACGGTAGAACTTTTCTTCAAACGGAAAGATCACCAGAGCTTTGTCGACGTAGTTGCGGATGAGGCGCACGCGTCCCTGGCGCCACGCCCAGAACTGCGGCGCGACATAGTAAACGACGGGAATGCCGCGCTTCTTCATTTGCCGCGCCACGCGCCAGTTGAACGCCGGTGAGTCGATCACGATGGCCAGATCGGGCTTGCGGCGGTCGGCTTCACTAATCAGATGATGAAACAGGCCGTAGATTTTTGGCAGGTGACTGAGGATTTCGGTGATGCCGACGACGGAGAGATCTTTCGCATCGACCACGGTGTCGCAGCCGGCGGCGCGCATGCGCCCTCCGCCGACGCCGAAGAACTCGAGCTGCGAGTCGAGGCGGTGCAGGGCTTCGATAAGCCGCGCGCCGTACATTTCCCCGGAAGCTTCGCCGGCTGAGATCAGGATTCGCAAGAGAGCATTGTAAGGCCACGGCCCTAGTCGTCTGCGCTGGCGGTGACTTCCGGTTCCGTGAAGCCGTCGGGATTCGCGGGCGAGAGCATGCCCTGAGTTTGTAGAAGGGGCGCCCGCTCCAGATTCAGCTCCTGATCTTTGTATTGCAGCTGATACAGCTTGAAGTAAATCCCGCGCTGGGCTAGCAGTTGCTGATGCGTCCCCATTTCGCGCACCTGGCCTTTGTGCATGACGATGATCTTGTCGGCGCGCTGCACGGTCGAGAGCCGGTGGGCGATGATGAGCGAGGTGCGTCCTTCGACCATGCGATTGAGCGCGTCGCGCACGCGGAATTCGGTTTCGGTATCGACGCTCGAAGTGGCTTCGTCGAGAATCAGGATTTTCGGTTCGTGGGCCAGTGCGCGGGCGAACGAAATGAGCTGCTTCTGGCCCGTGGAAAGAGTCGAGCCGCGCTCGCGCACTTCTTCGTCGAAGCCTTTGGGCAGGGCGCGGATGAAGTCGGCGAGGTTCACGTCTTCGGCGGCCTGCTCGATGTCTGCATCCTGAATGCGTTTTGTGCCGAGCCGGATATTGCCGCCGATGCTGCCGCTGAACAGGAATGGATCCTGCAGGACTACGCCAAAGCGGCTGCGCAGGTCGGCGAGATCCATGTCTTTGACATCGACGCCATCGATTCTGACCGCGCCTTTCTGCACGTCGTAGAAGCGCAGCAGGAGCGAGATCAGTGTGGTCTTGCCGGCTCCTGTGTGGCCGACGATGGCTACAGTTTCGCCGGGCTCAATTGCGAAAGTTACGTCGCGCAGAACCCAATCCGGGGGCTGATCGCTCTCTTCCATGTCCCGGTAGGCGAACCAGACGTGATCGAACTCTATGCGGCCCGGGCCTTCGGGACGCTTGGTGACTGCGGGCGAAACCACCTCCACAGGCGTATCCAGCAGCTTGAAGATGCGCTCGCTAGCGGCCATTGCCGATTGCAGGATGTTGTATTTCTCGCTGAAGTCCATGATCGGACGGAAGTAGCGCAACGCGTATTGGATGAAGGCGACCAGCACGCCTAACTCTGCCGCTCCGCGCACCAGTCGGAAGTCGACCAGCGTCTTCCAGTTGAAACTCACAGCGACGCTGGTCACGGAAATATTCCGCATCACGCCGGCGCCCCCGAACCAGATGACGCAAGCTATCGCGATCGAAGAAAGAACATCGATCGCGGGATAGTAAAGCGAGTAGGCGAGAATCGCGTCTTTGTACGCTTCCATGTGACTGCGATTGATTTCCGAAAAGCGGGTGTACGCTTTGCGCTCGCGATTAAAAAGCTGCAGCACGACCATGCCGCTGACGTGCTCCTGCAGGTAGGAGTTGATGCGGGCGATGGCGACCCGAATCCGGCGATAGGAGTCGCGCACCCGGTCGCGAAAAATCTTGGTTGCGACAACGATAAAGGGCAGCACGGCAAAGGTGATCAGCGCCAGTTTCCAATCCATGCACAGCATTACGCCAAGAATTCCTGCGAGCACGAAGATATCTTCGAAGATGGAGACCACGCCCGAGGTGAACATCTCATTCAAGGCGTCAACATCAGTCGTGACGCGCGTCACCAGGCGGCCAACAGGGTTCTTGTCGAAAAAGGCTACGTGCAGGCGTTGCAGATGGCGGAAGATCTGGCGGCGCAGGTCGAACATCACCTTCTGGCCAGTCCACTGCATGAAGTAGGTTTGCAGGAACTCGAGCAGGAAACTGAAGACGAGCAGTCCAACATAGATGGCCGCGAGCTGCGCGATGCCGGTGATGGCGTTCCGGCTAAGCCAACTCCAGATGCCCGAAGACGTCGCGGTGGCTGCCTCGCGGGGCGCGAGGTAACGATCAATCGCCACCTTGGTGAGATAGGGGCCGAGCACATCGGCGAAAGATTTCAGGATGATCGAGACCAGCGCGATCGCCACCTGCCAGCGGTAGGGACGCAGATACTTCAGCAGCCGCGCCATCAGGCGACTGTCGTAGGCTTTGCCTAATACTTCTTCTTCCTGGGACATCGGTCTATTTGCGATCGCGCGGTGAAGTGGGTTCGTCTAGCCATTAACAGGGTAACCCAATATCGATGGCCGAGGCAGGCTCGAGGATGGAAAAGGTTTCGATGCCGGGAACATCGGCGCAGATGGGATAATGATTATGCATGCCACTGGGCATCTACATTTCCGTTCCTTTTTGCCGCACCAAGTGCAGTTACTGCAATTTCGCCTCCGACGTATTTTCGCGGGCGGTATTTGAGCGCTATGTGGATCGCGTCTGTTCCGACATTGGGAATGCGCCGCAGGTCGCGGCAGAGGTGGGCGGCCAGATCGAGCGCGCGGTGGATTCCATCTATCTAGGCGGAGGAACGCCAACAGTGCTCGAAGCCGGGCAACTGGAGCGGATCTTCCGCGCGGTGCGCTCGTTGTTCGAGGTGCAGCCTGACGCCGAAGTCACAGTCGAGTGCGCTCCAGGGACGCTTACGCCGGCCGTAATCGAAAGCCTGCTGCGCTGCGGTGTGAACCGCGTGAGCCTGGGAGTGCAGTCATTTGTGGATGCGGAGGCTGCCGCGGTGGGTCGTCTGCACAAGCGCGTGACCGTGCTCGAAGATATTGCCCGGCTGCGAGCCGCGGGAATTGCGAACATCAATATCGACCTGATCGCCGGTTTGCCCTACCAGACCGCCGAGAGTTGGGAATTCTCCCTGGCGGAAACAATCGCCACCGGCGCGGGCCACGTGAGTGTCTACATGCTCGAAGTGGATGAAGACTCGCGGCTCGGACGTGAGCTTTTGGCGGGTGGTACGCGCTATCACGCACACTTTGTGCCGGATGAGCAAGTCGTGACGGATTTCTACTTGCAGGCTTGCGACCGGCTGGCATCGGCTGGGATCGCACAGTATGAAATCTCCAACTTCGCTCGCCCAGGCTTCGAGTCAGGCCACAATTTGAAGTACTGGACGCGCCAGCCTTACTTCGGCTTCGGAGTGGACGCGCATTCCATGCTGGCGGTAGCTCGGGAAGGGCGCGACTTAAGTCGTGCCGATGGAGAGAACAAAATAGAAGGGGGCTTTAGCCCCTGCGACATTGAGGCGGTGCGTTTCGCTTCTGCGGATTCGCTGGAAAAGTACACAGCCTGGGCCGCCTTGCAACGAACCCCCATTTCGCGCCGTGAAGCAATCGAGGAGTGTTTTTTTCTGGGGCTGCGTTTGACCCGGGGCATTCGAGTTCAAGAACTGGCGGAAAAATTCGGCAAGGATGCGCTTCAGAATGCCCGCGCTTCAATTGCGGAGTTGGTCGAAGACGGGCTGATGGAGCTTCGCGGAGACCGCGTCTGCCTGACCTCACGCGGGCGGTTGCTGTCGAACGAGGTGTTCGAGAGATTCGTTCTGGTCGACGAAATCGTTCGCTGACTCTCACGCTGGGCGCGACAAACTCGATGCAGCGAGTTATTCCCAAACCATCCGGTCGGTTGGGCTGAAAGCCTTTATGCACACAATCGTCAATGATTTCGCGGGTTGCCGCCTTTTCTCTTTCGGCTGCCCGAGGTAACTTTTCCCGCTTCCACCGCTATGTTCTAATCAAAAAATCGGCAGCCGGTGGAGGACTCTTGGATTTTCAACTGAGCGACGAGCAGCAGCAGCTAAAGAAAACCGTCCGCGATTTCGCCGAAAGCGAAATCCTGCCCAACGTGATGAAGTGGGACGAGGCCTGCGAGTTTCCGCTGTCGACGGTTAAGGAACTGGGCAAGCTGGGACTGTTGGGAACGGTTTTCCCCACCGAATACGCCGGCTCCGGCATGGGCTACGTCGAATACGTGATCGCCATCGAAGAATTGTCGCGCGTGGATGGCTCTGTGGGCATCATTGTCGCGGCGCACACTTCGCTCTGCTCCAATCACATTTTTCTCGCAGGCAGCGAAGCGCAGAACAAGAAGTACCTCAGCAAACTGGCTACCGGCGAGTTCATCGGCGCCTGGGGATTGACCGAGCCGTCTTCAGGGTCAGACGCGGGTAGCGCGCGCATGACCGCGCGCCGCAAAGGGCGTGAATGGGTGCTGAACGGAACTAAAACTTTTTGTACGAACGGCCATTACGCCGACGTGATTGTCGTGCTCGCCGTAACCGACCGCACGGCGCATACTCACGGGCTCTCGGCGTTCATCATCGAAAAAGATACGAAGGGTTTCCGTCCGGGCAAGAAAGAAAACAAGCTCGGGCTGCGGGCCAGCGACACGGCGGAGATGATTTTTGAAGATTGCGTGATCCCGGCAGAGAACCTGCTGGGCAAGGAGGGCGCCGGCTTCATCGATGCGATGCGCGTGCTCGATGGTGGCCGCATCTCAATTGCGGCTCTGTCGCTGGGCATGGCCCAGGGCGCATACGAGGCTGCGCTCCGGTACTCGAAGGAGCGCAGACAATTCGGCAAGGCAATCGGAGAGTTTCAGGCGATCCAGTGGAAGCTGGCAGACATGGCTACCGAGATTGATGCGGCGCGGCTGCTAACCATGCGCGCGGCGTCGATGAAAGATGCCGGCATGAAGACCACGATGGAATCGTCGATGGCGAAACTCTATGCCAGCGAAGTTGCCGTGAAGTGCGCCAACGAAGGTGTGCAGATTCACGGTGGCTACGGCTTCATCAAAGACTATCCTGCAGAGAAGTACTATCGCGACGTGAAGCTGTGCACCATCGGCGAAGGCACCAGCGAGATTCAGCGGCTGGTGATCGCGCGGCAGTTGCTGAAGGAGTAAAACTCCGCGGTTTGGACGAACCCATCGTCAGCGCGGTATCGGCTCTGAACCGTGAAAAAGGTTGCTGTGCTACTTCGCCGGGCAGCCCATCGCGATCCGCATCGCGTCCGCAACCTGACAGATTCGCGTGTGGCTCAGGGAGCGCAAAGGATACCTGGGTTCGATCAGAGATTCTTTTCTTACTACAGTGACGTCTTCGCCCTTCACGCAAGAGAGGTTGAGACCCGTCTCTCCCGGAGACAGGCGAATATGGGTAGGAACGTCGTGCTCGATGGAACCTGTCAATGGGGCAACGATGACGGTGTTTGCCCTTGGGTGTTTATTTCTGACATCAAGAGAAACGATCACAACTGGCCGCTCTGCTTTGTCCGGAGGATCGGTGGGCAGCTTGACGTACCAGATTTCTCCCCGGCCAGGCATGCGCTTCATACATTACTCTTCGGCAGGAAACTGAGTTTCTGCGAATTGTCCCCAGGCACGATCCTCCTCCATTTGCTGGTCCGTCAAGGAGTCATAATAGCTGCTGAACGATGCGGAGACTTTCTTCATTTCACTCGCCTGTTGCTGTTGGCGGATGATCTCCTCCAAAACTGAGGAGATCGACCGGCTCCGTCGTTGCTTGCGAAGAGCTTCAAGGAACATCACCGACTGTCGAGAAAGCGAAAATGTCTTCTTTTCCTTGTGAGCTGTTCTCGGCTTGGCCATGGGGATCTCTCGAATGGATCAAAGCCATCATAACACTTTCCATTTGTAGGAACAATGGTATGAACATTAGTATGAACAATTGCCTCCGGAAAAGCTTCACTGCGGCGCGAAACGCTATTTCCTGCTTTTGTATACCTGCTTTACACTAATCGCTTGTACCAACCCATCCAGATATGGATTGACCATCTTCGCTCCGGCGACGTGCGCGCCCTCGCTCGCGCGATTTCGACCGTGGAGAATCGCGCCCCCGGATGGTCCGAATTGCTGAAGGCGCTGTTTCAGCACAGCGGGAAGGCGCGCGTGCTCGGGCTCACCGGGCCGCCGGGAGCGGGGAAGAGCACGCTGGTCGATCAACTGGCCCGCTTCTATCGCAAACACAATCGCAGCGTGGGCATTATCGCAGTCGACCCAACCAGTCCTTACACCGGCGGTGCGATTCTCGGCGACCGCATTCGCATGCAGGAACATTTCTCCGATCCGGGGATTTATATTCGCAGCATGGCGACGCGCGGCGCACTTGGCGGCCTGGCGCGCACCACGGCCGATGTGATCACGGTGCTCGATGCTTCAGGTCGCGACCTCATCATGATCGAGACCGTGGGCGTCGGCCAGGATGAAGTGGATATAGTGCGGCTGGCCGACGTCACAATTTTGATTCTGGTCCCGGGCATGGGCGATGATGTGCAAACGATCAAGGCCGGCATCATGGAGATTGCCGACATCTTCGTCATCAATAAGAGTGACCGCGACGGCGCTGAAAACGTGGAGCGGGAAATCCGCTCCCTGCAATCTCTGGCCATGCGCCACGACGGCTGGACGCCGCCGATCGTCAAGGCCGTCGCCAGTCAGGGGCAGGGAATCGAGGAACTGGCAGGCGCAATTGCAGACTACGAGGCCCATCTGAAGAAAGAAAATCTGGCGCTGAACAAAAGCGTCGAAAACTGGCAGCAGCGGTTGGTCGAGATGTTGCGCGACCTCATGCTCGAGAAAGCTCAGGCGCAATTCGGCGATGGCAACCTGGCCCGGCTGGCCGCGGAAGTGGCCGAACACAAACGCGACCCATATTCACTCGTAGAAGAAATCGCAGCCAGCGTGGCGAAACATTGATTGAATAAATCATTGATTGCGTAAATTAGTAAATTAAAGATGGCGCAAATCGATCATCTCGGCATTGCGGTGAAGTCGCTCGCGGCGGCGAAGTCGATCTACCAGACGCTGGGCCTGAGCGTCTCCCCGGAAGAAACGGTGGAGCACGAGCAGGTGCGGCTGGTGATGGTTCCGGTGGGCGAGAGTAGATTGGAGTTGCTGGAACCGACATCAGAGAGTTCGACGATCGCGAAATTTATTGCCAAGCGTGGCGAAGGCCTGCACCATATTTGCCTCCGCGTTCCTGACTTGCCGGCGGCGGTTGCCCGACTGAAGAAAGACGGCGTGCGCCTGGTTTCAGAGGAGATCAAGACCGGCGCCGGCGGCCATAAATATGTGTTCGTGCATCCTTCGAGCGCGGGTGGAGTCTTATTAGAGTTGGTCGAGGGTTAGCGGCTAAGTCGGCCACGGATTTTCGCGGATACTCACGGATAGGCAACAAACTTCTTATGCTTCTTCTCGCCATCGATACTTCCGGCAAGCAGGGCAGCATCGCGCTGGCGCGGGCCGGCGAGCCGACTGCCGAGGCCGGCGATTTTGAGATGATCGAGATTGCGCCGCTGGTCGGCGGCACTTTCTCCGCACAGCTCATTCCGCAAATCGCCGAGTTGCTATCGAGCAACGGCTTCATGAAGACAGCCATCGGCGCATTCGCCGTGGTCTCCGGGCCGGGATCGTTCACCGGTCTGCGCATTGGGCTGGCGGCGGTTAAGGCTCTGGCTGACGTTTTGAACAAGCCGATCGCACCGGTTTCTCTGCTGGAGGTTTGCGTGCTTGCAAGCGGTGCGCAGGGCAAGGTGATGTCTGCCTTGGATGCCGGACGGAGTGAAGTCTACGTCGGGGAATACGAAATCCCTGCTCATGCGGGCCAGGTTTCACGGGAGCCACGAGAGAGCATCTTGAGCAAAACTGAATTCCTTGCGCAAGCCAAAGGATGGACCGTGGTCACTCCCGACTCCATTCTCGCCGAGGCGGCTCGCGCGACCGGGCTGACAATTTCAGTTCTTGAGCCGATCTCGGCCGCCGATGTTGCCCGGCTGGGCTGGCGCAAGATTCAGTCCGGCGAAACCGTAGGGCCCGAGCAGTTGGAGGCGAACTACATCCGCCGCACCGACGCCGAAATGCTCGAGAAGACCCGATCCTAGCGTGCGCGTTCGACGGGCAAATGCGGCTGATGTTCCCGCCATGATCGATTTGGAACGCCAGAGCCCTGCAGCCGGCCACTGGTCGGGAAATCAGTATCAGACCTTGTTTGCGGCCACGAATCAGAAATCTGAAGGCCAGAAATCTGAAGATCAGAAATCTGAAGATCAGAAATCCGAGCGCTTCGCTTGGGTCGCCGAAGATGAAGAAGCAGCGCAGCCGGAGCGACTCGCGCCCACAAGTCCGGAAATCCTTGCATTCCTCATCGCCCACAGAGTCGACAGAGCGTGGGAATTGGAAAATGTCGTAGTCGCTGCGACCGCCCGTCGTCGCGGCATCGGGCAGCAGTTGCTGGGCGAGTTGATCGAGGAAGTTCGATCCGCGCAGGGCAGCGAAATCTCTCTGGAAGTCCGCCAGTCGAATCGCGACGCGCGCTCCTTATATCGCAAAAAAGGGTTCGAGGAAGTGGGTTTACGCAAGGGTTACTACTCCAACCCTCCCGAGGATGCAATCCTTTGCCGTCTAAGGTTTTAATAGGCCTTTCTCATAACGAGATTGCACCAGAATTCGGCATTGAACCGATTTTGGTGCTGTGATAGCTTTAGCCATTGAATCCCGGTTGGAGGTCTGCTGGATGCTGACTCCGAAAGACACCCTCCTGAGCAGCCACGACGAATTCCGCAAGCTGGCTCAGGAGCACATGCAATATTCCACTCGTCTCGAAAGTCTCACCCAAAAACGTTACCTCAGCGAAGATGAAAAGCTGGAGGAAGTTCGTCTCAAGAAGCTGAAGCTGCGGCTCAAGGACCAGATGCAATCGATTGAGCGGCAGTACCGGCAGCAGTTCGGAACTCACGTAGCATAATTTGTTTTGTCGGTTCGATGGCGGCCGTCGCCGCTGGAGGAATTTTCTATCTACCCGCTGGCGCTCATCAGCGCCTTTCTTTATTTGGACTTAGACTCCTCCCGGTTGAACTTGGGCCAGCCTCGCTCGCCTCTGGTCTATATTCGGCTCTGCTCTATAATGGAGCACTGCTCCCATGGTTCGTGACGGCTACTTTTACGCGCTGGCTTTGATCGCAGCTGCGGTGCTGGTGGGTTGGTTCACTCATCCTGCCTGGGCCGCTGTGCCGCTGGTGCTGGCCGCGTTCTTCCTCTGGTTCTTTCGCGACCCGGAACGGATCATCCCAGATGCCGCAGGCGCTGTAGTGTCTCCCGGCGATGGGAAAGTTACAGAAGCTTCCATCGTTACGGTGGGCGGCGAGAAGCAGGTTCGCATCAGCATTTTCCTGAGTGTCTTTGACGTGCATGTGAATCGCTCGCCGATCGCGGGAGTGGTCCGCGAGGTTCGCTACCAGCGCGGGAAGTTTCTGAACGCCATGAATCAAGCTTCGGCGGAGCAGAACGAGCAGAATATTGTCCGCGTGGAAGGCGACGGCCAGGCGGTGGTCTTCAAGCAGATTGCCGGATTGCTGGCGCGACGAATCGTGTTTCATCCGAAGATAGGCGAACGACTGGAGCGCGGCCAGCGTGTGGGGCTGATCAAATTCGGCTCGCGTGTGGATGTGTTGTGCGATGCTACCGCTGCACTACAGGTAAAAGTCGGCGACCGGGTGCGCGGCGGGGCAAGCGTGCTGGCTTACCTGCAACCCAAGGGCGAACTGGCAAGTGCAGGGAGTTATTCCGCTGGGGAAGGGGCGCGCTGATGGATCTCCCGGTTCCAAGACGCAGGCACGACGAGCGGCCCACCCGTCGCATGCGCAAGGGGATGTACATTCTCCCTTCGCTCTTCACCACGGCGAACATGGCGGCCGGCTTTTATGCCATTCTCGAAGTGGTTCACGCGACTGCCGCAACTTACGCGCACCTGGACAATGCCGCCAAGGCGATTGGCTTTGCCGTTTTGTTTGACGGCCTCGATGGACGCGTGGCGCGCATGACCGGCACCAGCAGCGAGTTTGGCAAGGAACTCGATTCGCTGGCGGACGTGATCACGTTCGGCGTGGCTCCTGCGATGCTGGCCTGGACCTGGGGATTTCACCTGATGCCGCCAGTCGCGGTCACCGAGTGGAACATCAAGCTCACTCAGCTGGGAGCGATCGCCGCCTTTTTGTTTCTGATGGCCGGAGCCAGCCGACTGGCGCGCTTCAACATCACGACGAACCCGCAGCCTTCGAATCCGGGACGCCCAGGCAAGAAATATTTTGTCGGCATGCCGATTCCGGCTGGGGCAGGAGTAATTGCGGCGGTGGTGCACTTTCAGTCAGGAGCTCCGCTCGAATCCTGGTACACGGCGATCACCTGGCTTGCGATGGTGGCTGCCGTGGGCTACCTGATGGTGAGCACTTGGCGCTTCTATAGCTTTAAGGACATTGATTTTCGCTCGCGCCATCCTTTCCGCCTGATCATTCTCTTGGGTGCTCTGTTTGCCGGAATCTGGTTCTTCTCCAAGCCGGCACTGTTCGCCGTTGCTCTGCTCTACACGTTCTCCGGAGTATTCTGGCGGTTGCAGTGGATGTTCCGGCGGCGCAACCAGCCGCCGCCGCCCACCTACACGGAGGCCTCGCAGACTTCATGAGTACGCCGTCCAAAATCGCGGCATCATCGCCATCTTCTTCCACGCGTGGGCAGCTATTCCGCGTTGCCGTCGTTGGTGCGGCTACGCTGAAAGGGAAGGAAGTCGCCGAGATGCTCAACGAGCGAAACTTCCCCGCGGTCGATGTGCGCCTGCTCGATGACGATGAGTCGATCGGCCAGCTGGAAGCGACGGGTGACGAAATCAACTTCATCCAGAGCGTCCGCTCGGAGCAGTTTACGCACGTGGACTTTACTTTCTTTGCCGCCGACAAGGAGTGTACGCGCCAGAACTGGAAACGCGCCCGCGACGCCGGCAGCGCGATCATCGATCTTTCTGGCGCTTTGGAAGAAGAACCGGGCGCAAACATCCGCTCACTCTGGACGGAGCGCGAGCGCGGCGAAATGTGGCAGCCGGAATTACAGCCGGCTCCGTGCGTCGTGGCCCATCCTGCCGCCGTGACTCTGGCTCTGCTGCTGCTGCGGGCGCGCAAGGCGGGAGCGATCCGCAGCGCGGCGGCGACAGTTTTCCTGCCCGTGTCTGAGCAGGGACAGAAAGGCATGGACGAGTTGCACCAGCAGACTGTCAATCTATTGTCGTTCCAGCCCCTGCCCAAGGATATTTTCGACGTGCAAGTTGCTTTCAACATGGTCGCGCGTTATGGGCAAGCGTCAAAATTGTCCCTGGATTCGCTGGAAGCCCGCGTGCAGCGCGACTACCGCGAGATTGCCGGAACAGACGCGCCACGGCCCTCGCTCATGGTGTTGCAGCCGCCTGTGTTTCACGGCCTAACGCTCGCGATCTTCCTGGAGATGGAGCAAGCGGTCGATCAGGAACGATTGTCGCAGTCGCTTACCGGAGACCACGTGGCTCTGGCGGGCGCGGAAGACGATTCGCAGCCGAGCAACGTAAACACAGCGGGTCAGGCGAACATTCTGGTTTCGCTCAAGAGCGACGTGGCTCGGCCGAATGGAGTCTGGCTATGGGCGGCCGCCGACAACCTGCGCATCGCAGCTATGACTGCCGTGGAGTGTGCCGAGAGCTTGATCCCAACGCGCCCGCTGGGAAAAATCCAATGAAAGGTCAGCGGTTTGCCGGGCTGATGCTGATTTGCTCAGTATTGATCTGCTCAGTATTGATCTGCGTGGCATCGATCCTGGCGACCACCGGTTGCGGATACCACACGGCCGGTCACGCCGTGCAGCTTCCGGAAAATGTTAAGACCATCGCTGTTCCGGCTTTCGTAAATGAGACTACGACCTACCGCATCGAACAGCTGCTGACCTCGTCTGTAGTGCGCGAATTCACGATGCGCACGCACTATCACATCCTTAACCACCCTAGTGAAGCTGCCGATGCCACGCTGCGCGGCACCGTGATTTCCGCCTCTTCGTCGCCCCTTACCTATAACTCCGCGACCGGACAAGCTGCCAGCGTCCTGGTAGTGGTGAGCATGAGGGTGGCGCTCACCGACCGTCAGGGCAAGGTGCTCTATCAGAATCCTTCGTACCTGTTTCGCGAGCAATACGAAGTCTCTCAGGACCTGACTAGTTTTATCGAAGAAGACTCCCCCGCCTTTCGGCGCCTCTCGCAGGATTTCGCCCGTACCCTGGTCTCTAGCATCCTGGAGGGCTTCTAGATGCTAGAGTTTGATGTGGCAGAGTTATTGGTGACGATGGTTTCGAGCGCGGAGAACTTCTAATGCGGGCTTTCGCCCAGGCGGATCGGTTTGTCAGCGAGATCGAATCGCACAAGCTGCGTCCGGCGTACGTGTTCGTGGGCGATGAAGCTTTCTTCCGCAAACGCTTTCGCGATGCGATTCTCGAACACCTGGTTCCGGCGGACCTCCGTGACTTCAGCGTGTTCGAGTTCGATCTTGGGGAAAATGATCTTGCCGAAGTTCTCGACCGCGCCCGCACGCCCTCGCTGATGGCTCCCTTTCAAGTGTTCTTTGTGCGCGGGGTGAAGAGCCTGTTCGGCCGCGGCTCGAATGAAGAAAAGCTCGCGGCTATCGAAGAGTATTGCAAGAATCCGAATCCCGACGCGATGCTGGTTTTCGTTGCCGACCACATCAGCATTCCCGCCGACGTCCGTCGAATGGAGATGCAGGATAAAGAGCGTTACCAGCGCATCCGCGAGACCATGGGCCAGCACTGTGGCATCGTCGAACTGGCGCGCGTGGAGGAAGGCGAAGCCGTGCGCTGGATTTCCGATTACTGCACTAGCCGCGCGGTTCCGGTGAAGATCGATCCCGACGGCGCCCGCGAACTGGTCGACGCGCTCGGCGGCGACATGATGATGATCTCGAACGAACTGGAAAAGCTGATGCTCTACGTCGGCGCGCGAAACCGCATTACGCTGGGCGATGTGGAGACCATGGTCCTCGCCGCCAAGCAGCGGTCATTATATGAGTTGACCGACGCCATCTCTTCCAAAGACCGTGTGCGCGCGCTCGAAGTGCTGGATGCGATCCTGTCTTCGGGCGATGGCGAGGAAGCCGCTATCGGGCACATTTACATGCTGGCCAAAACCTTTCGCCAGATGCTGGTGATTCTCGAACGCAACGTGCGCGACCAGCGCATGCTGTGGGCCGCGCTGTGGCAGGGCTTCCGCGTGCCTCCATTCGCTGCCGATGACATTATCAAACAAGCCCGCCGCTACAAGTCGCGTCGCGATTTGACACGCTCGATTCGCTTGGTGGCCAAGGCCGATCTCGCCCTGCGTTCCAATCCCGTCAGCAAGCGTATGGTCCTCGAACGTCTGGTGATGGATCTGACCACCGAGGCGAAGGTCGAAACGCCGGGATGGATGCAGGAACAGTTGCCGGTGTAGAACCCGGATATCAGATCAAATTTTCTTAGGATCGATCTGCTAAATTATAGTGGGTTGAGGAGTTACGCGTTCGATACTGGTTCGTGGCTCGCTAAAATATTGTATTCAAATGACTTGCCAGTAAAATATTGGATCTAAAGGTTTTAGCTCGGTGGTCAATACAGACTGAAACGGTAAGTCCTTTCGAATCAGAAGGTGGTTGATCCCGTTCCAGCTAAAATATTGAGTGCGAAGGACTTCGCGCGCGAGGCTAGGAGATCATCGAGCTAAACCTGTCGAATTTTCAAGGAACAATTTTCAACGAACAAAGAGTTTCCGCGGGCCAAGGCCGGAGGAGATAGTTCCTGACAGTCTAGCCTGCGCAGTGGCCTAAGAGATGTGACGAGTGAACATCGAATGCCTGTGGAAATCTGACGACAGCGTGGTTGAACATAGCGCGGTTAGACAGCGCAGTTAAACAATGACCTGGAAGCATCTGATCGAAGGCCCGTGGATCGTGTTCGTGGTTTATTGGACGGTGGGCGCGTTCAAGACCCGGCGAACGGAGCGCTCGGAATCTTTTGCTTCGCGCTATGGAATCCTCTTCCTTGAGGTCGCCGGCTTCGTTCTACTCTTCAGCGATCACGCGGAGATCGGGCTGCTGGGGCTTCGATTTTTGCCGCGCACCTACGTGCTGGGAGTAACCGGTGTGGCGCTCACGTGGGGCGGAATTGCGCTGGCGCTGTGGGCACGCTGGTATCTGGGGCAGAATTGGAGCGCCCGCAT
Organism: uncultured Acidobacteriaceae bacterium; assembly: GCA_963809605.1. Taxonomy (GTDB): domain Bacteria; phylum Acidobacteriota; class Terriglobia; order Terriglobales; family Acidobacteriaceae; genus Sulfotelmatobacter. The sequence goes on along the minus strand of CAWEKM010000005.1, from coordinate 19,389 downwards.
CACGATCAAAGAAGACCATAAGCTGATCCGCACTGGGCCTTATGCGCGGCTGCGGCATCCCATTTATTCCGGACTGGATTTGGCCGCGATCGGCACCGCTCTTGCGATCGACCGCTGGAGGTGCGTGGTTGGAGTCTGTCTGATTATTCTGGGGTACTGGATTAAGGCGAAAAGAGAAGAAGCCATGCTGATGGCGCAATTCGGGGCGGAGTTTCAGGAGCACCGCGCGTATACCGGCTTTCTCTTTCCGCGCTTCCGAAGGGGTAGTTAGACCTTAGCGCTGGATCCTTAGGCGTGGATACTGGTTTCCGGCCCGCTTCCGCATCGTACTCGACGCACTACTTTACCGAAGCGCTGCTTTCGTTAATACTGATCGCTCGATACTAGCGTGATCGAGGGCCATCTTGAGATCTGTTCCGCGACGCACATTCCTGAAGGGCGCGCTCAGCACCTTGGCGGTTGCGCCCTTTGTCCTTCGCCAGAGCTACCGCGTATTCGCGCAATCGACGCGAGAGTATCCAGAGCGGGTCGTACGCATTATCCGCGAATCTCTAGTGATCGACATGCTGAATCAGTTTCTGTATCGCAAGGACCAGAATGAACTGAAAGAGAAGTGGCTGACCCAACCCGGCGCCTTTACCGAAGCGGATTTCCGGCGATTTCAGAGCACCGGCGTTTCCGTCATCAACTTCGGGGACGGCGCCGACGACGTCGCCGATGCCCAACAACTCTTCGCGAAGTGGAATAGTTTCATCGCCGAATACCCGCAGTGGTTGATGCGCATCAACGGCTCCGCTGATTTGGCGAAGGCCAAGGAGCAGGGCAAGCTCGGCGTTATTTTCGGTCTGCAGACCAGTGGTCAATTCCAAACCGTCGACGACGTGGACCGCTGTTTCGGCTACGGGCTGCGAGTGTCTCAGCTCAGCTACAACTTTAGAAGCCGCATCGCCGACGGCGCCTTCGAGCCTTACGACGGCGGAGTCAGCGAGTACGGGGAAAAAATTATCGACCGGATGAACAGCGTGGGCATGGCGGTCGACCTCGGCCATGCCAGCGACAAAACGAAGCTGGATGCCATCGCGAGATCGAAAACGCCCGTCATTCTGTCCCACGGCAATTGTCGCGCGCTGAATCCAAACGCGCTTCGCGCCACCACCGATGATGCCATTCGCAAGCTGGCCGCCAAGGGCGGCGTCATGGGAATCACTGACATTGCATTCATGGTAAAGGGGAGCGAACCGGTCACCGTCGAGGATGTGGTGGATCACTACGATCACGTGCGCGATCTCGTCGGTATCGAGCACGTTGGCGTCGGCTCCGATGCCGGAATCGAGAGCAACGACCTGGGGTCCCCACAGGTCTTGAAAGATATGCTGGCGAAAGCCGATCCTCGCTACCACGTGCATGGTGATCACGAGGTGGTCGCGGGGCTCGGCGGAACGACGCGGATGTATGAATTGACGGCGGCGCTGGCAAGGCGTGGCTACACTGATGAGCAGATACGCCTGGTGGTCGGTGGAAACTGGGCGAGAGTCCTGAAGCAGATCTGGGTCTCTTAACCTGGCTCCCCCTAAGCCAGATCAGTTAGCGTTCAACTTACTTCATCGCCGTAACGCGCTTGCCAGGGACTTTCATCGTGCGGCGTTATTTCCGTGCAGCGTGGCATTCTGGATTCAGATCCGGCCCTTCCAATATCCCGGGCGCCTATGCCCATGTGCGATGGCCAGGACTTGGATGTCAGTTTCGCTCTCACGGTAAACAATAGCGAACGGGAAGCGTTGCAGAACGAACTTGCGGGTTCCCTCCAGACCCTTAGGCCAACGGTGAGGAGATTCTGCTATCAAGTCTGCGGCTTGATCTACTTCGGCAACGAAATTGAGGGCTGCAGTCTTGTTTCGCTCCAAGTACCAACAACCGCGGATTTCCATTCTTCGAGTGCCGCGGGGTGTAGATCGAACGGCTTAGCGGCCATTGAGAATAGCTGAGATCTGACGGCGCGCTTCGGCCCAAGGGATGGGCTTTACCTTAGCGGAATCGAGTTCCTTGATTCGGCGTGTGATCTCTTCGTTCCACTCCTCCTCGGCGGAAGCATCAACGGTGTCGTCGAGGCTTTCGAGAAGGGATCCAGCGAGGGCAGCGCGCGCTTCTGGTGGAAGGGCTAGGGCCTTTTTCAGCAGTTCAGAAACTTCCTGAGTCATGGCGCTTTTTTACTCCCCAATAGGCGGCCAAAGTCCAAGGCAACAGCTACTTCATCGCTGTGACGCGCTTACCCAGGCGCGACTTGTAGCGCGCGGCGGTATTGCCGTGCAGCGTGCCTTTCTGGATCGCCTTGTCGAGCGCGGATACCGTCTCGCGGTAAGTCTTCTCGGCCGCGGCTTTGTCGCCCTTCTCGATGGTCTCGCGCAGAGTACGCAGCGCGGTGCGCAGGCGGGAGGTGTTGGCGCGATTGGTGGCCGTGCGCTTCGTGGTCTGACGGGCGCGTTTGAGCGCCGAAAAATGGTTAGCCATATTGCTTCGTTAGCCTTTGTGTGTACAGCGAGATATTCCGGTGAGTACCGAATACGCTATTCTACGGGACTAAGTCCTGGCCGGTCAAACGCTTGAGCTTCATTACGAGCGCCCATTGACTCCCATCCCGGCTCGGGGTAGGCTTTAGTTAATGGTAGTGACTTGCCTCCTGGGCATGAGCATTCCGGCTGGTCCCGTCTCGAAGCATAATCCTGTTTTGTCGTTTCCAATCGTCAAGAGGTTGAACTCTCAAAGAGATTGAATGAAGAAAAGCATCGGGATTAGTCCCAACATCGAGACTTTATTTGGCACGCGCGACGAGAATGTGCGGGTGCTGGAAGATGGCCTGAACGTCACCATTGACCTGCGATCGAACGCGATTGAACTGGAGGGCGCGGCGCGGGATGTAGCTCGCGCCGAGCAGGTGTTTGCCGATTACGAGAGCCTGCAGAAATCCGGCTACAGCTTCAACAATGGCGATCTGAACAGCATGCTGCGCGTGCTGACGGCGGATTCGACTGCAACCCTCCGCGGGTTGGCTGATGCCGGGCGCCAGCGTTCGCTCGGTCGGCGTATGGTGCAGCCGAAGAGCGTGAACCAGCGGCGATACGTGGAAGCCATCGAGACGCACGACATGGTTTTCGGCGTTGGTCCGGCGGGGACGGGCAAAACTTATCTCGCCGTGGCTATGGCGATTTCCGCGCTGCTCGCGAAGCGGGTGAACCGCATCATCCTGGCGCGCCCGGCGGTGGAGGCTGGCGAGCGGCTGGGATTCTTGCCGGGCACGTTGCAGGACAAGATCGATCCTTACCTGCGTCCGCTGTACGACGCGCTCTATGACATGCTTGATCCGGAAAAGGTAGATCGCTATCTGGAGAAGAATGTCATCGAGATCGCTCCCATCGCGTTTATGCGCGGACGCACGCTGAATGACTCTTTCGTAATTCTCGACGAGGCGCAGAACACGACTTCAGAGCAGATGAAGATGTTCGTCACCCGGCTCGGATTCAACTCCAAGGCGGTGATTACCGGCGACATCACCCAGATCGACTTGCCCAACGCGCGCCGCAGCGGGTTGCTTGAAGCCATCGACATTTTGAAACGCGTCGAGGGTTTGACGTTCGTGCACTTCGATGAATCCGATGTGGTGCGGCATCATCTGGTGCAGCGCATCATCCGGGCCTACGACGAGCACAAATTGCACATTGCCGAACAGCAGATGCTACTGCCGGCAGTGGGGAAAAACGGCGAGGGGAAGGGCGTTGACCTCAAAAATGCTGAGATGCCGAACGGAAACGACAGATCCAGAGAAGCCTCAGCAGAATAAAATCGCAAACTGCAAGGAGGGCTGAAACCGGGCCCTCCTGTTTATTTTGCGAGCGCGATTAGCAGGAGCGCGGGGAGCGAGTTGGTTATCCTCTTGGTTATCCTCCGAAAAAGAATCGCGGGGTTGAGTTCTTCCACGCTCGAGCGGTTTGTGCTGCGGGCGAGGCGCGCGGTCCATTTGCGGGACACGGTGAATGTGCTCGTGACCAGCAGCTCCGAATTAAAGTCTCTCAACCGGCGATTCCGCGGGGCGGACAAGGCCACGGACGTGTTGTCGTTTCCAGCGCCGGCGGTGACGGCGCGGCAGGCCCGGCGCGTTGCCGGCGACGTGGCGATTTCCGCCGACATCGCTCGGGAGAATGCGAGGCGGCTGGGCCATTCTGTGGCGGAGGAAGTGAAGGTTCTGGTGCTGCACGGCATTCTGCATCTGGCGGGCTTCGATCATGAGCGCGATAATGGCGAGATGACCCGCAAAGAGAGCCGGTTGCGGCTGCAACTGAGATTGGAGGGCGGTCTGATTGAACGTGCGCAGCCACAGCGTCGGCTGCCTTCCGCACGACGGAGCCGCGCATGAACTGGGCCGTCACACTCGCGCTGATCCCGTTGCTCGGCTTGTTGGCATTGGCTTCTTACGTCGATCGCGTCTACCAGGAGATCGGCAAGTTTCTCTCTCGCGATTTTCAGGACAACATTGATGTGTTCGAGCAGAGGGTTGAGCCCAACCTGCACGTGAGCCGTGCGCGGGCATCGCTCTCGATGGCGGTGCTTAAGCAGATCACCACGGCGACGATTGCTTTGCTTGTCGGCTTCGCAGTCTTCGGCGACCAGCGCTGGAGCATCTACGAGATTTTGCAAGCGGCGATCAGCCTGATTCTCATCATCATTGTGTTCAACCAATTTTTGCCGTTTGTTTTCTTCTCGCGCACCAATGGGACGTGGCTTATTCGTTGGACCTGGCTTTTGACGGTGCTGATTTATATGGTGCTGCCTGTGACCATAGTTCTGGGCTTCCTGCAATCGGTGGCATCGCTCACGCGGCAAAATACAGGCGAGCAGCCGGAGAGTGCGTCCGAGGCTGTGGATGCGCTGATCGAAGCGGGCCAGGAAGAAGGCATAATCCAGGAGGGCGACCGCGATCTGATTCAGTCCGTGGTGGAATTCAGCGGGAAGACGGTGCGCGAGGCCATGAAACCGCGTCCCGAGATGTTTGCCGTGCCCGTCGACACCACGGTCGAGCGCTTCATCGAGATGCTGCGCACCAAGCATTACTCGCGGGTTCCGGTGTATGCGGAAAGTATTCATAACATCCGAGGCATCGTCTACGCCCAGGATGTGTTGCAGGTGCCGGACACCGAGGCTTCCAAACGCACTCTCGAAACGCTTATGCGACGCGACGTTTACTTCGTACCCGAGAGCAAACTCGGCAGCGACCTGCTGCGCGAGATGCAGAAGAACAACATACGCATGGCGATCGTGGTTGATGAATATGGCGGCGTGGCGGGCCTAGTGACGATCGAAGACCTTGTCGAAGAAATCGTGGGCGAGATCCGCGACGAGCACGAGAAGCCTGAAATCGTCAGAGAGAACGATCATTCGTTCATCGTTTCCGGAGGCATGGATGTGGACCGCCTTGCCGAACTATTTGGCTCGAAGCCGGAAGGAAAGGAATCAGCAACCGTTGCGGGCCTGGTCAGCGAATTGGCGGGACACATTCCGCAGCGCGGCGAAACTGTGGATGACGACGGGTTGCGCTTCGAAGTGCTGGAATCGACCGATCGCAAGGTGGAGCGCGTGAGAATCACTGCGATGCAGCCCCGGCAGTTGAAGCTGATATGAGGCGGGCTTCGGGCTTCGGCTTTCGGGCTTCAGCACGGCTACGGCCTGATATATTCGGAATGGAGATTTCCGTCTTCGATTTTGCCGAAGCCCGGTAGCCGAAGCCTGAAGCCCGCTCCTATGCCTTTCCGCTCCGGTTTTGTCTGCATTCTCGGTCGGCCTAACGCTGGCAAGTCCACCTTGCTGAATGCTCTCGTGGGCGAAAAGCTGGCGATCATCTCGCCCAAACCGCAAACCACGCGCAACCGGATTCAGGGCGTCGTCAACCTTCCTAAGGCCAAGGGCCGCGAAGCGGCGCAGCTCGTCTTGATCGATACTCCGGGCGTGCATAAGCCAGATAGTTCCCTTGGCCGCAAGATGATGGTCGAGGTGCGCGAAGCGCTGGAAGGTTGCGATCTGGTTCTTCTGATCATGGATGCAACGCGCAAGCTCGATCAACGCGACGAGTTCGCGATACAGATGCTGAAGCATTCGGCGACCAAGGTTTACCTCGTCCTCAATAAAGTCGACCTGCTGCGAGGCGGCAAGGGCAAGCTGCTGCCCTTGATCGAGGAGTACAAGAAGCTGCATTCATTTCAGGAGATCATTCCAATCTCGGCGCTGAAACGCGATGGACTGGAAATACTCTTGAAGCAGGTGACGAACGCGCTGCCAGCGGGTCCGCCTTATTTTCCACCCGACCAGGTTACCGATCAGCCGGCGCGCTTTATGGCTGCGGAAATTGTTCGCGAGCGCGTTCTGGTCGAGACCGACGAAGAACTGCCCTACGCGACCACGGTGATCGTCGACTCCTTTGAAGAAGGCGCGAAGCTCACACGCATTGCCGCCACCATCTACTGCGAGCGCGAGGGCCAAAAGGGCATCCTGATCGGCAAGAAGGGACAGATGCTCAAACGGATTGGCACTTCGGCACGACTGCAAATCGAGCGCATGTTGGGAACAAAAGTCTTCCTCGAGCTGTTTGTAAAAGTACAACCCAATTGGCGGGAATCGCGCGGCTTTGTGGAAGAACTCGACTGGAGAAGGCAGTTGGAACATCTGACGGACGGGCGTGTTGAGCCGCCCAAAGCACGGCCCAAGCAAGACAATCGACCCCGGAAGCGAGGAATGACAAGGGCGACAGTCTAGAGGACTGGAGCCGGTCGAGGCAGGTTTGCACGTTGGTAGCAGTCTTTACCTAGACCCCTGGAGTTTGTCGGATTGAGCTTTCACGGCTAAAATGAGTTGTCTACTGCATTAAATAGCAGAACGAGCCAAAACATGCCCCAGGCGGATTCCACCGAGGAACCACTTCCCGAGAAGGATTTTGATCCAGACAAATTGCATTTGCTTTTGCGGATAACGCTTTCCGCCGACCGCCGGGCGGTCGATCCCGTGGTGCAGGAAGTAATGGGCGTGGTCCGGCAGATGAAGGGCGTGGACGGCAAGGAAGATGCCATCGAGCTATCGGTGCAAGAGGCATTGGCCAACGCCGTGATTCACGGCGCCAAGGAAGATCCCACCAAGACGGTCGAATGCCTGGTGAGCAGCGACGATGAGCGCGGCGTGCTGATCGTGGTGCGGGACCCGGGGCCGGGTTTTCGTCCGGACGCCATCGCCGCGTGCACCGTCGGGGAAAACGTTTATTCGAATCACGGTCGCGGAATTTTCCTGATCAACCAGCTCATGGACAAAGTGGAGTTCAGAAAGAACGGCACGGAAATTCGCATGGTGAAGCGGTAGCACCCGAATTCCTTCTCGCCTATTCCTTCACCGTAATGCCCAACGTTTTCATCTTGCGATACAGGTGGCTGCGCTCCAGGCCCAGCACTTCCGCGGCGCGGGTGACGTTGCCGTGGTTCTCGTCGAGTTTCTTGAGAATGAAATCCCGTTCATAAGCGTCGCGCGCCTGGTGCAGGGTGGAGAACTCGCTGCGCGCCGCGCGCCGGTGGCCGTCGCGGTAGACCAGCGTCGGCAGATGCTTGCAGTCGAATTTTGTAGTCATGGGATTCATGATCACGATGCGCTCAATCACATTTCGTAATTCGCGCACGTTGCCCGGCCAGGAATAACGCATCAGGGCCTCGACCGCGTCATCGGTAATCTCGCGCGGCCGTCTTCCGTAAGTTGCGGCCAGGTCTTTTAGAAAGTGCCGGGCAAACAGCGGAATATCTTCCTTCCGGTCGCGCAGGGGCGGCACGAAAAACGGGATCACGTTCAGCCGGTAAAAAAGATCTTCGCGAAAATTCCCCCGGGAGATTTCCTCTTCCAGATCTTTGTTGGTAGAGGCGATGATGCGCGCATCCACGACAATCGTCTTCTCGCTGCCCAGAGGAGCGACGCGCTGCTCATCGAGCGTGCGCAGCACCTTCGATTGCGTTTTCAGGCTCATGTCGCCGACTTCGTCGAGAAACAGTGTCCCTCCGTTGGCCTTTTGAAATTTGCCGTCCTTGTCAACGGCTCCGGGGAACGATCCTTTGTACTGCCCGAACAGTTCGCTCTCGATCAGGTCCTCGGGAATGGCCGCGCAATTCACCTCGACGAAAGTCTCATCCTTGCGCAGGCTTTGCGCATGGATCGCGTGGGCCACCAGTTCCTTCCCGGTACCGGACTCGCCGTAAATCAGAACCCGGCCGTTGGTCGGCGCCATCAGGCCTATCTGCTGGCGCAGCGCTTTCATGGGAATGCTGTCGCCAACGATCATGCTCCTGCCGTGGAGCTGTTTCTTCAGATCGACGTTCTCGTGCCGCAGTTTCTTGGATTCGATCGCGTTCTTGACCAGGATCAGCGTCTTGTCGATGGAGAGCGGCTTTTCGAGGAAGTCATACGCGCCAAGTTTGGTGGCGCGCACCGCGGTTTCGATGGTGCCGTGTCCGGAAATCATGATTACTTCGGGCGGGTTGTCCATCTCGCGGATTCGTTCGAGCGTCTCCAGGCCATCGATGCCGGGCAGCCAGATATCTAGCAGCACCACCTCATAATTGTGCTCGCGCCGCAGCAGCTTGAGGCATTCTTCACCACTTTCAACCGACGCAGTTTCGTAGCCCTCGTCTGCCAGCACTCCCTGCAGCGATTCGCGAATGCCGGTTTCGTCGTCAACGATGAGAATTTTATGCATGCTGCGCCGTGACCGCGGCCAGCGCGGGTTCAGGAACGACCGGCAGTTCGACGATGAAGCGCGCTCCCACTGGCTGGTTTTCTTCCACACGAATGGATCCATGGTGCTCTTCGATGACGCGGCTCACGATCGCCAAGCCGAGCCCGGTTCCGCGTTTTCTGGTGGAGAAATACGGCAGAAAAAGTTTTTCCTTCAGCTCCCGCGTGACGCCATGGCCGGTGTCTGCGATCGTGATTTCTACCGCGTCGCGGCTGGCCACCAGCGAAGTTGAAATCTGGATCTCGCGCACCAGGGAATCCTGCAAAGCCTCGGCGGCGTTGTCCACGAGGTTGGCCACCGCCCGCTTAATCGCTTCCGCGTCGGCCATCACTTTGGGTAAGTCTGCGGCGAGCGACTTGTGGAGAGCTATGCCGTCCAGTCTGCCATTGAACATGGAGAGCGCATTCTCGATGACCGCATTGATGTCAGCTGGGTGTGGATTTGAAGCCGGGAAGCGGGCCAGGGCGGAGAAATCATCCACCAGCCTTCGCACGGTTTCGACCGCGCTGGCAACGGTTTGGGCGCAGGAACGAACGATATCGAGCGAAGTCTTGTCGAGAGGCATCCCGCGTTCCAGATGACGCTGAATGCGTTCCGCGGAGAGTGCGATGGGGGTAAGAGGATTCTTGATCTCATGCGCGACGCGGCGCGCGACCTCGCGCCACGCGGCCTGTTTCTGCGCTTTCAGCAGGTCAGAGAGATCTTCGAACACGATCACGTATCCCGAGCGCTCATCCTGATGGCGCAGGGTGGCCACAGTCACTGCCACGCTGAGAGAAGTGCGTTGCAGAGGCATTTCCATTTGGCTGGTGGTCATGCCCATGCGGTCAGCGCGGCGCAAAAGCGGCTCCAGATCCTGCAGCACCTCCGGCGGGAATACGTCCGCCAATTGCGCTCCGCGCAATATTTGCTCGCCCTCCGCATAGCCTTGCGGATGGAACATGCGCAGCAGGGCGTGGTTGGCGTGAGTCACCGAGCGGGTGGCATCGAGAGAAAGCACTCCGGTGGGAATGCTCTCGAGAACTGTTTCCATCTGGCGGCGGCGCTGGTCGAGTTCCGCGTTGGCCGCGCTGGCATCGCGGCTGGAAGCTTCATTCTGACGACGGCTGGTTTCGAGTTCCTCCGCCATCCGGTTGAAGGAGCGCACCAGATCTCCAATTTCATCGGCCGCGCTCACGTCGATGCGATAGTCAAGACGTCCGCGAGAGATTGCCTGCGTCGCCTCGGCCAGCGCAGCCAGCGGACGAGTCACCAGCTTCGAGAGAAACAGTGCGAGCCACGTAGTCACGAACAGAACCATCATGGTGAGCAACAGAAGCAGTCCCATATAGGTCTGCCGCACGTGTTTGCGCTCGCGGCTGAGTTGCAGATAACGTTGCTGGCTGGCTTCGATCTGGCGCACTGTCCTCGAAAATTCTGGAGGCAACGGCAGAGCCACCAGTATTAAGCCGTCTTTCCCGACCGGAGCGCTGCCTAGCGTGTACTCAGTTTGCTCCCAGTTGAAACGCGCGGGTTGCGCCGCGGCGGCCTCGGCCAGCGGCAGCTTCTCCTTCAATTGCGGCCAGGGCGCGGGGACTCCGAGGCTGGCCTCCGGAACCCCATTCTCAATGGCGAGGGCGAATCCGCCTTGCAAAGTGGGCTCGTGGCCGCGAAATTCTTCGACAGCGGAGGAGAACCCGTGGCCTTCGAAAGCCCGCTGCACCTCTGGCGAGGCAGCAATGGAAACCGCCTCGGCGCGCGCGTTCTGCGCCGCGTAGTTGGCCAGCAGAGAAGCCATGGCGTCCGTATCTTCGCGCACTTCCTCGACTGGAGTGGAAAACCATATGTTGATCGAGCGATTCATCAGTCCATAGGCAAACCAATACATCACCATCACTGGAACAAATGAAAGCAGCAGCGCTCCCACGACCATGCGGGTGCGGAATTTCGACCCCAGCACTCCCAGGCGGCGCTCGGCAAACAGCTTGAGCAGGTTGCGCGCCAGCACAAATGTGAGAGCAACGAACAAAAGAGAAATCAGCAGCGAGAGGGCATAAAAAACTATCGCCTGCTGGTTGGTATCGGGACGCAGGATGGTTTGGTTAAACGCGGTCTGTGAAACCAGGATGGCGAACAAAAGAAAAACCGCAACCGTCAGCACGATAATGAGCCGCTTGCGTTGCGAGGTCTCAGGAGGTCGAGTTGGAACGGTCTGCACGACGCGGATCCAGTGGTCCAGTCTTTTTCAGGAAATCGCAGTCAATCGCGGTTAGTCGCGGTCTGCGAGCGGTCAATGGACCGAACTCATTATAGATGCAGGCGCGGCTGCTGGAGATGACTCAAAGGCTGCGGGGCGCTCAATGCTGGGGATTGGCGCGGAGCTTAGAGTCTGGCGTTCGTGCCGCCGAAAGCTCCTCCCACACCGCGCGGTAGGCGGGCTTGGGCTGGTACGCTCGATCAAAGAGCAGCGCGTGCCCGCGGGTGCCGTGCGAGTGGGATCCGATCCAGGAATACTTGTCAGTAAATCCCCAGGTCTGGATCCCCGTGCAGCCCGCGTTGTTTAAGCACGCCCTGACGATGCCGTGATAGACTTCCGCCTGGCGCGCTAAGTCCTCGGACTTAGGCATGCCGTTGGAATCCAAAGGCAAAGAGACGTCCAGCTCCGTAATGTGGACCTGCACGCCCAGCGCTGTGAGCCGGGCGATGTTCGAGTGGATGTCAGCGACGACAGCCATGCCCACGTCGAGTGTGGGTATGTGCAACTGCAATCCCACGCCATCGATCGGAACGCCCCGGCGCTTGAAATCCCTGACCATGGCGTAGATCGCGTCCGACTTGCGGTTCATCCCTTCGCCTTCCGCTTCGTTATAAAAAAGCAGGGCGCGCGGATCTGCCTTATGCGCCCAGCGGAATACCTGCTCTATGTAAGCGGTTCCTTCGGCCGACAATCCAATGCCGGGCTGGTTGTACCAGAGGGAATCGCGCGGGTTGCCGTTTTCATCCAGCGCTTCGTTCACCACATCCCATGCGAAGACTTGCCCACGGTAGTGCTTCATCAAGCGCGTGATGTGTTCATACAGCAGCCGCGAGAGTTGCCGCGGGGTGAAGTGACCCTGCGTCAGCCAATCCGGGTTGTAGCGGCCCCAGACCAGGCAATGGCCGCGAACCTTCATCTGATGCGCCTCAGCGAAACGAACGACTTCGTCCCCCTGGCGAAAATCGTAGGTGGCACGATCCGGCCGCAGCACCCACCACTTCATGGCATCTTCCGCCTCAACCATGTTGAACTCGCGAGCCAGGGTGGAAGCGTAGGCAGGTTCCGAAAGCTGAGAAGGACGGACGGCCGTGCCGATGAGTAAGCCCGCGTTCTCTGCTTGGTGCCGGAGAGATTGCGCGCTGCACACAGAGACCAGCGCTGCTATCAGAATTGCTGACTTCCAACAATAGATAAACAAGAAATCTCCTCAAGACCCGGGGATCCTCCTACTTAGACCGAAGCGGGAACTTCTGTAAAGGGCACTCGTCACATTGAACCTGTGATTTTCTGCAGCAGGCCCGAAATGAAGCGCGGTCGTGTATGCCCCCGGCAAACCGCGCTGCACCGATGTGCCGCGAAGTCTGTGGCGCTTACCGAAGTGCATGTACCTGAGCCCGAGAGTTGGGTTTTTCTGAGGGAAAAGCTCATCTGGCGCGGGTTCTGAAACTCGGCTGGCAGCGCATCAAGAATAGCGAAAAGTCCAAGTACTACGGTAACTGGTACGGTAATCGACTTGCTGTGACAATTTGTGTCACCACAAAGACACTGCGCTTCTCCCCATTAAAAGCGGTGATTTGTGTAATTGCCGGCGACGTTTCGCCGGGCAGCGCTCCACTACGTGGATAGGAGATCGACGTATGTCTCAACGGCTGGGTGACCTTCTCGTCAAAGAGAAGATCATAACCCCGGAGCAGTTGGAACAAGCAACCAAGGCCCAGAAGGAGCAGAACTGCCGCCTGGGGTCTGCCTTGGTGAAGCTTGGCTTCCTCACGGATGAGGATGTCACCAATTTTCTCTCCCGGCAGTATGGCGTCCCAGCCATCAATCTTTCGTATTTTGAAATTGATCCCGCAGTAGTCAAGCTGATTCCGTTTGAAACCGCGAAGCGCTACCAGATTCTTCCGCTAAGCCGCGTGGGCGCATCGCTCACCATCGCCATGGTCGATCCGACCAACGTTTTCGCGATGGACGATATCAAGTTCATGACCGGCTTCAACATCGAGCCGGTCGTCGCCTCCGAAAGCTCCATCCTGACGGGCATCGACAAAGCCTACGGGGGCAAAGCGGAGGAAGACCTCGAAACCGTAATGCAGTCGATGTCGGAGATGAACGAAAGCGACATCGAAGTGCAGGCGGAAGAGCAGGAAATGGAGCTGTCGCAGCTGGAGAAGGCTGCGGACGAAGCTCCCGTGGTCAAGCTGGTGAATCTGGTGCTCACCGACGCGGTGAAGCGCGGAGCCAGCGACATTCACATCGAGCCCTACGAAAAAGAATTCCGCGTGCGCTTCCGTATTGACGGAGTACTGCAGGCAATCATGTCGCCGCCGATGAAGTTAAAGGACGCGATTACGTCCCGCCTGAAGATTATGGCCAAGCTCGACATCAGCGAGAAGCGGCTGCCGCAGGACGGACGCATCATGCTGAAAATGAATATCGGCGGCCGTAAAAAGCAGCTCGACTTCCGTGTCAGCACCCTGCCCACGCTCTGGGGCGAGAAAATCGTGCTCCGGTTGCTCGACAAAGAAAATCTGCGGCTCGATATGACCAAGCTCGGTTTCGAGCCGGAATCTCTGGTCAAGTTCGAAAAGGCCATTCTCAAGCCCTACGGCATGGTGCTGGTCACCGGTCCCACGGGTTCCGGCAAAACCAATACGCTCTATTCGTCCATTTCGCGGCTTAACCAGCCCGACACAAACATCATGACGGCCGAAGATCCGGTCGAATTTCAGTTGGGCGGCGTCAACCAGGTACAGATGAAGGAGCAGATCGGATTGAACTTCGCCGCGGCTCTGCGCTCCTTTTTGCGGCAGGATCCCAACATCATTCTGGTCGGCGAAATCCGCGACTTTGAAACGGCGGAAATTGCCATCAAGGCCGCCCTCACCGGCCACTTGGTGCTCTCCACTCTGCACACGAACGGCGCGCCTGAAACCATCACGCGCCTGATGAACATGGGCATTGAGCCTTTCCTGGTAGCGACCTCGGTTCACCTGATCTGCGCCCAGCGCCTCATCCGAAGGATTTGCAAGGACTGCTCCGAGACGGTGGAGGTTCCGGTCCAAACTTTGATCGAAGAAGGGTTCTCGCCCGAGGAAGCCAAGACCATCAAGATTCAAAAGGGCAAAGGCTGCACCGTTTGCAATAACACCGGATACAAAGGCCGCTGCGGTTTATACGAAGTGATGGAAGTGGACGATGAAATCAGGGAACTGGTGCTGGTCGGCGCTTCGGCGGTCGAATTGAAAAAGAAGGCCATCGAACGCGGCATGATCACGCTCCGGCGCAGCGGTTTGATCAAGGTGGCGGCGGGCATCACCACGTTGGAAGAAGTTGCCCGCGAGACCATTCACTAGCTCGTGAAGATTAAGTTCGTAAAGATTTAAGACGTAGGGAAGGGAACACGATTATGGGTCTGTCATTAAGTGATCTGCTGAAACGGATGCTGGAGATGAATGGCAGCGATCTTCACATCACCACCAATTCGCCGCCCCAGATCCGCGTCCACGGCCACCTGGTGCCGCTGGACCTTCCCCAGATGACGCCTGCCGAAACCAAGCAACTGGCCTACAGCGTCATGACCGATTCCCAGAAGCACCGCTTTGAGGAAAGCCTCGAACTCGACTTCTCTTTCGGATTGAAAGGCCTGGCCCGCTTCCGCGCCAACGTGTTCAACCAGCGCGGCGCCACGGCGGCCGTTTTTCGTCTGATTCCTTTCGAGATCAAGTCTTTCAACCAGCTCGGTCTGCCTGCCGTGGTCAGCAAGCTGTGCGACAAGCCGCGCGGTCTGGTGCTGGTGACGGGACCAACCGGCTCCGGTAAGTCGACCACGTTGGCCGCGATGATCGACAAGATCAACAGCGAACGCCACGACCACATCCTCACCATCGAGGACCCGATCGAGTTCGTGCACATGAACAAGAACTGCGTGGTCAACCAGCGCGAACTGCACGCCGACACCAAGAGCTTCACTGACGCATTGCGCGCCGCGCTTCGTGAAGATCCCGATGTCGTGCTGATCGGCGAAATGCGCGATTTGGAAACCATCGAGTCGGCGCTGCGCATCGCTGAAACCGGTCACTTGACCTTCGGCACGTTGCACACCAATTCGGCAACTTCCACCATCAACCGCATCATCGACGTGTTTCCGGCGCACCAGCAGCCGCAGATTCGCGCTCAGCTTTCGCTGGTGCTCGAAGGCATTATGTGCCAAAGCCTGGTGCCTACACCGAGCGGCAAGGGCCGCGCCATGATCATGGAAATCCTTATTCCGAATCCGGCCGTTCGCAACCTGATCCGTGAAGACAAGATCCACCAGGTGTATTCGGCCATGCAGTCGGGGCAAGACAAGTTCGGAATGCAAACCTTCAACCAGGCTCTGGCTACGGCCTACTTCCAGAAGCAAGTCACGCTGGAAGTGGCTCTGGCTCGCTCCAGCAATCAGGAAGAACTGCAGGAAATGATCAACCGCGGCGCCAGCTTGTTGAACCGGGGCGGCGCGGCGGGAGCGGCAAAAGGGGCGGCTTCGAAATAAAACAGGACGGCGCATCGCGCATGCGGCTGGCGCGATGGGCAGAGCAAAACAAGTTTTAGCCGCAGGAAATTCAGGAATCAGGGACGACACTGAGGAGAGGCCAACACCATGCCAGTCTTTACATTTTCCGGCAAGGACGCCTCCGGACAGAAAATCTCCGGAGAGCGCGTAGCACCAAACAAACAGGCTCTGCAGCAGGCATTGCGGCGCGAGCGCATAACGCCGGGTTCTGTCCGGGAAAAGGGCAAGGAGTTTTCCATGCCCACTTTCGGAACGACCAAGGTCAAGGTCAAGGACATCGCGATTTTCTTTCGCCAGTTCTCGGTCATGATCGATGCCGGTCTGCCGCTGGTGCAGTGTCTGGAGATTCTGGCTGCCAACCAGGAAAACCCGTCCTTCCAGAAGACGCTGACCGGCGTGCGCACCACGGTAGAAGGCGGCGCGACGCTGGCCAATGCGATGCGGCAATATCCCGTCGTCTTCGACGATCTCACCACCAACATGATTGAAGCCGGCGAAACCGGCGGTATTTTGGACATCATTCTGCAGCGGCTGGCAGTCTACGTGGAAAAGGCGGTTCGCCTGAAAGCCGCGGTGAAATCGGCGCTGATCTATCCCGTCGCTGTCGTCAGCCTGGCAGGCCTGATTGTCGGCGCCCTGCTGAAGTGGGTCGTGCCCATCTTCGCCAATCTTTTTGCTGGCCTCGGTGTCGCGCTACCTCTTCCCACCCGTATCGTCATGGGATTGAGCGGGTTTGTTCAGAGTTTCTGGTGGGTGGTCATTGTGGTCGGCGTGGGAGGTGTCTTTGGTCTTAGAGCGATCCGCAAGAATCCGCGAGGACGTTATTACTTCGACAAATTCCTGCTCCATCTGCCTGTCGTCGGATCGCTGCTTCGCAAGATCGCCGTCGGCCGGTTCACCCGTACTCTGGGCACTCTGATCACCTCGGGCGTGCCGATTCTAGAAGGCTTGGCCATCACCGCCAGGACCTCAGGCAACGCTGTGCTGGAAGAAGCGCTGATGAAAGTGCGGAAAGCCATCGAAGAAGGCCGCACCATCGTCGATCCGCTCCGCGAATGCGGAGTGTTTCCCAACATGGTGACCCAGATGATCGGCGTCGGCGAAGCCACCGGCGCTATGGACAGCATGTTGCAGAAGATCGCCGACTTCTACGAAGAAGAAGTCGACGCCGCTACCAAGGACATGCTGGCCATGCTCGAGCCCGTCATCATCGGACTGCTCGGCGTGACCATCGGCGGCATCGTGATTTCACTCTACATGCCGCTGTTCGCCATGATCGCAAAGTTGGCGGGATAAAGGCGGCTAAAGGCAAGGTTTCAAGGTGGAAAGGTTTCAAGGTTTCAAGGGGAGAAAGACTTTGAAACCTTGAACCTTTGAAACCTTGAAACTTTGAGACTTTGAAACTTTGAGACCTGGGTTAACCATGCAATCGACTTTCGACGAGCGGAATTGGCTGGCCTGGCTGGTCAAAGTACGGATCCTGATCCTTACCTTTCTGCTCGGAATCCAGTTAGCGGTCGCGGAGCTCACCCCGACCCGTTTGCCCCTGCGCCTTTTCCTCAGCACCATGCTGCTGTGGTATACGGTCTCGCTCTTCTATGTAGTCCTGCTTTCTTTCTGGCGCGAGCATCGGTTGCAGGCGTCGTTGCAAGTTCTGACCGATCTGATCATGGTTAGCCTGGTGGTGCACGAAACCGGAGGCTGGGACAGTTCCCTGAACTTTCTCTATCCTCTGGCCATCATTGTGGCCGGAATTCTCTTGCCCCGGGTGTGGGCACAACTGGTCGCGGCCCTGGCCTTCATTCTTTACGGAACCGTTCTCGAACTTAACTATTACGGAGTCGTGCACTCCTACTGCACCACGCATCCCGCGTTGAAGGTGCTGCAGGCGATCATTTTCGTGAACCTGTTTGCCTTTCTTGCCGTTGCCTACCTCGCTGGGCTGTTGGTCGCCAAGCTGCGGCAGGCGCGGGTGCAGCTGAAAGACACCAGCGGGGCGCTCGAGGATCTTCAGATCCTGCACGAGAACATTATTCAGTCCATCAGCAGCGGATTGATCACCACCGGTCTCGATGGGCGCATTACTCTGGTCAACAACGCCGCGTTGAAACTGTTGGAGCGCGCACCCGACCAGTTGCTGGGAAAACCGGTCACCGGAATATTCCTCGATCCGCTGCCCAACGCCGAGTCCCAGACTCACGCCGAAGTTCGTTTCGACACGGTGGGAAGCTTCCGCAGAACGGTTCGCGTGCGAGTGGCCGCCCTGAGCGGGCCGGAGCGCGGCGCCCTGGGGTATGTCTATGCCCTCGATGATCTCACCGAGATCCGGCGGCTGGAGCGCGAAGTCCGCATGCAGGACCGCCTGGCAGCCGTAGGCCGTCTCGCCGCCGCCATCGCTCACGAGATTCGCAATCCGCTCACCTCCATCGCCGGCTCGGTCAGCATGCTTTCCGGCATTCCGGAAATGAGCGAAGAGCATCGCAACCTGCTCGCCATTGTCACTCGCGAATCGCAGCGCCTGAACGGCATCATCACCGATTTTCTGGCTTACTCCCGCGGCAAGCAGTATCACTTCGAAAAGACCGACCTGGTGCGGCTGCTCGAAGACACTCTCACCCTCATGCGCCACCGCATGACCGCGGAAAATATCGCCATCACGATTGAGAGCGGATTTGCCGTTCGGGAAGCATGGGTGCTCGCCGACGGTGACAAAATCAAGCAGGTTTTCTGGAACTTCGCTGAGAACGCGGTCCGCGCCATGAGCAACGGCGGCACTCTGAAAGTGGGCATCGACCGCCTGGGAGACGACTGGCAGGTCAGTTTTGCGGACACCGGTACTGGCATGACGCCGCAACAGACGGAAAAGATTTTCGAGCCCTTCCAGTCAAACTTTGAAGGCGGGACCGGACTCGGCCTCGCAGTCGTCTACCAGATCGTGCAAGCACATGAAGGCAAAGTATGGGCACGCTCGAAGCCTGGGCAGGGAACGACTTTCGTTCTGCGGTTGCGCCGGCTCGATGCGGAACGTCCAGCCGTCCGCCCTACTTCACCTGAAAACTTCGCCGCACCGGTGCAATTCGCCGCTGCCGCGGGAGAAGGGAGGCTGCGTGGCTAACATTCTGGTTTGCGACGATGAGCGCTCCATCTGCGAAATGCTCGACATCGCTCTGCGCCGCGACGGACATCGCGTCGAAACCGTGAATTCCGGGCAGGCAGCCAAGAACAAGATCGACGGCGCACTCTACGACCTCATCATCACCGACATCAAGATGCCGAACATCGACGGCATCGAAGTGCTTCGCCATGCGCACCGCGTTTCGCCTGATTCGCCCGTCATTCTCATTACCGCCGTGGACGACTACGAAGCCGCGGTCGAAGCTGTGAAAGCCGGAGGCGCGTCCGATTACATTCGCAAGAGTCCCGGCCTGGTCGACGAAATCAAGCTGACCATCAACCGGGTCCTTGAAAAATCGCATCTCAGCAAACAGAACTTTGCCCTGCGCCGCGACGCCGCCTCTCACAACTCGCTCGACAACATCATCGGCTCCAGCGCCGCAATGGAAAAGCTGAAACAGACTCTGCGCACGGTCGCTTCCACCGCCAGCACCGTCCTGATTCACGGCGAGAGCGGCACTGGTAAAGAGTTGGTGGCCCGCGCCGTTCACATCTGCTCGCCGCGCGCCACCGAACCGTTCGTTTCGGTAAACTGCGGAGCCTTTCCCGAAACTCTGCTGGAGAGCGAACTCTTCGGCTACCTGAAGGGAGCTTTCACCGGAGCGAACCAGAACAAGCGGG
>CAWEKM010000004.1:0-230199 GCA_963809605.1 uncultured Acidobacteriaceae bacterium | reverse complement strand
TCGCGCGCCAAACGTGATTCCTGATTATGCTCATGCGGACTTGCTTTATCGCCTGATCGGTCCGTCGCACGAATTGCGGCGGCAGATTCTTGCAACTGCGGGCGATTCGGTGAGGGTCGAATTCCCGCTGGAACTTCCCTTCCTGAGCTTTCGCACGGTTGACGGATTGCCGACGATGATTGCGGCGTTCACTACCGACATTCCTCGGCTGACGAATTGGGGCGAACCGCTGCTGATTGGTCCGGGATCGATTCACGTCGCGCATACTGATGGCGAGTTTATCGAGAAGAAACAACTGGCTGAGGCGATTGATTTGTACTGTGCGATTGCGAAGGCAGTTCTCAGTTCTCAGTTCTCAGTTCTCAGTCTCTAGTTCCCAGTTCTCAGTTCTCAGTTTCAGGCTTTCTCTTGGAATCTGGCTTGTGGAAATCTGCTTGAAATATTCTGCGAATGGTACTGTTTTCGAGGGCCAGTAGCGGGCGGATTTTTGGGGAATTCTCGTTACTCTTGGGGTATCCCCCCTCCCCCCATACCTCGGAAAGGCTTGCGGGGCGCTGGGTTTGCAAAAAGTGTCTGCAAAATCTTGATTGCAGATGATTTAAGGGTCAAAATCTTGAGCGCAAACGAGTTACGCGTCGAGTTGTTCTTTCTCCCTCTACTGCCTCCGCTTTGACCATGATGCGCTTGTTGCTAGTTGGGCACAAGCTTAGATGTCACAGGGCGGTTGTGGAAATGTTTCGGACCGTTTTCTGCCGCGCTTAACGTCTCGATTGTGGCCGATCAGGGATGTGCGTCATTCTCACAGCTCGATCTTCGTCCCCAACCCCGCATACAAATAGCTCTCCCTATACGCCTTGTTCAATCGCGCAAACGCAGGCTCGCCTGTGCAATGTCCCGGCGCAATCCTCTGCACCTTCCACTTCGTCTTTAGATTTTCCACCAGCACATCAATCTCTTCCACCGGCGTCGTCACCAAGTGCAATCCCCCAAAGACAATCTCCGTTCTGGGATTGACCGCGCTTGCCGCTTCCAGAATTGCTTCAATTCCCGCGTGCGAGCAACCATCGACGAGCAGCAATCCGTTCGGTCGCTTGATCGCCAGTGTCAATTCCGGCAGCCCCAGCGTATCTTTCTTCTGCGAAACTGTCCGCACCAGGAAAATCCCCGGCGATACTTCCGTCAACTGATTCACCAACACAAAATTCCCCGTGTCATACAGCTTGCCCGCTGTGAAATGTTCCGGCTCCGTTCCCCCGAAATACCGCATCTTCGCTGGCAAGCTCTCATCTGCCCGCAAAAACGTCGCCGGAATCGGCACTCCCCCAAACCCGCTCGCCCCATCCGCGGGCGCATACACAGTAACGTTCGGATTCACCTTCAGCACATATCTCAGCCCTGTCGTGTGGTCTGCGTGCCAATGCGAGATCACCACAAAATCCAGTTTGGTCAGGTCTACGCCCAGGGCCTTTACGTTGTGTTCAAAAATCACGGCATCGTTCCCCGTATCGAACAAAATTCGCTTTCCGTTGTGCTCCACCAAAGCGGAATATCCCCAATCCTTCGTCAGTTCCTTCGATTCGCCGAACGCATCGTAGAGGATCGTCACTTTATCCTGTGCCCGGCAGGGAACTGCCGCCACATACAGCAGCAGAAACGTCAAAATTTTCAAAGCGTGGATTCGCAAGGAACACCTCCATCCGGAATTTCGGGGTTAGTATAACAAGCTGGATGCCGATGGCTGCGGTTAGCAGGTGTGCAGACTCATTGACTTCGGTGGTGAGATGCGACACCCTCAGACACGATAAGTGGAGAGACATATGAAAAAGTTCGGTCTGATAAGGATAGTTGGCGCCATCACTCTAGCCTTCGCCACTGCGTTTGGTCTCGGAGCGCAGACTGCGGGTAAAGAGGCTGCCAAGCCTGAAGACACCGAAGTCTGGCAGCCGGAGCCGAAAGTGGTGACGCCCGGCGCCGACTGCGACACGGCTCCCTCCGACGCAATCATATTATTCGACGGCAAGAGCCTGAACGAGTGGGTGTCTGCGCAAGACCGGGCTGCCCCGGCGAAATGGATCGTTGCCAACGGCGTTGTCACGGTGAATAAGGCAGCGGGGAATATTGAGACCAGGCGCATGTTCAAGAACTATCAGCTTCACATGGAGTGGAGAGTTCCTGAGAACATCACCGGTTCAGGTCAGTTGCGGGGCAACAGTGGACTGTTCCTGGCTTCGACCGGCCCCGGCGACGCCGGATATGAGCTGCAGATCCTCGACTCGTACAACAATAAGACCTACGTCAACGGCATGGCTGCGAGCGTTTACAAGCAGAGCATTCCGCTGGCCAACTCGATGCGCAAACCGGGGGAGTGGGAAGTCTACGATGTGGTGTGGACGGCTCCCACCTTCAATGCGGATGGCTCGCTGAAAAGTCCTGCCTATGTCACCGCGTTCCTGAACGGCGTGCTCGTGCAGAACCACTTCGAGTTGAAGGGCGAGACGCGGTATATCGGCCAGCCCTTTTATGAGAAGCTCGACCGTGCTCCGATCAAGCTTCAGGCGCACGGCGATCCGAGTCCGCCTATCAGCTTCAGGAATATTTGGGTTAGGGAGCTGGATTAGGGCTCGGGTGGGCCGGCCGGCCCCGAACCGGGTCGATCAAGTGAGATGGCGATGTTCCGCTAGTCATCTTTTCAACGTCCCCCAACTCCCGCGCAAATCGGCGGTGTGAAAAGGGCCGCCGTAAGCCGCGGCTTCCCAATCTCGCCATTGTTTCCGAAAGAAATCGGCTAACCATCCCGCGACTGCAATGGAGGATTCGTGTGAGCTGTATACCAGCCACTCGAAATTGCTGGTGACGAAGGATTCGTCACCTCGGTACACTGGTTCCACCAAGGATCGCGCGATTTCATAATCTACTGGTCCCTCGAGGAGCAGAAAACATCGCTCGATGGCTCGTTGCTGGATAGCTTGAAGCAGGAGCGACGTACCGTTCCGTTGTTCCCAAAGTTCCTGATGGAATGCGACAACATTGCTCTGCGGATCGCATTTTGACAGAGGGTACCAGTAGCCCTTCGCTCCCCAGATCGCATTCAGCTTCTGCCGTAACTGCTCGCTCTCAGATTTTGTGAGAACGCGGCGATAAGGGAGGGGTTTGATTTGGGCAAGCCGGATGGAATCAAGGCTGCTGATGTAGGAATCGAACGCCTTCCATTCATCAGTGAGTGCAACGCGTGCTTGGGGGCTTTGTTGAAATTCTTCAGATAAGGACGATAGCGCACGACGAGCTGCTTCGAGGACTAGTTTGCGAGCCTCATCTAGCGAACGAACTTCATCCCCTCTAATTCTCTCGACCTCGATCCCAATGGCTTCATCAAGCCTGTATCTTGGGAACAGGCTGTACGCGGCCTTGGAGTACTGTCTGCCAACTCGGTCCTGCCCTGACTTTACAAGCGGCATATATTCTCCCGACCAATGAGAGTGCTGATTGGCGCAGAAGGCCCGGGCAGCAGTGTGCAATGCAAGAGGCAAATCCATCGTGTTGCTTTTACAGGATATTGATGGTTGTCGTCCAGCCCAATTCGACCTAACTTTGGCCGCTCGACGTCGATGCGTTACTGGAGATTTTTCCGCGTCGGACGAGTCCAACCGGAAACGTCAGGGACGTTGCGGGTCTTCCAGTTTGGGTTGCTCGTGATGGCTTTCTTCCGTGGTCTCCGCCATCCGCTTTGATTTGCGATAGACGTTTGCGACTGCCAGCGTCCAGAAAGGAACTAGATCAACGCCGGGGGCGAGTTTGGCCAGGAATGTCGGCAAGAATTCCCAATGCCAGCCGAGAAGGTTGATCATCGCGGCTCCAATGCCGAGATCGAGGATGTCGTCCGCTGGCGACATCGCGCCTTCGACGAATGCGGGGAACACGATGATCTGCAGTGCGTCGGCAATGATGGCCAGGATCATGGCCGTGCGAAAGCGCGGTCCCGGCGAGATGGTGATGGCGTCTTCGGTAATGGGAGTAATTACCTTTTGCGGACGTTCTTAGTCTAAGCGATGTAGCCGGGCAAAGGCTGAGGACAATTCTTTGTCGCCTGGGGTGGCGGCAAGAAGAAACGTCGAGCTGCGCTCGAACGGACAGCCGAGGACGGCTGTTCCCACAAAGGCACGCCTGTCTGGATTGTCGGAGGCGTCGCGTAGAATTGTCCTAATGATTAAGTTCTTCAACAGATCCTTGCTGCTTGCGATCATGCTGTCCCTTGGTGCCGCAGCCGAAGATGTCCATTCCATCGCTGCGGCGGTAGACGAGCATTACAACCACCTGCGCACACTGCAGGCGGAGTTTACCGAGGAGTATCGCGGGACGGGGATTGAACGGACGGAGGCGGGGACGGTTTGGTTGGCGAAAGGCGGGTCGAAAAAACCTGGCAAGATGCGGTGGGAGTACCGTTCTCCCAGGGAGAAGCTGTTTGTCAGCGATGGGAGAGATGCGTGGTTTTACGTTCCGGGCGACCGGCAGGCGCGTAAAACGGATGCCCGGAAGCTGGACGATGTTCGCTCTCCACTTGCATTTTTGCTGGGTAAGAGCAAGTTGGAAAAGGAGTTGCAGGGGCTGTCGCTGGCTCCGGATGTGACGCCGCTGGTTGCCGGGGATGTGGTGCTGCGGGGCGTGCCGAAGGCGTTGGCTGACCGGATTAGTGAGATTTTGCTCGAGGTAACGCCGGAGCACCAGATTGTGCGCATCGTGATCAACGATGTGGATGGGTCGGTCACGGAGTACCGGTTCAGCGACGAGAAGGAAAATGTGAGTGTTCCCGAAGGGCGGTTCGAGTTTAGTCCTCCGGCGGGAACGGAGACGGTTGAGGGCGAGTTGGGGCCTTGAAGGTTAGCTGGGCCTGGTTTATGGCAACTGCAACGGTTCGGGGTTGCGGTGGGCTGAGGTTGGAGCGGGAAGCAAGAATGTTAAACTGGTGCAAGGCCGTGCGCGGCTCTTCCCACAAAAAGCACTTGCTCGGAATGACATAAATGGCGGAATTCGTCATAAAAATCGCTGACGAACGGGGGCACACCCACCAGCAGGTGGAGCATGGCTATTCCGTAGCCGAGGTGCGCGACCGGTTTGCCGCGCAGGGCTACCTGGTGCACTGGGTAAAACCTCAGGGACTGCTCTCCGGCGGCCTGGGGCGTGGCGGACGCAAGCTTAAGGAGAGCTCGTTTCTGGTGTACAACCAGCAGTTCCTGACGCTGATTAAGGCCGGGCTGCCGATTTTGAACTCACTCGATCTGCTGATCAAGCGGCAGAAGGACGCGAATCTGCGGCAGATTCTGGAGAACGTGCGCGAGCGGGTAAAGGGTGGAGAGTTGTTGTCGGCTGCCTTTTCCACCCATGCCGTCGTCCCGAAGATTTACACCACTACGCTGATGGCAGGCGAGAAGAGCGGGAACATCGATGAAGTGCTGACCCGCTACATTAGCTTTCAGCGGATGACCATGAGCTTCCGTAAGAAGCTGGCGGTGTCGTTGATCTATCCCACGCTGCTGGTCACCGTGGTAACGATCATGGTGATGTTTCTGTTCACTTACGTAGTGCCGAGGTTCGCAGAGCTGTACAACAGCCTGGACGCGAAGCTGCCGGCGATCACGCTGTTCATGCTGGCGGTGGGAGTGAATGCGCAGAAATACTTTCCGTTTTTCGTGGTTGGGGCGGTGCTGGCCGGGTTTTTATTCTGGCGGTGGCGGAAAACGGATTCCGGCGCCGACCAGATTGACCGCGTGATTCTCAGCCTGCCTTTACTGGGGGGGATCCGGCTGAAACATCAGGTAGCGACGTTTTCGCGGATGCTCTCTACGCTGCTGCAGGGCGGGATGCCACTGGTGCCTTCGATGGAAACTGCGGGCGGTTCGATGTCGAGCCGGCGCATTCTGAAGGGCGTGATGCGGGCGAGCGTGAGAGTTCGCGAAGGACAAGGATTGGCGGCGAGCCTGGAGGAACAGAATATTTTTCCCGACCTGGCGGTCGAAATGCTCGAAGTGGGCGAATCCACGGGGGCTTTGCCGGCGATGCTGAATTCGGTGGCGGAGTTCTATGAAGAGGATGTGCAGACGGCGTTGGGCGCAGCCATGGCGTTGATCGAGCCGCTGATTCTGATCATCATGGCGGTTTTTGTGGGCGTGGTGATGATTTCGCTGTATTTGCCGATCTTCAGTTTGGGAATGCAGGGAGTGCACTGAGATAAGGAAGCGAGCCAAACGCGCCCTTCGGCGACGAAAAGCAAGTCACCTCAGGATGACAACAGCAGGATGACAACGGGGATTTGAGGAATGGCGATGGCGGAAAAGAAATCACTTTTCGTGCACGGTGAGAACGGCGGGCAGGTGGTGACGACGACAGGGAATCCCATCACTGACCTGGAACGCGCTCAGGACGTAGCGCGGCGCTACCGCTGCGAGTTCGTGGATCTCACCGACTTCCAGCTGCACCATGAGTTGTTCAAGAAGTTCTCCCCGGAGCTGATGTTCCGTTACAAGTTTGTGCCTCTGGAAGAGACCGCTGACGGCCGGCTGGCGATCGCCATTGCCGATCCCAGCCAGCTGATGATGATCGATGAAATCAGCCTGCTGCTGCAGAAGCGAATTGTCACCAAAGTCGCCACGCTGAAGCAGATCGACAACATTCTGACGAAGACGGAACAGTCGCAGCGCGTTCTCGAAGAAGCCAGCGAAGGGTTCCAGATCATCCGGGAAGACGACGCCACCGGCGCCGAAGAGTCGCTGACCATCGACAAGCTGACGGCTGCGGGCGACACCAGCCCGATCATCCGGCTGGTCGATACTACGATCTTCACCGCGCTGCAGCGGCGCGCCTCTGACATTCACATTGAAACGCGTGACGATTCCGTGGTGATCAAGTTCCGCATCGACGGCGTGCTGACGCAGGCCATGCCGCCCATCGGAAAAGAACATCATTCCACCGTGATCTCGCGTATCAAGGTAATGAGCGAGCTGGATATTTCCGAACGCCGCGTGCCGCAGGACGGGCGTTTCCGGGTGAAATACAACGGGCGCGCCATCGACTTCCGCGTCTCCATCATGCCCTCGATTCACGGCGAAGACGCGGTGCTCCGCGTGCTCGACAAAGAATCGATGAGCGAGAAGTTCCGCACGCTCACGCTCGACGTGGTTGGGTTTGACGAAGACGATCTGCGCAAGTTCCGCCGCTACATCAAGGAGCCGTACGGCATGGTGCTGGTCACTGGACCGACGGGCAGCGGCAAAACCACCACGCTGTACGCCGCAGTGAATGAGATCAAGACCGACGAAGACAAGATCATCACGATTGAAGATCCGGTTGAGTACCAGCTGCGCGGCATCACGCAGATTCCAGTGAACGAGAAGAAGGGACTCACCTTCGCCCGCGGCTTGCGGTCGATTCTGCGGCACGACCCGGACAAAATTATGGTCGGCGAAATCCGCGACACGGAAACGGCGCAGATCGCCATTCAGTCGGCGCTCACCGGCCACCTGGTTTTCACTACAGTCCACGCCAACAACGTGGTCGATGTGATCGGACGTTTCCTGAACATGGGCGTCGAACCTTATAACTTTGTTTCGGCGCTGAACTGCATTCTGGCGCAGCGCCTGGTGCGCTTGATCTGCGAATCGTGCCGCACTCAAGTGAATTATCCTCCGGAGGTGCTTGAGGCTAGCGGACTGGATTACGCGCAGTGGTCGAAGGTGGCGCTGTATGAAGGGCCGGGATGCATCGAGTGCGCGGGAACCGGCTTCCGTGGCCGAACTGCGATTCACGAATTGCTGGATTTGAGCGACCGCATCCGGGAAATGATTCTGGCGAAGCGGCCAACATCGGAAATCCGCCGGGCCGCCCGCGAAGAAGGCATGCGGTTTCTGCGTGAGTCGGCGCTGGATAAAGTCCGGCTCGGCCTGACCACGTTAAAAGAAATTAATAAGGTCACCTTCATCGAGGCCATGCGGTGAGGCAGTGGCCAGTGATCGGGGCCAGTTCGCTCGTGGTCCCGCTGATCAGCAGCCACTGACTGCCGCCTGAGTGCTGTGTCAGGTATTGCAATTAACCCGCGATGGAATTTGAATTATTGGCAGATGTGACGGAAGGGTTCGGGGTTCAGGGTTTAGCGTTCAGTGGCCGGGTTCCGCCTTGCTGGCCACTGACCACTGGCCCCTGACCACTGCTTTTAAAAAATGAGTTCTGGTTCCAATTCGGCGAAACCGCGGCTGGCGTGTGAAATCGCCGCCGATCGCGTGCTGGTGGGGCGGCTGGCCGAAGATGGGCGCAGCCTGGAAGCCTCCGCGACCCGCGAACTGGCCCCGGGTTGTGTGATTCCGGACCTGGTCGAGGGCAACCTGCGCCAGCGCGATGCCGTGCGTGAGGCGATACAAGCAGCCCTGAGCGGTGTGGCGGCACGCTCTCATGATTTGATCGCCGTGGTCCCGGACGCGGCCGTGCGGGTCGTACTGCTAGAGTTCGATATCTTGCCCGGAGACTCCGAGGAAGCGGCCAGCGTGGTGCGGTTTCGTCTGAAGAAATCTTTGCCATTCGATGTGGACAAGGCCAAAGTTTCCTACCACGCGCAGAAGGCAAGCGACGGAGTTCGCGTCGTGGCTGCGGTCGCCCTGGCCAGCGTGCTGGAGGATTACGAGGCCGCGTTCCGCGACGCCGGATTCAGTCCCGGAGTGGTCTTGCCGTCGATGCTGGCAGCGCTGGGTATCGCGGAAGGACAGCGTCCCACGCTGGTAGTGAAGGTGGATGCGCGCACCACCAGCATCGCCATCCTGAATGGAGAACTGCTTCAGCTCTTCCGCACCCTGGAAAATACTCGCGGGGTTACGATCACGGGCGAGCAGTTGGCTGAGGAAGTGTACCCTTCGGTGGTATTTTTTCAGGATACGTATCATCTCAATATAGAAAAGATATTCGTGGCAGGCATATCCGACCTTGGGAGTGCGGCTCCTGCGCTGCAGGCGCAGACAGGAGCGGAGGTGCAGGAGCTGGTGACTTCCTCGCAGTTGGGAGCGAACAATGGAAGCTCGGTGCCACGCTGGAGAATGGCTGGCGTGGTGGGAGCGTTGATTTCATAGGTGCAGAGGCTGGGGATCAGGGCCAGGGGTCAGAAGATCTGCTTACCACTGACACCCCTAGCCAATAACAACTGGCCCCTAACACCTGGCCCCTGAATTTAAATATGCGTCTCGATATCAATCTCGCCAGCCAGCCGTATGAAGATGCGCGGCAGTTCTGGCTGCGTTGGGGAACGGCTCTGGGGATAGCGGCGGTCTTTACGCTGGCCCTGCTGACGATCACGGTTACGGATTGGTTCGCGGCCCGGCGTGACCACGCTCAGATTGCCGATTTGCGCGCTCAGATCGCGCAGCGCGACCGGACCCGGCAACAGGCCGAGAATTTTCTGGGTCAGCCGAGCAATCGCACTACGCGCGACCAATCGCAGTTTCTGAACGAATTGATCGATCGCAAGTCGCTTTCCTGGACGCATGTTCTGGAAGATCTCGAGAAAGTGATGCCGGCGCGGGTCCACCTGGTTTCGATACATCCCGAACTGGACGCGGATAATCAGCTCACACTGAAGATGGTAGTCGCGGGCGATCGCGACCGGGCCCTGGAACTGGCGCACCGCATGGAAGATTCGCGGCACTTCGCACAGACCTACGTCGAGGCGGAAGCTCCGGCGACCAGCGGCAGCGGCGACAGCGTGCAATTCGCGATCGATGGGATTTACATTCCCGAGCCGGCCCCGGCACCGGCGCCAACACCGAAGACTGAGACTCCCAAGCGGAGCGCATCCTGATGCCAGACCTTCGCCAAACCCGAAAAAACATCAAGATCACCCTGGGCGTCCTGCTGGGCGTGGACATCCTGGCTGCGGCTGTATTGTTTTCGCCGCTGGTCGGCTCGGCCGACTCGCGCAGTCAAGAACTAACCCAACTGCGCACCGAATTGCATGCGAAAACCCTCCAGACCGCGCCCCTGAAAGATCTGGACAAGAAAGTGATTACCGCGAACCGGCAGATCGCAGACTTTTACAAAAAACGCTTTCCCGCGCAGGACTCGGAAATCCCCACGCAATTCGGCAAGCTGGCTGTGGCCAACGGGGTCACGATCGAAGAGGCTAAGTATAAGGTGGACGACGACGAGGTCGGTGGGTTGCATCCGGTCGAACTGGAAGCGAACCTGGCGGGAAGTTACGTTTCGCTGGCAAGGTTTATTAATGCCCTGGAACGGGATGACATGTTTTTCATCATCAGCAGCATCACGCTGGCCGGGGAACAGAAGGGCCCGATCAAGCTGCAAATGAAACTTGAGACCTATCTGAAGGCGGGCGGGCAGTGAACCTGGGATTCGAAAACCGGAAGCAGGTGATCCTGGCAGCTTCGCTGGGAGTGGTGGCGCTTGTGCTCATCGCCTATTGGTTCATGCCTTCTTCCTCGACCATCGCTTCTACGACGCCTGTGACGACTGCGATCGACCCGCACACTCTGACGACGAATGCCACGCGTCCCGGGACGCATCACGGTTCTGTGTCGACGGCGAAGAAAGTGCGCCCAGCGCCGGATCTCGACCCCACCCTGCACTTGCAGGAACTGGCCTCAGCGGAGCAAGTCAAGTACGAAGGCTCGGGAAGAAACATTTTCATATCCCAGCCGGACGCCGTGATCCCCATTCCACTGGCCCCCGGCGCGACGGACAAAGGCAAGCCGGGTGGCAAGGATCCTATATACGCGCCGCCGGCCGTGGCTCAACAGCCTGCAATACCCCTGAAGTTTTTCGGCTTCGCCAGCCAGCCTGGAGAACCCAGGAAGGTTTTTCTTTCCAAAGATACTGACGTTTTCATCGCGGGCGAGGGCGAAATCGTCGACCGCCGCTACAAGGTTGTGCGAATTTCTGGAACATCGGTTGAGATCCAGGACTTGGTGGTCAGCGGTCCGGCGCAGAACATACCGCTGACCCAGGGGAACCCGTCGTGAGCCCGTTATGAGAAAGCGCGCGGCACAAATCCGCGAATCGATGCACTGCGCGCCGAGCGAAGGCCGGCCTCGTCTTCGTCCTGGGGAAGAGGGATACATCCTGCTCACGCTGCTCCTCGTGGTCGCCTTGATGGCCGTTGGAGTCATGTTCGGAATCATTATCCCGATGAAGTATGAGGCTCAGCGGGAGCAGGAAACGGAAATGATCCACCGCGGAGTGCAGTACTCGCGGGCTATCAAGAACTATTACAAGAAATTCAGCCGCTATCCCACGAAGCTGGATGATCTCGACAACACGAATAATATGCGCTACCTGCGCAAACACTACAAAGACCCGCTGAACTGCAAGAACGGCAAGTGCCAGGACTTCAGACTGCTGCACTACGGTGAACCGGGGGTAACGCTGGGCGGCGGCTTCAGCATTGGGGGCGGAAGCATTCCGGGGGCGAGCGCGGTTGGCACACCTGCAGGACAGAGTAGTTTCGGCGGGAGCAGTTCGAGTTTCGGCAATTCTGCATTTGGCGGTTCTGGCAATTCCGCGTTTGGCGGTTCGGGATCGAGCAGTTCGGGGTTTGGCAATTCTGGGTTTGGCAACTCCGGAGTTAACAGTTCCGGCGTGTTCGCGCAGTCGTCTGGATCGGGGGGAAACTCGAACGGCGGGTTCGGAGCTGGCTCCAACTCGCAGACCGGCCCGGATCAATCGGGGACGGGTCAACAGGGAACGGGTCAGCCGGGAACGAATTCCGTTCCGGGATCGGATACGTCTCAGTCTCCCCAGACTTCAGGAGGGCAGGGGGACGCAGGCTCGGGCGGCCAACAGCTCGTCGTCGGCGGCCCGATCGTCGGCGTGGCCAGCCTGTGTAAAAAAACCACCATTCGCGAATACAACCATAAGAAGAAATATAATGAGTGGCAATTTTTGTATGATCCCAGCCTCGACCGCGGCGGAATCATCACCACGCCTTATCAGCCGGGGCTGCAGTCACTCGGACTCGGAACTCAACCGGGGTTGAACGGTGCGCAGCCGGCAGCTGGAACGAGCAGCAGTCCGTTCGGCGGTTCGAGCGGCAGTTCGTTCGGTAACTCCAACGGCAGTTCCTTCGGGCAGTCTTCCACCTTCGGCAATAGCGGCTCATCTTCCTCGCCGTCGCAGCCGCCCCCTAATCCACCACAATAGCAGTGCGAAGATTCCGATCGAAAGTGGGACGGCCTCATCCTGGGATGAGGCCGTTTTCTTCCACGAGATTTACGTCAAGAGTTTTCCCGCGCACGGCGGAAAACTTGCCCGCTAAGACTTAAACGCTGAATGAAGAACCGCAGCCGCAGGTGCTCTTCACGTTGGGATTCTCAAACTTGAAACCGGCGCCTTCAAGGGTCTCGACGTAGTCGACAATGCACCCGTTCAGATACATCACCGAGGTCGCATCGACGAACACCTTCAGCCCATCCATGTCGAAGGTCTTGTCCATCATTCCGGCAGCGTTTTCAAACTGCATGGAATAGGAGAAGCCGGAGCAGCCGCCACCGACTACACCAATGCGAAGGCCCGCGGGCACGGGACTTTGTTGGCCCATGATCTCCTTCACCTTGGAAACCGCGCTGGCCGTGAGCGAAACCGGCGGAGTCTTCTTCACTTCCGGAACGTTGGTGTTCACATTTGGGACGGTTGTCGTGGCCATTCGTATCTCCTTGGCTTTAAAGTACCTAGATTATACCAGAGCCTGGCAAGCCGTTGATACAGTTATAAAACTAGGCTAACTGTACCAGGGCCACGCTATTGGATGTCTGGCTTCCCGGAGACGATTCCTCTCGCGCCACTTGCCAACTGGTCTATAATGCTCCCGTCAGGCACTTCCTCCAGGTTGAGGATTATGGGCCAAGGCCCGCAGCTCTCGATGTGGTGGACTTGCTTAACGGGCTTGCAAACTGTTGAGGTGGCTTATGACTTGGACGTGGACTCCTTTAACGCTTGGCCTGGCGATCGTGTGGGGTGTTTTCACTATCGGCCTGATCATTCTGCTCATCTACCGCAGCACGTTGACCATGCACGAAG
This sequence comes from uncultured Acidobacteriaceae bacterium, assembly GCA_963809605.1. Taxonomy (GTDB): domain Bacteria; phylum Acidobacteriota; class Terriglobia; order Terriglobales; family Acidobacteriaceae; genus Sulfotelmatobacter. Next base: position 217,140 of record CAWEKM010000004.1, on the reverse strand, counting down.
AAGAGTCGTTGTATCTCGACGACGCGAGCCAGCATATGCAGCAGGAGCAGACGGAACTGCTGGTGAAGGTCAACCGCCTCACCGTCCCCGTCTGGGTTTTCGGCGCCGGTTCTGGAGTGCTGCTGCTGGTGCTCGCCGGCATGTTTATTTATCAGGGACTCAACGCAGTGCAGTAGCACGCTCGGCGGGCACGCCGTCGGCAAGCGTGTCGACCGAGGGGAGCTGTGTTTTTCGCTATCGCTTGCCATCAGTAGCGTGCGCATACCTGAGCACTCTATTCCGCTGGACATTATTCCGCTGGACATTCCGAAAGAACTCCCTCCACTTTGTATAATTGTGAGCATGCGAAAGTGGCGGAATTGGCAGACGCACCAGACTTAGGATCTGGCGGGTAAAACCGTGGGGGTTCGAGTCCCCCCTTTCGCACCATGGTGTTCGCACTGGGCTTGTCTCGTTCGTCGTGCCGCTTTACAAGTACGGCACGAAGCCTTCCGTCTTCATCTCGAGCCTGTAGACCGATGTGGTCGCGGTGATGTAAAGGGTTCGATAGTCTTTGTCGCCCCAGTTCAGATTTGCGGGCTGCTCCGGCATGACGATAGTGCCGAGGTGATTGCCTTTGGCGTCCCAGACCCAGATGCCTTTGGGTCCGGTGACAAAAATGTTGCCGTTCTTGTCGACTTTCATTCCATCGGGCACGCCATCGCCCTTCCCGCCTGGCTCCTCGCCGAAGATGCGGCCGTTGGCAAGGGTTCCGTCGGCTGCCACATCGTAGACGCGGATGTTTCTTTGCTCGCTGTCATCGACGTAGAAATGTTTGCCGTCGGGCGAAAAGGCGAGGCCGTTCGGCTGCGTCAGATCTTTAGTGAGCAGCTTCGCGTTGCCCTTTGCGTCGAGGCGGTAGACGCCTTGAAAAGGAATTTCCTGCTTTTCTCCCGCCACAAGATCCAGGGTCGGATCCGTGAAATAAAGAGCTCCATCCGGACCCGTGACGACGTCGTTGGGACTGTTCAGCTTCTTGCCGTCGTAATGGTCTGCCAGAATTTTATATTTTCCGTCGGGCGTTACTGCGATGATGGCGCGCAACACGCTGGCGCAATCGATCAGGCGATGCTCGCGGTCGAAGGTGTTGCCGTCGGGGTCGCCGAGTGCGATCACTTCGTCCTTTTTGCCATCGGGATGGAGGCGGAAGATCTTGTTGATGGTTTCGTCGTTTACGTAGAGGAAGCCAGCCTCGTCCCACACCGGGCCTTCGGTAAAGCCGAAACCCGTGGCTACGACGCCCAGCTTGGCATTCTGATCGATGAGATTCCAGAACTGCGGCGATTCGGCTTGCAGCTTAAACTCCCTCGGCTCGCGCGGGGCAGCCAGAACACCTGCTCTGGGCGCCACGAGTATCGTCGTGATGACGAAGGCTTGCAGGACTTTCATGCTGCGATTCATGGAAATGCCTTTCTTTGAATGAGGTTTTTATTCCTCCCATTCATCCGCTTTTTTGGGAGTTCGCGACTCGCTGGCATTCGCTACCTTCATCAGATAACTGACTACATCATTCAATTCGTCGGCGGTAAGAGCGGAATCGTAGTCGGATGGCATCAGGGTCTGCGAATCGTATTTCAGACTTTCGAGCTCGGATTTCGTCACGAAGTGGAACGTTCCGTCCAGAGTCTGGAGTTGCAGAGAGAAGTTGTCTTCGTTGCGAATTCTGCCGACAAGTTTCTCGCCGCCGCGAATGGTCGCCGTCACTAGTCGCGCCTGGTGGTCGGTGGCCGGAGCGGGGGTCGTGACTGAGCTACGAATCTGCTCTACGTCGTGCGTGCGCGCGTAACTGGAGAGATCGGAGGCGATGAAACCGCCTTTGCCGGCGATCATGTGGCAGCCGGAACATCCTGCCTTGCCGAAGAAAATTGTCTCTCCGCGGACAGGATCGCCGGGCAGTTTGACGGTTTGTTTTGTCCCCTGAAGAGTGCGCAGGTAGGTTACCACCGCTTTGACGTCCGCCAGCTCGAGGGTGTGGAAGGCCGGCATTCCGGTGCCCGGGACTCCGTTCTGGATAATGTGCACGATCTGCGAATCGGAAAGGCGCTGGACCTTTGGATTTTCGGCGATGTTGGGACCGCGTTCGGCGCCCCGGCCGTCGAGACCGTGGCAGGTGGCGCAGGTCGAGGCGAAGGTTTGCTTGCCGCGGGTTGAAACTGGCTTGACGTTTATCGGGCGGGGCCTTTGCTGCGGGGTCTGCGGCCAGACGGTAAGGCCGCTGGCGGCCCACACGACCGCCATAACCAGCACCAGCATGGACTGTGATCTGGAGCTTGGGAGCATCGGCGAAACACGGTTTAGAAAATGAACTTTAACGCGAGTTGCATGATGCGCGGATCTCTGGCGCCAGTCACATATCCGAAACCGCCCTGCCCCGAGTTGTCGACCTGTCCCGATGGGTTCATGAACTGCGCGTGATTAAAGACATTGAACGCCTCGGCACGGAATTGCGCCTGCAAGCCCTCTGTGATCCTCGTATCTTTGAGCAAGGCCATGTCAAAGTTGTTGATCCCAGGCCCGCTGAAGAACCGGCGCATGGCATTTCCGACCGTCCCAAGTTGTTCTGGTTGGAAGTAATTTGGGTTGAAGTAGGGTTGTCCCGAGCGGGGATTGCGGTTTATGAACAGGGGACCACCACCAACAACCTGGGGCTCGTCGATCGTGGCATCGAAAGTTCCACTCAGCGAGTTATCGTCGGATTCGCTGAGTTGGACCGGTTCTCCTTTGGCGAATGTCGCGATACCAGACAAAGCCCATCCCGCCGTGAGTCTCTTCGCGGCGCCGCCAGTGAGCCTGTCAAAGGGCATCTGCACTGTGTAGCTCACCGTCAAGTCTTGCGGGACATCGAAAATCGATAAGGCGCGACTTAATCTGGAATTAAACACATTGGTTGCATCAAATGACGTCGAACCGTTATCGATCGACTTTTCATAGGTATAAGCCACCAGAAAATTGGCGTACTTCTGGTTGTGTTTCAGGCTTACCTGCAGCGAGTTGAAGCTCGAGCTGGCAACTGTTTTCATGTCGGCGTTGCTGCCGAAGTTATTCGTGGTAGGTGTATTCAGCCCCCTGAGCAGTCGGGTGCTGGCGAAAGAAGTGACTCCGGGATATCCAGGAGGGGCTTGGGTGGTGGTTATTGCGGTTGGATTAGCTGCAGTGCCCGCGCCTGGATCCTCGCCAGACGGACCACACGATGACGGACTGTTGGGATTAACGATATTCTGTGGATTTTTCAAGTCCAACTCCCAGCAGAGCCCGGGATCCCCCGGATTCACATCTTCAAAGGTTAAGAGGTGCCGGCCCACCGATCCCACGTAGCTGACGCCCAACACCGTGGACGATCCCAGCTGGCGCTGCAACGACAACTCAAACTCCTGCACGTTTGGTATTTTGTCGTGAGGATTCAAGTAGTCAGACCCGGAAATCGGTGTGGCTTGCACCCAATTAAACATGGTGTCGGGATTTTTTGGCGACACATTGGTCGAAGGAAACACGAAGGGGAATTTCTGTCCCTCATTATTCCCCGTGGCACGATCAATAAATGGCGTTTCCATGAGGGTGGGAACCGGGGAAGAATAATACAAGCCAAACGGTGCATCGCCGACCTCAACGAAGCCGGTGGCATCTTCAATGGAACTGTAGAAGATGCCGTAACCAGCACGAATGCTGCTTTTACCCGGTCCGCCAAGAATTTTTCCGAGCAAGCCTTCTGTGTTATCCGGCGAATACGCGAATCCAATTCTGGGAGCAAAGTTGTTGTATCGCGTGGGGGCCAAGGTTGACGGCACGTGCGGATCTCCCGGAATCACCAGCCCTTCCGGCGCAGTCGGGAAGGATTCAGACTCTTCGCCCGGGATTACTGTTTCCAGTTTCTTCTGAGTGTCATACCACGGCATCATAATGTCATAGCGAAGGCCGAAATTGATGGTCAGGGTTGGCCGCGCGCGCCAGCTATCCTGCGCGTACCCTCCGAAGTATCTGCTGCGTGAATCAAGAATCTGCTGGCTAGCCTGAGTAAAATTGGCAGGGGCGCCAATCAGGAAGTCGGCAAAATCCAGGCCAGTCTCTTGTCCATCAAAACCATATGCCCCGTTCACATCATCGTAGTTGCGCTCGTTGATCTGATCGTAATGAGCGTCTACGCCGAACTGAAGGGTGTGGGTTCCTATAATTTTTGTGAAATTATCCAGAACCTGGAATGTGTTGTTGAATTCTCGCAAGGCATCTTGTGGAAGCCCAAATTCATAGTTATTGAAGAAGAGAGATGGAACCCCTTCCAGCGCCGGATTTATGGTGGCGATACCGCCATTGAAGCCGGCGCCTGTACCTGCGGGAGCCGTGAAGCCTAGAGACGTCAACGGAACGCCCGTGCCGCCGATGGGAACTCCTCCGAAATAGCGGTTGCGCAGAAACACCAGGCGAACATCATTGATGGTGGAGTTGTTAATGGTGGTTGTCAGGCCGAGATTTACCATCTGCGCACGACCTAGAACGCTACTGTCGAAGCCGGGGACATTGATGCCTTGGGCGTAGGGACTGGTGCTTGTGAATTGATCGAAGAAGTAGTATCCGAACAAAGTGCCGTAGTGTGTGTTTGTATCCAGACGAATTCCGGCTTTGTTGTCCGTCAGTTTCCCGTTAAGGGCCGCGGTTTCGAAGGCCGGGCCTCCGTTAAGGAGGAAGCCAGACGTCGGCTGGGGAATGTATTTCAGAGTTTGCGTCGCAACGGAATCCCAGGCTTTGGTTGGGTCAATGAAAGCGCTGGGGAAAACGCATCCCGTCACGGGATCATTAGTGGTGCAGTTGCTCGTGTACGGAATCCCGACACCGTTTGAGCCAATCGTCGCTGGGTTCACCATGCCCGCGGTATAGTAGTAAGGCTCGCCAGCGGCTACCGTATACCCCAAGCGCGGTGTCAGGACACTCGTCGCCCAGTATGATCCATTGACCGTACTGGTAACCGGGTTCATGGCAGCATCGCTGCCGGGTGCAAAGGCGCTAGCCTCATCCGATAAGTTGCCCATTCGGTCCTGCGCGGAGGGAACGGGAAAGCTTTGCGACTGGCCCAGGATTTGCTTGGTTCCCTGATAGTCACCAAAAAAGAAGATTTTGTCTTTTTTTATCGGCCCGCCGAAGACTCCACCAAACTGATTCTGGATGAAGACTCCACGCCCTGTAAAGTAGTTCGCCGCGTCGAGGTCGGTGTTGCGAAGAAATTCGAACAGGTCGCCGTGAAATTGATTGGTTCCAGATTTGGTGACGACGTTAACCTGGCCGCCGCTGAAGTTTCCGTATTCGGCATTGAAATTATTGGTGATGATGCGAAATTCAGAGATGGAGTCTAGATTGGGAACGACGGCCGCTCCGTTATGCACCCCTTCTTCCGCGTCGGCTCCATTCACCATGAAACCGTTCGAACCGGTTCGGCCACCGTCTACGGATTGAGTTCCGTTGGTTAGATCGCCGGATACTGTTGTTGGATCCATTCCGATTCCATTCGTCATCTGATCTGTGTTCTTATACGGCGAAACCCCCGGCTGCAGAGACAGCAGATCGAGAAAGCTCCGACCATTCAGGGGTACAGAGGTCATCTTGGTGCCCTCGATGACTTCGCCCATTTGCGTGCTCTGGGTCTCCACTTGAGCCGCTTCCGTGTTGACCTCGATCTTCTCGCTGATTGAGCCGATGGCCAGACTTGCGTCCACTCGAATCGCTGAGTTGGCGTCGATCACGATTCCGATCTGGCGGTAAGTCTTGAAGCCGACCTGGCTGATCTCCAGGTTATAAGTGCCGACGGCGAGAGTGGGGAGATTGTAGAAACCTTTGGAGTCGGTCTTTTGAGTGGTCTGGACGCCGGTCAGGGTGTCGGTTGCAACAACGGTGGCGCCACCAACAACGGCGCCCGTCTTGTCTGTGACCACGCCGGAGATGCTGCCGGTGATGCTCGCTGACGCCAACGCCAGTGCGAAAACCACAAACGCGAGTACCGCGACCACCGCACACCGAGGATCACGCATAGACGATCTCCTGCCCGAGGCCTTCGCCCGATTCAACTCCTCAATTGGTACTCTTCCTGTACTTTTATCTGATGAAATCGATTGTCGAGTTTTGAAAGTGCACCGCACAGCATGGATGACGGTTTATCTCAAGCGGAGTAGGACTGTCAACTCTTTTTGCGTTCTGCACCAGATCAAGAAAAACAATCCGTGTCCTCCGAGTCGGCCTTTCTCCGTCAGCCACAACGAAGGTACGCTTCGTCATGAAGGGTGACTACTTCCGCTTCACGGCGATGGCCGAGATTTCGATTCGGGCATTGTTCACCAGGGCTGCCGCTTGAATGGTCGCGCGGGCCGGCTTCGGGTCGGGCATGACGGTTTTGTACACTTTGTTCATGTCCGGGAATTCATGAATGTCGGCGAGGAAGACGGTTACGCTGACCACGTCTTTCAGTTCGAAGCCTGCGGCTTTGAGGACCTTTTGGATATTGTCGAGGGCTGCTGTGGTCTCGGGGCCGATGCCGCCCGCAGCCAGCTTGCCGGAATCGTCACTGCCCTCCTGGCCGGCGATGTACAGAGTGTGACCGACTACGATGCCGTCGCTGAAAGGAAGTCCTTTGCCGGAGGATAGATTGATTGCTTTGTGTTCCTGGCAGTAGCCCCGCTGTCCGACGACGGCTACCGCAAGCATGACCGCGAACACCCACAGAAATGACCGGATTCCTCTGGTTTCGATTTTCATTTTCATTTTCCGTTCCCCTTTGTGATAAATGGATTGACTCTTCCAACCTACGAGCAATGGTGTTAGAGTCCGCGCACATATATACATCGGGGAGGACGAAATGAACAAGTTTCGCGGGTTCGTGAAAACGCACACGATTGCGGCATCTCTGGTATCCATCGGGGTTTTAAGCGCAATCTTGTGCGGAGCCAGGCTTGTGAGGGCACAAGCAGTTGCAGGAGCAAATGCTTCGGATTCCGACAGTGCGTTGATTGCGGATTTTCGTCGCGTCGAAGTGGCTTCGGTTTCCGATGCGCTGGAGCAACTGACCGGTAAGCGCCTGTACATGAGTCACCGCATGCATCCGATCTTCACCACGAAGTTTGCCGGCTTTGCAAGAACCGTCTTGCTTAAGAAGGACGAAGGCAATAGCGACCCCGCTGCGCTCAACGGAATGCTGGAGGCCATCGATCAGGGGTCGACCAATTCGGTTTACGTGATGGTGCTTGAAGATGGAGAGGACATTGCGGGTATGGGCGGACTGATGGGCACAGCCATGTCTGCTCGTGGCTACTCGGGAGCTGTGATCGATGGTGGAGTCCGGGACGTGGCGTACCTGCGCAAGATCGAGTTTCCCGTGTATGCGACCGGCATCGTGCCGTCGACCTCAGTGCATCACTATCGTTTTGGAGGATCGCAGATTCCGGTGACGTGCGACGGCGTGACCGTAAATGCCGGCGACGTTATCGCTGCAGATAGCGATGGGGTGGTGGTGGTCCCGAGGGACAGGGCGCAGGAAGTGTTGAAACTCGCGCAACAAATGGATTTCAAAGAGCACTCGATGTATGCCGTGATCGAGCAGATGAAGTCGATCGTGGAAGCGGTTAAGAAGTTCGGAAGACTGTAGAGGAAAGACAGCTATTGCATTAAAGTGACTTTCATCAGATAATTCGCACTTTCATTTTGTAAGAGAGTAGATCTCTTCGATTCTGATGGTTGCTACTCCAAAGCGAAGCTACAACATTACGGCGCTGCAGCGTGGGTTGCGTCTTCTGCAGCTCTTCAGCGAATCACCGCAGGGGCTCACCGCGAAGCAAGTTGCGGGCCGGTCCCGGTTGCCGGTTAGTACGGTCCACCGTTTTCTGGCGAACCTGGAAGGTACCGGGTTCTTGAACTGTAGCGGGGACGGCGTGTATCACCTGGGAATCGCCTGTTTTGCGATCGGCCATGTGGCTCTCAGCCAGCTCGATATTCGCCGGGTGAGCCAGCCTTACCTTCAGGAGTTGAACCGGCAGACGCGCGAAACCATCCATTTGACCGTGCGGCACGGGTTATCCGCGGTTTACGTTGAGAAGCTGGATTCGCCCGAACAGTTGCGCATTCACTCCCGCATCGGCGCCGCGGTTCCGCTGTACTGCACCGCTGTAGGCAAGGTTATGCTGGCCTACATGCCGGACGACGAGCGGGAAAAGCTGCTCCCCCAGATGACGCTGCAGTCTCTAACGCCGAACACCGTGAGCAATCTTCAGGAACTGGACGCGGAACTGTACCGAGTTCGAAAGAACGGATACGCCTGCGATCTGGAAGAGCATGAACTCCACATCCGATGCGTCGCCGCTCCCATCTGGGACCACGCCGGGAGCGTGAATGCCAGCCTCAGCATTACCGCGCCGGTGGTGCGAATGGCTGTTACCCGGTTGCGGCAGCTCGCCCCGCTGATTCAGACTGCCGGATTGCAAATCTCGCGCGAGTTGGGCTACCGCACCGCTAGTTACCACGCGCCCGTGAGGAAGAATGGTTCCGGGGAGGCAGCGCTTGCAAAGCCTCTCTAGGCGGCATGACGTGGGCCGTTTCGAACTTGTGGTGCGGGCTCTTTGGGGCGGAAGTACTCGCGGCATGTGGATGGCAGCGCTTACCGGAATTGTTTTCGCCTGCCTGGGGGCTCGCGCGGAGACTGATCCGCCAGCAAGCATATCGACGGCCATCAATGTGCGCACTGCCGATCTCTTGGTTCAGCCAGTCGCTGCCAATTGGACTTCCTACAACGGCGACTACTCTGGCCGGCGCTACAGCAGCCTTGCGGAAATTAATCCGGGGAACATCGCAGGACTGCGGGCGGAGTGGGTGTTTCATGCGCCCGACTCGAAACGGCTTGAGGTCACTCCGCTGGTAGTGAATGGAATGATGTTTGTGACCGCGGCGAACGATGCGTTCGCGCTCGACGCCGGCACGGGACGAGTCGTATGGCACCATTCGTGGCCGACCTCGGAAGGATTGATCGACGATGCGGCTGGGCACATCAATCGCGGGGTCGCGGTGGGGGGCGACCGGGTTTACATGGAAACGGATAACGCGCATCTGCTCTGCCTGGACGCGCGCTCGGGCAATCTTATCTGGGACGTGGCGTACGCGGATTGGAACAAGAATTACGGCGCCACTAGCGCGCCGCTCGTGGTCAAAGACAAAATTCTGGTGGGGACTTCGGGCGGCGATGACGGGGTGCGAGGTTTTGTTGCGGCCTATGACGCGCTGACCGGCAAGCTGGCGTGGCGATTCTGGACGATACCGGGTCCGGGCGAATTTGGTTCTGAAAGCTGGCCGGGAAAAATCTATCTGCACGGCGGCGGAACTACCTGGATGCCGGGAACCTACGATCCGCAGCTGAACACGATCTACTGGGGCACCAGCAATCCTGCGCCGGATTTCGAGGGCGGCGTGCGGCCGGGGGACGATCTTTACACGGACTGCGTGTTGGCGCTGGATCCGGATACTGGAAGGTTGAAGTGGTATTTCCAGTTCACGCCGCATGATCTGTTCGACTACGACGCGGTGGAGACCCCGATGCTGATCGATACCAATTTTCAGGGCGTGCCGCGAAAACTGCTGGTCGAGGCCAATCGAAACGGCTACATCTACGTGCTCGATCGCACCAATGGAGCGTTTCTTTCGGCGGCACCGTTCGTCGAAAAACTAAACTGGGCGAAGGGAATCGATGGGCACGGCAGGCCTTTGCTAACGGGCGTCCAGCCGACCGCGGAGGGAACGCGGATTTGCCCCGGGTTCGCCGGAGCCACGAACTGGTTCGCGCCTTCCTACAGCGAGTCCACCCATTCGGTTTATTTCATGGCGCTGGAAGCCTGCCAAACGTATTTTTTCAAGCCACAGACTTTTCAAGAGGGTCGCGACTATTACTCGACTGGGGTAAAGCGCATACCGTCCGAGACTTCCGAGAAGGTTCTCGTGGCATTCAACCTGGAGACGAATTCGATTGCGTGGAAATATCCTCAGACAACCGCCGGACACTCTTCTGCCGGGACCATGGCGACGGCCGGTGGTCTGGTATTTTTCGGGGATAATGCCGGCTCGTTTGAAGCGGTGGATGCGCAAAGTGGAAAGGCGCTGTGGCATTTCAATACTGGGCAAGACATTAGCGCGTCTCCCATGAGTTATGCGATTGCCGGAAAACAGTATGTAACGATTGCGGCGGGTAGTGACGTCTTCAGCTTCGCGCTGCCTTGATCCAGGCGCGGGACTAGAAGGCTAATTTGGCGGGAACACGCCGCGTAAGCGGGATAAAACCGACCTCGGAACAGACGCAGGAGAATCCTTGGGATTCGCGAGACTCATTAGTAGCCAGACCGAGACTAGCCGTTCAGTCAATCGGCATGCGCAGCTTCGATCCTTTTTTCTCCAGCCACGCGTTGAATTGCTCAATCATATCTTTAGTCCACTTGGCATCGATTTGACCTGGGGTGTATTTGCCTTCGCGAAGCATCGTGTGGCCCCAGTCGTCGATCAGGTGATCCATTTCCGTGTCGTCGGCCACTTTCCCCGCCAGTTGCGGGGGAACGAAGGTCACTCCTTCAGGATCGCCGATCGCAATGTCGCCAGGCATCACCGTCACGTCTCCGATTCGGATGGGCACGTTGATTCCGGTCAGCATAACGTTCTCAAGAGCGGAGGGATCGACGCCGCGCGTGTACACCTGGAAGCCGGGAATTTCTTGAATGCCGGTTACATCTCGAACCGCTCCGTTCACGATCAATCCGTTGTGGCTCTTGGCGTAGATGGCGGTCGAGAGGTTGTCACCGACAATGGTGCCGTAACGGATTTTTCCGAACAAGTCGACGACCAGAACGTCGCCGGGTTTCAGGATGTCGATGATCCAGGAGTTCTCGTCTCCAATGCGGTTTTCTTTTTTGCCGTTGGCTTGGATCACCGAATCCACGTCAGGGCGTCGCGGCATGAAAACGGCGGTGACAACTCGGCCCACCAGCCGCTGACCGGGATTGATTACCTTCCAGCCGCCTTCGAACTGGTTGCGGTAGCCGGCGTCTTGGAGAACGTCCCAGGCCTCGTCTGCGGTGACGTCTTTGAGCCGGGAGAGCACGGAATCCGGCACATTCGGGCGTCCATCGGGAAAACGGTCGCCGTGCCAGTCCGGAGTGAATTCGATGCGCTGATCCTTCGAGAAGAGGTCGAGCTGCGCGCGGGCCGGCGTGGCAAGCGTGAGGCAACTTATAAGTGCTGCGAGAAAGATGGCTTTCTTCATAGGACTCCGAGAACGACTTCGAGACGTGGAATGATTTTCGTCGCGAGCGCGAAAATATCACATGGTCGTCGGTGCGGCAAGCTGGAGCATCAGTGATGAACGGCGCGAGAACGAGCCATGTCCGTTGGTTTCTGGTGTTCTGGCTATTCGTACTGAGCGCGGTGTCTTATCTCGACCGGGTAAACATTTCTATTGCCGGCGGGTCGATCGCGGAGACCTATCATCTGAGCGATGTGCAGCTCGGGAAAGTATTCAGCGCCTTTCTGGTTGGTTACGCGCTCTTTCAAACCATTGGAGGGAGGCTGGCCGACCGTTTCGGACCTCGCCGGGTGCTGGCCGGGGGAGTGGCCTGGTGGGGAATTTTCACGGCCCTGACCGCTCTGGTTCCCGCAAATATTGCAGGTGCGCTTTTCGCTTTCATTGCGGTCCGCTTTTTTCTCGGCGCCGGTGAGGCCGTCATTTATCCCTCCGCCAATCAATTCATCGCGCGCTGGATTCCGACCTCGGAGCGCGGCATCGCGAACGGATGGATTTTCGCCGGGGTGGGGGCGGGCGCTGGATTTACACCGCTGATCATTACTTACATCATGATCCATTACGGTTGGCGGACGTCGTTCTGGATCTGCTCCATTATCGGTTTTGCCGCAGGAGCTGTGTGGTTCGTGATGGCTCGCGACACGCCCGTCGAGCACGCGGGCGTATCTGACTCTGAGTTGACGTTCATTCGCTCCGGGTTGGAGCAGGCGGGGACGAAAGATGATGGGAAGCCGCTCGTGCCCTGGCGGCGCGTTCTGCAAAGCAAAGAAGTGTGGGCTGTCACGCTCAGCTATTTCTGCTACGGCTATGTGGCATGGATTTTCTTCAGCTGGTTCTATCGGTATCTCGCAAAAGTGCGTGGCCTGGATTTAAAAGCGAGCGCGTTCTACACCATGCTGCCCTTTCTTGCCATGCTGGTGTGTTGTCTTTTGGGCGGAGCTATCAACGACCGGCTCACTAGGCGGCTGGGGCTGCGCGCGGGACGTTGCGGCCTAGCGGCTTTTGCAATCGCTGCGGCGGGCGGCTTCATTGCCTTCGGTTCGCAGGTTCAAAGCGCTCGGCTGGCCAGCGTAGTGCTCGCTGGCGGAGCCGGTGCGCTGTATTTATCCCAGAGTTCTTTCTGGTCGGTGACGGTCGACATTGCCGGGGCGTCTTCGGGATCGGTATCGGGCTTCATGAATATGGGGAATCAGGTTGGAGGCGCGATAACGGCTACGCTCACTCCCTGGATCGCTGCTCGATTCGGCTGGACGACTTCATTTCTGGTGGCGGCGGGACTGTGCGTAGTCGGTGCGGCGAGCTGGCTGGTAGTGGATCCGACGCGGCTGCTCAGAGTTTCTCCGGCGGACGGCGCCACCGTTCAACTGCAAAGTGCGGGCACGCATGTCTGATCAGTCTGTACGCAGAGTGCCTGCGGCGCGCGAGTTCGTGAGTTCAGATTATGGCGAAGCTGAATATCAAATCGAAGAACGGCTGCATGTGGGATCTGGTCAGTCTCGGTGAAGTCATGTTGCGACTTGACCCAGGCGACGAACGCATTTCGACGACCCGTCATTTTCGTGCATGGGAGGGTGGAGGCGAATACAACGTTGCACGCGGCTTGAGACGCTGCTTTGGCCTGGACACGGCGGTTACAACGGCTCTTGCGGACAATCCGATTGGACGGCTGGTCGAGGACCTGATGTTGCAGGGGGGCGTTAGCCAGAAATATGTGCGCTGGGTGCCTTATGACGGGGTGGGATGGACGGTCCGCAACGGTGTGAATTTTACCGAGAGAGGCTTCGGCCTGCGGGCTCCGCTTGGTTGTTCGGATCGGGGTCATTCCGCCGTCTCACAGCTGAAACCTGGGGAAATCGATTGGGAGCAGATTTTCCGCAAAGACGGCACGCGCTGGTTTCATACCGGGGGAATCTTTTGTGCGCTTTCTGCGACTACTCCGCTCGTTGCTCTGGAGGCCGTTACAGCAGCGAAGCGCGCTGGAGTGATCGTTTCCTACGATCTGAACTACCGGGCGTCACTTTGGAAATCTAATGGAGGACAAGCCGAGGCCCGCGAGACGAACCGGCGGATTGCGCCGCTGGTCGATGTGATGCTCGGAAATGAAGAAGATTTCACTGCTGCTCTGGGATTTGAGGTAAAGGATCTTGACGAACAACATTCCAAGCTCGATCCGAACAACTTCAAGCGGATGATCGAAAGAGTCGTGCGGGAATTTCCCAACCTCGCCCTCGTCGCGACGACTCTTCGCCACGCGAAATCGGCCACGCTGAACGACTGGGGAGCGATGTGCTACTACGATGGCGAGTTCTGCCAGGCGCGGGTTCGCGAGAATCTGGAAATTTACGATCGCGTGGGCGGAGGCGACTCGTTCGCGTCGGGGTTGATTTACGGATTCTTGTTGGGAAAAGACCCGCAGTGGGCCGTCGATTGCGGTGCCGCGCATGGCGCGCTGGCCATGACCACGCCCGGCGATACGACGACGGCGACGCTTGAAGAAGTGTTGCAAGCGATGAAGGCACAGACTGCACGGATCGCGCGCTGAGAGCATCGCAGATCGAGAATCAGCATTGGAACGGACTTTCTAGGGACCCGGCACGAGACGACAATATGACGATTGAGGACGTGATTCGCAGGATTGGCGAGATTGGCATTGTGCCGGTGGTGCGGGCTGCAACGGTTGAGGACGCGACCCGGGCTGTGGAGGCCATCTGTGCCGGTGGCATACCGATTCTCGAAATAACTATGACGGTTCCCAACGCGACCTCGGTGATTCGCCACGTGGTACGCGAGCATGGAAACAGCGCGCTGATCGGCGCGGGCACGGTGACGACGGGCGAACAGGCCGAGCAATGCATTCGCGCCGGCGCCGAATTTCTGGTGAGTCCCGGAATATCGACCCACGTGCTCGCGGTGGCGCAGGCCTGCGCCAAGTTGGCGATCCCAGGGGCGTTGACTCCTACCGAACTTATGCATGCTCAGGACAACGGGGCGAAACTGATTAAGATTTTTCCCTGCGGGAATGTTGGCGGCCCGAAGTATTTGCAGTCGTTGAGGGGGCCGTTTCCTCACGTTGAGCTGATTCCGACCGGTGGAGTGAGTGTCTCGAACGCTGCCGACTACATTGCCGCCGGAGCGTTTGCTCTGGGCGTAGGTGGGGATCTGATAAATGCAGCCGCTCTCCGCGAGGGGAATCTGGCGAAGATCACACAAGCGGCTCGCGAACTGGTGGAGGCGGTGCGTATGGCGCGGGGTTTAGTGCTCGAAAAGGCCGGCCTGCCGCATTAGAGAGGGAATATCTTTTATGAAGTTGGCAACAAGCTGGAGGAGTTCGATGCGGCTTGATCTGTTTACGAGGCGGAACTTATGCCGGGGCGACGCTGAAAAGCAGTTGAGTAGGTTTGCCCTTGCGGTCGCTGTGCTTTCTGTGGTCGCGCACGGCGCTCCTGCGCCTGCGCAATCAGCATCCGCGGCGGAACCAGCGACCCTTCACGTCGATGCTACGCCGGGCCATGCTATCAATTCGTTCGATCCCGACAGCGCTCTTGGCAGTTCGATCGATGTTCTTTCGCATGACGCGATCGACAAGGTTTATACCCCGCACATTATCGAGGAGTCGCTCTCGGCAGGCTGGGGTCCGATTACTTATCGCAACAATTCCGAGCTGCGTATGGCGGCGTGGCACTGGAATGAGAACGGAACGTGGAGCGATCCGGCGCACCAGAGCGGATATTTTACCGGGAGCACCGAGCTTAAGGGGCCGCTGCGCTACATTCTTTCCTACGCGCTGCCGCACCGCGGTTTTTCGACCAGCGGCGACCGGCCGCTGACAGGCCCGAACCTCAGCTACTGGAAAAGCAACCCGTATCTCACCCACAAGTTCACGGGAGAAAGCGACGCGCTGCATCCGCAGTGGGTGATCGTCGATCTGCAGTCCGAGAAGCCGGTGAACGCCGTCCGCATCGCCTGGGCCAGCCCGTATGCAACGACCTATCAGATCGAGTATTGGGTGGGAAAACGCGCGCTCGATTTCGATGCAGGTCCACAGGGCGAGTGGAGGACTTTTTCTGCAGGAGCGAAAAAAAACGCGCAAGGCGGAACGGTGAATTTGAAGCTCGCCGACGCGCCCGTCGACACGCAGTATGTGCGCGTCCTGATGACGGAATCCTCGAATACCTGTGATCTCCACGGATCAGACGACGTCCGCAACTGTGTGGGATACGCCATTCAGTCGATTCGGGTCGGCACCGTCGACTCCAGCGGCGCGTTTGCCGAAGTCCAGAAGAGTATGAGTGAAAGGCCGACCACTTATTGCTCTTCTTCGATTGATCCCTGGCACTCGGCCGCCGACGTGGACGCCACGGGCGGCTATCAGCACAGCGGCTTCGATCTCTTCTTCACCAGCGGGCTGACCAACAACCTTCCCGCGATGATTCCTGTGACGATGCTTTATGGCACGCCGGACGATGCGGCCGCTGAAATTGCCTACGTCGAGAAACGCGGCTATAACCTTGGATACGTCGAACTCGGCGAGGAGCCTGACGGCAAGCACGCCATGCCCGAAGACTACGCTGCGCTGTACATTCAGTGGGCCGCGGCCATTCACAAAGTCGATCCGAAACTCAAGCTGGGCGGACCAATCTTCGAAGGAGTGAATGAGGACATACGAGTCTGGCCGGACGCGCAGGGCCGGATTTCGTGGATGGGACGCTTCGTCGATTATTTAAAGGCGCACGGCCGCATCGCCGATCTGGCGTTCGTGTCGTTTGAGCACTATCCGTTTGATGCCTGCACGATCACCTGGAAAACTCTCTATACCGAGCCTCAGTTGATGAAGCACATCCTGCAGGTGTGGAGAGACGACGGCGTTCCCAAAGAAGTTCCGCTCATGGTGACAGAGAATCATCTCGCTGCCGAGCTCACTGGGCCCATGACCACAATCTTCGCGGCGCTATGGCTGGCAGACAATGTTGGCTCGTTTTTTGAGGGCGGAGGAGCTGCGTTCTACCACTCGCCGATTCAGCCGCAGGGCATTCAGAAAAGTTGCCTGGGTTGGGCATCATGGTCAAATTTTGTTGCCGACGAAGGTGGTCCTGACCGCGGCTACGACATCAAGGGATACACTTCGCCCTACTTCGCCGCTCACATGATTAACCTGGAGTGGGTGCAGCATCGCTCCGGGGTGCATCATATGTTCCCTTCTTCTGTTGGTATTACGGACTCCGAGGGCAACGCGCTGGTTACGTCATATGCAGTGCATCGGCCCGATGGCAACTGGTCACTACTGCTGGTGAATCGCGACGAGACCAATCCGCACACGGTGCGCGTGCAGTTCGAGGATTCCAAGAGCAAGCAGAATGTTTCTTTTTCCGGACCGGTCACATTCGTGACTTTCGGGAGCGAGCAGTATGTGTGGATCAACGACGGCCCCGAAAGCCACGCGGACCCTGATCATCCGCCGGTGGCGACCACTGTGGCGGCCGGGCCGCAGACTGAATTCACGCTGCCGAAGGCTTCCATCACCGTCTTGCGGGGAAAAGTCGCCGGACTCAAGGATTAACGCTACTAAGGGGCTTCAGCACCGCAGGCACTAAAACGAAAATGGCTGCCGACCCTTACAGGCCGGCGGCCACTTGAATTTCTAAACACTTTTAGTTCTCCAGCATCACCGGCGAAGCAGCTAGCACTCCGGCGGCTAGTTCCAGATCGTGCAAGTCTTCACGGCTGAAGTCCTGCGTGAAGCGCGGATCCAGTCCCTTGCGTGAGATTTGAATGACGCCCAGCACCGTCGATTTGTGATCCAGAATCGGCACCGACATCAGTTTCTGGATGGGTGCGGGCAGCGCCAGTTCTTCGGTTTCAGACCCAACCGGCTTGATTGTCTCAAAGATGCTGGCATGCTTTACGCGGGCAAAATTGTTGAAGATCTCGGCCTTCTTGCTCAACGCGGTGTGAGCGGCGACCGCTTTGCTCGAGATCGGAATCGCTCCGGTGGTTCGCAGGTGCTCAGGGAAAATGAACTTGAGCAGGCCGCCTTCGAGGCGCAGCAGTGCGACTTCGGCATACTGTACCTTGAACACTTTTGCCAGCACCATGCTGACATCGAGCGGGGTGACTCCCTCGCCCAGCACAGATCCCAGAGGGAGCAGGTTGTCGGGGAGAATGATTTCTTCGGTGACCCCGTGATCGGGATTATGAGTCATAGAGTGCTCGCCAAAACCCAATTTAGGAACGCTTCAAGTCTCGCATTTTGAACGCCAGACGAGACCTGTAGTGACATCCTACAACTCCTTTGGTTTCAGCAAAGTAGCTAACGTTCATGACCTTTCGCGGCATGCTCTTCGAGGCCAAAAAGCCAGAAAAACGTAAGCGGAGTGACACTTTTTGTCGGTGGGAGGTTGCCCAGCTCGATCGCTTTCATCTGACGTTTTCTCCTGAAACCGAGAATTTCCAGTGCGCTGCCTTCCCTTCGCGACCCCTAAGTCATTACACTGCTTTTCTATGAGCCTTCCTGCGCAACCTAATGTCAAGCTGGTCAATGCTCCCGACTACCGCGAGGCCTATGCCAACAGCGTGCAGATGCGGGTGAATGTCTGGGACTTTTTTATGGTGTTCGGCACCCTCCAACAGCAGACCGAAGCTCAAGTGGAGATTCGCAACTTCCAGGGCATCTACCTTAGCCCGCAGCAGGCCAAGGCCCTGCTCGGACTGCTGCAGCAGAACGTGGCTGGCTACGAGAGCGCTTTTGGCGAGATCAAGCTCGACCCGCGCCTGACTCCGACCGGGCCAGTGCACTAGGGGGGATTCTGAAAGATTACCGGTCTGGCCGGAATAGCCCAGTGCGATGGTCAAGCGCTTATCCGGCCCCGGTGTTTGCCGTCGTTTTTATATTTATCTTTCTGCTGCACGCGCCTCTGATGCGCTTGCCTTACTTCTGGGACGAGAGCGGTTATTACGTTCCGGCCGCACGCGATCTTCTGCTCACGGGAAGTCTGATTCCTCACTCCACGGTTTCGAATGCGCACCCACCTCTGGTGATGGCCTGGCTTGCGCTGTGGTGGAAGGTAGTGGGTTACGCTCCTCTGGTGACCCGGACTGCGATGCTGGTGCTTGCCGCCTTCTCGCTTCTCGGTTTGTTCCGGCTGGCGGAACGGGTGGCCAACACACAGGTTGCGATTGCGTCTACGCTCTGCACTGCACTGTATCCCGTGTTCTTCGCCCAAAGCTCTCTGGCGCAGGTGGATCTGGCTGCGGCCGGGCTTACCTTCTGGGGTCTCGCGGCGTACGTGGAAGATGAAACCATCGCGACGGCGTTCTGGTTCGCGCTGGCCGCGCTGGCGAAAGAAACTGCGATTCTAGCTCCCATGGCCCTCGCTGCATGGGAGATCCTCGGCCTCCTTGCGGGCAACAGTTCGCTAAGCAAACTTTGGCGGGAGAACGGTGACCGCGAATCGAAGGCTCGATCTGCGCGGCGCATCGGCTCGCTGCTGATCCCGGCGATGCCCCTTGCTCTTTGGTATGCCTATCACTACGCGCGCACTGGATACGTTTTCGGCAATCCAGAGTTTTTTCGCTATAACGTGGCTGCGACTCTCAGCTTCACGCGATTTCTTTTTGCGCTGGCCATGCGGCTTTGGCAGATCAGCGGATATCTCCACCTGTGGGTTTTGACGCTGGCGATGGTGGTGGCGATGTGTCTGTTGCCTCCGCGCCGCGATCCAAGCGGCGAGCGCCCGCGGATCAGCCTGCCGGTACAAATGGTTTTCTATGTCGTCATGCTTGCTTATGCGGTGGCGATGGCGCTGATCGGCGGCGCGGTTCTGGCTCGCTATATGCTTCCAGCCGTTCCTCTCGTCATCATTGTTTCGGTCTCGACGCTCTGGCGCAGGCTGCATTACTGGCTCACGGCTGTCGGTTGCGTCGCAATCGCTTTTGTCCTGGCCTGGTTCTGGAACCCTCCGTATGGATTCTCGCTTGAGGATAATCTCGCCTACCGGGATTACGTCGTACTGCACGAAGACGGCGAGCACTTCCTCGAGGCTCGCTATCCCATGGCGCGGGTGCTCACGGCTTGGCCTGCCTCGGACGAAATATCCCGGCCTTGGCTCGGTTATATTACGCGGCCAATGCGCGTGGTTCGCGTTGAGAACTTTTCGCTGGATGAAGTGCTCTCCCTCGCCGCGTCCCGCCCGAGCTACCAGGTCGCGCTGGTCTTCTCCACAAAATATGAACCTGGGCCGGCGGTATGGGATCGCTGGCGGACTTGGACCGAACTGAAGACTCGCTTCTTCGGATTTCACCGAGATCTGCCGCCCGCCGCCGTGGCGCAGATCCTCGGCGGCCACGTCGTATTTTCCGAACGGCGGCCGGGCCAGTGGGTTGCCGTGATTGAGATGGAGCCGGTGGAGGAAGCCTCCGGCTTTCCGGTTAGTTTGGACTTGCTTCCAGGCGAGCGTGGTAGCCCTTACGAGCCCGGACTTGCAAATGCTTGCCGTTTTTCTCAGCGATGATGCTGATGGCGTGGTAGCTTCCATTCGGTAGGAAATCGGCGGGTTTGTAGGCGATAAAATAACGGCTGCGGATCAAATCGCGAAGCTTGTCGAGCGAAGAACCCAGCGTATGCAAGTCGCCGGGAAACATCGCTTCTCCTCCGCTGCGCTCGGCCAGCACCTCTAGCACCTTATCGGCATCCGTTTTGTCGCCCAGGCCCTCTTTCGTGCTGACGGTGTAAATCGTTACCCCCATTCGTTCCGCGACCTGGACGCTCTGCTTGAGGCTGCTGTGGCTGGAATTATCCTCGCCGTCACTCAGGATCACCAGAACTCTCGCTACCCGCTCATCGTCGGGATAGTCTCCCAGCTTTCTACACGCGAATGAAATTGCGTCAAAGAGGGCAGTCCCGCCTCCGTTTGCGAGATTTTCAATCCCCTTTCCCAGTTCGACTGGGTTCGCACTGAAATCCTGCGTGACGGTGGGCTCGGTGGCAAAACCGGCGATGAAGCCAAGGTCGGCGGGATTGCTTAGCACCTTCTGAACGAATTTAGTCGCGGCGCTTTTCTCGAAAGAAAAGCGGTCGTGCACCGAACCGCTGGTGTCAACCAGCAGAGCCAGCCGCAAAGGAAGCTTCGACTGGGGTGCAAATTGCACGATTCTTTCCGGAGGCTTATTGTCATCGCGGATCTGAATGTTAGACGACTCCAGATCGTTCACCATGTGTCCATGGCTGCTCACGGAGAAAAACAGGGCCACATCGTCGACATTCTTGCGAATCGTCCAAACGCCCCCAGCGTGGCCGACGGGAGTGCGTGGCACATCCGAGGCTGCCCCGTTGCCGCTTCCGATCTTAGGTGCGTCTGCTTCGGCCAAAGCACCGCAGTCGACGCAGGTCGCTCGATCCGATTCATCGCCCATGGTAGCGAGTTGCGCCTTCAGCCTGTCAGTGTTGGGGAAAGTTTGTTGGGTCTGCGAAACGGATACAGTTGTTGCCGACGGCGAATTGCCGGCGCGTGCCGCCCGAACTTCCTTATTGTGCTCAAGGGCAGCTAGATTCTTGCGCGCGACCGGAGCCAAAGCATTGGTTGGGTCCTCGCTCAGGAGGAATCTCAGTTCGTGCTCCATGGTTTCGAAATCGTTGAGGGACATGGCGGCGGACGCAGCCACGTAGTGGATATTCGCCATCCCCTTGTGATCGAGCGCATGCACTTTTTGGGCCGTCTCCAGAGCATGCCGATATTGATGGGTTCCATTCTGCGCGTACGCTAGAACCGAGAGGATGTTGACGTCCTTAGGCTGCAGAGCAGCGGCTTTTTCCAGTGCTGATTCCGCAGCCGGAAAATCGTTCTGCGACAAAGCCAGGCGACCCAGATGCAGAAACGATGCCGGATATTTGTCGTCCAGTTTGGCAGCTTCTTCGAATTCACTTTTGGCGTGACTCGGGTCTTCCTGATCGACATAGGCGAGCCCAAGACCGATGTGCGCCGAAACGAACTTAGGATACTCCGCAACCGCCTTTTGCAGATGCTTGATTGCCTCTTTCGAGTTCTGCGCCTTCGATAAGGTGCGAGCGCGGTTGAACTCTTCGATCGCGGCATTAGGGGCATCCAGATCAAGCGCTGACACAGCGCCGGACTCAACCAGTTCTCTATCCTGCGCTTTACGCTCTTCAATGTTTTTGAGGCGCCGATTCTCGGTCTCGAGATATATTTGCGCGAAGTCGACTTGTGCGAATGTAGAATCGGGACCTGCATTAATGTAGGGCAACTGTCCCACCGCGGCGGTCTGGCCCCATAGCCAGAAAGCAGCCAGCCAGGCGAGCCGGCGCCTGGGAAAATTAAGCGATAGACGTCGAGGCGCAGATTGCACGAAACGACTCCACTACGGATGGGGGGGATTGTACTTTCAGCTTTCGAGGATCGCAGGCGGAAAATTCGGTTGGTCCCCGCCGCCATCCCCCGGACCGCCTGGAGCGGCATTATAAGTCAGCGCCGCATTAAATGACAGGAATGTGTTTTGATCACCAGCCATACCTCGCGGCCCTCGGCAAGGTCCAGGGCGTCACGCGCTGCAAGAGTCAGGTAGACTTCCATCTCGATGCCGCAATCCACGCGCGCGCAAATCATCATGTCGCGCCTCTCCATGCTCACCAGCCTTCCGGCGAGGATGTTTCGCGCACTCAGCCCCACCGGCTTGGCGACGGCCAGCAGAATGTCGCCCGCACGAATTCCCACCCGCAGCTGTGAGCCCGGCTCTGCTTGGATCAGAGGCGTCTCTATGAGGACAGATCTATCCTCATGGGCTCCCGGCAAACCGGAAGCCGGAATGCGGCAAGGCACGATTCGGCAAAGCATGGTGCCGCGATCTTCGTGTACCGATTCCACGGTGGCGTCGAAGATGTTTTCAAAACCCGCCAACTGCGCCACAGTTTCCTGAAGCGGAGCGCCCAGTACCTCGTGCGGTGCGCCTTGCGCGATGAGGCTACCCTCTTCCATGACCAGCACGCGTTCGCCGAGCGCCAGCACTTCCTCGCGCGCATGCGTGACATACAAAATCGGGATGCCATGCGCCTGATTCCACCGCCGAAGGTCGTCGATGATCTTCGATTTGGTAGGGGCGTCCAGGGCCGCCAGAGGTTCATCGAGCAACAGAACACATGGGTCGGTCACCAAAGCTCGCGCCAGGGCCACACGCTGGCGTTCTCCTCCCGAGATTTCTCCTGGGCGCTGTCGGCGTAAGTGCTCGATGTGGAACTCCCGCAGCATCGCGGCGGTCCGCTGCCGGCGCTCCGATCGCGGCAAATGCGCCAGACCGTACTCCGTGTTCTGTTCGACCGTCAGGTGTGGAAATAGCGCCAGATCCTGCAAGACGAATCCCACGCCGCGTTTAGCCACCGGAATGTTGAACCGCGAGCCTGCATCGAACAAGACTCGCTCACCCACAACGATTCTTCCGGCATCCGCAGCAGCCAGACCCGCCACGCAGTCGAGCACCATGGTTTTGCCCGATCCGGAAGGACCGAACAGTATGGTGAATCCCGGGGCCGCGCTGAAATCGACGTCGAGCGAGAACCGGCGCTCGCTGGCGGAAAGGCTCTTGCGAAGGCGTGCGCTCAGGGTTGGATTCGCGGGTTGCGTTTTATCCAGTCGTGGTTCTGCAGGCCGTATTTCCGCAGGTCGTATTTCCGCAGGAGTAGGCATCGAGTTCATTTATTTGACTGGACCCATCGCCCATACTTCGCGATTCACCGTTGTTCGATGCAAAGCTCTCCGGTGCAGGCCGTAGACTAGAGTTAGAACCGCAAAACAAAAAATCAGCAGCAACAACGCCATGGCATTGGCTGAGGCGTAGTTGGAAGCCTCCACTTGATCGTAAATTCCAATGGAAACCGTGCGCGTCACACCGGGAATGTTCCCTCCAACCATCAGCACCACCCCAAACTCTCCCATGGTGTGAGCAAATGCGAGGGCGACGCCCGCGACCAGACCCGGCACGGAAAGCGGAACTACCACTCGGAAGAAGGTGCGTAACGGCGAGGCACCGAGCGTGGCCGAGGCTGCCAGCAGTTTGCGATCGACCGATGAGAACGAAGCCGCGAAGGGCTGCACCGCGAACGGCAGGCTGTAGAGAATGGAGCCGATCACCAGCCCGGTGAACGTGAAAGCCAAAGTGTGTCCCGTCCAGGACTGCCACACACGGCCCAAAGGACTGCGGGAACCGAGAGCGACCAGCACATAAAAACCGAGCACCGTCGGAGGCAATACAATGGGCAGGGCAACCAGCGCCTCCACGAGAAATTTCCAGCGTCGGCGCGAGAAGGCGATCCAGTAGGCCAAAGGCAGGCCCACCACCACAAGGATGGCCGATACCACGACCGCCAGTTCTATCGTGAGTCGAAATGCCTGCCAATCGATAGCCATTGTTTTGTGGGGCAGCAGTTCCCTACTTCACCTTATATTTCAGATCAGGCGAGGTGAATCCGTAATGCCGCAGCATCCCGGCTGCTTCCTCGGTTTTCATAAACCTCAGGAATGCCGCTGCATCCTCCTGATGAGGTGAGTGGGAAATCAGCACCACGCCCTGATCCAGCGCCGGATATGCTTCGGCCGGGACCACCCGGTATCGACCTTTACCCTGAATCGCGGGTGCCATGGCATGCGCCAGCGCCACCAATCCAACCTGCGCATTGCCGGATTCCACAAATTGCGCCGCCTGCGCAACATTTTCTCCCAGCACCAGCTTGTCGTCGAGCTTTTCATACAAACCATAATGCTTCAACGCAGCCACCGCTGCGCGCCCGTACGGCGCATGCTGCGGATTCGCGATTGTAATTTTTTTCACCGATGGATCGAGCAAAACGTCCATGCCCTTGTGCTCGAGATCGAGCGTCGAATCCCGCGGAACCCATAACACCAACTGCCCCACCGCGTAACGATATAAGGTTGCGCCATCGGCCTGGCCGCCCGCAATCAACTGCCGGGGATAATCCATGTCCGCCGAGAAGAAAACGTCAAACGGTGCGCCATTCTGAATCTGCTGGGTCAGCGCGCCGGACGCGCCGAAAGAAAGCTTTACCACGACGCCGGTGCGCTTTTCATAGCTGGCAGCGACTTCGTGCAGCGCGGCGCTCAAGTCCGCCGCCGCCCCCACATTGATCTCGCGGTCGGCAGCTTCAGCTCGAGGGATCGAAACCCCAGACACCAACACCAGAAAAGCGATCAACCCAAGAGCTAGAACCCGGCACCTGATCATTTAATGAACACCTCGAAGCAATCGTTAATCGAAAAGAAAGTTGAGAACACGATGCAGATTGTACAGGCACTGTGCACCAACGTTATTCCCGGAATGGTCCTCAGATCAAATTTGTACGGGTTTTTGATTGCTTGTTCTCTTTGGCCCTCTGATACTGGCTTCGTAGCTAAGTATCCATGACATTTCCAGGGTTCGGCCGCGTAGTTCGTGCTTCCCTGCTCGCAGTCTTGCCGTTCTCGTTGTTTCCGATCGCCCTTGCACAAGGCGCCAAGAAGACAGCTCCTGATGCGCCCATCACCGATGCGGATGCCGACCATGTGCAAGAACGCTCAGAATGGTTCCTGCGTGGCCGTGTGATTCCTGGAAGGTCTTCCGCGGAATTGCGCTATCGAGCTTATCAAACGAAAATGCAG
Organism: uncultured Acidobacteriaceae bacterium; assembly: GCA_963809605.1. Classification (GTDB taxonomy): domain Bacteria; phylum Acidobacteriota; class Terriglobia; order Terriglobales; family Acidobacteriaceae; genus Sulfotelmatobacter. Next base: position 192,144 of record CAWEKM010000004.1, on the reverse strand, counting down.
GCTCGAGCCGCTCGAGCCGCTCGACTCGCTCGCACTCCCGCCACGCAGGCGGACTCTCAACAATCTGCACTGTCGTCTGGCGCGTGGACACCGCTCGGTCCCGTGCCGCTAGCCTCCGACGCCACCGGCGACGGATTTCAGAACTACAATCAGGTTTCGGGACGAGCCACCGCAGTAGCCATCGACCCCGCAGATCCCACGGGCAACACGGTTTATATCGGCGGAGCTCAGGGCGGAGTGTGGAAATCCACGAACGCGGCCGCGAGCACAGCCAACAACGTGACCTGGACCGCGGTCACCGACGACCAGGCGACACTATCCGTCGGCTCGATTGCGATTCAGCCCGGGAACGCCGATCCCGCGCAAAGCGTGGTGCTGGTAGGCACGGGTGAAGCAGACAATTCCGCCGACTCCTACTTCGGGCTCGGCATTCTGCGCTCCGCCGATGGCGGCAACACATGGACGTTGATCTCCACCGCGAACGGCGGCACTTACTCTTACAGCGGCCTGGGTGCCACGCGCATGGCTTTCAGCACGGCTAGCGGACAGACCAGCACGGTGGTAGCGGCCATGGCGGCAACGTCGGAAGGCGTAACCGCCGGGGCGCTGACCGCCGGCACTTACCGGGGTCTCTACACCTCGACCGACGCCGGCCAGACTTGGACCTACGATGCTCTCTTCTCCGGGGCGAGCGAGGCGACGTCAGCAACTTCGGTGGTCTATAATGCCGCTGCCGGTCTTTTTTTTGCCGTGGAGCGCTATCACGGCTTCTACTCTTCTCCGGACGGTCTGACCTGGACGCGCCTCGCCACCCAGCCGGGCGCAGGAGGCTTGCTTAGCACAACCGCGTGCCCGCAAAACTACGTCACGACTTGTCCGATCTATCGCGGTGAAATCACGGTCGTGCCGGGACGCAATGAGATGTACGTATGGTTCGTTTCGCTAAACTCTGCCGGCGATCCCGTGGATGAAGGCATCTGGCAGAGCACAAACGGCGGCGCGTCGTGGACCCAAATGAGCGACAGCGGAATTCTCAATTGCAGCGATTCCGATGGCTGCGGCGTGCAGCAGGGATTCTACAACCTGGAACTGCTGGCCGTTCCCAACGGCACTTCTGCCACCGATCTCTACGCCGGTGCGATCAATCTCTACAAATGCTCGATCAGCGCCAGCAATCCCACGTGCTCCGGTGTGCCGTTTATTAACCTCACGCACGTCTATGGCTGCGATCCGTTATCAGCGCTGGCGCATGTGCATCCTGATCAGCACGCGCTGGCGTATACGATCCCGTCGTCCGGAGCAGACCTGATGTATTTCGCGAACGACGGTGGCATCTATCGTGCATTGAACGGATTCACCGGACTCTCCACAGGTTCATGTTCCGGCACCAATCAATTCGACGACCTCAATCAAAACCTTGGCTCCATGACGCAGTTCGTCAGCTTCTCACAACATCCGACCGACCCCAACACGCTGTTAGGAGGCACGCAGGATAACGGCTCCCCTGCAACTGCGACGGCCACCACGAATTTGAGTTGGGAAAATGTGCTGGGCGGCGACGGCGGCTACAACGCCATCGATCCCAACACGGACAACTGGTTTGCCTCAAACCCAGATACGGGTGGAGGTACGCTGAATATTCAGGAGTGCTCGTCGGGGGTGAACTGCGACGACAGCCTCTTCCAGGTTGTCGTGAGCAGCAGCAGCGTCGGGGGCGATGACGGATCATTCTACTTCCCCTACATTCTCGATCCCCAATCAACCACCTCGTTGCTCGTAGGAACGTGCCGGGTGTGGAGCGGACCGCGCTCTGGCGGCGCATACACCGCTCTAAGCCTGAACTTCGAGAGCTTTGGCACGGGCACTTGCGCGGGCACTGAGATCAATACGGTGCGCGCCCTCGCCGCCGGCGGTCCCACTGGCGCAAACGGTTCCGAAGTGATTTATGCCACGACTGACGGCTCCGGTCCGAACGAACTAGCGACGCCTGTTGGCGGAAATGTTTGGGTCACCACGAACGCGACTGCAGTTTCCGCCACGGTTTCAAACTTCGCGAACACCACGCTGAATGGTCCCGGCCGCAGCAGCATCAACCCCAATCAGTTCCCGATTTCCAGCGTCGCCATCGACTCATCAGGCCCCACGGGCAGCACGGCCTACGTCACCGTGATGGGTTTCACTGCCGTTCCGGGACAAGTCGGCCCTGGACACGTTTGGCAGACAACGAATGCAGGCATGAATTGGATCGATTTCACGGGGACGGGGGCCAACGCTCTTCCGGATTCTCCCGTGAACACAGTGGTCGTTGACCCGGGCGCACACATTGTTTACGTGGGCACGGACGTTGGAGTTTTCGAGAGTTCGACGTCCGCTCCCGCATGGACTGAACTCGGACCCAACCCAGGCAGCCAGCAGAGTGGATTCCTGCCCAACGTCGCGGTCACTGCGATCGCGCTTTTCAACTCCGGCGGCCAGAAGCTGTTGCGCGCTTCCACCTACGGCCGCGGCGTGTGGCAATTCAATTTGATCGCTACTCCGGATTTCCAGATCGCGGTTTCAAACAATCCGCTCACCGCCTTCGTCGGGACCAGTCCCGCGTTCAGCGGCACAGTAACGGCCGTGAACGGCTACAACAGCTCGGTTATCTTAAGCTGCACCGCAGGGGCGACGAGCCCGCCCAGTCCGTGCACGGCGACCCCACCGAGCCTGACTCCAGCCTCAACCGGCACCGCGTTCTTTCTTACCACAGGCAACGGAATCGGCGACTACAGTTTCAATCTGCAAGGCGTGGGCTCCGATCCCAATATGACGAGCCACGTCGCTGCTCTCGTTTTGCATGTCGTGGATCTCGACCTCACCACACCGACGCCCGCGACCGTGATTGACCCGCGGGGCGCGATTTCCCCACCGGTAAGTTTTCAACTCACAGCCCAGGGATCATTCAATCAAAGTGTGACTCTCAGTTGTGGCTTTAGTCCCGCCATCCCGGGTGCTACTTGCGCCTTTTCTCCGAGCGCAACCGTCGACCCCACATCCGTCTCACCCGTCAACCTGACGGCGACCGTGACCGTTCCCGCAACCACGCCAACCGGCAACTATACCGTCACGCTGCAGGCCGCAACTGCCGGAGTGCCCACGCCTCTAACCACCTCGTTCACCATGACGGTCACGACCAACCCAAACTTCATTTTCAGCGAACTCACGCCTTTTCCGAACGTGAAGGAGGGCAGCACCGGCACCAGCGGCCCCATCACCCTCTCCTCCCAGGACGGATTCAGCGGCATCGTCAGCCTAACCTGCGCAAACACGTTCGGAGCAAACAATTGCAGCATTACCCCCTCGTCGGTGAGCACATTTCCGGCCACGGTCAATCTGATCATCAATGGAACCAGCTTCACTCCGGGCAGTTACCAGATCGCCGTGCAAGGCACATCGGGTTCGATCACGAATTCTCTTCCCGTACCTTTCAACGTCGGCACTTACCTGATTACGGGTCCGGCAACGCTTTCTTCCCCGCCGGCCGCGCAGGTGCAGGCGGCTCTCACCTTTACTTCCACCAATTCCTACAGCGGTCAGGTCAACGCCACCTGCAACGCCGGCGCTCTTCCCGCCGCGCAATGCACACTCAGCCCCGCGAATCCCATTACAATCAATGCCGGCGCTTCTGTTCCCGTGACTGCGACGATCAACGTTCCGAACAGCGCTACGCCCGGTCCCTACAACATCGTCATCAGCTCGCAAGACATCACCGGAGCTCCCAGTTCAACATTCACAATCGCGTTTACGGTATCCCAGGACTTCACCCTCAGTTCGCTCACACCAGCCACCCAGACCATCACCCCAGGGGAGCCGGCCAGTTACAATTTCAGCGTCCTGCCCGTCGGAGCTTCGTTCACCAATGCCGTGACCCTGTCCTGTTCCAGCATCCCCGTAATTGCGGCGCTTTGCAGTTTCACTCCCAGTTCAGTAACTCCCGGGAACAGTTCGGCAGCAGTCGTGATGACCGTCGCGACCACGTCCAGCTCAACCAGCCTCTTTCGTTCCGGCCCAAACCGCACCGTCTTCTTTTATGCCTTATCGGTGGCCCTGCCGGGACTTGTGCTGCTGGCAACCAGAGGGCAGGGGAGAAAGCGCGCAAGGCGAACACTGCCGTCCCTGATCGGATTTTTCTTGCTAGCGCTGCTACTCCCATCGTGTGGAGCAGCAGGAAGCAACGGCGGTGGAGGTGGTGGCGGCGGTGGCGGCGGGCAGCAGCAAGGCACGCAACCCGGAACCTATACCATCAATGTGACGGGCACGTCGGGTACACTGAGTCATCAAGCACCTTCCACCACAATTCTGGTCGTTAGCCCGTAGACAGACTCGCGCGTGGCGCAAACTGACCGTCGCGGTATGATCATCGATCATGCCTGACTCGCGTCACGACGTCATCATCGTCGGCGGTGGCATTGTCGGCCTCTCGGTTGCGCTTGAGATTACGCAACGATTCCCGCGTCTTCGCACGCTGTTGCTCGAGAAGGAAGATTGCGTGGCCCGGCACCAGAGCGGCCATAACAGCGGCGTCATTCATTCCGGGATTTATTACAAGCCAGGATCTTTGAAGGCAAGGTTGTGCGTTGCCGGGGCGGCGGCGATGGTCGAGTTCTGTCGCGAGCACGGGATCCCTCATAGCATTTGCGGCAAGGTGATTGTGGCCACCAGCCAGGAAGAATTGCAGTCCTTGGAAGAATTACGAAGGCGAGGCGAGGCCAATGGTGTCGTGGGGGTACGGCTCATCGGATCCTCGGAGTTGCGCGATCTGGAACCCAACGCGAGTGGTTTACAAGCCTTGGTTGTCCCCTCAACCGGCGTCACTGACTATGCTGCGGTCTGCGATAAGTACACAGAGTTAATCGCGGAGCGGGGTGGATCGATTCTGACGTCCGCGGAAGTTTTGGGCATCAAGCGCGGTGCAAGTGAGATTGTGGTCGAAACCAGGCGCGGAGCATTCTCTACAACTTATTTCATCAACTGCGCGGGATTGTTCAGCGACCGCATCAGCCGCATGGCCGGCGATCAACCGGAAGTTACGATCGCTTCCTTTCGCGGCGAGTACTACGATCTCATTCCCGAGCGCTCGTCGTTGGTGCGTGCCCTTATTTATCCCGTGCCCGATCCGCGGTTCCCTTTTCTTGGAGTCCATTTCACACGCCGCATCAGCGGCAGAGTCGACGCCGGACCGAACGCCGTTCTCGCCTTTCGCCGCGAGGGCTACCGGCGCACTGACTTTAAATTCAAAGACCTGGCTTCATCGCTCGCATTTCCTGGATTCTGGCGAATGGCTGCAAAGTACTGGCGGAGCGGACTCGACGAAGTCCACCGGTCTTTTTCCAAACCAGCCTTCGTTCGCGCCTTGCAGCGGCTCGTCCCCGCCGTACGTGATGAAGATCTGGTCCCTGGCGGCTCCGGGGTTCGCGCCCAGGCTCTTAAGCGCGATGGCACTCTGGTCGATGATTTCCAGTTTGTGCAATCGGGAAACGCGCTGCACGTTCTGAACGTTCCCTCGCCCGCAGCCACCGCGTCCCTGCTGATTGGGCGCGCTATCGTCGAGATGGCGAACAAGAACGTAGGACTCGGCGGCTGATTCCATCTTCCGCTCCCAGCACTTGCTACGCCGGAGGGAGGGCCTGCAAACCTCGTTTGGCGAAACCAAGTTTACCCTTCGCCACAACTGTCGCGTCGACCGTAGCCACTCCTTCGACCAGCGCGAAACCTTCAATAAACTTGAGGACCTGTATCTCAATTTCCATTCTGTTTCCTGGGACCACCGGCACCAGGAATCTCATCTCATTGATGGAGCCCAGCACAAGGAATTCTCCCGGCTGCGTTCCCGTTCCCGTCGTCTTTGAAAACAGAATGGAAGCCGACTGGCCGATTGCTTCGACAATCAGAGTTCCCGGCATCACAGCGTGCTCGGGGAAATGCCCCAGGAACTGGACTTCGTTGCCCGTCACATTCTTTGTTGTCCGGATACTCTTGCCCGGTTCCAGCGAGATCACGGTATCGACCATTAACATGGGGAACCGTTGCTTTAGAGTCGCGCGCACTTCCTCAAATGTCATCAATGGTGTCGTCATCTCTGAACTATCCCTTTTCAATGAACCCGCTCAACGAACGGGCACGGACTTCACCTCGACCGCAGGATCATAGCTGTAGCGCGTGGCAGGAACCGTGAGCCCGGAGGCACAGCACTGCCATCGGATACAAGTCGGCTTACCCGCAGGCCAGCAGTCTCGGCCATAAGCAGGGGTTGGCTTTCCTGGTTGTATTCAAAAACGTGATCTCGCTGCGGCGACTCGAGGGCTGTGCTGAGAAACACAAGTCCGTCTTGTGAGACCTGACGAGAAATCGCCTTGAACAGCGGCCTCGGATCGGACAGGTGCTCGGCGAGCATCCCGGATATAACGCCTTGGCATTTGCCGTCACTTGCCCTGTCGTCAGCCTTCAGCGCGTCTTTCACGGTGAACTTGACGCGATCCGCGTGTCCCGAAACCGCCAGCAGACGATTCGCTACCGCCACTGCCGGAGGGCTGATATCTGTACCTTCGATCTGAATGTCGGAACGCTCTTCGGCCGCCAGAAGACTCAGCACGCCATGGCCCGCCGCCAGTTCACGAACAGTTGCGTTTCGGGGCAAGCGCCTTACGAAGTCGTCACGAAACATTGCAATGTGACTCACCATGGACGGCCAAAATGGATAGATAAGAACTGCGGCCCACATGTAAGGCACCATGTAGCCTTCATCCTCATACACCCCTGACATAATCTCCGGCATAGTTTCCGGGGTGTAGCGCCCAGCGCTCTCATAGATCTTGTAAGCTTTGGCGACGCCGACGCAGTACTCCGCATAGCCGCGCGCCGCAACGTCGAATACATCACTCCCGTAAGCTGCTTCGGCCCAGCGCGCCAGGGGATTCAGCATCCACGCGCACAACTCCCGGTTCGCTTCGAACGTTGCCCGTGCCGAGCGGGCAAGCATCTTGGCCTTCCGGTCCATCGCCTCTAAAAATTGTTGTGCTGGTTCCATCCTGAGTACTTTGTCCTCGTCTTCCTTAATCCTGAGACTGTACGTGACGCACGAGACGCACCATCGGACGGATCAATTCCGTTCCGTCCCACGGCGAACTAAAAACATGCATCCTGCCCAGCTTCACGATTCTATCTACTCCGCTCCGTCCCGCGGCTTGCGCCAGCATCTCTTCCCTCTGGGCATCTCGAATGCCTAATCCCAAAGTCTGCAGCGCTCCGTCGAACTTTGAGATCACTTGGAGCAGGTCATCCACTACCAAGACGTTGAGCGTTCGACCCTGAGTCGGGTTCGGCATTTCATCGCCCTCGCCCAACAGAACGGTCCAATCCGGCGACGCGGGAAACACGGCGCTGTTCTCCACGTTATCAAGAAGCCACGAAGCACGCGCCAGGCAGATCGCCGAGGTCAACGCGGGTTCGATTTGCAATCGCGGATGATGCTGGTTTTCTTCCTGAAACGCACGCTTGAGATCTTCCACGAATTCGCCCGGATCACATCCGGCGCCGCGCTCGAGAAATAGCGCTTGGGGCGATGAGCACGCCTGCTGATCAAACTGCCAGACGTCGCGCGCAATGCGTCGACACCACGAAGCCCGTTCACCCCGGTCCCTCCACGACTCGGCATCCATTGCCGCGGCGGAAAGTCGCGGTCCAAAAACAACGACACGCGCCCAGTGCGGAAACGCCAACCCGCGCACCTGCGAGACCGCTTCCGCGCCGCCCCAGATCATCGCGCCATCCACCGCCTGCGCCATGGCCTCGTGGAGATCCATGCGCGAATGATCGAAACTCGCCATGAAAATGCGGCCGGTCAGCGAACCGCTTCTGTCGATCTCTTGCAACTTCTCGATCACCCGTCGAGTTATCTCGATCAGACCGCTGGGGACGCGCACAAGACAGCCATTGCCCCCGAGCAAAGCGCACGTCATAGACAGGATCGGTTGGATCTCAATATTCCCAGCTGGCCAATGGCCGACTACTCCTAACGGAAATGCACGCAGCTTCGCGCGTCCATCTTCCAACCATCCTCCACTGAGCGCATTCGGGCCCAGCTCGCGCAGCAGAATGGGCTCCAGGTTGCCGCGCCGGAGCCAAAGGCGGAGAAATGCCAGGCCTGGAATTTCAAACTCGCGTGCATTGAGAGCCTCCGCCCATTGCTCAAAACCCTCAAGCACCACCTGCGGAGGAACCAGGTCTCGCTGTGCGATCTGCCGCAGCTGGTGTGCCGCGCGCGCAATCTCCTGCGGAGAATCCACTGCATGGATCAGATCGCTCATGCCTCGACGCTCCACCGCGAATCCCGGCTGCGCGTTGTTTCTACGTTGCCGCAGCCCCGCACTTCCGCCTTCGGCGCCCTTCCTGCAAAGCGGAAGTGAGTGCCACCCCTTCCGCAGGCGCACCCGTCGTCACCGATGACTTCAGCCATGTCCTCGGTCAAAAGTAGAAACCCGGGAAAACTTGTCGGCAGCACGCTGCAAACCTGCACCAGGCCCCGCTGTCCTGACTCGACGGGTTCGAGCGTGAGAGGATCCCTCACAATAACCTCCGCGAACGCCGGAACATGCTTGTTTCCCTGCTCGCAGTCAGGATAGACGACGCCCACATTTTCGACCATGCCGTAATAGTCGATGACGCGAGTCGGGGAACAGCCAAAGACCGATGCCACGCCCTGTATGAAAACATCTTTGGTGACCGCTTGTTGCTCCAAGCGTTTCCAACCGCCGCTGTGCAGCACATGGACGTTAGGAATGCCGAGCATGATGCCCTTGCGCTGTAAGGGCTGCACGAGCTGAGTCCAGATGACGTGCGTAAATCCATAAACCAAAAGCTCGGCCTCTTTCCACTTGGCGGCGCAATCGAGAAGCTTCTCCAGATCGAGGCTCGGCTCTCCTTGTCCATTGGATCGCAGGCAGCAGGCCACTTCTGTGGCGAAAGATCCCAGCGCCTGAATGGCTGCGGCGCGAGCCCCCAACTCGGTCCGTGCCGTCATGTTTTCTGCAGTGTCGATGACCAGGTAAGGCCGGCGCGCCGGTCCGATGAAATCGCGGATGATGGCAACGACGCCCTTCGTCATCCTGCGCGCAGTCGCAGCATCCAGAACCACGCGGCTCGGGACCTGGCCGGTCGTTGCACTGGAAGCGAGAGTACGCTTAATCTCGACAGCTTCGACCAGAGTCAACGGCGGATTCTGCTTGAAGACGCCGACTGGGAGAAATGGCAAATCGGAAATCCGCTCCGCCGCGCGAAAATCCGCCGGCCAATGATTCACGTAGTTACGAAACCGCGGATTTCGTTCGCAGGCGTACTCCAATTCGTTCTTCAGCAATGCCAGCACCGTGTCTTGACGTTGCCGGGGGTCAAGGCTGTAGGGCGGCACCGTCAACAGCCCGTCTATGCGCCGCTCAATTTCCATCGTTGCGCTCACACCATTGTCCGCAACTTGGCGCGGGCGATTTTGCCGTTCGCTGTCTTCGGGAGTTCTGCGACCACCCTTATCGAAGCACACGTCCACTGGGCCGGCAACGTACGTCGAATGTTTTCGACGACACCATTCTCACCGCCGGCCGTAACCACGAAAAGCACGACTGCCTCACCAGCTTCGGGGTGCTGCACGGCGGCGGCTGCGCATTCCTCAACCCCTGGCGTAGCCGCTACTTTCGCTTCCACCTCAGCAAAGCTCACGCGGATGCCCCGCATCTTTACAAATTCATCGGTGCGTCCTTTGATCCAGAGGTAGCCTTCACGATCACGGCAGGAGAAATCCCCGGTCTTCAGCCAACCGTCAGCAAACTTGCGCGCCGTGGCCTCGGGATCTTCGAAATACCCGGTGCAGACAGACGGGCCTCGCACCTGGGTCTCTCCAGCCTGCCCGTCGGGCAACTCGCGACCTTCATCGTCCACGATGCGGACCTCAAGGTTGTCCAGGGGCAGGCCGGCACTGCCCAGCTTTTCGCTCAAGCGATCCGAGGGCAGACAGGAGATGCGGGCTGTGGCCTCGGTCTGGCCATACATCACAAAAAACTCCGCGCTGGGCACGATGTTGCGCATCTCCCGGACACTATCAGGAGCCAGCGCGCCGCCAGCCTGAAGAAAGCGCCGAAGGCTGGGAAGCGAAATGGATTTGAGATTGGAACGCCGCAACAGGATGTTGTAAACCGCCGGCACGCCCGCGAACGTGGTGCAGCCGTAATCGTTCATCGAGCGCAGTACCTTATCGGGGAACATGAACCTCGAGTCAAAAACGACACTACCTCCCTGCCACAAATGAGTATGCAGGACGCTCGCGCCGAAGCAGTAGCTCACGGGCATGATCAGCATGGCTCTTTCGTCGGTCCCCAGACGCTGGCTCCGGACGATCGAGGCGGTGTTAGCCAGCAGGTTGGCATGACTGACCATCACCAGGCAGGGTGCGCCGGTAGAGCCTGAAGTCGGCATCAACGCTGCGAGGTCGCCTTCGGCACATGGAGCTGCAGTTAATGAGTGGGCTGGACAAGCTTCGAGCTTGTCATTAAACGCGGGAATGCCCGTCTTACTCGCCCAACCCAAACCCACTCGGTTGGCTGCCCACACGCCCTTGGCGCGGGCTTTATTGAACAGCGCCTCACCGGAAATCTCAAGCGCACGCTCATCCACGAGCACGGGCACGAACCCGGCATATATGGCCCCAAGATAAGCCATGGAACTAGCCGGACTCAGATCGCAACTGATCAGAATCCGGTCGCCTCTCTGCATGCCGGTCGAAAGAAATCCGGATGCGAAGCCAACGATGAAGTCGGGAACTTGGTCAGCGGGAAACTCACGCCCGGTGGCGGCGTCGATCAGAGAGGAATGCGGTCCCAGCTTCTTGAGCAAGAAACCTGTGAAGTTGCACTCATTGGACCTGGACACTTGGGACCTTCTCAAGCTTGGATTGCACGATCCTGAGAATCTCCTTCACGTTCTCCATTTCCATCAAGTCATCCACGTCGAAAGTGAGTCCAAAAGTACGCTCGAGGCTGCTCGCCAGCTCAACATGTCCCATCGAATCCCACGCCGAGATGTCGTCGGGCGAGCTGTCGATGGTCACGGTCTGTGGATCAATGTGGAACGCGGACTCAAAGGCCTTCTGCACTCTGGATAGTACGTCTTCCATGCTGGAATTTCCCTTCCTCATTGCTAGTTCAACATTGTTGCCTCAAAGGCTACCTCAACAACGTATGGCGATGCGTTTGGGGAGGATCTCTGGCAGGGGCAGGGTGCCACTAGCTTTGCAATGCATTCTAAATGAAAGTCTTGCGTCCGTCATCAAGAATTTGAATCGGCGTCGAGCTTTCTGGATTGGCGAATATCTGGTGCAGCATGCCGACGATACGCCCACCCCAGGCGTTGGGAGCGCGTTTCTAATGCTCGCATTGCAAAATCTTGCACAGCCCGCGGGAACCCTCGCGTCGTTACAATTTCCGCGACGGTGAAACTGAGGCATAAACGCCACGGAACCATCGCTCCCTTCGCTCTCAGCGCTTGGGCTGATATAGTTGTTCACGTTAAAGCGCCCAAAGCCGGAATGCTTCATGTCTGAGGCGAGCATTTTTCGAAGTACGGTTGGGATATCGTTGAGGCAGGGAAGAGATGTGTCCAGTACGTGCGTTGGTCAAAGACGACATCCCGCAAGTGGCGGAACTATGCTGGCAATTCTTGCTTCGCCGCCAGGGTCCAGCTCCGCCCGCACTCAATTCTTTTCTCCATGAACTCTGCTTCGTAAACCCCTGGGCCGACAGCTCGTCTCCATCGCTTGTCGATGAAGCAAAAAGCGGGCGGATTCTGGGCTTCTTGTCTGTGATCACGCGGCAGATGTCGCTGCGCGGAGAACCCATTCGCGCCGCCTTCGGCGGCAATTTTGTAGTTCATCCTGAGGCTCGGACTGCCCTGTCGGGCATGCGCCTGTTGAAAACCTACTTGGCAGGAACGCAAGACGTTTCGCTGACCGATTCAGCCAACGATCAGTCTCGAAGGTTACTGAATGGATATGGCTTCACCACCGTACTCCCTTTCAGCCTCCACTGGGCGCGCCCGCTACGGCCAGGTCAGTATGGGTTGTATGCCATTTCCCGACTGGGATGGCCCACATTGTCCGCCTGCATAAGCTTTGCGGCGAAGCCATTCTTTAAAGCTGCGGACGCCTTGGCCACGAGACTCTCTTCCAGTCCTTTCCGTCAGACCGTGCCCAGCCTGCAAGCTGCCGAGCTTGATATCGACACGCTTCTAGCTTGCTTTGACGAATTCCGAAGTGGTTACTCACTCTGGCCTCAGTACGACAGCCAGTCTTTAAGCTGGCTCCTCTCTTTCATGGACCGGGTAAAGGCCCATGGAGATCTCCGGAAGGTTGTTCTGCGGGATGACCAGCAGAAAATCGTTGGCTGGTATATCTACTATCTGAAACCGGGCGCGGTCGGAGAGGTCGTGCAGATCGGCGGCGCCCGGCAGTTCACCAGGCAAATTCTCGATCATCTTTTCTATGACGGTTGGAGTCACGGATTAGTTGGGCTTCACGGCGTAGTCGGCGGACGGTGGGTGGACGATTTCTCCGACAAGAACTGCTTGTTTGCGTGTCGCGGGGGCTGGATGGTCGCACATTCCCGCAAACCCGAACTCCTCGAACTTCTCAATCAAGGGGATGCTTTCCTCTCGCGTCTTGATGGCGAGTGGTGCCTGGGCTTCGGCTAGGAGTATGGTGCCGGCAACTGAGACGCTGCCGGCGTGTAATTGACTTCACGACATTGTCGGCTACGCCTGTCTCACGCTTAAGCAACAGCGCGGTCTGGCTCGCTCTGACAATCCCCATCGATTGAGGTATGTGCTGAAACCTGGTTATGATTTATTGCGGAGACGATTCCATCCCACAGTGAAATGCGGGCGCGCAGCGCCTTCTTGACTGCGTCGCTGGCTTCTTCCCATCGCCTGCGATCATTCCCGCACAGCTCATGCATAACCTTAATCGCCATGGGTGCGTGCCGATCCTCATCCAACTCGATATGTCGTTCCAGGTAATACTTGAGGTGGGGCAAACCGGTTTCCAGTTGGCTTCCAAGCGTTGCCACGCAACTCCGGAAAATCCCCGGGAGCACGTCTTCGCGCCCTAGAGTGAAAGCCGCCGCCACTCGATGGGGCCGATCCGATTCGATAAACGACCAGGTTGTCTTGACGAACTTGGATACGCAAGCATCTGCCCCACACTTAACCAATGCTACGTTGATGTCCACCCCCTCGCCGACTCGTTCGACCAAGTCATCGATCTTCGAGGTCGAAGCGCCACATTCCTTCATAGCCCCGCGATACAGGTCGAAGTGGCTGGTATAGCCCCCGGCACCATCTTCGTCAGACTCTTCGCTCAACACGATCTCATTAATGAATCGAGAGGTAATCGAGTTCAGGCGAGGACGCCATGGAATTTCGACGCTGGTCTGGGACCGCTGCAGTGACTTCAGAAGCGACATGAAGTCCCATACCGCAAAGACATGATATTCCATGAAGATACGGAGGTTGGTCAACGAATCGATCATCCCGTACAGCGGATGACCCAGAAGTTTCACGCGCAGGGGCTGGACATCCCTGGTGAGTCTCTCAAAGGGGCTCATCGTTTGTTATCTTTCAGGAGCGCTAGCTCCTACAAGCCAAAATCTCTTTCAAGCCAGACAAAACTTACCTCTATTCTACACCTGTTTCGCTTGCTTGCAACGTCGAAACGCCCACCGGGAGGCGCATCTGAATGCCTGATCCAAGCTCAAGCTGGTCCGGTGCAGGCGCGGATCTCGCAGCTCAATACCGCTTGGCGTGACAGTTATTTGACGCTGTACAGAATGAATAGGTTGTCGGTTGGAACGGAACGGTGACCGATGCAGCTGTAGTTTTGGCAGAGCTCAAAACCCAAGCGTCGAGGGAAACATCTCGGTTGCGAGATCGATCCTTTTCGGGAAAATCCTAATTTGGAACGTTGTCCTAATGGACAATGGGTGGTTGCTGTACCGTCGGAATCTAGTCTCAACGCCCTCTTCGTTTCAAAATAGGTGCTATGAGACTCCCCCAGTCCATCCTCCGGTATTCCTCCGCCCAAACAGTCAACTTCCTAACAATTGGTGTTGCGATCGCGCTCATCGGGATGTTGCCCGGGAGTGCCGCCGCCGCAACCCGGCAACTCACATGCACCCCGGCGAGTCTTGACTTTGGCGCTGTCGTCCTTGGTCAAACCCAAACCTTGCTGGTCGGCGTGACGAATCAAGGCGAGACCAGTGTGACGGTCTCGGCGATTGCTGCGGGCAACGCCACATTCACCACGTCCAATTTGTCGCTGCCTCTGGTTTTGCCGGCAGGGCAGAGTGTTGATATCAGCGTAACCTTCACACCCACGGCGACGGGATGGACGTATGGGATCATCAGCTTCTCCAGCAACGCATCGAACGAAACGCTTGCGCTTGCAGTTTCGGGTGCGGGCACCCGCACTGAGTGGGGGACGTCCAGCCCTTCCAGTGTGTCGTTTGGCCAGGTGGTGATGGGAACCAGTTCCACCGTGCCTGTCGTGATTACGAACTCCCGTTCTTCAAACTTAACCATGTCGAAACTCGGCACATCCGGTAGTGGGTTCTCCGCGAGTGGACCCGCGCTTCCTCTGACTCTGGAACCAGGGCAAAGTGTAACGGTAAACGTAACCTTCGCACCGCAAGCGACCGGTCCGGACGGAGGCAGCCTGTTTGCTTATGGTCTCGGGCTAGCCGTACCTCTCTCGGGTACCGGCATGGCAGCAGCGCAATACAGCGTCAATCTTTCCTGGAACTCCAGTTCAGGCGCAACGGGCTACAACGTTTATCGCAGCACCACGGCAAGCGGTACGTATTCGCGGCTGAATTCCACCCCGAATGCGAACACCGCTTTCACCGATAGCACGGTTGTCCCCGGACAGACGTACTACTACTCTGCCACGTCGGTGAGTTCCAGTGGGGTGGAGAGTTCTCTTGCGACGCCCCCGGTGCAGGCAGTGATCCCGTAGCCGATTTCGGGAGAGGGTTGCAGCACTGGATCTGGGAACGGATCGCTCTCGCGACGGGAGTCGATCACGCCCCGGTCAGCTGCATTCTGCCCCGCCTTCGCCGCAATCGCATCCGGGATTTCGATCCCGTGCGCTCGCTCGGGTAGACATTACTTATGCATACGCGCGAATGAGGCGCCCGAAACTACGGGCTGCTTGTGGCCGGACTCTCGTCCAGCGCCCGCGCCGCACACTCCTCGACACCTTCCGACCATGGCCAAAAGGACGATCGAATAAGCCCAAAATGAACCCACCACGCACGGCCTTTGGTGACATGGCCTCACTCCCCACCCGACGCTAAAGTTCAACTTGGTTTCGCCGGAAATTATCAAGGCGAAAACTTTGCTCGCGCCTTTAACTCAAGTGCTGCGTGAAAGGCTCCCCCGTGGAAGACTTGGGCTCACGTTGGAAAGGCTTGGCTTACGCAACTGTCGTACTCACGTTGATTGCGATGGTGGGTTGCCAGGGTCTTTCCGCGAAACAAGATTCTGCCCCGCCTCCGGCCAGCTCGGCGGCGAATCCGCTCGGCATTTCCGGCAGCATTAGTCCGGCGTCCACTGGTTCTGGGGCAACCGTAACTCTCGACGGTCCCATCAAAACCGTTACAACCGCAGATGGTTCCGGCAATTACAGTTTCGCCGAGCTCGCGAACGGTTCGTACACCGTGGCCGCCAGCAAGAGCGGGGTTACCTTCAGCCCAACCAGCGCGCAAGTGACCGTGAATGGAACTCAGGTGACGGGAGTAAACTTTACGGCTTCCGCTTCCAGTGGATCGCAGAACACGTTCACCATTTCAGGCGCGATCAGTCCGGCGGCCAACGGGTCTGGGGCCACGGTTACACTTGGTGGCGCAGGCAGCGCCACCACTACTGCGAACAGTTCCGGAGCCTACAGTTTCACCGGCCTCGCCAATGGTTCCTACACCGTCGCGGCCAGCAAGAACGGATTCACTTTCACTCCATCCAGCCTGCAGGTGACTATCAACGGAGCCAACGTCACAGACGGAAACTTCGTGGCCTCTGCAGTGCCACCAAGTACGTTTAGCATTTCGGGCACCATCAGTCCGGCGGCAAGTGGGTCTGGCGTCACGGTGACGCTCGGCGGAGCAAGCGCCGGCACCACCACCGCAAACAGTTCTGGTGCCTACAGTTTCACCGGCCTCGCTAATGGTTCCTACACAGTCATAGCGAGCAGGAGCGGGTTCACGTTCAGTCCATCCAGCCTGCCAGTGACCGTGAACGGAGCCAACGTCACGGGCGCAAACTTTACCGCGTCGGCGATTACCTACAGCATTTCCGGCACCATCAACGCCGCGGCGAACGGAGATGGGGCCACGGTGACACTCGGTGGCGAAAGCAGTGCCACCACCACCGCAAACAGTTCCGGAGCCTACAGTTTCACCAACCTCGCCAATGGTTCCTACACAATCACGGCCAGCAAGAGCGGGTTCACTTTCACTCCAACCAGCCTGCCAGTGACCGTGAACGGAGCCAACGTCACAGGCGCAAACTTTACCGCGTCGGCAGTGCCACCGACCACCTACAGCATCTCCGGCACCATCACCACCGCGGCCAGTGGATCTGGAGCAACCATAAAACTCACCGGCGCAGCCAGCGCCACCACCACCGCGAACAGTTCCGGAGCCTACAGTTTCAACGGCCTTGCCAATGGTTCCTACACAATCGCGGCCAGCAAGAGCGGGTTCGCGTTCAGTCCATCCAGCCTGCCAGTGACCGTGAACGGAGCCAACGTCACAGGCGAAAACTTCACCGCGTCGCCGATTACCTACAGCATCTCCGGCACCATCACCACCGCGGCCAATGGATCCGGAGCCACGGTGACGCTCGCTGGTGCAGCCAGCGCCACCACCACCGCAAACAGTTCCGGAGCCTACAGTTTCAACGGCCTCGCCAATGGTTCCTACACAGTCACGGCCAGCAAGAGCGGGTTCACGTTCACTCCATCCAGCCTGCCAGTGACCGTGAACGGAGCCAACGTCACAGGCGAAAACTTCACCGCGTCGCCGATTACCTACAGCATCTCCGGCACCATCACCACCGCGGCCAATGGATCCGGAGCCACGGTGACGCTCGCTGGTGCAGCCAGCGCCACCACCACCGCAAACAGTTCCGGAGCCTACAGTTTCAACGGCCTCGCCAATGGTTCCTACACAGTCACGGCCAGCAAGAGCGGGTTCACGTTCAGTCCATCCAGCCTGCAGGTCACGGTGAACGGAGCGAATGTCACAGGCGAGAACTTCACCGCCTCGGCAGTGCCACCGACTACCTATAGCATCTCCGGAACCATCACCACCGCGGCAAATGGATCCGGAGCCAAGGTGACGCTCGCTGGTGCAGCCAGCGCCACCACCACCGCAAACAGTTCCGGAGCCTACAGTTTCAATGGCCTCGCCAATGGTTCCTACACAGTCACGGCCAGCAAGAGCGGGTTCACGTTCACTCCATCCAGCCTTGAGGTCACGGTGAACGGAGCGAACGTCACCGGGGAAAACTTCATCGCATCACCGTTAACGTATAGCATCTCTGGAACTATCACCAACGCGGCGAACGGATCGGGAGCAACACTGACTCTTGGCGGAGCGAGCACCGCCACTACCACTGCAAACAGTTCCGGGGCCTATAGTTTCACCAACCTCGCCAATGGTTCGTACACAGTCACGGCCAGCAAGAGCGGGTTCACGTTCACTCCATCCAGCCTTGAGGTCACGGTGAACGGAGCGAACGTCACCGGGGAAAACTTCATCGCATCACCGTTAACGTATAGCATCTCTGGAACTATCACCAACGCGGCGAACGGATCGGGAGCAACACTGACTCTTGGCGGAGCGAGCACCGCCACTACCACTGCAAACAGTTCCGGGGCCTATAGTTTCACCAACCTCGCCAATGGTTCGTACACAGTCACGGCCAGCAAGAGCGGGTTCACTTTCACTCCATCCAGCCTGCCAGTGACCGTGAACGGAGCGAATGTCACAGGCGAGAACTTCACCGCGTCGGCGCTTACCTACAGCATCTCCGGCACCATCACCACCGCGGCCAATGGATCCGGAGCCACGGTGACGCTCGCTGGTGCAGCCAGCGCCACCACCACCGCAAACAGTTCCGGAGCCTACAGTTTCAACGGCCTCGCCAATGGTTCCTACACAGTCACGGCCAGCAAGAGCGGGTTCACGTTCAGTCCATCCAGCCTGCAGGTCACGGTGAACGGAGCGAATGTCACAGGCGAGAACTTCACCGCCTCGGCAGTGCCACCGACTACCTATAGCATCTCCGGAACCATCACCACCGCGGCCAGTGGATCTGGAGCTACCGTGAAACTCACCGGCGCAGCCAGTGCCACCACCACCGCGAACAGTTCCGGAGCCTACAGTTTCACCGGCCTCGCCAATGGTTCCTACACAGTCACGGCCAGCAAGAGCGGGTTCACTTTCACTCCATCCAGCCTGCCAGTGACGGTGAGCGGAGCTAACGTCACCGGCGAAAACTTCACCGCGTCGGCAATCATGCATGGCATCTCGGGCACCATCAGCCCGGCGGCGAGTGGATCTGGGGCAACGGTGACCCTCAGCGGTCCAGCCAGTGCCACCGCCACCGCGAACAGTTCCGGGGCCTACAGTTTCACCGGCCTCGCCAATGGTTCGTACGTCGTTTCAGCGCGCAAAAGCGGCTTTAGTTTCAGTCCATCCACCCTTCGGCCGACGGTGAGCGGAGCCAACGTCACGGGAGTGAACTTCACGGCTTATTCGGGGAGCGTCGTACTCATCAGTCCCGGAACTGCGATCCAGAGCCTGGTCGATGCAAATCCCGCTGGCACAACATTTGTGCTGGAGCCAGGTGTATATCGCCTGCAAACTCCAATCATCCCTAAGGATGGTGACAGTTTCGTCGGCCAGACCGTGTGTGCACCACCGACGACTTCATGCCCCGCCATCATAAGTGGGTCGAGGATCATTGGCCCTTTGGCCACATTCAACGGTACGGACTATGTGGTGACTGGCCAAACGCAACGTGGAACGGTCAACGAGACCACTGCCCAATGCATCGCAGGATGGCTTGCTTGCAATATTCCAGAAGACCTGTGGTTCGACGGCGTGCCATTGCAGCATCTCTACGCAAGTTCACTGCCGACAATCGCGAGCGGCCAGTGGTGGTTTGACTACGCGACCCACGTCATCTACTTCCACGACAACCCTTCAGGGCACCTGGTTGAGACGAGCGTGGCGCCGGCGTTTGCCGTAGGACCCGCCAACGACGTGACGTTTCAATATTTGACCATCGAGGAGTTTGCGGCGCCCATAGGACAGGGAGGTTTTTGGCCCTCAAACGGTCAAGAGAGGGATGCACAACGGCAGGCCAACGCATTGAATTGGATTGTTGAGAACTGCGAGATGTGGGGCCATCATAGCGCGGCGATAGATCCGAACTACGGAATGCAAATTCTCAACAACTACATTCACGACAACGGCCAGTTGGGAATCGGGGGAGGGTTTGCGCCGGACAATAATCTGGTTAGCTCGGGCGTGCTGATTCAGGGAAATGTGGTCACCCACAACAATTACGCAAATGTCCTTCCCAATTTCGGGTCCGGCGGCATCAAGTTTGGCCGGACACGCGGAGCAGTGATCAAAAACAATACCATCACGAACAACGAAGGCGCCGGCATTCACTTCGACACGAGCAGCAGCTCACCTGTGATCGTGGGTAACACCATTACCGGCAATACCGACGCAACCGGGATTATTTATGAGGTGTCCTGGGACTCGGCCCTGGTTTATGACAATGTGGTTCAATACAACGGCGTCCCGGCCGTTGCCGGTATCTATCCCGGTTACCAGATATACAGCTCGACCAGCAGGGGAATGAATGCTTACTGCAACGTGATGGAGATGAGCGCGGTTACGGGCGAGCACGGGTGGGATGTGGCTGCAGCAGACCGAGGCTACGATCCCTTTCCTCCGGGGGCGTACTACACTTCTGCAGGCAATTACATTCACCACAACACGGTGATCTGGGACGCCACGTCGACGTCTCATGTCGGCTTTACTTTCTCCGATGTCGCGAATCAGCCTAACTTCTTCGCGAATAACACGCCGCCTGATTTCAACATGTACCATCTCGCAGATCTATCTTCAACCGATTTTATCTACGACAACAACGATTCACAGAACAACAGCCACCAGACGTTTGCCAGCTACCAGGCGACCGGAGCTGATGTTCATGGCACGGTAGACACGAACTACGACGTCGGCTACCCGGTCGTGGCGATTACATCTCCCGCCGATCAATCCACTTTCCGCAATTCGGTGGCAGTCACGGCTACGGCGTCACCTTCCATGTCGGACGCGATCAGCAAGGTTGAGTTCTATCTGGACTGGGCCTTGCAGTCGACCGTCATCAGCGCGCCCTACGACTTCACCCTGACCAGCAGTGTGGCTGGACCGCATACCGTTGCCGCCATGGCCTATAGCAACGCCGGCGTCCAGGCTTGCTATGCGGTTACATTGACGGAACAGTGAAGAGTTCTAAAAATCGCGTGACTCACTCAGCCGCGAAGCGGCACAACGGCCTGCCCCGCCGCGACCGCCAACTTTAAAATGTTTTAAACCGATTAATGAGGAGAGTTGACCGGTGTCAGGAGAAACACATGCATGGGTCCGGCGTGTCCCTCATCGATATGTGCCTCCCGATCATGAGTAAGATCATGATGGATGCCTCCCACCGCCAGGATTTGGCCGCGGTTGTTGATATGAAGACCCTGCACTAACAGCACATCCTGCGTGGGAGGAATCATTGAATTCAGATCCTGCAATCCGCCGGCCTTGGTCCACAGGAAAGCACGGGCGCCCAGTGCGGTCTGCGAAGCGCCGACCACCTGGCCGGAATCGTTGATCCCGAGTGCCGCCGCGTATGCAGTGCCATCCAGCGAACCCAAACTCTGCATGCCGCCCTCCTTTGTCCAAAGAAAAGCGCGACTCCCGGACCCGAGGGTACAAGATCCCACGACTTGAGCGGCATTGTTGATGCGCATTGCTTTACACGATTCGCTGCCTTGCAGTATGCCAAGATCGACCATTCCATCCCGGCTGGTCCACAGAAACGGGCGTGTGCCCGACGAGCTCGTCGACATCCCGACTACTTGTCCAGCATTGTTGATGGCATAGGCCTCGCTGGAGGTCCCACCGGGAAGGGTTCCCAGACTTCGTACTTCGAGTTTGGCAGACCACACTACGGCACGAATCCCACGCTTCCCGCTCGAATATCCCACGATCTGTCCGGAGTTGTTGATCGCAAACGCGCGGCTGGCGGAATCCCCCGGCAGCGGACTCAACTCCCGCATTCCGTCCAGAGCGTTCCAGACAAATGCCAGCACAGTCTCTCGTGTGTTGGAATCGCCGACGACGGTACCGGAATCATTGACCCCGAAAGCTTCGCTGTAATCTCCTCCCGGGAAAGTGCCGAGGTCGCGCATACCGGTCGGTGCGGTCCAAAGGAAGGCGCGAGTGTCGGGTCCGTGAGTCCAGCCCGAGCTACCGACGGCATGGACTCCGGCGTTGTCCATCTGCCGTCCCACACTGCTCCCACCTGGCTTTAGGGGCCCGAGCTCGACCACGGTGTAACTATCGCCGGCGAGTGCCACGCCGCCGAGCACAGATATAACGGATGCGGCGAGGAGCGCAACGAGCCTACCGATTGAAGATTCCGTTCTCATTTCATTTCCCGAACTGCAATCCCGTCAGCCGCGTCTCAGCGTCGAAACGGCTTCGACATTAGTTCGACATTAGTCAGTGTGACCTGTAGCCCTACCAGAGCCAACCGCCGCTGTCGTGGCGTTTTGCACCGCCAGGGAGGTTGATCCCTTAACGGCATTCACACTTGCCGTGATTGTGGTAGCACCCACCGCGACCCCGGTCGCGAGCCCCTGAGAGCCGCTGGCATTGCTAATGGTAGCCGCGCTGGCATTGCCGGAACTCCACGTCGCAGAGGCGGTGACATTGTTGGTGGTGCCATTGTTATACGTGCCTGTAGCCGTGAATTGTTGTGTGCCTCCAATGGCCACCGAAGACTGAGCCGGAGTGACAACAATGCTGGTCAGCACGGCTATACCAGTTCCTCCAAGCGCCACACTCTGTGGGCTTTCGAACGCGTCATCCGAAAAGCTAAGGGTGGCCGCCCGGGTGCCAGCTGCTTGCGGAGTAAATGTCACCCCCAAGGAACAGTTTGCGTTCGCTCCGAGCGCCGTTCCGCAGGTGTTACTCTGAATCGCGAAATCGCCCGGGTTAGTGCCACCAATCGCGATACTGGAGAAATTTACAGCGACCGCGCCAAGATTCGTCACTGTGAGCGAAATTGGCTTATGAGTCAAGCCAAGGTTTAAACCTCCGAAGATCAAGTTGAATGAGGAGAACTCGAGGGCGAGGCCAGCTCCGGTCAAGTTGATCGTGGTCGGACTGCTGGGATCGGAATCGACAACAGTAAAACTGCCAGTCTGAGATCCTGCGGCATTCGGAGTGAAAACTGAGAACACCTGGCAAGCGCTCACTCCGGGAAGCGACGCACCGCAGGTGGAACTCGGCAGGTACTGGCTGAACTCGGGATTCGGGTAGGTGATACTGCTGATGTTGATCGGTGCAGTGCCCAGGTTGGTCAGTGTCACAGGAAGAGGTGTGCTGCTCACCCCAATCGGGCGGGTCCCCATACTCAAGGTGCCGACCGACGCTTTCAACGCCTTGCCAAGGGCACTCAAGGCAACCGTTTGAGGACTGCTCGAGTCCGAATCATTGATCGTGAGGAATTCCTTGAGCTGTCCTCCGGTTGTGGGTTTGAAGGCAACATTGATGCTGCAGCTACCGGGCGCGAGCTGATTGCCGCAGGTATTGCTGGTAACGGTATAGTCGGTGCCGGCCGTGATGGAGTTGATGGTGACTGGCGTAGTCCCCAGATTTGTCAGCTGCACCGCCTTCGCGGCAGTAGTGCTTCCCACCAACGTCGCCGGGAAGGCCAGCGAAGTCAGCGACAAGCTTACGGATGGTCCATTCTGCGCAAACGAAGAGTTATCCACCTGGATGATCGAGGCCACGGACGGGACCCCGCCGCTCAGCAGGAAAAGCATATAGAAGCCTGGAGGCGCCAGATTCGCGCTCGGTGGCGCGGTAACATTAAGACCGCCTGCCGCCTGGCTAAAACTAAGAAAATTGATGCGCTGCTCCTGATTGAAAGTATGAGTGACGGCGCCCAGCCGGATCCAGGTAACCTGAGTGATATTGGCAGCATCGGGTGTCCCGACAAAGAAAGTCTGCCCCCCTCCGATGCTGGAAGGAGCCGAGGTAATGGTCGGTCGAGCTCCTGCAAACAGGTAGGGCGGCGAGAAGATTTCTACGCTGTTCGGGTTGCAGTTCGGATCCCCGTAGCACTGCCCGCCCCCCGAGAGCACACGGCCATCGGGCAGAAGCAGAGCCACCGAGTGGTAGCCGCGATAGACGCTCAGACTGGCCAACGTCGACCAGGTCCCGGTGGCTGGATTCCACAATTCGGTGGGATACACGGGATTTGTATAATCGTCGAACGGGACGCCGCTCGTGCCGCCTGTCACCAGGACCGTTCCGTCTGGAAGCAATGTCGCGTTGGCGTGACGCCGTGGATACGCCATCGTGCCGGTGTAGCTCCAAGTCGGAGCGGGGTCGTTCAGGTTAATGATTTCCGCGGTCGCCGTTGGCCCGACGCCCCCGCCAGTTATCATGATCTGGCCGTTGTTGTACATGACGGAAGGTCCGTAGCCGCGAAATTGGTACTCCATGCTTGGACCGATCGTCCAACTGCCTGTGCCATCGGTATTGAGGTATCGGGAGACGGGGCTCGCATTGAAGAGGGTGCCATTCGGCGCCAGATACATCGGCGGGTAGAGGGGCAGAAGCAACTGCGCCGTGGTCAGATTTCGCCATGTGCCACTAGAAACCTGCCAGACTTGCGGCAGTGGGTTGGTTCCCAACAGAGGGCTGATCTCCCCGGAAGTTACCACGACATCTCCGTTGGGCAGCACGGTGGCGGTGGGGTACCATCGACCCCCGTTCATGTTCGGCAGAAACGTCCAATCTCCGCTCACAGGGTCATATGTGGAGGCGTTCGCGACCCCTGTACTATCCGCGGCGTCCCCCCCTATAACCAAAACCTGACCGCTCTCCAACAAGGAATGGCCCCCGCAGAAAATGTTGTAACCCGGCTGCGTTGCCGCTGTGTTGGTGTTGGTTATTGGGTTCCAAATCTCCGGCCTGCCGCCGTAAGCGAACGAACCCCACCAAAATACCTCCCCGCTTGGTAGCAGAACGGCATGCGTGGGATTAAAAGGCCAGCTCATCACGGAAGAGAATTGCCCTACTACGCTCGGATCCTGAGCGTTCACCCAGGGGCACGCAGCTGCGAGCAACACCGCCATCAGGGCGGAATAAAGAACCCCTCGCCCGATGGGCGGCGCGGCTTTTCCAAGGCACAGCCCGGACTTTGCATTTCTACTGAATGCAGTCGCAGTGAGGTGCTTACGGGAGGATGACAGGCAATGGGACATGGGAACTGAGACTCGACAGTCTTACGGTGTGAATCACAAACACAAACCGTACGATACCCCAACCAGCATAGGGGTGGTTACTGTTCATTTAGCGTAACCGCGTAACAAGCGCGGATTCCCGCCTTGCTGTAAGCCATAGCTGCCACAGTATGCGGTCCGCTGGTGCCATTGGTCCAGTCGAAACTGTATGGCGATTCTTTAACGGTCGCCTGCAAATTCCAGTCGACGTAAAACTCCACTTTGCTTATTCCGCTGTTGTCCGATGCCGTAGCCGTAACCGTTGTCGGATTGCTCACCGATGATCGGTCACTGGGAGATGTAATCGACACCATCGGGAACCCGCTCCTGTTGTTCCTGTCCACTGTACTGTGAACATCCGCTCCCGACCCTTTATGGCTGGCGAAGGTCTTACGCTTGTTGCTACGAGAGTTGTCATTATCGTAGATAAAGTTATCAGCAGAGGCCTCGGACAGGTGGTACGTGTTGTAGTCGGGTGGCGTATTGCTGCCGAAGAAGTCAGGCTGGTTCGTCGAGTCGTTCTGCCAGAACCCGACCGGCCCTTTCGCACCAGGGTCCCAGATCACCGTATTGTGATGGAAGGAGTTACCAGTAGTTGCGATGGATTGGAAGGGCGGAAAAGCGTTGGGCTCTCGTTTCGACGCGCCGATCGACCACCCGCCGATGCCTATCCCAGGGGATATTTCGATTACGTTGCAGTAGGCGTCCACCCCCGAACTGGCACGCACGGCAATCTGGAAGGTCCAATTGGAGTCATTCACTTGGGCGCCGTTCCGCAGCACAAAGTTGTTGCGATACGTCGAAGTTCCGAAGCCGATCTCCTGCTCCAACCCGTCCGCATCTGAGTTGTCCGTGATCGTGTTGCCATCCACTAGCCAACTCCGGCCCCACATGTCGAAATGGATGCCCGCACCTTCATTGTGGCTTATCGTATTCCCGCGAATCGTGCCTCCCGTTATCGTTCCGAACTTGATCCCGCCCGAACCGAAACCAGGGTCAAAGTGAGCGTAATCATTGTCCCTGATTGTATTGCCCTGGATCGTACATCTACAGGGCGTCGACGCCGTGGCCGGCGCGGCGGCAAATCCTATTCCGCCGCCAATTCCAAGCTGGCCGTTCAGGTGAATGTAGTTGTTCAAGATCTGCATCCCGAACTCGATGCGTACGCCAAACCCATGGTTAAGCCTGACCTCATTGTTTTCGACTATCCAATTTGCCCCGGCCGTCATCGAATTCACCCCTTGGAGGGTGCCGATGGTTCCATGCGGATACATGTCGGCAAATTCTTCAACCGTGAGGTACTGAATGGTGACGTTGTTGGCGGGCCCGCCAAAAGCGTTGGTGGTCACGCTGGTCTCGACCGTGTGCCCGGATGGGTCGTCGTGGAAATAAATCACGTGATTCGTGTAATCGAACCACCACTCGCCGGGGCCGATGTTTGGCAGCGCGGGTGAGTCCAAGTGCCGATAAGGCTTACCGTCGAAAAATAAGTCCTCGGGGTAGATGCAGCCCGACCAGCCCCGATCACAGTTCCTCGTACTGACGGCGCGTGGGGCGTGCTGCATTTGCTTGGCTACCGCATAGTTGGTGCCATCGAACTTTGCCAAGGGGCCGATCACGATTCCTCCGCTAACAATGGCCGGACAGAGGGTCGCGGGCGGTGCGCACGAGGTCTGGCCGATGAACCGGTCATTGTCCCTGGGCAGGATGGGCTGAGACAAACGATAAATGCCTGGAGTAAAGAAGAAAGTCGTGCCGGCCGGCTTGGAACTGACGATCGCGGGCACATTGTCAGTGTGGTGCAGTATCACCTGCGCCCAACTCGCAGAACCAAATATAAGAACGCCGAGGGGAAGAGCTGCGGTCACTGCACGGCGGATCATCGGATTCCCTGCATTTATGGGGTTTTGGGCCATTTGTGCGAGGTCGGTGTGCCATTATCACATATGCCGATGGTCCGCAAGGAAACAGCAGCCGCTTGGCGTCTGAGCGAATGCTGCTTGCCGAAGGGCTTGTTCGGCCTCCGGCGCATGACCCCCATCGAGGTGTCCCGAAATGAGGGGCCCACGCCCCGCAAAGCTCTGCAAGCCCATCCAGCGGTGAAGGCAAACGATCAGCCCGGAATCCGGGCACCGTCTACTTGGCCGATACAAGACCATGCACTACTGGAACCTTCCCAAACCAGGCCGTACATAGCATTCTCTAATCCGGGATGCCGTAACTGCCCCTTAGAGTTGTCGCCAAAAAAGTAGATCAAATCAATTTTTGAGGTCTTTACAGGAGGCGTAGCCTTGTTCCCCCAAACAGCCTGGTACAACCGATCAATCAAAACCGCAGCCGCGCTAGTTGTTATCGCTTTTTGTGGTTTATCAGTGGCTCACGCCGGCACCGTGGACATTAAACCCGGCGCCGATATTCCAAGCGTCGTCAGCGACTCCCCCGCAGGTACAACTTTCATTATCTATCCGGGTACGTACCGGCTGACGGAGCCCATCGTTCCGAAAAATGGTGACAGCTTCGTCGGACAAACAGCCTGTGCGCCACCGACGACTTCATGCCCCGCCATCATCAGTGGGTCGAGGCTCATTGGCTCTTTGGCCGTACTGGACGGAACGAACTACAAGGTGACGGGCCAGACGCAACAGGGTGCGATAGAAATTACCACCACTCGGTGCCAGCCTGGCTATGCAGGCTGCATCTATCCTGAAGACTTGTTCTTTGATGGCGTGCCCTACACGCATTTATACTCGGCTTCACTGCCGACCCTCGCGAGCGGCCAGTGGTGGTTCGACTATGCGAGCAACACCATCTACTTCCACGACAACCCAGCAGGGCATGTGGTTGAGACGAGCGTAGTTCCCAGTGCGTTCAGTAGTTGGGCCAATAACGTCACGATCAGCGGCCTCACGATTAAGGAGTTTGCTGCGCCAAGTATGTTTGCGGCCATTGGAGTGCCGGGAAATACATCTCTGACACAGGGACTAAACTGGACGATCAAGGACTGCGAACTCTTGCTGAACCACGCCGCAGCCTTGCGAACGGCCGGCTTCGGAATGCAGATTCTCAACAACTATATTCACAACAACGGCGAGATTGGGATTTATGGTGGTATGGGAAGCTACTCCACCACAACCGACGGTATTGTGATTGCCCAGAACACGATCACCCACAACAATTACGCACATTTCCTTGCGGGGTACGCCTCTGGAGGAATTAAGATTGGTAACAGCACGGGCACGGTGATTCGTGGTAACACGGTCGCGGACAATGATGGAGCAGGTATCCATTTTGACATGGCTGCCCATTCACCGCTGGTTGATGGGAACACGGTCAGCGGCAACGCCAGTGGAGGTGGCATTCAATACGAGATCAGCATGACCTCAGCCACGATTCGGAACAACATCGTGTCGAAGAACGGTGCGAACCTGCCAACCGAACCAGCTACCTCGAACCCAAACGTAGGTACTTTCAATTC
Source organism: uncultured Acidobacteriaceae bacterium (assembly GCA_963809605.1). GTDB lineage: Bacteria > Acidobacteriota > Terriglobia > Terriglobales > Acidobacteriaceae > Sulfotelmatobacter. The sequence goes on along the minus strand of CAWEKM010000004.1, from coordinate 163,945 downwards.
AGTGGGTGTGAACGCTTACTGCAACGTAATAGAAATTCCCAATATCCCGCACGCATACGGTTTTGCCGTAGAAGCGGGCCCCCGCGGGTTTAACACCTATCCGCCGTACGAGCGATTGGTCTCTACAGGAAATGACTTCCATCACAACACCGTGATCTGGGACTCGGGATCCGCTGGCTGGGTCGGTTTCTACCAGGATGACACCGTGAACGAACCGGATTTCTTCGTCGACAACAAAGCCCCGGATTTCAACACCTACCACCTCCCGAGCACCTCCCTGAAGAACTTCATCTACGATAACAACAACTCTGGAAAGAACACGCACCTCACCTTCAGCCAGTATCAAGCGAACGGAGCGGATCTGCATGGCACCGTAGACACGAAGTACGATGCGGGTTACCCGACCGTGAAGATCACATCGCCCGCAGACGGAGCGACTGTAACCAATCCCATAATAACGGCTACCGCGTCGGACACGAGCGGAATCAGTAAGGTGGAATTCTATGTCGACTGGAACTTGGAGGACACAGTTACAGAATCGCCATTTAGTTTCCACTGGAGCAACGGAACTAGCGGGTCGCACACGGTAGCGGCGATGGCCTATAGCAACGAGGGTATCCGCAGTTGCTATGCGGTCACGCTACATAACAATTAAGGGGTGCGGACGCATAAGCGGTTGTCCATTGCTACCCCGAAAATAGCCGCGCCGGTCCTCTGCCATTAGGACCGGCGCGGTTCTTCATTTGGGCGGCGTTCAGGTTGAAAGATCCGGCATTGCGAAGCTTACGCCAGTTCCCGCCGCGATCCAGTTGGTTGCGTCAGCGTTCTAAGGGAATGGCAAAATCGGTACCACGCGGCCCGTGCTCACTGACTCCATTACGCCGAATGTGACCCGCGAAGTTGCTGCCAGCGACTCTATGCTGATGGGAGAACCGGTGCCGGATTCAAAGCTGCCAAGCAAGGCTTTCATCTCTTCCGCGTGTCCTTTATCCCCAGAGAACGACGTGGTCGATTTCTTCTGTCCGATGGAGCATTCCAGTTTCTTGAAGTTCCACATCCGTGCCGTTTTCGACTCACCGGACACTTCCAGATATTCCTTCTCTACTGCATTGGCGCCGTTCGCCAGGTAATGGATGGTCCCGACGGAACCGTCGGCAAAGGCGATCGTGAGCAGGACGTTGTCATTGTTATAGCGGCGGGCGGTGTCGGTGGGAGCTACCGCATACACGCTGGCCGGGATTGCGCCGCAAAGGAACTGCATCACGTCGACGAAGTGGCCGCCTTCGCCTATAAAGCGTCCCCCCTGCTCGGGATACTGCATCCAGTGCGTGGGCGGCAGGAACCCGGCATTGACGCGATAGTGCATGGCCAGTGGTTCGGTGCGCCCGGAAAACAACTTCTGGATGGCGCGAATCGGCTCGGAAAAGCGACGGTTGTAACCCACCATGAGTAGTGGCGCGGCTCCCGTCTGCTGGGCTTCGTCGTAAGCGCCCAGAATGTTCTCAAGTTCCTCGTGATTGAGCGCCGGCGGCTTTTCGACGAAAACGCTCTTGCCTGCTCTAAGAGCTTCCGAAACATAGCGCGCGTGCGAGTCGTGACGGGAAGTGACGAATACCAAATTCACCTGCTGGTCATGGATGATCTCGCTGGCATCGGTTGCGCAGAACTCGAACTGATACTTCTTCGCGATATTTTTCGCATTTACAGGCTTGCCGGTGGCCAGACCCCTCATTCGCGGAGCAAGCTTCATGATCGGCGGCAGTAGCGTGGATTGCGTGAAGTTTCCAGCTCCGATAAATCCGAGGACCGGCGAGCGCGCTGGGGTCGTTCCCGCCGCGGGACGCAATTCCATTCGCCGCGAGAGCGTGACCGGGGCACTTGGTTCGGAATACTGGATGAGAATGCCCAGATATGGCTCCTCTGTCTTGCCGGTGATAATGTCGTAAGCGCGGAGTCCTTCGTCCACTGGGATGCGGTGAGTGATCAGAGGCGCGACCTTCAGCTTCCGCTGCGCCATCATGTCGAGCACCGCTTCCATGTTGCGGTTTTCCGTCCAGCGGACGTATCCCAGGGGGTAATCCTGCCCGCGCTCTTCGTAGTTGGAATCGTAACGGCCGGGGCCATAGGAGCAGGACATGCGGAAGTTGATTTCTTTTTCGTAAAACGGCGAACGGGGGATGTTCATCCCAACCGAACCGACAGCGACTACCGTGCCACGCTTGCGTGCACATTGAATCGCCAATTCCACTGGTTGATTCGATTTGGTACCCGCCGTAATCACCACGGCATCGGCGCCATATCCGCGCGTGAAACTCTGCACTTCGAGAACGGCGTCATCCCCGCTGATGGCGCATTGATCGCATCCGAGCGACAACGCCAAGTCAAAGTTCCGTGGAGCAACATCCATCCCAAGAACGCGGCAGCCGCTCGCCTTCAGCAATTGAGCGGTTAAGAGCCCCACCAGTCCCAACCCGATGACAACTACCTGCTCACCCACACGCACATCCGCCTGGCGCACGCCCTGCATCGCGATGGAGGCGACTGTGGTAAACGCAGCCTCATCCAGGCCAACTTCGTCGGGCACCTTGACGGCCAGATTGCGGGGAATCGAAACGATCTCTGCATGCGCAGCATAGCCGACACCGGCGCAAGCGACTCGGTCTCCAATTTTGATGTCGTCCACGCCCGATTCGACGACGACTCCCGCCGAGCTATACCCGAGGTCCTTGTAGTTATCCAGCCTGTCCCGAACCTTGTTGTAGGTGGCCACCAGGCCTTCGCGACGGAAGTTGTCCATGACCTGGCGAACCAGATCCGGCCGCATGCGGGCCTTCTGCACCATCGAGGCCTGGGCTGTTTCCACCGACGTCCGTTCCGTGCCGGCACTGATCAATGAGAATGCGTTGCGCACCAGCACATGCCCCGGCCGTAGTTTCGGCGCGGGCAAGTCATCGACGCTGATTTCACCTGTCTTCTGATACTGGATGATCTGAAGCAATCGCTCGGTCCTTTCAAATCTGTTGATGAAGCAGCTCAGTTCTGGAAAAACGTTCGGAACCAGATCTCGGTCGTCAGCAAAGTCCAGATCTGGTAGGCGTTGTCCTCAAGCCCCTCCTTGTCGCGCGCGATCAGACCGGCGACGTACGACGGATCATACAGCCCGCGGGCGCGCAGAGACTGCTCGGAAAGCATATCGCCAATCATCGGCGCCAGCGGCCCGCGGACCCAGGAGCGCAAAGGCGAGGCAAAGGGTGCCTTAGGTCTGTAAATGATATTGTCCGGCAAGTATTTCTCCGAGACCTTCTTCAGCAGATACTTCTGGGTTAGGCGGTGGATGCGCTCCCGTGGAGGTAACGAGAACATGAACTCGACAATGCGGTGATCGGTCAGAGGGGGACGGCCTTCGATACTCGCCGCCATCATAGCCTTATCGGAGTAAGTCAGATTGTGCTCCGGGAGAAAAACGAGCGTGTCGTTCAGACACATCTGCGTGAGGTACGACAGTCCATTGCCATTGAAGCGCGGGGCTTGCGATTTGAAGAAGTGCGAGTCGTAATACGACATCTGACTCGCGAAAATCTCTGAAAACTGCTTGGGAGCCAAAGAAAGGTCCGACATCAGATAGCGGTCGCTGCGTGGAGCCGAAGCAAACGACAGAAACCGTTTTCCCCAGCGAATCTGCTTCAAGCCACGCTTGGTTGTGGCCACAGGGATCCAGTCTGCAGCCTGCTGTACCATGCGCCTGACTGCACCGGGCACGATGGCCTGATAGCTCTCCGCGGTCAAGCAGGCCAGATGCTTGCGATAGCCGCCGAAAATCTCATCGCCGCCCATGCCATTCAGCAGCACTACGATATTCAAGTCTCGTGCCGCTTTCGAGATCAGGTAAGTATTGATGGCTGCTGGATCCGACAGGGGCTCATCCAGATGCCACACCATCTTAGGCAGCAACTCTTCCACTTGTGGCTGAATTTCTATTTCGTGATAGGTGAAACCAAACTGTTTCGCAACTTGCCGAGCGTAGTCCCAGTCCGGCGCCATCTGTTCGAACTTCTGGTCTTCGCTGGAGAACTTGATGGTGAAGGAATGCACCGTCTGCTGCGTGTTGACGCGCATCAGCGCGCTGACGATCGACGAATCCAGTCCGCCGCTCAGGAAGACACCGACCGGAACATCTGCCCTCATCTGCAAGCGCACCGAGTCGCTCAGGAGCGCGTCAAGTTGTTCGATGAGTGAAGCTTCGCTGGCAGACTGCTCAGAAGGATGCAGGGTCCAGTATTCGCGCACCGAAAGCTTGCCGTTTTCCAGGGTCATGCAATGCGCCGGAGGAAGCTTGAGGATGTCCTGAAATCCGGTCCAGGGAGAGACCTGGAACCGTGCCGGCGTGTGCAGGGCATTCAGGTCCGGCCGCTTCGGAGCCAGCGTGGAAGCAAGAATGGCTTTGATTTCAGACGCGAACACAAGGCAGCCATTATGGAAGTAATAGTACAACGGCTTGACGCCGAGGCGATCACGCGCCGCAAACAGCTTGCGCTTGCGCGAATCGTAAATCGCGAAGGCGAACATACCGTTCAACTTCTCGAGGCACGCCTCGCCCCAGATCTGATAGGCGTAGAGCAGAATTTCTGTGTCGCTCGTCGAGCGCAGACGCACGCCCTTGGCCAGTAATTCTTCGCCCAATTCCTTGTAGTTATAGATTTCCCCGTTGAAAACGATCCAAAGGTCGCCGGCTTCGTTGCACATTGGCTGGTGGCCCGTTGGAGAAAGATCGATGATAGACAAGCGCCGGTGCGCCAAACCGGACGACGATTCGGCAAACCACTTCAGACCGGCGTCGTCAGGTCCGCGATGCGCGATGATATCGCTCATGCGCCCGAGCAGTTGAGCGTTTCCGCCGTTGATGATTCCTGATATTCCGCACATAAGGAAAAAGTAGCTGTCATTGAGGGAGGGGGCATCGACACTTCCCGCCCCTGGGAGGCAGCGCGAGAAAACTCAAGGCCCCCACCCTCCACAAAAAATCAGCTTAACACCTCGCCCAGAAAGTCACTGATGGAATGCGACCGTGCTGGAGCAGTATTTACCCGAAGGAGAAGCTGTGTACCAACTAGCCTGATAAGAACCTGCGCCGGCGGAAGTGCTAGCGAGATGTGCCCACCCGTTTCCATCTGTTCCAAAATCATCAATAAACGCATTCCCACTAGTAATGGCACTAAGGTCAGAACTGTTGGCCAACATGATGGACACAATAAAGTCGCCAGCCTGTTTGGTTGTTACCGCCGCTCCAGGAGTGTTATTGAGAGTCAGGCTGCCACTGGAAGTATTGGTTGCGTCTGGCGTCGAGGCTGAGAGCCCTGAGATCTCCCAAACAGCAATCTGCAGCTGGGCGGCCGAACCGGCAAGCGTAGGAGTCACAACGGTAGCGCCTGGTTTCGAATTCACGGCGTACCAGATCTCCGTCGACCATATCCCTGAAGTAGATCGAGCCCCGGCTGAGACATAAGTGTTGCTCCCGCCAGTCGCATTATCAGAAAGGGATGCGGCCGAGGTACTTCCATTGAATATCAGGGCCACGGCAATCAAGTGCCCAGACCCGGTTGCCGGAATCGTAAGGCTCGTAACCGCACCTTTCGATGCCTTATTTGCAATAGCCCAAGACGCGTTGGCCTTGAAGTTAGCAGTCACGCTCACATTACTGTTCATGACCACCTGGCACGGATTGGCCCCGCTGCAAGATCCGCTCCATCCCGAAAATGTCCACCCGCTCGCCGCAGTGGCGTTCAGCGTAACTGAACTGCCGGATGTGTAAGGGGCACTACAGGAACCACTGCCGTTGGTGCAGTCGATCACACCGTCGGTGCTGGTCACGGTTCCTTGGCCCGCGTCGCTCACCGTAAGCGTAGGCGTGGTGCTCTGCGTGCAGGACGGGAAGTTGAATGAAGCGATCCGAGTGCTCCAGTTGGAAGTACCGCCCGTCTCATATTGGCTGGTGTACCAGAACGTGCAGTCGTCCGTCGGATCGATCGCCATGGCACTGTAGTCGCCCCAGCGGTAGGTATTAGTTCGCGAACTAGTCGTAACGCCAGCCGCGGACAAAACATCAATCTCGCTCTCCATCGTACCCAATGGGTCAGTAGCTACGCGGCCGGTGTAGCGGATCGAAGGGCTCATGGTTGCGCTGGAAACGCTGTAGCCCAAAGCGATGTCACCGGCTTGGTCCATCGCGATGCTGCCCATCCAGCGATAGCTGGAATCCGGGGCATAGGTCCCTTGCTGGTAGAGTCCGAAACCTGTCCCGGTGTTTTCCAGTTGGTACCAGCGGATACCGGTCTGGCTGCCGCTGGTCCCGACGGTGACCGTGTGGTTCGCCGCAAGAGCCTGGTAAGTTCCAAAATTTCGATATGCGAGCCTGTACATCAGTCGGTCGCCGTAGGAGTCGAGCATTTGCCCGGTTCCGGTCTGAGGAATGCAGGCGCCGGTCGTATAGTTGAGTTCCGCAGCGGTCTCGCCGCAGGCCTCAGTGAACGCTGCCACCGGAATGTTCGTAGGGCTGGAATTCGTCGATGAGGTCCCGAACCAGGAACTGGCGGGGGTCGTCCAATTCACGTGAAACTGCCAGAGATCGAGAGATTGATCGTTTCCGTCGAAATTGAGGAAGTACTCCGGCGAACCCGTCGGAGGCGGTGTGGCCCCGTCCAAATCCCCAGGCAACAGAACGCCGTAGGAGGTGGGGGTATGGTCGAAGCACTGCATGGTGGGCGCCTCCGCACCCGCCAGCATGGCACTGCGGTCTAAGGCACAAGCGGCGGCGCCCACGAACACAAGATTGCTGCCTTGGTTGTAACTGACATAGTAAGCATCCGGCCAAACCGCCAACTTGGGGTAGTCGGCCATCATCCCTCGGGGTATCGGGAAGTCATAGAGGTTCCAGGTCGTATTTGCTGCATCTGCCGTGGTGGAAACCGCAACACACAGTTGATTGGGGCTATTCCAGACCGGCATCAACATCACCCATACATTCGCCAGCTTGTCAAATTGGACGATTTCGTCAGAGTAGTCTGTTCCGCTAATGTAGCAAGGTGCTCCTAATGCTTGCCACAAGGTAGCCCCGGTGATCGGGCCAAGAGCCACAGCGCCGGTGGATTTGTCGAACACCGCAAAGGACCGGTCCACAAACTGAACAACCTGCGTTGGTCCCACGGCCACGTCGGAGTCGGGAACAATAGCTTGAATGGCGTAACCGGGAAAGCCGTTCCCGACGCCGCGAATATTCAGTCCCGAATTTGTTGAGAGAGTGGTGAGGGCGGAGGTAAGATTCGTTTCCGACGAGCCCTGAAGCGCCGAATCTGGTGCCGGTTTGGTGGCGCGCGGCCCATGTATCAGCAACCTGTCATCGTCCTCAAGCGAACTCATCTGCCCTGAGGGCGAAGGAATCGACTCCATCTGGCTGAGCGGAGGCGCAACAGCATGCTTTACGGCCTGCCCCACGATGGCGTTCGATTGGCCTTGCATCCAAGTCGAGCACGCTACCACCAAGAGCATCCCGACAACCAAGGTGCGAACAACTAATACCGGGAACCCAACGTTTCTCATTAATCTTCTCTTTTCTTTATGATCGTACAAAGAAGAAGTCGAAAAGGAAATCAGGACAGCGACCGCAGGTTTTAATCCCACCGGATGCGCAAAGCCGTGGGTCCTGCGTCAAGTATTCAGGCGCCAGGACCGTCGCTAGTTACCGACTCTTGGGGTCTGGCGCTGACGGCCGCGTTCGACAATCCCACATTCAGCAACTGTCGATAGGTTGCTATCAAACGTTGTTCGGAGTTCTCCCACGCCAGTTCTTCACGGAAACGGGTGCGAGCAAACTGCGACATCGTCAGCCTCTGCTCGACATCGAGCAGCAAAGTACGCATCGCGTGCCCCAGGGCAGCATCGTCATTACCTTCAACGTAGACGGCCGCCGATTCAGCCGAGCGGCGGTGTTCCGCCAGATCAAATGCGACGATGGGGCGGCCGAACGCCATGTACTCGATGATCTTATTCATCGTGGACATATTGCTCCACTCGGTGAAGGGGTCGGGATCGACGCATAGATCAGCCGTGGAAAGATATGCCCACAACTGCTCGTCCGGAATGCGCCCCGTGAAGTGCACGATCGGTCCCAGGCCCATCTCTTCGGCTGTTGCCTTCATGCGCGGTTGATCAGGGCCGCCGCCGACAAATGCGAACAACGTATCGTCGGGAGCCATGGCGCGGTAAGTCTGGATGGCGCGCAGCAGGTGATCGACGCCATCTTGTTCGCACATTTCACCCAGGTAGAGAACCATGTGCTGCCGCCCACGCTTCAGTTCAGGGTTTGGAGAGTGAATGTCGGCCCAATTACATCGCGGGCCGCTTCGCACGACGGTGATTCTTTCCTCGGGAATGCCGCCTCGCCGCAGTGCAATTGCCCGGTGAGATTCGTTCACAGCAATGACCGCGTCCGCCGACTTCAATGTCATCCGTTCCAGCGCCACCAGCCCGCGATAAAGCATCCCTGTGCGGCTGCGGCCTTTGGCGATATACATTTCCGGGCATAGATCGTGATGATCAAAAACGAACTTCACTCCCAGTGGCCGAAACAGCAGCGCCAGCGCGAAAAAAGTATCGGGCGGATTGCACGCGTGGATAGCCTGAAATGGGCGGTGAGCGTAGGCTCTGAGCGCTAGCCACAGGCTGGCCAGCCAGCAATATACGAACTCAAAGAAATATCCCGCGACACCTTTGTTGGCCTCATAAATCAGCGGGTAGCGATAAATATCCACATCTTCCAATCGCTCGTAACTAGCCGTACATTTTCCCTTCTTCGGACAAACCACGGCCACTCCGAAGCCATGGCGCCGCAGGCTGGTGGCTTCCTGCCAGACGCGCCGATCGAATGGCACCGGGAGGTTTTGAACGATAATCAGAATGTTGCGCTTGGTTCCCATTCAGACCACCAACTCGCTTTCCACGGCGCGGCCCCGCGTGTTCGTCCGGTATCCGTCCAAATCGATAACGAATGCCCGCGTGTTTTCGATCATCGCGCTGACTCCATCAAAGTGATGTCCGATGATCAGCAACTCAAGATCGCTCAACTCGTCCAGAGACGGCACGAGCAGACGCGAAAGGTGTGGAATCACGCCGTCGATGTATTCCTTATTGGCGCCGGTCAGCCGGGCGGCGATCACGTTGGGATCATAAATTCGAAGTTCATACCCTTTTCCCAGCAATCGCTCCGCCAGTTCGACGAACGGGCTTTCCCGCAGGTCATCGGTGTTCGACTTGAAGCTAAGGCCGACCAGGCCAATGCGCCGCTTCCCCGTGGCGCGAACTTTTTCATATGCGCGCTCGATCACGCATTGGTTGCTCAGCAAGGTTGCTGCGATGAGCGGCAGCTGCAGATCGCACTCTTTCCCTGCATGCAGGATCGCTCGCACGTCTTTGGGAAGACAGGAGCCTCCGAAGGCAAAGCCCGGCATCAGATAGCGTCGCGAGATGTTGAGCTTGGTGTCCTGGCAGAATACGTTCATGACCGCCGCCGCATCAGCTCCAGTTTTCTCACAAACGGCGGCGATTTCATTCGAGAAGGCAACCTTCAGAGCGTGGAAGGCATTACTCGCATACTTCACCATTAAAGCTTCACGCGGCTCCAGAACAACAATCACCGCTGCCTGCTCGGAATAGAGCGAGCGCAAAGTCTTTTCGGCGGCCGCAGTCTGGGTGCCCAAAATGGTGAAGGGTGGGTCCTCGAAGTCGCGGATGGCAGTTCCCTCTCGCAGAAACTCTGGATTGGTGCACAGCTCCACCAACCCAGGCGCTTTCGACTCGAAGATTGCCATGCACTCATCGAAAATGGACGGCAACACGCTGCTGCGGATCACGACAGTCTGCTTGCGGTCCAGTTTGGCGAGAGCCGCTGCAATCTGGTTGCAGGCGCGAAACAGATGCGAGGGATCGATCTGCCCGTTCGCGCGGCTCGGAGTGGCTACGGCGATGAAGCTTAGCTCCGTTTCACCCACGGCCTGCTCAATCTCGGTGGTTGCGCATAGCAGGCCGGTCTTTTTCCCCCGCGCGATTTTATCGGCCAGTCCGTTCTCCACAATCGGAGAACGGCCTTCATTAATGATACGCACCTTTTCAGGATTGATGTCGACGCCCCAGACTCGGTGCCCCGAGTCGGCCAAACAAGCAGCCGAGACTGCGCCTACATAACCGAGCCCGATGATGCTGATATTCATGAGTTGATCCTCAAATGTGTGCGAATTGTAGTCGGACCTTCGATTTGGATATGACTCCTTAGACTGGGGGTGGGCTGCTTCTGGTTGAACTGGCGCGAACGCCAGCCGAGCTTGGGGTTTTCCGAGCCCCGAACGACCTCCCAGTCACCGTTGCGGTCGGGCAAGGTGAACACAATCTGGCGTCCGCGCCATTCAACCTGGGCCTCGCCATTGTCGACCGCGCGAACGACGGCCTCTTCATGCATGTGAAAGAACAAGTTGACTTGGTGCCGGCCGGAGCACTCGAAGCTGTCTGCAATAGAGAGATTCCCGGTAGTGCGGTCGAAACAGACCTTGCGTCGATGAGTAACAGGATCCTGCAGTCGCTCGTAGCCGTCATGTTCGGCTTCGATTGTCACGTCCTGCGATTTCGTTTCGAACCGAAGCAGGCGCGCATTCGCTTTCGCGTTCCAGAGAAAGCGGCCCGCAGTCTGTGACTGACTCTCACCGTCCACGGACGCCGTATTGTGTGCTGCGGTGCTGCGAAAGAATTCCCGCCACTCGGGATGCGAATGGTAGGCGTAGGTCCCGGCATCAACCAGGAAATATTCATCGCCGATCGCCAGCCAAAGCGACAACGCATCGGAATGCCCGTGCGCCGCGATGCTGGTAAAGCCCAGCGGACCAAAATCCATAAGAAGACGCACGCTGTCGTCGTGGCTGCGGACACAAGCCAGGCCGGCGTCGGGGAACAGCTCGTGTGCTGGCTCGGCGCGCTTCAGGCCGGAGTCGACACTCGGAAGCAGATCTGGAACGAGCGCTCGCGCCGCTGCTGTAGGCGTTCTCCCGAACCGCAGCCACTGCGGTTCACCAAAAAGCAGGCCGGCCAATTGCATGGTCACTTCCAGGCCGCTTTCGTCTTCCGATAACACGAACCCTCGTGCATCGTCGGAATCGCCGTACCATGGCAGGTCTCCGCCTGATGTGGCCACCGCATCGAGGAACCCGGCCATCCCGCGCAACCGTTGCGCGTAACCTTCGCTGAATGAAGATCCTGTGTTGCGGCCGATGACGAAGGCAAGCAGGAACAACTCCATGGTGAAGAGGTGGTACGACATCGCCTGTTCGCGGTTCACACCGTCTTCCCCAACTTGAAGACGGATTTCGCGCTCCAACAATCTCTGCGCGCGATGGCGCCAGCCGTCACATTCTGGCCAGAAGTTGAAGCAGGAGGACCCCACAAAAAGCCCGACCAACTCCCCAACCAAATGATTGTTGGCCGACGAATAGAGGCTTAGCTTGCGCGTAATCCGGGAGAGATGCAGGTAAATCGAGTCCAGCCAGCGGCGGCGGAAACCTTGATCGCGCGCGACATGCTCGGCGATGCGCGGGTACAGGAGAGCCCAGGAGATTACGCGCTCGGCCAGTTCGAGGCTGCTGGTCCAGTTCACTCCGGAAAGATACGGATTAGCATTGAGCCAGGAATCGAGCGACCGCACGATATAGTCCGCTTGCTCTTCGCCGTTCGCGGCAAACGCCAAGGCGGAGAACTGCTGGAACCGGCTCGGTTCCCACACGTACTTTATGTCACTCACAACGGCGGTGTCCCGGATGTTCAGCGTAGTGGCAAAGCCGCGCTCTACTTGCCGTCCGTTGCAGTAGTCACGATGCCAATCGAACTCGAATCCCAGGGGAAATTCGAGATCGAACACATGAATGTGCTCCATCGGCGCACCGTAACTGTGCAGCTTTACGGGATAGGAACCGGATTGCAGCGGCGTCCAGCGGGCAGTCGGAACGCTGGACCGTTTTTTCCAGCGGACCCAGTCGACAGGCAGCGCCGCCGCCGAGCGGGCGCGCCACACGACCTCGGCCGGCTGCATCGAGGCCAGCCTGGAGAGATACCACCGTGCTTTTGCGACACGAATATTGTCCCCTTTAGGCGCTTCGATTTCCCGGGCAGCCATGGTCACGCTACTCCTCCGACCCGGAGCGGTGCCGCGGCGATCTCTTAGAACTGTTTCAAGCGCCATAGATCAGAATGCCTCAAACATCTCTGCAGCTCAGGTTTGGCACTACATGAATTGTTAGAGATTGCTAGCGATTGGTGAACCAGACGCTCTTGAGCAAGCCCTCTAACATCGGCGAGAGAGCCAGCGCGTCGTGAACCCTGAGATGGTCGTCGTCGACGTGCACAACGAAACAGCAGGCGATTGCGTAGCTCATGGTTCGTTCCCTTGCTAAACAGCCTTCCTCGCCTCCAGATAAAGCGAGTTCGGCTTCCAGGCTTGACCATCCTGCTCATAATCGAGAAAGCATCTCTCCCATCCGGCGATCGCGCTCGTGGTCGCATTCTGCTGCTGGACGTCACGGAAGCCGATGCGACGAAGAATCCGGGCGAGGGAGTGCCGGTCGTACATCCAGCGATGATTTTCTCCGGTGGTGGCCGCGTTGCCTCGGATCAAGCGCTCGATGCGGCGGACCCAGGGCTTTTGCTCCTCCGCTCCCGAGACTTCGCTGCGAACCATCTGGTCAAACAGGCGGTAGATGGCACACTCGTGTGCGGTCTCGGCGGTAAGAGAATCTTCGAGATCGAGATCCGCGAGCGCCGTGCAATATGACCGGAGGAGCAATTCCAGGTCCGGCACGACGACCCGCAGAACCCCGCCCGGTTTCAGCACGCGATGACACTCGCGCAAGAACAGGAGCGCAGCGCCGCGGTCCAGATGCTCAAGAAAGTGGGAGTGATAGACCACATCGAAGCTCGCACCCTCGAAAGGAATGCCGCGCGCCAGGTTCCAGCGGATGATCGCGGGATCGACGGCCTGCAGCCGCACGTAACGTTGATCAGAAAGGAAACCAGTTTTACGAAGGAACTTTACCAGCAGCGGTTGCCGGCGCAACAAGGCGTAGGGGGAAAAGTCGAGGTTGTTCCAGCTCGCGTCGGTGCGGGTGCCACAAGCCAGGTTCAACAGCGCACGGCCGCGATCGTCGAATTTGATGGCTTGGTTCATGGCGCTTCGATCAATGGCCTCGACGTGGGAGTGCTCGGCGTCGGAACCACTGAGGAGGAAACAGCGGACGATTGAGTGCTCATACTTCACCTCCAAAACGTTTAGCCAGTTCTTTGCCTGTTGGCGTCAAAAGGGACGACACGGCTTTCCGATGAAACTTTTTCAGTGCACTCAGGCCAGTCGCACACGCGCGGGATGAAGTAGACGTAGGGGAGAATCAACGTCGTCTCCCCTTCACTCGTGGCCAGGTAGAAGTTTCCCTCCGGGCCTTCGCACAAAGAGATGGCGCACGGTGCGTCTTTCGTGCAGTGACAGGAAGTGGCGCTCTCCCGCCGCTCGAGGGCAATCGCGCGTTCGCGCTCTTGTTCGAGTTCGCGCGGATGCCGGCGGTGAGGGGACGCTCATGCGGTAAATTCTCCAGTCGCGGCGAGCAACAGGACGCCTGGCCGATGTGGCGTTTCAGGTCAAGAGTGTTATTCGGTCAAAGTTCCGACGTTAGTCTCAGCATTTATTGAGGTACACGATTGCAACCAAGCTCCGGCGATTCCAAGTCATGTCCCCCAATCGCATGGTGGTAGATTTGCATCAAACGAGGGTAATTTTTCTCAGCAGTGTATTTGTTTTCGTATTCGCGCCGGGCTTCCTCTCCCATTTGGCGCATACGCTCCGGGTGGTTCCAGGCCCACTCAACTTTCTCGGCTAGATCCCCGCTATCGCCGGGCGTAAAGTGCAAGCCGGTACGACCCTCGTCCACGATCTCCCGCATTGCTCCCAGCCGGGAGCAGATGACCGGAACACCACAGGCAAATGCTTCAATCATGGTGAGTCCAAAGGTCTCATACCACTCGCTGGAAAAAATCAGAAAGCGTGCTCCCTTGATGGCCGCCAGTGTTTGGTCGTGTGGCAACTTGCCCTTGAAAACGACTGAGCTGATGTTCGCCCTGACCGCCTCTGCTTCCAACTCATCGCGTTGGGGCCCTCCGCCGACGACTACGAGAGGGACGCGGCTGCGAAGGCGGATCCACCCGGATAACATCGTGCTGACGCGCTTCTCGGGCGAGAGCCGACCTGCAAATATTGCGTAGCTTCCATCACCAGCCCGCGCCCCCGGGTCAGGATCCACGAAATTAGGTTTGACAAATATCTTGTCCGCGGGCAGCCCGCCCTGCAGAAACTTCTTCCTGGCAAACTCCGTGAGGACGACATAGGAGTCCACCTCCCGCTCCCAGGTGTGACGAGTGCGATGCACTGCCAGCATCAAGCCCACAGCCGCAGTTTCGGCGCGCGAATCGCGATAACATCTGTTGCGGACGCTTCGCCACAAAGTATGGTCCAGGCATTCTTCACAGATTTTGCCATCCCGAAAAAAGGTTCCGACGGGACACAGCAGCCTGTAATTATGAAGCGTTTGCACCACCGGCACACCTGCTTCACGGCACGCCGAATAAATAGACGGCGAAATCATGATCCAGGTGTTATGGACGTGCACGACATCTGGCTTCTCGGCGCGCAGCAGTTTGGCAAATTCCGTTCGCGAGTCATTGTTCCAGACCGCTTTCTGTATCAGCACCAGCCGCTTGATTCCGGGGTAGGAGTCCACCTCAAAATTGCTTCGACGGTAGATCACGACCTGGTGCCCAGCGCGTTCCAGGAGTTGGCGCTCCTGCTCGAAGACAACGTCTTCGCCTCCCGGTTGCTGGTAATGACAGTGAACGAGAATTACCTTCACAGTTTGCCGTTCCCGTCGTAGCTGCCTTCCGGTGATTGAAGCCGGATCAACTCGCAATTCGGAACGTACATCACGCCTTTCCGCTTGGCCACATAGTCCAGCATTTCCGCCAGATCTTCCCAGAGACCCAGTTTCTCGATCTCGTGCGAATGGCCGTACAGGTGCCACATGCCACCGTTTTCTAATACGGAATCGAAAAGCCTCTTACCAAGTTCGAGCCAATTGTCCAGCCTGGTCATGTGGGCCAGAAAAACCTGCAGGCCTTCCATTTTTCGCGCTCTTGCCAGATTCCTGATATAGCTGGACTTCCGCTGCGGGATTATCTGCAGAGTCGTCGGCATCTCGAATGGTTTGAACTCCAACCGCGTGGAAAGCATTCGTACGGTTCGTGCTCCCCAATAACCGGCCGCTTCCAGCGCGCGGATAACGTTCGAGTCGTACCGGCCGCAGGGATAACAGAACATCCGGACTTCGGTTCCGAGGATGTCTTCCAGCATCGGCTTACAGGGGCTCACTTCCTTGGCTAATTCCTCGGCCGTTAGCCCCCAGAGAAGTTTGTGGGAAACACTGTGAGCTCCGATTTCAAAACCTTCGGACGACAAGGTCCTCAAGTCGCCATGACTAAGCGCGGGGCGTCCCGCATAGGGAGTGTTCGGAACGTAGAACGTCCCTCGGATCTCCCGAAGCCGGAGCATCTCAGCAAGTCTGAGATCGGCACGATCGCCATCGTCCCAACTCGTAGTAACAATTCTTGGTATTTCCATGTTTAGGAGTGCGCTCAAGCCTAGTTCACGCAAACTCGCCTGCTCGAATGCTTGCGCTATTGGTCAACGCAGGTGCTTGGTTTTGACGTTTGTTCCTGTCGGACAACTGCCAACGCATCAATCCAAGAGCGAGACCCATGAAGAAATAGAACGGGACAGCGCCTGAGGGGAACTCGAAAGGGCCCTCCACCAAACTTACATTCACAAAGAGCACGTAAAACAGAAAGAGCCATAACACGAAGGCGGATACCAGTTTGTCGTCGCTGGAACTTCTGTGGCGAAGCACGCTGACGAATCTCTTTATCAAGAGGAAATGAAAAGCAATCCAAAGAACGAATCCGACCACCCCCAGCCTGGCCAGGTAGGTCAAACTTGAGTTGTGCGGAATTCGCGTAACCGCGCCATTGGTCTCGTCAATATCCGTGAGCAGCGGTCGACCGAACCCTTCACCGACCACCGGGTGCGCGAAGAAATGCTGGAAGGCCTGGTCGGCCATGTCGAAGCGACTCTCAACAGAGCTTCCCGGCGTTCCCTCAGAGGTCTCAACGCTTCGAAGATGGGCTTCGAAAAAGTTCAGGTTTACCTCGCCAATTCGGCCCGCTATCTTAAGGCCTCCGATACTGGTCGCCAGGAAGATCACGATTACGGCTGCGGGGATCAGAACGAGAAGTTTCGCAAATCTCTTGCCTTCGCCTAAGAGGCCAAGGATAACAAGAACGATCACAGTTCCTATGTACTGCCGCCTGCCCTGGGTGATCGCAACTCCCAGGAATTGCCCCATCGCCAGCAGGGGCATCAACCAACTCGGACGGCTGATCAGGTAGCAACCGACGCAGAGGCAAAACATGGCGCCGTCCACTAATATGTCGCCCGCGCCACTGAAATCTCCCAGTATCGGCACCCTGAGAAAAACGCCGCTTGCAGGAGACCAGGACCACAGCCTCTCGCCCCAGGGCATCGTGTAGACGTACAGCATGTTCAAAACGTAGAGGCCGAGCAGCCATCGCGCCAGGAAAGCGATGTTGTTGCTCTTCATGGCCCAGGCCATCCCTAGAAGCATGAACATACCGTCGAGACACATCGTGCTGTCGCGGAGGGCCCAAATTCCGTACCTGGGAATATCCACGGCGAGGTGGAGAACGGCGAAGACAAGCAAGGCCAGCATGCACAGTACTGGAGGTTCCTTCAGAGCGCTTGCAATCAATTGCCGCCGCGAAAAAACTGCCAAAGCAAGCGAGCCGTAGATTAGTGCATAACCGATGATTAGCGGGAACCCGCCGACATGAATCGTGAGATTTTCGAATCCTCGAGTCAACAGCGTGTAACCACTCAGAGCAACCAAGGCGAGCACCTGCCAGAATTCCAGGTTCGCGCGCCGTATATAAGCGAATACCAGCCAGCCGAGGCCCAACGTGGCCACAACTGCAAGACAGCCCAGCACAATGAGGGGATGAAGGATCGCCAAGCTGCCTACTATTACAAACAGCGAGAACCAAGCGACCGCGCGCAGATCAATTCTCGCGGGCCGAGGGTTCGATTTCAGGCTGGCACTCGAATTGGTCACTACGTCATGCACTATGTCAGGCATTTTGATGGAATGCTTTATCGTGATAATCACTGAAAAACGTGCCTAGTGGCAGATGGGAGAGGGCCCCGAGTCTGATTCAGTTTCGTTGCCGACTTCGCTAGGGACACACTACACTGGCACGCTTAGCGGCGCCTCGGATAACTTACGGGCCTGGCGGCGGAGCAGGACGACAGCCACTACAAAAGCCAGCACTTCCGACAGAGCCATGCTCCAGGCTGCCCCTTTTACTCCCCAGGCCCAAGTAATAGGAATGCCGATCGCGACAGCGACGCAGCTCGAAATGGAAACGGCCGCGAAAACTAAACGTGGAGACTCCGTGACACGTAACACATTTGCGGGGCCGAAAAACGCGCTGCCGAACACACAGGCCAACGCAATGATGGGCATCAAATAGACGACTTGCGTGTACCGTCCAGAGTAAATCGTTCGAAAAATGGGCATCCGAAACAGAAGAAGCACGACCCAGTAAGGGACTGAATAAGAAACGCTCAACAAGGTCTGCTGCCACAGAACGGTGCGGACGCCATGATGGGATTTCTTCTCCAGCACGCGAGCCGCATGAGGAAGCATAAGCGGGCTCAGTGCTGCGCTGGTTTGGTACATGGGCGAAGCGAAATTCATCAAGGCCTTCAGTTCACCGGCTGCTGCGAGGCCGGACAAGCTACTGAGGAGGGGATAGAAGACGTTGAGCGGAACCCACATCATGACATTGGCCCCTATCGCCCACCGCCCATATCGCCAATGCCGACGCCAAATGTCCAGCAGGCTAGGCGCATCTTGGCTTGAGGGCAGCCGCAATCCCAGATAAGTGAGCAGCACGGCACTGGTCAGTAAGCTACCGACTCCCATGAGCAGGAATGAGGACAAGGGTGAAAGGTAATCGTGCCGATAAAGTAGCGCCAGTCCTGCCATGGTCAGAATGCAGTAGAGAAGCGACGCGGCGGCGGAGGGCGCAGGCGAAAGCTTCACATAGAAGATTCGCCTGATTATCCAGAGCATCAAGATCGATGGCGCCGCGAAAGCGACACCGACGAGCGCGCCGGGCAAGCTCATCTGCCCTAGCTTAAGCGCAACACCGGCGGCGATGCCCAGCACCAGGACAATCGCCAAGCTCATGACCAGATGAATTGACAGCAAGGCTTTCAGGTAACCCCGGAGACAATTACGATAGGCTGAACCGCCGAACACCAACATGGGTTCCAGCAGCAACGCCTGGTGGAACATCAGCATGAACACGAAGACCGAGAACGCGACGGCGTAGCTGCCATATTGCTCGGGTGTCAACCACCGGGCCAAGAGAATGCTGATCACAAAATTAGATCCCGCGAAGAGTCCCTGGTCCAGGATGGCCAGCCCTCCCTTCATCACCCATGGAACGATTTTCCGCACTGCGCCCGCGCGATCGATTGACAATATCCTTCTCAGAGGAAAACGGCCGACAGTTCCTTCTCCCAATGCAGGCTTGGTGAGTGGTGCGGGTTCCTGAAGTCCTAATCCGTTCACTGGATCGTCCCCTTGAATTGGCTCGTTCGCTGGGCATCATTGAGACAAGTTCTTAGCTGCTCGGCTACAAGTTGAACTTGCGGCTCGAGAAGAATGTTGTCGTGATTGCTTTTCACTTCGCAGACCTGGAGATCAGCTAGGTATTGGCTCCAGCCGGCATACGGATCACCAAGTCCCCCGAGAGGCTCGCGGCTCGACCGAAACAGAACGACCCGCCCTGGGTAAGCTCGGGGCGCGTAATATCTTGCCGCTTCTAGGCAGGCGTTTCGAACCTTCCTGACCTTGCGTGGCAGTTTCGCGACGTGCAGTCCCCATTGGATCGCTCGCAGTGGAGCCGTGACGACTCGCGAAAGATAAGCCCGCCTTTCCGTTCCTGACATTCGCAAGACCTTGAGGAGCGAGGACGAGAATGAGGTTAGCTTTTGTGAAAACGAAGTCTCCCCTGCAGCGGCGCACAACGTGTCAAACAGCACTACGACGGGCGGCTCCTCACCTTGCGCGATCAGTTGCTGAGCCATCTCAAGAGCGACCATGCCGCCAAAAGAGTAGCCTCCCAGAAAATAAGGCCCTTCCGGCTGAACGCTGCGCATTTCCTTGACGTAATGGGCGGCCATGTCCTCCGCTCGTGTGTGACATGGATAATCCGCATTCAGCCCTTGCGCCTGAAGCGCATAAAAAGGCTGATCCGAACCGAGATGTTGTGCGAGTGCGTAAAAACGCAGCACGTTACCTCCGACTCCATGGACGCAGAAGAAAGGCGGCTTTGATCCGCCGGTTTGAATTGCAACCACCGAGGACCAAGCGGGCGCCCATCCTTTCTGGAGAAGAATCCCAGCCAATTGCTCGATGGTCGGAGCCTGGAACAATGTGGCGATGGACAAATGCTTTCCAAACGCCTGCTCGATGCGCTGCATGAGTCGCACGGCGACCAGTGAATTTCCACCCAGCTCAAAGAAGCTATGCCGGATACCGATCGGCCTAACCCCAAGAACGTTTTCCCAGATCGTTACCAACTGGGACTCGAAATCATTTGTTGGCGCGGCAAAACTCTCTGCTGGCGCCAGGATTGTCTGCTCACGGGCTGGAAGCGCCCGCCGGTTAACTTTTCCGTTCGGCGTGAGCGGCATCGCTTCGAGTGCCACAAAAGCTGAGGGCACCATGTATTCCGGCAGTTTCTCTTTCAGGAAATCGCGCAACTCACTAACCGTTGCGGGCGGTTCCTGCGAGGGCACAAAGTATGCCACCAGGCGTTTGTCGCCAGGCGTGTCTTCCTGAGCGACAACAACGGTATCGTTTATACCGCGATGTTGTCTCAGTGCAGATTCAATGTCACCCAATTCGATGCGGAATCCCCGAAGCTTCACTTGATGATCGATCCGTCCCAGACATTCGATGTCTCCGTTCGGACGATAGCGCGCCAGATCCCCGGTTTTATAGAGGCGCGCAGTTGGGTTTTGTGCGAATGGGCTGGCAATAAACTTTTCCGCGGTCAGCTCGGGTCGCCTGAAATATCCTCGCGCCAAGCCGTCACCACCGATGTGCAACTCGCCGGCGACGCCGATCGGTACCGGCTGCAGGAACTCGTCCAGTATAAAAATATCCGTATTCGCAATCGGCCGGCCGATCACGATAGGTTCATGTTCGGACGCGATCCTCGAGCATGTCGACCAGATTGTGGTCTCAGTTGGACCGTACATGTTCCATACAGAACCTGCCCTTTGCAGCAATTGAGTGGCAAGCTTGCGGGAAATGGCTTCGCCCCCACACAAAATCTTCAGATTCGGAGTGCCTTTCCAGCCCGCTTCTATCAGCATGCGCCATGTAACGGGTGTGGCTTGCATCACCGTGGCGCCTGAGCTGGCAAGCTTTGCAAGCAACTGATATCCGTCGGATGAAACTTCACGGCTGACGATCTCAACTGATGCTCCGACGATTAGAGGCAAATAGATTTCGAGACCTGCAATATCAAAAGAGAGGGTAGTGACAGAGAGCAGTCGATCGGCGGCGGTCATCCTCGGCGTCTGACTCATCGAGATAAGAAAGTTGACCACCGCGCGATGCGGAATTTGGACTCCCTTAGGTTTGCCGGTCGACCCTGAGGTGTAGATCACGTATGCGAGGTTCTCGGGTCCGCCCGTATAGGTTGGATTCTTGGCTTCCTTGTTTGCAATTTCATGCCAATCGGCGTCCAGAACAACGACTCTGGCCCGGCTGTCAGGAACGGTCTCAAGCAAGTGGTGCTGGGTTAACAAAACTGCCACTTCGGAGTCCTCTAGCATGAAAGCAATACGCTCAGTTGGATATGCTGGGTCCAGCGGCACATAAGCGCCGCCAGCCTTGAGGATTCCGAGCAATCCCACGAGCATATCGAGCGAACGTTCCACAAGAATACCGACCAGCACATCCGGACCTACTCCCAGGCTCACCAAATGGTGTGCCAATTGATTGGCTCGCCGGTTCAGTTCCTGATAGGTCAGGCGCTCGTTCCCGAACACGACCGCAGTCGCCTCGGGGGTTCGCTCCACTTGCGATTCAAACAGATGATGAAGCGGACGATCCTTCGGGTAGTTCGTTCGCGTGTCGTTCCATTCCGCGAGCAGCTGATGTGTTTCTGCCTGGGTGAGGAGCGGTAGTTTGGAAAGGCGCTGTTCAGGATTGGCGACAACGCCTTCAAGCAATGTCTGAAAATGTCCAGCCATCCGGCCGATCGTGGCGGCATCAAAAATGTCTGGATTGTAAGTAAAACGAGCGAAGATCCCGTCCGCCCGGTCATAGAGTTGGAGTTGTAAGTCGACCTTCGCGGCACCGCCATCCACGTCGAGATTCACGATCTCCCAACTGCCTCGAGCGGCGGACATCGCAGGTGTAAAGGAAACCAGCACTTGAAAGAGAGGGTTGCGGCTCAGATCGCGTCCCAACTGGAGTTCGCCCACCAGCCGGTCGAAGGGCATGTTCTGATATTCGCAATCGCCCTGCGAGAGATCCCGCACACGCCGCAGCAATTCCCGGAAAGTAGCATCCCTCTCGATCTCGGTGCGCATGAGTACTGTGTGAGCAAAGAGGCCAATCAGATTCTCCGCATCAACTTCCTCGCGTCCCGGGACAATCGAACCAACCACGATGTCGTGCTGTCCTGTGTAACGTGACAGCAGCGTCTGGAATGCGGCCACGAGCGTCACGAAAAGAGGTGCTCCCTCGAGTTCGCTTAGATCCTTAAGTGATTCGCTCAAATTTCTTGAGAGTTGCAGCGACTCTCGTGCCCCGCGGAATCCCTGTACCGGCGGGCGGACTCGATCCGTGGGTAACTCCAGGACTGGAAGGTCGGAAAGTCGCCTCCGCCAATAGGAGACGTGTCGGTCAAGAACATCTCCCTGTAACCAGTCTCTTTGCGAATGCGCATAATCCCCATACTGGATCGGCAAATCGGGCAGAGGGGATGGTTCGCCAGCCGAATATGCTTCGTAGAGCGTGGCCAGTTCATCCGCCAGAATACTCAACGACCATTCATCGCCGATGATGGTGTGCAGCGTCACGACAAGAATATGATTCTGTTTCGCTAACCGCAGCAGACGGGCTCGAATCAGCGGGCCCTTCGTCAGATCGAACGGCTGCCGTGCCTCTTCGGTCGCGATGCGCAAGACTGAGGCCTCGCAGTTCTGGCCGGGCAAGCCGCTCAACTCCGTGACTGGCAGTTCTATCTGGTGGTGCTCGGCGATTACCTGTACCGGAACCCCGTCTTCGACCGCAAAAGTTGTGCGTAGCGTTTCGTGACGACGAATGATTTCTGCGAAGCTTCGCTCGAGTGCCTCTTGGTCGAGCGGACCGGCTCGTTCAAGAATCAGGACCTCGTTATAAAGTGGAACGTCAGCGGCAAGTTGCCCATGCAACCAAACCTGCTGCTGCGCGATCGACAGCGGTATTGACCCAACCAATCGCGGACGAACGAAGCCAGACGCAGAGAGTCCCTGGGAAGCGTCTTCACTTGTAAGCAGGACGCCACCTGACTCGGGGTTCGAAGCGATCGATGGTCTCGCGTTAGGATTGTTCATCGGAGCGGGAAGCAGATTTAACTTCGCCCGGCCAAGGCGGCGTCTGAATTGATTGGGGCGTAATTTGCCCCGCCGGCTTCGGCCAGATACGACAGGATTGGACCAGAGATGCCGTCAACATTACGGTCGTGAAGCATCTCTTCGTGTTCCGCATCGATCGTGTGTACTTCCATCAGGCCGCGTACGAGCCCTGGCCATCCTCGCTGAAATTTCCAGTAACCACCTTTTGGCCAGTCTGACGATTGGAAGAACATCACCCGGCCGCCGTATGGTTGTGGCTGATATTTCATCGCGGCCGGATGCACCAGGCTGCCCATATCGCCAAGCTGGTCTTCTGGCAGCCGATTACCACGCTGGTAAACGTTGTTCCACTGCCGCTGATTCCACCTTCGCTGGAGGTCGGCAGAGCGTTCCTGAAAATAGTGTCGAAGCCCGGTGCGTCTCAGCTTGGCCAGCTTTCCCAGATGGAACTTGAGTTTCTGATAAAGAAAAGATGTCCGGCCGTCCGGGGAATAATCGAAATAATAAGTTGGATTTTGCGAATCCAACATGACCAGCAGGGGCACGGATTCTCCCGCAGCCACCAGCTGCCGAGCCATTTCATAAGCCACCACACCATTGACGCACAGCCCGCCCAGATAGTAAGGGCCGTTCGGCCGCACAGCGCGCATCACTTCGATGAGGCTCGACGCGATATCTTCAAACTTGTATGTGGCAGGTAATTTACTGACCAGGGAACTCGACAATTGCAGTCCGAAGGAAGGCCGCCCAGGACCGAGTCGCCGCGAAAGTGGCAGGAACAAAGGACCACCCCGCACCCAGAAAAAGGGGGGCAGCGAGCCGTTGGGCTGGAGCGGTAAGATGCCCTGCATATCCGAACTCTTGCCCTCTCTCCGGATGAGCTCGGCCATCTCTGCTATCGTGGGGGCCTCGAACACGTCCCTGAGTCCTAGCTTCCTGCCGAAAGTTTGCTGAATGCGTGCCAATAGCCGTGCCGAAGCCAGCGAGTAGCCACCAATGCTGAAGAAGTTGTCGGTGACGCTGATCGCATCCAGGTTGAGAATGCCCTTCCAGATCGTGAGCAGCTGATCCTCTACCGCATCGTGAGGAGCCACGAAGACAGACTGCTGTACAGACTCCGCGTGGCCGAACTGCGGCAATGCACGACGATCCACCTTGCCGCTGGGCAGCAGCGGCCACTCCTCCAGCCGGCTATAGCTGGCGGGCACCATGTATTCAGGCAGACGCGCCCGCAAGAAGCGGCGCAATTCCTCGGCCGAGGGCTCCTGTCCGTTCTCTACTGTGATGTAAGCCGCCAGTTGCTGCTGGTCGGGTGTGAGCGCCACCACCGCCTGGCGAACTGCCGGATGCCCGCTGAGCGCCGCCTCGACCTCGCCCAACTCCAGCCGCATTCCTCGCAGCTTCACCTGGTTGTCCACGCGCCCCAAATACTCAATCTCACCCGTCGATTTGAAGCGGCCCAGGTCACCCGTGCGGAATAGCCGCGGTGAACGCTCAGGCGCAATTGGATTTTCGACGAAGCGCTCCGCTGTCAGCTCCGGAGAGCGCCAGTACCCCTGCGCCAGATTGTCGCCGCCCACATAGATCTCGCCCCGCACCCCGATGGGCACCGGATTCCTCTTGCCATCCAGAATGTAGACTTGCGTGTTCGCAATCGGCCGGCCGATGGGAATCGAGCCGGCAAGCAGGTCTTCCTCGCTGACTTCATGGCATGTGACGTCGGCGGCCACTTCGGCCGAGCCGTAAAGATTAAGCAGCGTGGCCGCAGGAAAACCGGCGCGGAAGCGCTCCGCCAAATCCGTGGGCAGTACTTCGCCGCTGCAGGTCCATAACTTCAGTTGCGGCACTCGCTTGCCGAGTTGTGGCGCGTGATCGAGCAACACGCGCAAAAGCGAGGGCACCAGCACAATGCGCGTCACCTGTTCCCGCGCCAGCGTGGCGAGCAGTTCTTCGGGATCTCCCATGATTTCCTGCGGGATGATTACGTTGGGCACGCCGGCCAGCAGAGGCCCGAAGATCTCCCACACCGAATCCACGAAACCAAGATTGGTTTTCTGGCAGCAAACCTCCCCGGTCTGAAACGGATAAGCCCGCCACATCCAGGCAAAGCGATTCAGGTACGCCCGGTGCGTCCCCTGCACTCCCTTTGGCGTCCCCGTCGAACCTGAGGTATAGAGCACGTATGCGGTATCGTCCGGCTGGCCACGGGTCGGCTGAACCGAGCTTGGCGAACCCGGGCTTGGCGAATTCGCCGGCTCGCCTGAGATCGCACTCCAGTTCGAATCTAACCAGACGGCACGCGCGCTGTTCGCTGGAATCCTGCCCGCGGACTTGCGCTCCGCAATTACAATCGTTGCCCCGGAATCCTTCAGCATGAAACCGAGTCGCTCCGGGGGATACGAAGGGTCCAGGGGCACATAGGCTGCTCCCGTTTTCAGAATGCCGAGCAGTCCGGCCACCATCTCTATCGACCGTTCAATACACAACGCGACTGTCGTTCCGGGTCCTGCCCCCAGGTTGCGGAGGTATTGCGCCAGACCATTGCTGCGTTCATCCAACTGGCAAAACGTGAGCTGCTGATCACTTTCGCGAACGGCTACGATATCCGGAGTGCGCTCACACTGAGCGGCAAACTGTTGCGGAATACTCTTGTCACGCGGGTAGTCGGCGTCAGTATCGTTCCACTCGACTGTCAGCTGGTCTTTCTCCTGCCTGGAAAGCAAAGGCAATTGCGATACACGCAGGTCGGGATTGCCGGCTGCGCCTTCCAGCAGATTCATCCAGTGGTTCGCCATGCGCGCAATCGTGGCCCCATCAAACAGGTCCGTGCTGTAATGAAATTGCGGCAGAATTTCATCCCCACGCTGATCGATCTCAAAATGAAGGTCATACTTTGAGACTCCGGTATCGACGTCCGTCAGTGTCATCTGCCACGCCGGATCGAGATTCGGAAGCGGAGGTGGCGCCAAGGAAAACAACGCTTGGAATAAGGGATTGTGCGAAGAGTCCCGCGTGGTTCGCATTTCCCTGACCAGACGCTCGAAGGGTAAGTTGTCGTGTTCCAGAGCGCCGAGGGCAACATTGCGCACTCGTTTCACCAAATCACGGAAGCTGGGATCGCCCGAAAGGTCCAACCGCAGGACCACTGTGTTCACGAAATATCCCAGCAGCGACTGAGTCTCATGAAGCTTGCGGCCCGCGGTGAGGCTGCCGATGGGAATGATCGGCTCACCAGAGTAGCGGCTTAGAAGAGCGGCAAACCCGGCCAGGAGTATTTGGAATAACGTGACTCCCTGGGACCGGCTGAGTGTCACGAGAGCACTATTTAATTGGGAGCTTAGCTTGAAGGGATACGTGGCCCCACAAAATGTCTGCGGTCCCACCCGCTGGCGATCCACCGGCAAATACGACTCCGGGAGAGCTCCTGCAAGTTCTCGCTTCCAATAGTCGAGATCCTTGGCAAGCGTTTCTTCCGTTATGTTCCGGCGTTGCCAGCAGGCATAGTCTGCGTATTGTATGGAGAGTTCCGGTAGCGGCGACTGCCTTCCAGCAGCGAACGACTCATATAGCGTCGAGAGTTCTGGCAGAAGCACCCGATAAATGGCAAAGCCGTCAAAAATAATATGGCTCAGGGTGAGGTACAACCGGTACTCTTCGTTCCCCAGTCGCATCAGCCTGGTTCTGAAAAGCGGAGCCTTCGTCAGGTCGATCGGTTTTCTTGCGTCCTCGGTCGCAATGCGTACAGCTTCAGACTCCCGCCGCTCAGCAGGAAGCGCTCGCAGGTCGAGCACTGGCAGGGAAACCCTGAGGCTCGGCTGTACCTTTTGTACCGGTACACCGTCGACAATCTCAAAGCACGTCCTCCACGCTTCGTGGCGCCGCAGGATTTCATTAAAGCTCTTCTCCAGTGCGGAAACGTCGAGAGCGCCTAGAAAGCGGATAGTTCCCGGCTCGTTGTACAAGGGAAGGTTAGTCGCCAGTTGTGCGTGCAACCACACCTGCTCTTGTTCGTACGACAGAGGCATCGCTTCATCCGGTGTACGACGGGTAATTTCGAACCTGTCGGACACAGATTTCTCCGCCTGCGTGTGTTTACGATCGGATAGCTGAGCCGTCTGGGTCATGTGCTTGAGGAATGCTTTCTTAGTCGGAGCTGCTTGTACTCGCCGGGGTCTGTGTGGGGTGTGGAGCTGCTTCCTGCGCATCCCCTGCGCCGTCGCTCGCGAATGCGAATCGCATCACGCCTTTCCAAGCACGATACGCCGCTAACAACCTGATGGGACCAAAGCAGTAGACAAAAACAACGAATAAGTCCCAGCTTCGTAGAAGGCGATATCGAAGCTCGTCACAGGCTCTTTCTAACTGTGACGGCTTGGTCAGATTATCTTCCTCCGAGGGCGGGAAAATTGCCAAATCGACATGCCCCTGTCGCCAGAGGTTTTTGTATCTTTCAATCTTCCTTCTAAATGCTACAGGAAGCACCTCTGGCTGCCGGCGGGAAGCTACAATTCTTTCGCCTCTCACCAAAGTGTTGTGCGTACCCTCCATAATCGCCGACCGATCCGCATTCTCAAGGGAAGTCATCGCGGAATGGAATGGAATCCCCAAGAAGCTGCAGATTTTCATTAATTCGTCAGCGGGAGTCCGTATCAAGTCCTGATACTGAAGTACATGAACCGGTACTCCGCGCTGCACAAGGCGGTCTCGTTCTATTCCCAGCCGGTAGGAACCCAGCAAGGCTCGGTGCGTCAAGCCTTTCTGTTTGAAACGCGCAGAGTCTTTGCTCGCCCGTACGATACTGCGACATATATCTGCGGGATCCCGCCGGATTATCACAAACCGGGCATCGGGGAAGAGAACCGCCAGCCGAACCAGGGAGTCGTATTGGTTCGGAGATTTGCAGCCCCAGATAGAAGCGTCTTTCTTCTGCGCATATTGCTTATAAGCAATCTCGGTGGCCGTCCTTATGTCCGAAACATCCGAGGGTATTCTGCTGCTGTCGATTTGGTGGCGTTCTATGGAGCCGTTCCAGAAATTCCATCTCTCCTGCCACTGCGACTTGCTTCTTCGGGTCAGGAAAAGCGGCCACAACCCTGGCAGGTCTCCCTCGTACAGCAACGCGATCTGCGGATGCTGGTTAAGCAAGGCATATAGCAATGAGGTTCCAGAGCGGGGAAGGCCCACTACGAACAACGGTCCGCTTGAGGGACCGGGACTGTTTTTCTCTGCTGACTCTCTTGACATGTTTTTACCGCCTTTTGGCTCTCCTTCGATGCAGAAACGAGTGTTCTCGGCGAAGCCGGTACTTAGAAAACCTTGACCGATGCCCCGCCCGGCAAATCCAAACCTGAGCCTCGCTTCGCGCGACGCTGCGCCAGATGATCTAGCCTTGGGTCAGCGAAAGTTCGTCCGGGTGTGGAAAAACCGAGCGCGTCGGAATAAATGCGAAAACTGTCAATGGCTGCCTTGACGCTGGGACAGAAAACATAGGCCGGTTCCCATCGGAAGAACAAGTCGGAGAGAACGGTGCGTTGATCACTACTTTGTTGCATCCGTGCTGACAAGGAGAAAGGTGGATACTCTATCGCGGTCGGGTGAGTTGGTGTGAAAGAGACCGTTCCCAAAGACTCAGGCGAAGGTCAGACAGCGCCCGAACCCTTGAGCACGGCCGGGATGGTTTGCAGCAAAATTTGGAAATCGAGCCACAGAGACCACTTGTCGATGTATTGCAGATCCAGTTCCATCCATTTTTCAAACGAAATAGAACTCCGGCCCTGAACCTGCCATAAACAGGTGATTCCCGGCTTCACACTGAAACGGCGGCGCTGCCAGTCCACATTGAAGCCTTCATAGTCGCGGATGGGGAGTGGCCGCGGGCCCACCAGACTCATATCCCCCTTCAACACGCTGAACAACTGCGGCACCTCATCGAGACTTGTCTTGCGCAGGAATTTCCCGATGGGAGTAATGCGCGGGTCGTTCTTGATTTTGAACACCGGCCCGCTGACCTCATTCAGGTGTTGCAGTTGTTCCATTTGCTGTTCGGCATCGACCACCATGGTCCGGAACTTAAACATGGTGAACTTTCGCTTATTGTGGCCAACCCTCTTCTGGGCAAAAAGAACCGGGCCGGGTGAAGTCATCTTGATCACCAGCGCCACCAGAAGCATTACCGGGAGGATGACGATAACCGCGACCAGCGCAACCGCGAAATCGACGATTCGCTTGACGATCAACGGCCAGCCTTCGCTGACTCCATTTTGATGCGTAATCCACGAGTCCCCCTCCAGATCTTCGGCGTGCGAGCGCGCCATCTTGAGGTTGAAGATGTTGGTTAAGACTCGGGAGAGAATGCCTTGCTCTTCGCAGAGCGCCGCGATGCGGGATGCGTCGTCGTGGAATGATCGTATCGGCAAAGCAATTACGACCTCGTCCACAACGCTTTTCCGGAGAAAGTCAGGAAGGCTGTCGAGGTTGCAAGCCAGAGAATAGCCGCTTTGGCTGACTTGGCCGATACCGTCCCATTGTTGGTCGGCGAATCCGATCACCCGGTACCCGAGCTCGGGCCGGGACTGGATCTTATCGGCAAATTGAACGGCACGCGCATTGCTTCCCACAATCAGCATGTGACGAAGATTTCGTCCGTGCAACCTGGTTTGCACCAGCACAGCCCTCATCGTCAGTCTGCTGCAAATCAGCATCAGGGTGCTGAGAGCCCAGAAAACCACCGCGAAGGCCGGCGTTGCCATGCGGATGTGAAACAGCATGGATGCGCCCGCCAGGCACAGCGCGCCCAGCGAGGTTGCTTTCATAATGTCGGTGACTTCGGCGATGCGGTCAGAGAGCCGGCGCGATGCGTATAAGCCACACATTGAAAACAAGGCGTGCCACAGAATGATCAGGCCAAGAAAAATGAAGCAGTTCCCCACCTTGACCCGCATGGAGAGAAAATCGGCCATCGAGACGGTGTGACCCACTCCCGACGTTGGTATGGCGGCCAGTCCGAAGGCGAGCACCACTACCGCCATGTCGAACAGCTTGAGCGCATTTAAGAGAACGTCACGTCTACGGCTAATCATGCTAGCTCCTTACAGCAGGGCCCTATGAGTTTCACAAACAGAACCGCATGGCCAGAAAATCCGGTGCTTAGGTAATCGGCAGAAACAGGGGGAGTAGCGGCGGTTTAGTGTTTTACAGACTGTTGTAGATGTTGTCCGGGATCGGAAATGTGCGCTGGTTCAGCACCGCTCCAAGAACGGGAACATTGGCGGCCTTAAGCTCTTGCAGGGCTTTCCGGGCAACATCCCGCCGCGTAGAGTTCGCCTTCAGAACCAGCACGATTCCGTCCGACGAACTGCCCAGAACGATGCCGTCATTGCAGGTGTTTGTCGACGCCACATCCATGAGCACGTAGTCGAACTGGGACCGCAACTCAGCCAGGCGGTGACGGAGATTTCCTGACCCAACTTTTTCCTCCCAGTTCTCCGCGCTTGAGCCACAACTCAAAAGCCACAGATTCTTACGCGACAACTGGCGGACATACTGTTGCAAAGGGTCGGATCGAAGCAGGGCGTCCGACAGCCCGAAGTGATTATCCACGGCAAATTGCTGATGCAATCCGGGAGAGCGCGAATTGCAGTCCACCACGCAGACCGACCCGTGAACCTGAGAAGCCAGGACTTCAGCGACCCGGGCACACATCCAACTGCATCCAGCGCCTGCCTCCGCGCCCGCAAAAATGACTTGCCGCCTGCCCTGCGCCGCCGGCAGCAGGAATAAGTTAAGTACCAGTTTGGCAATCTCGTCCCGTACTTTCCCGGCCACGTCCAGCGCAGGAGTGGACGGCCCCGTTTCTACCGGAGGCATAGGGACTGGCTCCTTTGCCTCCTCAGGTGAAACTGGCAACTCGAGAATGCCGCCGACTTGTTGTAACAGCTCGAAATTTCTGCTCAACCCTGGCCTCCTGGATGTCTTAATGCTGGATCTCTTAAAAGCTGGATCTTAAAGTTTTCCCTGCTTGGCGTAGCTGGTCGACTCATCCTCTGCGGCTTCAGACTCGGCAACTCGTCCACCATGAGAGCCGACTTCGCCTCCGCCGTTTCGGTTGCCGTTGCCGTTCCAGCTGTCGGGGAAGTTCTGTTTCAGCGAAACTGTCCCCAGCACCGGAACATTCAGTTCGCTGAGCACCTCCGCCGGGGTTCGGAACGATGTGTCCATATAATCCAAACCGAATGCCGCGCACAGGCTGACCATAACTGCGAGCATCATGCCCACAAGCAGCGTCGCCCAAGGAGAATTCGAAGGGAGCGTAGGCGCAATGGGCTGTTCCGCAATCGCGACATTGAGGATGCGGGTCTGATCCAGCGCGTTCGTCATGCGAGCTTGCTCGCGCTTGCGCTGGTACATAAGATAGTTCTCTTCGTCGGTCTTCATCGTGCGCACCAGATCCTGCTGGACAAGGCCTTTTTGATCCAGCTCCTGCGCCTTCGCCTCGTAGTTCGTGACAATCGCTTGCGTGGCGGCAGCACGAGCCTGCAAACCGCTGTAATCCGCCTTGGCCTTGGCCAGTTCCTCATTGATCCAGCTGTAGGTCGGGTTACGATCCGTCGTTTCCGCGCGGATGGGCTTGCTTTCCTCGGTCACAATTGAGGCCTTCGCCTCGGCGATTTCCTTATCGACCTCCTGCACCAGAGCGTAAGTTGGCTGATACTTGGTCAACAGCTCGGTGCGCTTCATTTCCAGAGTCATCAAAGTATTCTTGAGGCCCTGCAGAACCTGGGCATCGTCCGTCGAGCTTGCGGACGTGGTCAAACGTTGCGGGGTGGTACCCGCCTGTTTTTCGAGAGCCCGAATCCTCTCTTCGGTACCAGCGATATCCGCTCGCGTCTGCTGCAAGCTGGCGCGGAATTCGCTCAGCTTCTGCAGCGTGATGTCACGGTCCATTTGCGGCGCCACGCCGCCTTCCTGGGTGGAGAATGTCTTAAGCTTTGCCTCGGCATCCGCCAGATTCTTCCGGTAGGCTTCCGTCTCCTGGTCGAAAAATTCGAATTGCCCCGGCGGCCGGTGCACCGCAACGTTCTTTTTCAGGTAAGCATCCCCAAGGGCGCTCAGTACGCTGGCTGCCAGTTGCGGATTGTCGGCCGTATAACTCACAGAGATGATGTTGCTCTTTCGGACTACTTCAATCTTCAGGTCATTCTGCAGGCGGTTGGCGGCCTTTGCGATTCGCGTCGCCTCATCTCCCGCGCCCAGCAGATAGGTCAAAAGCGTTTTTTTCTTATCCAATCCGCAGGAAACGACCACCTGGCGCAGCACGTCCGCGCTTTCGATCAATTCGACCTCGGAGTTCAGCTCTTCTTCGGTCACCTCGCCGCGGGTCTCCGGAACAGTGGTCTCGCCGGGACTGATGACCGGGTCCAGACGTTCGCGCTCAATCAGAAACTTGGTGGAGGCTCGGTACTCGGTAGGACGCAACGCTGCTGCCAGCAGCGCGCCCGTCATAATCCCCAGAAAAGAGAGAACCACGACACGTTTGTGACGGAATAAGATCGTCAGCAGGTCCCGCAGACTGAAACTGAAAGCGGCCTGGCTGTTGACTGGATCTGGTTCGTTGCTATTCATCCTGTCCTCGCTTCTAAACTTCTTAACTCGCTAGCTGCTTAATAACGGCTCAAGAATTAATACGGGTTCAAAAAAGTGCCCATCGATGCCGTCGGCAAGAAGGGTTTTATCTTGGATAAACGGTTTTTGGGCACGAATAACATGTCCCCCGGATGCAGGTAGGGATCCTCGTGCAGGTCCCCTTTCTTTTCCATTTCCTTCACATTGATAATCTTGGCGGAAACCCAATCGCTATCCACACGCCGGAACAGCAATACTTGGGAATGTTTGGCGGCGTCGTTGAAGCCGCCGGCGATCGCGATTCCCTGGGTCAGAGTCGTCTCCCCTCGCAATTCGTACTTTCCGGGTTTGCCAACCTGCCCGTCGGCAATGAAATAAGGCTTTTCAAAGTCCTTCAGAACAACCGAGATCACAGGGTCCTTCAGTATCTTGCCGTAGGCCTGCTTCAGCGTTTCCGTCAACTGCGGCACCGTCTGACCCACCACGCGGACATCTCCCGCTCCTCGGAGCGTAATGTAGCCATCCGGCTGGACGGTCACAGTCTGATTGAATTCCGGGCTCAGTTCGAAGGAAACGTCGAACTGGTCGCCGAATTCCAGCTTGTAGCGTGCGTAACGCTGGTTAAAGCTGGGCCCGACCGAAGCGTTACCGGCATTTTCCGACATGACCGCATTCGTCTCCGGCCCGGCGGCGGAAGCTGGCAGCTGGCTCGAAACTTTCGAGTTAGCTTGAGCCAGGCACACCGAGGTCGCGGCGGCGATCACCAATAACAGTCCTGCGTATCTCTTGTTCATTGCTCTAATCTCCTCAACTGACGCCGACGAAGGCCGCTTTCAATTCTATTCCAGCGGCGTGTAGAATGACTGTCCCCAACGCCTGCGTTTGTCGGGAACCTCTCATGGTCGTGCTGGTAATTGGTGGCGCCGGCTACATCGGTAGTCATACTGCCCGTGAATTGAAACGCCTGGGCCACACTCCTGTGATCTACGACAATCTCTCCACCGGCCACGAATTTCTGGCAACCGGTTTCGAATTCGTCAAGGGCGACATCCTCGATCCATCAAAACTGCTTCCGCTCCTCGGCCGCGTGGAGGCCATCATGCATTTTGCAGCTCACGCCTACGTCGGCGAATCGGTCACCAACCCGCGAAAATACTTTCGCAACAACGTCGAAGGTGGGCTTTCCTTGTTGAACGCCGCCGTCGACGCCGGAGTGAAGAAGATAATCTTTTCCTCCACTTGCGCGGTCTACGGTGAACCATCCCGCATTCCCATCTCCGAGAACACGCCCCGGCAGCCGGTGAATCCCTATGGCGTTTCCAAGCTTTTCTTCGAGCAGGCACTGGAAGCTTACGATCGCGCCTACGGGCTTCGCTTCGCCAGCCTGCGCTACTTCAATGCCGCCGGAGCGGACGAAAGCGGGGAAATCGGTGAACTGCATCAGCCTGAGAGCCATCTCATCCCGCTCGCTCTGCGCGCAGCGGCCGGCGCCGGATCGGAACTGCAGGTCTTCGGCTCCGACTATCCCACGCCCGACGGCACCTGCATTCGAGACTACATTCATGTTACCGATCTCGCTCAGGCCCATGTGAAGGCTCTCGATCATCTGCAGGCCGGCAAAGAATCCTTCGCCGCAAACCTGGGCACGGGCCGGGGTTGTTCAGTACGCGAAGTCCTCAGCGCGGTCGAAGAAGTGACGGGCAATCCAGTGCCGGTACGCCTGAGTCCTCGACGCCCCGGCGATCCACCCGCTTTGGTCGCCGATCCCAGCCGGACCGAAACTCTCTTGCACTGGAAAGCCGCGCGCTCTTTACGAGAATCGGTCGCCACCGCCTGGAACTGGATGCAACGGCGCCGCGCCGCTACAGGCATCCTGTAGACTTTCAGTGCTGTCAACGAACGGAGCGTGAATCGCTCCTGATTCAGCAGAGGCAAAGTTATGGAATCCGAACTCCGCAAGATGCGGGTCGCCGTGCTGGGCGCCGGCAAGATGGGTGGAATCATTCTGCAGGCATTGCTCAAGGACAACCTGCTTTCTCCAAAGCTTACCCGCGCTACCGTGCAGCATGAAGAGCGCGCGAAGCTGCTCGCCGCGAAACTGAATGTCAGGGTCGGAACCGATAATGCGGCCGCCGTCAAGGGAGCCGACATAGTGCTGATCGCGGTAAAGCCGCAAGTGGTGCAGGAAGTCATTCGTGACATCCGCGGGCAAATCACTCCCGCTCAGCTGATCATCTCCGTTGCCGCGTCGGTGCCGACATCGATGATTGAGGGCGCCCTTCCCGAAAACATCCCAGTCATACGAGCCATGCCCAATACGCCTTGTTCGATCGGCAGCGGAATGACGGCGGTATGCAAAGGCAAATACGCGGATGCGAAACACATTGCCATGACTTGCCGGATGTTCGACGTGGTCGGCCGCACGGTAGTAGTCGACGAAAAGCACATGGACGCGGTCACAGGCCTGTCAGCAAGCGGTCCGGCCTACATCTACATCATTCTTGAATCGCTCGCCGAAGCCGGAGTAAAAGTCGGCCTTCCCCGGGACATTGCCACGCTTCTGGCTGCGCAAACCACGCTCGGCGCCGCCAGAGTCGTGCTCGAAACCGGCGACCATCCGGCTCTGCTCAAAGACGCCGTAACCACCCCCGCGGGCTGCACCATTGACGGCATCATGGAACTGGAAGAAGGCAAATTGCGTGTGACCCTCATCAAGGCAGTAGTGCGGGCGGCGCAGAGAGCGAAGGAACTGGCATTCTCCTAGGCAGGCCGCGCCCTCCATTTTCTAATCGACTTCGCGCTTCCAATTTCTCAATTGCACTGCCAGTTGCTGCATATAAGCTTTGGCCTGCGCAGATGTAAGAGGATCATCGCCATCTGCTTCACCAGAGTAGGAAATCCCGCGCATCGGAGGCCGCTTCCCGTTACCGGCCGCCTCGAGGAACTTCGATTCCGAGGCCGCGCGGGGAAGCTCGGTGATGTGTTTGGTGATGTCGAGATCCGAGATAACTTCTTCTACCATGGCAGCGCTGATCATCCGCTCGCGCATGGCGCAACCCAGGGAAAGCGCATTGAAACAGAAGTTGTTGATGCTGCGCGGAATCCCTTCGGTGAATTGTGCGATGCCCTGCATCGCTTCGGGCGTAAATAGTGGAGCCCCTGAATACCCGGCGATGCGCAGCCGATGTTCGATGTAGTTGCTGCTCTCCGCTGCCGAAAGCGGTGACAGGCCGCTAAGCAGCGAGATCCGCTGGCGCAACTGCTGCAGCCGGCGGCCAGCCAGTTTGTCGGCCAGTTCCGGCTGCCCCGCGAGAATGATCTGCAGCAACTTCGCCTTGGGAGTTTCGAAATCCGAAAGCAATCGAATCGTCTCCAGAACCGAGGGGTGCAGGTTCTGCGCCTCGTCGACGACAATAATCATCCGCCTTCCGGCACGAGCTTCCTGCAACAGGAGCTTGTTAAATTCATCGTGCATGCGGACAAAATCCTGCTCATGCGCGTCAGAGCCAAGTTCGGCCAGCAGGAAGCGCATGAACTCGCGCGAACTGCACTGCGTCTGAAAAAGAAATGCGGTGTGCGCGGTGCTACGGAACTTTTCGAGCAACTGAAACAGCAGCGTCGTCTTTCCCATACCGGGCTTGGCGATCAACGCCATAAAGCCCCGTCCCGACTCGATCCCGTAATAGAGACACGCCAGGGCTTCGCGATGCGCCGGACTCAAATACAAAAAACGAGGATCGGGCGTGACCCCAAAAGGCTGTTCCCGTAAGCCATAGAATTCTAGAAACATTTTTTCTGGTCCTTATCTGCCTTTATCTGAAGGAAAAGGAACTCAAGAGAATTGCGACTCAGTCCGCTCATACTTGCAACTACCGCACGGTCGTAGCGACGGCGAGACAGCCCTGGCGGAGGCTTCAATGCCTCTCCTCCTCGCCAACGCTGGTTTAGCCAGCCAGAGCAGCCGGCGAAATGTTGTGCTGGCGAATCTTGTACAACAAAGAACGGTAGCTGATGCTCAACAGCTTGGCCGCTCGCTTTCGGTTCCCGCCTGTTTGCCGCAAAGCACTGCTGATGGCGTGCACTTCGGCTTCGTGACGGTGGCTGCGGAGCGACAGGTTAGCTGTCGGCTCGAGGCCTGCAGACGCGGCGGTCTCGCCGGCATTCGGCTGCCACGCATCGGAGCGTGCCTCGCTCTCGTTTCCGCTATTCTCGCTTTTGAATTCGGTGTCACTCATAAATTAACCCCACAGAACGTGAATTTCGACAACCTGGCCCCAATGACATCTCTCGCGTCTTCCTCGTGAAAACGCCCTCGATGAAATAAATCTTGTTGAAATGAATATGGAAGTCGTGGATTTAAATCGGCTCGAAGCGGTATCCATCGATGCAGACCGACAACGAACGATGGATCGGCTCAACCGAGATCACCAAATTGCGCTCATCCTGAGCAGCGAGGATGCCCTCGATTCCATCCAGGGCCCCTCCCCTGATGCGTACCCGCTGGCCGACTTGAAGAAAAGGGCGGTCTGTCATCGGGATCTTGTTCGCCAGCAGAGTCCTCAAACTCTCAATCTGCTTTTCGGGAACCGGAATCCCCACTCCCCGCACCCCGACGAACCCTGCCACTCCATGAGTCCGCAGGACGCGCAGACGATCTCGGGAATAAAGCGCGAGGCGCGCGAAACTGTAACCGGAAAACAGCGGCAGTTCCACTTCTTTTTTCCGGTCGCTCCATTTGCGCGTGCTCTTCACCAAAGGAAGAAAGCTCTCGATACTTTGCTTCTCCAGTTGGTCTGCCACCATTTTTTCGTGCCGGGACCGCGTCCGGATCGCATACCACTGGGGAATATCGAGAACCGACGCCTCGCTTACTGCCCCCGAATCCATCTGTAGCGCTTGACCGGTACTCATAGCTTCGCCCTTTCAGTCACATTCCGGCAACTCCCGGAAAGTTGACCGCCAGAAAAGAGATCTCCCACTCCGTCGTCTGGCTGCACGCCAGTCGCCCGGTTTACGAACTGTTAGTGTGGGGGGACACCGGTTGAAGCTGCACAATCTGGGGAGTGAAGATCCCGTAATCTTGAAGCGATTCTAGCCACGTGCGCAAAAACGTGCAAGAGGTGGAAAGTAGAGAGAAAAAAGACTCCCCCCGGCTTCGCCCCTTCGCTCATGTAACTTCGGTAACCTCCTATAAACAATGCGGATGACAGATGCTGATTTCTGCTCAAAAGGTTGCAAATTTTAACCGTGGAGTTCCCTCGACGCCACCCCTCCCGAATGCCTCGGGAGCTGGTTTCCGTCTTAGAGATTATTCGCCTGACCTTAGGTCACAGTTCACCGCATCTAGAAATGGCCCGGTTGTGAGCTCTAAGCGGCGACGAGATGGCCGCCAGAAGTGCAAGAACTTGCAACTTTTGTGCCTTCCCCAACCGATGAAGGCCGAGACTCACCAGTTGCCCACCTGCACGATCGTGCCATTTACGATGGCTCTTTCTTCCTATAGGCTTTAGTTAAATCCTGTGGACCGACGCTTTGAGAACCGGCTTCCGGGCCTCACTCAGTTGGAGTTTCGGTTTGCAGTTCCCCACGGGTGCTACACCAGCGTTATGCCAATTACCACTTTCTGGTTTCCGACCGAAACAAGCTCGCTGTAGCATCAAGCTTCACCGGCGTATGGCTCATTTGATGGCTCTTCCCAAACAAGACCGGCTTCGCGTTCTGGCTGCGGACAGTACTGCCATGGGTACGCAGCTTCTGGTTGAAGCGCTGGCTCGAGACGCGCAGTTTGAAATGATTGAGTCTCCCTCCGAGGCAGAGACAATCCTTAATCTGGTTGAACGCGAGAAACCGCAGGTAGTGGTAATCAGCGCCAAGCTGGGGGAAGATCATGCGGGAGGCGTCGATCTGCTTCGCGAGTTGCGGTCGCAGTCGCCTTCGCCGCGCGTGATCATGCTGCTCGATACTTCCGAGCGGGAAGCAGTCATTGCGGCTTTCCGGGCCGGCGCCCAAGGAGTATTTTGCCGCACCGAACCTTTCCGCTTGCTGGCCAAGTGCATCCAGTGCGTGGAAGCCGGGCAGGTTTGGGCGAGCAGCAGCGAACTGCAGTTCGTGCTCGAAGCCCTGACTCAACCTGCGCTCTCCCACCTGAGCAGCAATGGCAAGTCGTTGCTTTCGGCCCGCGAAATCGATGTCGTCCGGTGTTTGGCGGAAGGCCTCACCAACCGCGAAATCGCCCGGCGTCTCAAGCTCACGGAACACACGGTCAAGAATTATCTATTTCGTATTTTCGACAAGTTAGGTGTGTCGAGCCGGGTAGAGGTCGTGCTTTACGCTTTGGGCGGCGCGACGCACGCTCCCAAGGCCTCGTCTTTCGCTAGACGGTCCCGGCCCGCCTTCGCTCGCGCCAAGTCCGGAGTGATGTCTGTCGGGATCCCAAAAGACAAGCATTAACCAATGTGCGAGGGATTTTCTACTGCGGCAACCGGAAGTCGAGGGTAATCTTCGTCTGCATTTCCGCACGATGGCCGCCCACCAGGCGAGGCTTGAATCGCCACTGCTTCACGGCATCGGTCGCGGCCTGCGCAAGCAGTGGCGGCCCACTCACCGGAGTAGCCGATTGCACGCTGCCATTCTGGCCGATGCGCACGCTCAACACCACCGCCCCCTGAATCCCCTGCTGCCGGGCTTGTTGCGGATAGTCCGGCTCCACGCGATGAAGCACGCTGGCTTCGGCCACGTTCGGAGGCAACTCCAGCACGCCTGCCGGCTCAACGGAGGAAGCCCGCTGCACTCCGCTTTCGTGCGCAGTGCTCATATCTGAGGGAGCGTTGCGCTGCTCTTCCCTGGCTTCACCTTGTTCCACAGTGGGCTTCATCCGGAAAATTTCTTTTCCGTTCTCATAGACCAGCAGGCCGCCCGGCGGCGGGAAGGTCGCTCGCGCTGCGCCCGAAGCGGGAACCGCAGTCTCGGGTGCAGAGCGCGATGTGGTGGCCCCGGCAGGTTGGCTTCCAGAAGGCGAACCTGCAGTTTGTCCGGCCGCAGCAGTTTGTCCAGACCCAGTCGGCTGGCGCTCTGCGCCCGCAGGCGCAGAGACCGCGGCCGGCGCATGCGCACGCGCCGCCCAAGTTCCCCGCCAGCTCATGCGATGTGCCACCAGCACGGTCATCAACACGGCATAAGCCAGCACGGCCGCGCCCAGCGCCAGCGTTATGAAATTCACACCTCGTCGGGAAGGAGCCTCGCGCGCTGCTTGGGGCAACGGTTGGTCCGGTAAGTCTTGTTTCCCGTTGGAGCTTCGATCGGAGCTTTCGGCGGAAGCTATGGCGAAAACCTCAGCATCGTCCGCCACTGCCCGCGCACTCTTCGAAGGCCCTGCGCCAGACGTTGGTTCGGCGGACGCATGTTCGGCAGACATTTGCTCGGCGGACACTTGTGCGGCAGACGCCGCCCCGGATGCGAACTCCAGGTTATTGAGCACGCGGCGCGAGAGCGCGTTCAGCGTGCGCTGGTCGCGTTCTCCAAACCCCGACGGCAACGTGGAAAAGGCCTCGAATACGCCCGCCAGCTCTCCGTTCCGCAGCAAGGGGAGAATCATCGCTGAGCGTATTCCCAGAATCCGGCAAGCCTCGACGTCGGCGCGCGGATCGGTCTCCGTGTCATCGCAGCGCTGCACCGTCCTCGTCTTCACGCATGCGCCCGAGAGCCCCGACGCAGTGTCCAGCCTCGCTCCTAACTGCGGAGCGCTCCTGCCGGTGCTGGCCCGGCAAACCCATTCCCCGCCGCGCTCTAGTACAATCGCCGCCCCGCTGGCTCCAGTTGCCATGCAGGCTTGTTCCACAATTTCGTTGAGCACAATCTGCAGCGCCAGCTCCGCCGAAATTTCTGGCGACACCCGCCCGCCCCCGTGCTCAGCAAACTTCGCCGCCAGTTCCCCAAGATCCCATTCGCCGGCCCTTGCCGTTTCCGATACCGCCCCCTCCTTTAGATCTCCTTCAACCGGGGAAGAAGCTGGCTTCGCGGGATCAGACCCAAATATCGGATTGTGCGCCATGTCGGAGGAGGATCGAACGGAAATTCTACTTCTGTGCGGAGTTTCTCCCCAAATCTGGGGGTTGTCAATATAGATTCGGCCCTTCACTTCCCCGCGTGGAACGTTTTCCACGAGATTCGGAATCTCCGATCGATCTTGAGACTCAGGTCGGTTGTCAGAAGCCGCTTCCCGTCGCGGAGGCGTTCGCTGAATCTCATTTGTGATCCCGCTTTCTCTGTCCCAAAATGACAAAAAATGTCAACCCACAACTTGTTCTAGAGTCCTTTGTTTCCTTTCCCTACGTGCGAGGGAATGTTAGAATTATTCAATCTTGGGTAAGTAAGAATGCTTCTCCGAGTCAGGTTCAGCGAATTTCCTCCCCGTGGCTTCCCTTGAAAACATCACAAACAAGGCCGTTCCAAGACCTTCTCATCCAGGGAGTTTGAAACATGCGGATCGCTGTCGTTGGTTCCGGATATGTAGGATTAGTTGCTGGCGCCTGCTTTGCCGACCTCGGTCATGACGTCATTCTCGTCGACAACGACGAACGTAAATTGTCCGCTCTCATGAACGGACAAGTCCCCATTCACGAGAACTTTCTTCCCGAACTCTTAAGCCGTCACCGCGGTCAGCGTCTTACTTTCTCTGACGATCTGCAGGAAGCCGTACGCGCCAGTTCCGCCATATTTGTCGCGGTAGGCACTCCGCCAACGGAGCGGGGCGAGGCTGATCTGTCTTACGTCGAGTCAGTCGCTCGCGAAATCACTGGCGCCATCAATGGATATAAGGTGATCGTCGAGAAAAGCACGGTCCCGGTTTACACCAGCGAGTGGGTTCGCAAAATCATTCTGCGCAATGGCGCCGATCCCGAATCCTTCGACGTCGCTTCCAATCCCGAATTCCTGCGCGAAGGCACGGCCGTCACAGACTTTCTTTTTCCCGATCGCATCGTCATCGGTTGTGACACGGAGCGTGCCGCCGAAGTCCTCCGCCAGGTCTACGAACCGCTCACCAGCGGCACCTATTACGAACGCGCTGACGCCATTCCGCAACCCGACCGCGCCTCGATTCCGGCTCCCATCATCGTAACCAGCACCAAGAGCGCTGAACTGATCAAGCACGCCTCCAACGCGTTTCTGGCTATGAAGATTTCCTTCATCAACGCGGTCGCCTCGATTTGCGAATCCGTGGGCGCCAATGTAAACCAGGTGTGCCACGGCATCGGCACCGACTCCCGCATCGGCCCGCGCTTCCTGAATCCCGGAATCGGCTACGGTGGTTCCTGTTTCCCCAAAGATGTCATGGCATTCCGCGCGGTAGCTCGTGAGTGCGGCTATGACTTCCGTCTGCTCGATGAAGTCATGCGCATCAACGAAGACCAGCGCGAGCGCTTTCTGCGGAAAGTGCGCAGCGCTCTGTGGACGCTCCGCGGCAAACGCCTTGGCGTTCTCGGCCTCGCTTTCAAAGGCGGCACCGACGACATTCGCGAATCGCCCGCACTTTTCCTCGTGCAGGCTCTTTTGCAGGAGGGATGCAAGATCACGGCTTACGATCCTGCGGCGATGGAACGCACGCAGGAAGCCATCACCTCGAATCTGAAGTACGCCAACTCCGCCTATGAAGCGGCCAGCGGCGCTGACGCTCTGCTCATCCTCACCGAGTGGGAAGAGTTTGCCAACCTCGATCTCCCCCGCCTCAATCAGGAACTCAAATACCCAATCGTGATCGACGGTCGGAATCTGTATGATCCCGAAGTGATGGCAGCACACGGCTTCACCTATTACAGCGTGGGACGAGCCGCCTCTCATCCCGATGGCGTGCCCGCCGCCGCGCTTAAAAACGGCGCAATGAAGGACGGCGCCAAGAAAGCATGAGCCCGCAACGCGCCCTGGTCACCGGCGGAGCCGGTTTCCTTGGATCCCATCTCTGCGATGCCCTGCTTGGCGAAGGCTGGAGTGTGGTTGTTGTCGACAACCTCCTCACCGGCCGCCGCGCCAACCTCGATCATCTCAAGAATGATTCCCGATTCGATTTTGTAGAAGAAGACATCTGCGAACCGTTCGACGTCGGCAAAGTCGATTACGTCTTCCACTTCGCCAGCCCCGCCAGTCCCGTCGATTACACCGTCCACGGCATCCCCACGCTGAAAGTCGGATCGCTCGGAACTTTTCACGCTCTCGAGGTCGCGCTCAAATACGGCGCGAAGTATCTGGTCTCATCCACTTCCGAGTGCTACGGCGATCCGCTGGAACATCCGCAAAAAGAAACCTACTGGGGCAACGTGAATTCCATCGGCCCGCGCTCGGTCTACGACGAAGCCAAGCGCTTCACCGAGGCCGTCACCATGGCCTATCACCGCTATCACAAAGTCGATACGCGCATCGTGCGCATCTTTAACACCTACGGACCTCGCCTGCAATTAAATGACGGCCGCGTGGTGTCGAATTTCATGAAACAGGCGCTGCGCGGCGAAGACCTGACGGTTTACGGAGACGGCAGCCAGACTCGCAGCTTCTGCTACGTCAGCGACGAGATTGACGGCTTCATCCGTTTATCAAAGTCTTCAGAGCACCTGCCGGTCAACATTGGTAATCCGAACGAGTTCACTATCCTCGAGTGCGCGAAGCATGTAATCAAAGTGACAGGATCGAAAAGTAAGATCGCCTACGAACCCCTCCCGCAAGACGACCCCAAGCAGCGCCGTCCCGACATCACCAAGGCCAGACAGTTGCTCGGATGGGAACCGAAGATTCAGTTAGAAGCCGGACTGCGAATGTCGTTGGATTATTTCCGCAAAGCCGTAGCCGAAGAAACCGCTACGGCCAAATAGCAGAGCATCGACATCGCCTCGCTGCGGGCGCCCCACTCTTCCGCGTTCTTTGCGGAAGAGTAGGAACCACGGACGTCGGCGCTGCCGGTTATCAATAAAACGGACCAGTTCCCAAATATTTCCACACCCCAATGTGACATCCAACCTTGTGCCAACCGCCGAAGTTGCGCGATCATAGTCGAGGCAGTGACGGTCGCGAGAAACCGAATCACGGCGCCCTAACTCTTTTGTTCTGAAGATTTTGATACCTAAGCTCTTTGACATCAAGATTTTGACACACCCTCCTCGCGAAACCCGCGTTGCACAGGGATTCCAGAGGTATTGGGGGGAGGGGGGTACACCTCCTCCTGACGTTTACAATGCCTTTCAGGAATCTCGGCGAATGTTTATTTTGTCGGCAAATCCACAGGGTAAGGCTGCCTCTTGCGGAGGAATCGGTTCATCACCATTTACGAAATAGCCGCCGCCTGACCTCGAGATCAGCCGTACGCACGGCAGCCCGCCTCTCGATCTCCCACCGCCATGTGCCTTTTCTCGGAACGTGATAAATTGTCATTCGCAATTAAAGAACGAAAATTCCATTCTGTTTCCAGCACGGAGAAACACTCGATGCGAATGCCCATATCAAGAATCGTCATATTCAAGGTCGCCCTGTTCACCATCGCCGCGCTTGCGCTACCTCTTGCCCTCATTCACGCGCAGGCAAAAGAGGAAACGTCGACCGTTAAGGTCGAGGCTACGAAGACTGACACAACCAAGCCCGACCAGTTCAAACCAGAGCAAC
Source organism: uncultured Acidobacteriaceae bacterium (assembly GCA_963809605.1). Taxonomy (GTDB): domain Bacteria; phylum Acidobacteriota; class Terriglobia; order Terriglobales; family Acidobacteriaceae; genus Sulfotelmatobacter. The sequence goes on along the minus strand of CAWEKM010000004.1, from coordinate 119,775 downwards.
AGGAGACCAAGGGCTCAGTCACGATCGGCGGAAACGTCATCAACTACGACGCGTATGCCGGCACGCTGATCGTCCATCCCAAGGGCTGGGACGACGTCCCGCAAAACGCCGACCCCGATCCCAAGAACAGGGGTCCGGAAGCCAGCATGTTCTACGTCGCCTACTTCAAGTCCGACACCAAAGGCGCGCCCCGCCCAGTTACGTTTCTCTATAACGGCGGTCCGGGTTCCTCCACCGTGTGGCTTCACATGGGAGCGTTTGGACCGAGGCGTGTCGTCACCGCCGATGATACCCACACGCCGGCCGCGCCCTATTCGGTCGTCAACAACGAATACAGCCTGCTCGACGCGACCGATCTCGTGTTCGTGGATGCTCCCGGAACCGGCTTTAGCCGCCTCAGCGGGAAAGACCGCGAGAAAGCCTTCTATGGTGTTGACCAGGATGCGCAGGCCTTCGCCGATTTCATTTCTCAGTTCCTGGCGAAGTATGGACGCTGGAATTCGCCGAAGTATTTGTTTGGCGAAAGCTACGGCACCACGCGATCCGCGGTCCTCGCCAATGTGCTCGAGACCGAACGCGATTTCGACCTTAATGGCGTGATTCTCCTATCCCAGATCCTGAATTTCTCGCTCGATTCAGACGCTCCAGAAATGAATCCCGGCGTCGACCTTGCGTATCAACTCAATCTCCCGACCTACGCCGCCTCTGCGTGGTATCACCACAAACTGCCCGATCAGCACCCCGACCTTCAATCTCTGCTGACCGAAGTCGAGCACTTCGCCATGAACGAGTACGCTCTCGCTCTTGGCGCCGGCGCTTCCCTGCCCGCGGATCAGCGCCACGCCATCGCCGCCAAGCTTCATGAATACACGGGCCTGCCGGTTGCCTATATCGAAAAGGCGGACTTGCGCATCAACGGCGGTGAATTCGAGAAGAATCTGCAGGACGAAAGCAACCTGACCACCGGCCGCCTCGACACCCGCTTTTCCGGTCCCTCATTTGATCCGCTCAGCAAAGAAGCGGATTACGATCCGCAGTCGGCCGCGATCTCTTCAGCCTACGTTTCCGCGTTCAACGACTATGTGCGCAAGGATCTCAAGTTCGGCGAGAACCGCGAATACAAGCCCGAAATTGAAGTCTTCAAATGGTGGAGTTTTGCCCACCAGGCTCCCGGAGTTCCCTTCGCTTTCCCCGGAGCAACCAACGTGATGCTCGACCTCGCCACGGCGATGAAATACAACCCAACCCTCAAAGTTCTTTTGAACGCTGGGTATTTTGATCTTGCAACCCCGTTCTATGAGGGCGTCTATGAAATGCAACACTTGCCGATTCCGCTCGACCTGCAAAAAAATATCGAATTCAAGTTCTACGAATCCGGCCACATGGTCTACGCGCACGAGGCCTCGCTGAAAGCGATCCACGATAACGTGGCAGCTTTCATCCAAAAAAGCTATAACGCCAAAACAAAGTGAGAGCCGAAAAATCTGCGACGAAGGGAGAAGAACTGAGAACTGAGAACTGAGAACTGAGAACTGAGAACTGAGAACTGAGAACTGAGAACTGAGAACTGAGAACTGAGAACTGAGAACTAAGAACTGCCCTTAAGACTTCTCGGTCATAGTCGCCGCGAAGTCGATCAACTGCTGTACCCCATGGCGTTCGTCCCTGGTGTTCAGCTGGAACGAGATGCCCATCCCGTAGCCGGGATGCGAGGCTTTCACTACACCGCTCAGACGCAATTTCATATCCTGGGTGCGCACCGTGATCTCCACCGGTGTGCCGGCTGGAAAAGCCAGCGGCATCTCGAGGTAGCATCCACCGGGGCTCAGATCGCTCAGATGGCAGTAGTTTCGCACGGAGCTTCCCCTCTGGTAAACTTCCGCTCCCAGGCGGCACGCATATCGAGTCTGTCCGCGCCGGTTGTCCGGCTCGCCCCGCAGTCGAGCCCCGGCTTCGCCGTCACGGCCGTTTGTTTCCTGCCGCTCAACCTGCTGCTCGGCCGCAACCGAATCTTCAATCGGCCGGATGGAAGGTTCCACATTCTCAGCCTCCGCAACCGGTTCCTGTTTCGGCGCTTCGGCCACGTTCATCTTCAACCACTCTTCCAGCACCCGCCGCGATGCTTGCGGCACATCCACAAACTGGATTCCCGCGCGCCCGTTCCAATCCTGCCAGACCACCTGCCCCGAGAGACGCACATTCTTCATCTGGCCCGGCAACTGAAACTGAAAATAAACCTTGCAGGTCGGCGGAAGCTTCTTGCCGAAGTTCACTCCCATGCCATCTTCCGCCAGGTTCACCAGCGTAGCTTTGGCTCGCTCTTCGCCCGCGTAGTCTATGGTCGCATGCGTATGCACGGCCGCGCGCGCCTTGCGGCGTTTGTCCCGGTACAGCACGGTTTGCGCCGCCCGGAGCGTGCTCAACGCACGCTCGTGCGACACGGGCTTGTAGAGTACGAAGTTCACTCCAAGGGAAAACATCTCCCGGATGCTCTCCTGCCCCGCCACTACCACCACCGTCAGGGTCGAATCGTTCAGGCGCGAAGACCGGCTCTCGTGCAATAACCCCAACACACCTGCCTGCGTTTCGCAGTCAAGAATGATCAGGTCATAACGTTCCTGCGCCAGCCTCACCGCCGCGCGCACGTTGTCGGTGCACAACTCCACCTGAATGCCGAGTTCTTCCAGCACGTGCCGCAGCACTTCCACTGATGCTTTGTCGGCGCAGACTAAGAGCGATGAGAGAGTCATACCTTCATGCATCCTAGGATCACCCCAGTTCTTCCGACAAGTTACCGCGGTCATCGCCACTACCCCGGTTTCCCAGGGGCCGTCACCTAACTCCACTGCCCTCAATCCGGTGACCTCGGTCACCAGCGCGATTACAAAAGACCAATAGTCCTGCGTTGCACCGTGGTGCTTTGACGCCATCACCCCACCTTCCTAGGATGAAGACTGCCCCACCGTAGGCAGTGCCGGTTGGCCTGCTCCCCGACGGTCGCAGGTGTTCTCTGTCCGGTTGGGCTCTTGGAAATCTTGGGTTTGGAAATCTTGGGGATGAGGTTGGGTTGATTGGGGTCAACAGACGATACGAGGTTCACGACCGGTAAGGAACTTATGCCATCGCGCAAAAATAACGGGTTCTCGCTTCTCGAACTGATGATTACCGTCAGCCTCGGCCTGGTGATGTGCGGCGTCACGTTCATCTACCTCACGCCCTCCATGAATCAAAACCACGTGAACTCGGCGTATGAGACCACTTTGATGGCCCTGCGTAATACCCGCAACCTGGCCATCACCCAGAGCCACGAGTACTACGTCAATTTCAATCCGGCTGGCTTTCCTGCTGGCACCATCCAGGTCGAGTATCAACCGCCTATTGTGCCGCCCGCGGTGGCCGCGCCTCCGATTGAGCAAGTCAATACCTACACCATTCCAGGGGATGTCACTTTTGCCGTGCCGCCGGGGCCTTTCGCTGCACTACCGGATGGTTTCGGCACGGGGGTGACTGCCATTGACTTCGAAACCACGGCGGGTGTTCCGCTGCCCTGCCAATGCGTCGTCTTCATGCCCGACGGCTCCGCGCAAGATACTCTCGGCAACTACAACAGCGGCGTGGTTTACCTAACCCGCGTCGGCGACAGCGTCTACCATTCGCGAGCTGTCACAGTGTGGGGCGCAACCGGCAGAATCCGCGGGTGGACGCTTGGCCTGGTAGGTGGCGTGAAGGAATGGGTGCAACAATGACCGAAACCAAGAAATCCGTCAGGAAGCTTCAAACCCAGAGGGGTTTTACGCTGATCGAAGTCATGATCGCGATCGCGATCATGAGCATCAGCATGCTCGCCCTGATCGCCACCTTCGGCACCGCGATCGCCGCCACGGAATCGGCGCAGGAAGATCTTATCGCCCGCCACAAGGCGCTCGATGCCATGGAAAGCATCTACACGGCCCGCAACAGCCAGCAGCTTCCTTTTTCGGCCATCAACAATGTCGCGGCCGGCGGCATCTTCTTACCGGGAGCTCTTCCTCTGAAGTGCGCTGGACCCGATGGTCTGGTGGGCACGGGCGACGACGTCAACTGCACGGCTCCCGACACCGGCGCGGCTTGCCCGGGAGGAATCGAATGCCTCGTACTGCCCGGTCCCGATGGCATTCTCGGCGAGGCTGCTCCGAACGATGACGTGATTTATAGCCTCAGCAACTTCACCCGCAGCATCACGTTCGGCCAGGTGTTTTTGCCGAGCGGCAGCGTCAATACCAATCTTGTTGCCGTCACCATTACCGTTGCCTATACCAAACCAGGCTGGCCGGCCCGCTCCTACACCGTGAATGGGCTGATCTCCAGCTACCACTGAGCCGGAATAAAACCATGAAGATGCCTATCTCAAAATCGCAACGCGGCTTCAGCCTCTTGGAAATGCTGGTCGCCTCCGCTATCGGCTTGATTGCCATTATGGCGATGACCCAGCTTTTCAACATGGGCATGAACGCCACCCTCACGGTGACTCAGCGCGCTGACACTCAGGAGAATATGCGGGCTGGCATCGAGTTGATGACCAAGGACATCAGCATGGCCGGCGCTGGCCTTCCTTCCGGCGGTCTGCAGTTGGCCAACACCGATGGCTCCAGCAAGGTCGCCTGCAATCAGACCGGCACCTGTTACGTCACGGCCGACACTTACCCGCTCAGCGGCAGCGGGGTCGCAAACTATATGTATGGCATCCTGCCGGGTTTCGGGAACGGAGTGCAAAGCGCCGCTATCATCGCCGCCGCTCCCGCCGCAGTGAATGACAGCATTACCACGATCTATTGCGACTACAACTTCCCCCTAACCAACTTCGCATTTACTTTTCCCAGCGGAACCCAGGCCACGGTGGGGCCTGCCGCGGTTGTCGTTGCGGGCGAGCCGACTAACATTCTTGCCCCGGGCGGCCTCAACGTAGGCGACCTGATGCTATTCACGGTTAGCACCCCTGGCACCGGCAAGACCGCCCAGGGTACCAGCTACGCGCAGACGGCTGCTGCGGTCGGCGAAATTACGGGGATGCCCAACAACACTACGATCAATTTTGCCTCCGCCGATGCGCTCAATTTCAACCAGACCGGCGCCAACAGTCTGGCTTCAGTCGCCGCCGCCGTCACTGCGGCGGGGGCCCAGACTACGGCATGCCGCCTTTACGCCGTCACCTATTTCCTGCAGGTTCCTCCCGCCGGCGGGACCCTGCAAACTCCGCGCCTGATGCGTCAGGTCAACGGACTCACGGCTGTCCCGGTCGCCGATGACATCATCAACCTGCAGTTCAGCTACGACGTGATCAACAATACGCTCGGCACCATCAGCGCGAATCAGTCCAATCCGATCGGCGCTGGACTCTCGCCCGCCCTGATTCAGAAGGTCAACATCTGGGTGATGGGAGAGAGCATTACTCAAGCAGGAAAGAAATCCCAGAGCATGTATCTGGCAAGTTCCGTCAGCACTCGCAATATGAGTTTCTGCAATTCTTATAGTGACCAAACCACCGCTTGCCAATAAAAGGCGGTCTGAGGTTCTGGCTGTTGAGTTTGGAGGGAGAGAGAGATATGGGGAAGAGCAAACGAGATTCGCGAGGCTTCACGCTCATCGCGGCACTATTGTTGACTGTCCTGCTGTCCGGTATCGCCGTGGGACTGTTGTACATGGTCAGCAATGAAGAACGCATGGGCGGCAACGACCTGGAAGGCAGTCTCGCCTTCTACGGCGCGGAGTCTGGCATCGAGAACTTGACTGCCGAACTTTCTCAGTTGTACCAGACCTCGCAGACTCCGACTGCCGCAGCCATCACCGCACTCACCGTTCCGGCCAATTATCCGACCATGGTCAACGGTTCCAATATCACCAGCATGAATTACGCCGAGTGCATTACCTGGCCGCCGAACGCAACCTGTCCTGCTCCTGCTACAAACCCGACCGGCAACTGGGATATCGTCGGTTCCGGTTCGGACCAGGGCATGGTGGCAACTCTCATCCCCTACACTCTGACTGTAACGGCGACCCGCGCGTCTACTGCTGGTGAGGCCACCAACAACAACGCTCTCACCAATATCACCGGCGCGTCCGTCAACTTGTCGCGTACGGTGGAAGTGGCTCTGCTTCCCGCCTTCGAGTTCGGCGTCTTCTGCGATGGAGACTGCGATTACTTCGCCGGTCCAGACTTCAATTTCGGCGGACGGGTTCATACCAACGGCAATCTCTTCCTCGCCTCCGGCGCCAACCTGACCTTTACCGATAAGATCGCGGCCGTGGGCCAGGTCATCACCACACAACTCGAGAATGGATGGCCGACCTCCACGGACTACGGCGGAGTCGTGTACGTGCCCAACGCCGCGGGTGGTTGTCCGGGTGCCCCGGGCACCGGACCCGCCGCGAATTGCATAGCGGTTCCCGCCGGAAGTTGGAGCGGCGGATTCCCAGCCCCTCCGGCCCCAGCCACCTGTACCGCCGACTGCGGAGGCCTGGCCAACGCGGGCTGGAAGGGGATTTCCACCACCACCTTCAACAGCTTCATCGTCAACGGACTGACTGGCGCGACCAAGTTGCAATTGCCCTTCGTCAATTCAGCGAATAAGGTCGGCGCGATCGACATCATTCGCCGGCCGCAGAACAGTGATACTCCACTCTTGAGCAATTCCCGCCTCTATACGGAGGCTTCGATCCGCATCCTGCTTGCCGACACCCAAGCCGATCTTCACCCTGAGCGCGGCGCTCTCGGCGATGGTCAAGACATACAGTTGGGCATCACAACCGTCGGCACCACCACCTCGTCGGTCAACATCGCCGGCACGGCTAACTACATGTACTACGGCGTGGCCACAGCCGGAACGAACGGATGGGTTGCGCCGACCAACCCCGCGACTGGCACGGCATACGGCTGGACGAATTGGCCGCTTTTGAGCCAGATTACCAGCAGCCCGGCCAGCGTCGCCGGCGCCGCGCCTAATGCTGCGCACGTTTGGCTGCGCGTCGAGTACCTGAACAACGCCAACGTCTGGGTTGGAATCACCACGCAATGGCTGGGATACGGCTTCGGCCGCGGTTACAACACGCCCCCTACGGCTCCCTATGTCGTCGGGGGCGCGAACCCAGTTTGCTCCTTATACCCCACGCCCCCAGCGGGTCAGTGCTACAACCCCATCAGCCCGGCGATCCTGATTCTGCAGCAGCTTAACCAGGGCGTCGCGACCGCCAGCGCCGTCGAAGCTGACACGATCGACTCAAGTGGAACTGCGGCCAACTGGATCCCCATCAACTTCTACGACTCGCGCGAAGGTGAGCCCCGCGACGTTAACACGCGGCCTACCAACACTACGGCCAGCAAGGGTACAACGGTCTACACTCCGTGCAGCCCGATCGGAGTCATGAACGTGGTCGAGCTGGATGCGGGCAACTTGTGGCTCTGGCTGCAAGGAGTCGCGCCCTATGGCGGCAGCAGCGGCCCATTAGTCAACAGCACCAACTTTAACGGCTACATCCTGTATTTCTCGGATCGCCGTGGCATGGTGGCCGATCCCAATCCTCCCGGCGCAAGCATTTACAACGGGCTCACAGGAGCGGCTGGGCTTGAAGATACGATCAATGGCGCTTCCGCCACTGGCGTCCCGGATGGCAAGCTGGAACCGGCGACCTATTACAGCTACTCGCCGGAAGACGTGGACGAAGATACCTACTTCGACAACTATGGCCAAAAGAATCTGGCAGCGGGATTCGGATTGACCGGTACCTACACCAGCACACCGTATTTCCCGATTCCAGCCAACGCCCCGACCGTTAGCGCGAACCAGGTGAACTGTAGCTCCTACACTCTGACCGCAGGAGGCGCGATTGAGACGTATCCTACCGCGACTGGAACGGCAGGCGCCACCGCGTACGCTGGAAATCCACAGAACAATGTGGTCTACGGCCCACGTCACGGACTGCGCCTTGTCGATGGTGGTATGAGCGCCAAAGGTGTGAGTTACTTGCCACAACCGATAGCCCCCGCGACCAGCGGCAACGGCTTCACCGTCGCCTCGGAAGAACCGGTCTATGTGTGGGGAGATTACAACACCGGCTCCGCCGATCCTCTTTGGCCCGCCGGAGCCACCCCCACGGCGCCACATTCGGCAGCTTCGATCATTGCCGATTCCGTCACGCTGCTCTCCAACCCTCCGTCGAACGCCACACTCCCGACCACGAAGACTGGCTGGACCGATGTCGAAAGCTTCCTGCAGCCGGGAGTCGCAGCCAACCGGCCGGGAAACAACAGCTATTACCGGATGGCGATTGCCGCGGGCAAGAGCATTCCGTTCTTCGAGCCAGCCTGGGCCGTGACCGACGGCTTGAAGGATTTCGGCACTGACGGCGGAATGCATAACTTCCTGCGCTATCTCGAGGACCGCAGCGACGGCATCAACGGAGGCGGCGGCACGGTGAACTATGCGGGCTCGCTGATCAGCATGTATTACTCCCAGTACCTCACGGGCGTGTTCAAGTGCTGCAACACCGTATACGGCGCTCCGACAAGAAACTATTTCTTCGACACGCAGTTCCTGAACCCGACTCAGCTGCCTCCCGGAACTCCCATGTTCCAGGACGTGGTCAGTCTGAGTTATCACCAGAACTTCACACCACAATAAACTCACAAACCGTCAACGAGCACTCCGGTCCAGTTCACTGGGCCGGGGTGCTTTTTTTCTACTATTCCGCTGCCTGCGCTCCCTCTCGTATCATTCGCGGATTAAAATCGTTGTAGTCTTAACCCGTTGAGTCGATGAACACATCTTCGCTATCACAGCACGAGTTCCGCGGCCAGCTTGCTGATCAAAACAATCAGCACACCTTTGGCTGGATCTGGATTCTGTTCTCCCTTTGCGCCTTCGCGGCTATCGGCCTGTTCTTGATTCCAGCCCTGATCATTCGCCCCTTCAGCTATCAGTCTCCGCGCGCACTCCTGGTTGCCATGGCATTGCGCGAGCGGGCTCCTTTGGGGACGCTGATCGCAGGCGTGGCCTGTTTCGTTCTCGCCTTCGCGCTGTGGAAAACTGTCGGCCTCTGGCGCAAAGTCCTGCTCGTTCTCACTCTTCTTCTTGTCACGTTCTCGGCAGTGATGGCGCGTCAAAACTATTTCGAGTGGATGTTCCATCCCATCGCCGGTCCGCAATTCTTAGCTCAATCGGAAAGCAAGCTCGATCCCAAAGAAATGATCATGGCGGTACGCTTTGCCAGCGACGCCCGTGCCTATCCCATCAGCCAGATGGCTTACCATCACGTCCTCAACGACGTCGTCGGAGGCGTGCCCATCGCCGTCACCTATTGAACGCTCTGTCACACCGGTCTGGTGTGGACGCGAACGGTGAACGGAAGAGTGCTGCACTTTTATCTGGCCGGCATCAACAACCAGAACTTTCTGATGCGCGACAAGGAAACCGGAACCTGGTGGCAGCAGATCACCGGCAAGGCCATCTACGGCCCGCTTCGAGGCGCAAAGCTCGAACTCGTGCTCAGTGACGAATTAACTTTCGGCGAGTGGAGAAACGAGTCTCCCCATGGCCAAGTGCTGGCGCCCGTGGCTAAATACAAGAAAGACTACGAACCTAACTGGGAGCCAGAAGTAGCCAAGCTGCCCGTGGTGATCAGCTTCCCCGGCACCCAACTCAAGTCGCGTGATATTGTCGTCGGACTCACAGTCGCCGGCGCCGCCCGCGCCTATCCCTGGGAAGCTTTCGCCAAACAGTCCCCGGTTCTCGATCGCATCAACGGCACGCCGCTGCTTTTGGTGCTCGGCCCGGACGGTAAATCGTTCCGCGTCTTCGTCAGCCGCATCGACGGCCGCGACGCTGAATTCTTTCTGCAGGGCGATGACTCAGCCGACACCTCGGCCGAGAACAAAGCCTGGACGCTGGTCGACGCCACCACTGCCAGCCAGTGGAACTTTCAGGGCTGCGCCACTTCCGGGCCCGCGAAAGGAAAATGTCTCGACCAAATCCCCGCGCTGAAAGACTACTGGTTCGACTGGCGCAACTACCATCCCCAGACCACTGTCTACAAACGCTAGGACAATTGCTTAAAATCAAAATTACAAAGGGAGGCTCATAGGTGTCTGCCATTCATGCTATCTTCTGGGACGTTGGGGGAGTGCTGCTCACCAACGCCTGGGATCATACCGAACGCGCGGCCGCGCTCGAACGCTTCCATCTTGACGAAAAAGAGTTTGCCGCACGTCATGAGATGGTAGTCTCGTCGTTTGAGCGCGGCAAGATCACGCTCGACGAATACTTGGATCACACGGTGTTTTATCGCAATCGTCCCTTCACCCGCGAGCAGTTTCGCGACTACATGTTCTCGCTCTCGCGGCCCATGCCGGAAGTTCTCGCGTTGGCCCGCGCTCTGGGCCGCTCCGGCAAATATTTCATGGGCACGATCAACAACGAGTCCCGTGAGTTGAACCTGCATCGCATCGAGAAGTTCGGCTTGCGCGAAATCTTCCGGTTGTTCGTCAGCTCCTGCTTCGTCGGATTGCGCAAGCCGGAGAGCGGCATCTATCGTTTGGCGATTGAGATCACGCAGTTCAATCCGGAAGAGTGCTGTTTCATCGACGACCGCGCGTTGAACCTGGAGTGCGCTGCAAAGCTGGGCATGCACACAATTCAGATGCAGACGCCGGAACAATTGCGTGCAGACTTGGGGAAGTTGGGAGTGAAAGCAGTGGTCAGTGGCCAGTGATCAGTGGCCAGTGCTTGCTTTGCCGACCACTGGCGGCTGGACACCGACCACTAGCCTTTTCGCGGCTGCGGCTTCGCGGACGGAACCATAACTTTGGGAATGTCGGATTCTGCGCCCGAGAGTGTGAGGTCGCTCGACCAGCATTCCGAAACCAGCTTCCAGTCTCCGCTTGTCTGCTTGGCGAAGACCCAAAGATACTTGCCGCGCTCTTCGCGGCGTTTGCCGGCCGTTCCCGGAACCAGCGCGCTGTAACGTCCCACTTCGTGAGCCAGATCGCCGAGAACCTCCACCCGCATGGGATCGAGAGCCACTTCCCCCAGGCCGGCTTCGAGCGAGGCGAAGAAAAACTCCCGCACCGCCACAGCCCCGCGGATCGCAGGAAGGTTCGAACGCAGCACCAGCGCGTCGGGCGCGTAGAGTTCCATCAGCTCTTCGAGTTGGCGCGTATTGCAGGCTAAAACCCATTCCTGCGTGAGCCGGCGGACTGCAGCCTCGCTGCGGCTCATGGGTTCGCCTTTCGCGGCAGCGGCAACTCTCATCCGGTCGGCTTCGCGCGCGCTCTCGGAGGCGTTGGAACGCGGAACGCTCTCCGCGCCCGCGCTGCCCTGAAAATAGTGATGATGGTAGTGGTGGTGGTAGTGATGGGTGCCCGCGGGAGCCCCGGGCTGGGGATGAACTTCATCACCGGGTTCCCGGGCGGGTCGTGCAGATTGTGGCATCTCCTCGTGGCCGAAAGCCGGTAAGCCATGAACCGAAGATGCGGGATCTGGCGAGTGCGATGGCGCGGCTCCCAGCGGAAGCCCGCACATGCCGCAGAACTTGCTCCCTACGCGATTGTGATGTCCGCAGGCATGGCAGGCATTGAGAGAACTCGAAGTAGTGTGGAGCGCAGCGTCTTCAGAGACGGCTTCGGAATCAGATTCCATGGTGAGGCGCTGCATGGCTTGCAGGGCCGCGGCAATAGCTTCCTGATTGGGCTTGGGCCGCCGCATTTCAGGATAAAGACGCTGATAAATTTCGCCCAGGGCGGGATTATGCGGGCCGATGCTGGGCATCGCGTCTTCGGAATCCTGCGCAGGCGCGGAACTGGTTGGCCGGGCTAGTTTCTTGTCTCTCTCCACGATTCAGACCGCAGTGCTTGGGCTCATTCTAGCGCAAGCGGATCGGCTCAAGCAGGGGAATCTCAACGGCGGGAAAATTCGATCTTCCCTTCTGCCTCCGTGGGCACGCCGTTGCAGGTCGCGGGGCGATACCGCCAGGTACGAACCGTTCGCAGCACGGTGCGATCGCCCACAGGCCCGGCGCTCTGCAGAATTAGAGGACTATGCACGCGTCCATCGGCACCGATGATGAAGCTTACTTTAACTCTGAGTCCCGCTTCGATTGGAACCAGCAGCGGATCGGGCGTGGTCAATGCTTCCGGCGGCTGAGTATCTTCGCAGCGCGAGCGCGCGCTCGAGTGGGGAACGTTGCTGAACTCGGTAGCGCGGGTGGGAGTCTTGAAAACCTGATGTTCGCGCTCGGTTAGAACTGCCTGACTCAGACGCGAAGGTGGAACCTGCTCCAAAGCCGCGCTGGAAGCGGGAACTGCGAGGATCAAAAACCATGGCCAGATGCGATGCATAGGTGAAACCTTCCGGATCGAACAGAAGCACTTCTCGTACCCCATTCATCGGCACGTCTGGTGCCAGATGAAGAGAGGCCTAAGTATATTGCTGTCAATCGATTCAGGGAAGTTCGCCGTGTTCGTGTGAAGGCGATTGCATATCTCATATGGAATCTGTTGCCGGAGCCGCCATGTCCTCGCTCGTGAGACTTATTTTTTCGCGGAGGGTCGGAGCGTCAGCAGCGTGACTTCGGGAGGGCAGTTTAGGCGCATGGGAACTCCGACCGTGCCCAGGCCGGCGCTGGTGTGGAGCGTGACCGGACCTACATGGTAGCTGCCCCAAACATATTTCTTCGCTAACTGTGGCAGGTAAAGCGGAGGGAGGAACGGAATTCTGATCTGACCACCGTGAGAGTGCCCTGAAAGCTGCAGGTCGATGGGAAATTTCGCCGCGCGATCGGCGAAGTCCGGTTCATGGGCGAGCAGAATTACGGCGTCTCCGTTCGGGATGTGGTACATGGTCTTCGACAGGTCGGCGGTTCCGCTCATTACATCGTTCACACCGGCCAGCCAGAAACGCGCGCCATCTTGCTCGATCGGTCGCGACTGGTTGGCCAGGACCTGGATGTTCTGGGCCTGGAGAGCGCGGGTTACATGTTCGGGATCGGTGCCGTCATCGTGGTTTCCCAAGACAGCCCAGAGGCCGTGAGGCGCGGTCAGACGGCGCAAGAGGCGCGCGCAGGGCTCGGCGGCGAGCGCGCCCTTCGCCGCGTCGCCGATCAGGGGCACGGAAACAAAATCTCCTGTGAGCGCGATCAGGTCGGGATGAAGATCGTTCACCATGGCAATCGCAGCGCGCAGGGGATGGATCGAAAAATAAGGATCGTAGTGGAAATCGCTCAGCACGGCGACCGTAAAGCCATTCAGGCGTTCAGGCCAGCGCTGGAAGCGAAACTCCTGCCGTACAACGCGAGGAAAGTTCGGAGCGAGAAGGATTCCGTCTCCGACGATTGCGACTGCGCCGACGGCGGCAGCCCGGTGAAGAAACTGGCGTCTTGTGGTGGGGATCAACGGCAAACCAGGATCACTCGGTAGAGATCGGCGGTATGCATACGCGTGTCTCCAGAATAACCGAATGGAGGAATTAGAAGTTGAATGTAGCGAACAGGTCGATGCGGCGAACTGCCGTACCTGAGGAAAACGGGCCGCCTTGAAGGCTATTCGGGGTATCGAAGAAACGCGAACCCAGAACGCCGGCAGGATTCGCCAGATTTACATCATTCAGCGCATTCCGGGCAGAGACACCGAAAGTCAAGGTGTAACGGCGGTCTGAGCTGCCGCCGACCATTTGCGGGGCAGTGCCGAACACAGTACCGCGCGGACCGCCGCCATGACCTCCGCCGCCCGGACCGCCTTGTCCCCCCACATTACCGGAGCCACCCTTCACCTTGGGTCCGAATCCGATGGACTTGGTGACCCGCAGATTCAGAACGAAGTGCGCCGCGCCAGTGCCGTAGTTGATGGGAGCCACCTTCTGACCGGCGGTCGGAAGCGCGTCGTTGAAAGTACCAAGCGGCGTGCAATAGGTAGTGCCGGTCTGGGTACCAGGATTGGGACAGGCCGCACCCGAAACAAAAGCGGGACGATCGTTGAAGATGGTGTCTCCATTCAAATCATCGGGCGTGACAATGTTGAAGGGCGTGCCGGAACTGGCGATCAGAAAAGGATTCAGGCGGACGCCATAGGGCAGCGCGATGCTCCCGCCGAAGAACAACCTCTGGCGGGTATCGAAAGAGGCTCGCCCATAGTCCTGACCGATGTCGTAGGAGTTCGACGCAAAGCTGGAAACACCCCCGGTATCGCTGTTGGCGTAGTTCAAGGTATAGAAACCGAAGAGCTGAATCTTCGAGCCGACGCGCACATTGGTGTTCACGATGAGCTGGTTCTGCCGGAACACAGCTTCGGAAGCGTACTGGTAGATCTGAGGTCCGCCGAGGGTCGCGGGGTTGAGGCTGAGCGAGAGTAGCTGGTCGAAACCGCGGGAATTCAGATAGGTGACGGCCAAGGTGGCAGCTTTGGTTATCTGCCGCTCAACGCTTATAGCCGATTGCAGAGTATAGGGCGCATAGAGCGACGGGCTGATCTGGTAAATGTTCGGGGTGCTGGCTGCGCCGCAACTGGAGATTGGCACGGTCAGAGGCTGGTCGAGACCAGGGAAACAAGTCGGGTTTTTGATGATGAATTGCTGTTGCGTGATGCCGTTGAGACGCTCGGCTTGAAGAATCTGCTGTTCCTGAAAGCGGTCATAAAAAATGCCCAGTCCGGCGCGAATTACGACCTTAGGCGCAGCATTCCGGCCGCCCACTCCCCACGCCAGGCCGAGACGCGGGGCCAGATCGACGTGATCGCGAATGTGGTTCTGTCCCTCATAACGCAAACCGTAGCTGAATGTGATGTTGCTGCGAATGCGCCAGTCATCCTGGACGTAGAGGCCGGCGTCGAAGGCTGAAACCTCGGCGGAAGGCGAGCCTTGAGTAATGATCAGCTGGTTGGGCGCGCTGGCTTGATAATCCGAGAGTGTCGGAAACGTAAAAGTGCCGTTAAAGCCCGCCGTCGACTCGTTAGCGTCGCGCACGTCGCGCAAGCGCGCTCCGAACTTTACGGTGTGATTGCCGTGAATCACAGAAGTGTAGTTCTGGAATTCGTAGTGATCCTGATGATCGGCCTGCGTGCCCTGGTTGTTGCCGCCGCCGGTAAACGCCGCCGGGACCGTGACGGCGGGGTTGGAGTCCACTACACCTTGGGTATCGTTTTCCCTCAGATATTGAAAGCGCGTCTCATTGACGAATTTGGAACCGAATACTTGCGTGTCGCTGATTTGCACGGTGTGTTCTGTGGATCCTTGCGTGTATGCCTGCGTGGCCAGGTTGAACTGGCTCTGCTCATCATTGGTCTCGGTGTCTCGATAGTATTGGTAGCGGACGGTCAGAGTATTGTTCTTGCTGAGCGCGTAATCGAGGCGAGGGCCGATGTTGGTGCGCTGGTGCGGATTGGGAAGGGTGGAGCTGAACGGGAGAAACGTGGTGGGATCAATCGCATTGATCGCCGACAGGTTATTGATGTCCCTGTACTGGCCGCTGACAAAAAACGAAGAAACTTTGTTGATTGCCCCGCCGACGCTTCCGTTGAACAGGATGGAATCGTAACTCGGTCGGGGATTTGCGACGAAGGGATCCTGCGTATTCAAGCCGGACTCGTTTCCATCCAGAAGAAGCTGGCCGTGAAGTTTGTCGGTGCCGGGTTTGGTGAAGACCTCGATGCGACCGTAACCAAGTTTGTCGTACTCCGAGGAAAACGGATTCTGATTCACCCGGATCTCGCGGATGGACGACTTGGGGGGAAGCTCACCCGCGGTGAAACCGTCGATGTAGAGCTGACCACCATTCGGCCCAGCGGAAGGACCGGCCAGAGCCTGCAAATCCGTGAGTAATTCGTCGGGATCGTCGGGCAGCGCCTCCAGTTCCTTGCCGGAGATGGTGATGGCACCGGCGTTGCTCTCAGGATTGACGTCAACGGTCGGCGCGGTATCGGAGACCTGAATCTTCTGCTGTTCGACTTCAATGGCCATGGTCACGTTGAGGCGCAGCGGCTTATCCGTGGTGATGACTACGTTATCGTTTTCGTAAACCGAGAATCCGGGAGCGACGACGGTCAGCGTGTAATGGCCTGCAGCCAGTCCTTTGAATTCATAGAGGCCCTGTCCGTTGGCTTGCGCGGCGATGGGCGAGGACGAAATGGCGGCCGGTGTCATGACCAGGTTGGCGTTGGCGATGGCGGCGCCGGAGGGGTCGGTTACTTGGCCACGCAAAGTGCCGGTGGCAGGCGGCGTTGCGGCGGGCGCTGTTTGGGCGGACGGCGCGGCGGCCGTCTGCGATGCAGCAACCGTCGCGCACAGCTGGAATAACAATGACAAAGAGATCAGGGCTAAGCAGAAACACGTCCGAAACTTCATTCCATCATTTCCATTCCACTGAGAGTTTTTCGATATGAATCTTCGATGCAGCGTCAGGCCGCCACGGAGGCCAACGCCAACGCTATGGGCCGCCGGCGTCGCCGGAGGGTGCGCTCATGCTCCAGGGCGTGAGCATCGCCGCGCTGCTGGCGCCGGGAGCAGCTTGAAGAATCGGTTCCACACCGCTGACCAGCGTGATCACCGTGCCCACGCCCCCGGTGCCCTCGGTCGAGAGAATGATCACAGCATCGCCCTTGTGGAGGTCGGCGAGTGTGGTCGCCGGCGCGCGACTGAGCAAGCGCTGCACATCCGGCGTGCCGCCTGGCCGCCCATTCGCACCCGCTCCACCTTGAGCCACCGCCCCCGCCGCAGGGGCAGGATTCGCACCTTGCCCGTTCGCCGCAGAACCAGAACTGGATGCGGCGCCGGGCGCCATTCCGGCGGCCCCTCCCTTTAGACGCGCGGCAATCATCTGCGCCATCTCCGGAGAAAGATGGCGAAGCTGGGAGTCTGGCGTGATCTTTACAACCACCGTTTTCCTCGACAATAGATCGTGAACGCTAAGAGTCGACGAACTTGCATCCGCGGAATCGACGGTGCCGGCAATCCCAGGGAAGGATCCGGAAACAATTTCGTCGGCAGCAAGTTCGCCGCCATCGGCGCTGCGATTACCGCGCGCCCGCACTTGATCGCCGGGATGAATTTGCTGCAGTGTGCCCGGCTTGGCGTCATCGAATTTCACGGAATCCGGGGCGTAGCGGCGGATCACGGTGCTGCTGGAAGCGTGAATGACGACATCTTTACCGCGCACAGAGATGGTAACGGTTCCCGCCGCCGGATCGACAGCCTTGGCGAGCCCGTCCACTCCCCGCTTTTGCCAATCCTGCAGATCCTGCTGATGCCGCGCGTCGAGGTCGGAATGTTTCATGACGACTACTGTGGAGGCCACGACCGACAGGCCATCGTCGGAGATCCTGCCTCCCACCAAAATGCGATCGCCGATCTGGAGATCTTGCAACTGGATGGGTGTAGCGTTCTTAAGATCCTTTTCGCCCGGAGCGATGCGGAGGATGCGCGTTGTGGGCTGCACGCTGATGCTAACGTCGGAACCGGAGTCGGGGGTTAGCGTAATCTGCGTGCCGTTTATAGCTTTGACGGCGCCGACGGGCCGGCTCACCGTACCCGGAGCGGCAGCCTGCCTGGTTTGCACGCTGGCCGACATGGCCTGGCAGGAAGGCAATAGGCGAATGCTGAGTGCACTCGCGGCACAAAGTGCGATCGCCAGAAACCGGATTGTGTTTGCGCGCATGCGTCTCTTACTAATTTACATTGCGCGCCGCACAAAACCCCATGATTTACAAAGTTTTACTTCAAGATGAACAACAGGTTACACGCATGCAGTGCAGGTTTGGGAAGCAATTATTCTGCGATCAGCAGGTTCTCCGCGAAAGGCCATTGATCGTCAATCCATTGCGCTTCGCAGCGGAAACCGGCGGTGCGGGCCATTGGAAATACCTCCAGGGGCGAATACTTGTGGCTGCTTTCGGTCCAGATGGTTTCGCCTTCACGAAGATCGATGGTGAGTTCGGCTGCGGGAACATTCACGGTCTGGCGGCACATGGACCGCAGATGCATCTCGACGCTGCGATCCCGGTGATTGAGTTTAGCCATATGCTCGAACTGTGCGAGATTGAAATCAGCATCGAGTTCGCGATTGATGCGAGCCAGCAGGTTCAAATTGAAGGCGGCGGTCACTCCCAGTTCGTCATCGTAGGCGTCAAGCAGTTGAACGTTGGATTTTTCAAGGTCAGTGCCGAGCAGGAGCGAATCCCCGGGCTGAAGAATGCGGCGAACTTCGGTCAGAAATCCAATGCCGGCGGAGCGATCGAAATTCCCGATGGTGCTTCCCAGGAACAATACGAGGAGATGCTGGCCGGGCGAGCGGTGCGCGGCCACTTCGAGCAGTCCATCGAGGTACTCACGCTCGAAACCCAGAATGCTGATGGACTCGATGTCGCGGAGTTCGCGCTCGCACATGGCCAGTGCGGATGGAGAAATTTCGATGGGATAATAGGCCGTCCGCTGGCGGCGGCAAAGAGCTTCCAGGATGTGGCGGGTTTTTCGTCCGCTGCCACTGCCGAGTTCAGCCACGGAAACCGGCGTAGGCAGGCGCTCGACGATGTCATGCCCATGCCGCCGCAGCAGGCGTTCATCGGCGCGCGTAAGGCCGTACTCTGGCAGATTGCTGATCACTTCGAACAGTGCGGACCCTACGTCGTCGTACAGATATTTCGACAGCAGCTCTTTCTGGCCCGATTTGGTGAGCCCGGCGCGCACATCGGCTGCGAATTCGTAGCTTGTGTTTGGCGTGATGGCTTGAACCAGCATATTGGCAACTCCTTGATGATGAATCGTCAGTGGCTTACGCAACGAAATCCGGTGTAAACGAATTGGTAGTGCGCCTGAAACCAGTTGCGGAACGTGCGCCGCAACATGCAGGCAGCAGTGCGCGCCGATCCGCCTTTCATGACGAAGTGTTTGCCGTCGAAGAAATCGGCGGAGTAGCCAGGGTAGAAAGGGAACCGCTCGAATCCGGGGAACGGAGCGAACTGGGTGGAAGTCCACTCCCAGCCGTTGCCCAGCATGCCGTGAACACCGAAAGCGCTCCGGCCTTCAGGAAACGCGTTTACCGGTACCGAGTCCCAGCGCGCGAAATCGAAGTTGCCGAAGCTGTCGTCGGGAGCTTCGTTGCCCCACGGGTAGGCTCGCTCGTCGCCATGCGGCGTGGCGTATGCGGCGCGTTGCCACTCGGCCTCGGTGGGTAACGACTTCCCTGCCCACTTGGAATACGCCTTCGCTTCCGCCTGGCTCACATAGACTGGCCAATCCAGCGGCAGAGGGACGTCCTCGAACATGGTGCGATAGAGCCAATGCGTGCCATCCCACTTCCAGAAAGCCGGATGGGAAATTCCCTGGCGAGACTTCCAGTTCCAGTCTTCATTATTGCCCTCGTCATCATTATTGCCCTCGTCATCGCTCCAGAACGCGCGCGTTTCATAGCCGCCGGCGTCGATGAAGTCTAAGTACTGCCGGTTCGTCACTTTGTACTGATCGATGGCAAACGCTGGGACATTGACGGTATGAGCTTCGTATTCGTTGTCCCAGCCAAACGAATCGCCGCCGCGTTCAAGACCGAGCGTGACGACGCCAGCTGGAATCTCGATGCTGCGGTGAGCCGCAGGCAGAGCGACAACACTCAGCGATTCTTCTGCCCCAACGTTGCTCCGAACTTTGCGGTCAAGCGGCAACTGATGCAGCATGTAGGCGAGCGTTTCTGCGTGCATGAGGCGGTGCTCTATCGCTACGTTGAGCAGAGTGGTGAGGGAAAATCCGTCGCTTGCAGGAAGGCTGGAAGCGAGAAGCGCGTCGGATAGTTTGTCGTCGAGCACGGCGCGGATTTTTCTGACGTAGTCCCGCACTGCGGCGATCGAAGGCCAGTCCGCAGCCTGATCGGTGGGAAGCCCGCCTCCGACTGGATCGATACCGAAGGCGAACAGCCGGTCAAATTCGGGATGGAAGCTCTTCAACCCAAGAATACGTTCGTGGAACAGATTCCAATCGAAGGCCTCCAGATGCCCGATGTAGAAGACGATGCGGTGACGCTCGGCAATAGGGCGTTCGTAAAGAGAATCGGGCTTCACCACCGCGAACAGGTCGTCGGAGCGCCGACGGGCGTCTTCGAGTTGCTCGATCAGATCATGACGGATGGTGGAGTCGCTCTGCGTGGCAAGCATGTCAGACCTCCCAAATCTCTTGGCGTGCGGAACAAGCAACTCATGGGCGACTGGCGCAAGCGGATCAGTGGGACGCATTCTATGCCCGCAGCCGCCCCGAGCGCCATAGGGCAACGCCCCTAGCGGGATTTATGGCGACGCCTTCACTCCCAGAGGCGGGCGGCAGGGCATCCCTCGCAAGCTTTAGATGACAACTCGCTGCAGGTGGTTACACCGAAAACAATCTTTCGGAGACCCCTCGGTCCGCTAGGCGAACGACCGCGGCAGCCGTTCCTACAGGAAAAATTGACTAGAGCTTACGGAATCAATCCCTTACGGCGCAGGAATTCGTGCGCTACGTCTTTCACGTCGCGGTGCTGGCCATCGAGAGCGTAATTTAATTGCTGCATTTCCTCATCGGAAATCTTTCCGCCTAATTCGGCGATTGCCTGGGCCACTTCGGGATGCTGCTGCTCGGTTTGCTGGCGGATCACTGCTACTGCCTCGTAGGGTGGGAAATAGTGGCGGTCATCCTCGAGCACGAACAAATCGAGGGCTGGGATCAGCCCATCGGTGGCGTTGCCGGCAGCGATGTCAATCTGATGATCTTTCAATGCCGGCGCGAGCAAGCCCAGGTCCATGATGCGGGGCGGCGCTGCAAAGTGCAGGCCGTAGGCGGCGGCTAGGCCCGCGTACCCGTCGGGGCGCTCCATGAATTCGTAGCCGAATCCAGCCCGCCATTGCGGAGCGAATGCGGCCGCCTGCGACAAAGTCTTCAGATTCAGGCGGCGCGCGTCTTCCCCACGAATCTCCATCGCAAAGGTGTTGTTGAAACCAAACGGCGGCCCCAGCGTAAGGCCGAGGCGCGCTTCATATTCACCCTTGACCTGCTGGTAAACCTCCTCCCGATTGCCGCCCACCTTCTGCTTGAGGATCGCGCTCAGCGCAGTTCCGGTGTATTCGGGATAGATATCGATGCGCCCAGCCAGCAGCGCCTGCTGGCAGATATAAGTTCCTGCGAGATAGAAACGGCGCTCGACTTTCAGGTGAGTATGCGCTTCGATTTGTTGCGCGAGGAGTTCGCCCAGGATCAGCGATTCGGTAAAGTTCTTGGAACCGATCACGACGCGATCGGAGTGCGACGCCGAACATGACGACAACAGCAACAGAGCTGCGAGAATCAGGCAGAGTGAAGTCCCGCAGCGCTCCGGGAAACCGCGAAGTCGTCGATGGCGATTGGGTTTCATTGTGGCCGCAGGCGTTTTTCCAACCATCCCAAACCAAAATCCGCCGAGAGCGCCAGAACCGCGGCGGGAATGGCTCCCGCGAGAATGAGCTGATTGTTCACCATGGCGAGACCGCGAAAGATGAACTCGCCCAGGCCACCGGCGCCGATCGCAGCGGCGATGGTGGCCAGTCCCACGGAGACGACAACCGCGACTCTTACGCCCGAAAGAATCACGCTCATCGCCAAAGGCAGCTCGACTTGGAACAAGAGCTGGCTGCCGGTGAGTCCCATGCCCCGGCCAGCCTCAACCACGGCGGGGTCGACGCCGCGGATACCGGTGTAGGTGTTGCGAATCACGGGTAGGAGGGCGTAGAGAGTCAGCGCCAGAATGGCCAGGCGATCGGCCCGATCGCCCAGCCAGGGCACCGGCAGCAGGAAGCCAAAGAGGGCGAGGCTGGGAATCGTCTGAATGATGTTCGCCGTTCCGAGTACTGGCCGGTTCCACACCGGCCAGTGCGCGCTCAGTATGCCTAGCGGTATGCCCACCACGACCGCGAGAAGCGTGGAGATGCCGACCAGCCAGAGATGCTCCAGAGTGAGTTCGACAATCTGATCGTGGTTTTGCAAAAAAAAGTGAAAGAGGTTCATGAAGCGCCTCGATTCGATGAATCCAGTCCATCTGCGAATGCCTGCACGTAGGCCGCGGCCAACGGATCACTTGATCGCAGGAATTCCTCCGGAGAAAGGACCGTGACCAGCCGCCCGGTTTCCATGAGCGCGATGCGCAAGCCGAGCCGCAACGCTTCGCGCAGGTCGTGCGTCACGAAGACTACGGTTTTATTAAGGCGCTGCTGCAGCGAAAGAAACTCGCTCTGCAGTTGGTCGCGAGTGAGAGCATCTAGCGCGCCGAAGGGTTCGTCCATCAAGAGAATTGCGGGGTCAGCGGCCAACGCCCGGGCGACTCCCACGCGCTGTCTCTGCCCGCCCGAGAGCTGGTGCGGATAACGCGAAGCCATTGGCGGATCCAGCCCGACCAACTGCAATAATTCCTCGACGCGGAGATGAATCCGCTCGGGAGTCCAGCCTTCGATACGCGGGACGAGGCCAATGTTTCGTTCCACGGTGAAATGCGGAAACAAGCCTACTTCCTGAATGACGTAACCGATGCTGCGACGCAAACGAATGACGTCGCTTTGGGTAGTGGGAATGTCATTTACGCGCACTTCTCCGCCGGTTGGAGCCAGCAGGCGATTGATCAGCTTCAGCGTGGTAGTTTTCCCCGAACCGCTGCGCCCCAGCAATACCAGGGTCTCGCCCCGTTGCACTTGCAGATTCAGCCCTGCGAGCAATTGCTGGCCGGTCGGCAGGGCGTAGTCGACATTGCGGAATTCGATTACCGGATCGTTGGCGGAGGTTCGTTCCATGTTTTGTTGGGCTAAGTTCTGCTAAACCGCTTCCCGCAAACGAGGTTTTTCGGAGCATGCCTCGTCGCAGGTGTTCGCCAAGCATACCGGAGTTTCCAAGCCAGGCGCAGCTAAAGCAGGTCAGTGCATCCTCGCGGCGCCTGGGGCACGGGCATCCAGAGAGCTAATAGACGGTCAATCACCGTGCCGCTACGATTCTTGTGAGATGTGTGGAAATTGTCTTTAGCCATGGGTGTGTCTGCTTTACGAAAATTTGTTGGTTGCATGATGGTGATCCTGTTCCCGCTTTCGCTCACGGCGGCAGACACGGGCTCCGCCGTATTGCACAGTGAGGGAGGGGTTTGGGTCAACGGTTTCGAGATCTCGGGATCCACGGTGGTTTTTCCCGGCGATTTGCTCGAGACCAAACCCGGGTTTGTCGCCAACGTCGACGCCGAGGGCTCGTCCGTAGTAATTCAGCCGGAATCGGTGGTGAAGTTCCAAGGCTCTTTCCTGAGCCTGGAGCATGGAAGCGTGTCAGTGGGAACTTCGACCTCGATGAGCGTGCACGTGAGTTGCATCAAAGCGGAGCCGGTATCGAGTGAGCGCACGCAATACGATGTGGCCGACGTCAGCGGCACGATGCAGGTGGCCGCAAAAAAGGGCGACGTGAATATCACAGAAGGCGGCGTCCTCCAAAAACCACAGGCACAAGGCGCCTCACCTATTTCTTCTGTCGTACATGAGGGACAGCAGGCTACTCGCGTCGTATCCGCTGCCTGTGGCGCCGCGCCTCGGCCTGGAAGCGCCGGCAATGGCCTGAATACAAAATGGCTCGAGATCGGCGGTGGTATAGGGGGCGGGGTAATTGTGCTTTGTATCCTTCTCTGCAAGGGTCATGGGTCCAGCAGTATGAGCCCTTCTGATCCATAACTCTTATCCGGCACGCGGACTGCACTGAACAATAGCTGCGGCGTGCGTCCCACCTTCGGTGCGTTCGAGATCCGCAATACCTGAGCAATATCTGCGAATGCAGCGTATACTGAAGACCTTGACCTCGAAGACACCCTGACCGGCACGTTGCGCCTTCGCGATTGAGAAATTCCCGGAAAGGCGAGTCACGGGGCGAGTCTGAGAAGCTCTGGAAGTAGCTCTTCAATCCCAAAACATCGGCTTAAAAAGACGGCGATGCGGTGTGGCCGGTTCGACGACCGGCCGGTAACGAGAACCTGCATAAGACGCATAGAATCAGCCCACAGGGCAGGAGACAAGCATGTCCGGAATCAACGGCGACAAAGCCAGATTCAACCGGCGGCGCCGGCAAAAGATCAGCCGCCGCCAGAGCAACGAAAAGATGTTGAAGGCCCTGGCTGAGAAAAACCTCGTGGCCCCGCCGAAGGCAGCCAATCTCAAGGAGAAATCGGCATGACCACGCCCGTCGTCGCATTGCCTTTGTCGATTCCGGAAGGCCTCCCGGCGAAAAAAAAACGCGTACTCCTGCTGGACGCTTCACAGACCAAGCGCGACCTGCGGGCCGACGTGATGAGGCAGCTCGGCATTGAGGTGGATTGTGCCGCCGATGTGCTCGAGGCGCGCTGCTGGTGGCGAGCAGACTTATACAATCTGGTGCTGATCAGCGTGGCCGGAGAGCTCGATAGTCGCGACCAGTTCTGCACTGATCTTCGCGCCGCGAATCCTCCGCAGAGGATTGCCTTCTTCGTGGGCGGCCCCGAGTATCTCGCGGCGGCGCCGCATTCTGACGAAGCTCCGGCCGAGGCGGACGATGCGCTGCATAAAGAAATGGTCGCTGCGCTGCTGGCCCAGTCTGCGGGCAATTCTTCCCAGCGCTGGGGAATCCTGGAAGCCTGCCGGAAGATTTCGAGCGTGCGCTCGGCCAGCGAAGCCCGTTCGCGCGCGATACGGGAAACGCCCAGACCCTCGCGGTGGGCGGAAGCCATCGAGCAGCATTCGGCGCGCGAAATCGCTGCTCCTCAGCCGTTATTTGCAACCGTAGCAGTAGCAGCGACAGCACCAGAAAGAGAAGAACTACTATGAAGAATCTCTATGTCGGTAACTTACCCCACAGCACAACGGAACCCGAACTTCGCGGCTTGTTTGAAGCGCATGGCGCGGTGGAGCGTGTCAGTATCGTCACCGACCGAGAAACCGGCCGCGCTCGCGGCTTCGCTTTTGTCGAAATGACGAACCCCGCGGAAGCCGATAAGGCAGTCGCGGCATTGAATGGAACCGAACTGGGCGGCCGCGCGCTGAAGATCAACGAGGCGAAACCAAAGACTGCCTCGCCACGAGGTGGTGGAGGACAGCGCTTTGGCGGTGGGGGCGGCGGCGGCCGCGACGACTATCAGGGTCACGCGCGCCAGCCTCGCGAACCCCGCTGGTAGCGGTCCACCATCCCTGCGGATTGCTGCAGAGCCGCTGATGTCTTGACCAAAGCGCAAAGCGCGAGCCGCTATTGCCAAAATTGAGGATTGGAGATTGGGTATGCCAGGACGAGGTCGATCAAGCTTTACCAAGCGCCAGAAAGAACACACACGCCAGCAAAAACAGCGGGACAAGGCAGAACGCCGTATTCAGCGCAAAGACGAACCTTCAGGCACGCCGGGTGATTCCAGCGAACTCGACTTGGACGAGTTGCAAAGGCACGCGGCCGAGCAAGCCGCCCTGTTTCAGATGGGAGACGACGATCGCGACATATCGAGCCTGCCGCGCGAGCGTAGTCCTGAGAAAACCGAACCGTAGGCACTCGGCCCCAACAGACCGACAAAAAAGACCCACAAAAAAAGGGCGCGTCCTTGGGACGCGCCCTTTCAGTTGTTGGTTTCGCTTCTTACTTCAGTTAGGCGAACACTTCGCCGGGCAACCGGGTCAGCGTGCGGCTGGCCAAAGTATTTTGGACGACATGCTCTGATTTCTCAGCATTCGCCCAATCCACCTGTTTGCGTTCGATCTTCAGTTTGAGCGCGCGCTCGATGTGCCGCAGTTCGATAACCTCGCCACCCGCAACCAAGCTCGTCGCCAAACCTTCCGAGCCTGCTCGTCCGGTCCTTCCCACGCGATGGATGAAATCCTCGGCCATCTTGGGCAGGTCATAGTTGACCACGTGCGCCACGTCATCGATGTGCAACCCGCGTGCAGCCACGTCGGTTGCGACCAGCACCTGAAAGCGTCCTTGCTGAAATCCGGCGAGGGCTGCATTGCGCTGCGATTGGGAACGGTCGCCGTGGATCATGGCTGCGGAGAACCCTTCACGCACCAGTTCCTTGGCCAGCCTCTCGGTGCCGCGCTTGGTCCGGGCAAAAATGAGCGTCTGTCCTTTTTCTGCATAGAGCAACTGCCGCAACACGTCGGGTTTTTCAGCCGGACGCACTTCGTAAGCTTGCAGCCGCACACTCTCGACCGGCTTGAGCACTGAACCAATCGCCACGCGCACCGGATCGCGCATGGCATCGTTGACCAGGCTGGCAACCGATTGCTCCAGCGTAGCCGAGAAGCACAGAGTTTGTCGGCGTAGCGGCAAGATCGCCAGAATGCGCCGGATGGCGGGCAGAAAACCCATATCAAGCATGCGGTCGGCCTCGTCGAGCACGAGGATTTTGACTTCGCGCAGGTCGATCAGCTTGCGCGTGATGAAATCCTGTAAGCGGCCGGGAGTTGCAACCACCAGGCTGGCGCCGGAGCGCACCGCCTGAATTTGCGTCTTCTCGGAGACGCCACCGATGACCAGCGCAGCTTTGGATAGTTGCTTGCCGCGCAGTTTTTCGTATTCTTCATTGACCTGGATCGCCAGTTCGCGCGTGGGCAGTAAAACCAGCACGCGCACTTTCTGCGACGGTTCTCGCTGCAGCATTTCGATGATCGGAATCAGAAACGCCAGCGTCTTTCCGGTACCGGTCTGCGCCGTAGCCAGCACGTCTTTGCCTTCAAGGGCGCAAGGAATAGCCTGCGCCTGAATCGGCGTAGGGGTAATAAATTGAGCATTCGCCAGCCTCTGCTGCAAAGCAGAAGATAGCGTTAGTTCTGTAAAGCTTGTCATTCGTAATTGTTCTTTCCGGAGGGGCCTGATGTTAAACACGTAGCGTGAGTTCCCATGCCGCTCTTAGGTTTTGATTTACGCTGAATAAACGGCGGGCAGGAAAAGCGGAGATGAATCTTGATCCAATAGGATCACCGCGTCACGAGCAAACCGTGGCAGTAGCGTTGAGAACGATTATAGCACAGGATTCGGTGCAGCGGCCTAGACATAAGAACCGGAAGGCGCAATCGATGGTAACCATGGAAGTGGTTGAAAGCATGGGGGCCCCGGGCGGAGTCGAACCGCCGACCAACGGTTTAGGAAACCGCTGCTCTATCCAACTGAGCTACGGGGCCGCGAGTGGCCTGACCCGATTATCTCACGCTAGTTTAGCGAAGGAGGCCCTGTGCGGGTTCGCGATTTGGGATCGCGCGTTGCGAGAACCTTTGGCGGCAAAGCCGCATGAACGCTTCTCAGAGACAGAAAAATAGCCGGTGCTGGGATCGGCACTGGCTAAGAGTACTTATGAACTAATCGTTTCAGCGTCCTTTGGGCTTGCTCTCAGGCTTCTCAGGCTTGGGCGGCGGGCTGGCCTTCTGCGGCTTCGGCGCCGGAGCGCTATGGCTTGGCTTGGGCGCGCTCTGTCTTGGGGCGTTCTCCTTCGGCGCTGCTGGCTCGCTCTCGCGCTTGGGTACGGCGTTGTGGCTCGGCTTGGCGGCGCTTTCTTTCGGAGCACTTTCTCTCGGAGCGCTCTCCTTCGGCGCTGCTGGCTTGCTCGCCGGCTTGGGTGCAGCGCTATGGCTCGGCTTCGGAGCACTTTCTTTCGCTTTCGGGGCGCTCTCTTTGACCGTAGGACGAGCTTTGCTCTCAGCATGCGATTCGCCGGCCGCAGTAGTTTTCGGTTCACGCGCGGAGTTCGAAGCATGCAAACTCGGAGTTGAAGGTTTGGCCGTATGACTCGCACTCGGACGGGCCGCCTTCTCCTTATTCGCGGTCTCCGAACGGGTTTTGCTGGAAGCAGTGCCCTTCGCAGGCTCGGTAGGGTGGTTGGCCGCCTTCTCTCCTCTCGGCACAGCCGAATGACCGCTGGCGGGCGCGGACGCGCGCGCTTCCTTGGGCGACATCGCGGGAGCATGATATGGAGCTCCGGCAGCCTTAGCCCTTACGACGCCAGCCCCGCTAAATACGCCCGGCTTTGCCGTAGCGGCCACGGGGGGTGCACCGTGATTATTCGACGCGAATAGGGCCTTGTTCTGACTGGCAGCACGTTGCTGCCGAACCTGTGCTGCGACCGGAGGAGTATGTTTTTCGCGGGAATAGGCTTCTTCCTGTGGGGTCGGGCGGGCCTCGACGCCGCCTTCGCCGCCGTTAAACGCAACATGGGATTCGTTGTTAACAACGACCGTCCTATTGACGTACACGTTGGTGATCTGGGTTGTGTTTACGTGCATCACGGCGGTGTTGTAGAAGAACGCGCCACCGCGCCATTCGCCGCCAACGAAGCCGACACCGCCATAGCCGAAGCCGTAATTAATGCCGCCGTAGAAACCAATCTGCGGTCCCCAATAGCCGGCATTCCAGGCGTAGACACCGTCGTTCCATCCCCAGTAGCCGGGTGTCCAAAGCACACCGACGGTGGGAGGCTGCACCCACGTGCCAGGCACCCAGTAGTAGCCGGCATCATCGCTCCAGGCCCAGTAGCCCGGCGTCCACAGATAGCCGGGAGCGGGACAGATTGGTTGCTCGTAAACCGGCAGCGCCGGCGGACCGATGCGGACCGAGATGCCGATTCCGATCTGCGCCGAAGATGTAGAAGAGAAAACTGCCGGGATGATCACCAGCAGAAGACCGAATATCAGGAAACGAATTGCAGGGTGAGTTTTCATCGTGTTTTCCTCTGGTCCGGCGCACCTGCCTGAAAAGCTTGCAGCGCCAGGGTTGGGCCACACCGAATGATCGGCTCAAAGTCCCGTTGCAGAAAGCTGACGCCGTAAAATCCGCTCTCAGCATTCCTATTCGGAACTACGGTTCTGGCTCGATTCCGATCCTCGGATGTAAGCACAGTACTTTAGTAGCCAATTCCTGGGCAAAAAGTTGTTTGAAATCTCAAAAGGATCAGACATTCCCGAGCCGGTTTGCCCCCGGCGCGGCAAATGATTTACTCTCGCCGCAGTCGATCATGACTCCAAATAACGCCAACTCCAACGCCGCGACTGACAGGTTTCCCCATGCGATGCTGCGGGAAATTTATCAACAGCCGCAGGCCATCGCGAAAACCATCGACGTGCACCTGAAGGATGACATTCTTTTCCCCGGCGAACTACATGCGATCGAGAGTGCGCTGCTGACTTTCGAGAAGCTGATCATCGCCGCCAGCGGATCAAGCCGCCATGCCGGGCTAGCGGGCGAAATCATGATCGAGGACCTTTCCGGCGTCGCCGTCGACGTGGAATATGCAAGCGAATACTGTTACCGCTCGACCCACGCCGCGGTGGATCCGATCGTGATGGTGGTCACGCAATCGGGCGAAACCGCCGACACCATTGCCGCGCAGCGCGAGGCGCTAACCCGGGGCGTCAAGACCATTGCGGTTTCGAACGTCGCTGATGCCACGATTCCTCGCGAGGCCAGTGCGGCGTTAATCACGGGAGCGGGGCCGGAGCTCGCCGTCCCTGCAACCAAGAGTTTCACCTCACAGCTCACGGTTCTCTATTTGATGGCGTTGTTCCTGGCGCGAAAACGAGGACGGATGACGACCGAGGTCACACGTTCCTACCTGCAGCGACTGCAGCGCCTGCCGGATGAGATTGAGAAAAATCTGAGGGAATGGGACGATCTGGCAGAACGGTTCGGGCAAAAACATTTTCAGGCAGAAAAGTTTCTGTATCTTGGCCGCGGCGTACATTACGCCATTGCGCGCGAAGGAGCGCTCAAGCTCAAAGAAACTTCTTATGCGCATGCGGAAGGCTACCCCGCTGGAGAACTTAAGCACGGGCCGAATGCGCTGGTCGACGAACACCTTCCAGTCGTGGTGCTGGCAACATATGACCAGCGCGATCCGGATTCGGTGTTGCGCTACCAGCGAACCCTCGACGTAATGAAGGAAGTGAAATCACGTCGAGGGCGGCTGGTGGCGGTCGCAACCGAAGGCGATCCCGAGGTCGGTGAGGTCGCTGACGATGTGTTCTTTGTCCCGCCCGCGCCTGAATTGTTGCTGCCCATCATCGAAGTGATTCCCCTGCAGCTGTTCGCCTATTATGTGGCGACGAAAAAGGGATACAACGTAGACCATCCGCGAAACTTGGTGAAGGCGGTGGTTACAGAGTAATCCGGCATTGCAAGTTCTTTCACCACAGAGGCACAGAGACGCAGAGAAGATCTGTTGCATTGGTCTGCCGTTGTTTTTCTCTGTGTCTCTGTGTCTTTGTGATGAAACATTCTTTTGGTTCTGTTAATCCTGACGAAACTTCATGCCTAATACCAGCTCGGCTCACATCGACTTGCAGGCCATTGCGAAAGAGGTGGTGCTGCAACACGGGTTTAACCCGAACTTTTCACCCGAAGTGCAACAACAACTGGCGGACTTGCGGGCTCATCCTCCGGAGATTGTTCTGGGAGGAAGTGTCCGCGATCTGCGGAGTCAGCTCTGGTCGTCGATTGACAACGACACGTCGCGCGACCTGGACCAGATCGAGGTCGCCGAGCAATTACCGAACGGTGATGTAAAGGTTCTGGTCGGCGTTGCTGATCTGGATGCCTTTATCCCCAAGCTGAGCGCAATCGATCAGCATGCCGCTCGGGAAACGACAACAGTGTATGCCGGAGTCCGAAATTTCCCTATGCTGCCGGAGGAGCTTTCGACAGGCAAGACTTCCCTGCTGGAAAATCAGGACCGGTTTAGCGTGGTTGTCGAGTTCGTCGTGGGCGCCGACGGCCGCGTAGCCTCCAGTGACGTCTATCGCGCTGTGGTTCGTAATCAGGCGCAACTGCAATACAACTCGGTAGGAGCGTGGCTGGAAAACAAGGCAGCGGCGCCCCCGAAAGTGGCAGCTTCCGCCGATCTGCAGGCGCAGCTGCGGTTGCAGGACGAAGTGGCACAGAAGTTGCGCACTCGGCGCTACGAAAACGGAGCACTCGATCTCCAGACCGACGAACTGCATCCCCTGGTGCTCGATACGGAAGTCATCGACGTCGAGAACGAGCAAAGAAACCACGCCACCGAGCTGATCGAAGACTTCATGATCGCGGCCAACGGAGTGGTGGCGCGAATGCTGGAAAAAGTTTCGTCCTTGCGGCGAATCGTAAAGCAGCCAGAGCGCTGGGATCGTATTGTGCAACTGGCGGCAAACTACTCCGTGAAGCTTCCGGCCGATCCCGATTCCAAAGCGCTCAACGAGTTTCTAGTCAAGCGCAAAGAGGCGGATCCGGATCATTTTGCCGATCTTTCGCTGGCCGTGATCAAGTTGATTGGGCCGGGAGAATATGTTCTGGAACGGCCGGGCGAGACCGCGGCGGGACATTTCGGCCTTGCAGTGCAGGATTACACCCATTCGACCGCGCCCAATCGCCGTTTCCCTGACATTGTGACGCAAAGACTGATCAAGGCGATGCTCGCCGGGCAACCGAATCCGTACTCGGATGACGAACTTACCGCGATCGCCGCCAACTGCACTGAAAAAGGAGACGCGGAGCGAAAAGTCGAGCGGGAAATGGCGAAGCGGCTGGCTGCGGTCGCGTTGCAGCACCGCATTGGCGCCATCTTCGACGCTGTTGTCACCGGCGTGACTCCCAAAGGAACCTTCGTCCGCGTGCTGCAACCGCGCGTCGATGGATTGCTGGCGCAAGGCCAGCAAGGCGTCGATGTGGGAGACAGATTCCCGGTCAAACTGATTCGCACCGATGTGCAGCGCGGGTTCATCGACTTCGCGCGCGTGGTAGACGTTCCTCCAGGTTTCAATCCTCGCCCTTCCGACCAATCTTCCCCGCATCAGCCAAGGCAATAGCTGCCAACCATCCCGCAAGTTATTCTGACGAAAGCAGTTAGTGCGGAGAAGGCGGGAGTCTATTTGCTCGAATGGCGCAATTTCGTGTGCGGCGTGATGGTCGTGGTGTTGCCGACGTCGCTGGTAGCCCAGGACTCGGCTCGAGCGATGCTCCACAACGACGGAGGAGCCTGGGTCAATGGAAATCCCGCGCCCACATCCTCGGCGATTTTCACGCACGACCTGGTACGGACTCAGAAGGAACATGGGGCGAGAATCGACGGCGATGGATCTACGGTCACGGTTGAACCGGAGACCATTGTCCAATTTGAAGGAGACGAACTCGTCCTCGAACACGGCACGCTGCAAGTGAATACCTTTCGAGGAATGAGAGTGCGCGTAAATTGTGTGATCGTAAGTCCTCCGGCGCAAGAATGGGCTCGCTACGACGTTACCGATGTAGACGGAAGAGTGTTGGTGCTGGCGCACCAGAACGATGTCAAGATCCACTACAGCGGTCCGGCGACCTGGCGGTCGAAGCACGTTGAATTAACGGACGTGACGGTATACCAGGGCGGGCAGGCAACTCACGAGGACCGATGCGGGGAAGCACCTAAGCCCTCGATCCCGAGCGACGGCACCGCGCCAATCCTGAATAGTAATTTGGCCAAGATAATCGGTGTTGCCGTGATCGTCGGAGTCACTTGCTGGGCTTTGTGCCGGGAGAATCCTATGAGCCCTGACAAGCCGTAGCTCCAAGATTCGGTCGGGAGTTTTCGCTAGTTTCCTCCGTGCAGTCGAGCGGCGTCAGCGTTGGTATAGACGTGGTTGGCGTGCTGAATTCGCGCCTTGGCGTCCGCGGCCGCCTCCGCTACGGTTACTCCATAACCGCGTTCGCGTAGGGCTTGAGGTGTAGTCATTTGCCACACTCCGGTGTCGGAGATGCTGGATGGAATTTCACCCGGCAGCGAAGATGGTTCCGCGGGGTAGGAAAAAGTTATCTCGCCATTCTCGCCGACCGGAGGCCCGCCGTAGAAGATGGGGAATAAATCTATCTTAGGCAGAGCGTCTGGACTCGGCGGCAGAACATTCTCATCGCTGGCGCCAGCATTCAGGACACCTGTGGCATCGCTGGCACCGAACTCAGGAGCCGGACCCGCCAGTGACATCGATGGCGTGGAGATGGAATGTGCGAACAGAGGGGAACCATAATTCATCAGATACTGCGGACCCGTAGCAAAGTTCGTATCCTGACTAAACGCGATTCCCCGGCTCGAAAGTACGAGCAGCGTGCAAACAAGCACAAAATAGAAAGAGACGCGCATAGAGCCTCCGCAGCGTAGCACCTGTCGTAGTAATTATGAAGCAAACGAGGCGCCCGCGGCCAGAGTCGTTAGACTCTACTTGCCGCTCTGGTCGAGGCTTTCCGGCGAGGTCGATTGGGTCGCTTGCCGGCGCTTGCGCTCCGACTGCAGCAAAAAAAGCATGTACAGAACGATTCCAACGTTGGCGATAAACACGGTCGAACGGAGGACCGTAATGCCCCGCATGAGCCCGTGGATCTCAAGCGGGAGAAACAAAGTCCCGGAGACGAAGGCAAGCCACTCGGCCCAGGTGCGCTCCTTCCACAGGCCATAGGCCTCAGCAAAGCGCAGAACGGAATAGGCGAATGCCAATTGCGCTACCGCCCACAGACGGGCTTCGGTGAGCCGGTCGGCAAAATCGAGGAAGTCCTGCGCCCATCGCCGGTCGGTGTTGACGTGGAACAGCGCCAGCAGGCTCTCGGCAATCACCCAGGCATCTTTGTGGACGAGCAGAATAGCGCTCAGCCCGATCAACAGGACGAACAGTCCCTTGGCAAATTCGAAGGAAGCCACCGCACGCAGCAGATTTCTCTGTGCGCGGTGCAAGTCGATTTTCGTTCCCGACGATAGCATGCGGCGCGCGCAACTTCAGAGTACCACGACTACCTGCATCGTTCTTTTCCCTGCCCAGCCCGCTTTTTAGCTTCTTCGGCTGCGAACGGCGGCGCGAAGCTCGTTGACGATCTCCTGGGAAGCCTTGATCGCGGCAGCGTGCTGGTTTGGGTTGAAGGAAATCGCGCCCACGCGAGCGTGCCCGCCTCCGCCGTAGCGCTCGCAAATTTTGGCGAGATTGACCACCGGTTCTTCGGGAGCCCAGGGGTTCGATCCGACTGAAACTTTCACGCGGAAGCTGCTTTTGCTGAGTCCCACGCTATAGATCGATTCAGGATGCAGATAGTAGGGAACGAACTTGTTGTAGCCCTCGAGATCGTGATCGGTGACGTCGAAAAAAATGGTCCCATCGATGCATTCGGTGCGCTGCTTCATGATCTCAATCGAGATCTCGTGCCGGCGGAGCAGCGGTGGCAGAAGCGGGGCTACGAAGGGCTCTTCCAGAATAGCGGCGAGGGGCTTGGCCGCGAGAAGCGGAATCAAGTTGGGCACAAACCCATCTGGCGCAGACTCGATGACCATGGTGAGCTTCATCGCAGGCGCTTGCATCTCAACCGCCGTCTTGGCATCGGGATAGAGAGCGCCGTCGATGATGTCGGCCCAATGCACGAGATCGGCTACGGGCGCGGGGTCGAATCCAAAACGCTGCTGCGCGATCATGGCAATAAAGCTGGTGCAGGATTTGAAATCCGGATCGTAGAACTTGCGATTGCTCTCGTCGCGCTCAAAGTGCGCGGCATCAGCCGGAGAGAGAAACGCGCTTTCGTGATGGTCGAACCACCATGTAATCTTCGGCGAACTGGAGTACTTGAAATCGACGATGGCATTTTCGTCGCCGTCGAAATGGGATTCGTCAAAGAGCGCTCCGGCGCGATGCAGCAGGCCGGAGAAGACGAAGTCAGCGTCTTCGCGAATACGCTCGCGATAAAAGCGGGAGAACAGCGCGGCGGAGCAGGCTCCGTCGAAACACTTATCGTGGTAGAAGACTCTAACTCTCAATCCACATCCCCAGTTGTACAAGAATTCCCGCCGCCCGCAGGACCGCGTCCCAAGCATTTGGACGGGCAGGGTAAAAGCTAATAGGAATGACAGCTTAGCGAAAGAAAGTCAAGGGCAGGAAGTTGCAGGTAGTGTCCTAATTTGGTTTTGGTCTTGGTATGGCGTCATCCTGAGCGGAGCCGCCTTTCAGGCGGAGCGAAGGATCTCCCACGCACATGCGTCTGTCTGTGGGAGGTCCCTCACCCGGCTGAACTGCGTCGGGTTTCGGGATGACGCCCCTGAAGAAGGGGTGGATTTTGCCGACCCGATTCCTACGCCGCAGGAGTTTGCTGTTCTGCGAAATCGCCCACCAGCGGAAGTTTAAACATCTCGCCTTGCAGCGCTTTCACAATGAGCACGACCCAGATGATGAAAAACGCGAGGGCGACCACCATGGAGACCAGCCAGATGAGAAAGTGGCCGATTAAGGGGACGAAGTACAGCAGGAATCCCAGGACCCTGAGCGTCGCCACGACTACCACGCCGACTAGAAAAAATCCCAGACACTGAAAGCAATGGAAGCGCACGAATCGGTTGTTCTTGTAAGGCTCGACGAGAAGAAACGCAATCGCCGGCAGAAGGAAGTAAGCCAGGGCGCCGGCCAGCATCTCAGGAAGAATGCCCACCATCCCATGCGCGCGCTCGACCGGAAGCATCGAGCGGCCGCAGCCCGGACAGTAAGCGGCAGTATCGGGCATCTCAGCAGCACATTGGGGGCATGAGATAGGCATGAATTTTCAGATCGCGCGCGCCGTCTTCCTGCGGCAGTCTTCACAAACACCGTAAATCTGGAAGGTGTGACGGGTTGTAGCGTAGTGATGCCTGCGCCCGATTTCCTGCTCCAGTTGATCCACCTCGTGCGAGAAGAACTCCACCGAACTGCCGCACTCGGTGCAAACCATGTGATGATGGCTGCGCCGGTTATATTGGTGTTCGTAACGGGCGATGCCATCGTGGAAGGCGACTTCGCTCGCTAGTCCGCACTCAGCCAGCAACTTCAGAGTCCGATAGACAGTGGTGTAGCCGATGCCTGCGTCCTTTTTCTGCACCAGGCGGTGCAACTCGTCGGTGGAGAGGTGGTCGCGGGTTTCCAGAAATGTGCGCAGGATCGTGTCGCGCTGGCCGGTCTGCTTCAGGCCGACTCGCTTGAGATGCCGGTGAAGGATGTCCTGGGCCTCGCGCACCATCTCGCGCGAAATGGAAGGCTGGTCATCGATGCGGCTTTGCGGGATGCGCTTCTGGAGCATGAACGCTCAGGATAGCATCGGGCATCTTGAAAATGAAATTCATTTTCAGTTGATTCTCGACCGCGCGGCGTCGAGTCTGGACGCCGCGCCTTTTCAAAACCGCTGCTAGAATCAACTTTGCTCATGAGCACTCTTACTGTAACCACCGTTCCCGCTTCCCGCCGTTCCACCGGAGTGCGCATTCTCCTGTGGTTGCTACTGGTGCTCGCCCTGCTGGTTGCGGGTGTGGTCGCTTTCGCCTACTTCGTTGCCCGCTCTGCCCTGCCGCAGCTTGACGGGACCCTCGCGGTGAAAGGCCTTTCGGCGCCTGTGAAGGTAACGCGGGACAACCACGGCGTGCCGGCCATCGAGGCCGCCACACTGGAAGATCTGTTCCTGGCACAAGGCTACGTCACGGCGCAAGACCGGCTCTGGCAGATGGACATCATGCGGCGCTTCGCGGCCGGAGAATTATCCGAGATCCTCGGCGAGGACACTCTCAAAGTCGACCGCGAGCAGCGCATCCTGGGATTGCGGGCAGCGGCAAGGAAATCGCTGCAGGCGGCAAGTGCCCGGGATCGCGCTTATTTCGATGCCTACGCTCGCGGCGTAAATGCTTTCATCGAGACTCGCGGCAGTAGCCTTCCGATTGAGTTCCGCATTCTGAAGTACCGGCCCAAGCCGTGGCAGGCGGAGGATTCCATCGTCATCGCGAACCAGATGGTGAAGGATCTCAACTACTACACCTTTGGCGACACGCTGGCCCACGAGAAAATTCTGGCCAAGCTGGGGCCGGAGTTAACGGCCGATTTATACGTGAACCGCTCCTGGCACGATCGCCCGCCCACCGTGATGCGCGCAGACCTCAAAGATAACGATCAGGAGAATCAGGGCGATTCAGATGATGACGACGACGATGACGCCGGACCTGACACCTCCGTGACAC
The DNA here is from genome assembly GCA_963809605.1 of uncultured Acidobacteriaceae bacterium. GTDB lineage: Bacteria > Acidobacteriota > Terriglobia > Terriglobales > Acidobacteriaceae > Sulfotelmatobacter. The sequence goes on along the minus strand of CAWEKM010000004.1, from coordinate 82,812 downwards.
AACAGAGAAGTTCAGCGGCGGAAATCTGGGCGCAGCACGCTCCTGAAGAAGTGAATGGATCGAACGACTGGGTGGTGTCTGGGGCGCACACGGTCACCGGCAAGCCTCTACTGTCGAACGATATGCACCTCGGGCATAACATGCCCAACCTGTGGTACGAAGCGCATCTTAAATGCATCAACCAATCAATCAGCCTGGATGTCGCGGGAGTGACATTGCCCGGAATGCCCTACGTGATTGTCGGACACAATCAACGCATCGCGTGGGGATTCACCAATGTAGGTCCGACGGTGGCAGATGCCTTCATCGAGAACTTCAACGCGCAGGGCGCTTACCAGACGCCGCAGGGCTGGCAGCAGCCCGAGCATCGCGCGGAAGTGATTCACGTCAAGGATAAACCGGATGTAACGGTCGACGTGACGCTCACGCGGCATGGGCCAATCGTTACCGATCTTCTTCCCGGCGAAACAAGGCAGATTGCCCTGCGCTGGACGCTCTATGACGGCCTACGCATGCCGTTCTTCGATGTCGATACTGCACAGAACTGGGAGGACTTCCGCAAAGCATTTTCGCAGCTGGATGCGCCGGGGCAGAACGTCGTCTACGCCGACGTCGACGGCAACATCGGTTACCAGACCACGGGGCGTGTTCCGATTCGCGCTACCGGCGACGGCAGCCTGCCGGTCAGCGGAGCTGACAATGCTCACGAGTGGACGGGCTACATTCCTTTCGACAAATTACCCAGCATCTACAACCCTCCCTCGGGAGTGATCGCGACCGCGAACGGGCGCATCACGCCCAATGGCTATCCCAATTCCATCAGCGTCGAGTGGGAAGCGCCGTGGCGCACGGAGCGCATTTATCACGTTCTGGAATCGGGAAGAAAGTTTGCCGCCGCGGACATGCTCGCACTGGAGAATGACATCCACTCAGAGAATGATCTGTTTGCGGCCGAGCGCTTCGTCTACGCCATCGATCACGCTTCGAAAGCTTCGGCCCGTGCGAAGCAGGCTGCCGACCTCATGCGCAACTGGGATGGGCGGATGCTGGGCTCCTCGGCAGCGCCCACCGTCGCAGTACGCTCTGCCAGGGAATTGACGCGCCTGTTGCTCGAACCGCGCCTGGGACCTGCTCCGGAAGATCCGAAGCGGCAGGAAGAATCGTTGAACTGGAAGACCTATCACTGGGAGATGCAAACCGTCTGGCTGCAGAACGTGCTGCTGCACCAGCCCAAGCGCTGGCTGCCGGAAAAATATCCCAATTACGATGATCTGCTGACCGCCGCTGTAGAAGCCGCGGTGAACGAACGAGAGGCTCCTCAGGGTCTGGCTTCGTGGCGTTGGGGCAGTGTGAATGCCGTGGAGATTTATCACCCAGTCCTGGGCAAAATCCCTTTGATCGGGCGCTGGGCCGCGCCCGGAATCAAGGAGCAGTCTGGCAGCAGCTACACCGTAAAAGCCGTGACTGCCCATCATGGGCCTTCGGAACGCTTCACCGCAAATCTTGCGGACCTCGACCAATCCACTTTAAACACCGTGACCGGGCAGGGTGGAAACTTCCTGAGCCCTTACTACATGGATCAGTGGAAGGCCTGGTATGAAGGCTCAACCTTCACATTGCCCTTCACATCTCAAGCCGTGCAAGCGACCGGAGCGCATCGTCTGGCGCTGGAACCTGCGAGATAGTCCAGCTCAGAAGAAGTCGATGGCCTTCACGTCGGTGATGTAGCCGGTAACGACGATGGTGCCGGTTTCAGGAAGATTCGGGTTGTTATTGTTATCGAGCAGCAAACTATCGATCAGCGTGTCGTAGACGCGCAGGTTGCCGCCTTCGGCAACGTACTCCACATCGCGAGTGGTGAAGCTCTGAAATCCGGTGACATCGCCGTTGTCGGGAGGGATCACGACAGCCCCGTTGGTGGTGTTGTAAATCGAAAGACAACCCCGCACTTCTCCTCCTTGCGGGTTGTTGACATTGCCGATGTTCGTGCAGGTATAGGAGCCGATGAAGAGCTGGCCGTTATCGCTCATATCGATACGCCAGTGATAACCGTCGGTGATTATGGCGCTGCTGGTAACGGTCATCGAACCAACGTCGACCAAGTCGAGGCGTCCGCAAACCTTAGCATTGGTGGTCGCCGGGCATGAATTGTTGGGCGCCGGATTACCAACCGATGCCGTTGGAGTGCCGGCTACGTACAAGGTCGAACCGCTCAGCCAGCCAATGGTCGCGCCATCGACGGGAAGCGGAGTTCCTACCGTTAAGGTCGCCAGGTCCAGAGTTTGTACGCTGGCGCTGGCGCTGCCGCTTCCGCACTCCGGGCCGCAATTCAAAATGTAGGCTGTGCTGCCGTCCGCGCTGAACACCGCATTCACCGGGCGGTCGAAGCCCGGCACCGTGGCCGTGGTCGGAGTACTTAAGTTGACCACAAGGGGATAGATGACGGTCACAACATCGGAATCGTTACTAAAAACCAGAAGATGCGAGCCATCCGGACTCGATACCACGGTTTGAGCAGCGGGTACGCTGAGCGTCGCGGTGATCCCTCCCGACGTAATATTCATCACTTCAATCGCGCCCGGCGAGGGCCCGCTGTTCATCGGCGCGGTGGGCACTGCCGCATAAGCGCTGCCGGTCTCCAGGGCGACCATGCTCGTGGTGGGTCCGGGCAGTTGTATGTTCCCCTCCTGACTCTGCCTCACGGAGTTGATGACTTCCACGTTGTTGCTCGAGGAATCAAAGGCGAGCACCAGGGTTCTATCAGGAGTCAGCACCATGAGGCCCGGTGCGTTGCCAGCGCTGATCGTACCTCTCATCAACTGGTCGTCATACCCGTTGATGAGGACCAGTCCGGGAGATGCCGTCGTGCTCGACACGCTCTGCGAGGCAAGAACGCGGTCCGTCGGCGCACTCGGAGACGATCCACAGGATACAAAGCTAAAACTCGCGACCGCGACCGCAACAGCCAAAAGAGCGGATTTCTTCAAACGTGAGGCTCCTAACTACAGGAAAAACAGAGATTTAAGTGCGAAATACCGGATTATAGCAGAGCCCCCGGAACTCTATCCGCGTCGAGGCACGCCGTTGACAAAACGCCCTCGCCCCCTCGATGCAAGAACGGGTGTTCATCCTGTATTCTGACTAGGTATATGGCTTCTGACTTTCTTACCCGGATCAAGCAGTTCCCCGCCCTGTGTGACGGGGCCATGGGAACGCTGCTCTACGCGAACGGCGTGTTCATTAACCGCTGCTACGACGAGTTGAACCTTTCCCAGCCCGACCTGATTCGCGGCATCCACCATGACTACCTTCAGGCTGGGGCCGAAATCATCGAAACCAACACCTTCGGGGCGAACGCTTTCCGCCTGGCGCGTCATAGTATCGCCGACAAAGTGGCTGACATCAACCGTGCCGGAGCGAGGCTTGCCCGCGAAGCCGCCAAGAGCTTCGATGTCTGGGTAGCAGGATCGGTTGGCCCGCTGGGAACCAGAATCGAGCCTCTGGGAAAAACCTCCTTCGAGGAAGCCCGGGAGGCATTTCGCGAGCAGATTGCGGCGCTGGCGGAGGGCGGCGTCGATCTGCTCATGCTGGAAACCTTCGGATACCTGGAGGAACTCCATCAGGCCATGCTCGCGGCTAAAGACGTCGGCGCAAAGTTGCCCCTGGTGGTGCAGGTTACGATCGACGAAGACGGCAACTGCCTGGATGGTTCCGATCCGGAGACTTTTGCGCCTCGACTCGAAGATTGGGGCGCGGATGTAATTGGCTGCAACTGCAGCGTGGGTCCGGTGGCCATGCTCGGCGCCATCGAGCGGGTGCGGGCCGCCACTTCACTGCCGCTATCGGCGCAGCCCAATGCGGGCATCCCACGCTCGGTGGAGGGCAGAAACATCTATCTCTGTTCCCCGGAATACATGGCGAGCTACGCGCGTAAGTTCGTCGCCGCCGGCGCTCGCATTGTAGGCGGATGCTGCGGAACCACTCCTGACCACATTCGTGTGATGAAATCCGCTTTGCGGGTCGGAGAAGCCAGGGGTAAGGCAGCCTCGGCCCAAGTCGTTGGCGCGGCCGCACCCATCGCGGCCCCCGCCCAGCCTTTGGAAGAACGATCGCTTCTAGGCTCAAAACTGGCCCGCGGCGAATTCGTCACCATGGTGGAGGTTGTTCCTCCTAAGGGAACGGACATCAGCAAGGAGTTGGAGGGTTCGAAATTCCTGAAGTCAGTAGGAGTAGACGCGGTCAACATTCCGGATAGCCCGCGGGCTTCGGCGCGCATGAGCAATCAGGCGCTTTCTCTTCTGATGCAGCGGGAAGCGGGAATCGAAGCGATTCTGCACTACACCTGCCGCGACCGCAACGTGCTGTGCATCCAGAGCGACTTGTTGGGAGCCGCTGCGGTGGGAATCAGGAACCTGATCTGCATCACCGGCGACCCTCCGAAGATGGGCAATTATCCCGACGCGACGGCGGTCTTTGATGTGGACGCCATCGGCCTGGTCAATATCGTCCACAACTTGAACCGGGGGCTGGACCTCGGGTCGAACCCGATCGGTGCGGGTACCGGCTTTGTGATTGGCGTGGGGGCAAATCCGGGGCTCACAGATCTGGATGAAGAAATCCGGCGGTTCGAGTTCAAAGTGCAGGCCGGAGCCGAATATGCGGTCACGCAGCCGGTTTTCGATATCCGTCTGTTGGAAAACTTCCTCCGCAGGATCGAACACTGCCGCATCCCCGTGGTAGCCGGAATCTGGCCGCTGGTCAGCGTGCGCAATGCCGAGTTCATGAAAAACGAACTTCGGGTTTCGGTGCCCGACTCGATTCTGGAACGCATGGCGCGGGCGCAGACGCCGGAAGCCGCAAGGGCCGAAGGCGTTGCGATTGCTCGGGAAATGCTGCTCGCGGTTCGGCACACGGTGCAGGGAGCACAAATCAGCGCGCCCCAGGGACGTTACAGTTCAGCGGTCGATGTCCTTGAGGCGCTGGGAACCAAGAGTCCCGCTCCGGTATAAAATTCCCTTTGTGGAGAAAAGCAAGTCGATTTCAACAGCGTTTTACAAAAAAACACTGGACACTATTTGAAATTGGGAGCATCAATAAGCACAGGAGCAAAACCCGTTGCCCAAGTTTGAGGAATGCCTTCAGCGACTGGAAAAGATTGTCCAGGAACTGGAAAAGGGAGATGTCCCTCTGGAGAAGTCCCTTACCCTGTTTGAAGAGGGCATGCATCTCTCCTCCACTTGCCGGAAGGAATTGGAACAGGCCGAAGGCAAAGTGGAAATTCTGCTGAAGAAGAACGGGAAGCTCCAGGCTGAGGCGTTTGAGCCGTTGTCGGATAAGGCGCCTGCCCGCAGGTAGGCGGCCACGCCCGTGATGGTGCTTTTGGTAGTAATGTCTGTGGAGTAGAGGTTTCGTACCCTTCCCCGCAGCCCTAGTCCGCCGTTGCTGACGGGTTTACGTGACGGATGTACGTCAGGAGGGTCTATGGGCTTTAGTGTTGTCGTTCTTGAAACCGATCCCCGGCTCGCGCAATCTCTAGCCGGCGGCCTCTCTTCTCACTTCCATTCCGTACAGTTGACTCGCTCGCAGGACGAACTGCGTGAGCGAATTACTAGGAATCGTCCAGAGGTTGTAATCCTCGACATTGAATTCTCCCGTCTCGCCGATGTCCGTAACCTGCACAGAGATTTCCCAACGCTTCCGATCGTCTGTACCCATCGCGTACCGGATGATGAGTTGTGGATCGCCGCGCTGCAAGCCGGAGCCAGTGACGTGTGCCCTGCCGATGACGTGCCCAAGGTCTTGAGTTCCGCCTTGCGCAATGTGGCCGTCGCAAAGCGCGTTGCTGCCTGAGACATTCAACTTTTCTACCAGCGAGGACGCCTTTCCGGCGTCCTCGCTTTTTTATCTTCAGCGGACACCTTGTTATACTCACGAGGTTATACTCACTCCTCAATGCTGCAAGAAACTCTCGAGCAGGGGCAGGCGCTAACTGACGCTGCCCTGGACCGGCTGATTCCGCTGGAAACCCAGCCTCCGGAATCCATTCACAAGGCCATGCGCCACAGCGTCTTCGCCGGCGGCAAGCGCCTGCGCCCAGTGCTGTGCATAGAGGCCGGCCGCATGATCGCAGGAACTTTGCCCAGGAAGATAGAAGAGCTCGGTGCAGCCCTGGAGATGCTCCACACTTACTCGTTGATCCACGACGACCTTCCGGCGCTCGATAACGACGACCTGCGCCGCGGGCGTCCTACGTGCCACAAATTGTTCGGGGAAGCTCTCGCAATTCTAGCGGGCGACGCATTGCAGACCCGGGCCTACGAAGTTCTCGCGCGCCTGGAATGCCCGGCTGAGGCGCGCGTGCGCATCATCGAAGAGATCGCGCACGCTACGGGCACAAGGGATGGCATGATCGGCGGACAAGTCGTGGATCTCGAAGCCGAACACACTAAACCCACTGCGGAGATGCTGGAGTATATCCACCGCGCCAAGACGGCCGCGCTAATCACGGCGAGCCTTGTGAGTGGCGGCCTTTATGCCCGAGCGAAGGACAGCGAAGTCAAGAAGCTGCGCGCGTTCGGGCAGTCGATTGGGCTGGCGTTTCAGATTGTGGACGATGTGCTCGATGTGACGCAGACCTCGGAGCAGTTAGGCAAAACGGCAGGCAAGGATTCGGCCGCACAGAAGGTGACTTATCCGGCGCTGTTCGGAATTGAAGAGTCCGAGCGCAAAGCAGATTCGCTGGTGAGCGCAGCATTTTCGGAGTTGGAAAGTTTCGGTGAACGAGCGGAGCCGCTGAAGGAGTTGGCTCGATATCTAGTAGAGCGGAAGAAATAGTAAGAGATCAATCTTGAAAAGACAATTCGGAAAGACATGTCCTCAACTCCCCTCAACCTCGACGTTCTAGCCATCGCGGCCCACCGCGACGATGTAGAACAAACCTGCGGCGGCACGCTGGCAAAGATGGCGCAGCGCGGCCAGCGCACCGGCATCCTCGACCTGACGCAGGGTGAGATGGGAACGCGTGGCACCGCCGAAGACCGTGCGCGCGAAGCGGCCGATGCGGCAAAACTTCTCGGCATCGGCTGGCGGCGCGCGCTCGACCTTCCCGACGGCCGCGTCGAAAATACCTGGGAGAATCGCCTCAAAGTAGCAAGCGTGATCCGCGAGACCCGGCCACGCGTCGTGATTCTGCCTTACTGGAAGGGACGGCATCCCGATCACTACACCTGTTCCGTGCTGGGATACGAGGCATGCTTTTTAGCGGGCCTGGCCAAACTCGATCCGCACTCAGCTCCGCATCGTCCGTTCAAAATCATATATGCCACGCTTTACTACGATGTGCGCCCCACGTTTGTGGTCGACATCAGCCAGCAGTTCGAGCAGAAGTTCGCCTCCATCCTGGCCTACAAGTCGCAGTTCAGCGATCAGGAAGCCGGCAAGGACCTCTTCCCTGCTCACGACGAAATTCGCGCGCGCGTCGACGCGATGGCACGCTATTACGGAATGCTCGGCGGTGTAACCCATGCCGAGCCGTTCTTGCAAAAGGAAGTGGGGCTGGTGGAAGATTTGCTCGCAATTCCAGTGAAGTCGATCTAGTGTCTTACGTTATCTCTTCAGCGCCACCGCCAATCCATCGCGAATCGGCAGGATGGTCGTATAGAAATCCTCCGAGCTGTAAAGCAGCCGATTGAACTCAAGGATGGCCTTGGTCGTCGCATCCTTGGGACTCTTCTCCGCGACCCGTCCACTCCACAAAACATTGTCCGTGATAAACAGCCCACCCTTGCGCAGCCGCGCCGACACCAGACGCAGCACGCGCGGGTAGTCCTCTTTGTCAACATCGTTGAAGATGATGTCGTACTGCTGCTTTTGCTCGGATAAGAATTCAAGCGCGTCGCCGGTATAGAGCGTGATGCGGCTCGAGACGCCGGCGCGACTAAAGTAACCGCGAGCGCGCTCGGCATTTTTCGGATCGCCGTCCGTATAGATGACCCGGCCTTTTTCCCCGACCGCCCGCGCCCACCAGATGGTCGAGTATCCAATCGCCGAGCCCAGTTCGAATACCGTGCCGGCATTGATCGTCAAGGCGAGTTGCTGCAGCACCCGCGCCACGGCGGGCCCGACGATGGGGATGTTGTGATCCGAAGCGTAGCCTTCCATCTCCGCCAACACTTCATCGCGCTTGGGGAGCCGCGAATACAAATAGTCGTCGACCGGACCAGCAGTGACGAAGTTATAGTGTCGCCAGCTCGGCTTCGTCTCTTTCTTCAGCTTATTCTCGGCCACGTTTCTCCCTCGGACTTTTTGGTTAGTGGTTCAATCGCAGGCTTCAGTTACCGACAGTCACACCCGGCTTCATGGCGACGACTTCGACCCCAGGCACCAGCTTTTGCAGCTCGGCGGGAGTTCCGGTCAACACCGGGAAGGTTCCGAAATGCATTGGAATAACGGTTTTCGCCTTCAGCAGATTGCAGGCGTAAGCGGCCTCGCGCGGCCCCATGGTGAAATGGTCGCCAATAGGCAGCATCACGATCTCCGGCGCGTAAAGTTCGCGGATGATCGCCATGTCTCCGAACACATTGGTGTCGCCGGCGTGGTAGATCTTGACGCCGTTTTCGAACTCGACCACATAACCGCAGGCTTCGCCCCCGTAAATAATCTGGTCGCCGTCCTGGATGCCGCAAGAGTGATCGGCGTGCACCATGGTCACTTTGAGATCGCCGACCTTCTGCGTGCCACCCTTGTTCATCATGGCGATTTTCTTGGCGCCTTTTTTTTCCAGCCATCCGCACAATTCAGGTATGCCGACGACCTGCGGGTTATGCTCCCTGATCACCTCGACAGCGTCTCCAATGTGATCGAAGTGGCCGTGAGTGCAGAGAAGAATGTCGACCTTCTTCACCTTCTTCTCTGAAGCGGGACACATCGGGTTGTTCATGATCCACGGATCGATAATGACGGTCTTGCCGCCGGGCGTCGCGATGCGAAAGGTCGCGTGGCCCAGCCAGGTAAGTTGAATGCCTTTGAGATTCATAAGTGAAAGCTCCGTCCGCTTTACTTCGCAATGAGACTCCTCCCACCACGAGCAGCCGCTTTAGTTTAATATGAAACGCCATGACCGGACTCAAGGTGCTGATTTCTCACGAAGAGATTGCGAAACGAGTCGCCGAGATGGGCGCCGAGATCACGCGTGACTTCGTAGGTCAACCCGTGATTCTGGTCGGCGTGTTAAAAGGTTCGGCGATCTTTCTCGCGGACTTGGCGCGGCAGATAAAACTGGACGCAACCTTCGACTTCATCGGAGTCTCCAGTTACGGAAATCGCCCCAGCCCCACGCAGGAACTCAAGAGCGGATGGGATTCCACCGGCGAAGTGAAGCTGACCAAAGACGTCGATCAGTCCATGAAAGAAAAAAATGTGATTGTGGTGGAAGACATCCTGGATACCGGATTGACTCTGACGGTCCTGAAAAAGCTGCTGCTCGCGCATCAACCTCGATCGCTGAAAATTGCCGCGCTTCTCGACAAGCCCTCGCGGCGCAAGTTGCCTCTGCAAGGCGATTACGTCGGCTTCACGATTCCCGACGAGTTCGTCGTCGGCTACGGCCTCGACTACGCGGAACGCTATCGCAACCTGGCCGACGTCTGCATCGTGCCACGGGAGTAAAGACCCCAGTTCTCAGTTCTCGTTCTCCGCACTCGGCGCTCGGTACTCGGTGCTCGGTACTCGGTACTCAAAGCACGACTGCTATCATAGACAAACCCATGGGTTCAGTTCTGAGCAAGCACGAAAAGCATGTGCCGGTGGATCCTCTTCTGCTCGAGGTATCCGACGTCATGGCGACGTCGCTCGACCTGGATACGACTCTCCGCCGGGTCGCCGAGGTCGTGCGCAAAGTCATCGATTATGAAATCTTCGCCATTCTCCTTCTGAACGAAAAAACTCAGGAACTGCGCTTTCGCTTTCAGGTGGGCTACCCTCCGGAGTTCGCCGAGCGCGCTCGAATCAAGGTCGGTGTAGGCGTCACCGGACTGGCGGCCCAGCTGCGGCAGACGATTCTCATCAATGATGTGACTCAGGATCCCAGATACGTCGCTGCGCTGCCCAACGTGCGCTCGGAATTGGCCGTTCCTCTCACCATCAAGAACCGGGTGATTGGAGTAATCGACCTGGAGGCGCGCGATCCCGGCTATTTCACTGAAGAGCACAGCCGCCTGTTAAGTCTCATCGCGTCTCGCATGGCGGCCGGCATCGAAAACGCGCAACTCTACACTCGCACCACCAAGCAGGCGCGAATTCTTGTGCTGCTGAACGAGATCGCGCGCGAGCTGACCTCGATCTTGAACCTCGACGAACTACTCGGCCGGATAGCAGAACTCTTGCGGCGCTTGATCGACTTCCAGATGTTCAGCATCCTGCTGCTTGATTCCTCCGGTGAGAACCTGCAGCATCGTTTCTCTTTGCGCTTCAACGAAAATGTCCACGTCAAGCAGGAAATTCCGCTGGGGCGCGGGTTGGTTGGACAAGCGGCGCAGACGAAGCACGCGATCGTAGTGCCCGACGTGAGCAAAGATCCCCGCTATATTGAGAGCAATCCGGAGACGCGGTCGGAATTGGTCGTGCCCCTGGTTTACAAAGACAAAGTAATCGGGGTGCTCGATATGGAGCACACCCGGCGAGGATTTTTTACCGACGACCACCGTCGCACTATGATGACCCTGGCGGCGCAGGTGGCGATTGCCATCGAGAATGCCCGCCTCTATGAGGAGATCGCCCGCCAGGAACGCCGGCTGGAGCGGGATTTGGCGCTGGCGCGCGAATTGCAAATGCGGCTGCTGCCCCAGACTTTGCCGAAGCTGGCTCACCTGGAACTGGCCGCGAAATTTAGTCCGGCACGAGCCATCGGCGGAGATCTTTATGATTTCATTCCCTACTCTCTCTCAAGGCTGGGAATTGCGATCGGCGATGTCAGCGGTAAGGGCGCGCCTGCGGCTATTTACGCGGCATTGGTCAGCGGAATTGTACGTTCCCATGCTCCGATTGAGCCGGGGCCCGCCGAGATGCTCTCAGCCGTGAATCTGTCCCTCGCCGAGCGGCGCATCGAAGCCCAATTTGTGTCATTGATCTATGCGGTTTGGGACGATGAGAATCGCACACTTCTGGTGGCCAACTCCGGCTTGCCTCGCCCGGTTTACGTGCACGATGGAAAGAACCATGTGATCGAGGCGACCGGTTTGCCGCTGGGCCTTTTCGATGAAGCGGAATATGACGAGTTCCGATTCAAAATGAAGCCCGGAGATATGTTCGTGTTCTTCAGTGACGGCATTCTCGACGCACGCGATCGCAGCGGAGAAATGTTCGGCCGCGGACGGGTCGAGAAGATCATCGCCGAATGCGGCGGGCAATCGGCGGACTGCGTGGTGGACCGTCTCTTCCAGGCTGCCGCCGAACATTCGGCCGGGGTCGAGACCTTCGATGACGAGACTGTAGTCGCGATCAAGGTCAAGGACAGCGCCGCACAGAGTTCTTCCAAACGAAAATGACCCGGCGTATCGAAGTCACGACACCCCTCCACGATTATTTTGAGCGTCCACCGGGGTTTGTTTTTCACGAGCGCCGGAAACAGTCGTCGCGCGACACACGAGATTTTGAGTTGTTCTGCGACCACGTTCCGTTGGCCAAACTCGTAGAGCGCTACAGAACACCACTCTACGTTTATTCCGCAACCGCCATCCGCGAGCGCTTGGCAGCCTTTGAGAAGGCGTTTCGCGACGTTCCTCATACCATCTGCTACTCAGTCAAGGCGAATTCCAATCTCAGCATTCTGCGCCTGCTGGCACAGCAGGGATGCGCCTTCGATGTGGTTTCCGGCGGAGAACTGGAGCGAGTGCTGGCCGCCGACCGTCGCGCGGCGAAGAAAGTCGTGTTCTCCGGCGTGGGAAAATCCCGCGACGAGATGACCGCCGCGTTGAAAGCCGGGATTCTCCTCTTCAATGTAGAGAGCGAATCTGAACTCCTTGCTCTGGCAGAGTGCGCCGCGCGACTGCGCAAAATCGCGCGGATCGCCCTTCGAGTGAATCCGGATGTGGCCGCTGACACCCATCCCTACATCTCTACCGGCTTGCATAAACACAAGTTCGGAGTGCCCATCGCCAGCGCGCGCGCCCTTTACGCCAAGGCCGCCGAAGCGCCGTTTCTCAAAGTTGCGGGCGTCAGCGTCCATATCGGCTCCCAGATCACCGATGTCGCGCCCTTCGCCGAAGCCGGCGAGCGGGTTGCCGACCTGGTTCGCGAGTTGCGCGCCGACGGGCATAGCGTGGATTATTTCGACACCGGCGGCGGTCTGGGGATCGCCTATCAGGGACCGGATTTAAAATTCGCCGATTATGTCGCCGCGTACGCGCGCGCCGTGACGAAGCCCTTACGCGGTCTGAATGTGCATCTGCTGCTCGAGCCCGGACGGGCAATTGTGGGGCCGGCCGGCGTGCTTCTCACATCCGTTCTCTACAGAAAAGAAAATGATGGCAAGCGGTTTCTGGTCGTGGATGCGGCCATGAACGACATGATCCGGCCTGCGTTGTACGGTGCTTACCACGAGATCGTTCCTGTCTTGCAATCCGAACTGCAATCCAAAGTGCAGTCCCAGAAGGCGTCAGCAAAAAAAGAGATTGTTGATGTGGTAGGTCCGGTGTGCGAGTCCGGCGACTTCTTCGCACGCGATCGCGAATTATCTCCCGTGGAAGAGGGCGACTTGCTCGCGATTCTTGACGCCGGCGCTTACGGCATGGTGCTGGCCTCGAACTACAACACGCGGACGCGGCCGGCGGAAGTGCTGGTGAGCGGCAAGTCAGTCAAGCTCATCCGACGGCGGGAAAAAGTTAGAGAACTCTATTCCGCGGAGCTGTAAGGACAGCAGCCATTCTGCCGAACAGCCCTATCTTTCCCCCCACTTCAATTTCGTGCGCAGCACATGGAAAAAATCCGCCTCAGTACGAAACAAACTGACTTTGTGATCGGACCGCCGGCACCGGACCCGGTCTCCATCCCGCAGATCGAGGCCGGGCTGGCCGTCCAGGCTGAGGTAAGCCACTTCCTCGTTGCTGCGCAGCAGAATTTCAACCACAGCCGAATCGGGCACCACCAGCGGACGGTGGGTCAGCGAGTGCGGCGCCACAGGAGTAATCACAAAAGCGTTGACGGTCGGCATCACCACGGGACCGCCCGCGGATAAAGAGTACGCCGTCGAACCGGTGGGCGTGGCCATGATCATTCCATCGGCCCGGTAACTCGAGACGAACGCTTTGTCCACGAAAAGGTCGTAGTGATTGAGACGAGCCAGAGCCGTTTTGTTAACCACGACGTCGTTGAAAGCTTTATAGCTTCCGAGGATCTCTTCGCCCCGGAGCAAATCGCACTGTATCAGGCAACGCTCCTCCACGGCGGCGCGTCCCTGCGCGATCGAATCGAGCATGGAGAAGAGAGACGACAGCGGAACGTCGGTGAGGAAGCCAAGTGAACCCAGGTTAACTCCAAGCAGCGGAGCATCGCTCGCCGCCGTAGCTCGAACTGCGGAGAGCAGAGTGCCGTCGCCGCCGAGCACCACCACCAGATCCAAACGCCTCGACGACATTTGCGAGCGCGGCACTTCCTCGTGGCCGTTGGAATATTTCGAAGTTTCCGGATCGACAATTACGTGGTAGTCGTGAGCCTGCAGCCACTTCAGCAGCTCAGGAAAAATACGCGCGACCTCAGGCCGCGCCGGACGCGAGATGATAGCCGCAACTTTCTTTTTTGAAGATGAGGACGAGCTTGCCATGTTCGATGAACTCATGTTCGACGAGTGCATGTTGAATCAGCGAAAGAAAGATTGTACAGAATTCGAGGCGAAAACCTTAACCACCGAAGATGCCAGGGGAAATGCCGCCGCTAAAAAACAGATCGAAGAAGGAACTCCCGGTTCCCTTCCGCGCCGAGAATTGGTGACTCGATTACGTCGGTGCTCACGCAACCCAAGTCCAGCAAGGTTCTCCGCACCCTCTCGACCGACGCCAACTGAGCAGCCTCATCGCGTACAATACCTCCCTTACCAACGAATTCCCTCCCCGCCTCGAATTGAGGCTTAACCAGCACGATTACCAGCCGGCCCCGGCGTTCGTCTGAAGACTGCGGAAAGGCAGCGTTTATCACAGAGGGAAGAACCAGGGTCGCGGAGATGAACGCCACGTCGATAGCGATGAGGTCAACCCTCTCTGCGATCACGTCCTCAGTCAGGTAACGGGCATTCGTTTTTTCCAGAAGTCGCACGCGGCGATCCTGCCGTAATTTGAAATCCATCTGCCCGTAGCCAGTATCCACGGCGATCACACGCCCCGCGCCATGCTGCAGCAGACAGTCAGTGAATCCGCCGGTGGAAGCGCCGACATCGAGGCACACCTTGCCGGTAACATCAACGTGCCAGTGCTCGAGCGCGCGCTCAAGCTTGAGTCCGCCGCGGCTAACATACTTCAGATCCTCGCCGAGCAGCCGCACAGCGGCATCCGCTGAGACCTGCGTCCCAGCTTTGTCGACCTTCTGGTCGCTGACCAAAACGTTACCCGCGAGAATAAGAGCCTGGGCGCGTTCTCGCGATGCAGCCAGCCCGCGGTCGACCAGAAGTTTGTCGAGTCTAAGTTTCAAAGTCGGCACGCGATCAGAGAGCTAGCGGGCAACGTGAATCGATTTGCAGCGGCACCGTTTTCGGCACCACGAAAGTGCCAGCACTCGCTCCAGTGCAAAATGCTGAACCATTTCCCACTGAGTCACTTACAGAGATACCGTCGCGCTTTTCCACAGAATTTTCCACGCTTGTGTTGAAAACTTTTCGACCCACGCTCCTGCAACAAGAAAAGCCGCCCGCAAACGGGCGGCCCTCAGACAAATCCTCGAAGGCGCAGATAGCCAGTGACTTCAGCCAGCGACTTCCTCCAGCAACTTCTGGTCAATATCGAAGTTCGAGTGCACGTTCTGCACGTCATCCTGATCTTCGAGCGCTTCCATCAGCCGGATCATGGTGTTCGCAGCCTGACCTTCCAGCTTGATGTAGTTTTGAGGAATCATCGCCACGCTCGACGACGCCGGCTCGATTCCAGCCTTCTTCACGGCCTCAAGCACAGTCTCGAACGCTGAGGGTTCAGTCAGGATCTCCCAATTCTCGCCATCGTCGTTCAGGTCCTCGCCACCAGCTTCGAGAACGATGTTCATCAGGTCGTCCTCTTTCGCGGCGCTCTTGGGAATAATGATGTCGCCTTTCTTGTGGAACATCCAGGAGACGGCACCGGCTTCCGCCATGTTGCCGCCGTTTTTTCCGAAGCAGTGGCGAATTTCGCTGACGGTACGATTCCGATTGTCGGTATTAATGTCGAGCAGGATCGCGACGCCACCCGGCCCGTAGCCCTCAAGAGAAAACTCCTCGTAAGTAGCTCCCGGCAATTCTCCTGTGCCCCTTTGAATGGCCCGCTTGATGTTATCGGCGGGCATGTTCTCCGCTTTGGCGGCAACGATAGCGCCGCGCAGTCGCGGGTTGGAATCAGGATCACCGCCGCCGTTCTTCGCGGCAATGCTGATTTCCTTGATAAGACGGGTAAAAATCTTGCCGCGCTTGGCGTCCAGCGCGCCCTTCTTGTGCTTGATTGTGGCCCATTTTGAATGGCCGGACATGGCTAGACCTCGTATCTAATGATGTCGGTTGATCGCGGGATTCGCCCGTAGAAAGATCACAGGCTGCCTCGAAAGTATGCAGGCGAAACAAAATTATAGCACGACGCCATTCTGCCAGTCGTGGCTTTCCGTCGAAAACGGCGCAGCCGACCGATCCCCAGCGCCACTGCTGCAGTGGCCTGATCGGGTGATTGACGGCAGTGCACATCCGCCCCTAACATGCCAGCGAGGCTGCCCCAGCACATGACTGGCCAGGTCATAGGTCACTACCGAGTCCTCGAGAAAATTGGCTCCGGAGCCATGGGCGAAGTGTTTCGGGCGCGCGATGAAAGGCTGGGGCGCGATGTCGCTTTGAAGTTGATCCGCCCCGCCTCCAGCGACAATCCTGATCATCTCCGCCGTTTCGAATTGGAAGCCCGCGCCGCAGCGGCGTTGAACCATCCCAACATAGTCGCCATTTATGACGTTGGCTTCAACGCTGGCACTCCATACATCGTTTGCGAATTGCTCGAAGGCAACACCTTGCGCAAGCGGCTCGCAGAAGGACCACTTCCCGTCCCTGTTGCCCTCGACTACGCTCTGCAAATTGTGCAGGGGCTTGTCGCGGCGCACGATCGCCGTATTGTTCATCGCGACCTGAAGCCAGAAAACTTGTTTGTGACCACCGATGGCCGCGTGAAGATTCTCGATTTTGGAGTAGCAAAGCTGCAATCTTCGCCCGAAGATTCCGAACGCTCGGTCGAGGAATTGACCACGGTAACCAGAAGCGGCGCTGTAATCGGCACGGTCGCCTACATGTCGCCCGAGCAACTGCGGAGCAAGCCAGTCGACCATCGCAGCGACATTTTCAGCGTGGGGGCCATCCTTTACGAAATGTTGGCCGGTCGCCGCGCCTTCCGCGGTGAGACCGAAGTCGACACGATGACTGCGGTGCTCCTGGAAAACCCTCCAGAAATCGACCTGGAACAAGCCCCCATCCCCGACTCAGTCTTGCAAATCGTGCGCCATTGTCTTGAGAAAGAACCGGAGAACCGCTTTCAATCCGCACGCGACCTGGCATTTTCTCTGGACTCTCTGTCAACCTCTTCCGCCGGACGAAGGACGCGGTTTGGCGGTTCGCTGCGAAAAGCGCGTGTTGTCCCATGGGCGGTGGCGGCAGTCCTTCTGGCAGCGACGCTCCTGCTTCTGGCAAATCAGTGGCGCGGCCAACCCGCTCCTCCAACTTATCAGCGGCTGACTTTCGAACAGGGCACAGTATACTCGGCGCGCTTCGCGCCCGACTTTCGGGCGATTGTTTACGGGGCCGCCTGGAACGACAAGCCCCTGCAAATTTTCTCGACCGTCGGAGATTCTCTCCTGGCCCAGCCGCTCAACCTGTCCGACGCGAACTTGCTCGCGATCTCGCGCACCGGCGAACTGGCTGTAGCGCTCCATGGAGCTCACATGGCGCACTTGGAGACGGTCGGTGGCACGCTTGCTCGAACGCCGCTTGCCGGGGGTTCTCCTCGAGAAGTCCTCGAAGACGTCGCGTGGGCAGACTGGGATGCAAACGGCGAACTTGCTGCGGTCCACCATGCGAAGGATGTTGACCGGATCGAGTACCCCATCGGTCACGTTCTATACCAAAGCAAGGGATGGATCAGTCACCTTCGTTTTTCTCCCCAATCGGACAAGATCGCATTTATGGATCACCCTTCATTGTGGGATGACCGCGGGTCGGTTTGCCTGACCGACCGTGGCGGCCATGTGACGGTCCTTACACCCGAGTGGGAATCTGAGGACGGCCTAGCGTGGGGTCCCGATGGGAAAGAGATCTGGTTCACGGCCGTCGAGAAAGGCCTCAATCGCGATCTCCATGCCGTGAATCTTTCCGGACGAGTCAGAAAAATCCTGGATCTTCCTGAAGGGATGAGCTTGGAGGACGTAGCGCCAGACGGTCGAGTCCTGGTGAGTCTGGACAATGAGCGTGTTGCCATGGCCACCGCCGCAAGGGACGGCAGGAGCGTTGATCTTTCCTGGCACGATTGGGACATCGCCAAAGACATTTCACGCGACGGGCAGTGGGTCTTGTTCGAAGATTCCAGTGAGGCTGCCGGAGCCCACTATTCGATCGCCATTCGTAAAATCGACGGCACACCGCCCGCGCAACTGAGTGAAGGAAGCTCGGGTGGACTCTCGCCGGATGGCAAATGGGCGATTTCCATTCTCCCCGGCAGCCCCGGACAGGTGAAGCTCGTTCCCGTCGGTCCCGGTCAGCCTCGCATCATCACGATGCGAGGGTCGGAGAATATCCAAAATGGCTCCGCCCACTTTCTTGCAGACGGAAAACGCATCACCCTTGACGCCATCGAACCCGGTCACGGTGTGCGCACCTATCTGGTTGACCTAGATGGGGGGAAGCCGATACCGATCACGCCAGAAGGGATTACGGGCGGGTTAGTTTCTCCGGACGGGCAGTACATTTTTCGAGCCAACGAAGCCGGAGGAGCCGCCAGAAGTGTCGCGGTGTACCCGACCGCAGGAGGTGCGCCCCGCACCATCCCCGATCTTGAACCGGGTTTTGTTCCGATCCAGTGGTCCCAGGACAGCCGCTCGGTTTACGTCTACGTCGGTGGCGATGTCCCGACCAAGGTTTACAGGGTCGATTTGGTCACTGGCAAAAAAACGCTTGTCCAGGAATTGCAGCCCCCCACAAATGCCGGTGTAGCGAATATTGCTCCGGTGGTTGTGACCCGCGATGGCTCGCGCTTCGCTTACAGCTACTATCAGGTCTCCTCGGTCCTGTATCTGATTTCGGGTTTGCGGTAGCCCATCAAGTCCGTCACCCAGGCGCCCCTACTCAAGCGGTCCGGAAAAATCTGCCGGCACGTAATGGAAGAAAATGGAAGTCGACGTATGTCCCTCGGCCAGGACATGACGATAGTGAGGCACCTTCGTTCCCCGGTACACCAACCCGTCACCCAATGCCTGATAAACCGTGACCGTGCCTTCAGGAGTATCCAGGCGTATCGGCCACGAGGTTGCGAGCTCGGGCTCAGGAGAAAAATCCAGGCATAGTGTAACGCTGAACTCGCACTGCTCCCGGTCAATGTGCTTCTTCAAGTCAGCACCGCTCAAATAAGACGCGAGATAAACGTAAGAAGGCTTAACCGCTTCGCCGACGACGGCACTCACAGCGTTCGCAATCTGGTGATGATAAAAGCGCGCGACACTGTCATTGTGAGCCGCGTATCGTCGGGCACTCTGCACGTCGCCGAGTGGCACGGCTCCGCGCCGGATTACACGCCGGTAATAACGGCGCAGCGCCGCAAGATTAAAAGGATGAATCAGGCTGCCCAGAGGGGCGTATCCTCTCTCTCGAAACTGTTGTGCGCTTTTCTTTATGACTTCAGCCCACTCCGCACGACGCCGGTCAGCAAGGTTCTCCGGCGTCAGAATGCCAGCGCCGGCCAACAGGAAAAGAGCGTCTCTGGGAACAGTGGCCGGAACGGGCGTTCCTGGCTGAAGACTCGCAACCACGGCTTCCAGCCGCGGCCCGAGCCAAAACGGCTGCAAAGAAGTTGTTGCCGGATCGCGCACCCAAGCCACCGTTCTCTGCAAGTAGAAATCCTTCAGCAAATGCCGATCCTGTTCCAGTTCTGCCGGCAGCTGTCCGGGGAGAAACACCGAACATTGTGGGTTGAGGAATAGCGGCTGATGAGACGGCTTCTGCCACGACTCGAGCCCGCGATGCGGAATCAAGTGCAGCGGCAGTTCGTCGAGCAGACAATGGAATTGCCCGGGGGGCAGTGTCGCGCTATGTGTTTGCCGCGACCCCACCCCCATCAGGCCAGCAATCCATTCCAGCCACGCCGTGTCTTTTACTTGTGAAGCCATCCGTTTAGTGTGAAGCGGCTGTCCGCGAACGCTCTTGAGCGGCATTCTACGGGAGTGATTTCGTGCAACAGCGAGCACGGGAAAAACACGATCTGGTTCTGCTCCGGGACAACGGCCTGATACGTTCCCGAACTAACTTGCTGCCGGCCTTTCCCGTACGAATCGTGGAGGCGCAACTCCCCACCCTCAAACGGCCGCGGTTCGCTGTGAAAAAAGTAAACGAACGTGATCCGCCGGGACGCGATGATTTCTTCCGAGTCATCGCTGTGCGCGCGGAAAAAGTCCCCGTCATTACTGGCCGTAATCTGCGCCTCAACCTGTGTGACCGGGAACTGCTCGATCCCAAGCTGATCCAGCACTCTCGGCAACACGCCGCGGATTCGGTCGATAATGATTTCCTCATGCTTCCCCAAATCCATAAGCACCCGCGAACGGCGATGGTCGTAATCGATCATTCCGGCCTCTCCGCTGGGCGAGACCAGTTCGCTGCTCTGGAATTCCGCCTCGCGCTGCAACGTGTATGAAACAAGTTCCTCAAGCTCTTGCGGAGCCAGGAACTCATCCAGCACGACGCACTGCGCTCGAACCATCTCCGACGAATCCAAAACACCCACGCTGCTGCCCGAATCAATTTGTCCCTGCTCTCCAGCGAACTGCACCGGCACACTCAATGGCCGCGGATCGTGTTGCGGGTGCAGTGCGTTCGGAGGTTGCGGAGCCTTCGGCCGCGACGGGTTCGGCGGCTGCGGCGCCTTCGGCCCAGGCGCCGGTGCGGGGTTTGGCGGCTGTGGCGCCTTCGGGCCCGGCGGGGGCACGGGGTTTGGCGGCTGCGGCGCCTTTGACTCTACCGTGGTGGCAAACACTGTCTCCTCGGTTCCCGCGGGCGTTCCCGAACGCGCCAGGATTTGCTCCACAATGCTGCTACCCAACAGCGCAAACGCCCGCTGTGCAACCGTTTCGCCCACCGCGCGCGCAATGGCCGCGGTTACAGCCGACTGAGTCTGTGGATCACTGCCGGAAACTGCCCTAGAGTTTTGCAGGAGGCTCATCAGCAACTCCCGCTCTTGCGGGCTGAGAATGCGTTCATCCCGCATCAACGTTTCAGAAAAGGAATCGAGAATCTGCTTCGCCGTCATCAGGCACACTCCTCCCTCTGTTTGGTTGAACGTTCTTAGTTCCAGTGGGGCGAAATGGGGAAGCAGCTTTCGCCGAGACACTACCACCGAGGCGGGCAATGATTCAATAGAAAGTTATCCACAGGATTCCAGAGGACCGAATCGCAAACATGCTCGGCGAACATGCTTCTCGTAAAAACCTTACCTGCTCGCCATAGCTCCGACCATGGAGTGGAAAATCTTCATTCCATCGGTACAGCCGAGTTCAGGTTCGGCCGAGCGCTCCGGATGAGGCATCATGCCGACCACGTTGCCGCCCGGGCTGCAGATCCCGGCAATATTGTCGAGAGATCCATTGGGATTGGCCGAGGCCGCAACCTCACCCGACGGAGTTACATAACGAAACACGATCCGCTCGCCGCGACGCAACTCATCCAGCGTTGCCTCGTCGCAGAAATAATTGCCCTCCATATGCCCGATCGGGATGGTCAACACTTCCCCGCGCGAACACGCGTTTGTGAAAGGAGTCGCAGCGTTCTCCACCCGCACCTGCACCGGCTTGCAAACGTATTTCAGCCCAGTGTTACGCATGAGCGCTCCGGGCAGAAGTCCCGACTCGCACAGGATCTGAAAACCATTGCAGATTCCCAGCACCAGGCCTCCGCCATCGGCAAAGCGGCGCACCGACTCCATCACAGGAGAGAATTTTGCGATCGCACCAGTCCGCAGGTAATCGCCATAAGCAAACCCTCCCGGAACGATGATGGCATCGCAGTTCTCGAGATCATGAGACTCGTGCCAGAGAAAAGTCACAGGCTGTTTGGCGACGTTCTGGATGGTCCAGTAAGCATCGTGGTCACAGTTCGAGCCGGGAAAGATGATGACTCCAAATTTCATCGCTTGTCGCCTGTCCTTGATGTGGGATTTGAGGTCAGTTTAGCACGCGGTCAAGCCGCAAAATAAATTCAACCGGGGGCTTCGGCCGCGGAGGTGGTTTACCTTTTTGTTACGGGGTACCCCCTCCCCCCTCGATCTTTAGGAATCATCGACTTAAGCATGTTTTGGCCCGCAAAATCCGGATGGCAAAGCACTTAGAGGTTAAAATATAGAGAACAGGGGAGTTGCGCCACGATTCTTGGTCGGGCCTCGCGGCTGGCTCTGCCGGTTCTGCTTGGCAATGATGCGACGAATTGCGGTGGTTCGCAAGGTCAGACGTCACAGGGTTGGGCTGTGGAAAAGAGGCGCGGTCATCCGTGCCTCCGCTGCGGTGGGCGAGCGTTTAGTCTGGCGATGAGATGATCACCAAGAGCGGATCAGCGTCGCGGAAGGGCCTACCGAGTTGTGGCGGGAATTCCTCGCGAGGTCTGTTTTGGTGCTCGCACGCAAGGGGTCCTTCGACTGCGCGAGACGGTGGCTTCGCCGCCGTCTCGCTTCGCTCAGGATGACAGAGCTACGGAACGATCAGTGCGGCAATATATACGGACTTGCGGGAACGTTGTTCGTCGTAGATTGAGTGGGCACGACGGCGCTCGTGTTCACGTCGGGTCGGGCAACGGCAGGCAGGTCAGCGCTCGCTGGTTGCATCATCGTCATCGCCGTTGCATCAGGAGGAGTTTGCGGAGGAATGCCCTTGGCCTTCACGATTGCCCAGTGCCATTCCTGGTCAGGAAAAAGGGCAAAATTCAGGGGCGTGCGGAAGACGGCGGTCGACGACGGAGCCGCCGATCCTTTCATGCGCAGAAGTAGGGTTGTGTCAGGCTGCTTCTGGAACGATTCCTGGACTGGCGGCGACGCGTTGTCCACCACCGTTGGAGCAACTCCGGCCGGGCCGAGGTATGAGACCGGGTCGCCAGGCTCGGGTCGCCTCACGATGGTCAGACCGATGACGACCTCGCGCAGTTCCCAGGACGTTCCGTTATGCATGGAAACCTGTAACTGGTCGCCATCGATGGTTGCAGGGCCATCGAGCTTGGCCAGTTCGGTGCGCGGCAGTTCGTTCAGCACCGGAGGATCTGAGATGAGTGAAGCGGTCTTCGCTGTGAACGACAGACTGCAGGTTACGTCGGGCGAAGAGACATTGAAAGTCTTCGCCCCAGCTCCAGGATCGAGCGAGAACACCAGCGACGCACCGGCCTCGCGGCGGCTTTCCGCGTCGTCGATCACCTGCCAGAAATTGTCGTTGTCGATAACTGTCTCGGAAGGAGCGGCATTCTTACGAAGGCTGCGCGCGACATCTCCCAGTGGAATGTCGTCGGGATCTTCCTGCGCGCTCGCTCGGGGCAGAGCGAGCAGGATCATCGTTGATAGCAGCAGCGCGAACGTGAAGCGGATTGATGTAGGGGCAGGCACAGAAAATTCAGAGACCGGCTGTGGTCCTACCCAAATTGTAATGAGAGTGAGCGCAGAAGCGGAGGTTACCCTGAGAACTTTAGTAACCGGAACGAAGCGGAGTAGAAAAGCTGGGCGCGCGCTGACGAAATGGAAGCGCAACGGGCGCGCGCGCCCAAACTTTAGCCCCAAGCCGTTCTTAAACAGCCTTCTTTTTAAAGAAGGCCCGAAGACCGTAACCGTGAGACTGGATCAGCCACTGGCTCCCGCCGGAATACCCAACGGGCCACCGCAAAGCCCAGAGCTGCGTAACACAGATGCATGAACCTCATAGCTACCCCCACAATCCTATTCGGCCATCACCTCAGGGGAGGATCAGCATCACTATCGGCAAAGTAGCAGTGGAAGGGAGGCGGGACAAGGCCCGTCGGTGCCATCTGAGTGGCACGGAAGTAATAGGACGCAGAACCGCAAGTTACATTACGCGGGAGTGGTGGTTTGATAAGGAAGCAAGCCAAACGCGCGATTATTGCGTCGCGGCGTTACTCAGTAAAAGCGGCGCGACGCGTCGCGCGACTCGCCCGGATCCCCTCGGCAAGCTCGGGGCAGGCTGTTCGCTGCGCAAAAAGCGCTTGCTCAGGATGACAAACGCGTCCTCTTTACTGGTTAATGAGCGTCACCACTTTCCGCTTCTCCGCTTTGACCTGGGGGCGGGACTACGACGGTGGAGAGATTGCTTTCTGCGGTCAGCTTCCGGAAAGCTGCCAGGTCATGCTGCTGCAAATCATCCCAGCGACTGAGGAGCTCTCCGCTTTGCCGCTTCAGCTTGTTGAATTCAAGCTGCTCGGCTTCGGTGGGAGCTGAATCGGCGCTGCCAACATCGATGGCCAGGAACGCCAGCTTGCCATCAATCCGTGGCGGGTAGGCCAGCGAATCTTCGTTGGCGCTGATAGTGAGGTTGATGAATTGATCGCGCACTGCAACCAGTTTCTTCTCGAGATCATCAGCGGAAGACACGACAGGTTTCGTGCTGGCGTTCTCCGGCAATCGCCGCTTCAGTCCGTTCACCTGCGAGCGCACATCTTGAATCTGGTTGACCGCGTCGTAAACGTGGTTCAGTTCTTCTTGAATCTGCATCTGCAGGGTGAATTGCTGCGCCAGGTCTGTCTGGGTGACCTTCACGCGCGGATCCAGTTTGACCTCGAGCGGCGCAACCTGGCTCTCGGTGCCCACCGTCAGCCGCACCTGATACTGGCCAGGGGCAGCCACTGGTCCGAGCGCGCCGGCGTCATATTCCCAGAGGTAGTAACCGGGGACGTGATGTGCTTCTTCGTAGCGCAAGTCCCACACGAAGCGATTCAAGCCAGCCTCCGGCTTGATCTCCTTTTCTGGTTTCTTGTCGTCGGGATCGAGGGGTTCTTCGAGCCGCTCGCTTTCGCTATTCGAATACTTGCGGATCACCTTGCCCGAGGCATCCAGAATTTCAAGCTTGGTCTCGGTGCCCGGCTTCGGGGCATCCTTCAGGGAGTAATAGATCACGGCTCCGGCGGGCGGATTTTGCCCCGCTACTTTCGAGGGATGGCGTTCGCCAGCCCTGCCGGCCTGAATACGATACGCGGCGGCCGGAGTGTAGAGATGGACATCATGCTTCGCCACGTCTTCACTGAACTGGCGCAACGGACTAACGTCATCGAGAATCCAGAACGCGCGACCATGGGTAGCGACGACGAGATCGTTGTCTTTGATTAAGAGATCGTGCACCGGAGTGGTTGGCAGATTCAGCTTGAGCGGCCGCCAATCGGCGCCGTTGTCGAAGGAAACGTAGACGCCGTTCTCGGTTCCAGCATAGAGAAGCCCGCGCTTCTTCGGATCTTCGCGGACGGCGCGTACAAAGCTGCCCTCGGGAATGCCGTTGTTCAGCTTCGTCCAGCTCTGGCCGTAGTCGGCGGTTTTGTAAATGTAGGGGTGAAGATCGTCGTTCTGATGGCGATCGACGGCAACGTAGGCCGTGCCGGCGTCAAAGGGCGAAGCTTCGATCTGGCTGATGCGGCTCCACTCGGGGAGATCTTTGGGCGTAATGTTGGTCCAGTTCTTCCCTTCGTCGCGCGTAATTTGGACGAGGCCGTCGTCGGTGCCAACCCACAGTAGACCTTTCGTGAGCGGAGACTCGGCCAAGGCGAAGATCGTGTCGTAATACTCCGTGCCGGAATCGTCGAGAGTGATGTCGCCGCCGGAAACGCTCTGCTTACTTTTGTCGTTGCGGGTGAGATCGGGACTGATCGGCGTCCAATGAACGCCGCCGTCTGTGGTTTTGAAAAGACGCTCGCCGCCGTGGTAGAGCGTGTTGGGATCGTAGTGGGAAATCAGTACGGGAGCGGTCCACTGGAAGCGGTGCTCCAGGTTCACGGCGCCGTAGGCATCAGAAAGTTCGGGCACCTCGGTGATCGATTTCACCTGCCCGATATGCTTGTCGAAGCGTGTGATGTTTCCCTGGTAATCGGCGGCATAGACGATGTTCGGGTCGAGTGGATAAGGCGCGATGTAGCCCGCCTCGCCCCCGCCTACGTCATACCAATCGGAGCGATCGATGCTGCCGTCGTCGCTGCGGCTGGCGATGGCTACGGTGCCACTATCCTGCTGCGCGCCGTAGACGCGGTAGGGTGTTTCAGAGTCGGTGATGACGTGGTAGAACTGCGCCGTGGGCTGATTGTCTTCGCGGGTCCAGTTCTTGCCACCATCGAGAGTCAGGGTGACTCCGCCATCGTTCGATGCGATCATGCGGCGAGTATCGCGGGGATCGATCCACAGGCCGTGGTTGTCGCCGTGAGGAATTTTGATTTTGTTGAAGAGGTGACCGCCGTCGGTGGATTTGTAGGCGTCGACATCCATGATGTAGAGCGTGTTTTCGTCTCTGGGGTCGGCGATGATGTGCATGTAATACCAGGGCCGCTGCCAGAGGCTGTGACTGGGATTGACGACCTCCCAGGTCTCGCCGCCGTCGTCGGAGCGGTAGAGACCACCATCCGGGTTGTGGGCTTCGATGAGAGCGTAGACGCGCTCGGAGTTGGCTCCTACGGCGATGCCGATGCGTCCATAGGGGCCTTTCGGCAGACCGTGCTCTTCGAGGCGCTTCCAGGTTGTGCCTCCATCGTTCGAACGGTAGAGACCGCTGCCCGGGCCACCGTCGGCAAGGCTCCATGAAGTACGGCGGGCCTGCCAGAGCGCGGCGAATAAGGTGTTGGGATTGTGAGGATCGAAGGCTACGTCGATGGCTCCGGTGTTCTCATCTTTGTAGAGAACTTTATCCCAGGTCTTGCCGCCGTCGGTGGTACGGAAAATGCCACGCTCGGAGTTCGGTCCGTAGGGATGGCCGAGAGCAGCCACGAAAACTATGTCTGGATTGTTCGGATTGATGATGACTTTGCCGATGGCGCGGCTATCGTGCAGGCCGACGTTCTTCCAGGTCTTGCCCGCGTCGAGAGACTTGTAGACTCCGTCGCCCTGAGCGATGTTGCCGCGAATGCAGGCCTCGCCTGTGCCGACGTAAATGGTGTTGTGATCGGAGTTAGCTACGGCGAGGCTGCCAATGGAACTGCTTCCCTCTTTATCGAAAACGGAAGACCAGGTCATGGCGCCGTCGGTTGATTTCCAGACGCCGCCGCCGGTCGCACCGAAATAGTAAGTTGTGGGATCGCCGGGAATTCCGGCTGCAGTGAGGGAGCGTCCGCCGCGGAAGGGACCGATCAGGCGATACTTCATGCCTTTGAAGGGCTTGTCCTCTGGTTTGGCTGATTCGTCGTCAGTGGAGTTCTGATCAGAGGTTGGTGCAGGCGCGGCGGGAGCCTTGACGGCCTTCGATTTATTCTCCGACTTGGTTTGGGCAAAGGCCGTGGTGTGAGAAGAAACCATGAGCAGGGCGAGGGCGAATGCGGCGAGAAAGAACGGCAGGTACCAGGCTAGTGGAGACTTACAAGATTTGTTGCAGAGAAGCGCGTTTCGATCTGCCATATTCCATGCCCCCAATTGAAAGAAATGAAAATGAAAAGAAATAGAAGTGTTATGGTAATGCGGCGCGAGCTAAATGGGAAGCGCTTCGCCGCCGCAGGCCTGCCCATGATGCTATTTCTTCACCAGAGTTTGACGAGCCGCCTGGAGTTCTTTGCGTTTTGCGGCGTCCACTTTCGGATACGCGAGGCCGAGTTCTTCCAAGGTTTCGACGATGGCCGCTGAAACTGCCAGGTGCGTGAACCATTTATTGTCCGCTGGTATGACGTACCAGGGGGCATGTTTCGTCGCAGTGTTGCGGATCATGTCTTCGTAGGCGTTCTGGTAGTCGTCCCAATATTTGCGCTCGTGAATGTCGGCGGCGGAGAACTTCCAGTTCTTCTCCGGTTCCTCGAGTCGCGCCAGAAAGCGGCGCCTCTGCTCTTTCTTCGATAGATGGAGGAAGAACTTGCGGATCACAGTACCGTTGCGCGCCATGTGGCGCTCGAAGCTGCGAATATCTTCGAAGCGTTCCTCCCAGATATTCTTCGTCACTAGCGTTGGTGGAAGCATCTCGTCATCGAGCACCTTGGGATGCACTCGGACGACGAGCACCTCTTCGTAATAAGAGCGGTTGAAGATGCCGATGTGGCCGCGCTCGGGCAGATGTCGCGTGGTGCGCCAGAGGAAATCATGCTGCAGTTCGGTCTCGGACGGGACCTTGAACGAGTAGACCTGGCAGCCTTCCGGGTTCACTCCTGACATGACGTGCTTGATGGTGCCGTCCTTGCCGGCTGCATCCATGGCCTGGAAGATGAGCAACAGAGCCCAACGGTCCTGGGCATAAAGCTTGGACTGCAAATCCTCCAGGCGCGCGGTGTCTTTCTGCAATTGTTCCTGGGCTTGATCGATCGAATGCAAATGCCCGGTGTCTGCTGGATCGAAGTCTTTCAGGCGGAAGTGCTTGCCGTCGTCAATGCGGTAGAACCTGGCTAGTTTGGCGGTTTTCATTGGTGGTCCCTGGCGAGGCGTCGTTCGTTAGGCTTCGTTCGTAAGTCTACGAAGGATCGGTAAGTTCGGCAACGTCGATTCGCTGCGGACGTGGTCAGTGAGTGTGAGTCAGAACACCCGGAAAGGCACGTTGGTCGACAACGTACCCTTGGGGGTCACCACCTCAACCTTGCCCGTGGTTGCACCGGCGGGAACAGTGGTTGTGATCTCGGTGGGTGACACGACCGTAAAGGTGGCCGTCACGCCGTTGAAGGTGACGCTGGTTGCGCCGGTCAGGTCTGTCCCGAGAATTTTCACGCTCCGGCCCGGACATTTTGCTGTCGGTACGGTCTCGACGAACGGGCTAAGCCCCATCGACAACCGGAAGACCGTGCCGCAGCCTTCGGTACAAGCGGTGGAACTTCCGCCGGCGTAGGTCGTCCCGTAAAAGTTTCCGTCCGTGGCCTGCACCAGTGCGATGTAAGGATACTGGCCGTCAAGGCCATCAAAAGTGTGCAAGGTGGTGAACTTGCCCTCGGGAGTGATTTGGAAGATTGTGCCGCAGCCGAAGTAGCAGCTGGAATTGGCAGGCCCACCGCCAGAAGTTGTTCCATAAAAATTGCCGTCGGAGCCCTGGATCAAGGCTCCACTAGGGCTCAACCCGTCGGGGCCGGCGAAGTAATGCAGCGTGGTCAGCGCGCCTTCGGAAGTAATCTCGAACACTGTCCCGCAGCCCGTGCTTACGCAGATGCTGCTGGTTGGGCCGCCCTGGGTGGTGGTCCCGTAGAAGTGACCGTTGGAGGCTTCCATCAAAGGGGCGACAGGCCACGATCCGTCGGCTCCGCTGAAGCTGCGCAGCGTCGTGACAGCGCCATCCGCTGTCATTTTGAAGATGGTGCCGTGGCCGCCGGTCTCGTCGCTGATGGTCGTACCGTAGAAATTTCCGTCGGTGCCTTCCACGAGTCCTGCTACGGAATAGTTGAAGTATTCGAAGTTATAGAGTGTCGTCAGGGCGCCGCTGGGAGTCATCCTGAAAATCGTGCCGCCACTTCCACTTCCACCAGTGCTGGTTGTTCCGTAGAAATCCCCATTGGTGGCTTGCATCAGCCCTAGCGGGTTCAGGCCATCGGAGCCATCGAAGCTATGCAGCGTGAAGAGCGCGCCCCCGGAGGTAATTTGGAACACGGTTCCGCAATAGCTGCATCCGCTTCCCCCACTGGAGGTTATTCCGTATAGGTCTCCGTTGGTGGCAGGCACCAGACCTGATTCAGGGACCTCGCCATCGGCACAATTTGTTCGCGAACAAAAATAGTGCACCAGGGTGAGCTTGCCCGCCAGCGTGATTTTGAAGGCCGTGCCGCTCGCCTTGAGTCCGCCATCATCGGTGGTTCCGTACAAATTCCCATCCAGACCTTGTACCAGCGGCGCCTGGGAAAAAGAACCGTTCGTGTTGTTGAAACTGGCCAGAGTAGTGAAAGTCTGCGCGGGTGAAGAAACCGCCGTCGTGGCGCAAAACAGGGTCGTTAGGCAGGCAGTTTTCCATCGACTAATAGAATTCATAATTTGATCTTTCCCAATCCACTCTTGCCTCGTGTAGATGTCTCCGCGATATAGATTGGTTGCGCAGCATTTCAGCGGCAGGAGAATTGCCGCGGGCAGGAAGGCGGAGCACTTCGAAAGCATGAGGCGGCGCGAATACAGTGTTGTCCGTATAACACACGGCGTATTAACCCCAAAAGCATTGCTCAAAGAAGATCAGCCTCAGGGCAGGAAAGCCACCTTTGCGTGACCGGCCCGGTCTTCACCGGGTACGATTAGCGCTGCCTGCACGCTACTGCTCCCGCAACGGTGTTACTGATCAATATTGCTCAACCCATATTGCTCAGCAATATTGCTCAGCGGCTCTCGTTCCACACATACAGGAAGTTGGCGTCACTGGCGGTAGCGACATTGCGGCCGCCTTTATGAATGGCGCGATTTAGCGCCGACCGCACATTTTCCTTGCTTTCCTCTAACTCCGCCAAGGGGACTTTGAGCGCAATTCCGGCGGGCAGTTGATCGAGATCGGAGAGAATCTCAGTGACGATCTGCTTGTGCTTTCCGTTGCGACCTTGCGGCACATCTGCCTGCGACATTGTCCTGAAGTTCATTGGAACTTTCTGGGCCATCGATGGATCTCCTTGCTGGAAGACATCGTTAAACTAACGTGACACAATCGTAATACAACGACACAGTATCGTGCAAGTAAAACTTCGAACCGTTAAACATTGGTCCGTTAAACATCGGTCCGCCAACGCGATTGTGGCGTCCCCCTGCCCAAAAGTCACCGTGATTTGAGCGTGCTGCACACGCTAACGGGACCGCAAAGATTGCCGAAAAGATATAACCCGTACTGCTTGTGGACTGCTACGGTTGGGGATGACAGGCGGGGGTTAATCAAATGCGAGCATCGAAAACACATTTCGCGCAGATTCCGGTCGAGACGGTTAAGAAGATTGCTAAGGAATTCCGCGAGACCAGCCCGGTGCAGATACTGGATGAGATCACGCCCCCTCAGAAGCGCTGGCGGCTAGTAGCCGAGCAGGTCCAGCAGGAACGGGATCCAAAGAGATTGACCGAACTGGTCGAGCAACTCCTCGAGGAGTTCGATGGGAAAGACCTCCGCAAGGGTTCCGGCTCGGTCGGGACGAAAACCTTTCTAGCCTAGTCTCGTCTAGCGTAGTCTGGACTAGCGTAGTCTGGACGCGGTTGTAATCCAGTGTTGCCTTCGCCGGTGGATTTCGGTCTGCGGCCGGGGTAGCTGGCAAGACCTATTTTCCGTGCGTGCTCGACGTGCTTGCGCAGGGCGGACCTCAACTCCTCCATGATCCTGTGGAGTTCGGACTCGTCGGTAACGATGAGCGCCTCCTTCACCAGCTTCCTGATTTGGTCTTCACTCACTTGGCTTGACACTCGCCACACCTGTAGATGACGCCATTTTAGCTTTGTCCCAAATGTATCCGCGATAGGGTGCGGGCTGTAGCTTTTCTAGATAGAACGCTGTAGAGGTCGATCCGGAAGGTTGATCGAGCTGCCGACCTACGCTTCGACTGGCTTCTCTTTCGCCACAGGCAGGTTCGCCTGCTGCCAGGCGTCGAAGCCTCCCACCAGGTTGAATACATTCTTGAAACCGGCGCGCTGCAGCAAGCTGCAAGCGATCATGCTGCGATAACCGCCTTTGCAGTGCACGGCAACGGGAAGGTTGCGATCGATTTCGGGCGGTGCGACTTTGAAGTTATCGAGCGGCCACCATGTAGCGCCTTCGATGTGGCCGGCTTCCCACTCGGGCTCGCGCCGGACGTCGAGCACTTGCAAGTTGGATTCTTGCAATTGGCAGCTTAGAGTTTCCACGCTCATCTGCGAAAGTGTGGACAGCGGCAATCCGGCTTGCTTCCATGCTTCGATGCCTCCCTTGAGATAGCCGCGCGCATCTTCGAGGCCGATGCGCGCCAATCGCATTCGTGCTTCTGAGATTGACTCCTGCGACTCTGCGATTAATACAGGATGCGCGGCCAAACCCAGCACTGCTCCCGCCCACGAAGCGAACTGCCCCGACAGAGCAATGTTTACGGAGCCGGGCACGTGCGCGGCCGCGAATTGCTCGCCGGGACGAACATCCAACGCGATTGCACCTTCTGCGAGCAGAGCTTTCAGTTCGGCGGGCTCGAGTGGAGACAAAGCGGGCAAATCGGAGAGCGCCGAGGCTCCCGTGCGATTGATTTCCGCATCCTGCAAAAAGTATTCCGGACGAGCCGGTAGATTGTTGGTCAGCTGTCTGACGAATTCTTCCCTGCTTTTGATCTGCAACGCGTAGTTCGTGAGGCGTTCGGTGCCGATGGTGGAAACGCGTTCGGCCCGCATGTTGCGCCCACAGAGTGAACCGGCCCCGTGCGCCGGGTAGACGAGAACATTGTCGGGCAGCTTCAGGAGCTTTTGGTGCAGGCTTTCGTAAAGCATTCCCGCTAGTTGAGGAGGAGTGAAACGTTTGGAAAGATCGGGACGGCCGACGTCTCCGAGGAACAGGGTGTCGCCGGTTAGAACTGCCCAGGGCGCCGGAGACTTTTCTTCGTCTGTAATGACGAAGCACATACTCTCCTGCGTGTGACCTGGCGTTTCGAGCGCCGTGACGCGCATTTGTCCAACTTGCAGCCGAAAGCCACCGTTGATCGCTACGTGAGGGAAAGTCGCGCCGGCCTGCGCGCCGATATAAATGCGTGCGCCGGTTCTCGAGGCCAGCTCTCTGTGTCCGGAAACGAAGTCGGCGTGCAGGTGGGTTTCGAAGATGTGGCGAATGGACAGCTGATTTTCTTCTGCGGCCTTCAGGTAAATCTCCACGTCTCGCTGCGGGTCGACGACAACGGCCTCGCCCGCAGACGCCAGCATGTAGGAAGCATGTGCCAGACAGCCCAGATAAAATTGCTCGAAGTACATTCGCTCTCTCCCCGCCGAAAATGCTGAACTTATTCTATCCCTCAGGTTCTATCTCTCAAGCCTAAGCGATTGATCGTGTGCGTCGAAATTTCGTTGTGGATTCTTTCGAAACGGCGCGGTGCGCCCGGAACTGGCCCACTACGACCTTCATCGGCTTGATGATGACTGGGCGGTGCAGGACGGTTTCGAGCAGGTGGCGCTCGGCAGCGATGGTTTGGGCGGAAGCGCTCAAGTGAGAATAGCCTTCGGCGGCGATAACGACGGCTCGGTTGTCGTTAGCTCGGATCTGAGCGTTTTCAACTTGGATCCGGCGGATGTGGCCGTCGTGAGCGGCGTCTAAGGCGTTGGCTATGCGCAGAATGGCGGCTAGCTGGATGATTGCTTTCTGTTCGTCGGGGAGGAGATCGCGCAAGTCTTTGTGCTTCCTGGTTGGTAAAGATCCGCGGTGGAAGCGGGCGACGAGGGCGGCGCGTTGCAGGTCGGCGGGCTTCCACCCTAGCGGATTGCCATGGGCTCGGATCATGTCGAAGGAAGTCTTGTGATGTCCCTTGTCGCCCTTGGACTTGCCGACGTCGTGAAGAAGAGCGGCGGCTAGAAGACTGGAGCGGGCTGAGATGGCATCGGCGGATGGCTGCCATCCTGAGGCTAGAAGGCCGTCGTAGAGTTGAAGGGCGAGGCAGGCCACGCGCTCGGAATGGGCAAAGTCGGGATCGAGGCCGTGCGCCCAGAGCTTCATGCGGCGAGTGGCTAGCGCTTGAATCTGTTTGCCTTGAGGAAGCGCGGTGCGCCAGATCTGCCAGAGCGAAGCGGGACCTATCATCTTTTTGCGATAGACCTCGATGCGCTTGGCGCGCTCGGAGAGAATTCGTTCGTGCCAACGCCGGCGGGAATCCTGATCTCGGAAAACATGGCAGGAGGTGGCCGTGGCCCAGAGCACGTCGAGATCATGGACCTCGCCCAGCACGTCCTGCATTTCTTTGAGGTCGTTGCTCCAGGCTTTGTGCTCAGCGGGCAGGAAGTTCTCAACGATGTAGCGAAAGCGCTTGATGCCGATGCGGAGGCTGTGAAATGCCAACTGGGAGCGGTTGCGCAAGGCGCGGTTGTGTAGGTCGCGGGCTTCGGTCCAGCGCTCCAGGGCCAGATGCTTGAACAGCGCGCTGCCCAGGCGGACGCGCGCGGCACGCGGCGGGAGGGAACGGGTCCACTGACGCCATTGTTTGCGGTCGAATTCTTCGAGTGCGGCGTGGGCTTCCAGTTTCTGTTCTTGTTCGCGGGCGGCGAGGATTTTTAGCAGGGCTTGGGCTGCGGAATCGACTGAGTTCGAAATGGATTCGTTGTTCGGTTGAGATGGCCGCAGAGCGGGCAGGAGCGTCCGCTCCCCACTTGCTTGTTCCACACTTACTACTTCGGGATGTAACTTTTCGATCCATTCCATCATGATCTGGATGTCGCGCAGGGCTCCTAGTCGCTGAAACAGGCGCTTGCCCGCCTTCCTCATGGCCTTCCAGTTGGGATCGGGATCGAGTGTGTATAACCCGTCAGCCAGAGAACGGCAGCGTCGCAAGGAGACGCGCAGGTCGTGAACGGGATCCGGGCTGAAATCTGCGGCGACGTGGTCGCACTCTTCTGACACGCGCTGCATCCAGTAGCGAAGGCCGGTGGTTTTTTGGGGACGCTGAGTATGAGTGGCTGATGAAGGCACTAAGGTTCCGGTGCGCGGTGGTTGCGCGTCCTATCTCTTGCCAATTCTGCCCGTTACCTCCGTAACGTGCAACCCCTTACCTGTTGGATTAGCCTTTTATTGCCTATAGTTGCCTGTTCGCCAGACCGCGGGTTAGGGGTGTTTTATTAGCGACGCTACCACATTTCATGCAAACCGGGCGGCTTCCGCGCGCGCTTTTGTTCATAGCCTGAACATTCTCATCAAGTATGCGCGTATGTATGGCCCTGACCACAAGCGCACCGAAGCCCAGTTCGAGACTGCGTGGAACGAATTGCAGCACGGTCTGCCGGCAGCGGGAGAAGGCGGCTTTTTGCTGGGGGTTTCAGACAACAAGCTGCTGCTGGATGGAGTTCCGCTGGAAGCGGGGCAAACTGAACGCAGCTTCGGGCAGCTTTTGAGCACGGCCGGTTTGGCCAGCCTGCACTTTTCCAAAGACGTAACCATTGAAGACTTCGCGCGGCTGGTGCGCGCCTTTACCCTGGCAGGCTCCAAAGCTCAGGATGTGGCGAAGCAGATCAAAGAAGCTCTGAGCAGTGCAGGCAAGCAGAGCACGATCAAGATCAATGAAGTGAAATTCGTTGCGGCTGACCCGCTGACCGGGGATATCAGCGTGGCGGCGCAGATTGCGGCGCAAACTCTGGGGCCGGAGTTCAAGCAATGGCTGAATGATCCGCAGAAGCTTTTGCAGTTGATTGCAGCGGCCGAGGGTGCCAATTCCGGTGGCACGGGCCAGCCCGGTGGCGTTGTGGTTCCGTTTGGAAGCGTTCCGAACGCCCCCGCCGGCAAAGCGCAGGGAGCGGGAACGGGGGCGGCGCCGGCTTGGGAAGGCGGAGTAGTCCCGTTGCAGGAAGCGGAAGTGATTCAAGCGATCCGTTTGCTGACGCGATTCGGCGAGGTGCAGGGCGATCCGACTACTAATCCGGAAATTCTGCATAAAGAGCTGACCGAAGTCGATCCGAACACGCGGCTGAACCTGCAACAGTTGCTGGGCACCCTGGCGGCCAAGGCGACTACGGCACAGGAAGAGGACACGCCGTTGCTGATGAAGGCCG
This sequence comes from uncultured Acidobacteriaceae bacterium, assembly GCA_963809605.1. Lineage (GTDB taxonomy): Bacteria > Acidobacteriota > Terriglobia > Terriglobales > Acidobacteriaceae > Sulfotelmatobacter. The sequence goes on along the minus strand of CAWEKM010000004.1, from coordinate 47,578 downwards.
CCGAGCACATGGCGATCCGTTTCGCGTTGGAGCGATATTCCAAAGGCGAAGTCAAGGTCAATGCTGTGCATCAGATGATGGAGCACATGAGCCGGCAGATGGACTCGCTGCGCCAGATTCTGAAGCTGCAAGAAGAGAAGATGAACAAGGCGGGCATCCTGGTGGAGTCGCACGCCGACATTTTGGACCGGATGTTCTGGGCGGAAGTGCCGGAGTCGGGGAAAAAGACGGTTCTGCTCTCGAATGAAGCTCCGTGCGTGCCGCCGCGCAACTTGCGGCAGTTCGTGGAAGTGCTGCTCGACCGCGACGACAAGCAAACGTCCGCAGAAATTCTGAACAACTATTCCAGTTGCCTGGTAAGCAAGGAACAAGAACCGCGCCGCAAGACGGCGATTGGATTGAGCCAGCTGGCTGACCTCTATGCGCGGCTGGGCGGTGATGCCATGGGCAAGGCGATCCACCAGGTAAGCGAGCAGCTCTGCGTGGAGAAAGATCCTGAGCTGCAAAGCCTGCTGAGCGCGGCGTTTGTGCGGCTGAGCCAGGAGGCCAGCGAGGCCAAGAATTACCAGGCGGTGAACGAAGTGTGCACCGGGATGGAGATGCTGCTGCAGCAGCGTCCGGTGATGGTGAATGACTTGCGTCCGCGGGTGGGCGTGGAAAACCGAATTCCCGAGTTCATTGAAGAGGCATTGCGCTACGAGCCGGTGCCTCCGGACTTGCTGCTGGTCTTGCGGCGGACGTGCCAATCGGGCGCCGAACATCTGGCTGACCGCTTCTTCCGTTGCATGCGCCGAGATGAGTGCGACCGGATGGTCGAACTGGTGAAGGAGATGGGAAGTCCGGCGCTGACGCAATTGCGGGAGATTCTACGGACCGGACAGCCGCGACAAGCTTCGGCGGTGGTGGGACTTTTGAGCCGCCTGGATGTGGGGACATTGCTTGAGTTGTTACCGATCCGCTTGCCGGAGTGGAACCGTTTCTACCACGACATTGTGGTTCGGCAGATCGCATACGGAGCTGCTCCGGACCGGGGACGAACTCTGCTGGAATTAGCGGAAGTGCTGGATTCCGTGGTGCTGCCCGAGACCATCGATGAAATCGGGATGAGCGGCGATCTTTCGGCGGCGCCACCGCTGGTGGCGATGGCGAAGCCGGGCGAGGCGGCTTCGCGTTCGCCGTTTGTGCAACTGAAGGCTATTGAGTCGCTGGGGCGACTGCGGGATCCGGAGTCGGTGACATTGCTTCGCGAAATTGTGGAGACGAAGAAGACTTTTGGATGGGTTCATCATCGTGAGCTGCGGATTGCGGCAGCGCAGTCGCTCTCGAAAACCGATCCGCGCTACAGCGCGCAAATTCTCTCTGACAGCGGAATCGAGGCTGCCGAACTGGCGATCGCGCCTTTGGATACGGCTCCGGCATGCCCTTGGGTGCGGCAACGGCGTTACGAACGCATGGTGCTGGCTCGCACCATTAGCGCCACGATTGGAAGTTCTTGGGGAAAGTCGAAGATTCTGATCCGCGAGCTGAGTCTGGGCGGCGGCATGGGAACCAAAGAAGACAATCTGCGCATCGGCAGCGAGGCCGATCTGGAGATTTCTTTGGGCATGCGGTCGAAGATCAAGGCGCATGTGCTGTTGCGCCGGGCGCGGGTAAATGAAGTGGGATTCGAGATCGTCAACACTGATCTGGAAAGCCGCTACCGGCTGCGCCGGGTGCTCGTGGAAGCGATGAGCCGGGCCGCACACAATAAAGATCAGCAGTGGAGCGGGGAGCGGAAGGTCTAGCGGCAAGGTTTCAAGGTTTCAGAGTTTCAAGGGGTCAAAATTAAACCAGTGAGATCTTAGGTCGAAACAAAAGCCTCTGCGTATGCAGAGGCTTTTGTCTTTGAAACCTTGAAACCCTGAAACTTTGAAACCTGTCTTATTTCACCTTGACGAAGATGATCACCAGTGTGTAAAGCGCAAGAGATTCGATCAGGGCCAGGCCCAGGATCAGAGCCAGTTGAATTCCCGGACGAGCGGCTGGATTGCGGGCCAGACTCTCAGCGGCGGAAGCGGTTGCCTTGCCCTGCGCCAAAGCGCAAATGCCGGAGGCAAACGCCATGGAGAATCCAGCGGCGATGGCAACCCAGTTGACTCCACTTGCAGCTTCGCCCTGCGCAAAGGCTGGGACGGCGAACGACAGAACGGACAGTACCATGAACAGCTTGCTTAACCTACCCATTGTGTTTCTCCTCGTATGAAATACCGCCAGTGGGTGGTTGACGTCATTCCTTGCAGACGCCCTCACGCTTGCGGCTGAAAACCAGTGGCCAGTGGTCAGTTGCCAGTGGCCAGTTAAAACCTTTATTCCTCGGGCTATTCAACTAACTTGTTCAAGCCGGCTCTTGCTGGCCACTGACCACTGATCACTGGCCACTGCCTTTCAGTGCTCTTCCGAAACCGCGCCCTGCAGGTAAACGGTGGTCAGCAAGATGAAAATGTAGGTCTGCAGCAGCGACACGCCGATATGCAATCCCATGAATATGATGGGCACTCCGATGGGGACAAGCGAAATGAAAACCAAGGTGACCAAGTCGCCAGCCAGCATATTGGCGGTGAGGCGGATGGTCAGCGAGAGCACGCGAGCCAGATGGCTGATGATTTCGATTGGAATCATTAGCGGCGACAAAGCGAGTACAGGTCCGGCAAAATGCTTTAGATAGCCTACCCCAGCGTGCTTGAATCCCTGCGTGTTGTAATAAACGAACGCGCAAAGAGCGCAGCCCAGGGGAACGACGGCTACGGCTGTGGGTGATTCGAAGCCGGGAATCACGCCGATGAGGTTGCAGAAAAGAATGAAGAGGGTCAGCGCCGTCAGAAAGGCTGTGTAGCCTTCGCTGTGGTGGCCGATGATCTCGTTGCTCTGGCCTTGAATGAATCCCTCAACCCCTTCGAAGGTGTGCTGTAGGGCCCCGGGACGGTCGACCGAAAGCCGCGAGCGGACCATAACGAACAGGACCAGCAAAAATGCAAAGACCAGAATCTCCATCGCGAGCGAATTCGGGATGGGGGCTGTTAGAGATTTAGGTTTTATGCCCAACGCCAGCAGGAGCGACGTGACGGGGCCCGCGAACAGATGATTCAGGATGGCGGTGAACCAGAGTTGTTCAGGCATAAGAAAGTTTCTAGTTACTAGCTTCCTTCGTGCGGCCTCGTACTAGAACCCGCGAACCAGTGCCGCGTACAGTTCGTAGACTGCCTCGCATCCGATGGCCGCGACGGGCAAAAATAAGCCCGCAAGAAGCCCATTCAGGCTCGCGGGTGAAACAGTCAATATAGCATAGGCGCCGAGAGCCATCAAAAAGTAACGCAGCAAGAAGCGAAAGACGATTCCCTGGCCGGATTGCGATGTAGCAGCTCCGGTGGCGCGATCGACGAAGCCGGCGATTACGCGCTTGAGCCAGTGGAAATTCACATAGGCGATGATGCAACCGAAGGCGAAGCCGGCGGCAGTGGGGACGCCAAACTTCCACCACGCGGCGGCTACCAGCAATGGGGCGAGCACGATCATGGCGCGGCCGATGCGGTGGAGAGCGCCGGAGTAGAAATGCTCCGAGGCGGCGGCTTGAGCCGGGTTGGGTTCGGTTTGTAGTTGTTCGGTCATTGAAACTGTTGGAGAGCGGACATGGTCACTTCGTGTCGCGCAGCACCGTGCGTATGAGTTCAAAGAATCCGGCTGCGATGCCTAACAGGATGCCGGCTAGGTAAAGCCAAGTGGTGTGCAGCCAGCGGTCGAGACCCGCGCCCACCAGCCATCCCACGACTAGAGCGGCAGGAAGTATAAACGCCAGCTGGCTGTAGCGTGCGGCCTGGACCCAGAAATTCTCTTTGCGGCCGGAGTCTTGAGGGTCTTCATCTTCGCGGTCGGGAGTTGGGTTGGGGACTGTCATCGGGCTGCACGGTGGATTCTACGCTCATCGGCGGCTGTGGTGGATTCCGGCCGAGCTTCGCTCTGGCCGGGACGGGCGAAGGCGCCCGTCTCCACACGAGTCGTGGTGGGTTCTGGCCGAGCTTTCGCTCAGGCCGGGACAGCCGAGGCGGCTGTCTCTACATGAGCGTTGCTAGCTTACGCGCATTTCTAGCGGATCAGCTTTGCTACTGTGGGATTCTGCGCCATGCCGATTGACCAGTTCACCAGGTGGATGAAACGTTCGGGCATGATTCCGATATAGAGCGTCGCGAAGGCGGTCACGGCTAGCGCGGCGCGCATCGTCCAACTTATCGGCAGCAGGCCTCGTTCTTCGGGCTGGCCCATGAACATGGCGTTGGCCATCTTCAGATAGTAGTAGAGGCCGAAGACGGAATAGAGCACGCCTAGAGATGCCAGCGCGTAGTGTCCGGTTTCGATCAGGCTGAGGAAGATGAAGTACTTCCCGTAGAAGCCCGCCAGGGGCGGGATTCCGGCTAGCGAGAGCAGGAAGATCAGCATGAGCACGGCTTCGACTGGCGCGCGCGAATAGAGGCCGTTGAGGTCGTCGAGTTCGTCGCCGATTACGTTGCGATGGCGCAGCGATGTAATTACGCCGAACGCTCCGAGATTCATGAAAGTATAGACCAGCAGATAGATCAGGATGCCTTTGATGCCGTCGGCATTGAGCTGAGTCGGGGTTCCGGCGATCAAGCCGAGCAGCATGTAGCCGACGTGCGCGATGGAAGAGTAGGCGAGCAGGCGCTTGGTGTTGGTCTGGGTAAGGGCGGCGAAGTTCGCTCCCGTCATGGTGGCGATGGAAACGAAGACCAGCACCGGAACCCATGTGGAACGCATGGCGAGCAATCCGCCGAGCTGGAATGGGCTGCCGATCAGGATGCGCAGCAGCATCGCCCATCCCGCGGCCTTGACAGCGACGGACATGAATCCGGTGATGCAGGTGGGCGCGCCTTCGTATGCGTCCGGCGCCCACTGGTGGAAAGGGATGGCGGCGATCTTGAACAAGAGGCCGGTCATGGTGGTCAGCAAGGCAATGATCGCGACCGGATTGTGAGGTTCTCTGGCGAGGAGCTGCGCCAGGCGCCGGCCGATCTCGGCGACATTCGTGCTGCCGGTAAGTCCGTATAGCAGCGATAGTCCGTAGGCAAAAATGCCGGATGAGAATGCTCCCAGCAATAAGTATTTCAGCGCAGCTTCGTTGGAGCGGCGGTTGCGGCGCAGAAAACCCACCAGAACGTAGGTGGAAATCGCCATCAGCTCCAGGCCGATGAAGATCAGAACGATGTCGAATCCGGCGGCCATGCACATCATGCCGACGACCGAGAGCAGCATCAGAGTGTAGTACTCGCCGTGGTTTTCATGCTCGGTCTTCATGTAACGCATGGAAATGAGGATGGAGATAGCTGTACCTGCGAGAAACAGATAGAAGAAATAGATGGCGAAGCGGTCGACCAGCACGGTGCCCATGAAACCGGAAGCGCGAGTGACTCCGCTGTTCTGCATCCAGGCCTGGACGTTATAAACCGCCTTGGCGGCAAAGAGCACGCCGACCAAAGCCGTGGCCCCATTGACCCACTTCTCCTCCGGCGGGAGCATGAGATCGATCAACAGGATGCCGAGAGCAAACAACGTAAGCAGAGTGATGGGGAGGGCCAGCAGATAGTCGTTCAAAGCGAATTGGGGGGGGGCGCCCACTAGTTCTTTCCCTTCGTCGATTGCGCTGCGACACTAGCGGTCGTGATTGCAGAGGCCGTGGTCGCGACGGGCTCCGTCCCGACCGGTTCAAGAGCCGGCTGAACTTCTGGCTGAGCTTCCGGCTGAGCTTCCGGGTCAACGACGGCATTTGCGGGGCCGCCAGCCTGCGGACTGCGCACGTTTTCGACGATCTGATTCACGGGCTGCTCAAGAATCTGGAAAAAGGGCTTGGGATACAGGCCGATCCAGAAAGCCATGATGAGGAGCGGAACGAAGGTCAGCACTTCGCGCGGAGTGAGGTCGTGCAGCTTTTCGTTTTTCGGATTCGTCACCGTGCCGAAGAAGACACGCTGGTAGAGCCACAGGAGATACGCGGCGGCAAGAACTACTCCTGGGACGGCCCATGCGCCCCATCGCCAGTTTTCCATGAACGTGCCTTGCAGGATGGTGAATTCGCCGACGAAACCATTCAGCAGCGGCAGTCCCATCGAGGAGAGGAACATGATCATGGTGATGGTGGCGTACACAGGCATGACGTTCGAGATGCCGCCGTATTCGGAAATTTCACGGGTGTGGCGGCGCTCATAGAGAATGCCGACGATCAAGAACAATGCGCCGGTGGAGATGCCGTGATTGATCTGCTGCAAGACGGATCCGCTTATACCCGCGGAGTTCAGCGCGAAGATTCCCAGCGTACAGAAACCGAGATGGCTTACTGATGAATAGGCGACCAGTTTCTTCATGTCCTTCTGCATGAGCGAAACGAGAGCGCCGTAGATGATGGCAATGATGGAGAGCGTGATCATCCAGCCGCGGACTGTCAGGTGCAGAAACGTGGCGGGATTCCACATGACGTTCGGGAAAAACGGTAGCGAGAAGCGGATAAAGCCGTACGTCCCCATCTTCAGCAGGACGCCCGCCAGTATGACGGAGCCGGCGGTCGGCGCCTCCACGTGGGCATCGGGCAGCCAGGTGTGGAAGGGGAACATTGGCACCTTGATGGCGAAAGCGAAAAAGAAGGCGAAGAACAGCAGGGTTGCAATGGTGGGACCGTAGGCTGGGTCGGAGTAAATTTTTGGCGCGGTTTCGTAGAGGGCCGTGATGCTGAAGGTATAGATTCCGGTTAAGTGTTGGTGATGGAAATAGAGAAACAGAATGCCGAGCAGCATCAGCACCGAGCCAGCCAGGGTGTAGAGGAAGAACTTGATTGCCGCGTAAAGCTTGCGCGGACCGCCCCAGATGCCAATTAGCAGATACATGGGGACCAGCATGGCTTCCCAGAAAACGAAGAAGAGGAAGAAATCGAGCGCCATGAAGACGCCGAGCATGCCGGTCTGCAGAATCAAAAACCAGACGTAGTATTCCTTGACGCGGTTTTCGATGGCTGTCCAGGAAGAGAGGATTGAGATCCAGCCCAGCAGCGTGGTGAGCATGATGAGCAGGAACGAAATGCCGTCGATGCCGATGACGTAGCCGGCGCCGATCGAGGGAATCCAGTTGTTGGCTGCGCCCTCGATGAACTTGAAGTGTTGGGTGGCGTCGAAGCGCTGCGCCCAGAACATTGGAACCAGCGGCAGCGAGATCAGGAAGCCGCCGAGGGCGAAAAAGTTCGCGATCCAGCGGATGGCTCCCTTGTTCTCCTTGGGAACGAACAGGAGAACGAGGGCGCCAACCAGCGGCGTGAAGAGGATGATCGAGAGTATGTGATTTTGCATGAAAGTTTCTCAGTTGTAGCGCCTGGTGTCTCGTCGGCTGTCGCCAGGGCGTCTCGCCCTTCGGAGAGTGGCGTCGGGACGCCGCCACGACAGCCGCCGGGACGGCGGCGCTACTAAACTCAGTGGTACACGTAATAGAACACGAAACCTACCAAGCCTGCGGTCATCACCAGCGCGTACCACTGGACCAGACCCCATTCGAATAGCCGCGCTGGATATGAAAGCATGCGCGCCAGAATCGCTGGTCCGTTCACGCCGATGCCGTCGATGATCCACTTGTCCCACCAACCGGAGATCGTCGCCGTCAAACGCGTGGCCCAGCCTACGTCGTTGACGGCTGCATCGATCACGTTTGTGTCGAACCACGCCGACGCTTCGCCTAATCCCAGCACGCCGAGGCGGACGTCTCCCAGCTTGCGGCGGCCGGTGAAGACGTAGTCGTAGCCTTCATCCACGTAATACTTGTGGAGCAGTAGATCGTACATGCGAGGCGTCGCAGCGGCGATGGGCTCGACGAAATCCTTGTCAGCATGGTTGTAAGCTCGGCGAGCCATGCCCCAGCCGACCGCGGCGGCTCCGACGGAAAGAAACATGAGCAAGTATTCGATAGGACTGGTGTGTTCGGCTTCTTTTTCTCCGGCGGCCAACTGTCCGGCTCTGCCCCCTTGTTGAAAAACCTGCGCCTCTTTGGCGAAGACTGGATCAAGGAACCTTTCGAACCGCGCGGAGCCGCCGAGACTTGGCGGCCAGCTGAGCCAACCGGCAGAGAGCGAGAACAGAGCCAGAACCAGCAGTGGCACGGCCATGGAGTGCGGACACTCATGGATATGGTGTTCAAGCTCGTGGCTCATGCGCGGCTTGCCGAAAAAGGTTAGGTAGATCAGGCGAAACATGTAGAAGGCCGTCATGAGCGCGGTGGCGTAGCCGATAAACCACAAGATGCGATAGGCATCGCTCTCTTTGGTCCACGTCTGCCAGAGGATTTCGTCCTTGGAAAAGAAGCCGGCGAACGGAGGGATGCCCGCGATTGCCAGCGTGGCGACTAACATGGTGCGATAAGTGATGGGAATGCGATGGGCCAGGTCGCCCATGTTGCGCATGTCCTGCTCGCCGCTCATCGAGTGGATCACCGCGCCTGCGCCGAGGAATAGAAGCGCTTTAAAGAACGCGTGGGTGAAGACGTGAAAGACGCCGGCGGAGAAAGCGCCGACGCCGAGCGCCAGGAACATGTAGCCGAGCTGCGAGACCGTTGAATAGGCGAGCACTCGCTTGATGTCGGTTTGCACGAGGGCGATGGACGCGGCGAAGATCGCGGTCAGGGCGCCGACGATGGCGACCGTCTTCATCGAGGTGGGCGCCAGCACGAACAGCGCGTTCGAACGCGCAACCATATAGACGCCCGCCGTCACCATGGTTGCAGCATGGATGAGCGCGGAAACCGGTGTGGGGCCTTCCATGGCGTCGGGCAGCCAGACGTAGAGCGGAAGCTGCGCCGACTTTCCGCAGGCTCCGACGAAGAGCAGTAATGTGGCCGCGGTAATGATGGGATCGCCGATGGCGAAGCGTCCGCTGTGCGCAATGTGCGTGACTTCCGTGAAGCGGAGGGATCCAAAGTACCAGGCGATGAAAAACATTCCCAGCAGAAAACCGGCGTCGCCGATGCGGTTCACGATGAAGGCTTTGTTTCCGGCGTCGGTCGCCGATTTGCGATGGAAATAGAAACCGATCAGGAGATACGAACACAAACCCACGCCCTCCCAGCCGACGAACATCAGCACATAGTTGTTGGCGAGGATGAGCGTGAGCATGGAGAACATGAAGAGGTTCAGGTATCCGAAGAAGCGGTAGTAGCCGCCTTCATGCGCCATGTATCCGGTGGAGTAAATATGAATCAGCATGCCGACGCCGGTGACAAACAGCAGCCAGATGCTGGAGAGCGGATCGAGGAGGAAACCCGCGTCGGCCTGGAAGGGCGCTTGCGACCCGTCGTGGGTCGTATAGGTCATGTGGCCGGTGTCGGTGCCGAGCCAGGTATAGAGGACCGTCTGATAAGGCTGATGAAAATGCTCGGGAGCGGACGACCACGCTGAGTATTGCCACACTGCGCCGCAGGCCATGAGAAATGCCAGAACAATGCTGCCCAAGCAAACCGCGCTCACCGTGGCCTTTTGCAGCTTGCGGCCGAAAAAGAACATGACCACCGCGCCGAAGGCGGGCAGCAGCGGGATCAGCCAGATGTGGGTGAGGAACATTCAGTTCTCAGTTCTCAGTTCTCAGTTCTCAGCAAAAGCTGATGGCTAGGAACTGATTTCCTACCACTTCAGCAAATTCACTTCATCTATGTTCACCGTCTCCTTGTTGCGGAAGAAGGCGATAAGAATGCCGAGACCTACCGCGGCTTCCGCTGCGGCATCGGTGATCACGAAGATGGCGAAGACCTGGCCATGCACTCCTCCCCAGAGACGGGAGAACGCGACCAGATTCAAGTTCACAGCGTTCAGAATCAGTTCGATCGACATCAGGACGATGACCACGTTGCGGCGGGTCAGCACGCCGATTACGCCTAGAAGGAACAGGGCTGCGCCGAGAACCAGGTAGTGCAGCGTCGTGATGTGCAGTATTGATTCCATGATCTCGTCGGCGGGTGTCCCTCAGGGGCTGAAGCCCGCGTGCTTTCTACTCCGAGAGGCACGGCTAAAGCCGTGCCCTTCCCGAACCTAGATCCTCTTCTTCGCCATGACCACCGCTCCGATAATTGCCACCAGCAACAGCAGCGAGGCGATCTCGAAGGCGAACATATATTGGCCATACAACAGAGTGGCGACTTTTTGCGTGTTATCGTTTTCCACTACCGGCAGCACGTGATCGGGAAAGATGTCCTTTCCTTTCGTATAGACGGCGATAAATAATCCCCCTAACGCCGTAGCCGCTATGATTCCCACCACCCATTGACTATTGAACTGCCGCTCTTTCATGGAACGCTCGATGCTCACCAGCATGATGACGAACAGGAACAGCACCATGATGCCGCCGGCGTAAAGAATGATTTGTACGCCAGCGACGAACGGGGCATAGAGCATCAGATAGATCGAGGCCTGCGCCAGCAGAGTGACAATCAGCGCCAGAGCCGAGTGCACCGGGTTCTTGCGCGCGATCACCAGGATGCCCCCGATGAGCATGATCCCGGAAAGCAGGTAGAAGAAAAACGGTGTGGCTACGGGTGCCATATTTTTTGTTGCAGCAGCGCTACACTCGCCGTGAGAATCAGAACGCCCAAACCCATGGGCAGCAGGACTTTCCATCCCATCTGCATGAGCTGGTCAAAGCGATATCGCGGGAACGTGCCACGATACCAGATATAGAGGTACATGAACCCGGCAACTTTCGCCGAGAACCAGAAAATATCCTGCACCCGCAGGCTAACGGCGGGAACGAAAAGAACCAGACCGATCAAGCAGAGAACGACGCCGAATCCGGCGAGGCCGATGGTTTGAATGCGGAACAGCGGATGCTTCGGCATGCGGACTGTGTTGTAAAAACAAATCGCGGCGAAAAAAAGAAACGTGACGCCGGGGAATAAAGAGAAAATCTGATCCCAAGGAGTACCGCTCAGCAGATTGGGAAACGGTCGCAGCCATCCGCCGAGCCAGAGTGTCACCGCAATGGAAGACACCGCGATCATGGCAGAGTATTCGGCCAGGAAAAACAAAGACCAGCGGAAGCCGCTGTATTCGGTGTGGAAGCCGGCAGTCAACTCGGATTCAGCTTCGGCGAGATCGAAAGGAGCGCGGTTGGTTTCTGCAACCATGGCGACGGCAAAGATGAAAAACGCGACCAGCCCAAGTGGAAAGAACTTGAAGATGAACCATTCATGCTGCGCGAGTTGCGCCTGCACGATGCCGATCATGCTGAGGGTTCCGGTGCCCTCGGCGTTCAGGCTGGTCATCAGAATCGCTGAGACCACTGCCAGGCCCATGGCCACTTCGTATGAAACCATCTGCGCACTCGAGCGCAGCGCGCCGATCAGCGGATAGTGCGAGTTCGACGCCCAGCCCGCCATTACAATGCCCAGCACGCTGAGCGATGAGACTCCGAGCATGAAGAGGATGCCGATGTTCATATCGGTAATGGCGTGCGTTGGGCCGAACGGGACCACGACAAAAACTGTAAAGGCCGCAAGCACCACGATCAGGGGCGCCATCCAGAAAACAAAACTGTCGGCCTCGGCTGGCATGATGTCTTCTTTGAGTAACAACTTGATCGCATCTGCGATGGGCTGCAGCAGGCCGTGCGGACCAACGCGCATGGGACCGAGGCGTACCTGCATGTGAGCGAGGATTTTGCGCTCAAGCCAGTTCATCGCGATCACGGCTACAGAAAGTCCGCCGAAGACCAGCATGATATAGACGACGGCCCAGAACATGTTTCCGGCGGCGCCGGGGGTCTGGTCACTCTTCAGGTACGTCGTGATGTATTCGATGATCGCGTGCATCAGCGGGACCTCATTTAGCGGTCCACCTCTCCGAGAACGATGTCGAGCGTGCCGATTACGGCGATGACGTCGGCGACAAGCTGGCCGCGGCACATTGCGTCGAGCGCCTGCAGATTCACGAACGACGGCGGGCGCACGCGCAGTCGATAGGGCTGCGTGGAGCCGTCGCTGACGATGAAGTATCCCAGCTCGCCTTTCGGCGCTTCGATCGAGTGATAGACCTCGCCCGCGGCCGGCTTCATCACCTTCGGAACCTTCGCCATGATCGGGCCTTCGGGCAGCGCATCGACGGCCTGCTGGATGATGCGCACCGATTGCCGCATCTCGGCCATACGCACGAGGTATCGATCGTAGGTATCGCCGTTTTCTCCGATCGGAATCTCGAAGTCGAAGTTCTTGTAGTTGGCGTAGGGTTGCGCCTTGCGCAGGTCCCACTTCACTCCGCTGGCGCGCAGCACGGGGCCGGTCACACCGAGCGCAACGCAATCTTCGGCGGAGATTGTTCCCACATTTTTCGTGCGCTCGACCCAGATACGATTTGTAGTCAGCAGTTCTTCGTACTCGTCGATCTTGGGGCGAAAGAAATTCAGGAAGTTTGTCACTTCCTTCTCGAAGCCGGTGTAGGTTTCGTACTGCAGGCCGCCGATGCGGAAAGCGTGTGTAGTGAGGCGCGCGCCGCAATATTTCTCGTAGATCTTGAGAATCTCTTCGCGGTCGCGGAAGGTATAGAAGAGGGGCGTGATGGCGCCGATATCGAGAGCATGCGTGCCCAGCCAGAGCTGGTGGCTGGCGATGCGGTTCAGCTCGGTGAGGATAACGCGGACATGCTGGGCGCGGGGCGGCGCTTCCACGTTGAGAAGTTTTTCGACGGTCTCGCAGTAGCCCAGCCCGTTTGAGACCGCGGCCACGTAATCCATGCGGTCGACATATGGATTGAACATCGTGTACGTGCGGTGCTCGCCAATCTTTTCGACGCCGCGGTGCAAATAGCCAATGACACATTCCAGGCCCAGAACTTTTTCGCCGTCGAGGCGCAGAATGACGCGCAGCACGCCGTGCGTGGCGGGATGCTGCGGGCCCATGTTGATGACGAGTTCGTTCGCGTCAAGATAAGTCTTGTCGTGGGTTTCGAGTTCCAGCGGCGAGAGCGTGGTGTTGGGATCGGTCATCCTAATTTTAACTGCTTAATTGAGCTGCTGATTTTAATTGGCCTTTCATTGGCCGCTCTCAATGCCCAGGTTGATCTGGACCCACTCGTTATCCTGCTGCAGGATTCCGTAATCCTTGCGCAGGGGATGCCCCTTCCAGCCATCGGGCAGCAGAATGCGCTTCATGTCGGGATGCCCGTCAAACTTGATGCCGAACATGTCGAAGACTTCGCGCTCCAGCCAATTGGCTCCGGGCCAGATGGAAACAGAACTTGGCAGAGTTGCTCCGTCGAGGATTTGTGTTTTTACGCGGATGCGCTCGTTGCGCGAGAAAGAATAAAGCACCCAGAGCACGTCGAACTGCTTCTCGCGCGCAGGGTAATGGACTGCCGTGATGTCGACGCAGTAGTCGAACTGCTCTTCGTTGCGCAACACCTGGAGAATTTCGGGAATCAGAGAGCGATCGACCACCATATAGTTCTGCCCCGCGTAAGTCAGGGGATCGATGCCGGAACCGTAGTTGCCCTTGAGCTTGGCGATCATGGGCGAATCCCACGGAACAGGCGTGGGAGCAGGCGGTTTCGCTGCGGCTGCCGGTTTTGGAGGGCCCGGTGAAACCGGGGCCGTGGCGGCGGGTGCGGGCGGTTTCGCGTCGCTTTCGGGCGGCGGTGAAGAGGGCGATTTGGTTTCGTCCGGCATAGCTCGGAACGCGCAAACCTCCGGCTCGGAGGGATACGGAGAGAACGTTAACTTTTATCAGCTTGAGGATACGGTGTCAACGAGAGTGGCGAGGAAAAGTCAGAACGCCTTCGGCCTGCGAATGGCGCGGTTCGCAAGCTAAACGCGCGCTTGCGCCTGATAGCGCTCGATCAGATCGCGGATGTGTTCGGCATCGCCTTTGCGATGGCCGTGGCTGGTGATGGGGTCGGTGCCACCGGTGGATTCGATGCGAATCTCTGACCACAGCACGCCGGTCGAGATATGCACCGAGGCGACTTTCGACATGGCGATGCTTTCTTCGTTGCTGCCGAACAGGCGGGACTTGACGCGGCTGACCCGCAGCGGGCTGACTACAAGGCGAGTCGGAAACAGGAAGTTACCTTGAGTCCAGCGGCTGGCGGTGAAGGTTTCAGCCGACGGCTCGGCCGCGTGCGTGGACGGTGTTACACCCATTCCAGCGCGCCCTTTGCCCATATCCAGATGTAACCGGCGATCAGGATGACCAGAAAGATCAGCATCTCCAGCAAGCCGAAGAGGCCGAGGGCCTTGAACTTGACCGCCCAGGGAAACAGAAAAATAGTTTCCACGTCGAACACCACGAATAAAATCGCGACAATGTAATATCGGACGGTGTAACGCCCGCGCGCGCTGTCGATGGGATCGATGCCGCATTCGTAAGGCATCAGCTTGGTTTTACTGGGATTATCGGGGCGCACCAGTTTTGCCGCCAGCAGCGTGACCGGAAGCAGCACGCCAATCACCGCCATGAAGATGAAGATGGGAACGTAGTTTTGCGGCATAGTCTCTCGTTCGACCGAGGAACGGTCGAGCACCACATATTACCGCTCATGACCGGCGACTTCAACTAAAGATGTTTTCAGATCAAAGCATTTGTCGGGGAGCACGAACACTCTGCGGGCTAGATCTGATTTCAGCGTGCGCTCGCGGTAGTAGCGGCTTAGAATGCCGTCTTTCCACGTGAGCAGGTCCGGGTTCTCATCAGCGAACTTGTCCCAGCCCGCGCCTTCGCAGCGCGCCATACGTTCGTTGATCAGAAACAAATATGCGCAGGTGATGGTTTCGTTGTAGAGCTGCGTCTTGCCGCGGGCCGCGGCGAAACGCTTCAGTGCGTTGGCAAACTTCTCCAGCGCCTGCAAAACCGGGTACTCACACAGATAGGCAAATGCCAGGCGGACGTGATCGGCATGATGGAAAGAGTTTTCGGGAACTTCGTCGTTCTCGAAGCAGCGAATGAGTTCCTGGTTGGTCATGGAGTCCGGCTCACTTGTTGGCGATTCTCTTACGGAGTGGCCGGGACTTGATCTCCTTCAGCCTGTGACTGGCGCTGGAATCGAGGTCAAAATCGTAAAACCGCTTCAACTCCTGTATGCGTTCGAGCGAGGCTGCGCTGAAGGGCGTCTTGCCGTCAAAGGCATGGAGGACGATGCCCTCGAGCAGATCGCCGAGGGTCATGTCGTGGTACTCGGCAAAACCCTTCAGGACTTTGAGCAAGCGCTTCTCCATACGGACCCCGGTCTGCACGCGCTCTACCAGGAGCTTCGAATCGTCGCCCATAGGTACCATTGTACCAGAGTACCTTGATACTACGAATTGCTCCTCATTCGGATGCCGGGCTCCACGTTCGGGTACGTGTTGTTTATAATCGCGTTTCAACGTTCCACGATCACAGCGCCGGTAAGGCGCAATTCTCTGTCAAAGGATTCTCTTGGCATTCGACGAAAATGTTTACGAACTGCGGCGTCAGAAGCTGAAGCAAATCGAGGCGCTCGGCCAGACGGCATACCGCAGCAAGTACGAATTCACGCACACCATTCCGCAGATTCTGGCGGACTACTCGGAAAAGACTACCGAGCAATTGGAGACGCCGCGAATCAACGTGCGGGTGGCGGGGCGCATCATGGCGATCCGCCTGATGGGCAAGGCCGGGTTCTGCCATCTGCAGCAGGATGGAAAGCGGCTGCAGATTTACGTGAAGAAAGACGCGGTCGGCGACAAAGGCTTCGAGTTGTACAAGCTGCTCGACCTGGGCGATCACATCGGGGTCAGCGGTTATCTGTTTCGCACGCGCACTGGTGAGCTTACCGTTCATGTGGAGGAAATCACCTTTCTCAGCAAAGACTTGCTTCCGCTGCCCGAGAAGTTTCACGGGCTTACTGACGTGGAACTGCGTTACCGGCAGCGGTATGTCGATCTGGTAATGAACCCTGAGGTGCGGGAAGTTTTTCTGAAGCGCAGCAAGCTGGTGCAGTCGCTGCGGAACACGATGGAGGCGCGTGGGTTCGTTGAAGTTGAGACACCGATGATGCAGCCCGTTGCCGGGGGCGCTGTGGCGCGGCCGTTTGTTACGCACCACAACACGCTCGACATGGATTTGTATCTGCGCATCGCCCCTGAGCTTTATTTGAAGCGGCTTGTCGTGGGCGGGTTCGATCGGGTGTATGAAATCAATCGTAACTTCCGCAACGAAGGGCTGGGTTGGCGCTGGAATCCCGAATTCACCATGCTGGAGTTTTATCAGGCTTATACCGACTATCAGGGTGTGATGAATCTCACGCAGGAGTTGATCACGCAGGCGGCGAAGGATGTGACCGGCGGAACGAAAACGAAATGGGGCGAGCAGGAGATCGACTGGGCGAACTGGAAGCGCCTGACCATGCGAGAGGCCATTATTCATTACTGGCCGGAAGCGGGCGGCGCGAAACCAGCGATGAGCGACTTTGCAGACCTGACGGCGTTCGTGGACAAACTGGAGAACGCATATCGGTCAGCCGCGGACACTCGGGAACAAATCCCGCTCGGCGCGGGCGAGCCTCGTGCGGAATCTCGGCAAGTCAAGCATATCTTCGGCGCGGTTTTGGCAGAGGTGAAGAAGAATCCGAATCTCGGTAGAGGTATTGCCGGCTTGTTCGAAGCTCTAGCCGAAGAACATCTCACGCAGCCTACGATCATCTATGAGTTCCCTACTGCGGTGTCGCCGCTGTCGAAGCAGAAACCGGATGAGCCGGAGTGGACGGAACGGTTTGAAGTCTTTGCGGGACAGATGGAGATTTCAAACGGATTCAGCGAGCTCAATGATCCGGAAGATCAGCGGCGGCGTTTTGAGGCGCAGTTGACGGAGCGAGAGCGCGGCGACCTGGAGGCGCACCAGATGGATGAAGACTACATCCGGGCGCTGTCGTATGGAATGCCGCCGGCTGGCGGCGTGGGCGTGGGTGTGGACCGGCTGGCGATGCTGCTGACGGATTCGCACACCATACGCGACGTGATTCTGTTCCCGCTTTTGCGGCCGGAGAAGGACTCAAACACAGAACCCACAGAGGAGAAATCTTAGTAGTGCTGGAACGTCTTGTTTACCAGTACCTAACTATGCACTAGAAGTAGTGCACTCACGTTTCTATACTTTTCTCGTTCAGTTTGGGCTTAGTGCTAGCGGCGCCGCCGTAATGTCTTCGAACTTCTGGACATTGGGTCGGTGGCGCTTTGCTTTTTCCTCGCAGAATGCGATTCGCAGGGGCTGAAGCCCGTTTCTTCGGTTGACGATCGACGCGGCGCTGAAGCGCTGCTCTTCCACGGTACTACATGCATTTTGCGTGCTCTTCCGGAACCTGCCAACCACGGCTATTTCGTCGAGTTTGCAGAGTTGCTTTTTCCTGCCGACGTACGGGGCGGCTCGTAGGCAGGTTTATCGGGGCTGAAGTTCGTGCTCAGGTAATCGATCAGCGCATCGCGATCGGCCGCATCGACGACTGCTCCCCATTTCGTCATTTTGTCCACTTCTTTCGTCCACGCGGCCTTGCTGAGACGCTGCTGCAGGATGATGCGCGCTTCGTGGCATTCCAGGCAGGCCGTGGTGGCCTTCGCTTGCATTGCGCCGGCCGGCAAATCGGCAGTCACGCTTGTTCCGGCGGGTTTTTGGGCCTGGGCTGAGAACGACAAGGCGCCTGCCAGAGCGACGGCGGCGAGCGTTCTGGGATGAAAAGTGAGATCTCGAGGGCTAAAGAGTGTCAGCAAGAACTGGTGTCGTCCCTTCGGGACTCGCTTTTTGTCCCACCGGTACCCCGGACTTACGTCCGGGGCTAATGAATGCCGCCCCTGAAGGGGCTGGAGTCGGCTCGGTGGCGCTTCTGGAAACACTTTACGAAACATGGACCTTCACCTGATCTATTGCGTTGTATAGGTAGCCGCTGGGATTCCAGACTGGCGCGGAGGGTTGGGTGCGTCCCTGGTTGTCTGTGGCGCGCGACAGGATTGTGTAGTCGCCGCTCTTGGCAGGTTTCCAATCGTAGGCCCAAAGGCGCCAGGCATAGCGAGCTTGATCATGACCTAGCTTCGCGGGACTCCAGGTGGCGCCGGCATCCGTCGAAATCTCGACCTTTTCTATATCGGCTTCCCCGGCCCAGGCTGCGCCGTGCACGCGGATGTTGCCGGCTTTTAGATTAGCGCCGTCGGTTGGACCCGCGATCACCGATTTCACGTTCAGCGCCGTGAGCGCGTGCGTATCTTCGGGCTTAACGGTTTCGCCGGGTTTGATTGGCTGGTTCGGAATCCGGTAACCCCCGCTCATGAAGTTGCCAACAAATTCGGCTTCGAGCAGTTTGATTTCGGTCAGCCATTTGCAGGACGCTGCGCCGATCCAGCCGGGGACCAGGACTCGAGCTGGGAAGCCGTGGTGCTTTGGGAGCGGCGAGCCGTTCATGTGCGTGGCGATTATGGTATCGGCGTCGAGCGCCTTCTCGATTGGGATGCTGCGGATGAAAGGAGGGACTTTGCCCGGAACTTCGTCGAGTCCGCGGAACATGACGTGCTTGCCGGTGGGCTTCACTCCGGCACGCTGCAAGACATCGCGCAGGCGCGGACCAGAAAAGCGGGCCGTGCCCACCGCGCCTTTGCCCCACTGGATGCCGGGGACCTGGGGGCGATGCAAGCTGCGTCCATTGCCGGCGCATTCAAGGGTGTTGACAACCGAGTGAGTTTCGATTTTAGAAAGCTCGACGAGGTTCAGGGTGATGGGCCTCTCGACTTCTCCACCAATCGAGAGAAGCCAGTCGTGAGGATCGAGTTCGGTCGGTTCGAACATGTGATTGCGCACGAAGAAATGAGGCACCGGCGTGAGCCAGGTGTTGAAATATTCGACGGGAGATTCGAGATCGATGAAGCGGAAGGAACGAAGAACCATGCCGTCTTCGCCGGGAAAATCGATGGATTGTCCCTGCGGGAGAGCCCAGCTCAAGATGGAGGGAACGGCCGTGGCCATCGCTGCTCCGGAAACGTGTTTGAGAAAATCGCGTCTGGAGTTCATGGTCGTTCAGGGGTTAAGGCCCGCCTTTCTGGGCCGTGACGTCAGAGGTAAAGCCAAGCCGTTCCCCAGCTGCCCGACGACAATCGGGCGGCTCGGTGCGGAGGATGATTATAAATAAAGTTAACACCACCGGCCCGGAAAAGGAGAGTAAGCCAAAACCGGACCGGCGGCGTTTCCGAAGGGAAGGCGCCCCTCAGAAAGTTGAGTGTCTGTTGCAACCTGTACGTTAGAACCTGCCTCGTTAAAACCAGGTGGTCCCGCGCCAAAGGCCGACGCGGGACCATTTGAGGTTTTACGGCAAGTAATAGCGGAACGAGGTGAAGACCATGTTGTCGAGTCCTGACGGCGACCCGGAAGTTCCCGGCCCAGCTTCGCCAGACCAGGTGTGACGGGTCAAATAGGAGTACTGGGTGCCGAACTGGAACCGGCCTTTCGGCCCGTTGTAGAAGCGGTACCAGAAGCCGAGCGTGCCCTCCATGATTGCCCGCGTGTCAGCGGTGCAATGAGCGAGCGCGCCGGGATTGAATCCCGCAGCGGCTGTGCCGCCCGGGGCAGTTTCGGTATAACAGCCGGCGTTGCTGAATTCCGGCGCTCCGTAGCCGACGTAGCCTACTGGACCCGTCCCCGCGGCGTTCTCGTTAGGATCGAAGTCGTAGGTCCGGCCGGCGTATTCCACTCCGGCGTAGGAGTAGACGTCGAGTTTCTTGCCGTGATACTCGAGCGTGCCCAGACCCTGGTAGTCCCGGATGAGGTTAAGGGTTCCGTTGGCATGAATGGAAATATCAGAGAGGCCGGCTGCGCCGTAACGGCCGATTCCGGTGCCTCCGAATTCATGCAAGCCGAAAACGAGATGCTTGTCGAGCACGGTCCAGCGGGCGTTGAAGCCGAAGCCTCCACCTTCTTTCGAGGCATTGTAGGCGCCAGTCGCAGTGGTGCCCGTGCAGACGGGGTTGGTGCCGGGTTCTACGCAGGGGAAGACTCGGTCGGCGAACCGATCGGCCAGGCCGAAGATCTCGTAGTGCCCGGAGCCTTGATCAAAGGCGATCTTCGCGATGACATCAGGGGAGGGGTTGGCCGTGTAAGTGCCATTGAAGGCATTCATTTCATTGGTGGCACCCACCTCGCCTAGCAGGTAATTGTCGGTGTTGTTGTGTGAGGTGAGTGTGCCTTGTGCGTTTTCGATCGCAAGCGCGACCGAGATGTGAGGGTTGATGTCTTTGGTCAGGCGGAGCCCGTACTGACGGGCGAAGCTGAACCCAACCGAGTACTGGCCGTCGATCGTCACGGGCCGGACGTCGTTCACTTTGCCGGTGTCATCGCTGGGAGCGATTCCGGTTTTGTCCTCGGTCACCAGGCTCCACGCCTGACCTCCAAGGAATTTCCAGCCATTGCTGAACTTGGCTTGGCCCCACACCTGACGCAAACGCAAAGTGTAGCTGTTTGTTTGATTGTTGTTGGAGGTAACACCGGAAGATAGAAAGTCCGCCGACAGGTAACTTTGAAGCTCGACATCCTTCATTTTGCCGCCAACAAACACCGTAGGCCTGGACTGGCGAGCGGTGCCGAAGAACTCCGGCAGTGAGCTCTGGGAAGCGCCAGGCATGGTGAGGTTATTGAAAGGAGTGATAACGTCTGCTCCCAGTTCGCGAGAACGCCGCACAAATTCGGCCGCCGCGAAGCCGCCCGGCGTGATGGTCACGCCCTTGAAATGGATCGACATAGGAGACTCCCATTCCGGGCTGACACCCTTGGTCTCTTGCGGATTCGGCTCGGAGACCGGCGCGGTTTCCGGCTGAACTGCAACGCTGGTACTTACTGCTGCCAGTTGCTGCGGAGCTTGAGTTGGGGCTGCTTCGGCCTTGGCCGCAGGTGCCGCGGCAGACTGCTGCAACTGCCAGGCCTGCTGGCGCTCCAGTTGTTCGGTAAGGCGCTGAATCTGTAGCTGTTGTGCCGCCAGAGCGTCTTTCAAAGCCTGGACATCGGCAGCTGTGACTACCGTGGGTGCCGGTGCTGGGGCGGCCCCGCTGGCAGCCGGAGCGCCTGAGCCCGGGTTTTCCGCCCAAGCGCTGGCCGTAAGAACAGCAAGCGCGAGGGTAACGATAAACAGGGTTCTAGTTGATTTCATTGAATTCAATCCTCTCCTTTTTGAGTTTTAGTGGAACCGTACTTCCGGGGGAACAACTGACTTCGCAATCGCAGGTTCGCGATTTAAGTGACCTTCAACCTTCTCGGCCGGCGTTTGGAAGAAGTGCCTTGTCTGCCCAGCCGCTTCGATCATTAGAATCAACCTACTGGTGATTCC
This sequence comes from uncultured Acidobacteriaceae bacterium, assembly GCA_963809605.1. Taxonomy (GTDB): domain Bacteria; phylum Acidobacteriota; class Terriglobia; order Terriglobales; family Acidobacteriaceae; genus Sulfotelmatobacter. The sequence continues at coordinate 26,217 of CAWEKM010000004.1, read as the reverse complement.
GAAAGTGAAGCTAATTCTCATTTGTTACACGGATGTTACGGTACTGTTAAGGCAGTGTTAATTTCCCGCAGCATTGGGATGATCTTGCTGAAGACGCTGGCTTAGATTGCGGTGGGAACCCTAAAGCGGCGAGTGTTTCGTCGGAGGTCAGACGCAGCCGGCCCGGAAAAGGAGAGTAAGCCAAAACCGGGCCGGCAGCGTTTCCGAAGGGAAGGCCCCCTCAGAAAGTTGAATGTCTGTGGGAACTCTTAGTTAGACTTGGCGGTCCCGCGCCAACGCTGACGCGGGACCGGTTGAGGTTTACGGCAAGTAGTAGCGGAACGAGGTGAATACCATGCCGTCCAAGCCTTCGGGCGACCCCGAGGGCGCTCCTACCGGCGCAACCCCAGACCAGCTCTGGCGAGTGACGTAGGAGTATTGCGTCCCGAACTGGAACCTGCCCCTGGGCCCCGTGTAGAAGTGGTACCAGAAGCCGGTGGTTCCCTCGATCAGGGCACGGGTATCGGCCGTGCAATTGGCGAGGCCGCCCGGGTCAAATCCTGCGGTGCCGTTGGTGGAACTGGTCGCCGGTAGCGTCTCAGAGTAGCAACCGGAGTTATTGAACCCCGGTGCGCCGTAGCCGACTTGCTTGCCGGTTACCGGATCAAAATCAGCCGTACGGCTGGCGTACTCGGCTCCCGCATAGGCGAAGATGTCGAGCTTCTTCCCGTGCCACTCGAGAGTACTCAGGCCAATTAAGTTCTTAACCAGGTGAAGCGAGCCATCCGCGTAAACCGAGGTGTCGGGAAGTCCTGCGGGCCCGTAGCGGCCGACTCCGCTGCCCCCGAAACCTTTCACCCCGAAGACGAAGTTCTTGGGGAGCTTCCAGCGCGCACTCGCACCTATGGCGCCTCCATCTTTGGAAGCGTTGAAGGCTCCCGTCGCCGAAGTGACACCGGCGGCCAAACCGGCGCAAGTGGCTGCGGCGCCCACGTCTCCACAGGGGAAAACGCGGTCGCGAAAGCGGTCGAAGAGTCCAAACACTTCGTAATGCCCGAAGCCGGGATCGAAGGCGATTTTGGCAATGATATCGGGCGAGGGATTGAAGGAGTACGTAGCACCGGTGTTGTAGCTGTTGCTTGCGCCACTTTCGCCCAACAGATAATTGCCGGCGTTGCCATGCGAAGTGAGCGTGGCCTGGGGAGCCTCCATCGCAACCGCGACGGCAACCTTGTCGCCGAAGCTCTTGGTCAGGCGGATGCCGTACTGGCGGGCAAAAACGAAGCCCACGTTATACGACGGGTCGATGGTCTTGGGGCGGGCATCGTTGGTTCTGCCGAGGTCATCGTCCGGGGAAATTCCATGGCCGTTCTCGGTCACCAGGCTCCACTCCTGGCCGCCGAGGAAACTCCAGCCGTTGTTGAACTTGGCCTGCCCCCACGCCTGGCGGAGGCGAAGAGTGTAGCTGTTGGTTTGGGTAGAGGTTGAGGTGACGCCGGCGGAAAGGAAGTCGGCCGATACGTAGCTGGAAAGAGCCACGTTTTTCAGCCGGCCATCGACGAAACCAGTGATCTTGGATTGGCGGGCTGAACCGAAAAACTCCGAGAGCTGGCTCTGGGAAGCGCCCGGCATGGTAAGAGAATTAAAGGGAGTAGGCAGGTCCGCGCCCAGCGCTCGCGAACGCCGCACGAATGCCGCTTCCACATATCCACCGGGCGTAATGTTGATGCCTCGGAAGTGCAGGGTTACAGGACCCTCCATCTCCTTGTTGAACGTCTGTGGCGCGTCCGGGCTGGAGGTCTGCGGTGAGTCTTGCAACGACAACACGGCATTTTTCAAGGCGGCGTTGTTTGCTGCCGTGCTGTTCACGGATTTCAGGTCGGCGAGATCGCCCTTTAGTTGGCCTAAGGCTTCCTTGTCCTGGCTGGCCTGGACCTGAGCGGCGTCCGCTTTCGCTGCGGCGTCATCCGCAACGGATTGGGCCTGCTGCGCGACCTGATCTTTGTGGTGCAGTTCGTCCCGCAAAGACTGAATCTCCGCCTGCTGCGCCGCCATCTGCGCCTGCTGCGCCGCCAGGGCGTCTTTCAGCGACTGGACATCGGCAGCGGTTATAGCAGCCGGCGGCGGCGCTGCGGTGGCTTCGTGCTTCTTGGTTGCGGCCGGCGTGGTCGACTGCGAGGTTTGAGCCCAGGCGCCGGCAGAAAGAACCGCCAGCGCGAGGACTGCGAAAAATGGGTTCCTGAATGGTTTCATAAAATTTAAATCCTCTCCTTTTTGAGTTTTTGTTCGACAACGCTTTTGCGGCAGAGAACTTTTCGAATTCGGAATCGGTTTGTGTGAAATCGCTTTTTCGGTGCGACGTTTCCGAAGAGGCGATCACGCATGCTCCACTCCTATGCCCCACTGTTCCCATTAGCACCATCGACTTACTATGGATTATGGGTAAACCTCTTCCAAATCGACAGAAGCGGGTTAACTTGCGGAGAACCCGGAAGACTCTTCCTTCCGAATCAACTCTAGAACGCGACCTGGCAGGCGAGGACCAGGCGGAGCAGCGTCATCTATTCAATCTTCTGGCCTCCAACCACCATAGGCAGGACGCTGCTCTTCTCTTTCCCCTTTTTCCTGGCCGCACTCCTGCCTTTGGTAGAACGCGCCGCTGTGCCCGTAATCAGGTCGGCCAGTGTAGTGTTTTCCAGAATCTTGGCCGCCGCATCGCGCACGTCGAGAAACACCTGATAGAGCGCACGGTGCGGCAGATCGCGGTCGATGAGCACGCGGAGCTGCTCGGCATCGGCAAAGGGCGCGAGGGGGCCGTCGATCAGGCGCATGATCTCACTCAAGCGGATCTCGGCGGGATCGCGGCGAAGCTGGTAGCCGCCTTTGGCTCCGCGAACGCTCTCGACCATGCGCGCGTTCTTGAGTTCCAGCAGGATCAGTTCCAGAAACTTTTCTGGAAGATCCTCTTCGTAGGCGATTTCGCGAATCTTGATGGCGCCCTGGTGGTGATGGCGGGCGAGCATCATCATGGCCTGAAGTGCGTAGAGTCCTTTTTGAGAGATTTTCATGGTCAGCGATTATGCCACAAAGTCCATTGCATTAGTAGACTTTCGAGGTTTTGCAATTCGGGGTCCATTTCTGCGGGAGATCAGAATTCTGTCCATACCAAGTTTTTCAGTAACTTAGGAGATTTCCGTCCGCTCACCGCGCAAGTCGCATGTGCACGGGATTGCAGTTTCTTGGAGGAATTCTGCGTGCCCGCGGGGAGATTTCTTAGCGATTAAAGTTGTGACTCGGCTCCAACGCGCAGCACTTGCAGGGTAACGTTGTCGGGCGCGCCTCGCAGACGAGCCAGCTTCACCAGCGCGGCGCAGCACTCCGCCGGCGGATTCCCGCTGACGGCAGTCTCCAGTTCCTCTTCGGTCACGACACTCCAGAGGCCGTCGGTGCAAAGCAGCAGATCGTCTCCCTCTTGCAAGGCCAGGGTCTGGTCGGCGCCATCGACCGCCAGTTCCCTTCCCGCTCCTAAGGCAGCGGTCAGAATGTGGCGTTGCGGATGCTTCTCGGCATCTTCGGCACGGACGATGCCGCTCTCCACCAGCCGGCCAACGTAGGAGTGATCGCGAGTCAGGCGCAAGATTCGCGCACCGCGAACCAGGTACAGGCGGCTGTCTCCGACATGCGCGAAAGAAAGCTGCCGGCCACGGACAACCAAGGCGGTGCAGGTGGTCCCCATTCCCTGGAATGCGGGGTAGCGCTCGGCGTAGTTTTGAATCCGTGTGTGGGCTGCGATAAGGGACTCGACCAGGGCGGCTTGCGGATCGTCCCCCGGCGCCTGATCGTAAACTTCGCGAACCGTCTCAACGGCCAGGCGGCTGGCCTCCTGGCCGCCCTCGTGTCCGCCCATGCCGTCGGCAATTGCCGCTAATCGTCCTTTGCGTTGGAATTCTTCATCGCTGGCTGGTTCCCAATAGAGGTAGGAATCCTCATTATTTTCGCGCTGGCAGCCCACATCGGTGAGGCTGGCAACTTCAACTCCGGGTCTCACATTCATGCAATCAACAGACATTTCTTCGCAACCTCAGCCGGCAGCGGCGAGGCCATCTGAGATGACCAGCACCAGCCGACTTCCTGCCGCTAGGACCGAAGCCGCATTGTGCCCCGGTCATTATAGACATTTGCTGGCGCAAAAACGCAACCCCGCGCCGACAATCCGCGAAATGTGACCGCCGGAGCCCCGCCCCGCGCTGAATGTCATCAGAAAGATAACGTCTTTAAACCTAGTGCTTTCTTAGTCCGATTTCTTACTCCGACCGGAAAACTATCAGGCGTATAATCTTGCCCGGCTGGAAGGGGTCATCATGAAATTTACGGACACGATTGCATTGGTGCTGAAGAGCAAGGACAACAGCCGAATTCTATCGGTGACGCCCGACCAGTCCGTCTATGAAGCAGTTGAGAAAATGGCTGTGGAGAGCGTGGGCGCGTTGCTGGTTATGTCTGACGGCAAACTGGTGGGCATCTTGTCGGAGCGAGACTATGCGCGCAAAGTGATCCTCAAGGGCCACTCTTCAAAAGAAACGCTCGTCCGCGACATCATGACTTCGCCTGTCGTTTTCGTAACTCCACGGCAGGCCGTGGACGAATGCATGTCGATCATGACCAGACACCGGTTCCGTCATCTTCCGGTTATGGGAGAAAACGGCGACGTGTTGGGGGTGGTCTCGCTGGGCGATCTGGTGAAGTGGATCGTCTCGGATCAGGCTCAAACTATTCAGGAACTGGAAGGCTACATCACGGGAAGGTACCCCGGATAAGGATATTAAGGACGACCTTCGTCATTTCTACATCAGCCTGCAAGTGAAAAGCTTCTGAAGAGACCTGAGTACGTCAGTAACCTGTCACCTCATAATCATTGAGTAGACAATATCCAAGGCGAAGCCCGTTTTCAGCGGGCGTTCGGAGAGTTGTGCATGAAAGGTCGTGAACGCACGCCCTCGTCGCTGTTGCATCCGTTATGAAACACCGGTCCTTACGTTTTGGTCGCTACGAGATCCTGGCTGAACTGGGCCGGGGAGCGATGGGTATCGTCTATAAAGCGCGTGATCCCAAGATCAATCGTGTGGTTGCGGTAAAGACTATTTCGTTGGCTGGTCAGCCTCCTGGAGAGGAACTCGAGTATCGCGAGCGTTTCTTCCGGGAGGCGGAAGCTGCGGGTCGCCTGTCGCACCCTGGAATTGTAACCATCTTCGATGTCGGCGAGGAACCAGAAACACACGCACCCTACATCGTCATGGAATTTGTTGCGGGCCAGTCACTCGACAAAGTTCTGCTCGCGCGCGAGAACAATCGGTTGCCGCCAGAGGTAGCCCTTCAAGTAACGCTCGAACTGGCGGAAGCCCTGGATTGTGCGCATGGCCAGGGCGTGGTTCACCGTGATTTAAAACCCGCGAACATTCTGGTCACTGAAGACGGCCATGTGAAAATCGCCGACTTCGGAGTGGCTAAATTGAATCTTGCGAACCAGACTTCCGGGGGACGTGTGTTCGGCACCCCAGCTTACATGTCGCCGGAGCAGTTGGGTGGTCAAGCGGTTGACGGTCGATCGGATTTATTTTCTCTCGGCGTGGTTCTGTACACGGTCCTGACGGGTTACAAGCCCTTTCAAGGAAACAGCGCGCTCACGGTCGCGTTCAAAGTAGTCAACCGTGATCCAGTGCCGGCGAGGGTGCTTGATACCGAACTGCCGCCGGGGCTCGACTACATCATCACGCGAGCGATCGCGAAAGATCCGAGCCAGCGCTACCAGCGCGGCATGGAAGTGGTGCTGGATATTCAGGATCTGCAGCAAGGACGCGAGCCGTGGAGCAAAGCCAAGCAGCCAGATTCGGCCGGAGGTGCCTTTCCGTCTCCCAGCGATAGCGGCAGACTCATGTCCCCCGGGCCGCTGGCGGCCGGAGCCATTTCCAGCGCTTCGAAGCTACAGCGCGGTGTGGCGGAGAACCTGCTGGCGACGATGCGAAACCCATCTCTCTCCGGCATCTTGTTCGTGGTAGGACTTCTCGTGATTGGACTTCGCCTCGGGCCCCTCGCAAGGCACCAGGAGGCGTTACCTCCGAATGCAATCCGAACGACCCCTGCCGCACCAAGCGCCGCCGCAGCACGCCTCCCGACCCCTTCTAGTGTGAAAGCGAACTCGGATCCGATTGCAAACGGAAGCCGTTCAGGTTTTCGATCCCCTGCCGCACTGCTGGAGATCGAGATAGACCACAAATTTGTCGACGCCCGCTTGTCGATCTGGGTCGATGATCTGCTGACCTATACGGGCCCACTGGAAGGAATAGAAAAGAGACACTTGGTTATGTTCCGCCAGGTCCAGGGCCATGAATTCCATGCCTTCCAAATCCCTCCGGGAAAGCATCTTCTCAAAGTGTGGGTGAGCCCCGGCGGTAATCTTTCTGACCAAGCCGCCACCATCGCGGGAAAGTTCGCCAGCGGCAAGGAAACCAGATTGCGGGTCAACTTCGATAACAGCGGCAAGATGAATCTGAGCCTGCAATAGCAAGAGAACTCGTCGCGATGAAGCAGGAGAACTCAACCCGTCACGAGGAATATGCTATGTGCGGGGCTGGTTCGAGCGTGTATCCGGAATGCGCGGCGTCGTCGTGGAACATCTGCACGGTCTCCAAGGAATAGTCGTGCAGATCCTTGCCAATCAGGTTGACCTTCTTGAGAACGTCAGAGGTAACGGTAATAATGTGGCAGCCGATTTCATCGGCCTGAAAGATGTTCAGGAGTTCGCGCGGGCTAGCCCAGACCAGTTGCGATTTAGGCTCCGGTGCCATTAACTCGAGTGCGGATTTCATCAGGGGAACAGGATCGCGCCCAGTGTCGGCGACTCGTCCGGCGAAAACGGAGATGTAGGAGGGTGCACCGCCCCGCAGCGCTCGCGCCAGGTGATCCACTTGGTCGAGTGCGAGCACCGCCGTCGCGTTTATCTGAATACCTTCCGCGCTTAGGCGCCGGACCAATTCATACATGGGCTCCCGGCGGGTATTGGTGACGGGAATTTTTACGTACACGTTCGCGGCCCAGCGGGCGATCTTGCGGGCTTGGCGCTCCATTTCAGCTTCATCATCGGCGAATACTTCGAATGAAATGGGACGGTCGGGAATCTGTTGAAGGATTTCGCGGGCGAAGCGCTCATAGTCGGTCACGCCCGCTTTGCGCATCAGCGTTGGATTCGTAGTGAAACCCTTGATGTACGGTTGCCGGTAGAGCGCGAGAATGCTGGCCTTGTCGGCTCCGTCGGCGAACACCTGAACCCGCAATTCAGACACGGACTTCATGTTTCTTAGTCGACTCCTTCAGACTGGCGGAGAGGATCCAGTCAGCGGCTTCGCGCAACGATCGCACGGTAGCCTCTGGAGGCTGCGCCGGTTTCCGTTCGCGGTAACCGTAATCAATCAAAACCGTTTTGCAACCGGCGGCGTGGCCGGCATCGATGTCGCGCCAGCGGTCGCCCACCACGAAACTGCGTGAGAGATCGATGTTGTGCTTACGCTGAGCCTCGAGCAACATACCGGGATTCGGCTTGCGGCAAGCGCAATAATCCGCATCGTCATGATAGCAGACGAAGATATCGTCGATAGGCAGAGAGGATGCGAGTACTTGATGAATGGCTTCGACGGCGTCGCGCGTCTGGGTGCCGCGCGAGACATCGGGTTGATTGGTGATCACAAAGAGCGCGAAGCCATGCGCTTTCAAATCGTGCAACGACGAGGCGACCTCGGGCAGGAGTTCAAGTTCTTTCACACCGGACGGTGGAAACGGCTTTCCGTCACGCATCACGGCGCGGTTGATGACGCCATCGCGGTCGAGGAAGACCGCCGGGCGGAGTTGCTCGTCGCTCCGCGCGGTTGATTCCCACTTCGTCTGCTGCTGCTTCACCGCTGGGTGCGAAACCAGCAGATGCCACACGATTGCCTGGAATGCCTCTGCATGCGGGGTGATGTGGTCCGGGTTGACCGTAGGGATAAGTATGCAGACGTCGGCCACTTTGGCGGTGTGACCGCCGTCGCGGCCGACGATGCCCAGAATGTTTGCGCCCACGGTCTTTGCATATTGAAGTGCAGCCACCAGATTGGGGCTAACATTTTTCTCGAGATCGCCGCCACCTACCGAGAAGACCAGCACAAGATCGTTCGCGCGCAAGCGGCTCACCCGCAGCCAGGCTTCGAACACGGTTGCCCAACCTTCGTCATTTACGCGCGCGGTGAGCTCGGCCACATTGTCGGTTGGGGCATACGCCTCGATGCCTGCGATCTTGCGGAAGTCGTTCACGGCGTGTGAGGCGTTTGCCGCACTGCCTCCTACACCGAGGATGAACAAACGTCCGCCGGATGCGCGGGTCAGAGCCAGCAGAGAGGCAGCTTTCTCGACGCTGACGGCGTCGAGGCGGTCGATTACATTTTTGGCTTCCGCAAGAAACTGCTGCGCGAATGTGTTCTTCGTGGTCATTCCTTATTACTTATTAGTCTCACCCTTTAGCCCTGCTCACTCCCAGCGCCGCCAGGAACTCTGCTGTCTCCTGCAGCCCTACGGGTGATCCAATTTCGTAGAAGCGCTCACGCACTTCAAAAGCCGCCAATTGCTTGCGCAGCAGCAGATCCGTGTACAGGTTAGCGAGGTCGCTAGCCTTTCCCACGGGCAACTCCTTGAACGCCTCGGCGCGAAAAACTCCGAGTCCGTAATCTATGTAGCGCATGCCTGGTGTACGATCCGTCTTGCTGTACGCCAGGATCCTTCCTCCTTCGACCCCGCCGGCTTCGAACTCAACGTTGCTCGTATCCCATTTTCCTTCGTTGCGAAAAACCGTCATCATTCCCAACACACCTGCAGCTTGAAACTGCCGGGCAATCGCAGCGTAGTCGCAAGGAAGATAGGAGTCACCGTACATCACGAAGAAAGAATCGCCTAACCTGGGCAGGGCATTTCTGACGGCCCCTGCCGTGCCCAATAATGCAGGCCCGTCGAACGAGTAGTCTACCTGAAGGCCCAGGGTCGAGCCGTTGCCGATAGTCTGCTGGATCATCTCACCGAGGTATCCCACACAGAACACAACCCGGCGGATACCTTTCGACTGCAGCAAACGTAATTGATGCACGGCGAAAGGCTCGCCGTTAACTTCTAGCAGCGACTTCGGCACGGCCTCCGTCATAGGTCGCAAGCGGGTGGCGAGGCCGCCAGCGAGAATCGCAACCGTCAACGCTGAATTCGACGCTGGAATCAAAATCGGATTCTCCTACGAATGGGCCACTACCGTGGTTCCGGCAAAGTCGAACTGCATGCGGACTTCGCGAAGTCCGGCACGTCGCATGACCGCTCTGAGCCGAGTCTTCTCCTCCGTGTAAAACATGAGAAATCCTCCTCCGCCCGCGCCGATGAGTTTGCCGCCGAGCGCGCCGTTGGCGACCGCGAGTTCGTACAGCCGATCGATCTCGCCGCCGCTCATACCCGGAGACCGTTTCTTCTTGTTCTCCCAGTGAATATTCATCACCTGGGCAAACTTCCTCAAGTCACCGGCCAGCAAAGCGTCCCGGCTCTCGATGCCTAACTGCTTGGTGAAGTGAAGATTCTCGATCATCTCAGAGTTGTTCTGTTTGGTTCTGGAATCCTGGTCGCGAAGAATGTCAGACGCGTTGCGCGAGCTTCCGGTGAAGAACAGGAGCAGGTTGTCTTCAAGGTTGGCTAGAGTTTCGGCGGGGATTTTCAGGGGTTCGACAAGCACGCGATCGTCCGGCAGAAACTGGAAGGAGGTGATGCCGCCAAAAGCGGCAATGTACTGGTCCTGCTTGCCGATGGGTTCACTGAGCAGCTTGAGTTCGATGTGACAAGCTTGCTCCGCGAGATCGCGAGGTGGCACAAAGTCACGCTTCAACGTGTGCAGAGCGCATAACAGGGCGGTGGTGAAACTGCCGGAAGATCCCATTCCTGTGCCGGCGGGAATGTCGGAAAGGCTGACAATCTCGAGGTACGGCCCGGTTACGCCGGTCAACTTCAAGGCCTCGCGGATAATGGGATGCTGGATCTCATCGACGCGTTCCACATCTTCGAACTTGGAGTACTTGACAATAATCCGCGGACGAAACGCTTCGTTGATGGTGATATAGACATACCGGCTGATGGCCGCGGAGATCACGAAGCCAGTATGCTGGCGATAATAAGACGGGAGGTCGGTGCCGCCGCCGCCGAGGCAAATCCTCAGCGGACTCCGGGTGATGATCATCGAGCGGGCCCGCACAGCGGGCAATACGCATTCGCAGAAATCATGCTCAAATCATATGCGAAGCAGCTCTTGCAGGTCGAGGGCGCGAGCCCGGCGCCGACCCGTCACTCTACTTCGAAATCAACCGAGCGGGTTTTGCTCGAGTTGCCCACTGAATCAACGGCCCTCAACTTTAAGAGATAGGAACCGGGGCCAAGCTGCGCAACCGGCAGCTTCAGCCCCAGCGAAATCAGTGGGTTCCCTGCCTTTGCTTCTGGGACCTGGTGAGCGAAACGCATTTTCTCCTGTCCGCTCGCGCGTTCGACAACGATTAGCTCGAAACCGACTTTGGGAGGATTTGGATTTTTCAGGAGCGGTTCGTAGACTTCGGTGTAGATTGCCGCCGTGTCAGTTTTCTTGAAATGGTTGGACGCTGAAGGTGAAATCTGAAAACCGTCCGCCAGCAATGGAGTCCTGTCTTCCAGCAGCTGGCTGTCCAGATCGGTGGCGAGGTTGGCAGCCCGTCGCAGGTCGTTGCTGAGCGCCACGCCGCTGATGCTGAATTGAGTTCCGAGATATGGATCAATCAAGAGCGGCGTTTCGAGTTTGCCGAAGCTCTCGTTGCCGGAACTGAACACGACTTTCAGCTTGTAATCGCCGGAGGCGATCCCGAACTGATTTTCGTAGTGAAATGGCTGTTTCTGAAATTCCTCCACTTCTTTCTTGCCATCGAGGTCGACATTCACGGTATCGCTGAAACGCGCGGCGATCGATGCGTCCGACTTATACGCGATGCCCAGTATGTTGACCGCCGCGTGTTGCTTCCCTTTCACCTTTTCAAACTTGAGAGCTGCTGAAGGAATCTCCACGGCAAGGTGAACCTGGGCCGTGTTGGGCGAAGTGTAGAAAAAAGGCGCCTGCATCATAGCGGTAACATTGCCCTGCATCTCACCGCTGGCGCGGGTTTCGAGGTCCTTCTCAATCGGGTTCCCGGCCAGGAGATCTGCCGGCCTGACGTTGCAATATCCGCTGCGCGCGCGGACGTTGGTTCCACCGCGCTCCACTTTGACTTTCAACGTGTGGCAACTTCCTTCGACTGAAACAGCGGGCTTATATCCGAGAAGGTAGTACTGGTTTTGATCCTTGGCGATCCTTTGCAGACCACCGAGCAGATCGTTGGTATTGAGGATCACAAATCCGCCGGTACCGTCGGCGAGTTGATAGAGGACCTGCTGATTGTCAGAAGCGCTAGGAGGAAATGGCGGAACGATCTGCCGGGGCTGGTTGTAAGGACTGTACAGGTTGTTATTCGAGACTGTCCCCCCAGTTCCGGTTCTGCCACCGGTGGTTCCGCCGCCAGTAGTGCCGCCTCCGGTTTTGCCGCCGCCACCGGTCCCGCCACCACCGGTTCCACCACCATGACCGCCGCCTCCGGTTCCACCACCACCGGTTCCACCTCCGCCATGACCGCCGCCTCCACCACCGCCTCCGCCTCCACCATGTTGGGGTGCGAGCGCGGCCGGTTCAGCAAATGCAGCGAACCGGAGCATCGGCTGAGGAGAGCCTCTTTCCGAATAGTGAAATGCAGCTGGAACGTACGATCCTGACACCGAATGGGTCGAAGGTAGGTCCAGACTGCTATGCGGCGGCGCCATATCTGGAGTCACCAGGCCACGCACGTCGATGGGATAAACAGCAACGTTCGACCGATTACAAGTATCGATGACCGCAGTCAGCTCCGACTCGTATTCGGGGTTCATTTTGAAGCCCGAGGTCAGCATTACCAGCGACTTTCGGCCGGGCACGGTGGAAAGGCTTTTGGCCAGGCTCCGCAAAGCAAGCAGTACAGTTTGGACGCCGAAGTCGGCTTCCGCATTACTCAGAGACGGCCCTATGGAGGGAGTGCCCATCGAAGCCACCATCACCGGTGGCTGCGCGTTCGGCGAAACTGATGATCCTTTCAAACCCGCCACCACTTGCTTCAAGCGGTCTGCGTCTGCGGTGAAGTTTTGTGAGATATGCACCGTGCCGCCGAAATCCGCAATGGCGATCAAATGGTCGGGGCCCGCGTTTGCGTCAATAAACTTTGCGGCTGCATCCCGCGCTCTGGCCTGATCGCCCATGTCCATGGTTGAGTTGTCGAAAAACAAGACCAGGTAGTGCGGCTGTGGCTTGGTGGAATTCGCGCTCTCCTCAAAAGAGAAGCTGGTGACGGCTTGTTCCTTGCCATCTTCCCAGACCTTGAAGTCCTTCTGGGCCAGATCGCGAACGTACTCGCCCTTCTTGTCGGTGACGACGGTGTCCACCAGAACCAGACGGGTCTCAGCCCGGATCACACCGGCGTCGTCCGCGGTCGCTGCGCTTGACTGTTGGGCGTATACCACGGGGACGCTTGAGCCTGATTCGCGAAGCATCCAGAAGCTGGCCAGACTAATCAGGCCAATGAAAAGAACCAGCCGGCGATGGCGCATACTTCACCTCCAAAATCCCGGTTTAACGAATCTCAACGGTCCCGTTCTCTGCGGACATCATTTGCCCCTCCGCGTCCCTTACGACAAGCCTTACCAGATAGCTCCCCGGCTTTACGTCGAAGCTGGTCTTGAGCGTAATTCCTGAGCCGAGCTTGTGTTCCAGAGTCTCATCTTTCAACTTCATGGTCACTGTCTTCTCTATTCCTTGAACGAAATTGCCATTGCGATTAAATAGCGCCGACACACAGGTGAGAACATTGTCGTTTCGGCCTTCGACTTTTCGGAAGCGCAGACGCTTTACGTCGACATGAGCGATGACGACAAGCGTGGCATCCTGATCGCTGCCTTTGAAAAACTGCGTGTGCAGGTTGACGGGAAGATTGTGCAACTCCTCCTGGGAATACATGGCATCAACAATTTCCTGCTTGGCTTGCTCGTCCGGGCTGGTGAAGTTCTTGGGCGCGTAATAGCCGCGGCGGGCTTCCAACGTCAGTTTTTGCGGGTTCTTTAATGTGACCTTCAGGCTGTGAAAGCTGCCATCGAGCTTCAGGTTTTGCGGAACGAAGGCCAGCACATAAGAATACTCGGGTGTGTCGGCGACGCGGCGGAAACCTTCGTCGAGATCGTTATTGTTGTGGAAGAAAACACCGCCGGTACCGTCGGCCAAGACGGCTAAGAGGTCATCCTGCGCCGATGCAGCCGCAATCTCAATCAAGGCCTTGCCGGCCGGCGGCGGCGTGGAAGCACTGGCATCTGCGAAGAGATTTGGGACGTACAATCCGCGCGCATCCAGGGCATTGATGACAACCTGCGAGCGAAGGGCGCGATCGATAATCTGGCTGTAGTCATATTCCAGTTGCGGAGTGATGAATCCGGGAGAAACCAGGACAACGCTGCGTTGACCAGGCATTCTTGAAATATCGCGCACTACGTCGCTGAGCAAACCAAGAGAGATGCGGCTTTCGTGGTCACCAGCATTCAAAGCCCTTGAGGCCATAAGTTGCGCCACGCCCGCGGCGCTAGAGGGCTGCATGCCCGGGCTGCACAAGAGCGTTTCCTGAACGGCAACCTGCGTAGCCTGAGGATCGTTCTTGTTAACGATCAGATCCGCCTGGTAGTAGCCGATATCGGGGCAGTCGTGTCCAAAACCACCCGCGATGGGGCGGGGCTGAAGACGAAGCAAGGTTGCGTGGAGTTGAGCGCGATCGTCGGTAAAATCGAGGGTCGTCTGGCCCGAAGTGCTGAAGATGGCGGCGCGGTCCGTGGGCCGCAGCTTGGCGAAATGGCGTTCCGCAGCTTCCCGCACCCGAGCGAGATCGCCGAACTCCAGGTGCACATCGTCGAACAGGTAAGCTACAAAACGTTCGGGCACAGCAGGCACATTCCCGGTTTTGGAAGTATCGGCGGAAGGAATCTCGCCGGAGTTCTCAATCGACTCCTGCCGCGCCTTTGCCGCCAGACTTCCCGGCTGTTCGACTTCAAACTGGGTGATCACTTGCGGCTTGCCTTTGTCGAAGACCTGAAAATCGTCCTGGCGAAGATTTCCGATGGCGTGGCCCTGAGGGTCGCGGACCACTGCACGCACCACCACCAGCTTTACATTCACTTTGAATGTGGCGGGTTCGTCGCGAGAAGCGAGTTCCGCAGAGTTTTGCTTAGTCTCGGGCTGAGAGGCCGAGTTGGTGGCGGGAGTCTGTTGAACACCGGCCTGAGCGACTGCAGGAACTGTGCAAATCGAAAACCAGGTAACGCACAGCAGCAAACAGAGGGGCAGGCTTCGTGCGACGAAGAAGCCTGTGGCCGCGCCGCTGAGCGTGACCATCCGCCTCGCTACCGGAGAACTCCGCATGAAAACTCCAACCGCCGGGGAAAGGCAGGGCATTCCTTGAGTCGACTCGCCCCACTAGCAGGGGTTCTCGTCGAATGCTGCCAGACAGTGTACACCCCTTTTGGCGACTCCATGAGATACGTCGCACCCCTTCATCCATGCTAGTTTTAGCATGGACCGGAGATGATGAAGTTCGACTGGACCGAAGGAGCTCTCGCGGAAGGCTTGCGTCTCTACGACGCCGGTGAGTTTTTCACCGCGCATGAGGCCTGGGAGAGCGTGTGGCTAAAGCTGCCGGAACCGGAAAAAACTTTTCTGCAGGGACTAATTCAAGTGACTGCGGCATTTCACCACTTGCAGTGCGACAATCGCCTCGGAACTACTCTCTTGTTACAGGCTGCACTCGGGCGGCTCGACCGCTATCCAGAATTCTTCGGAGGCATTTCCGTGGCGTTGCTCCGCCGCGACATACGCGAGCAATTGCGAATGCTCGAAGCGAATGAACCTGCATGCCAACTGGTTTCGCCCCGCATACGACCAAGCTAGCGGGCAGCCACATTCGCAGGAGATCGTTCCCGGGAAAGCATTCACCGGAGACCATTGATTCGACCAGATCTATTCAGCCCCCGAGCTTACTTGGCGCGCCCATTGCATGGCTTGCCAGTAAGCAGCCGAAACGTCAGCTTCGCCGAAATGAAGCTGAGTTGAAAGTTCCTTGGCCGCCGCCCACTCCCCGGATTCTTGCGCCAGCATGAGCTGATAGAAGGGCCGCAGACGGCTGGCCGCACCCAGCAGCGCGGCTTTGCATTCTTGATCGATGGGGACGTTATCGAGCACCTGCTGCATGGGAATCTCGAGAATCGTATCCATTAGCGAAAGCATGCCCAAGAGGAATAAGTCAGAATCGCCGTGTTGAATTTTGGGAGACAGCAGCTCACAAAAACGAGCGCGCACCAAAGCGGCGAGCACCAGGTCGCTCGGCTTGTCCTGGCCCGCGCCCAGGCTCGCAACCAAGCGGATCCAGCGGCGAACTTCGCGCTCTCCCAGTATAGAAAGTGCGTGCCGCACGGAATGAATTTCGGAGGCGAAGCTGAAAGCAGCGGAGTTCAGATAACGCAGCAGACGGTAGCACAGCGATGCCTCGCCCTTAACCAGATTTTCTATGTGACGTACATCTAACTCCGGTTGCGAAACCGCGGTCAGCATGCGCAGATAATTGAGCCGGTTGGCGGGAATCTCACGCGCAGTAAGTATTTCCGGACGGCGGAAGAAGTATCCCTGGAAGTAAAGAAAGCCAGCTTTCTTGCTGGCAATAAACTCATCCCGCGTTTCCACTTTTTCCGCCAGCGAGCGGCAGCGCCAAGGACCATAGCGCTGCACCATTGCGGCCGCGTCATCGAGCGTAGTAGCCCTGAGGTCCACTTTGATGATGTCGGCAAGATCGGTCAGGCGTTCACGCGGATCGTCTGCCGCAAAATCGTCCAGCGCAATCATGTACCCGGCTTCCTTCAACCGACGGCAGGCCGCCACCACCAGGTCATCGGCGGGGACGGTCTCGAGAACCTCGACCACGGTCTGGCCCGCCGGCAGCAGCGTAACGTAATCTTTAAGCAGGATGTCGCGGGTGCAGTTCACAAAGGCGCGGCGTCCGTCGCAAAGCACATCGAGGCCCATCAACATGGAACTGTTCAATGTGCTGCGGGAGGCGGCGTCGGAATCCGGACTACGGAAAAAATCTTCGATGCCGTCGCGAAACAGGAGCTCGTAACCGAAGACCTTCTCATCCGTGGTAAGAATCGGCTGACGGGCTACAAAATGGGTTCCGGAGGGCGGCACCGGTTTGCCTTCACCCGAGCTAGGCGCAGAGGAACGAGGGATCACTCTTTGCCTATCGGCACGGCGCCGCCGAACGTTAGCATCGTTATTTGCGTCAACAGAACAGGGGTGCGAACGTGTAAGATTCGGTTTCTTGCAGGAGGGCTCTCCACGCGAGCCATGCAGTTTCTGAGTGCCACTAATCGGGAGGTCTTATGAAATTCACGTTCAAGCTCTTAAGCGGGTTAGCGGTATTGCTTCTCTTGGCTGCTTCGACATCGCCGGCGGCGTCCGCGCAGACTGCGCCCATTCTCTCGCGCACGGCTCGGGTAGACGGTTTCGGGCTGCACTACTTGACGGCGGGTCATGGACCGACGGTGATCCTGCTGCATGGCTATACGCAGACATCGCGCATGTGGAGGCCGATCATTCCACTGCTTGCACAAAAATTTACAGTGATTGCCCCTGACCTGCCCGGAATTGGCGATTCCGACATCCCGAAGGATGGTTTGGACATGAAGACTGCTGCCGTACGAATCCACGGGCTCGCCAAGTTGCTAGGAGTCGAGAAAGCGAGAGTCGTCGGCCACGACATCGGGCTGATGGTGGCTTATGCATACGCTGCACAGTTTCCCGCGGAGACGGAAAAGTTGGTGGTGTTGGACGCGTTTCTGCCAGGCGTGGCGGGATGGGAAGACGTATATAACAATCCGAGCATTTGGCATTTTCGCTTTAACGGGCCGACACCGGAAGCGCTGGTGCGCGGTCGCGAGCGAACCTACTTCGATTATTTCTGGAACGATTTCGCCGCTGATAAGACGCACTCGATTCCAGAAGCCGATCGCGCGGCCTATACCGCAGCCTATGCGCGTCCTGGACGCATGCGGGCCGGCTGGGCATATTTCGTTTCCTTCCAGCAGGCAGCTGCCGATTTCGCTAAGCTTTCCCAGAACAAGCTCACAATGCCAGTGCTGGCAATTGGCGGGGGGAAGGCGAATGGAAAGCTGCTTGGCGAGCAGATGAAGTTGGTTGCGACCGGCGCCACGATGCTGGTACTGAAAGACTGTGGCCACTGGGTCATGGAGGAAAAACCCAAAGAAACGATCGATGCTTTGATCAAGTTTCTGTAAGAGTGGCGGCAGTTCAATTGGGTGGTCAACGATCCGTTGTCTTGACGCCAGGAGTCTGCCCCGCGCACCGACGCCCGTAACTGGAAATCCCGCCGACCGTCCTCTTGACTAGTCGTTATCGTCGCTAGTCGTTATCAAGGTATTCTTCGGGCACATCGTCTTCGGGCACTTCACGAGTGTGAACTTCTCTTCCGTCCTCGCCGTCGGCGGCCTCAACTCCCGAAATCACACCAGCCTCGAACGCGTTTCCCTCCTCGATCAACTCGTCAACGCTTTCCGAATCGGCGCTTTCTACGTTGGACAGGCCTTGTAGATCTCCCGATTCCTCGCCCGATAGCGGTTCTGGCACCTGCCGGGACAATGCCGACGCACTTCGCCCTGGGCGTTTGTTCGGAACTTCCTTGTTACGTGCACTCACGGTCCTCCGGCTGGCCGCTTTCTTCGCGCCCTTCTTCTTGGTCGCAGCTTTGGACCGAACAGATCTGTCCTTTGCCAGTTTCTTAAGAGTTTTCTCGGTCTGCGCTCGCTTCTTCGTCCGCGCGGCCTTCGCACGCGCTCTCTTCTTCGGCTTCGCGGATTTCTTCTTCGACTTCTTCTTGGTAGTCATTTGCGCAGTCTAGCACCGGACGCATGAGTGGGGCAAAACCAAGGCCGGCGCCAGTTCGACGCGATCTCAGTGAAATGATCACCTCTCGCACCAGGGTTACGCCTTCACGAACTCGACATCGAGGGTAATCGTCACTTCGTGTCCCACCATGAGGCCACCGGCCTCGAGCGTTGCATTCCAGGTTAAGCCAAAATCCTTCCGGTCGATGCGCGTCGTGGCCGAGATCCCGATCCGGGTGCTGCCCCATGGATCCTTGACCGGAGCGGTCGGCCCCTCGACTTCAAATACAACGTTGCGCGTAACCCCGTGGATGGTAAGGTCGCCTTCAACTGCGAGCTCGTCATCTTTCACCTTTGACACTCGCGTCGATTTGAAGGTCAAAACGGGGAACTTCTCCACGTCGAGGAAATCCGCGCTCTTCAGGTGCGCATCGCGCTGCGGTTCCCGGGTGTTGATCGTGGCGGCATCGATTGAAGCTTCGATCTTTGACTTGGTGATGTCCGCGCTGTTTAATTCCAATTTTCCGGTAACGGCAGTAAACTCGCCCTTCACGTTCGAGACCATCATATGCTTCACCTTGAACTGGGCGGTGGAGTGAACGGGGTCAATGTTCCAGGTTGTGATAGCGGTTACTTCTGGTGCAGCAGTTGTGCTCATGATTAGCTCCTCCTTTGTCACAGATGCGCGAGGCAGCAGCTAAGTATGCAAAAAATTATTCTCTTCCTCAGTCACGGTCAAGTTGTCAGGGGATAGGGCGCATTTGGCATACGGCCGGTGAATCTTTTAATTTAGAGTCTCATCTACGTTTCTGCTGGAGGGTTCTTTGGCTCGTTCTCCGAAAATCTCCCCCGCACTTAAGAAGCGCGCCGCGCGGATCGAACTACTTCTTATGGACGTGGACGGCACAATGACCGACGGCGGCGTCACTTTGCTCTCGCAGAACGGCGGCATTGCCCTCGAAATCAAGACCTTTGACGCCCACGACGGCCAGGGATTAACCCTCGCCCAGACTGCGGGCCTGCGCACGGGCTGCATCACTGGCCGCGAGAGTGCTGCACTGCTTCGCCGCGCCCAGGAGATGAGGATGGAATTCATCTATATGAAACAGCCGGTGAAGATGCCGGCCTATGAAGACATTCTTCGAAGAGCGGGCGTCTCCGATTCCGCTGTCGCTTATATCGGCGACGACCTTCCTGATATCCCGCTGATGCGCCGCGCCGGCCTCGCAATTGCCGTCGGCGACGCCGTTCCCGAGGCTAAAGATGCGGCCCACTACACCACGAAAGCTTTTGCAGGCCGCGGCGCAATTCGCGAAGCGGTTGAGCTGGTTCTGAAATCCAAAGGTATTTGGGAAGCGATGATCGACAAAGCCCGGGCGTGAGCTGATTCCCGTGGGAAGTAGTATCGCGTCTAATTCCGCCTCGGCTAATGCGTGGCGGTGCATGCACTCAGCCGCCGGGCATATCATGTCATCCTCCCCGCTTCCGGGAGCACACAAGTCTTAGCGTCGTGAATAAAGGAGGAGACTCCCTTGAGACTCAGTTACGAACGCTGCCGCGTTTTCCTGTTGGCCGGAGTCTTGGTTTGCGGGGCGGCAACATCTCTGGCGCAAACCGAGACACCACCGGGTCCGAGCACTCCTGGCCAACAGATTCCCGGAACAACCGGCGTGAGCCCGTTCGCAGCCAGCGTTCCGGCAAAGCTGGTTCCGGGAGTTCTGTCGCTTTCGTTTCAGGATGCCATCGACCGCGGCTTGAAACAGAATCTGGGATTGCTCCTTTCCCATGCGGACGTTCGCTCGGCCCGGGGCGAGCGCTGGCAGCAATTGAGCGCCCTCTTGCCACACGTCTCTGGGGCGCCCTATGTAGATGCCTCCAAGATTAATCTTGCCGAGCTCGGCCTTACGAGTCTCGACGGAATTCCCATTCCGCCGTCGGTGGGCCCTTTTTCTTACTTTGACGCGCGAGCCAGTTTGACCCAAAACCTGTTTGATTGGAAGTCCATCAACGCTGCCCGCGCGGCCAACCAGAGTGCCAAATCCGCCGACTATACCTTCAAGGACGCTCGCGATCTGGTCGTGCTGGCCGTGGGCTATACCTATTTGCAAGGCATCGCCGACGAAGCTCGCATTGAAACGGCGGAAGCGCAGGTCAAGACGGCGCAGGCTCTTTACGATCAAGCCAGCGACCAGGTGAATGCCGGAACTTCGCCGGACATCGACGGTCTTCGTACCAAGGTTGAGCTCCAGACCCGGCAACAGCAGTTGATCCAGGCGAAGAACAACTTCGCCATCCAGAAGCTGACCGTGGCGCGCGTTATTGGCTTAGCTCCGGGTCAGGAATTTGAATTCGCTGACAAGTCGCCGTATCAGGCGCTCGAAGCCCTTACTGTGGATCAGGCTCTGGGACGCGCCTATGCTTCGCGTTCCGATTACCAGGCAGCCATCAGCGACGTACGTGCAGCGGAATTTTCTCGAAAGGCAGCGCTGGCGGGCTATTTTCCATCGTTGTCCTTCAACGCAGATTATGGCCTGGGAGGGTCGCATCCCTCCACGGCAACGCCCGTGGCCGACGTCCGCGGAACGCTATCGATTCCAATCTTTCAGGGCGGGAGCGTTCACGCCGATGTTCTGCAGGCCGATGCCAAACTCGAGCAGAGCCGCGAGCGTTTGGAGAGTCTGCGAGCCCAGATCGACTCCGATGTGCGCGCCGCGCTCCTGAATCTGCAGTCCTCATCGGATCAAGTCAACGTGGCGCGCAGCAATATCGATCTGGCGGAAGAAACACTGACCCAATCGCGTGACCGTTTCAGCGCCGGGGTCACCGACAGCGTAGAGGTGGTGCAATCGCAGGAGGCGGTCGCGAGTGCGCACGAGCAGTACATATCAAGTCTATACAGCTATAATTACGCGAAAATTTCGCTGATTCGCGCTCTGGGAATCGCGGAGCAGGGCGTCAGAGAATATTTCAAAGGACAATAAACATGGCGGACGAAAACCAACCCCATTCGGAATCTTCGGTCGAGTCATCCCCTTTGGCGGAGAAAAGCTATACCCCGCCGGTGCGTCCGAATCCCAAGCGCCGCAGAAATATTTTGATTGTCGTCATCGCCGTGGTGGTGCTTGTCGCCGGCGTATTCCTGTGGCGCTACCTGAGCAGTTACGAATCAACTGACGACGCCCAGGCGGATGTCCACCTCTATCCGGTCAGCGCACGCGTTTCCGGCTACGTAGTGAAAGTCAACGCAGACGACAACCAGTGGGTGGAAAAAGGCACGGTGCTGGTCGAGATCGACCCGAAGGACTATGAGGTTGCGGTCGCGCAGGCACAAGCGAATCTCGACAATGCGGAGGCGACAGCCCAGTCGCTGAACATCACGGTTCCCATCACGTCAGTAAACTCTTCAAGCCAACTCACCTTTACAGCGTCTGGCATAGAAGACGCTGACGCCGGCGTGGTCGCCGCCGAGCGGCAGCTGGCCGCAGCTCATGCCCAATTGGAAGCGGACGAAGCCAACGATGTAAGAGCGCAAGACGACCTTCACCGCTACAAGGTGCTCGTCGACAAACGGGAAGTATCTCAACAGATCTACGATCAGGCGTTGGCCACCGCGAAATCGAGCACCGCCACGGTTGCTGCAGCTCGCGCCAGCGAGTCCGCGGCGGAGCAATTCGTGCAACAGGCCCGCAGCCGCGTGGCGCAAGCCAATGCAAACCACCAATACGCGGAGACTGGGCCGCAGCAGGTATCGTCTACCCGGGCTCGCGTGCGGGCTGCCATCGCCGATGTTGAACAAAAGCGCGCCCAACTCGAACAGGCCCAACTGAATCTCGGTTACACAAAAATCGTTGCTCCGGTCACCGGCGAGGTGAACAAGACGGTGGTGGTTGGGATGAACGTGCAAAGCGGGCAACAACTGCTTACCGTTGTGCCTCTCGATGAAGTTTGGGTTACCGCCAATTTCAAAGAGACGCAGCTTAAGCACATGCAGGTTGGACAAAAAGCGGAAATCCATGTGGATTCGAGCGGCCGCACTCTCAAGGGCCATGTGGACAGCATCGCTGGAGCAACCGGCCCTCTTTTCAGCTTGCTTCCGCCGGAGAATGCCACCGGTAACTACGTGAAAATTGTCCAGAGGATTCCGGTCAAGATCGTTCTTGAACCCGGCGAGAACAAGGATCGCCGTCTGCGCCCGGGGATGAACGTGGTCCCGGACGTTTACCTCAAATGAGTTCCGCAGCTCTCACACTCGATGAAGCGGTTTGGCGGCCCAAGTACAATCCCTGGCTGATTGCCGTTGTCGTGGCGCTGGCCGCCTTCATGGAGGTGCTCGACACCAGCATCGCCAACGTCGCCCTGCCGTATATGGCCGGCAATCTGGGCGCAAGCAACGACCAGAGTACGTGGGTGTTGACCTCCTATCTGGTCTCGAACGCCATCATCCTGCCGATTAGCGGCTGGCTCGCGGGTGCGCTGGGGCGCAAACGCTTCTTCATGTCCTGCCTGGCTGTCTTTACTGTGAGTTCCTTGCTTTGCGGCATCGCACCCAGTCTCGGGTTTCTTCTTCTCTTTCGGGTGCTGCAAGGCGCAGGCGGCGGTGGGTTGCAGCCGATGGCGCAGGCCATTCTGGCCGACACGTTTCCTCCACAAGAGCGGGGACTGGCATTCGCCCTGTATGGCATCACGGCCATCATGGCGCCCACGATCGGGCCAACTCTGGGCGGGTGGATCACCTTCAACTATTCCTGGCGCTGGATTTTTTTCATCAATCTTCCAGTCGGCATACTCACATGGCTTCTAGTGCGGCGCTTTGTAGAAGATCCTCCATATTTAGCCAAGCTCAAAGCGGCTGGGGTCAAGTTGGATTACATCGGCATCGCCCTCCTGGCGCTCGGTATCGGTGCGTTACAAGTGTTGCTCGACAAGGGCCAGGAGGATGATTGGTTCGGTTCACACTTCATCACGACTTTAATCGTGATCGCGACCGTATGCCTGATCTCGCTGGTGATCTGGGAGTGGTATCAAAAGGCGCCGATCATCGACGTGCGCATGTTCAAGAACTTTAACTTTGCAAGCTCGAGCCTGATGATGTTTACGCTGGGCATTCTGTTGTTCAGCAGCCTGGTGCTGATGCCGCAATTCCTGCAGACGCTCGTGGGTTACACCTCCGAACTCGCCGGACTTGCGCTTTCGGCGGGAGGTCTGGTTTTACTGTTTGAAATGCCCGTCATGGGTCAACTGACAACGAAGATTCAGGCGCGCTACCTGATCGCGTTTGGCTGGCTCGCCTTATCGATCGCCATGTTTTATTCCACGAAGCGGATCGATTTGCTCATCAGCTTCAGTGCGGCCACCTGGTTACGCATTGCCCAGGTGATTGGTTTGGGATTTCTGTTCGTGCCGATTACGCTCGTGGCCTACATCGGAATCGCGCCGGAGAAGAATAACGCGGTCGCAGGAATTATCAATTTCATGCGCAACATGGGAAGCAGCGTGGGCACATCTTTGGTCACAACATTGATTGCGCGCCGCTCGCAATTCCATCAGGCCAGGCTGGTGCAAAATACCAGGGTCGACAACCCTAACTTCCTGAATTCGGCGAACGGCCTTGCTCAACGATTGGCCACCTCCGGTGTGGGTAGGCATGAGGCGCAAGTCACCGCTTATGCCAGGATTTACCAAACGCTGCAAGCGCAGGCCGCAACCCTTGCATACATTGATACGTTTATGGTTCTTTGCATAGGATCGGCAATCATGTTCGGTCTGTCTTTTGCCCTGAAGAAAAATGATCCCGGTGGCGGTGGGGTGAGAGTAGCGGAATAATAGATGCATTACGACTGTAAGAAGTCAGAGCTGCAGTTATGGAAATTAAAATCATTCTTTGCCCCATCGATTTTTCGGAGTTTTCGATCAGGGCATATCACTATGCGCTTTCCGTCGCCGAACATTATCAAGCCAGGTTGGTGGCGCAACATATCGTCGAGTTCTCGCGATATCCCTACGCAGAGTATGTCGCGTCTACGGGAGACTATGCCGCGTTCTGCAGTGGACTTCGCGACGGTGGCAAGCGGAAATTGTCCGAATTCGTAAAGGCACACGCATACGGTAAGATTCAGCCGGAACTCGTAGTGCACGATGGAGCAGCTCCGGATTGCATCCTGTTATTTGCGCAAGAACGGAAAACTGACCTGATCGTAATGGGAACACATGGCCGCCGAGGGTTTGACCGTCTGGTGCTAGGGTCGGTGACCAACCGGGTAATGCGCAGGGCTCCCTGCCCGGTGCTGGCAATATCCAACCTGCCGAGCGAATCTACGATCGAAGCTAGAGAAGTGCAGCACGTCCACCACTTGAACCGGATTCTTTTCTGTACGGATTTCTCTGAGAACTCCGAGCGGGCCCTGAGCTATGCGATCTCGGCGACCGAGGAGTACGACGCTGAGCTCATCCTTCTGCACGTGTTGGAGCAGGTTCCAAGTGCGGCCAAGAAGAAAGGAGCCATAGCGACCGCCACGGGGCAGCTCGATAAACTGATTGCACCGGGGAAACGCAAGACGCTTAAGATCAAGACGGTGGTGCGCACTGGAAAACCGTACCAGCAAATCATCCAGTTGGTACTGGAAGCGCACATTGACATGGCGGTTATGGGAGTGCAGGGCCGGGGCACGCTCGATCAAGCAGTCTTTGGTTCGACAACCTATCGTACCCTGCAGCTTGGATCGTGCCCCGTGCTTGCCGTTCCCATTTGAACCACTAAATTTCGGTTATCACCATGCAGATAAGAATCGTTACCATCGAACGCGAATACGGATGCGGAGGCGGCGAAATCGCCCAACTCCTTGCCAAGCAGCTGGGCTGGAAGCTTTGGGATCAATTGCTGACGGAAGAGATTGCGCGCCTTGCCGATTGCCCCAAGACAGTCGTCGAGGGCCGGGAGGAGCGAACCGATCCCCTCTACTACCGGCTCTTCAAGTCGTTCTTGCGCGGCAGTTATGAAGGCAGCATCAATGCCCACAAGCTCAAGCTGGTGGACAGCGAATGTATTTTGAAGTTTACGGAACAGGTCGTTCAAAGCGTGGCCAAGACCGGCAACTCTGTCATCGTGGGAAGAGGATCACAGCAGTTTCTCAAGAACCGCAAAGATGCGTTGCGCGTTTTTCTTTATGCTCCGAGGGAAAATAAAGTTCGACGCCTGCTGGCCCGCGGCAAGAGCGAAAAGGAAGCCGAGCAGCTCGTGGACACGGTTGATCGCGAGCGGGTGGATTTCATCCAGAAATATTTCCACGTCGAGTGGCCGGATCGCGCCATTTACCACACCATGATCAATACTGCGATCGGCGATGAGGCTGTCGTTCACATGATCCTGGATGTTATCAGAACCCTCGACGCAAAGATCCCTGCCTGAGTACGAGCTGACGAAGCGGCCGAAATTCGGACGTAGTTCGACTTGGCCCACTTGCCTTCAGACATGTAAGATGCACGATGTTCTGACCGGAGGATTCCAGGAATGCTCATCAGGAAAATAACGCTGTGTTTCGCTGCCATCGCCGTGCTGAGCAGCATGTCGGTGCGTGCGCAACAACCGGACTCCGACGACGAAAGCCAGTTCCGCTTTCGCTTCGTAGGCCCCAGAGTGGGGAATCGCATCGCAGCCGTTGCTGGCATTCCGGGCGATGCCAGCACTTACTACGCGGGACCTGCCTCCGGAGGAGTCTGGAAATCGACCGACGGCGGGAATCACTGGATGCCGATCTTTGACAAAGAACCGGTGGCCGCAATCGGCTCTCTGGCCGTAGCTCCTTCTGATCCAAGCACGGTCTGGGCCGGGACGGGCGAGGCGTGGGCAATTCGCGATATCGATGTGATGGGCAATGGAATTTATAAATCGACGGATGCCGGCAAAACCTGGACCAACATGGGGCTGCCGGAGAGCGGACGGATCGGCCGCATCGTCATCCACCCGTCGAATCCTGAGATCGTTTTCGCCTGCGTTCTGGGCCGCACAACCGGACCGCAACCCGAGCGTGGCGTCTTCCGCACTACCGATGGAGGTCTGCATTGGGAGCGCGTACTTTTTGCCGGAGAAAATGTTGGCTGCTCCGGCCTGTCGATGGACGCGCA
>CAWEKM010000003.1:0-243940 GCA_963809605.1 uncultured Acidobacteriaceae bacterium | reverse complement strand
CCCAACTCCGCGGCGAATTCTCCCGGAATCGCGTCCCACCGTGTGTCGGAATTGGCGGTTATCCCGCTTCTGAACCTTTCATGAAGGCGATTTTCTTGTGGCCCAGATTGACCAGGTGGCGTTAGCGCCAACGTAAAGGTGCGGTGGCGGTGATCCAGAACAATATCAGTCTACCTCTTTTTCGATTTGCCGACTGCCGGCAAAATATGTACGGTCGGCAGAGGAAGTTGTTGAGCTAAGGAGGTGTCGACCGTGATGAACCCTTCGACGCCGTGCTCTCCAGAAGCATAGTCGAGTACGTTGCCAGAAGCTTTTTGTCGTGGCGGTGACTTACAGTAAGGAAGAAGAAATTCTGCTCTTGAAGGTAACGTTCCATGCCGCTAATCACGACGGAGCCGTAGGCATCGCCGATTTCTGCCAGAAGCACTCCAACGGTAGGTGCGCTTAACCCGCAAAAACCGGCAAACAAATTTGGGCGATAATTAAGGTCGCGAGCCGCAGCCAAAATTCATTTTTGTACGCTCCGGGACGGAACGCGAAGCTGAAGAATTGTTCAGGACGGCCGAAACTGTGCTGGCGGGTAGCGGCGATATTCCGGTGCCGGATTCCAGCGTTACTGGCGCCTTTTTGCCCCGACTTCCTTCTTTTTTCTCTGGCTTCATCGCGAAGGCCATCCTAGTCTTTCGCGCCCTTTAAGTCTGTTTGCCGCTCGATCTTTCTGGTTCTACCGGGATCAGCATTTCTGGAACGGTTGCAGAATACAACGGGCCTGATGATGCTGATTCCCCGTAAAAAGAGAACGATATTGCTCCGTATTTTTCTCTTGACAACGAAAGGTGTTTGGGACTAAACCTTCGTGCAGTTGAGTACAGAAGTACTAGTCAGCGGCCAGTAAAAGAACGATATTCTTGGTCGCGTTCGATTTTGGGTGATTTTTTGGCAGGGAACCGGGAACGGCAGGGGAAATCGGATTGGTTTAGATATTGAAAACCCGCTCCGGCAGCGGGACGAACTTCTAGCTTGGGAGTAACTCTGACTATGAGCTTCGTTCGCTGGGCGCTCGCCTTGTGTCTTCTGCTGTTCGTGTCCCGTCCTGCATCTTCAGGTAACACCGGCGAGATTCTCGCGGCACGGTGTCGGCTGGGGGAGCCGCGTTGCCGGGCGTGATACTGTCACTCTCACGAATATGAAGCACCGGGAAACGAAGACCTTCGTCACCAATCAGGACGGTCTTTATCAAGATCGTCTCAACGCCTTGGGAAAACTACAACATCACGTTCACGGTGAAGGGATTCAAGAAGGTGGTAAAGGGTCCTATCCCGCTGCAGGTCGATGTGATCACCGAGAACGCCAGCATGGAAGTTGGCGCGGTCACAGAGACGATTACCGTGGAAGCCGGAGGCGTGCCGCTGGCGGAAGATCCTGAAACTGGCCAGCAGGGTACCATTATGCAATTCAAAACCATGGCAGAACTGCCCCAGTCGGGCGGCGGCATCACCGGTGCAGACTGGGCTGCTTTCAAGATCACCTGCCGGGCGCTTCAGGCACTACAAACGGGCGGACCTCGCAGTCCTGGTGCTCGGAACGCCGGCGACGCGGTTTCGATCAACGGCAACCTGCCGAACTTCGGCAACTTCCTTCAGGACGGGGCCAGCACCTTACTGCCGGCGAAAGCGTACAACAGCGACGGATGAAATCTTCGAGACCATTCAGAAGGTTCAGGTCAACACCTCTTCCTTCTCGCGCAATACGGCATGGGCGTCATGTTCAACCAGATCAGCAAGAGTGGAACCAACGGTCGGCATGGGTCGGGCTACGAGTTTTTCTCCCAAAACTTTCTAAACGCCAACACCTATTTCGGTGATCAGCAGCCTGAAGTTATGACAAACAACCTCAACCCCACGGGCCCCCGAATTCCGAACCCAGCGGCGCAAGTGCCGTATCTGCGGTACGACCAGTTTGGCGCCGCCGTCGGCGGGCCTATCATCAAGAACAAGCTCTTTTTCTTCGACATAGACAGGATCGTCAAAACACCGTGTACAACAACGGGATTAACGACTTCGCCACCGTTCCGACGGCCGCAATGGAGGCGGGTGATTTTACCGGCATGCAGCCCATTTATGACCCGCTCACCACAACGTGTCCTAGCGGTCCGCCGAATTGTGCACGGGTCCCCTTGTCGTACGCCTCTCTCCGCCGAATGCGGCGGCCTCAACATGATTCCGACGGTACCAACTGCGGCGGCATACCCAACCGGACCACCCAGTGGCGGCGGCCATTATGACTTCCAAGTATGGCTGGCCCACCGTGCCGCAAGGGGTCGGAAGCTCAACCTCTCTGGGTCCGATCCCGTACCCGAACGAGTGTCAAAGTAACTTCTACAACGCGCCTAAGACTCCCTCCCCGGTTCACCGATATTTTGGGCGGTTGGATTACGACCTGAGCGCGAAGCACCGCATCATGTTCTCAATTAGCCAGAAGGATAACCCCGTGGTTGACAATGGCGTGTTCAACTGCCCGCTGAATTGCGGTAGCGGGGACGTGGACGGTTGGAACACTCAGGTCACGGAAACGTGGACGATCACGCCGACGATCGTCAACGAAATCCGGATGGGGTACACCAAGCAAGGCAACTGGTTCCAATCTCAGTCCATTGGATTGAACCCCGGAACCGCATTTGGCCTGCAAGATACGCATTTTAACCAACTCCCCTTTATCGGCAACTCAAGTATTTATGGTGGATTCGGCGGCCCGTACAACGTAAGTACCTTGTCTCCCGCCACAGACGCCATTTACATCGAGAACTCGTTTGACCCATCCGATATGGTGACGCTGGTCAAGGGCAGGCACGTTCTGCATTTCGGGATCGAGGTGTTGATGGCCGAGGGCAACACCACGGCCTGGGGTTCCAACAGCGCCGGCAACTACGGTTTTACCGGACAATATACCCAAGGCGTAACCGCAGGAGCGCTGGATGGCACCACGGGCTCGGGCTTCGCGGATTACCTACTCGGCAACGTGGCTCAATGGGGCGCGCAGAATCAGGGCCTGACGGGCATGCGGCTGAAGAGCCCGCAGGCCTTCGCTCAAGACGACTGGAAAGTCAAGCCCAATCTCACCATCAACCTCGGCTTGCGCTGGGAGGGGAACACGGGCATGAGCGAGGTCCAGAATAAGCTTGGCGATTTCGACCAGAATCTCATCAATCCCACCGGCCCCTTCGCCGGTAGCCCGGGTTCGATATGGATTGCCCCTCAGGATAACCGAACGACCTTGCAGAAGCCGGTTTGGGATCTCTTCCTTCCTCGGGTAGGTTTTGCCTGGTCGGTCAAGAACGACACCGTCATCCGGGGCGGCGTGGGGTTCTTTGCCTATAACTACAGCATGGATCTCTACGGTGGTGAGGGCGGCGCGCAAATGGGTTTCGGCGCTACCTCTCAGGGCAACATCAGCGACCCTCTCAGCGGCGCCGGTGACATCGGCTGGATTTCTGGTACCGGCAACACTACCCCACTCTATTTAAGCTCGAGCGCCCAGATGATGGCCAACGCCCTGCCTTACATTCAGGGTTCGAAGAACCCAGCGACCTATGTCCGCGATCCCGTCTTTAGTCCACCTTACGAACCCTATGACATCAAGCCGGGAGAGATCTGGGAATGGAACCTCTCCGTTGAACGGCAGTTCATGAAGGACTTTGCGGTGTCGGCCACTTACGTCGGTAGTCACGGGGCGAATCTGCAATACAAAACCGACGGGAACCAAATCACCAACCCGGCCCTTCTGGCCTCGAACGATGTATCGGGCTGTAACGGAGCAACACCCGCAACACCCACATCAGGCCCCTCCGGTACCCTCGTTTGCGCGCGTCCCTATCCGGCGTTTGGAGGCCTTTCCGGCTCAAACTTCAACGCCATCTCCAACTACAATTCGCTGCAACTCGACGTGCGCAGCCGTTATTCCCATGGGCTGACCTTCGATGTCAACTATGCTTGGTCGCACTTTCTGGATGACCAGGACTCGGCCGGATGGGGGAGCACGGCCGGGGCTCAGGTCTGGCAAATCGGAAACAATCTCTCCAGTAACTACGGCAACTCGAACTTCGACGTCCCGCAAGCGCTCAAAGGGACCGCGGTTTACGAACTGCCGTTTGGCATGGGCAAGCCCTTTATGAACCAGCATGCTGCTCTCGACGCTGTGCTTGGCGGATGGCGCTTGTCAGGGACGTTTATCTACCAGAGCGGCACTCCGTTCACGGTGCAGGACAGCGGTGATAACGACTATTCGCAGGCCGGCACTGCGTTTGCCAACCCCATTCCAGGTATGAACCCCTTTTCAGGCACCTGCAACGTTAACGGCGTGGCCGTACCCACGCACTCAGTGACCTGCTGGTTCAACCCTGCAGCCTTTCAGACCCCAGCCGAGCAGGGCCAGGGGGTGTTCGGGTATGGACGCAGAAACACGCTCTTCGGACCAAAACTGTCTGATGTCAACCTTGCTCTGGCGAAAACCTGGCATTACGGGGAACGAGTTGGGTTCACACTTACTGGAAACTTCGTTAACGTCTTTAACCATCCGAGCTTCTCATTACCGGGTACTGGCGGACCTAACGGAAATCCTGACATCAATAGTCCGAGCAGCGCGCCCAACATCACGCAACTCGCGAATGGGCCGCGTACGATCCAACTGGGCGCGCGGATAAGCTTCTAACCAAGCTCGCGTAACCAAGAAGGACGGCGGCGTGCCGCCGTCCTTCTTTTTTGCGGCAGACGGTCGAGATGCTAAGACACGATTCGTCCGCCGTACAATCGTGACATGAGGATAAGAGAGTTCGTTGCCCTACTTTGGGTGGTTCCGTGCCTGGGGTTGCTGGCGGGTTTCTCGCAATCCAGCGCTAACCGGCAGCAGCAAATCGAGTCCCACAACCGCAAGGCTGCGGAATACCTGAAAGAGAACAGGCCCGATCTGGCGATACCGGAATTTAGAGCCATCGTTGCCCTTGATCCGAATAATGTGGATGCCCGCGGCAACCTGGGCACGATGCTGTTCTTCCAGGGGGATTATACGAATGCGATTCCAGAGCTCCGCGCTGCGCTGAAACTGCGGCCGACCTTGTGGAAGACGCAATCTCTTCTGGGGATCGCTGAGAAACGCACGGGCGACATCAGCGGGGCTCGGCGCGATCTGGAAAAAGCGTTCCCCAACGTTGACGAAGAGAAGATTCGGATCGAGACGGGGATGGAGTTGATCGAAATCGACTCCGGGACGGGCGATTTGGATAAAGCCGCGGCCATCGTGAGCGAGCTTCGAAAGCTGGAGCCTACCAACGAAGCTCTTCTCTATGCTGCGTATCGAATCTATTCCGATCTGGCCAACGAGTCGCTGTTGAGCTTGTCGGTTGTGGATCCAAACTCCGCCCGGATGCAGCAGGCGCTGGCGCACGAACTGGCGAAGCGGGGGAATACCGCGGAAGCCATCGAGCACTACCGAGCTGCGCTCAAGATTGATCCCAACCTTCCTGGATTACATTTTGAGCTCGCCGACATGCTCAGGACTTTGTCGACAGCGGAGGGCCGGAGTGAGGCCGAGAAAGAGTACGAGGCCGCGCTGGAGGCCAATCCGTTCGATGAACAGCCTGAATGCAGGCTGGGAGATCTCGCCTTTCGGAGAGCCGATTTTAAGGAAGCTCTTGAGCGTTACACCCGGGCCGTCAAGCTGCAACCGGGCGACCCCGAAGCCAACATCGGCTTGGCTAAGGTTCTGATGGCGATGGATCAACCGCAGAAGGCCGAGCCGCTGCTGGAGCGCGCGATTCAACTCGACCCCACCAGCGCCGTGGCTCACTTCCGCCTGAGTACGGTCTATCGGCAGGAGGGACGCACCGCTGAAGCGAAACACGAACTCGAAGAATATCAAAAGTACAACCAGATGAAGGAGAAGCTTCGGAAGATTTATCACGATTTGAATCCGGGCCAGGCCGTGGACGAAAACGTAGATGCGAATCCCCAGAAATAGCGAAAGAGATAACTAAGAGATCGTTCGGCGGTCCAGCAATTTCAGGAATTGGTTTTATCTCACGAGCGTCACGATAAAGAGCATCCTGATGAGGAAGACACTTCTTGCGGCGGCGATATTAGTATCGGTCGTTCCACTGTTTGCCAGCTCCTACTACCCCGCCCGGCTGGACGATCTCAAAGCGATTTACCTGACGCAGGAGAATTTTGCGGTGAAGGGCGATGGAATCGGCGATGATTCCGCAGTCTTACAGCAAGCCATCAATCAGGTTCAGGAGAAGACCAATCAGGGCATCCTGTTCGTTCCCGCGGGCCGGTACCGTTTGACCAGGACGATCTATATCTGGCCGGGAATCCGGTTGATCGGGTACGGGGCCACGCGTCCCGCGTTTGTGCTCGCCGCTAGCACTCCGGGTTTCGAGCATGGGCCTTCGTATATGTTGTTCTTCGCCGGTGCTCGCCCCATCGCGAATGTGCCTCCGCCGGATGCCAGCCCGGGCACGTTTTATTCCGCCATCAGCAACATCGATATTGAAATTCAAGAGGGAAATCCCGGTGCTGTGGGCGTCCGCGCCCACTATGCGCAGCATTGTTTTCTCGCGCACATGGATTTTCACATCGGCTCGGGACTTGCCGGAATTCATGATGGTGGCAACGTCGCGCAAGACCTGCATTTTTACGGGGGCCAGTACGGCATCTGGACCCGGAAGCCCTCCCCTGGGTGGCAATTCACAATTATCGACGCGACGTTTGAAGGCCAGCGCGAAGCGGCGATCAGGGAGCATGAGGCTGGACTGACCTTGATCCGGCCGCAATTTAAAAATGTCCCCACCGCGATTTCCATCGATGCTCAATACTCCGATGAACTGTGGGTGAAAGACGGTCGCATGGAGAACGTGACCGGCCCGGCCGTAATCATCAGCAACGAGAACAGCGCCCGCACCGAGATCAACATGGAAAGCGTCATCTGCCGGAAGGTTCCTGTTTTTGCGGCTTATCGCGAGAGTGGGAAGCACATCGCAGGTCCGGCGGAAATGTACGAGGTGAAGACTTTTTCTCATGGACTTCACTATGAAGACATTGGCGCCGTACCCGCGATTCAGGACGTCTATGAAACCACGCCGCTGAGCGTGCTGCCGAAACCAGTGAGGTCCGACATCCTGGATCTGCCGCCGATCGACACATGGGTCAACATCCGTTCTCTTGGCGCAAAGGGTGACGGCACAACTGATGACACCGACGTGCTCAGAAAAGCCGTCGCTCAATATCACGCGATTTACCTGCCCTCCGGGCAGTATCGAGTGACGGACACCATCACGCTCAAACCTGATACGGTGCTCATCGGCCTGCATCCGAGCGTCACACGGATACTGCTTGCTGATTCAACCCCAGCCTTTCAAGGCGTGGGGAGTCCCAAGCCGCTGCTCGAAACCCCCACAGACGGAACGAACATCGTGACCGGCATCGGCCTCTACACCAACGGCATCAATCCGCGAGCGGTGGCGGCGAAATGGATGGCCGGCACAAATTCGATGATGAACGATGTCCGCTTTCTGGGCGGCCACGGCACGATTGATCCGAACGCCACCGCGGCAGAGAGTTCCAAAACGTGGCGCGAGATTTATAACAATACTCACACCGCCGATTCCAATCTGAATCGCCGCTGGGACGGACAATACCCCAGCCTGTGGATCACCGGCGGAGGCACTTTCGTCGGCCTCTGGACACCCAGCACTTTCGCGCAAGCCGGCCTGTATATCTCGAATACTTCCACGGAAGGAAGAATTTACGAACTTTCGAGCGAGCATCACGTTCGCAACGAAGTAGTGTTGAACCATGCTTCCAACTGGCAGATCTATGCGCTCCAAACGGAAGAAGAACGAGGCGAGGGTGGATTCGCGTTGCCGCTCGACATCCGGGATTCGAGCAACATCACCTTAGCAAACCTGCACATGTATCGTGTCGTAAGCTCCTATCAGCCCTTCCCTTACGCGATTACAGTTACAAATTCCAGCAACATACGATTTCGCAATGTTCATTGCTATAGCGACAGCAAGGTGTCCTTCGACAACACGGTTTACGATGAGACCCACAACATTGAAATACGCCAGCGTGAATTCTCCTGGTTGACGGTCTCCGGCAGCCCACCCCCCGCCGCTTTGCTGCAACCTTCGCATGTCCTTGCTGAGGGTGCAAAAGTTGAAAAACTTGCTGGCGATTTCTTCAACATTTCCGGAGGAGCTGTTGACAGCTCAGGGGATGTCTATTTCGTAGACGCCCGATGGCAAACAATTTATTGCTGGTCGGCTCTAACCCATCAACTTTCGAAAGTACGCGACAACCCGCTTGACCCGGTTCAACTGTTTTTTGATAAGTCCGGCGATTTAATGGTGGTCTCCTATGCAGGTAACGGAACTGTCTACGCCTTCAAACCCGGCGCGCAGGATGACGATATTACCCTACTGCCCGCCGTTCCAGCGGCTCCGCGTCCGGGATTAACGCGGGTGTTACCCGTCGACTACTGGCGAAACGAAAACGATTTCCTCGAGACGATGGCTGCAACCCAGCCCTACCAGTTCATTTCTCCCGACGGGACGACGTTCCTTCCCGCAGGAGCGAATTTTGTAACCGGGGAACTCTATTACGGTTCGAAGCTGAACAACACGCTGCGAGCTTTCGGTTTCGCCCCTGCAATTGCTGGCCAGCCCTTCTATGTTTCGGATGAAAATGGGGAGAAGACTTATGCCGCCACGGTCGACCCCGGTGGGACACTATCGGACCTGAAGCTCTTTACTGCACAAGGCGGAGAAAGCGTGACAGTGGACAACAAAGGCAACGTGTATATCGCCGCCGGTCAGATTTTTGCATACGACCCGGCAGGCCATCTTATCGATACCATCGACGTTCCGGAACGCCCGTCACAACTGTTGTTCGGAGGCCGCGACGGCCATACGCTGTTCATTCTTGCCCGCAGCTCTTTATATGCTGTCCGAACCATTAATAAAGGGCGGTGAAGAGACAGATCGTAATTTGCCCAGGGCCGTCGGAGTGATCTTGTTGAGATGTCTGTGATCTGGCCTCTTTTCTCCGCAGTAGCCTTAATCCCGCGCTGACTTATCCGAGAGCATGTCACATGTCAGATGTGGCGACCCCCCGGCGATCGTTGTGCCGAACATGGAAAGGCTTGCCGACGATGCAACTGCCGGTGGGGCACCCCAGCACCCACCACCCCAGCGTCGTCCATTCAGCGATATATTTTTCCGGAACCGGCTGGGCCACCTGCCTACGGGATTCGCAGTATTGCCTACAACAGTCGCGTTGCTTAACATCTGATCATCATTGGGCGGTCATGGGTTAGCGCCGGGCGGCTGACTGACATTCGACCCTCACGACCGCATCATTGTCGACTGGCTGTTCACCTCCCAAGGAGGCGGCTGCCGCGCGCCTCGCAAGGCTCATCCTTTGTCAAATGAGAGTCTCCTCTGATCGAATGCGAGGACTTATTCACCGCTCTTTTCTGTAATCCTCCAAAATAGTGGCGAGTCTACATGATTTACCGGAGTTTCATAGGCTGGTGGGACCTGTATCTTGTCGATAATTAGAGGGGTGGAGCACTGGAAATGACAGAGAGCACAACGGCCGCTTACGGATTTTATCCTCGGGAAATTGCTTTGACCGATGTAGTGCGCAATCTAAACCTGGCCGGCTTTGAGAACGAAAGCATCTGTATGATGCTGCCTCCCGGCCATCCCATTGCATCGATGGTTAGGAACGCGAGCTTTTTTAACGCCGAAAAGGAAGCCAGTGCGGCGACCGCCGGACTGATTGGGTGGCTTTCGGAATTCGGGGCTGTGCTGATTCCGACCGTAGGCTTCTTCATCCGATCGCAGGCGTTCTTTCACACTCTCATGGTGGCGCGCGAGGCTCCGGCACTCTGCGGGAATGCGGGAACCCTGATGGGTCTCGGTTTTTCTGAGGAAGAAGCAGAAAGGTTCGAGGATCAACTCGGCGATCTTGGAGCCCTGGTGTACATCTCCTGCGCGGAAAGCGCGAAAACACTTTGGGCCAGAGAAGTGCTACGGCACACCGGAGCGCGGGAGGCAGCAACACTAGAAGAAAACATGAGTGCTGCAGCCACGGCCTGATCAGTCTGCACGAACTCCATGCGACCTCTGGCGCCTCACGAAACCGCTGACGATTCTTAAATCTCGCCTGCGAAAGTGGT
This sequence comes from uncultured Acidobacteriaceae bacterium, assembly GCA_963809605.1. Lineage (GTDB taxonomy): Bacteria > Acidobacteriota > Terriglobia > Terriglobales > Acidobacteriaceae > Sulfotelmatobacter. The sequence goes on along the minus strand of CAWEKM010000003.1, from coordinate 233,704 downwards.
CAGCAGTTCGCAGGTCACCCTCTGTAATCTCGTGATGAGAAAAATCTACAGCCACTGCAGGCGACAAATAGAGTTTCCAGTGGATGGGCAGAGGCATCGGGAAACGTTAGACTCTATGGTTGTCGTGATTCGTGTTCCGCCTTTCGATCCGCGCAACCCGCAGCGGTAGAGCAGCACCGGGCAAGCGAAGGATGACTGGGCAAAGGAAATGATATGCACATCAATTCGACCATCCGTTCACTAACGATTCGTTCGCTGGCGCTCGCCCTGGTGATGCTGGGCTTGTCAGCGGCGTCATTCGGGCAGTTCAGAGTAGCTATCACAATTGGGCCACCTGCATTGCCGGTGTATGAGCAACCAGTTTGCCCGGGCGATGGTTATCTATGGACTCCCGGTTACTGGTATTGGGATGACGATGCGGCCGACTACTTCTGGGTGCCGGGCACGTGGGTGCTGGCTCCCGAAGTTGGCTTCCTGTGGACTCCGGGCTGGTGGGGTTGGGGAGGCGAGTCATTTGTTTTCCATGAAGGTTATTGGGGACCGACAGTAGGGTTTTACGGCGGGATCAATTACGGGTTCGGCTACTTCGGCGTGGGCTTTGCCGGCGGACGCTGGGACAATGGACATTTCTTCTATAACCGCGCGGTGATGAATGTGAACGTCACCGACATCCACAATGTCTACAACACTACGATCAACACCACGACGATTAGTCGAGTGAGTTACAACGGCGGCAACGGCGGGATCGACGCGCGCCCAACACCTCAAGAGGAAGCGGCGGAACATGAGAGGCATATTCCGCCCGTAGCAGCACAAGATCAACATATGCAGGCTGCGCGAGGCAACCCGCAGCTCCGGGCGTCGGAGAACCACGGAAAACCTCCAATTGCGGCCACAGAGAAGCCTGGGGAATTTACCGGTCACGGAGTAGTTGAGGCGAAAGAGGCGGGAGCTCCTTACAGAGCGGGAAACAATCGTGGCGCTGCCGAGCCGCGCGCGGAATCCTCAACCCGTCCGGCAGTTCATCCGAATGATCTTCCGCCTCTGGAGCATCCCGCCGCGCCGAACACAGGGGATGCCAAGGCGGACAAGAAATATCAGCAACAGCAGGAGAAGCTATACACCAAGCAGGAACAGGACAGGCAGAAGCTGCAACAGAAGCAAGATCAGGAACACCAGAAACTGGCGAAACAAAAGGCCAGCGACGCCCAGACTCAGCAACTGGAGCAGAAGCACCAGCAGCAGACGCAGCAATTGCAGCAAAGACACGCAGCACAACAGCAGAGGTTGCAGGCGGCGCGACCGGCACCGGCGAGGCCGCGGTAGCAGTACCGTCGTGGCCGAAGCCTTGATCGTTGATCATTCGTTGAAGTTTGTTCCCGGCCGGGTGTTCAACGCCCGGCCTTTACCTTACACGACGGAAGGGACGCCGGTTCTGGACCGAAGCGAGAGTAGTATAAAGGTGCGGGACCACACGCACCCGCTGCGTGCCGGAACGCTGCGATGAGGAGCCATCTATGAGCGAAAAGCCAAGCACCACTCTGCCGGCAACTGTGGAAAAGATCATTCGACCTTTGTATCCGACTGAACCTGAGAAGGCCCAGATCGCGGTGGAGGGTGCCGATCAGCTCTACCGAGAGCTTCGCATCGAGAACACGCTGACAGGCGAGAATGGAGAAAAGGTGCGCCTTAAAAAGGGCGCGGAGGTGGAAGTCACCATCGAAGCGGACGCAGAAGCAACGACCCCAAAGAGTGACGGGAAAGGCCAAGGCGAGTCGAGGCCGTAATATTGCCGAGCGTCGCGGCGAGATTACTTTGTCCCGCCGCCGGTTAACAAGATCCGAATCAGCAGCAGCCATCGTCGGACGTTTGTTGTCATCAGAAAGTTCTCTTTCACATGCTCGCGCCCATTCTCGCCGAGCTGCTTGGCAAAATCCGGGTGGGTCAAAAGGTAGCGCATCTGATAAGCGCAACCGTCCACGGAATGAACCAGCACCCCCGTCAACTTGTGGATGACCTGATTGGGAATGCCGCCAACGGCCCCAGCGATGGTCGGTTTCCCTTTCCAGAGCGCCTCCGTAACGGTCAACCCAAAACCTTCTCTTATCGACTTCTGCACGATCAGCGTCGAAGCCCGCTGCAGAGCGTTGATTTCCCGTGCGCACCAGGGCGGAAGGTCAAGGATAATGATGTCTGGGTCTTCGCCGGCAGCCTCCTTGACCTCCTTAAGAACCGCGGCGCCTTCAGGATCGTCGCTGGCTCCGCCGCCGGCGAGCACGAGCTGGCAATCCACATAATTCCGGGCCTGCTTGAAAGCCTGGACGACTCCGACTGGATCTTTCGCGCGGTCGAAGCGTGAGACTTGAGTGACGATCGGCCGCGAGCGGTCGATCCCGAACTCGTCGCATACCCGCTGAACAAAACTGTCTTCGAGATCTTTGTTTTTTTCAGACAGCGGATCAATGCACGGATAAAACAAATACTGAGGAATTGCCAACTGCCGGGCAAATGACGGCGACGAAAAAATCGCGGCGTCAAATTGTTCAATGAGCGGCTGCAGAAAACTCCATACTTCCCCGTTCGGGTTCGATAAATCGATGTGACAACGCCACACCCACCGCCGCGACGAGTCCGAGCGAGCACGAATGAGCGCAGCGGGCTGCGGATCATGAATCACCACCACGTCTTCGGAGAACTGGATACGCTGGCGGTTTTGTTCGTTGTACATCAGGAAGATGTCGCGAGCGTTCTGTGTGAGCTTGTAATCGCTCCCCTGAAGTGCATTGTGGAAGGCCTTGGTTACCTCGAAGAAGTCGTTTCCTCCCGTGATGACCTCCCAGTGAGTGTTTACTTCCAATTCATTCAGCAACGGCACCAGTTGATTGAGCATCTCGGCGACTCCTCCGCCCACCGCGGTGGAGTTAACCATCTTCACCGTTTTCCCCTTGAGCTCGCGCGCGAGGAACCTCAATTCTTCAATGTCCGCCGCGCCCACGATGCCTTGGTAGTCGTCCAAACGCGGCGGTGGAACTGGCGCGGGTGGAGTCTCCCATGTGCGAGGTTGCTTTCGCCGCTCGCGGCGCACAGGCGAGGCCGGAGCAGAAGACGGCGATTGGTCCGACGGGCTTTCTGGTGCGGCCAATTCACTTTCGGTTTGTGGTTCCACAGGTTCCATAGTGTGCGCCTAAGCCAGCGCTCGCTCCACGACTCGAACTATCTGCTCGCGAACATCCTCGAGAGTGCGAGTGTAGATGTCGATCCGATTCAGTTGGCGAGCCGTTTCGGTCAGCCCCATATCTTCGTGCAGCCATTGCGAGAAATCGTTTGACATGAGCTTAATTCGAAGACGCGCCTCGATAAAGTGATGATGAATGGAGTGCACGCTTACGCCGCGCAATCCCTCGGCGAACTCGCGCAAGTTATGAGCCACGAAGCTGGTGGGAATCACGACGCCGTCGGAGGCGCAGAAATAAAAAGTCTCCCGGGCAATCCGCGTGGCCGCGGCCGGGGATCCTTGAAGGAAGGCGTCAACAATCTGGATAAACCGTTCGCGTAATTGTGCGACTGAGGTGAATTCGCGCACATCGACGCTGGCTAACCCTTCCGCCAGGCTAGGCTCATTGCAGGCAGAGAGTGCCCAGTGCGCGAAGTCATTGGAGAAACCCTCGCGGATGAAATGATGTTCCTGCAGTGTTCGAAAAGTGTGCTGAAAGATCGAGCCTTCCGGACACTCCCGCAGTGCATCCAAAAACTCGGCAAGCGTGCTCGACTTCTGCCGGGTTATACGCAGAAGATGAGCAGACGTATTGAAGTAAAAAGGCTTCACAGGCGCTGGTACGGGAGTTGCCGCGGCGCTGGTCATACCTTCACCGTTTTCTCAGCGCCCGATGGATCTCGCTCCAGGCATGCCTCGAGCCAGCGCGTCAGAAAGTCGAGTACTTCGTCGGGCGGGCTGAGCCACAGCTGTGCTGCGGTCTGCCGCCAGCCTGGCCGCACTAAAACGCTAAGGCCCCTGCCATTCACAGCCTGGAATGCGTGCTCGTCCGTATTGTCATCTCCTAAATAAGCCGTAGGGGTGCCGGGATTCATTTCACTCATGACGGTGCGGACGGCATGGCCTTTGTCCGTTTCCGACGCACGAATCTCGATGCCGCCATCGAATTCCAGCAAGTTCACGTGGGTCTGCCTGGCAATCAGTGTCCAGCCCAGCAGCACGCGCCTGCGGATCGACTCCGCTTCGGCCTTATCCAATCCCCGCCAGTGAACTGCAATGCTTCCCGTTTTGAGCTCGGCTGTGTGCTGGAGATTTTGGTGGCGCAACCAGTTGTCCGCCGCCGCCAGCGCTTCCACGGCGAGTTCGTCCACGGGGGAAAGATCGGCGCTTCCGTCGGGTTTGATGCGCTGCAAACCGTGAAGCCCCCAAACTTCAGGATGCGGCTCGACGCCGAGCAGCGAGATAACGTCCTTCGCATCCCTGCCCGAGATGATGACAACTCGCGTCTTGCCGATACGAATGATCTCCTTCAGGACCGCCGAAATGCCGGCATACGGATATGCCTGTTCTGGGTCTTTCCGGAAGGGCGCGAGCGTGCCGTCGTAGTCAAGCATCAGAAGCGATCGGGGAGCTCGGGCGACAGCCTGCAAAAGGGATTCAACCTTGGGTTTTGCATGCGGTGTCAACAAGTCCCCCTCAATCTCGTCCGTTTCGTCGATCAGACTGCGATCATGCTGCCACGAAACTCTTCCTGAGCGTGATCTGTCACATCCAGGCGCACTTCGCAAAGCTCTGTGATCAGACTTCCGGCCCAGTGAAAAATGTTTTGCTCTTTTATCAGCTTGCGCATGCGGTGCACGCGCATTTGCTTCTCCTCCGGTTCCATCTCCAAGGCAGCGCGGATAGCTTCAGCAGTCTGGTCAATGTCGTAAGGGTTCACCAGCAAAGCATCCCGCAGTTCACGCGCGGCTCCGGTGAACTGGCTCAGGATCAGTACGCCGCGTTCGTCGCGCCGGGCGGCAAGAAATTCCTTTGCTACCAGGTTCATGCCGTCGTGCAGTGAAGTCACCAGACAGAGGTCAGCGGCGCAGTAGTAGCGCCGAATTTCTTCGTGGCTGTGTTGCCGCTTCAGAAATACGATGGGCTTCCACTTCCCGGCCTGAAAGCGCCAGTTGATTCGTTCTGCTTCGGATTCCACCTCTGCCAGCAGGTCGTGATAGCGCTTGATGTGAGTGCGGCTGGGCGCTCCGATCTGCACAAATGTGAACTTGCCTCGGTAACCAGGATATTTTTCCAGAAAGCGCTCGATTGCCCGAAAGCGCTCCGGGATTCCCTTCGTGTAGTCCACGCGGTCGACGCCAATCCCCAAGAATGTTGCCTCGATGCCCAGGCTAAGCTTCAATGCCGAGCGTTGCACGTAATTGAGGGAAGAATCCTCGCTCTCGAGGGACTCATCGTCCGTAAGGTCCACACTGATGGGGAAGGGACGGACGATTGTCTGGTGGTTCTGTCGTGACACAGCGAAGTGCTCCCAGTCCACGCGCGATTCGACAACCCGGTCAACCGTCTGAAGAAAGTTATTGCAGTGGGACTGGATGTGAAATCCAACGAGATCTGCTCCCAACAATCCATCGACAAGTTGGCGCTGCCATGGACAGATGCCAAAAGCCTCGGGGTTCGGCCACGGAATATGCCAGAAAATAGCGACGCGTGCGTCGGGCCTCTTTTCCTTCAGCAGCCGCGGCAATAAAGCAAAATGGTAATCCTGGACCAGCACCACGGGCTTGGGCGTATGCTCGATTTCCTCCAGCACCGCATCGGTGAACTTGCGATTCACCTCCTGATAGTGCTGCCAGTCTTCCGCCCTGAAGATTGGGCGGGTATGGGCGATGTGGCAAAGAGGCCAGAGACCTTCATTAGCAAAACCGTAATAATATCCTTCTTCTTCCTCCTTGCTCAGCCATACCCGGCGGAGGGTGTAGCGCGGATCATCCACAGGGACGCGCAGCCGATCGTGTGCGTCCACAACTTCGGCGTCGGCGTCTCCGTTGCCGTGTGCGATCCAGGTTCCATCGCAGGCATCGAGTATCGGTTCCAAAGCACTGACCAAGCCACTCGGTGGTACCACCACCTCGATGGATTTCCCATTTCGCTGGTGTGTGTAGGGCTCACGATTAGACACCACAAAAATGCGGCCGCCGTCCAGCCGAGTCTGGACCTGCACCGCGAGCCGGTCCGCCGTCCACATGGACTGTGAAGCTTCCCGCAGGCGGGCCTCGTTTTCCGCCGCGTTGCGTGCCTGACTGAGGCTTTCTGTCAGCGTGACGACTTCGCGCGCCAGCGGCCTGAATAGGTCAAGGTCTGGCATCTGCTGGCGTGAGGAAATTCTGCCCATGCGAAGCGCACGCATCCATTGCGCGGCTTGCGCGATCGGACCGGCGATGCTCCAGCGCACGATCAGCAGCGTAATGAACACTATGAGGAACATCTGGACGAGCACTCTCAGAAAGGCTTCGCGCCACGCGCGAAGGGTTTGTGCACGAATGTAGCTAACGTCGTGGACTACCATGAGTGCCCCCACGGTTTCGTCCTCATGGTGTAGGGGCAGAACTAGGATGTGTACGGCATCATTCCCCAGTCGGCCGAAAAACCCCAATCCGCTATTTTGCGCTATGACTTGGGCTACATTGTGTGGAGTCGCGGTGAGGATATCTGATAACTCGGGGGTAATCGCCACCAGCTTGCCTTCGCGGTCATAGACGGCAACGCCTAGTAAGTGTTCGCGGTTTCCGAAGCGCTGTACCAGTCGTTGCAGTCCACGCTCCGATCCGCTTTCCCGGGACTTCTCAACCCGGGATTTCTCAACCCAGGATTTCTCAACCCAGGTCTTCTCAACATCGCTGGCAACGGTTTCGCCGATTACTTCCGCGCGCCGCTCCAGGTCGCTGCGTAACGCGCGCTTTTCTCTCACCACCTCGTAGTAAGAGAACCCCAAAGACACCAGGGTGATCCCGACGATCAGAGACACTATCAGCCGGACACTCAACAAGCGCATGGGGAATCTTAATTGTGCGGAGCGTCCCGGGAACATACAGGAATCGCCGTAGTGCTTCGCGGGTGGCGGGCCCGATGACGCCTACAGGAAACACCCTAGGGTCAGCCTACAGTTCTTCGTGGTATCAATCGGTCACCTGTGGATTCCTCCGTAGGTTTGCATTTCAAGTAGATGGATACTTTGATTTCCCTGCTTTTGGTGGTTCAGCGGTCGGCGGGAGAAGAATAGATTTATGAAGAGAAACAGCCAAGACTCGGCGACAGCCCTTGCTGACGCGGCATCCGAAGTCAAGAAAAGCGACGACAAGAAACACAAGAGCAACGGTAATTCCGGCTCTGTCGCTCAACCAACGGCCGCCGATCTCAGCGTTATTCTGGCCAGCCTGCAAACCATGCGGAATGGCGACTTTTCCGTGCGGCTTCCGGGATCCTGGACAGGACTGGCGGGGAAAATTGCCGACACTTTCAATTCCATTGTTGCTGCCAACCAGCAGATGGCCGGAGAACTGAAGCGCGTTGGGCAGGTCGTGGGAAAAGAAGGCCGGACGCGAGAACGCACGCGCTTTCATGAATCCAGGGGAGCGTGGGGCGAGATGGAAGTTTCGATCAACACTCTGGTTGAGGATCTGCTTCGTCCAACTGAGGGTGTGACCCATGCCATCGCGGCCGTTGCGCAAGGAAATCTGACCCAAACCGTGCGCCTGGACGTGGACGGACGGCCGCTGGAAGGCGAATTCCTGCGCTCCGCCAACATCGTCAATACCATGATTCAGCAGCTGAGCGTATTCACTGCTGAGGTAACGCGCGTGGCGCGTGAAGTCGGCACGGATGGCAAGCTTGGCGGCCAGGCTCAAGTGCCGGGCGTGGCTGGCACATGGAAAGATCTCACGGACTCCGTGAACTCGATGGCCAGCAACTTGACCGGCCAGGTGCGCAATATCGCTGAAGTGGCAACTGCGGTCGCCAGCGGCGATCTCTCACGCAAAATCACCGTGGATGTGCGCGGCGAGATTCTCCAACTTAAGGAAGCCATCAACACGATGGTTGATCAGTTGCGCTCGTTTGCATCTGAAGTGACGCGCGTTGCGCGTGAAGTGGGAACGGACGGAAAGCTGGGCGGGCAGGCCGTCGTCGTGGGCGTGGCGGGTACGTGGAAGGATCTTACGGATTCGGTCAACGCCATGGCCGGTAACCTGACGGCTCAGGTGCGGAACATCGCCGAAGTGACCACTGCTGTGGCCCGCGGCGATCTGTCGCGAAAAATCACGGTCGACGTAAAGGGCGAAATTCTCGAACTCAAAGACACCATCAACACGATGGTGGACCAGCTCAACGCGTTCGCCGGCGAAGTGACTCGTGTGGCGCGTGAAGTGGGTACCGAAGGCAAGCTGGGCGGACAAGCGCAGGTACCGGGAGTCGGTGGAACGTGGAAAGATCTGACGGACAACGTGAACTTCATGGCCAGCAACCTCACCGGCCAGGTACGAAACATCGCCGAAGTAGCAACCGCTATTGCGAACGGCGATCTCTCGCGAAAAATCACGGTCGATGTCCGCGGTGAGATTTTGCAGCTCAAAGAAACGCTGAACACGATGGTCGACCAGCTGAATCGGTTCGCGGGCGAAGTGACGCGCGTAGCGCGCGAAGTCGGCACCGAAGGGCGTCTCGGAGGACAGGCCAACGTGCCGGGCGTCGCCGGTACATGGAAGGATCTTACGGATTCCGTTAACTCGATGGCCGGCAATCTTACCGGCCAGGTGCGCAACATTGCCGAAGTTACTACCGCCGTGGCGCGCGGCGATCTGTCGCGCAAAATCACTGTCGACGTGAAGGGCGAAATCCTGGAGCTCAAGAACACCATCAACACGATGGTGGACCAACTCAATGCGTTCGCCGGCGAAGTGACGCGCGTCGCGCGCGAAGTCGGTACCGAAGGCAAGCTCGGCGGACAGGCTCAAGTGCCTGGAGTGGCCGGCACCTGGAAAGATCTTACTGACAACGTTAACTTCATGGCCAGTAACCTTACCGGCCAGGTGCGAAATATCGCCGAAGTGGCCACTGCCGTGGCTCGCGGCGACTTATCGCGCAAGATCACGGTCGACGTGAAGGGAGAAATTCTCGAACTCAAGGACACCATCAACACGATGGTGGATCAATTGCGCTCATTCGCCTCAGAAGTGACCCGTGTTGCCCGCGAAGTAGGCACCGACGGCAAACTCGGCGGCCAAGCCCAGGTGCCCGGAGTTGGCGGCACTTGGAAGGACTTAACCGACTCCGTTAACTCGATGGCCAGCAATTTGACCGGCCAGGTGCGTAACATCGCCGAGGTCGCGACTGCTATCGCGAGCGGAGACTTGTCGAAGAAGATCACGGTCAACGTGAGCGGCGAAATTCTGCTGCTCAAAGAGACTATTAACACCATGGTGGATCAGCTCAACGCGTTCGCCGGCGAAGTGACACGCGTGGCGCGCGAAGTCGGCACTGAGGGGCGTTTGGGAGGACAGGCCAACGTGCCGGGCGTCGCAGGCACATGGAAGGATCTTACGGACTCGGTAAACTCGATGGCCGGCAATCTCACCGGTCAGGTGCGAAACATCGCTGAAGTTACGACGGCCGTGGCCCGCGGCGATTTGTCGCGCAAGATTACGGTCGATGTGAAGGGCGAGATTCTCGAACTCAAGAACACCATCAACACCATGGTGGATCAGCTCAATGCATTCGCCGCCGAAGTCACCCGCGTGGCTCGCGAAGTTGGTACAGAAGGCAAGCTGGGTGGGCAAGCGCAGGTACCCGGAGTGGCTGGAACGTGGAAGGATCTGACTGACAACGTGAACGTGATGGCTGCCAACCTGACCGAACAGGTGCGTGGCATCGTCAAAGTGGTGACTGCTGTCGCTAATGGTGAGCTGACTCAGAAGCTGACGGTGAACGCGAAAGGCGAGGTTGCGGCGCTGGCGGAAACCATCAACAACATGACGAACACGCTGGCGACCTTTGCCGATCAGGTTACAACCGTAGCGCGCGAGGTCGGCGTGGAAGGCCGGCTTGGCGGGCAGGCTAACGTGCCCGGCGCCGCGGGTACGTGGAAAGATCTCACGGGCAACGTGAACCTGCTGGCCGACAATCTTACCAACCAGGTGCGGGCCATCGCCGAGGTTGCCACCGCCGTCACCAAGGGCGACCTGACGCGTTCCATTCAGGTGGAGGCCAGCGGCGAGGTGGCCGAGTTGAAAGACAACATCAATACCATGATCGACAACCTCCGGCTCACCACCGACCGGAATACAGAGCAAGACTGGCTTAAAACAAACCTCGCCCGTTTCACCGGCATGTTACAGGGTCAACGTGATCTGACCACCGTGGGACGCATGCTTCTCTCGGAGTTGACGCCGCTGGTGAATGCCCACCAAGGCGTCATCTATCAAATGGGAACGGAAGAATCGGCAGAGATGGTGCTGCTCTCGGCATTTGCCGGCGACGGTGAGGATGGACATCTGCGGCGGTTGAAGCTGGGCGAAGGGCTGGTCGGCCAATGCGCGGCGGAGAAACGCCGGATGCTGATCTCAGACCTGCCGCAAAACACGATTTCCATTCGCTCCGGTTTGTTCGAAGCGGTTCCGCGAAATGTGATCGTCCTTCCGGTGCTGTTTGAAGACCGGGTGAAGGCCGTTATTGAACTGGCTTCGCTGAGCAGTTTCACTACCTCTCAGCTGGCATTTCTGGAGCAGTTGACGGCCAGCATCGGCATTGTGCTTAACAGCATCGAGGCCACCATGCAGACGGAAGGACTGTTGAAGCAGTCCCAGCAGCTGGCCACTGAACTCCAGGTGCAGCAAAAAGAATTGCAGCAGACCAACGAGCAACTGGCCCAGAAGGCGCAGCAGCTTGCGGAACAGAACGTTGAAGTCGAACGCAAGAATCAGGAAATCGAGCAAGCCCGGCGAGCCCTGGAGGAGAAAGCCAAAGAATTGGCGCTGACTTCGAAATATAAATCTGAATTCCTGGCCAACATGTCCCACGAGTTGCGGACACCGCTCAACAGCATCCTGGTGCTTGGCCAGCAGCTCAGCGATAACCCGGATGGCAACCTGACACCGAAGCAGGTTGAATTCTCCCGCACGATTCATGGAGCCGGCACAGACTTGCTGAACCTGATCACGGATATTCTTGATTTGTCGAAAATCGAATCTGGAACTGTCTCTGTGGAAGCGGAGGAAGTCTTCTTCGCCAGCATGCTGGATGCGGTGGAACGTCCATTCCGGCACGAGGCGGAAAACCGGCATCTCACTTTCGAGGTGCAGACCGATCCTCACCTCTCCCGGAGTGTGGTCACCGACTCGAAGCGGTTACAGCAGGTGTTGAAGAACCTGTTGTCCAACGCTTTTAAGTTCACCGAAGTTGGAGGCGTCCGCCTGTCTGTGTCACAGGCCAGAAGCGGCTGGACCGAGGGTCATCCCATCCTGGCCAATGCAGCGTCGGTTGTAGCCTTTGAAGTTTCTGACACGGGCATCGGCATTCCATTCGAAAAGCAGCGGATCATCTTCGAGGCGTTCCAACAAGCAGACGCCGGCACCAGCCGAAAGTACGGCGGCACGGGCCTGGGGCTGGCGATCAGCCGTGAACTGGCGAGTCTGCTGGGAGGAGAAATCCAGTTGCGCAGCGCCCCGGATAAGGGCAGCTCATTCACTCTCTACCTGCCGCAAACCTATGTTGGGCCCTCCACCGCGGTAGCCGCCCCGGTCGAGGGAAAATTCCGATCGTCCGTTTCGCCGATGCAATTGACGGTAGCGGGGGTCGCGGAGCATCCAGTTGAGAAGATTGCAGACGATCGGGACAATCTGCAATCCGATGATGCGGTTTTGCTGATTGTCGAGGATGACCCGCACTATGCGCGCGTGTTGTGTGATCTCTCCAGGGACAAGGGCTTTAAAGTTCTTGTGGCGTCACGAGGTGCAGAAGCCCTGGCGTTGGCAAAAGAGTATCATCCGACTGCGGTCTCCCTGGATGTCTTTCTGCCGGACATGCTGGGCTGGACTGTGCTGAACCATTTGAAGCAGGATCCGGCAACCCGTCACATACCGGTTCAGATGTTGACGCTGGACGAAGATCGGCACCACGGCCTGGCACGGGGCGCGTTCGCATTTGTTACCAAGCCGACCACTCCGCAAGGGCTGGAGGAGGCATTGGCCCGCATCAAGGAATATTCCGCTCCCCGCCGCAAGCGATTGTTGGTGGTGGAAGACAATCCCGCCGAGCAGTTGAGCATTAAGGAATTGCTGGGTTATGAGGATATTGACGTCACCGTCGTGGCTACCGGCGCCGAGGCCGTGGAGATTGTCGGGAAGCAGGCCTTTGACTGCGTGGTGCTTGACCTTCGTCTGCCCGACATATCAGGCTTCGACGTGTTGGAGCGGTTCCGTGACACTCCGTCGCTGAGCGACTTGCCGGTTGTAGTCTTTACCGGCAAGGAACTTTCTCCGGAGGAGGATGCCCGACTGCATTCGCTGGCGCGCAGCGTTGTGGTGAAAGGCGTGGAGTCGCCGGAACGCCTGCTCGATGAGACTGCATTGTTTTTGCATCGTGTGGTCGCCGACCTCCCCATGGAAAAGCAGCGGCTGCTCGATCGCTTGCACCACTCTGACGACGCCCTGGTGGGGAAAAAAGTGCTGGTGGTCGATGATGATGTGCGTAACATCTTCGCCCTTAGCAGCGTGATCGAACGTCGAGGCATGACCGTGATCACGGCAGGAACTGGCAGGGAGGCGATTGCCAAGCTCGAATCGACGCCGGATATCGCGATCGTATTGATGGACATCATGATGCCCGAGATGGATGGCTACGAGACTATGCAGGTGATCCGGCAAAACTCTTCGTTCCGGCGCTTGCCGATTATTGCCCTGACCGCGAAAGCGATGAAAGGGGACCGCGAGAAATGTCTTGAGGCGGGAGCTTCAGAGTATCTGGCCAAACCGGTCAATACCGAGCAACTGCTGTCGTCGCTGCGTACGTGGCTTCATCGATAGCAGCGGACCGAGGTAGGATTGTGGCGACTGAGACCTGGGTAGAGAGGGCATTTAGGTCATGAGCGCGAACGACAAAGTTAACATTCTCATGGTAGATGACCAGCCGGCCAAGCTGCTGAGCTATGAGGTCATGCTCGGTGGACTGGGCGAGAACCTTATAAAGGCCGCTTCCGCGAAGGAGGCTCTCGAAGTTCTGTTGAAGAACGACATCGCCGTGGTGCTGATGGATGTGAGTATGCCGGAGCTCGACGGTTTTCAACTGGCCGCTATGATTCGCCAGCATCCACGTTTTCAGAGGACGGCGATTATTTTCGTTTCGGCAGTGCATCTGACTCACCTGGACCAGCTCAAGGGATACGAACACGGCGCCGTCGACTATATTTCTGTTCCGGTGGTGGCCGAACTCCTGCGCGCGAAGGTCAGGGTATTTGCCGAGTTGCACCGCAAAACGCGGCAGCTCGAAGCCCTGAATCGCGAACTGGAGCAGCGCGTGCTGGAGCGGACCGAAGAGTTGGCTCGAAAAGCGGAAATGCTACTGTATCTCAACACGGAGCTGGTAGGAAGGAATCAGGAACTCGACGCTATTATTCACACCGCGCCAGACATAATCTTCAGCCGCAAGGCTGACGGCTCCAGGGATTACATCAGCGACCGGTTTTATGACTTTACCGGCGCTCCGCCGGCTTCGGCGAATGGTTTCGGGTGGCTGGATTATGTGCATCCGGATGATAAAGAGAAGGCCATGGCGGAGTGGATGCGCTGTGTTGAGTCCGGGGCAAATTACGAAGCGGAGTATCGCCTCCGGTCCAGAGACGGGTCCTACCGGTGGTTCCGGGCTCGCGCGCTTCCGATTCGCGAGGATGATGGGAAAATCGTGAAATGGTACGGAACGTGTTCCGACATTCAGGACAGCAAACTGCTGGAAAAGTCGATTCGCGACAACGCACTGGAACTGGAGAAAATGGTCGATCGGAGGACGGACGAATTGCGGCGTCTGTCGATTCGGCTCATGACCATGCAGGACCAGGAACGCCGCCGCCTGGCGCGCGATCTGCACGACGGGTTAGGGCAGGAACTTGCCGTGGCCAAGATGGTGCTCGACAAAATGATGCTGCAGAAATCCGCGCAACCGGCAGAGGAAGAGTGGACTCAAGCCAGCAGTATTGTGGATCGCGCCATTCAGCAAGTGCGCAGTATGTCCCACCTCCTGCATCCTCCCCTGCTCGATGAGGTTGGTTTGCTCTCGGCGCTTTCCTGGTACGTGGAAGGGCTCACAAAGCGCAGCGGCATTGAGATATCTCTCGAGGTCGAGCCCCACGATTTTCCGCGGCTTTCTGCGGAAGTAGAAACCGCTGTTTTCAGAATCGTTCAGGAAGCGCTAACTAATGTCTTCCGGCATTCCGAAGCAAACAAGGTGTGGATTACCCTGGCTCAAAAAGAAGAAAACATTGTGGTGGCCGTCCGGGACGATGGCAAGGGAGTCGACAAGAGAATTACCGAACTGCAACCGGACAGCGTTGGAGTAGGCATCGGAGGCATGAAACAGCGCGCCAGGGAATTTGGCGGAGAGCTGCGGTTGACGAATGCCCACCCCGGAACGCTCGTCGAGCTCACCATTCCCCTTCGTTTAGTCTTGCGTGAGCCGAGTGCAGTTATGGCGTCCTGAGCCGGTGAATGTCCAGTTGATGCGACCCGCCTTCGATTTCGGCGATCCCTACCGAAGAAACTGTACTCGCCGCCGGTCACTCGCCCCACAAGTCTGTAGTCCGCTGAAAGATTCCCGTGGTTCTCCTGCGCATTCTGGTTCGCTGTACAGCGAAGACCGGATGGAACAAGACCAACTGAAAGGTTAGGGTTGAGGCCGCACGACATTCGAACCGTTGCTCATTTCGAGCAAGGAAGAGGTCCCTCTTATGACAAGAATTAGTTCCGCATTGCCAAGATATTTCCTGACGCTCGGCGCCGGGCTTCTACTCCTACTCTCCTCCGGCGTTGCGTTTTCGGCGGATGACAACAAAGATCAGTCGGACATCGACAAACGTCTCGATGCATCCGCTCAGGTTCTAAACGAAATCATGGCGACTCCAGACAAAGCCATTCCAGATAAAGTGATGAACGATGCCAAGTGCGTGGCAGTCATTCCCTCCATGGTGAAGATTGCGGTTGGTTTCGGTGGCAGTCACGGCAAAGGTGTCGCCACGTGCCGGACCGAACGCGGAGTCTGGAGCGCTCCTGCGCCGATCACCATCACAGGTGGAAGCTGGGGATTGCAGCTGGGCGGTCAGGCTGTCGACCTGGTGATGATCGTGACCAATGACGATGGAATGCAACATCTGATATCGAGCCACTTCAAACTGGGCGCAGATGCTTCAGCGGCCGCAGGCCCCGTGGGACGCGATGCCGGCGCCGATACAGACTGGAAAATGAGGGCTGAAGTACTGACTTACTCGCGAGCCCGCGGCATTTTTGCTGGAATTGACTTGAACGGGTCCGTCGTCACGCAGGACAAAGATGAAACTCGACTTCTCTACGGGAGATACGTGCCCTTTGCCGACATCCTGAATGGAAAAATCCGGCCTCGGGAGGCAAGCGAAACGTTTCTGTCTGCCATCCGCCGGTATTCTGGCCAAGCCAGGGAACACGGCGAGCTGAAACCGGCGCCCGGGACTCCGGTCACCGCCAGCCGGTGAAGCGAAGATCCTGGATAGTTTCTTTGTGAGGCCTGGTCCGTTCTGCAGCCCGGGCCTCGGATTTTCAAGCACGGAAGATAACAAGCAAAGTGGAGGCTTTCATGTCGACAATTCTACTGATCGTGCTGGTGCTGCTGTTGCTTGGTGCTCTACCGACCTGGCCGTACAGCAGATCGTGGGGCTATTACCCCAGCGGAGGGCTGGGCCTGGTGGTCATCGTTTTACTCGTATTGCTCGTGGCCGGGCGGCTGTGAAGTCGCCCGGGTTTTCCGATCTGGCCTAATTCACGAACAAAATCTTGCGCCTCGCCGCCGCCGAATAAAACAACCGTGGAGCCGGAACAAACGGGTACAGCAAGTCTGGCAATTAATTACAGGAGCAGCCTGATGGGCCGCGAAGCACAGTGTCGGTACTCTCTCAGTGGAAGTGGAAAGCTTTCGGAATCATCGAGAGCAATTTAACCAGCACTTTAGTTTGATCGGAGGAGACCACAGTGGCGACTTGCGTAATTTCCGCGACAGAAGCAAATCTGGTTCCGGGCAGGCAGGAAGCCCACGAAGAATCCGAACACAGCCTGGTTCAGCGCGCGCAGAGCGGCGATGAAAATGCCTTTGCCAGGCTCTTTCAGCTTCACAAGAAACGGGTGTATTCCGTTTGTCTGTTGATGACAAAGGATCTAGCCGAGGCGGAGGACCTGACGCAGGAAGCTTTCCTGCAGGTGTTTCGCAGCGTGGGCTCGTTCCGAGGCGACTCGGCCTTTTCTACCTGGCTTTATAGGGTTGCCGTGAACACGGTTCTGATGAAGCTGCGGCGCCGTAAAGCCCCGCCCGTACTATCGCTTGACGAGCCGATGTCGCCAGAGTCGCCGTCTCTCCGGCGCGACGTCGGAAAAGGAGACCCGCACCTCTCTGGTGCGATCGATCGTATTGCATTGCGCCGGGCCATGCGCGAACTCCCCGACGGCTGCCGGAAGATTTTCGTTCTGCACGAGGTTGAAGGCTACCAGCACAATGAGATTGCCCAAATGCTCGATTGCTCGGTCGGCAATTCAAAATCGCAATTGCACAAGGCGAAGATGAAGATGCGCGACTTGTTGTTTCCGAAGCGGAAACTTCTGCGGCGACCAGCAGCCAATCCGTTTATTGAATCTCAGTGTTTCGACAAGAACGATGGCGAGACTCAAAAGACAGGAAATCTTGTGAGTGGGAGGAACTGATTGCCAGGAAGAAAACATCTTCGCGGCGTGAGCGCAAAGGAACAGCGGGAATACGAGCACATTAAGGACAGTGCGCAACGGTCCGGGCGTTACGGTGACCGGGCCAAGGAAGTGGCTGCGCGAACCGTGCTCAAGAAGCACAAAGCGGAAGGTCACAGCAAGGGACATTGAAGGACCGGTTGGGGGTTGAACCCACCGCACCAGTGCCGTGAGGCCACAGAGTTCGTCGCAGGATTTGTTGGGCTAGGCCGATCTGGGATCTGCATCCTGGTTTTCTTGGGCCTGGAGGAGAGGACGGTGGCTGCTTGGTTCGGATTTTGGTGGTAGACGATAACCCGGCAGTCCGGCACTATCTTCGAGCTCTTCTTGAGCAGCAAAGCGCGTGGCAAGTCTGCGACGAAGCGCGGACCGGTAAAGAAGCGCTGCAACGCGTAGAGAAGAATCCGCCCGACATGATTTTGCTGGATTTCCAAATGCCGGATCTAAACGGACTTGATGTAGCGCGGCAGGTCATCAGGCTGTTTCCCGAAATTCCCATTCTGATGATCACGATTCATCTATCCAGGCAACTGGCGGAGGAGGCCCGCAAGGCGGGCATCCGTGGCGCCTGTGCGAAATCAGATGTTGGCTCAATTGTCGAGGCCGTCGAGGTGCTGCTGCATGCTGGAACCTATTTCCCATCACTGAATCCCGGGGCCGCCTAGAATCTCTGGTCCGACCCGGGGTACAGGATTCGCTGTATTCGAAGCGTAGTAGTAACATGGTACTTTCAAAGCTGCTTCACCCAGGAGCTGCTTTTCCGCCGTGTGGCGATGGATTAGTCCTGCAAGGACGTGGCAAATTTAAAAATAGAGCAGCCGTGAAGCGATTAAGTTTTTCCAGGCTGCCTCGAGAGAACCGGAAACTTTATGGCAGTCCGAATCCTGTTGGTGGATGATCATCCGATCGTGAGACAGGGCTTGCGGACTCTACTGGAGGGGCGGTCCGGTTGGGAAGTTGTGGGAGAAGCTTCGGATGGAATTGAGGCGCTCGATAAGGTCGAAGCTTTGCGGCCCGATATTGTGGTGCTCGACGTCACCATGCCTCGAATGAATGGCCTGGAAGCGTGCCGGTTAATTCAAAAGAAGCAAATCGGCGGCGGTCTCGAGGTTTTGTTTGTTACGCAACATGATTCTCCGCAGATGATGCGCGAGGCCCTGGATGCGGGAGCAAGAGGGTATGTGGTGAAGTCAAATGCCGCCCGCGATCTCCTGGAGGCGGTAGAGGCGGTGAGTCAGCATCGGGTTTTTACGGCACTGGCGCAGATCCCGCACGCAGCGTGCTGAATTCTGCGCTATCTGAGGATCAGAATCGGTCTATCTCTGAGGTTATACCTGGAGGATGCCATGAAAGTTCGTATCTTGTTGGCCGACGATCATGAAATTGTGCGCCGGGGCTTATGCTCGCTGCTCCAGAAGCACGAAGGCTGGGAAGTTTGCGGAGAGGCATCCGACGGACGCGAGGCGGTCGAGATGGCCAAGCAATTGAAGCCGGACGTGGTGATCGTCGACATAGGCATGCCCTTCCTGAATGGCCTAGATACAACCCGCCAGTTGTTGCAGCACGACCCTCAATTCAAAGTCATCGTGCTAACCATCACCGATTCCGATCAGGTGATTCGCGAGGCACTCGACGCGGGGGCACGCGGTTTCGTGCTTAAATCGGACGCGGCTCGCGATCTCGTGGCCGCGGTGGAAGCCTTGCAGAGTAAGAGAATGTTTTTTACCCCGCGAGTAAACGACCTGGTCTTGGCGGGCTTCCTGGAGAAGGGAAACGCCATATCCCGAAATGCGCCGCCGGATCTGCCGACATTGACCGCGCGCGAACGTGAAGTCACCCAGCTTCTCGCTGAAGGGAAGAGTTCCAAGGAAGTGGCGGTGCTGCTGAACCTGAGCACTAAGACGGTGGAAACTCATCGCAGCAACATTATGCGGAAGCTCAGTCTGCACTCCATCCGCGATCTGGTGGTCTACGCCATCAAGAACAACATCATCCAGATCCAAATGCCGCAAATCCGCGGCACGCAAGAGACTACTGTCGCCTGAGCGGGATAGTTTCGATCACCATTGGGAATAACTTACACCGCACTTCTCTCTGGATTATTGGCCTAAGGCACTGCAATTCAAGGGATTGCGAATTTGGCAATCTCCGTGCTCCTTGGTGGATGTCGCCGAATATTCAGCGCACTTGCGGAGCTCACGGCGCCAGCTTGTGCTGTTCCTTACAAACTATTCCCTGCAAACAGGACCGGCCGTAAGTGCAACTATTCTCACGCCGGGGCCGATTGCAGTCAGGACTCGCCGCGGAGATCACCGTTTGGACTGGGGGGTGAAGCTTGAGCGCGCTTCGAATCCTTATCGCGGACGATCACGAGGTAGCGAGGAAAGGCATTCGCTCCCTGCTCGAGAGCCATCCCGGGTGGGAGGTCTGTGCTGAGGCCAGCGATGGTCGTGAAGCGGTTGAGTTTGCCGGGAGGTTGAACCCGGACGTTCTCCTTCTCGATATCGGCATGCCAAACCTGAACGGTCTGGATGCGTCCCGACAAATCCTGGCAGCGAACCCAGAAGCTCGCATTCTGATCCTGACCGTCCACGATTCAGAACAGATGGTGCGGGAAGTACTCGCCATCGGAGCGAGCGGCTTCATGCTGAAGTCAGACGCGGGGCGCGACTTGCTGGCCGCCGTGGAGGCTCTGCAGCGCCGGCGAACATTCTTCACTTCAAGCGTGGCGCAGATGATGCTCGAGGGTTACCTGCGTCCTGACGAAAAGGGCGACGGTTCCCGACAATGTGTTTTGACGCCGCGGGAACGCGAAGTGATTCAGCTCGTGGCCGAAGGAAAAACCACCAAAGAAATTGCCACGGCTCTCAGTCTCAGCGTTAAGACCGCAGAAACTCACCGGACCAACCTGATGCGCAAGCTCGATCTACATTCGGTCGCGGCTCTTACTCTCTATGCGGTGCGGAATGGGATCGTTCACATCTATTGAACGACGGCCACCGGCTCATGATGAAATCCCCCGCGAGTAAAGCTACATTGAGTCTTCGCTAGAGGCTTTACTGGATACCGTCAGCGTTGCGGTGTACATAAACTCCAGAGCAGTTGATTAGCACGTACACTGCTTCCAGGAAAGGAAATGGCTATGCTCTGGACCATCGCCGTGTTGCTCTTGATTCTCTGGTTGTTGGGTATGGTCAGCTCGTACACGCTGGGTGGATACATTCATATTCTGCTGGTTTTAGCGGTGATTGCGGTTTTAATCCGCCTGATCCAGGGCCGAAGCCCAGTACTCTGAGTTAACGAAGCGCCAAGCAAGGAAACAGGCGGCCGTTGGCGCTTATCAAGCGCAAGAACAACACGCGGTCGATGCCGAAGCTAAGAAAGAAGATGAGGAAGATGTTCGCTTGCGGCGCAACGTGAGTTAGGCCTCACTATATAGCCATCGCGCCGCTCAGTTCCCACTCTGACTGTTTCAGTCTCCGGCATGATGTCGGCTCAAAGCTTCCATAACTGGGCCAGAGCTCGAGCCGCGGTGTACAATGCCCGCTTCTCTGCACTGGCTTGGGAGATTCCCAAGAGTCTCGCCCTGGTTACGATGGGAGTCCTATATCCAAGCGTCTTCGTGGCGGAGAGATCAGACTGATGGATCTCGCACACGGCCGTCTCGAATGCACGTCTGAGATCTTCTGCGGTCGGTGAGTGGCGTGCTTCTATGCGGTGGCCTGCAATCTTGTATGCCATGGGAGAGAACTCAACTTTCTGCGCTTTTTTCTGAACTCTCCCCCACTGTAGGACGGCGATCACAAGGTGGCAATACTGTGCAGTCCCGGTTGTCCAGCAATAGGTTCCCTACTTGTTTGAGCGGGAAGATTGTAGGGTCTCTAGGAGAGCCGACCCGTCCCATGAATAACTGATATCAAGAAGTGCTAGTTCTACGCGGCCGGTCTGCGTCGAAACGATTTGCCCTTCGGCGACTTGCGGTTTTTGTTTACCGCGACCCCACTTTTCCTAGATGGCCGGGCGGCACGAGTTCGCGAGCGCTCCGAAGGCGCGGCGGTAGTCGCAACCCCGCGCACTCTTGTACTCACCGTTTCAGGAAGCGCCGCCACTTTTTCGGTTATCTCATGGGTTGCTTTGGTGAGCGTGCCGGCCGCATGCCCCAGTTTGCGGGCGACGGTATTTAGAAGAGGTTCTCGAGTTACTTTACGTTTCTGTGCTGTCATTTGGGCCTTCCTCGAAAAAATTCGATGGGAAAGGCGTCGCGTTGAGCCTGCGATGCTGATCCGCAATTAAGAATGAAGTCCCGGCCCCGCGGGGCCGGGACTTCCAGAGCATCAGTAGTGACTGGTCTCTTTAATTGAAAGAAAAACGCCGGACTTACGAAGCGCGGCGCTGCCGGTCACGGTTCTGGTCTTCGTCGTTCTCGTCCTGGGTCTGGCCGCCCTTCTTCGGCTGGTACTGGCCGCTCTGTTGGCCCTGACCCGACTGGCCACCCTGTTGACCGTGCTGACCGCTTTGCTGGTTTTGCCCGGGTTGACCGCTTTGCTGGTTCTTCTTCTCCATATCATCTGCCATAAAAGATCTCTCCTTAGAAAGCGCGGGCCTTCCCTGCGCTTCCGAAATTTGTTGCATGCAGAGTTAGTTGCTGCGGAGGACTCGAAAGGTTGGGACGGATTCCTACGCCACTGATTGCGATGGATCAGGCTGTCAATCCTGCGATCCGATAAGCGAAGAAATGCCCCCCGATCGGCGAAGGATTTGTTCCGCAGAATACGGAGGGCTTCTCGTTCACGTCAATGCGCAGCGGTGGTCACATCACGACGGTAATCGCGACCTGAACACCCGGGTGAAGCAGATCAAACAAGAAATATTCGCCATCTATGTAGTCGATATAGCACTGGTCTGTGTACGCCCAACCAACCGGCCAGGGGTCAACGATGGCGAACCAGTAACCCGAGTACTGGAAGCGCGGTTGGCCATTGACAACAGTTGGCCGATTGATCACAAGCGTGTGCTGACGCCCGAAGTGGGCGCGGAACTTGTCGTCGGGAATGCGGCCGTGTTGGTTGTCCGCGCCCTGCGCCTTCTCCGCTTGCTTAGACTCCGCTTGCTTGGACGGTTTGGCGTCTTCCTGATTTGCCGGCTTGCTTTCGTCCCGGGGAGGCTTAACTTCGTCTTGTTTTGGAGGCTTCGCATCCTCTTGTTGGCGCGGAGGTGCGGCTTCATCGTGTGGCGGCTTGGTCGCTTCGGGTCGAGCTTCTTCTTGCGGAGGCTTGGCATCATTTTGCTGGTCTTGTGCGTAGATCAGCCCGCTACCTCCGAGAAGGGAAATCAAAACGAACATCCTGACTAGTCTGGCGAGTTTCATGGTTTTATCTCCTTCATGATCTGCGTTAGCTTTGGCTTAACTGCTTTTCCTCCTGCTCCTGCTCCTTCGTCCATTGACGACGGCCGGCTTCTGGCCGACATCAAGGTACGGCTCCGCTCGAACTGCGAAGATTCTTCCGCTCTCTTGTACGGAAAGCGGGCAGCTTAGATGCCGCTGCCTCGGCTCGAGAGATGGCTGGCGAGTGAAATCACAAAGAACACCAAGAAAATGAAAAATAGCAGCTTGGCGACACCCGCAGCCGCAATCGCGATGCCGGTAAAGCCCAATACTCCGGCCACAACTGCCAACACCAGAAACATTAGCGTCCAGTAAAGCATGATCCCCTCCTTCCAACTGACTGTGCTAACGAGAACTCTAGCCGCAAACAGGGAGCGACCGAATCCCTTTCAATCTGTATTTGGAGATTCCGCGTGCTGTACACAGCCCGAGGTAGCAACCGGGGAAAGGAAAAGCAGGTGCTGGCGTCCCCCCTTTAGGAACCCGCACCTGCTCGATGGGGCGTTTGTTATCTGGAATCTAATCAAGGAGGGCCTGCGCTCCTATACAGTGAATCTTGTACCTGGGCGGGAAACTTCCCTAGCCGTACGCGAGGCATGACAAACTGACATACGTCCCGTGAGTTTGGCAGTCCCGAGAAGAAGGGACGGCACCTGTACTGGCCTGATGGCGGGCTCTGGAAGATGGCGCGTCCCGCCGGATGGGCGCTTAACTCATTTGGTTAGCGGGCTCACTTCGATGTCGTCCCTGAGTCAAACACACGTGCATGAAGCGGATGCGGCGGTCTTTTGCACCGCGATGCCCCGTAATGCCCCGAAATGACCTGTGTTGCCCCTTGCTGACACAAGACTGAACGCACTAGCATCTGGCGATTCGTAACCGGGACATGTGAGCGGAAGCAAATGCGAATCGGGCTGCTCGCCCGGTCGAAGTGCGGAGCCCAGCTGGCTGTTGACCGTTATGAAAATGGGAAACTTATCGCATAGTGCGCCGGCCCGGCCGGGTCTGATTGTGGTGGATACGTCGGCGAAAGTTGTCGGTTCCAATCGCGAGGTGCTTCAGATACTTACATTCCCAGAGCACCCACGAAACATTCACAATTTAGGCATGTGGCTGGCGAAGAAAGTACGCTTAAGTCTGGGCGAAGGGCTATCACGGTCGGGACTCGCGGGCAAGGTGCAATCTGCGAGAAGGACGTACCTTTGCCGCTCTTTTGCGCTCGACCTCCCGGAGAATCATAACAACCATCACAATCATAACAATGGTTCAGATCCGTCCGGAAAATTGACGATCGTGATGATCGAGAGGAAAAGCCACGAGTCGACTACGATTGCGGAAATTTCAGAACGCTTTGGCCTGACCGCTCGCGAGCAGGAAACCGTGCAGTTCCTGCGCGAGGGGTTCACCAGCAAAGAAATTGCTCAGCGCATGAATATCAGCCCTAACACAGTGAAGGCATTTATTCGGCTGGTGATGGTCAAGATGGGCGCTTCGACGCGCTCAGGGATTGTCGGCATGATTGTTTGTCCGAGACCCTGAGCCTCTACCTCGGCGCAACGCGGCCGACCTGGGCCGCAGTCAAGCTACCTTGGCGTTCGATTCCGCCAGGTTCCCGCTAAGAGTTGTTTGTGGTTGCGAGACGGTTGCCAGTTTTGAGGATTGAACCGGACTTTTCAATGATCTCTTGGATGTCTTGCGGTGGCTCGGATCCAGCGGGCCAGCTAAGATTCCGGCAACGCGCGACACGATGATGCTGTGGGCTCGGTGCAGAGCTTCATTGAATCTTGTGGAACGTGATTGCTGAACAGGAATGTCTTTCAGCGCGGATCTGTATTTCGCGATCCACGCCTCCTCCGCATCTTTCAAGGGAGTCTGATCCGTTGACATCTCGCCACCTCAAATCGCTTGTGTCTGTGTTCACGCCTTATAACATCATTGAACGGCCCTGGCACCGCCCCGAAGGAACTAATCCCGTAGTTGATAAACAGCACAAATGAATTGCTGAAGCTGCAATGCCAGCTTTGGGAACGTCCGAGTCAGAGCGCGAATCAGCAATCATTTAATCGCCGGTGCTGCCACAAGTGCAGATACCTTGAGTTTCCTCCATCAGAAACCCGCATTGGCTTTGGAGCTGTGAGGCGTGGGTTGGAGTCAGCGGCACGACCTCAAACGGGGCCTCTGTCAGAGCAAACCTAGTTGTGTCTAAAACCTGTATGTGGGTTGACCAAGCCCGGAGTTCTCCCCCCGGAGTGGAACTACTGGCATTGCAGGCCTGGCTGCTAGGACCGGCTGATACGATCTCGATGACTCCCGTTGCTGATACAGCGCCGGTGGCCGGCTGACTCGTAAGATCATTGTTTATCGACAAGGTCCGAAGATCATCTATCGAGGTCGAGCAGGCGCAGCACTCCGTCATTTCTTGCTGGGTGTCAAAGACATAGACCATTGCACAGAGCGAGCTGTGGGTCATTCCGACATTGGTGACATATACCGTTCCATCCATTGTGGCGGGATTGTTGGCCTGGTTGAAGTAGGTGACGAGCATCTGCGGCTCGACCGTGAGGGTCCCCGACCCAGTCCGATCGCCGAAAGCGGCGGAGATGCTGGCGGAGCCGACAGAGTTTGCGGTCGCGAGTCCCGCAGGACCAATACTTACCATGGAAGAATTCACGGAAGACCATGTCGCTGAGTGTGTAAGATCCTGAGTGCTACCGTCGTCGAAGGTACCGGTCGCAGTTAGTTGCTTAGTGGTTCCCAGCATGATGGATGAACTCGCGGGCACCACCGCAATCGATACGAGGATGGGTGACGAGACGGTCAGCGAATCGCTTGCGTGCACAGAGGCTGAGGCGGCGGTGACCGTGGCAGAACCCTCCGCCTTAGCGGTGACTAATCCGGTGGAGCTTACTGTGGCGATTCCGGTTGGGGCGACCGACCAAGTCGCCGAATCGGTGATGGCTTTCTGGGTGCCGTCACTGAAGTTAGCCATCGCAGTGAACTGTTGAGTTTCGCCTTTCGGAATCGAGGGACTCTGCGGACTTACGCGGATTGAGACTAAGACGGCCGAGGAGACGGTCAGCGGACCGCTTGCGCGGACGGAATCTAACTCAGCGAAGACCTTGCCGGAACCTACAGTTTGACCTTTGACTAATCCGGTGGAGCTTATGCTGGCAACTTCGGTTGGGAAAACAGTCCAGGTGGCCGAGTCGGTGATAGTTTTCTGGCTCCCGTCGCTGAAGGTACCAACCGCGTTGAGCTGTTGAGTTTCACCTTTCGGAACCGACGGACTCTCCGGAGTGAGGGCGATCGACACTAAAGCGGCTGCCCCGACGGTGAGGGTGACCGTAGCGATAACTGAGCCTGAGGTTGCCGTAAGCTTAGCGCTTCCGACTTGCTTGCCCGATGCCAGGCCTGACTGGTTGATACTCGCGACGGAAGGCTGGGCGCTGGCCCAAGTAACTGTTTTCGTTATGTCCTGCTGGCTGCCGTCACTGGACACTCCTGTAGCAGTAAGCTGCCGGCGTTGACCCCGCGCAACGGACGGAGTGGCGGGAGAAATCAGGATTGCAGTTAGAGACTTTGTGGAGGATGAAGGCGCCGCTGCTCGTGATGAGCTGCCGCCACAGCCGGACTCGGTGATGGTGAGTGAAAGCAGCAAGGCGAGAGCGAGAACCGTTGTGTGGGTGTAGCCGGTTCCTCCTCTGCTTGCGAGGTGCATACTTCACCGCCTGATGAATTGGGCCGATCCGGAGGAGGAGCGGATGGCTGCGCACAGTGAACGTAGAACTCTAACGTCTACCTACGGGTTTTCAACTCTCTTTCCCGGCTAGGCTGAAGGCAGTAGGAAAATCAAACTAGCCTGAAAGACTAGCCAGCCTGGTTAGTACATACGGATTAACCGAGCCGCCTAAAGCAGAAATTGCAGCCCGGACAAATAGTTCTTACCTCGCAAGTTCGGCTTCTTCGTCCAACGGACAAGCAACAGCGTGGGGATCGGCACCGGGACATCGGCGGCGCGCATCTCGCAGCGCAAGAGCGAGGACGGCGAAACTGGCCGTTGACTCAAGAAGCAGAGGCCACCTCGACTCATGTTCTGAGCTCGCCCCAGGATTGGTTTTTCCGGGCCTTCAGCAGAATCGAACGGTGGGACAGGGTTAACCTCGATCTCCAGAATCTGGGGAAAGCGAGGGTCTCTCCTGCGCTCTACTTCTTGTGATCGCATAGCGAGCAGCGATCTTACGTGAGGGCAATCTTAAGTAAAGTCCACAAATGGACTAGTTCACCACGACTAACTTCTTGGGGTTCGAGTAAGGAGGTTGGAGGTAACCGGGCTAGACGGGCCCGACGATTCGGCCCACGATTCCTGAACGGGTGGAAACACCCATCTTGACCATTACCAGACGAAGGAATGCCTTTACTGTGTTGGGGCTGATGTTCATTCGTGCCGCGATCTCCTTGCTGGTGAGGCCCTGGAGCAAGAGTTGGACAGTCTCTTGTTCGCGGACGGTTAGATCAAACTCCTCGGAGAGCTGCGATAAAGAAGCCGTTCTGGACGCAAACCGCTCGAGCACGAGAACCAACAGGGCCCCCTTTTCGGGAGAGTCGAGTTGGAAAATGCGACAGTTGTAGCGACGTTTGCCGGACCTGAATTCCTTGACAAATTCCAGCGAATCTTTCGACTGGCGATCGACCAGACTGATGCGGATTTTATCGGAAAGAAACACACTCATACGCTTGACCTGGTCGACCAGGTTGGGGAAGGCTAGGATTTTGATCACTTGCTGATTGCAAGCTACGGGATTCAACTTGGAGTCCAACACCAGGAACCCAGGCTCCGATACCCCCATCGTCACGGCTTACTCCTTCAATAGCGATCTCGAGGAACTCCCGCCAGGGCGTTGAGACGCAGCCACAAGGCGGATTCTTCCTATACCGCATTCGCTGTTTAGGCGACGTCGAAGTCGCTGGTCACTGGCCATTGCGTGGATTGGTTCGCAGCGACGCGACTACGCAAACACCTCACCCGAGGTTCGGTCACAAGAGACGGATCACGTTGTTAACGGCAGAGGGAGGAACGCGCAAAAGGCCGCCAACAAGAGAGGGCGATGTAAGCTTCCCATTGAAGGCCCTTATTGTCAAGGCATTGATCACGCATTTCTGCGAAAAATTCGGCTAAGAGCGTGGAAAATCAGCCCCTTCGTATCAAAGAACTAACACAAACGAACTAAATCGTCTTGGATAGGCGCGCGTTGAATTGGCTCGTGCAGGACGAATCTGGACGGGCGTTGAGCATGGATATCGATGAGCTTCCAGTCTCGCGAAGACCTGAGAACTAGCCAGAATGACTAGCACATGGGCAGTATTGCAGCAAACGAAACGGGTGCTTAGGCTCCGTACGTGCGCGCTCTCACTCCAGATCGAGCTTGGAACGTAACAGAGCATCGAGAACGAGTTGACTAAATATCGGCAATATCGATTAGTCGGCATCGTGCCTATCCTGGCTTGCTGGTTAGTTGCTGCCGGCCATAGTCAGCAGCCCGGCGGTGGATGCCGCGTACAGGTGATCGGTGGAATCTGCGGGAGTGTACCCGACAGCATGCACGACAACATGCGGAAAAGTTCCGCTGACGGCAATGAAACGGTGGTGCCGCCGTTTGCAAATAAGCCCGTCGTCACCTACACCAACGGCAAACTGACGGTTGAAGCAACGAACGCAAGTCTTGCCGAGGTCTTGCGTGCTATTAGTGCCCGCACGGGGGCAGTGATCGATTTTCCCGCAGGTAGCGCGGCAAATCCGATTTACTTGCGTGAGGGACCGGGGACCATTCGGCAAGTGCTGGCGAATGTGCTGAACGGATCCGGTTTCAACTATGTGATCGTCGGATCGACCGACAGCCCGGATAAATTGACGCGTGTGGTTTTGGCGAAGGCCGGGGAGACGGCAGATATCTCACCTCCGGCAAGCCAGCAGAAGAGTGATAGTGACGATCAAGCAAAGACGGTGCCTGATCCTCTGCTTTGGACACCACCGAGCAGCACGGGGTTTTGGACACCTCCGAAGGAGGATCCCGCTGCACAGGTTGCGCAGCGGCCAGCGGATAGCGGAAGCCTGGCGCCGCCCAGCGAACCATTAGCTCCGGATGTCCTTGAGCAGATGATGAAGGACAGAGCTCGGCAGCTACGCCAGCCAGCGCAAGAGCCGCAATGATGATCAATCAATGCACGATGGCTGAAGCAAAAAGTTGTTACTTAGATCTCGAAATCTTGAACTGCAGAGTCGTCGTTAGCAAGATGTTTGGCTTTATGGTCCGGGGTGAGTAACTACGCCATAAGCAGTAGCTCCGAGACCTAGTGTTTCCGACTAAGCCACGTGGGTAGTTGTAAAGAACTGAACAACGGTTAGAGTTCCGCAAGCGCGTTAATAGCTGATCTCCCCCCAGCCGCCGCGCCAAAAAAGGAAGTTACGGAGGACTTACAAAATGAAGAGAGCTGGATCTTTGCTGTTTTCGGTGCTGGCTATCTCTTTGATGCTGGGGATCGCTTCAGGAAATGCCTTGGCACAAGGGGACAACAGCGTCTATTTTGTCACCTACTATTCCAACGCGCGTACGGCTGGGGCGCCGGGTGCAGTTTTGCGTCTCATCAACGATGGTGACAAGTCAACTACATCGACAGAGGGAGTGCCCAACGGAAATCTGTGGGCGTCCATCTACATGTTCGATGACAGCCAGGAGTTTCAAGAGTGCTGTAGCTGCGAAGTAACACCGGATGGGCTGACTTCGGAGTGGGTCAATAGCGAACTCCTGGGCAACAGCCTGACTGGCAAGTCGAACACCCGTGGCGTCATCAAGGTGGTTTCGTCTTCGACCAACCCTGGTGACCCGACTCACAACACGCTAGCACCCGGACTTCGGGGATGGGCGACGCACATCCAGAACACGAGGGTTGGGGATGGACCCCAGACCTACGCCGTTACCGAAACCGCGCTAGCCGACTCGAACCTGTCATCGACTGAGAACACGGACCTTGAGGAACTGTGTTCTTTCGCGATCACGCTGGGCAGCGGCAAGGGCACTTGCTCCTGCACGCCGGAAGACGCCGACTTTTAGTCTTCCGACATGAAGAGCGATCTGGCAGGACTGGAGTGGCTCCGTCGGGGAGATTCTTCGGCCATGCCGGATCGAAACATTCCGGACGCCGGCTAACAGCCGGCGTCCGGTCTCTAGACTTACCTTCCTCCCCTAAAACAGAGAAAGTTCAAAAACTCTAAAGTTCGAGTCCTGAAAAGAGGAATTTCTATGCTTACGAAGCAGGCCTTTATCGCACTTGTACTGGGAACATCTCTCGCTCTTGCAGCTTTTTCCGTTCCTCTTGTTGGCCAAGATAACTCCGGCGTGGTAGCTGAGATTGCCGGCCGTAAGGTAACTGCAAGCGAACTCGAGGAGAAGGAAGCGGCCAAGCTGCTGCAGGCCCAATACAAATACTACGTTGCCGAGCGGGATGCGCTCGAACAATACATTGACGATCAGCTATTGGAAATGCAGGCGAAGAAGGAATCGGTAAGCCTTGATGAACTGTTCAAGCGTCATATTTCCATTAATGTGCAAGAACCGACGGAAGATCAGCTCCGCTTCTATTACGAGGGTGTGCAAACCGACGAATCTTATGAGGAGGCGCGCAGCAACATCATCAATACCGTGCACCAGCTGCGTATGAAAAAAGCGCGGGACGCCTACATCGCTGAACTGAGGGGCGAATACGGCGTCGTTGTTGAGTTGAGCCAGCCGAGCGCTCACGTCGAGGTTGCCAATGCGCCGAGGCTGGGTTCTGAGAAGGCTCCAGTGCAGATCGTCGAATTCGCGGACTATGAGTGCCCTTACTGCCAGAAAGTGAGTGGGGATCTCAACCGGATCCGGGAACAATTTGGCGATCAAGTGTCAGTGGTTTACAAAGACTTTCCTCTTCCCATGCACCCACTCGCTGCGCGTGCCGCCGAAGCCGCACGCTGTGCGGGCGAACAGGGTGAGTTCTGGCAGTTTCATGACGCCCTGTTTCAAAACAAGAAACTTCAAATTCCAGATCTCAAACAGGAGGCTCGCGACTTGAAGCTCGATGGCGCCCGCTTTGATCAGTGCCTCGATTCCGGGGAACAGATTGCCACAGTGAAGAAAGATGCCCAGGAAGGCCAGCGGCTCGGACTGCTGGGGACGCCGAGCTTTTTTGTCAATGGCCACTTCATGAGCGGGGCTATCGGATACATAAAATTGCGGGAAGCGGTGTTGCAAGAACTGTCCGGAACGATCAATGCCAAGAAGCAAAGCGCCGCATTGGTGCCCTTAAAGGACGCGGACTTAAAGAACACCGCAGAGAAGAGGTGAAGCGTCACCTCAAGGCTGGATGGTGACGCGACGCTCTCCCCCGCGTTATCTTTTGAAATCTGTGGCGAAGCTGCCTGGCTACTCAATCTTTGGTAGTTAGCTTCACTGCTTGTCGTTGGGCTGAATTTTGATCTGCGATCGATCGGCCGCCATGATGTAGGGAACGGCAGCCATGGTGATCTTGCCGGTTACGCATACGCGCTTGCCTTGGTATGCACTTTGCGCCTCTTCGGGGTTGGTTCCAGACTCGGACCCGAATGTGACGAAGGAGAAAACGGGATGCGGTTCGGGCTCGTCAAGATAGAAGGTTACCGGCTTGCCGTGGCCTGCGAGGCCGTACCGGAAAATCTTGCTGTCTACAACCTTTCCGCACACGGTTACCGTCTCCCCGGAGTGGTTCTTGACCTCGGCGCTGGTTATGCGGGGCGGCGTCGCACTTTGAGCAGCAGCCAGAGGCAAAAGGGCCGCTATGCACATCGTCATGATAAGAGTTTTGCTGTTCGTCATATTTTAGGTTCCTTGGATTGTCTGACCCATGTGTGTCTGACCCATGATGCCAGCAGGATTTGGGATGTCGCCTCTCGGGGGTAGACAGTGAGGCATCCCGAGCGACATCTAAGCTGAATTCCGGCCGGGCGTCAATTCTCCTTTTGGCTAGGGAGTTTAAAGCTTGTTAGTCGGAAAGCCTAACTCGTTTGGCTAAGCCACCTGGAGAGTTGCAAGAGGATGTGACAAGAAGTAGTTCCTTCCTGTAGGCGCTGAACTGTCTGAGAAGAGGTGATTGTGAGGGTTGGTCGCGGCCTGCTATGTGCGGTTACGACGTGTCTATTGTCCGGTGCGTTGGCGTTGGCGCAAGGCGATCAGAGTTCGCCCCAGGTCGGCTCGACAGCGACGGTGCCGCGCCTGATTCGCATTCGCGGGGCGGTGCGGGATGAGACAGGGCAGCCGCTCAGCGGCCCGATTGGAGTAACGTTCGCGTTGTACACAGACCAGAGCGACCAAACAGCGCTCTGGCAAGAGAGCCAGACCGTACAACTGGACTCAAGCGGGAACTATAGCGCGCTGCTCGGAGCGAGTAATGACGAGGGCCTGCCGCAGGAGGTTTTCTCGGCAGGTGAGGCACGGTGGTTGGGGGTTCGGCCAGAGGGACAAGCGGAGCAGCCACGGATTCTGTTATTGAGCGTGGCTTACGCGTTGAAGGCGGCAGATACCGATATGTTGGGAGGTAAGCCGGCTTCGGCTTTCGTGCTTGCAGACAGCCAACCCTCTTCGGTATCGACATCAACGGCTCAGGCGGCCGACGCCGCCCACCTGGGGTCCGCGACCTCACGATCCGCGTTGCCAGCGGTTACCGGCGGTGCGGGCATTGCTGCGTTGCCTTTGGGGACGGCGACGACCTGCGCAGCTATCACCAGTGATGGAACCGCCACGGTCAACCGGATCGCGAAATTCACGACGGCCTGCAACATCGAAAGTTCGGCCATCTTCGAATCGGGCGGCAGTGTGGGGGTCGGCAATACCAGCCCCGCGGCCAAGCTCGATGTATCCGGGACATCGATCATCCGCGGTTCTCTGACCGTGCAGGCGGGGGCAATTTTTCCTCCCACGGCGGCAGCCACAACTACGCAAGGATTCAACTCCAATCCCCTGGATCTTGAGGCCGCGTCATACAACACGACTTTGTTGAGATCGATCGATTATATCTTTCAGTGGCAGGCTGAGCCCACGGGAAATGATTCCACGAACACCGGAGCAACCCTGAACCTGCTCTACGGTGTGAGTGGAGATGTTAGTGAGACTGGGCTATCGATCGCCAAGAACGGCATTCTTACTTTTGCGCCGGGGCAGACCTTCCCGGTCGCCGGGACAGTCACTAGCATCAGTACCGGCGCGGGTCTGACGGGTGGACCGATTACCAAGAGCGGCACCATCAGTATTCCAGCGGCTGGGGTAACGAACAGCATGCTGGCTGATTCTTCGATCAAGGTGCTGGCGGGATCTGGATTGTCGGGGGGTGGAACGGTCGCGTTGGGTGGTACGGTGACGCTCACCAATGCTTCCCCAAGCTCGGGAGGAACGGTCACGAGCATCAACACTGGCGCGGGATTGACGGGAGGATCGATCACCAAGACTGGCACGATCAGCATTCCAGCGGCTGGGGTAACGAACAGCATGCTGGCTGATTCTTCGATCAAGGTGCTGGCGGGATCTGGATTGTCGGGAGGAGGAACGGTCGCGTTGGGTGGTACGGTGACGCTCACCAATGCTTCCCCAAGTTCGGGAGGAACGGTCACCAGCATCAGCACAGGGGCGGGTCTGACGGGAGGAACGATCACCAAGACTGGCACCATCAGTATTCCAGCAGCTGGGGTAACGAACAGCATGCTGGCAGATTCTTCGATCAAGGTACTGGCGGGATCGGGATTGTCGGGAGGGGGCGCGGTGGCGCTGGGTGGTTCGGTTACTCTTTCCGGCAATATATCGGGCACAGCGGATGGAATGGCTTACTTCTCGAGTCCGGCAGGCGTGACTTCGACGGCCGCTCCCACGGATGGGCAGATCCTGATCGGGAGCACGGGCGACGCTCCGGTGCTTGGTACACTCACGGCGGGCGCGAATATCAAGATTGCTAATAACCCGGGATCGATCACGATCTCCGCGACGCAAAGCGCGTTCCCGTTTTTTATGACGGGCGGAGGAAGGACGGAGACGTCGCAGGCGGCGACCGACAACACCATCAAGCTTTGGGGTTTTCTTTTGCCTTACCAGGTTACGACCACCCAGATAACCTACGAAGTAACAACCGCGGATAGTACCGCGAATGAATATGACATCGGAATCTACAACACTTCTGGGACGCTGCTGGTGGATATTGGGGCTACTCCGGGAACTAGCTTTGCGGCGTCGACGGGTTTCCACACACTGCTTTGGACCCAAGGTTCTGCCGGTCTTGCTGCCGGAGAATACTATCTGGGAATGACCACGAATTGCGCGAGTGTTTGTGCGCAAATCGCGGCTGCGACCGGCGCTGTCAGTTTCGCGGTCAACGTCTCGGCTGGAGCATCCACGGGCGGAGCTTTGCCGTCGACGATGACCGTGCCGGCGCAAGCATGGGCCACGGGAAATCAACCAACGGCCGTGATCCACTGATCGCTCGAGCGCGACGGGAAGGCTTGATGTCTTGGGTGCGACGTCCCACGGTACGAAGCTTCCCTCCGCAAAGGCTTTTTCGGATGCCCTGGCTGTTGACTTGGGCGTCGTGCTCTCATAATCTTCAATGCCTCAGGCGGCGTTCCCTGGGGAGTTGAGGAGCAATGGGTTCAGATCCGCTGAGTGCTGGTTCGCCAAATTCTGGTTCGCTTCCGTCGGTCCCGACGGCGTTTTATGCTCCCACAAAAAACCTGCGCCGCATTGGATTGGCGCCGTTTGTGGCGGTGCTGTTTGCCTATTGCGCGGGCGGACCTTTTGAATTGGAATCGATGATCTCGACCTCGGGGCCGGGACTGGGGTTGACCTTTCTTCTGGTTGTGCCGCTGTTGTTCTCCGTTCCGATTGCCCTGGCTACGGCTGAAATGACCACGCTGATGCCGGTGGAGGGCGGGTTCTACCGATGGACCCGGGCCGCGCTGGGAGACTTTTGGGGATTTCAGTGCGGATGGTGGAACTGGACGGGCACGTTTCTGATGAGCGCCTCTTATGGCGTGGGCATGGCGGATTACCTCGAGTACTGGTTCCCCATGCATTCGCGCGTCGAACACTGGGGCGTGGCCTTCGCGTTTCTGCTGCTGGTGGCTTACCTGAATATTCGCGGCATTCATCTGGTGGGGAAACTCACTTTGATGTTGTTGCTGATCATGGCGGTTCCGCTGGTGGTTTTTGTGGTGTTGGGATTTCATCAAGCGCACTTCAACCCCTTTCATCCATTTTTCCCGACGGACAAACCATGGCAGGGAGCGTTCGGGGTGGGACTGGCGATTGCTCTCTGGTCGTATGCGGGGTACGAACAAGTTTCCACGGTGATTGAAGAAGTGGATAATCCGACGCGGAATTTTCCGATTGGACTTGCGATCGTGGTTCCGCTGGCCGTGGCGATTTATGTGGTGACGATGGCGGCGGGGCTGGCGGCCTTGGGGAACTGGCAGGAGTGGCAGACTGGATATCTGGTGACGGCGGCGCGGCTGATTGGAGGGAACGCGCTGGGGACGGCGATCTTTGTGGCCGCCGTGGTGTGTGCTTTCGTGTTGCTTGATAGTACGGTGCTTTCGGTGACGCGCATTCCGCTGGCTATGGCGGAAGATGGATACTTTCATCCGGCGCTGGCCAAGGTGAGTGCGCGGTTTGGCACGCCGGTTCGGTCGATTCTGGTGTCGACGGCTTTTTGCGCGGCGCTGGCAGTGTTTACGGTGCCGCAATTGATTGGGGTTTATGCTTGGACGCGAATGGCGACGTCGATCCAGACCGTGCTTTCGTTCTGGGAACTGAGACGGAAGTATCCAGATGCGGCGCGAAGCTTCCGGGTCGGGGGCGGTGCCGCGGGGGCGATGCTGATTGTGCTGGCTCCGACACTGCTTTTCGCGTGGGCGATGATCTATAGCGATGTTGCTACGCGGAAATGGGGATTGGTGAATCTGGCTTCGGGGCCGATTGCGTATCTGTGGATTTTGTACCGGCGCGGGGGGAGAGTCGCAACGCAATCCGAGGCGGTGGTTTCTAAATAGAGGAGGGCCGGGAGGAATCGAATGGCGAAGGTTACGCAACTCAATGTGAATGGAAGTGCACTCGCGGTTGATGCTGATGCTGATGCGAGCCTGCTCGGCGTGTTGCGCGATCAACTGGATCTTACGGGAAGCAAGTACGGGTGCGGCGAAGGGCAGTGCGGTGCTTGCACTGTTCTGATCAACGGAAGTCCGCGGCGGTCTTGCATTACGGCGGTTGGAACAGTGCGCGACCGGCAAATCACGACGATTGAAGGGCTTGCCAAAGGCGAGCGGTTGCATCCGGTGCAGCAGTCTTTTCTGGACCAATCGGCAATGCAATGCGCTTACTGCACGTCGGGCATGATCATGACAGCGGTGTCGCTGTTGAACGCGAATCCGAATCCGTCGGAGGCTGAGATTCAGCATTTCATGGAAGGCAACATCTGCCGGTGCGGAACTCATCCACGGATTGTGGCTGCGGTGCGGAGTGCGGCGACGGTTCTGAAGGAATCGCGATCCTCGGGGAGCGCCGGCAATGAATAATGATCGAGTTCTCGAAATTCCGCTGGAGCCGGAACGCTATGAACTCAGTGCTCGGCCTACTTACTGCTTCGAAGTTGACCGGCGGCAGTTTTTCAAGTTCCTGGGCGCGGGCATCCTGGTGATCTGCGCGCTGAAGGGTGTGCATGCGCAGGAATCTGGTTCTGGCAAACGCCGGGCTGGGGAAGAACTTCCTCAGGACATCGGCGGCTGGCTGCACATCGGCGAAAGCGGGATCGTTACTGTTTATACCGGCAAGGTGGAGGTCGGGCAGAACATCCGGACATCTTTGAGCCAGGCGGTTGCCGAGGAGTTGTTGGTCGGCGTGGAGAAAATCCAAATCGTCATGGGGGACACGCAACTTACTCCTTTCGATATGGGGACGTTTGGCAGCCGGACCACGCCAACTATGAGTCCTCAACTCAGGAAAGCGGCGTCGGCTGCTCGCCAGTTGCTGATTGGGTTGGCCGCGGCGAAATGGAAAGCCGATCGGCAGCAGTTGGTCGCAGCTGACGGCAAGGTCACCGATCCGCAGAGCAAGCGGTCGGTGGAATACGGAGCGCTGATCACGGGCCTGGAACTTACGCAGACTATCGACCCCGGGGACGCGCTCTTACCTGCGACACGGTGGAAGGTGCAAGGGCAGTCGGTGAGCAAAATCGATGGCCGAGACTTCGTGACCGGGAAACATCGGTATCCGATTGACCAGAGACTGCCCGGGATGCTGCACGGGAAGATTTTGCGGCCAGCAGCTTTTGGGGCGACGCTCGCGTCGATTGATACGCGCGAGGCGGAACAAATTCCTGGCGTGACTGTGGTTCGCGATGGCAATTTTGTTGGAGTAGCGGCGGCGA
The DNA here is from genome assembly GCA_963809605.1 of uncultured Acidobacteriaceae bacterium. Classification (GTDB taxonomy): domain Bacteria; phylum Acidobacteriota; class Terriglobia; order Terriglobales; family Acidobacteriaceae; genus Sulfotelmatobacter. The sequence continues at coordinate 196,833 of CAWEKM010000003.1, read as the reverse complement.
GCGCGGAAATTGCCACGCGTGCAATCGCGGCCGTTCACGCCGAGTGGAAGTCTGAACCGCAACGATCGAACAAAGAGCTGTTTGAATATTTAAAGAGGACCGCAACCCCAGGGAATGACCCCACGGGGGACGAATCACGTTATGAAGTTGGGTCGGTGGAGAAGGCTCTGGAATTGGCCGATCATCGGCTGCAGCAGACTTATACCGTTTCTTACATCGCGCATGCGCCGCTCGAACCGCGGGCTGCGCTGGCGCAGTGGGAGGGCGATAGTTTAACGGTCTGGACGGGAACGCAGCGGCCTTTCGGAGTGCGCAGTGAACTCGCTGAGGCGTTTCGGATTCCTGAAGAGCGGGTACGCGTGCTGATGCCCGATACGGGATCGGGTTACGGAGGCAAGCACACGGGCGAAGCGGCGATTGAAGCGGCGCGACTGGCGCGAGCGGCGAAGCAGCCAGTGAAGCTGGCATGGACTCGCGAAGAGGAATTTACCTGGGCTTATTTCCGTCCCGCGGGGGTGATCGAGGTCATGGGCGGAATGGCTGGGGACGGTGCGGTAGCGGCCTGGGAATTTCATAACTACAATTCGGGTTCGGCGGGGATTCGCACTTATTACGACGTTGAGAACCAGCGAATCGAATTTCATGCCGCGCACTCACCGTTGCGGCAAGGATCATACCGAGCTCTGGCGGCTACGGCGAATCATTTCGCGCGGGAATCATTTATGGACGAACTTGCGCATCTGGTGAGCATGGATCCGCTGGAATTCAGGCTGAAGAATCTGAAGAATGAGCGGCTGCACGATGTGTTTGTGGCGGCGGCGAAGAAATTTGGGTGGGGAAACGCGAAGCCTGTTGGACACGGGTTCGGAATGGGCGGCGGATTCGAGAAGATGGGAAATGTGGCAACCTGCGCCGAGGTTGCTGTGGATCGAACATCCGGGGACGTGCGGGTGGTTCGCGTGGTTACGGCTTTCGAATGCGGGGCGATTGTCAATCCCGACAATTTGCGAAATCAGATTGAGGGATCGAACATTATGGGGCTTGGGGGCGCGCTTTTTGAGGCGATCGAATTCGATAATGGACGGGTACTGAATGGGCGTTTCTCGAGCTACCGGGTACCGCGGTTCAGCGATGTACCTGCGCTCGAAACCGTTCTGCTCGATCGCAAAGATGTTCCGTCGGCTGGGGCTGGCGAATGCCCGATGGTCGGTTTGGCCCCGGCTATCGGCAACGCGATCTTCGATGCGACGGGCGTGCGGTTGCGGTCACTGCCCATGGTTCCTAACGGGCTGAAGGCTTGAGCAGGCGCAGTGCTTGTGTGCCGGTAGTCGCCGGCATTACCTGATAGCCGGCGGATTCCAGCATGTACTTTAGAGCGCCCATGTACTCGGGATGGTGCTCAACGCAAAGAATTTTCATATCACTCACTTTCATGCCAGTCATTTTCGTGTCCGTCATGGGGATCCGTCCCTCCGTGTTGGAAATAGCCGAGATTGTGGCGCTCTTCTTTCCGCAGGGGGACTTCGCGAGGCAGGATTTCCTTGAGAGCCCAGTCGATGCGGTCGATCCCCTCGGAGATGACGCGAATCAGGTGCTGATCTTCGGTGACGTCTGCGGAAAGGGAAATTGCGGTCAGAGCGTTGCGGATGTGATGGTTCATTTCCGCAATCACTTGCATTCTGGCCGCGGTGAGCTGATGTTGCCGACGGGTAATCTGGGCTAACTTGGCAATGAGGCAGGCCACGATGAAGGCGGAAAAGCCTTCCGCCAGGAATCTTTCGCGACTACGACCTAAATCCGGCACCAGGAGATAGTGCATGAGTTCTGTGGCGAAGAATGAGACGACTCCAACGCCGAGCGCGACACCGAGGGCAAAGAACCATGAATCAGATTTTCCCTGCGCCCATGATGAATCGCTAGGCACGCCCCGGCGAACATTGGGGGGAGCGGCGACGGTTTTAATTCTTGTATCAGTCACTGGCATCAGGCCTCCTCTGGAGTCGGGGAAATTCTGGTTCTTTAAATCGATACGATTCATTGCTCACGTCTCAAAATCGGGTTGCAACGAAGTTCAACTTGCAGCAAATAGCGCTGCAAATCGTGGTGCCGATGGAAATGAGGAGATTTAGCTGACCGGAGGTGGGCGGTTGTAATGCCAACCATCCGTCACGAGTTCGAGGAGAAATTCAGGGGCGCGGACTAGCTGAGATGAAATGACCGGAAACGGCGCATACAGCACGGCGCTCGGGTTTGCGGCCCATAGCGAATCTTCATGATCGAAGCAGTGCCGACGATCATGGTCTGCGTGGGTGCTGAGGTTAACTGACGCCTGCGGGAAACTTGGTGGAGCGACGCGCCCCCAGAAAATGCCGAGGGCAGCGACACACATGATCGCGGCACTGCATGAAGCCAAACCGCGGCTCCTTTTCCGGATAAGCCGGACCAGCGACATATGTACCCTCACTAGTATGAAGATGATTCTGCCGAGGTTTTAGTTGCCGATGAGGCCCTTTTCCGCGTTTAACGGGTTGCCGAACGGGGTACCCTGTTTCTCGCGCCGGTGGTACGATATCGGCCTGCTGCAAGATTCCAGACCTAGACATTGCGAGATTGCGATTGCAGATGACGAGAGCTGCGCGGGCTGTGGCGTCACCGCGGGTTGTGTGCATTGAAGACTTCCGTCCGATCGCGCGGGCGCGAGTGCCGAAGTCTGTATTTGATTACCTGGATGGCGGGGCCGAGGGCGAGGTCACGCTGCGGGAGAATTGCCGCATATTTAACGACGTGACTTTTCGGCCGCGGCACGCGGTCGAAGTCGCGAAGTGCGATTTGCGCACTCGGGTTCTGGGGCTCGATCTGGCGCTTCCTTTCTTGCTCGCACCGGTCGGATACGGCCGGGTTATGCATCCGGGAGGGGAAGTGGCGGCGGCGCGAGCTGCGGGCCGGGCGGGAACTAGCTATATTCTTTCGACAATTTCAGGACATAAGTTGGAAGATGTGAAGGCAGCTTCCGCCGGACCGGTTTTCTATCAGCTTTACCTGATGGGCGGGCGCGGCGCGGCGGAGGCCAGCATTGAGAGAGCGCGAGTGGCGGGGTTCTCGGCGCTGGTGGTGACCATTGATACTCCAGTGTCAGGGATTCGCGAGCGCGATTACCGCAATGGGATGAAAGAACTGATCAGCGGCGGGCCGCTGGAGAAAATACCTTACCTCCCGCAAATTCTTTCGCGTCCGGGATGGCTTATAGATTTTTTGATGGATGGAGGCGTGCCTTTGCTGCCGAACGTGGTGGTGCCGGGCAAGGGGCCGATGCCGCTCGTGGACATCAATGCGGCATTGGCAGAATCAACCGCGACCTGGGCCGATTTCCGCTGGATTCGGGAAATCTGGCGAGGGCCGATTGTGGTGAAGGGTGTGCTGACAGGCGACGATGCGCGCCACGCGATTGATGCAGGAGCGGCGGCGATTTCGGTCTCGAATCATGGCGGACGGCAGCTGGATGGAGTTCCGGCATCTTTGCGGGCGCTGCCAGAAGTGGTGGAAGCGGTGAAGGGCCGCATCGAAGTATTCATGGATGGAGGCATTCGCCGCGGCGCTGACATTGTAAAAGCTCTCTGCATGGGAGCGCGGGCCGTGCTTTGCGGCCGGGCGTACGCGTATGGTTTGGCCGCGGCGGGTGAAGCTGGAGTGGACCGGGCGATTGAGATTCTGCGGACGGATCTGGAGCGGACTTTGCGGCTGCTGGGGTGCGCGTCGATTGCAGAGTTGGATCGGTCTTATGTGAATGTTCCGAAGGGGTGGGAAGTGGGTTGAGGACGCGGGGTGTTGGTTGGGCGATCTGATGAGGAAGCGAGCCAAACGCGCGATTAACGGGTCGCAAGGAACGCGACCCTTCGCGCTGCTCGCTCAGATCCTTCGCTGCGCAAAAAACGCTTGCTCAGGATGACGATCGAGGAGGTGGTTATGCAGTGGACTCAGATCTACGATCCGCTCGGTCACTGGTGGCTTTCCACGCTGGTGGCGGGGCTTCCGATCATCGTTCTTTTCGGGCTGCTGGCCGGGCTTAAGGTGAAGCCGCACTGGTGCGCGATTGCGGGGGCATCGACCGCGGTGGCGGTTGCGATCATCTTTTTTAAAATGCCTGCGGCGCTGGCCGGCATGAGCTTTGCGTATGGCGTGGCGTTCGGAGTATTGAAGATCGCATGGATCGTTCTGGCTGCAGTTTACCTCTATGACATCTCAGTGGAGACCGGGCAATTTGAAATCATGAAGGAGTCGATCGCCGGGATCACCGCCGACCGGCGGCTGCAGGTTTTGCTGGTGGCATTTTGTTTTGGCGCGTTCATTGAAGGAGCCGCGGGTTTTGGCGCGCCGGTGGCGATTGCCGGGGCGTTCATGATTGGGCTTGGGTTCAGGCCGTTTCATGCGGCTGCGCTGAATTTGATTGCGAACACAGCGCCGGTTGCGTGGGGCGCGATCGGCACGCCGATTCACAGCCTGGCGGCTGTGGCGGGGTTGCCGGAATCCGATATCAACGCGATGATCGGGCGGATTCTTCCGTTCACCGCGGTGCTCGTTCCTTTCTGGCTGGTGCGGACCATGGTTGGCTGGAGAGAAACCTTCGAAGTATTTCCCGCGATTCTGGTGATCGGGCTTTCGTTCGCACTTACGCAATTCTTCTGGTCGAATTACGTGGACAGCAATCTTGTCGACATTATGGGAGGCGTGGTCTCGATTGTCGCTGCTTTGATTTTCCTGCGATTCTGGAAGCCGAAGAAGATATGGCGGTTCGATTATGACGATAAGCCGGTCGCGGTCCCGCCTCCGACCGGGGAGATCGCCGACCAGATGGGCGGCGAATGGACGGCGGCGGAATTCGACGGATATGTAAAGCCGCGCAGTTATACCGCGAGACAGGTCTTGAAGGCGTGGATGCCGTTCGCGATTCTCTCACTGTTTGTGCTGCTTTGGGGATTGCCCAAGATAAAACTGGCGATGAATCAGGCGACCACTCCGGCTTTCAAAGTAATGCTTCCGAATGGCGAGGTGCGGCCTGGTCCGGCGGGGTGGGATGTGCCTCTCTTGCACAACGCGATTTCACGCGCGGCTCCGATTGTTACCAAGCCGACGCCGGAGGCGGCGCGCTACGACTTCAACTGGCTCTCGGCTACGGGGACGGGATGTTTCTTTGCCGCGATCGTCTCCGGACTGCTGCTGGGCCAGGGCCCGGTGCAGTTGATGAAGATCTTCTGGAAAACGCTCGTGCGAATGCGGCTGGCGATGATTGCGATCTCCTTCATGCTGGGGCTGGGGTACGTGACGCGTTATTCAGGGCTGGACGCCGTGCTGGGCCTGGCATTCACGCGTACGGGATGGCTGTATCCATTCTTCGGAACGTTTCTGGGGTGGTTGGGAGTTGCGCTCACCGGGAGCGACACGTCGTCGAACGTGCTCTTTGGCAGCTTGCAGCGAATTACTTCACAACAACTGGGAATTGATCCCGTGCTGATGTGCGCAGCCAACAGCGCGGGAGGAGTGATGGGGAAGATGGTGGATGCGCAGTCGATCACGATTGCCACGGCCGCTACTGAACAGGTGGGCAATGAAGGAGTCATTTTCCGCTTTGTGGCGTGGCACTCGGTTGCGCTGTGTTCGATCGTTGGAATCATTGTGATGCTCTACGCTTATGTTTTCAAGTATGCGGTGCCGCATGGGCTGACGTTTGTGAAATAGAGCGCGACGACGGAACCGGTTCCTCATGAACATACTTGATGTCGTTGTTGGCAAACCCATCAGAACCAGCGACGAGCGGGCGGAGCAGATCGGGCCGACGCAGGGCATCCCGATCTTTGGACTCGATGCGCTTAGCTCGGCGGCTTACGGTCCAGAAGCAGCGCTCACCCTTCTAATCCCCCTGGGTCTGCTCGGTGTTCGTTATATCGTTCCCGTCAGCGCGGCCATCATCACGCTGCTGGTGATCGTATACTTCTCCTATCGCCAGACCATCGCCGCGTATCCGTCCGGGGGTGGTTCCTACACCGTCGCGCGCTTCAATCTTGGAGCTTCGGCGGGATTGCTTGCCGCAGCCGCGCTGCTCGCCGATTACATCCTGACAGCGGCAGTCGGCATTTCTGCGGGAGTTGGTGCGTTGGTCTCGGCGGTGCCGTCGTTGCTGCCGCATACCGTTTCACTTTGCGTGGGGATTCTGATCGTCATCACCATTGTCAACCTCCGGGGCGTGCGCGAGGCTGGAGCGGTTTTTGCAGTTCCTACTTATCTGTTTGTGGGGACACTTCTGATCACTATCGCCGCGGGCATTTTCCGTGTGCTGCTCGGCAGCGGGCATCCCACGCCGGTGGTTGCGCTTCCGCCTCCGCCGGCGATGACTGCGGTTGTGAGCTTCTGGCTGCTGCTGAAGGTCTTCGCCAGCGGCTGTACGGCTTTGACTGGGGTGGAGGCGGTCAGCAACGGAGTAAAGGCTTTCCGGGAGCCCACCGTAAAAAATGCACAGCGAACTCTGACGGTGATTATTTTTCTGTTGGCGGTGATGTTAGCCGGGATTTCGTATCTGGTAAAAATGTACGGCATTGCGGCGACCGATCCGGGCCAGCCCGGCTATCAGAGCGTTCTCTCGATGCTTACCGCCGCGGTGTTCGGCAAGGGACTCTTTTACTATCTAACCATCGGATCGATTCTTACCGTGCTCTCTCTCTCTGCGAACACGGCGTTTGCAGATTTTCCCCGCCTCTGCCGTGCTATCGCGCAGAACAACTATCTTCCACACGTGTTCGGATATCGCGGGCGGCGACTGGTTTACACCTACGGCATTGTCGTGCTGGCGCTGCTGTGCGGCGGCGTACTCATCCTGTTCGGCGGGGTTACAGACCGGCTCATCCCGCTCTATGCCGTCGGCGCGTTTATGGCTTTTACTCTCTCGCAAGCCGGCATGGTGATGCATTGGAGAAAGAATCGCGGTCCAGGTTGGGTGAAGAGCGCACTGGTGAATGGATTGGGCGCGCTCGTCACTGGCACCACCACGGCCGTCGTGCTGGTTGCGAAATTCGCGCAAGGCGCGTGGATCACGCTGCTCTTCATTCCCCTGACAATCGCTTTCTTTTCGATTGTCCGGCGCCACTATCACTCCGTGAAGATGCTCACTTCGTGCAAGATTCCTGTGGATGCGGCGGGGCTGAGCCAGCATCCCATTGCGGTGATAGCCATCGACCGCTGGAGCAACATCACGCGGCAGGGAATTGAGTTTGCCGCGCGGCTATCTCCGGAAGTGATCGCGTTGCACGTGGAGCCCACCGAGCATTCTGAATTGCTGCAGGATGACTGGGACCAATACGTGGAGAAACCCTTCCGCGCCGAAGGCAAGGAGCCGCCGCAGCTTCATTTTCTGCCTTCTCCTTACCGCTTTGTCATTATTCCTATCGTTCAATTTGTTCTCGATCTTTCGAAGAAAAATCCCAATCGCAGCATTGTCGTGGTCATACCCGAGCTGGTGGAGGACAAATGGTATGAATACTTCCTGCACAATCAGCGTGGACGGCTACTCGAATGGGTGCTTCTGGCGCGGGGCAATGAACGGATCTTCACGGTAAGCGCCCCCTGGTATGTCAAGAAACAGGGTTGCTGATTCACTCGGGGTGGCCGGGACTGGCGTCATTCGGTCGGGGGGCGAATTGCCTGCTAAGGTGCGGAAGTTTTGTCGGTGGGCTTCGGCTCGGAATTTGCGGCGGCGGGTTTCGCATCTTCGTCGCCGGCATTTATTCCGAGATATTGCACGATAAGGGAAATGCGGCGGTTGGAGGGGTCGAGTGGATTATCGAGTTTGCGGAGATGCTGATCGGAGAATCCGCGGACCTGGGTGACCTGGTCCGCCCGGATGCCGCTGGACTGCATGAGGCGACGGGCGGCGTTGGCGCGGTCGGTGGAAAGCTCCCAGTTACTGTAGTTGCCGGAGGCGGCATAGGGTTTGGAGTCGGTGTGGCCCTCAATGAAAAGTGTATTGGGCAACTTGCCGAGTTCGCCGGCCAGAGTGATGAGTAGCTCGCGGCCGTCGCTGTTTAGTTTGGGGCTGCCGCTTTCAAAGAAGGTTCCAGAGGCGGATTCGGTGAGTTCTATACGCAGGCCCTCGGAGGTGACGGTCATCTCGACGTGACTTTTGAGTTTTTCGAAGTCATTCATCTGACGGATTTTTTGCTCGAGCTGGTCCTTGAGCTTTGGCATGTCGTCTTTGGCGAGGATGAATTTCTCGGTGACGCCGGCCAGAGTGGATCCCTTCTTAGCGGCGGTGCCGTTGGGATCGCGGAAGTAGCCGCCTACGGCGTCCTGAATGGGTTTGCTGCTGTTGAGCAGCCATAAGACGATGAACAGAGACATCATGGCGGTGACGAAATCAGCGTAAGCGACCTTCCAGGCGCCGCCATGATGGCCGGTGTGGCGGGCCTTCTTCTTGAGAATGATGATGGGGCGAGTCTTGTCCATGGGGTTGGCGCGTATTTTCTAACCGGCTGCGGCGGCCGCAGCGGGCGCAGCGGTTTCTTCGGCTCCTTTGTTCCGGCAGGCAGTCTCGACTTCCTTGAACGAGGGGCGGACGTGGCCGGGTACGGCGCGACGGGCGACCTCGACCGCCATGATGGGAGCCGTGCCTTTCAGGAAGGAGACGATGAGGACGCGCAGCACGTAAAGATAAGCATGCTCGTCATCCGCAAGTTTGACCATGTTGGCAGCGATGGGCCCGACCAAGCCATAGCAGAGGAGGATGCCGAGGAAAGTGCCGACCAGAGCGGCGGCAACTTTCTTTCCGATTTCTTCTGGAGGGCCGCCGAGAGCCCCCATGGTGATGACAATACCAAGGACGGCGGCCACGATCCCGAGGCCGGGGAGGGAGTCAGCCACACTGCTGAGCGCGGCGGTGGGCATCGAGGCTTGATGATGTTGAACTTCGAGGTCGAGATCGAGCATCTGGTCGAGATCGAAGGCGTCGACGCCGGTGATGGCCATGCGCAGTGAATCGCAAACAAAGTCGCGGACGTGGTGGTTTCTAAAGACCCCTGGGCCCTTGGAAAACAGCGGGCTCTTGTCGGGCTCCTCTACATCGTTCTCAAGGGCCATGAGCCCATCTTTGCGGGCCTTGTTAAGCAGGTCGTACATCATCTTCAGAGAATCGACGTAGGCCTGTTTGGTGAATTTGGAACCGCTGAAGACGCCGCCGATTCCCCCGGCGATCTGCTTGAGAATGTAAACCGGATTGGCGATGAGGATGGTGCCGATGGCGGCCCCGCCGATGGTGACCAGTTCGGCGGGCTGAAGGAGGACGCGGATATTCCCGTGCTCCATGAGATAGCCGGCGGCGACGCAGCCGAACACTACGACAATACCGATAATGGCGAACATGATTTAACTCGTCTCGCTCAATTTCCCGACCGCGAATTGGCGGCAGCCACTGCGGCCGCGCGGCCGGGCGGCGCGACTTGATTTCCGCCGGGCCAGGGCTGTGCGCGATCCAGAATCAATTCGGCGGTGTCGCCGATCCGGGCGCCGGTGCAGCCGATCAAGACCGTCACCGACAGTTCTTCTCCCCACCACTGAATCGTGGCGCTAGCCATCATCTTTAGAATGCGGGCGCTGATGGTTTGCAGCGCGTCCTCGGGGCAGCCACTCAAGATGGCCAGAAATCGGTTTTCACTCCAGCTGCCGACGAAATCGGTTGGCCACACGGTGTTTCTCAAGGTTCGAGACAAAATCTGGAGTATGGATCGGCAGGCCACTTGCCCGTTCCGGGTGCGAAATTGGGCGAGCTCGGGAACTTCGACGCAAATCACACCAAAAGGAATTTGCAGCTGGGTGAACGTGCCCAGCGTCTCCTGGAGGTGGGCTTGTGTCATGGCTTGGCTGGGTAATCCAGTGGTGTCGTCGAGGCAGCCGCGCTCGCGCATGTTGCGTTCGTTCAGATCGTGACCGGCGACCGCAAACTCCCCTTCAAAGGTCTGGATGATGCCTATGATGGAGCCATGTTTGTCGCGTAGGGGGATGGCCCAGGTGTGTACTTGAGTGCGATGTCCGGATTTGTGATGAATGAAGGTGACGGCCTCCACCGTTTTGGCATCGTGCAAGGCGGCGGCGATCGGGCATTTCTCATTGCACATTTCGCAACTGTTCTGGTTGCAATGCAGAAGAATGTTCTCGGTGCAGGCGTGGCCGATGACATCGATGCGGGCGTAACCGGTAATGTGTTCGGCGCCGTCGCTCCAGAAGACGATCTTTTGCTGCAGGTCGAGAACGCTCACGCCGATTTGCAGGCCGTCGAGGATGTCGCGGTAAGTGTCGGGATCGCGAAAAGCTGGCATGGCGGCGCAGGAATGCTCCTGGCCTGTTCATCGGCAGAAAACGGTTCTGGCTTCAGGGGCGCCGGGGTGGGGCGTCGGGAATCCTGTCGCTGCAACACCAGTAAAGACTCGGCTTTGCAAGGGCTTAGCAGATGGCACTTAAGGGGCACCCAATGGCACGAGAGTGCCATTTGCAAAATCCTGCCTCAAGTTTAATTTTTCAGGTGAGCAGTTCTGGGGGAGGGCTGCCCGGGCGCCTCGATCTCGAAAGAGATTCGAGGCGCTCGTTATTTTGAGCGGACATTGATCAGACGGACTCCAGATCTTTCTTGCGGTCTCCGGAGACAGGTCTTAGGTTTTTGCCTTAACACCTGCTACCAAGGATCTAATCCTCAGTTGGTGGAGATCGTGAAGTTGACGGTGATCTTGGCTTCGGTTTCGACCGGTTCGCTGCCTTCCAGGTGAGGTTTGAAATGCCATTGCCGGACGGCATCCTGAGCTGCCGAAGCGAGGATGTGCGGGCCGCTTACCACGCGCAGATTCTGAATGATTCCGTCCTTACTAATCAGCGCCTGCAGAATCACTGACCCTTGTACTTTCATCTGCCGCGCCAGCATAGGATAGTTAGGCCGCACCGGGTGCGCCACGATGTCAGAGGCGTCGGTGGACATGCGTACTCGCTCGGAGACATTGGTGGTCAGATTTGCAGCGGTTTCGATGGCACTGGGTGCAGGGGGTCCGGCTACGGCTTGCGGTGATGCGCCCTGTTGCAAATCCACCCTTACTGAACTGCTGCCCGGCCGGAGGGTCTGGTGGGAGTCGCCGGCAACAACCTCCACTTCGAGCGGAGGCAATACTGTACGAGACGTTACGGCCACCGGAGCGACTGGATCGGGTGGGTCGGGAGTCTGGACAGCGGATGCAACTTGGTGCTTTGGCCTGTGCTTCGATCTTGCGGCTGTGACTGGTTTAACGGCTACCGCAGAGGGCAGCGCTGGAGCATGCTTGGCGGGAACGCTCTCGGCTGGCTGGTCAGATTCGGCGTCCGGCGCATCTGGAAACCAGAAGTCGCGATCATGCCAAAGTACGACGCCCAACGCTAACAGAAGCAGACAGAGCGACCCCACCATTAATCTCCGCTGCTTGGGATCTTGGGGTACACGCTTGCCGGAATCCCCCAGCAGGGCTTGGTTGGACTTCTTTACGATGGTGTTCAGAGTTGACATTATGGAAACCGGGGCTGCATCCCGGGGGAGGGCTGGCGCAAGCGCTAGTATGCCTCGAAAACGCTACAAATGCCAGCAAAAGGTGCGGCTCGACTCGAATCTGACGGGGTATGATTCCCTCAGTAGGCGGGGCCGGAAAACCCGGTCTGGGACGAAACTTTCAGAGGGTCTGGCGAATCCCATGCTGCAAGCCGAAGATAAATCCTTTGCCGGGAGCACATTTCCTGCTAAAGCCGCTTAATCTGTGAAGGTCACTCCAATGAAGAACGCTGTTCGCAAAATCGACGAAAGCAAAGTGGATAAGAAGAAATTCCGGCAAATGGGCCGGCGCGAGCTGCTTAAGTTGACGCCGGTGCTGGCGCTGGGGGCGTTTGCCATCTCCCGCCTGCAGGAAGGATTCCTGAAGAAGGGGTTGGGGTTCAGCGACTGGGCTTCGGCGCGGCTTTTCAGCTCCGGCCATCTGGCGCCGACTTTCGACAATGCCGAACTGACTCCGTTCGCGAAATTTCCCATCAACGGCTACGACGTCGACGATCCGGGAGTGATCTTTGAAAACTGGACGCTGACTGTTACCGGAGCGGTTAAAAAACCTGGGGACTACACGCTGGCGCAGGTGCAGGCGCTGCCGCGCTTTCGGCAGAACACGCGCCACATCTGCGTTGAAGGATGGGATGTGATTGGTCGGTTCGGCGGGGCGCGGCTTTCGGATTTTCTGTTGATGATAGGTGCGGATCCTACGGCGCGCTATATCGAAGTAAACTGCGCCGACGACTATTACGAGTCGCTGGACATGGCGACGGCGCTGCGTCCGCAGACTTTGCTTTGTTACGAGATGTACGAGCAGCCGTTGACCCGGGCACATGGCGCGCCGCTACGACTACAGATTCCCACCAAGATCGGCTACAAGCAAGCCAAGTATTTAACGGATTTAAAAGTTTCGCACGTGCTGGATCGAGTCGGGTACTGGGAAGATCAGGGCTATTCGTGGTTTTACGGATTGTAGCGCCGGCGTCTCGCCAGCACCTGCCGGGGCATCCAGCCGCAGGCAAGTGACGGCGGCCACGACAGCCGCCGGGACGGCGGCGCTACTCGGAGGCTCAGAATGAGCGGTGGAATTATCGAGATTATTCAGGCTCAGAACAAGAACGCTGAAGGGGAAGAACAAGCGCCGGTGGTGGTGGGGCGGGCGGCTTATGAGCATCCTTTTGTGGTGCGGCTGTGCCATTGGCTGAATACGGTGTCGCTGTTTGTGATGGTGGGGAGCGGGCTGCAGATTTTCCGCGCTTTCCCCAGCTTTGGGGCGAAGATTCCGCAGAAGGACTTGCTGCACTGGCCGCGGGCATTTGCTATTGGCGGATGGCTGGGAGGGGCGTTGCAGTGGCATCTCACCTTCATGTGGATCTACATTGCGACCGGGCTCTTTTATCTTGGCTACCAGCTTTTCAGCGGGAACTACCGGCAGGTGTTGTTTACGCATCGCGACCTTCCCGGGGTGTGGCCCATGGTTCGGCATTATTTTTTCTTTGGTCCGAAGCCCCCGGTGCGTGAAGCTTACAACCCGCTGCAGAAGCAGGCTTACACGATGGCGATCGGGCTGGGAGTTCTCTCGGTGCTTACCGGGCTTGCGGTGTGGAAGCCGGTTCGGTTTTCCTGGCTGGCCTGGATGATAGGAGGCTTCCACTACGCGCGGATCTGGCACTTTGCGACGATGTGGGCGATTTTATTTTTTGTGTTGGGACATCTGGTGATGGTGATTTTGCATGGGTGGAACAATTTCGTTTCCATGATCACGGGTTGGAAGAGAGATCCTGAATACTGATGGAAAAGGTCTTGGGTCTTAGCTCTCAGGTTTCGAACACGTAAGACCCAAGACCTCACGATGCGAACTGCGAGGATTGCGAGCAGGGATGTCCGAGCCAAGCACAGTGTTGAACAACCCAGGGCCAACCGGCGGCACGCGCGAGCAGGGTCTGATCTTGAGCGTGCAGCGCGGGCAGCATGAATTGTTTTACGAGCTGGTGCGACCTTATGAACGGCGGGTCTACGCGGCGGCGCTCGCGATTCTTCGCAACGAGCATGATGCTGAGGATGCGGCGCAGGAAGCGATGCTGAAGGCATTTGCGAATATCCGGCAGTTCCGCGCGGAGGCGCGATTCAGCACCTGGCTGATCCAGATTACGGTGAACGAAGCGCTGATGCGCCGGCGAAGGGAGCGAACTGTCGTGATGGAAGGCATAGACGGGCATCGTTCGGGTGATGACGAAAGCGAATATGCGCCGCGTGATTTTGCCGACTGGCGCGAGATTCCGTCAGAAGTCTTGGAGCGCAAGGAAGTGCGGCAACGGCTCGCGAAGGCGCTGGGCACTCTCGACCGGAAATATCGCGAAGTGTTTGTGCTGCGCGATATGGAACATTTGAACATTCAGGAGACAGCCGAAGCGCTGGGCATCACGGTGGCTTCGGTGAAGACGCGGTTGCTGCGCGCGCGGCTAATGCTGCGCGATCTGCTGGCCGCCGGATGGGGGCAGGGCTGGTTCAGCCGGCTGCCATTCGAGAAGGGAAACAAGCCATGGTAGAGAACCAGAAAGTGTTGAACTGCGAACAGGTGTGGCGCGAGATTTCGAACTACGTGGACGGGGACATCGACGCGGGGCTGTGCTCTGCGATGGACGAGCATTTCCGAGGCTGCCAGCGCTGTGCTTCGGTGCTGGCAGGGACGCGGAATGTGGTCCGGCTTTATGGGGATGAACGGATGCTTGAGGTGCCTGCCGGCTTCGGACAGAGGCTGGAGAAGCGATTAGAGAAGCGGCTGGCGAGGAATGCTGCTGGGAGCGGGCGGGGATGGTCGACCTGGTCGGCGTGGCTCGTGCCAGTGGCGGCGATGGTTTTGATCGCCAGCGGCGTGCTGTTGACGAACTCGCTGACTGGCGGGCGTTTCATGCGGTCCTACCATGCGGAACCCGCCAACAATATTCCTCCTGATCTGGTGGTGGTGGTTTCCGATGGATCGAAGCTCTTTCACGTGCCGGGATGTCCGTTCATTCACGACAAAGCTTCAGAGAGGACGACTACGGCGAAGGAAGCTATACGGGATGGGTATGTGCCTTGCACGCGGTGTTTGCGGCAGTATTTGAAGACGGGGCTAACCAGGCATTCTGGAGCGGAGGCTGCGGATGTCACTAGTGCGGAAACGGATGAAGACGAAGAGGAAGTTCTAAGTACGGCTGGACATTAGAAAAGCGCGGGCGGTTAGCCCGCGCCTGCGTTCCGGACGACGAAATTAGTTGGGCTTCATCTGATCGTTCTTCATCGAGTCGTCTTTCTTCATGCTGTCATCTTTCTTCATGGTGTCGGTCTTTGCCGTCTTCTTGTTGGCTTTGGCGGTCTTGGACTTGGCGGTGCTCTTGCTGTCCTTCTTCATCGAGTCGTCTTTCTTCATGGTGTCTTGCTTCATGTTGTCTTGCTGCATCGAATTCCCGCTGGACTGGGCAAAGGCTGCCATCGAAGCGGCGAGGATGCAGGCTAGCGTCAAGCCGAGAGTCTTCTTCATAATGTTCTCCTTAGTGAGTAGCGAGTAAGGTCGACCGGCAGGTCTTCACCCTGCAGGCTTGAGATGAGATGAGCCGGCGCGGACAAAGTTACATCAGGGAGGCGGCAAGAATCAATCACCGGCGATAAAGATGGTGGTGCAGGTTGGGTGGGAGATCCTTCGCTACGCCTGAAAAACGGCTCCGCTCAGGATGACAATCGTCGGGCCACGCCCTTTCCGAGCGGCATGTCTTCATACGATCCGGCTCAGCAGGTGAGTTGGTCGCGGGAGATCTTCAGTCCGCTGAGATTGCCGAGGGCGGTTACTGCTACCGATTCGGTTTTGAAGAACTCCTGAGCCAGGCTTTGCAGATCGTCTGCGGTTACGGCTTCGATCTTCTCGATCAGTTCGTCGAGGTCCTGGAAGTGGTCGAAGTACATTTCCTGCCGAGCGAGATTTGACATGCGAGCGGTGCTTGATTCGAGCGAGAGCATCAGGCTGCCCTTGAGTTGGTCTTTGGAGCGGCGCAGTTCTTCTGCGGGCACGGGCTCGGTCTTCAGATTATGGAATTCGCTGACCACTGCTTTTACCACCTTGCTGGCAGAGGCGAGAGACGTGCCGGCGTAGACGGCCATGCATCCGGTGTCGCGGTAGGGGTTGAGGTCGCTGTAGATGGAGTAGGCCAAGCCCTGGCGCTCACGGATGTTTTGGAACAGCCGGGAACTCATACCTCCGCCGAGCAGGGTGTTGAGAATGTAGCCAGCGTGGCGCTTCTCATGCGCGATAGGATACGCAGGGACGCCGATGCAGAGTTGCACTTGCTCGAGCGCCTTCTTGTTGCGCAGCACGATGCGGGGAACGATCTTGGGTTCGGCCGAATGGAAGCCGTTCTTTGCGGGTTTCAGGTGTTCGAAATGCTTGACTACCAAGTCGACGAACTGGTTGTGGTCGAGGTGCCCAGCGGCGGCTACGATGATGTTGCCGGGAGCGAAGCGGTGGGAATAGGTGTCGAGCACGGTCTCGCGCTCGAATTTCTTTACCGTCTCTTTTGTCCCCAGGATCGGCTTGCCCAGCGGGTGATCTTTCCAGAAGTTCTGAGTGAAGATTTCGTGGACGAGGTAGTCGGGATTGTCTTCGTCCATCTTGATTTCTTCAAGGATCACGCCGCGCTCGCGGGCGATGTCCTCAGTGGTGAATGTAGGATGGAGGACTAGATCGGTGAGAATATCGAGCGCGACGGGGACGTGTTCGTCGAGCACCTTGACGTTGAAGCAAATGCATTCTTTGGAAGTGAAGGCATCCATGTTGCCGCCGATGGAATCGACCTGGCGTGCGATCTCCTCGGCAGTGCGGTGCTTGGTGCCTTTGAAGACCATGTGCTCGATGAAGTGGGAGATGCCGTTTGATTGCGGCGTCTCATCGCGGGAACCGGTTTCGAGCCAAATGCCGATGGAGGCCGAGCGGATATGCTCCATCTGCTCGGTGATTACGGTGAGGCCGTGGGGTAATACTTGACGACGGATGTTGCGGACTTCTTTTACCATGTTAGTGCGAGTAGGACGCCCCTGAAAGGTGCCCTACTATTCTTACACATCTGGCGGGTTGGGTGGGGTGTGCGAGAATAAGGTAGTTTGTTGTTTAAAATCAGCGGGTTGCGGGTATTGTTGAATCGATGGCTCAAGCTCTGACATTGGCGCTGGTAGGTATGGATCGGGAGGAGATAACCACTTTGGTGAGCGAAGCGGGTGGGCCGAGCTATCGCGCCAAGCAGATCATGGATGCACTGTATCGGCAACGCGTGGAGACGCTGGAGGAAATTTCCACGCTACCGCAGGAGTTTCGCGAGCGGCTGGTGCAGAGCGGAGTGACCGTTGGAGCGGCTCGGATTGAGAAGAAATTTGTGTCGGCGGATGGGACGGTGCGGTATCTGATCGCTTTTGCTGATGGGCAGAGCGTGGAGACGGTTTGGATGCCGGAGGGGGATGGCGGGGAAGCTGGGGACGGGAGTGAAGCTGGAGTGGAAGCTGAGAGTATCGCGGTAAGTACCTCAGGGGCTAAAGCCCAATTACAAACAGCCAAGCTTAACGCAGGCCTGGAAGGCCTGCTCCACCCTTTGCAGAAGCGGGTCAGGCAGAGTCGCTCAACGATTTGCATTTCCAGCCAAGTGGGGTGTGCCGTCGACTGCCAGTTCTGTTTGACTGCGTTGCTCGGCTTGAAGCGCAATCTGAGCGCGGGGGAGATTGTGGGGCAGGTTTGTGCGGTGCTCAAAGATCAGAAAGTTTCGCCGCCCGAGTATCGCATCAACCTTGTCTTCATGGGCATGGGCGAGCCGTTTCTGAACTACGAGAATTTTGTGAAGGCTTCGCGGTTGCTGGTGGAGGGCGTGGGGATCGCGGAGCGGCGGATGACGGTGTCGACGGCGGGGATTGTGCCCCGCATCCGTGACTTCGGCGAAGAAAAAATTCGGCCGAAGCTGGCAATTTCTTTGAATGCTTCGAATGATGCACTGCGCACGCGGCTGATGCCGCTGAACAAGAAGTGGGCACTGAAAATGCTGATGGCGGTTGCGCGGGAATTTCCTTTGCGTACGCGGGAGTGGATCACGTTCGAGTATGTGCTGCTTGGAGGGGTGAACGATACGCCGGAGAATGCAAAAGAAGTTGCGGAACTGGTGCGCGGGATGCGCTGCAAAGTGAATCTGATTGCGCTGAATCCAGGGCCGGGAATTGACTTCAGGACTCCCGGCGCGGAGCGGGTGGCGGCGTTTCAGAAGATTCTGCGGGACGCTGGCATTCCCGCATATGTGAGGCGTCCGCGGGGCCGGGACATTTACGCCGCATGCGGCCAGCTCAAGCGAACGGTTGAGGCCGCCACATTACCGGAACCCCAGGATCAGACCCTTTCTCCAGTTCCGAAGGGATGACGGGGATTTCGACGCGGATGGTGGTGCCTACGTTCTGGTCCTGCCGCCAAAGAATCCGTCCATGGTGTTGCTGCAGGATGCCCTGACACGCGCTCAGTCCGAGGCCGGAGAGAGTTTCCGGGGAATCGAGATCGGGCGCAGCGTTTCCGAGAGTCTGGTTCCTGGTGTCCGCAGGGCTGGCATCAGAGATGTGGATGATGGCAGTGCCGTTCTTGCTCTCCGCGGTGATGGTGAGAATCCGGCTGCCGTGTTGGCCGACGACATGGAGCGCGTCATTGATGATCTGCACGCAGACCTGGAGCAACTGGTTGGAATCTCCGCGGACGAGCAACAGTTCTTGCGGATACTCGGTGCGGACTTCGATTTTGAGAGCTTGCCACTGAGGTTGCGAAAGCTTGACGGCAGTGCGCAACAAGGTGTTGAGGTCGACGGGAGCCATGGCAGCCGGGCCTTGTTTGGCAAAGCTGAGCAGGCTGGCCACAAGCGACCGGGTGCGCCGTGCATGCTGACCGATTCTCGCTGCCAGTTCGCTCTGTTCCGACGTCAGGGGGGTACACAGTAGCAGATCGGAATAACCCAGCATAGCGGTGATGGGATTGTTGAGTTCGTGAGCGGCGCCACCCAGCAGTTGGCCGATCGAAGCCAGCTTTTCGGACTCCGTGATCTGGGTTTGCAATCGCTTCAGGTTGGTGAAGGATTCGCGCGAGTGGGTCAGGAGGCGGAGCAATTCCGAGTCGAGCAGGCGCTGGCGGACGAAAACCATGGCGCCCATCAGAACTGCCGCGGCGAGTGTCAAGATCACGCGGAACGAACGGACGCGAGGGGGCACTGCATCATCGAGCAGAGCCCACGCGGCAAAGATCGGGAGCGAAAAGGCTGCGATCATGCCCAGCCGGGCGAGCCATACACCGTGCGAGGTGGAAGTGGAGCGGACGCCGGGTTGGGGTTCGCTCTCATGGGTCCGCAGACCGATGATGGTGATCCATGCCATGGAAACCGCGAGGGGAATGTCGTAGAGGCTTCCGGTGTAATAGCTATGCCGGCCAATGGCCCAGTTGGCGATGTGAGAACTGGCGGCGTAAGTGAAGCTGGCGCCGAACAGATTGGCGTAGAAAACTTTCCAGCCGCCTTTGCTTCCCAGCCAGGCCAGAAGCAAGGCGCCCAGAAACGCCACTTTCTCGATGAGATACAACGAGTTCAGACCCTGGTTGTACGCTGGTATGTTGGGCACGACATACTGCCAGGGAATCACGATGAGGACGTAGAGATAGATCCACCACACCATCATTAGAGCAAAATCGAGGCGGCGGAGGCGGGCCGCGTACTCGTCTTGCGGAGCCTGAGGGCGGAGCGCCAGAGCGGCCATCAGCGGTACGATATGCAGAAAGAGGATGATGTCGCCGGCGCACAGGTCCGGAACATCGGTGCGCAGCCAGAGTTCAAAGTAGATCCAGACAAATTGATAAGCGAACCAGAAACCAATGCCGGTGGCCATGAGCAACCAGAACAGTCGCAAGCGCCCGCGCGAGCGCACGACGTGAGGGACAAACGAGAGCGTCCCGGAAAGCAACAAGAGGAACTGACTCATGTCGCTGAGAGCGGTGAGGCGGAAGGACTGCGGCAGAATCAGGGCAGCCAGGACTAGAGTCGCAAGGCAGGCTGCCACTGCCGCAATCCAGAGTTTGGCGTAGGTGCGCAAGAAGACGATTCCCGCTGCCATTCTAAATTGGGATCGAACGAGGTCCGGGTTACTGAAGTAACTGCCGGGAGAAGGACAGACGGGCGCGGTTGATTGAAGGCCAACGTCGCGGACCCCATTCGAAAGTTTCGCTTGCTACCTGTCTTTCCTATCAATAATATGCGGGACATTCCTATAATCGACGAATTCGTACATCTGCGGGAAATGACTCGACTTGCACGCTGAAAGCAATCGCCGTTTTATTGGAAGGCCGCTGGCTCCAGCCGATCCGAGCGAGATCCGGAGAATCGAACGCTGGCTGGCCACAGCCCGCGTGTTTCTCGCGGCTTCCGCTCTAGCCGCGATTTACATGGACCCAACGCAACTGGGGAATTCACCGGCAGCCTATGGGCTGCTGGGTTTCTACATGGGAAACAGCATCCTCGTACTGATGTTGGTGCGGCGGCGCAAGGCGTCGACGGCTTCGTTTCGGCTGCTCGTGCACGCGGCGGACATCGTTTGGCCTGCCTTCATTTCCGTGTTTGCGGAAGGTCCGAGAAGCCCGTTCTTTCTGTTCTTTTTTTTCGTGCTGACGGCGGCGGCCTACCGCTGGGGTCTGTGGGAGACCTTGAGCACGGCGGCGGCCGAGGTCGTCTTGCTGTGGGCAGAAAGCTTTTTGCTCTTGCATGTGTGGGCAGGGCGTGCCGGGGGACTGCCGTGGCATGCTTTGTCGGGCCTACAAGTCAATGTAACCGAGTTCGAGCCCAAGCGTCTGTTCATGTTGTCGGTGTACCTGCTGGTCATGGGACTATTGCTGGGATATCTGGCCGAGCAACAGAAACACCTGCGGGCGGAGAAAGCGGTGGTGACCCGCTTGTTGTCGAAGGTGCGGGTGGACGCGGGACTGACGGGAACGTTACAGCAGATCAGCCGCGAAATTGTTAGCATGTACGGTGCCGATCGGTTGCTCGTAGCCTCGCAGGAAATCCACAGCCACAGAACTTTTCTGGGCGAATTGCACAACGAAGATGAGACTTCCGATTTTGTATGGCTGGACTCCAGCCCGCGGCAATCGAAGATTTATCTGGAGGATTTTCCGGGAGAAGCGTTTTATGCAACCAGCGAAGGAGACCGCTGGTCCGTGGTCGCGCTAGACCGCGAAGGCAATCAGTTGCCGTCGCCCTCCACCGACGCGCTGGTCCAGCTCAAGCAGCGCCAAAGCTTCACCTCTGCCGTTGCTGTTTCTTTTGTCTTCGGAGGCGAATGGCGCGGCCGTGTGCTGTTGTTTGATCCGTCGTGGCACGGCGACACACAGGAGCAGTTGCGCTTTCTGCTCGATTTGTTTCGGCAAGTTGGGCCGGCGGTTTACAACGTTTACCTGTTGCACCGGCTGAGGCGCCGTGCCAGTGCGGCAGAACGCGCGCGCTTCGCCCGGGAACTGCACGATGGCGCGGTGCAATCGCTGATCGCAGTGGAGATGCAGGTGGATGTCCTGCGGCGCCAAGCGGAAACCACGCCGGCTGTGGTCGGGGGCGAACTGGGCCGGATTCAAGGCTTGTTGCGGGAAGAAGTTCTCAAGCTTCGGGAACTGATGCAGCAGATGAAGTCGATCGACGTCGATTCTCGAAGATTCCTTCACCTGGTGACTGACACAGTGGAACGGTTTGAACGGGAGACAGGCATTTCGGCGCGCTTCGTGACCGATGCGGGGAAATTGGAGATGCCGGACAAAGTCTGCCGGGAACTGCTGCGGATTGTGCAGGAGGGGTTGGTCAACGTCCGCAAGCACAGTCAGGCGCGCCATGTGCTGGCGCGGCTGGGCTCGAGTGCCAGTCAGTGGAGCCTGACGCTAGAGGACGACGGCAGGGGGTTCCCGTTTTCCGGCCGCCTCACGCAGGAAGAGTTGGATCAGACGGGCAGAGGACCCATGATCATCAAAGAACGTGTGCGTTTAATTGGGGGCGCACTCACGATAGAATCAACTCCCGGAGCAGGGACACGCCTGGAAATCAAAGTTCCGAAAGGTGGAGAAGTCTCCGATGAACTTTAAGAAGTCACAGCCTGTTCGTATTGTGATCGCCGACGACCATCCAATTTTCCGCGATGGTCTGCGGCGGCTTCTGGAAGCCGAACCGGATTTGAAGGTTCTGGGTGAGGCTTCCGACGGCGCCGAAGCCGTAAGACTGGCGCGGCAACTTAAGCCCGACATTCTTTTGCTCGACCTGGCGATGCCGAAACATCCGGGATTGGAAGCATTGCGGGATTTGAGCACGAGTCCGACTCCGGTGCGGGTCATCCTGCTGACTGCGGCCGCGGAGAAGAGCCAGATTGTGGAGGCTCTGCAGCTAGGCGCGCGCGGCGTGGTATTGAAAGACTCGGCCACGCAACTGCTGCTCAAAGCCATCCACACCGTGATGTCAGGCGAGTACTGGGTAGGACGGGAGAGCGTTTCCAACCTGGTGCAATACCTGCGCACGCTGGTGCAGTCTTCGAGCGACGAAGCGCGGCAGAAGAAGTTTGGGCTGACCCCGCGCGAGTTGGAGATTGTTGCGGCGGTGGTGGCAGGATACTCGAATAAAGAGATTGCGGAATACTTTAAGATCAGCGAAGACACGGTCAAGCACCACCTCAGCAACATCTTCGATAAGCTGGGAGTGTCTACGCGGCTGGAGCTGGCGCTGTTCGCAGTAAACCAGTCGCTGCCCCTGAAAAGCATTGGCTGACAATGACTTAGCAGTTTGCGCTCGAGTAACCCGCTCGAGTAACCATGGGATAGCACTTACGGGCCATTGGCGGGCTTGGTCCCGCAGCTTATGATTTCCTCAAGAACAGCCTCAGGGCGGAAAACTGAGCCGGTCACAACATTTGCGTTGTTCCCTCGTTTGGGGCGAGGGGGAGTCTGGCTGAAAATAAATTCTTGAGGAGACGGAGCCCGTGGCAAAACTTTGGCAAGCACTTTGGAACGATGAGAGTGGTCAGGATATCGCCGAATACGCGGTGATGCTGGCCGTGATTCTGGTAATTGTCGTCGGCACGGTCCGGCTTATTGGTTCGAACGCCAACAACGTATTCTCCAGCGTTGGCAGCTCTCTGCAGTAATCCCTAAAGGGCGATTGATATTGACTTGTTATGACGCGTCGCTTGGCGCGTCATTCGCTTCCGGCAGCCCTTCCGGAATACTCAGCAAGCCACTGTTTTTCCTGCCCAATTACAACGTGAACAAGATCCATTGCGATCGCGCCTCTTACTTCGTGGCAGGCGCGGTGAGCGCGACCTTCTCGTTGCCCGGAGTTGAGAGTCTCGTGAGGTAAGGGAAGAATGGCGTGATCTCGAACGGCATCTTCTCGCGCGCCGAAGCCAGCGCTACTGGCTTTGCCTTTGCCAGTTCGACCTGATCGCTCCAGGGATCGAGCTTGATGCGCCCCCCGAGCGGAAGCGCGGCAATCTGATCGGTGCGGTTCGGCTCCAGCGCGGGCGCTGAAGCTAGCAGCTCTGCCATGCGGACATCCTTGCCCTTGTCCCAGGCGAACCCGTCGCCCAGATGAGGGCGAATCAAGTTTGGTAGATCAGGCGCATGTTCCTGCAGGGATTTCAGAAAGAGCCCCGCAGTTCCCAGCTTGTCTTTGTAGGGAGAGTTCCTCAACATCTCGAGAGCCTTGGCGTCTGCGGCTTCTTCTTCCCGGGCGGAATGTCTGAAATCCATGCGCGCGAACGAATCTTCATCGGGGAACAACATGCGGTCGTTGAACGCCCACTTTGTGTCCGACTTATGTCCCAGCACGATGTGACTGAGTTCGTGGGAGAGGATCATGGCGAGAGAGGCTTCGTCGGGGAGCACGTCAAGCAAGCCACGGCTGATCACGATGGTGTGCCCGATGGTGAACGATTCCAAAGGCGAGGTGAGCAGTACACGGCATCGGATATCGCCCTGCAGATCGATGTTGTTGGTGACCATCAAGTTGTTGACCACGGTCAGCAGAATCTTATCCACGTCGCCGGGAGGGGCCAGCAGACCGATTCTCTGGAGGCGCTCAACCGCGTTATCTTCAGCCTGGCGCTCCCACATGCGCTCGGCCACAACAGGAGACGCATCGGCCGCCGCATCACTTTGATCTTTCACCGCAGAAGCGTCCTGCGGAGAATCCACCAGAATCTGGGTGAATTCTGAATTCTTGGTCAGAGCTTTCAAATCGTATCCCCAGAGACGGGTCTGAGCCCGGAAATGTAAACTCTTCGCGATGCCGGACTTGAGATCTGATTCCTCGCTGTAGACGTAGGCGGGCAGCCACGTGCCGGGACGAAGATTCAGGCGCCAACTATCGAAGTGCAAGTAGTAGCTGGTCCTGGGGTGGGGAGAATAGGTGCCGTTGAAGCGAACCACGTTGTAATCCTGATCCTCGACCCATATTCTGCCCAGGAAGCGGGCGGTACCCGAGTCTGCCCGTGGCTCAACGTCAATCACCAGGCAGCGAACTTCTCCCAGAAACTCGCGACGAACGAAAGTGAATTTATAGTACCGCTTCTGGAAATCGGTATCGAGGATCACCATCTGGGCGAACCCCAGCGGCAGGAAATGAAGTGAATAAAGCCCGGTGAGGTGGTTCATCATGCGATGGCCGAAACCGGGCTGGCCCACGAAAGAAGTGTCTTCCGGGCCATCGCTCATGTCGAGGCGTCCCAGGAAGTACTGGTCTTTCGAAGGGTAGGCATTGCCGTCTTTGTCGTTTTTGAGATCCTGCAGATAAGTCTCGACCATAGGATGCATATGGCGCATCTGGGCCAGGAAAAGATGCTCTCTCTCGACAATGCGGTCGATGACGTCGTTGAAGGAAACTGCAGGGGCAGCAGACAGTTCTCCGGCGGCCGACGCTGCCGGAGCCGCGGCTGGCGGGGCCGGAGACGCCGAATTTTGCGACAGCGCAGGCAGAGAGCAAACCAACCACAGTAAGAACGAAAGCGAACCCACCTGGAAAATACGCATAAAACCCTTCCGGGAGAACCCTAGGCCATTTGAAAAATAATGTGCACAACGACCGTGGAATCGGTCGGCTGCCCATCCTTCACTGCTGGCTTGAAGTGAATCTGTTCGGCGGCCTTTACCGCGTTATCGTCGAGGCCGTGACCCAATCCGCGCACCACGCGTACGACACGGAGCTTGCCCGAGGCCTCCAGAACCACTTCCAGCAGCACCTCACCCTCAATCCGCAGATTCCGAGCTTCTTGAGTATAGACCGGAGTTGGCTTGGAAAGAATTTCCGCAGGCAGCACATTGGCGGCGGTTTCTGCGGGCCGAGAGTGCACGGTCGGCGGCGCGGGCACATCGGCGCTGGCGAAGCCGCTGGCTCGAACCGTACCGGTGGCTCGAGGGCGAGTGCCAGGAACGGCCGTGCCGTTGCCAAAGCCCGTACTTACTACCACACCGGGCACGCCTTTGGCGCCACCGGTTCCATTGCCATAGCCCGGCCCGGATGGCAGATCGAACGATCCGGCAGCCGCAATATTAACCGCTCTGGTTTGACCTGCTTTGGCAGGAATCCCGTTGGGGTCGCCGAAGCCTCCGGTCTGCACCTGCGAGGGCGCGCGCGCCAACGTGGGGGTAGCCGAACTCCCGGTGGAAAATACGTTTGTCCGTACTCCCTGTTTGGGAATCACCGGCGAGGGCGCCGGAGGTAGAGGCTCCAATTTACTGGCGGCGATGGCGACCGTTGGAGCAGGATCCTCATGTACTTTCGCAGGAGTCTTCGGCAGCGGCGCGGGCAGGCGCAGGGCGTCGGCGGGCGGATCAAGCCGGGCAATGACCGCGGGCTGCCGCAACCGGAGCGGCGGTTGGGGCTTATGATTCACCGGAACCGGAGTGCTTACCAGTTCGATGGAGCGAAATGTGTGCTCGGGAGCCGCGACAACGTTGGGATACAGTAAGCGCACCCAGATCAGAAGCACGACCACCGCGGCCTGCATGCCGGTGCTGAAAACGAATTCTGTCCAAGGCGTCCTCGTCTCCGGGAGCAGGGAGAATAGAGTCTCTTGGGAAGCAGAAGAGCTCATCGGTGCTTTTACTCGTCCGTCCTTCAAACCCCGGTTTGGGTTTGAAAGTTTCTCGGCCCCGGGCAGCGTTGAGAGCCTGGGACTACAGGGGGTCGAGGAGTCCATAGTTTACTACCTCAGGGCTGGGTGCCAAGAATGAAAAGTGCACGGCAAAGGCCATTTCGATGGCAAATCGGGAAGTCTATCCTGCTGATCTTTCAATTACTTATGCGGACTGTGCCGACGACCGGCCGGTGCCTGGCCAAAAAGAGAAAAAAATTGCACCTGAAGCGAGCTTTTACTGCCGGCCCACGCTGCGCCCCGCTGCTGGCAGCGCCGTTGGTTTAGCACCGCACAACCTTCGGACTATCGATCCCCTTGGTGGCATTGCGGGTGTCGACGACCAGCTGAGCTTCGCCGACGATCTTTTTGTAGTCGTAGTCCGAGTGATCGGTCACGATCACAATGCAATCGTACTGGCCCAGCCGCTCCAGCTCCGTTCGCTTCATCTGTAGATCGTACTTGCGCCCCTTCCCGATCATAGGGAAGTAAGGATCGTGATAGCTGACCTTGGCGCCTTCGTGCTGCAAGAGCTCTATGATGGTGAGGGCGGGCGACTCGCGCAGATCGTCGATATCTCTTTTGTAAGCGACGCCGAGAATCAGGACGCGCGCTCCGTTCATCGATTTCTTGTGCTGGTTCAATGCTCCACCGATGGAAGCCAGCACGTGGTAGGGCATGCCAGTATTGATCTCCCCGGCCAGCTCAATGAAGCGAGTGCGAAAGTCATACTCCTTCGCCTTCCACGACAAGTAGAACGGATCAACCGGAATGCAGTGGCCACCCAGCCCGGGTCCGGGGTAGAAGGGATGAAAGCCGAAAGGCTTGGTGGACGCGGCGGCGATGACTTCCCAAATATCCAGATTCATGCGCAGGCAGAGCATCTTAAGCTCGTTGACCAGAGCGATGTTGACGCAGCGGTAGATGTTTTCGAGCAGCTTGGTCATCTCGGCCGCGGCGGGCGAGGAAACGGGAACGGTGCGATGGAAGATGGAGCCATAGAGAGCGCCGGCCAGCTCCGAGGCTTGCGCATTCAATCCACCCACGACCTTGGGAATGTCGCGCCGGGCGACCGTGGTGTTGCCTGGATCTTCGCGCTCGGGAGAAAAAGCCGCAAAGAATTGCTTCTCTGCTTTCGGCGCGCCCGAAGGTCCCCGGGCGGCCTTCAGCCCGCTTTTGTTTTCCTTCTCCAGAATCGGCAGCATGACTTCTTCTGTGGTGCCGGGGTAAGTTGTACTCTCGAGAACGACCAATTGCCCGGCTTGCAGATGGGGCGCAATGGCGTGTGTAGTGTCGGTGATGAAGCTGAGATCGGGTTCGTGATATTGGTTGAGAGGAGTGGGGACGCAGATGATGATGGCGTCCATCTCGGCGATCCGGGCGTATTCTGATGTGGCCGAAAAGCCCTGCTTCTTCGCTTTTCGAGTCTCTTCCGCGGCGATGCGGTAGATGTAGGATTCACCCCGCGCCAGGGTGTCGACCTTGCGCTGATCGATGTCGAAACCGGTCACAGAGAACTTTTGTTCGCTGAACAGCAGGGCCAGCGGCAGTCCGACATAGCCGAGGCCGATGATGCCAATCCGCGCCTGGCGCTGCTCGATCTTGTTCTTGAGCTCATCGTAACCTGGCTTGTCGTAACCTCGCTTGCTTGCGGCCAGTTTTGCGGGAGACGGTTTCTTCATCGTTGCGGTCGGTGATCTCTTTCGTGGTTGAATTTCGTTTTCGATTCTAGCATGCAGTCGCGCTGCGACATTGCTGTGCAAATAGCGAACTAATGAGGGACAAGGTTCCTCTTCCGGGGCCGGGAATCTATGAAAATAGAGGGCAGAAGGAGTCGCGGTTGGTTGCTGGTTTTCGTACTGTTTGGAGGACTGTTAATAGAGCTGGCCGCAAGGGCCGGCGATTTTCTTGTGGTGGACGCGCCACTGCACTCAGACGTGATCCTGGTGCTGGCAGGGGAAACGGACCGGCGCCCGCAACGTGCTCTCGAACTTCTGGCGCAGGGATACGGGCGGCGGGTGCTGTTGGATGTTCCGGCGGACGCGACGGTATACGAATTTACCGAGATTCAGCTGGCACAGAGCTACATCCAGGCTTTGCCCCAGGCAGCGTCGATCAGTATCTGTCCGATCAACGGATTGTCGACTAAAGATGAGTCCAAGGATGCGGAGAAGTGTTTGGCCAGCGAAGGCGGTAAGAGTGTGTTGATCGTGACCTCAGATTTCCACACCCGGCGTGCGTTGAGCATTTTCCGGCGCGAAGTCCCGGGACACGAGTACTCAGCAGGGGCTGCGCGTGACGAAGAGCAGTTCGGCGTCAAATGGTGGACCCATCGCCAATGGGCGAAGACATTGCTGGATGAATGGGTGAAACTCGTCTGGTGGAAAATGGTCGATCAATGGCGGTGAGCTGGCGATAAGGCTACTGATACGGCAGAGCGACGATAAAGTTTTCCACCGCTGGGCCCAATCCCAAGCACAAAAGGCATTGACTGGCAAGAACCTTGGAGGGTACGATGCGGTAACAGACACCAAATTAGTTAATAACGGAGTGTGGGATGGGCATGGCTGCTTTCCGCAAGTTGGTGAGTTGCGTGCTACTGCTGGCTTTCCCTGGTTCGCTGATTGCCGCCGATTCCGGTGCGGCGATGCTTTACACGGATGGCGCCTGGCTAAACGGCAGCCGCGTGCCGCAGTCCTCCGCAATTTTTTCCGGTGACCTGGTACAAACCCGTCCTGATTCGGCTGCTAATATCCATGCTCCTGGTTCGAGCGTCACGGTACTGGGTGACTCTTTGGTGGAATTTGAAGGCGCCTCCCTGAAAGTGGAGCACGGAGGCGTGTCGGTCTCCACATCGAAAGGCATGTCCACAACGGCTGGCGATGTGCAGGTAGCGCCGGCCTCAATTGCGTCGTGGACCGAATTCAACGTGATCGACACTGACGGCACGGTGCGAATCGCGGCCCGCAAGGGAGACCTTAGCGTCACCGATGCCGACGGCAAGGTCACGCTCCTGGCGCAAGGGCAGGATAAAACTTTGGACGAACAATCCGACCAGACCGACCAAACCAACAACAAGAGCAAGAAGAAGAACAACAAGGGGCCAGCTGCTGGTGCCGCACCCGCGGCTGGCGGCGGGTGGTTGGACTCTCCCATCGCTGTCGGTATCGGCGGAGCGGCAATCGTTGGGGTCACGTTCTGGGTGCTTTTGCAGGGCAGCTCGCCGCTCAGTCCTGCGAGCCCCGGTAACTGACGGACCCAAGTAACGAGGGCACCACATTCGAGTTGGAAATATTTGAGCCGTCCGGCGTTGCCGGACGGCTCAACGCTTTTTGGGCGGAAGTCAGAAAACGAGGTCACAAAACAAGGTCAGAAATTTGTAGCTGGCTGCGGTAGAGCTTCCTGTGAGTGTGAGTCCAGCGTTTCTTCAGGCGGTTTGCTTCGCGCCGCGTGGCGTTTGCGTGTGTGCCGCGCGAAGGGTTCAGCCGCTGCGATGGTGCAGAGCACGTAAAACAAGGCGGCGTTGGCAGGGATCTGAAGATTGAAGTCGAAGGCGCTGTGCACGAGGATGCCGCTCAAGCCGAGCACACAGGCCAGGGCCGTTGCGCCGCTCAAGTCCACGACCCAATTTCCGATTTTCTTGATGGCCCGGGTATAGAGCGTCAGCAGAAACCAGAGCATGGCTCCAAAGCCCAACAGTCCCATCTCTGTTAGCAGTTGCAGATAGTCGTTGTGCGCCTGGTTAACGAAGGAGTTAGTGTAGAAGGTCCGGAACTGCGGATACACTACCGGAAATGTTCCCAGGCCCCACCCCAGAACTGGTTTTTTGAGGAACATCCGAAACGAATCGCGGTCAATGTTTAAGCGCACGTCGCTCGAGATCTCGGAGTGAGACGAGTTCACCGATGCCCAGCGCTTTACGACTGCGTCACCACCGACCCAGACGATGAATCCAACCACAATCGTGAGAAACACGCCGACCAGGACAGCGGTGCGCAGATTGCGTTTCTGCTTAACCAGTAAGACTGCCAGAATCACAAGTTCCGCGATAATCGCGAGCATGCCGCCACGTGATCCCGAAAGGAAGATTGTGCCCACCATCAGGGCAGCTGCGGCGGCGGCCGAAGTGCGGGCTCTGGTGGAAGCCAACTGGGTCAGAGCCAACACCAGGGGAATTGGAACCAGCATTTCCATCAGACCGGCGTAATGGTTGTGGTTTACGTAAGGACCGTAAATCCAGCCTCCATTGCGGGGCGCGCGCAACCAGTACAACTTCTCATTCGCGGAGATGCCATAGATCAGAGCAAAACCGGCCAGCGCAGCGCCATAGACCGAAAAGATGAGCGCGAGGCGGCGCGCCTGAGCACCCCGCAGCAGAGTCTGCCCAGCGAGGAAGCACAGCAGGCCGTAGGCGAAGTACAGGAGCGCCTTCGATTCCGTCTCGTGCCAATACGCGCTCCCGAAGATGAGTTGCGAAAGGATGAGCAAGCCGAATAATCCCATGGGCAGAAAAAGGGGATTCCACGTGATCTTCATTTCGTCTTGCAGAACCTGCTTGCCAATCCAAAGCAAGAACAACGCCGCGGAGCCCGCTTCCATCAGGAAGATCGACCAGGGTTCGGTCGCGCCGAACGCGAGCGGTCCAAACAGAAGGAAACCGAAGACGCCATAGAGCAGAACCTTGCCGGCTTGTTCCGCGCGTTGGCTTCGAGGGCTCGTAGTGGTGCCGTTTGCGCTCATGAGATTGAATCGACTCGATTCGAGGGGCTAAGGCTGTTTAGCCACGAGACTGAAATCGTCGACCCAGAGCTTACCACGGATCGGACTCCCTTCCGGCACGCGCCGGACGCGCAGATCGAGCAGTCGGCAATCGTCTGGGGTGGTGAATTCCCCGCTGACAAGTTTCCAGTATCCCCGCTCTTTCAGTTCATCACTGTCATACAACACAGTGCGCGACACCGCATCCTCGAGCGTGATATGCGGGCCGCCGGCACCCTCGAAATCTCCGCTCTTATAGTATGCCGAGAAGTCATAGGTAGTGCTGGGTCGCACCGCGATGAATTGATGGATTCCCGCATCGCTCACTCCAGGTCCGTCAAAGGCGATCAGCAACGAACGGGTGCCGCTGCGAAAATCGCTGGGATCCAGCGTCAACGTAACGCTCGGCAATTTCTCATACTGCCAGTCAAAGCCGCCATTCAGAACGTCCAGGCTGAAGTCGCCATTGACGATTAAATCTCTCGCCGTGGGCACATAGGCGGACAAACCGAAACGCGGCGCCGCATGCTCCCATACTTGGCGGGCCTGCTCCATGTCTTTGTGGGCAATCAGGTATTGGATATACGAATAGACGTTGCGTTGTTCGAAGGGTTGCCGCGAAGCCATCAGAGCGTCCCACACTTCGGCGGTTGCCTCCGTTTCCCGGTTCGTGCTGCCGGTCGCGGAAATACTAGAATCCGCGACTGCCCTCGAAATCATCAACACAGGCGTACCGGTGTTGGTCGCCGTGCCGGTGGGGTTTTCGATTTCAAATGTGGTTGGGGTGCTAGCCGCGATCGTGGCAGCGGCGTTGTTCCCGGTCGCAGCGCCCGTATACCCAGAAAGCGAAACCGAGGCATTAGCCCAGGCGTTCGACCCTGCGCGGGCATCCGGGGCTGCCAGCGAGTACACCCACCGTTTGCCGCTGGGATTCGACGGTGCCGTAGTCGTGCTGAGATCAACTTTTTTTGGAGTCATCAGCAGGCTCAGAAACGCGAGATCGGCCTCGGGCCGCGAGGGAACGGCGTCGCGCAAAAGCCCCTCCACATCGGGCTTGATGTGCCAGCAGAGTCGAATCGCGTCACCCGCTTTGGAGGGATCATTCGCCATAACCACGCGGAATTCGCGCAGAGCTTTCTCGTCTCTGCCTTGCACCAGGTAGAAATTAGCGGCTTCCCAGGCCACATCCGGCCGGGTCTGGTCGGCCCCGATCGCGTGTTCGAGCGCCTGGGTTTGATTCGAATTGTATTGATCTCCCAGCACCAGGTAGGCGTTCGCCAAATCAAGCCAGTAACGGGCGGAGTGCGGGTTAAGGTTGGTGGCGGCTGTGTAGTGTCCGATGGCCTTCGCCAGGTCGCCGACCTGCGCGTAGTAGTCTCCTAGAACATCGCGGTAGTCTGCGTTCGAGGGATCCAGATGAGCCGCCCGTTGCAGGCTCGCGAGTTTCGGTACTTCTCCCGCTGATATTTCTCCATACAGCGAGGCGACAAAAAGCCGCCCCGCCAGCAGCACATCAATCAGACAAAATGCTGCGGCCACGCAAAAGGCGAGTCCCTTCCGACGTGTTGAATTGAGGAGTATTTCCATGTTGTAGCAACTGGGAGCTCAACCACGAACCCACGCAGGTTCTTCCTACGCGCTGTTGGGCGAAGCCTCAGCAGTATCCTCGGTGTCACCATCCTCTTCATCGCCATCGTGCGATTCCTCGCGATAGTACCGGGAATACTTGCTCTGGTATTCGTAGTAGTAGTAATAGTCGGGCGAACTGAGGTCAACTGCATTCAACAGGACGCCTGAGACCTTGGCATTGACCTGGGTGAGAATATCGCGGGCGCGGCGCAGCGCTTGCTTGGTGGTCTGCCCGGAGCGGATGACCAGTACGATGGCATCGGCTCGCGGCGATAACACAACCGCATCGGTGACCGACAGCGTGGGAGGGGTGTCGACCACGATGTGGTCGTATTGCCCGCGCAGTTCCTCCAATACATCCCGCATATTGGTGGACGCCAGCAGTTCAGCCGGATTCGGCGGTGGTGTTCCCGCCGGCAGGATCGACAGGTTGGGCAGAATGGAGGATCGCGTAATCGTCTGCTGCAAGGTCGCGCTTCCAGTCAGGACGTTGCTGAGCCCGCTGCGCGGACCCATGCCCAAAATCTTATGGATGCTGGGCCGCCGCAGGTCGGCATCGATCAGCAGGACTCGAACGCCCTTTTGAGCCAGCACCAACGCCGTGTTCATGCTGGTAGTCGTTTTTCCCTCCTGGGGCAGAGCGCTGGTGACCATGATCACCTTGGGAGGCGCTCCGAGGTTAGTGAGCAGCAGCGAAGTCCGCAATGCGCGATAGGATTCCGCCATCTGCGAATGAGGCCTGGCCTGCGCCACCATCTCGACTGCTTCCTTTGAAGAAGAGGCGATGACCAGGCGCTTCGGGTTGGCACCTTCTCGCGCCGTTCTCGTGGGCAGTGGGATCATGCCGAGCGCAGGTAGGCCGGAAATCATTTGTGCCTGTTCCGAGGTGCGGACGGTGTTGTCCAATCCCTCCTGCAGGAAGGCGAGCCCCACGCCGGAAGTCAAACCCAGTATGAAGGCAAAAGCGAGATTCCTCGGAATATTTGGCTCGATGGGATAGGTCGGCACGCGAGCGACATCCACGATGCGAAAGTTGTTGGACTTAAGCCCGGCCGAAACTCCAGCCTCCTTCATTTTCTCCATCAGTCCTTCATAGAGCTGGCGGTAACTATCGAGGTCGCGCTTCAATATGCTGTAGTCGATTGCACTCTCGTTGAGTTTGTTCTCCTCCTGCTTCTGCTTTTCGAGAGCGTCGTGCAGCAGGTTTTCCCGCTGCACGGCCGCCATATACTGTCCGCGAACTTTGGCCGCGACCTTCTTCGTTTCCAGCAGGATCTGCGCATCGACTTCCTTAAGTTGGCTATTCAGCTGGGCCAGTTTCGGGTAAGACGGTCCAAATTGATTGTTCAGTTGGGCTGCCTGGATTTTCAGGTCGGCTTCCTTGGAGCGGAGACTCTCCAGCAGGCTTGAAGCTGACTGATTTCCGGCTCCAGCCGCGTCCAGGGCCGAGACAGCGGACGCGACGGTGTCGGCATCGCCAGATTGAACCAGGCGGTACACCGATTCCTTATCCATGCGCTCGGATTCCGCAGCGGTGAGCGCTTTATTCAATTCATCAAGTTTCGCGGTCGTGATGTTCTGCTTCTCGTCGATGCCCAGAATCTCGTGTTCTTTCTGGTAGCGCACTAATTTTTCCTGAGAGGTTTCCACCTTCATCTGTAAGTCCACGAGCTGTTTGGAAAGCCAATCCTCGGCTTGCATGGTGGAATCGAAGCGGGACTTGAAGTTGTTCTCCGTGTAATCCTCCATCAGCTTATTTACGACGTTGGCAGCCAATTGCCGGTCGGGACTGGTGTAGTGCACCTCGATGATTTTGGTGTTAGGGGCCAGAGTAACCTTCAGATTGCCCCGGAAATTGCCCAACAGGGCGGAAGTCCGGCTGGGGTCGGTTTGTAATGGATCGGGGGCAAGATCGAGCGACGAAGACGAAGGTGCTGCTTTCCCGCCGAACTCGGGCCGGCGGTCGAGGCCCAAATCCTTCACCACCTGCAAGGCCAGAAGATCGCTCTGCAGAATCTTTACCTCGGTTTCGAGTTCGGTGGGATCGTAATAGTCAAGGTTGAAGGTTGTGGAATTATTGAAATTGCCCAGGCTGGAATCCGGCTTGTTGATGGCAATGCTGCCACTCGCCTCATACACCGGCGTCATCTTGAGGCTGGCGATGGCTACTACCGAGAAAATAGTGAACAAACAAGCCAGGACCGTCCACTTGCGTTTCAGCAAGACTCGAAGATAGTCGCGGATGGCAGATTCCGGCGGAGCGAGTTCTGGGTAAACGCGCGGTCCGCTCGTCCTCCCAATGTCCGCCGGTTGCATCTCGCGAACGATCGAGCTATTGGCTTGCACCAGCGGTCCGGAATCCATCAATTCTCCTCATCAAGTTTTCAAAGCCTTTTCTGGTCGGGAGTCGCCAGTCAGGCGCACTCGTTACTTCAAGAAAGCCTGCCGCTGGCTGGTTCATCGACCGGGCTTTCTCATTTTCATGTGTCGGGTTCGCCGATAATTCTAGCATTGCCGGGCGGGAAACCATTCACCAATCTGGAAGACAGGTACTTTTGCAATAAGCGTCTGCTGCGATAAAGCCCGGCTGGAAACTGGGAGGTTGCTAAAATGCTATCCTGTTGCCGAGCATGCGGCTGGTCAGTCCATTCTTGAAGCACGCGGTATATCCGGCTTTACATCAAATCGGATGTCTCGATCACATAATGCCGCCCGGCGGCTATGCGGTGGTGAATTACCACGGAGTCGTTCCCTCTGATCATTCCGTTGCGGAAGTTTTTCTCGACGGAAATCTGGTGCAACCAGAGATGTTTCGACGGCAACTCCAATTCCTCAAAACTCACTACCATGTAATTCATCCAGAAGACTTTCGAGCCTGGATTGAACAAGGCAAGCAACTTCCACCAAGGGCCGTTCTGGTCACCTGCGACGACGGACTGCTGAACACAGTGACCGACATGCTTCCCGTGCTGCAAAGCGAAGGTGTGCCGTGCCTCTTTTTCGTGACCGGAGCTTCGTGCAGCGGCCAACCAGGCATGCTCTGGTACGAGGAGCTTTACCACTTAATGCGTGCCAGGCCGCTTGACGGACCGGTGTTGCAGCTTCCTGACGAGGAAGCCACCGAACCTTCAGGAGATTTTCAAGCCCAGTGGTGGAGTACGGTGAGAAGAGCCTCGCAATTGGATGCGAGAGCCCGTGCGGATTGGATGGGCCTCGTGCGCAGCAAGTGCAATGAGACGCAGGTTCTTCATTCTCAGCTTTCTGCTGCACTCCGTTCCGAGAAACGATGGCGCCTGATGAACGTTGCAGAACTCAAGAAGCTGGCTGAGGCTGGAATGACCATCGGGGCACACACGTTGTCGCATCCCGTCCTGTCGCTGTGCAGCGAAGAGGAAGCCCGCCACGAGATTCAGGAAAGCAAGAACCAGATAGAAGGGATGCTGGGCCGGCCAGTCTGGGCCTTCGCTTATCCCTTTGGGAACTCTTCCACGATGGGAGAACGCGAAGTGGCCTTCGCGCGACAAGCCGGTTTCACCTGCGCATTCCTCAATGTGGAGCATTGGCCCGCCGGGCCCACGAATCCCTTCGCGCTTCCCCGAGTCCATGTGACCGCGAACACGACGCTTCCTGAGTTCGCGGCTCATATGAGTGGGCTTCACGCTCGCCTCCAGCGCGCGGTGAGTTAGAATCACGCGGAGATGGACCCTCGTCCTAATGTCACCGATTGGTACTGTGTCTCTTCCGGAGTGGAAGCCACGGGGGGAAAGTAAGTTTGCGAATCGTTCTGCTCAGGAAAATTCCGGAAGATTCTACTCTGCAGCAGCGCTGGAATGATTTAGTCCTGCAAATGGAGCTGCCCAAAGTCTTCTACACCTGCGAATGGGCGCTCGCCGTCCAATCTGCATATGAAGCCTCTCTGAAGCCGTTACTCTTTCTTGGCTACGAAGGCGATGACTTGGTGGGAGTGGCGTGTCTGGCCGCGGACCCCGCCGAACAAAATATAAGCTTCCTCAACGCTACTACCGCGGACTACTGTGAGTTCCTCAGCCCTCCAGAGCGCCGAGCGGAGTTCGTCGACAAGGTTTTCGCCGAGCTTCGCCAGTTGGGAGCGGACAATCTTGTCCTCGCCAGTTTGCCGGCAGACTCGGCAACCCCCGCCGCCCTTCGAACTGCAGCAAAGAAGTATGGTTTTCACCTGTACATTCGACCGTCATCCTTGTGCCCCCAGGTCGAGTTGGGTTCGCCAGAGCAACGTCAGGAGTTGAAGACTACCATCACGCGCAAGAGACAGCTCCGCCGTTGCCTGAAGGCGATGGAGCGTGAGGGGCCGGTGAGATGTGTTTATCTCAAGTCGTGGGACCAGATTCAAGCGGTCTTGCCGGATTTTGTCAACATCCAGGTGGCGCGCTTTCGGGCTAAGAATGGCGTCAGCTTCCTCTCCGCACCCGAACGCCGGCTCTTTATGGAAGACCTTGCCCGAAGATTTTCCGACACTGGGACCGTGACCTTGACTACGTTGAAAATCGGCGAGCGCCGGGTTGCGTGGAGTTATGGTTTTCAGTTTCAAGGAGGCTGGTCCCTGTATCAGACGACCTTCGACACTCGCGACCAAGATAATTCTCCCGGCTACTGCTTGATGGCGAAGATTCTGATCGCAGCGTGCGAGATGGATACATTTAGCGTGGTCGATATGGGGTTAGGAGCGGAGGCCTACAAAGAATGGTTCGCCAACGGTACCCGTGAAACTCTGTACGCCACGCTCACCACGTCTCCGCTGCGCCACTGGCGCGGGATGGCAAGATATCGCATCGCCACCGAAGTCAAACGCTTCCCGAAACTGGATGCCGCGATCCGAAGTGCGCGTTCCAGACTAGGGATGTGAAGTTCGTCTGCCCATTTTGCGCGATTCAAAATTCTCGAGCCCTGAGCCCCGAGCTCTGTCTCTGGGGGAGCCATTCTAGTTATTACTCTGCGCGCCATTTCCCTTGACCCGCCTGCAGCCGCAGCGGAACATCTTTACTTGAGAAGGAAAGTTGAAGTTGGAGCAATCCACTTGGGAAAGAGCGTGCTTCCTGACGAAGTCCGAAATGCATACCCAGTTGAGGAGTGGCATTTCCCCGCCTGGTCGAAGACTCTCGTGGAAGAACGTCAACGTAAGAGAACAGATGCGATCGATTATTCGAGAATGAGCTATGAAGAACTCCGCATGATCGCGGACAACGACTCCATTGCTGACAAGATGTCAGATGAAGAATACGAATCTCTATCTGTTGCCCTGTGGAGAAAGTTCAGCGCCGAGAAACTCACACTCGAACCGCTTGATGCAGACGCCGTAAATATATAGCTCCGTTCCAGAGTTCCACCTGGAAATCCTCCCAATAGCTGCGCTTCCCCAGATGCAGGCCAAGGCTGTACGATGGTCTGCGGCGCGGGTATTTTCGTTTGACGTGAGGCGGATGGGATGAATTGGTCGGAGCAAGTGGTTCTCGTCACCGGCGGGACCGGGTCTTTCGGGAAGAAGTTTGTCGAGACCATGCTGAAGGAGTATCACCCCAAGCGCTTGGTGATCTTCAGCCGGGACGAACTCAAGCAACACGACATGCGGGCTTCGGGAATGGATCATTCGAGCCTGCGGTATTTTATCGGTGACGTGCGGGATGCGGCGCGGCTGGAGCGGGCTTTCGCCGGTGTAACGGTGGTAGTGCATGCGGCGGCGCTCAAGCAGGTTCCCGCCTGCGAGTACAACCCCTTCGAGGCAATCCAGACCAACATCATGGGCGGCCGCAACGTGATTGATGCGGCCATCAACCAGGGCGTGCGGCGGGTGCTGGCGTTGAGCACCGACAAGGCGGTGAATCCCATCAATCTGTACGGCGCGACCAAGCTCTGCGCCGAGAAAATGTTTGTGCAGGCCAACGCCTACGCCGGTTCCAAAGACGCTCGTTTCGCCTGTGCCCGCTACGGCAATGTCGTAGGCAGCCGGGGCAGCGTCATTCCGGTGTTTCTGGAGCAACGCAAGTCCGGCAAGATCACCATCACCGATCCGCGAATGACCCGCTTCTGGATCACCCTCGATCGCGGCGTGAAATTTGTCATTCGATGCATTGAGCAGATGCACGGCGGCGAGATCTTTGTTCCCAAGATTCCCAGCATGCGAATGGCTGACCTTGCCGAAACCATCGCACCCGGTTGCGAGATCGAAGTCATCGGCATCCGCCCGGGAGAGAAGTTGCACGAGGTTCTGGTCTCCGAAGATGAAGCTCGAAACACCGTCGAAGTTGAAGGCATGTACGTGATCCGGCCCTCGCACCCATGGTGGAGCGGGGAGAATTGGGTCAGTGGCCGCGCCCTGCCGGAAGGCTTCCGGTACACCAGCGACACGAACTCGACTTGGCTGACCAACGATCAACTCCAGGAGTTGATCTCGCAGGCAAAAGTACCCGTCCCTGCCTAGAGAAGTCTCGAGCCGGAAGAAGTTACAGGAATCAAATGCGCGCATCGCCCACAAGCCAGGAAGTGCTCGCCATCGACGGCGGAACTCCCGTGCGCAAAACGATGCTCCCGTATGGGCGACAGTCGATCTCGGAAGACGACATCCAGGCCGTAGTGGATGTCCTGCGCTCCGATTGGCTGACGACCGGACCCAAGGTCGCCGAATTCGAAGAAGCCGTGGCTGCGCGGGTGGCCGCGAAGTATGCAGTTGCCTTTAGTTCTGGCACCGCCGCCTTGCATGGAGCAGCATTCGCTGCGGGCTTGAAACCCGGCGATGAGGCGATCACTTCGCCACTCACCTTCGCGGCCACGGCGAATTGTGTGCTCTACCAGGGCGCGCGCCCCGTGTTCGCCGACGTTTCTCCCGATACTCTGAATCTCGATCCCGATCGCCTGGCCGAGCGCATCACCCCTAACACACGCGCCATTTTGCCGGTCGATTACGCCGGGCATCCGGCTGATCTCGATCCCATTCTCGCCCTGGCCGAGCGTCACGGGCTCACCGTGATCGAAGATGCCTGCCATG
This sequence comes from uncultured Acidobacteriaceae bacterium, assembly GCA_963809605.1. GTDB lineage: Bacteria > Acidobacteriota > Terriglobia > Terriglobales > Acidobacteriaceae > Sulfotelmatobacter. Next base: position 157,654 of record CAWEKM010000003.1, on the reverse strand, counting down.
CGCTGGGCGCGGAATACAAAGGACGACGCACCGGCAGCATTGCGCACATGTCGGTGTTCAGCTTTCACCCGGTCAAGCACGTGGCCACTGGAGAAGGCGGCATGGTCACTACCGATCGCGCCGATCTCGCGGAAAACCTGCGCCGCTTCCGGAATCACGGGATTTCGAGCGACGCCCGCGCGCGCCACGCATCCGGACAGTGGCACTACGAAATGGTCCTGTTGGGTTTCAATTACCGATTAACCGACATAGCGTGTGCGCTCGGCATTTCGCAGTTGAAGAAGCTTGAGGCCAACCTGGCCCGCCGCCGCGAGATTGCGGCCCGCTACACCGCCGCGTTTCGAAACCTGCGAAGCGCGGTTGCTCCCAGCGTGCGACCCGATGTGAACCCGGCTTGGCACCTATATCCCATCCGGATCAATGCTTCGCAACTGAAAAAGGACCGCGCCTATGTGTTCCGCGCGCTGCGCGCCGAGAACATTGGCGTCAATGTGCATTACATTCCCGTGCATCTGCATCCCTACTATCGCGATCGCTTTGGCTACCGGGGCGGGGAATATCCGATCGCCGAAACCGCCTACGAGGAACTCATCAGCCTGCCGATGTTTCACGACATGACCGATCAGGATGTGGAAGATGTGATCGCAGCGGTCAGCAAAGTTTCAGCGGCATAGCCGCAGCAATTCCTCATTCGTGCTCCTGCTCGAAAACATCCCGCTCGCGCCGCTGACCACCATCAAGATCGGAGGCCCGGCAAGATATTTCGTCGAAGCCAGAACCATCGGTGAAGTGCAGGAGGCAGTTACCTTCGCGCGCTCCCGCGATCTGCCATTGTTCGTTCTCGGCGGCGGCAGCAATCTGCTGGTCGCCGACGCCGGTTGGCCCGGCCTGGTGTTGAAAGTTTCCGTTCAAGGCATCGACCAGCGTAGCGGCCACGATGAAGCCGGCAAAACTCTTTTCGACGCTGGCGCTGGCGAATCCTGGGACAAGTTCGTCTCCAGCGCAGTAATGGCCCGCTGCGCCGGAGTCGAATGCCTGAGCGGAATCCCCGGCAGCGTCGGCGGCACGCCGGTGCAGAACGTCGGAGCCTATGGCCAGGAAGTCTCCGAGACCATCGCTGCAGTGCAAGTGCTCGACTTGAAAGATAATCAGGTGCGCGAACTCTGCCCCGAAGCGTGCGAGTTCAGCTACCGCGCCAGCATCTTCAACACCACCGAACGCGGACGCTTCATCGTTCTCCGCGTCACCTACGCGCTCACGCCGGGAGGCAGCCCACGCATTGCTTATGCCGACCTCAAGCGCCACTTCGAAGGCCGCGAAACTCAGCCGGATCTGGCCGAGACGCGCGAGGCCGTGCGCCACATCCGCGCCCGCAAGGGCATGCTCATCACTCCCGGCGACGCGGACAGCCAGAGCGCCGGATCTTTCTTCAAGAACCCTGTCCTTTCCGCAGAACAGCACGAGGATCTCAAGCAGCGAGCCGCCGCGCGAGGATTTAGCGTGCCCAACTATCCCGCACTCGAAACTCGCAAGAAAATTTCTGCAGCGTGGCTGGTCGAGCACTCCGGCTTCGCCAAAGGATTCGGCTCTGGCCGCGTCGGCATCTCCAGCAAACACGCCCTCGCCATCGTCAATCGCGGCGGAGCCACAGCCGCCGATGTCCTCGCGCTGAAAGACCAGATCCAGCATCGTGTGGAAGAAATCTGGGGCGTCCGCCTGGAACCAGAACCGGTCATGGTTGGCTTCTGAGTTCGTGTCCGTGCGTGCAGCGCGGTGAACCATGCGATCGGCGCCGCCCCGGATCGTGACCCCCGCTTCTCCATTGTGACCCCATTCAAATGGGGAAGGTGCAACGATCCGCCTGGCGGCGCCTCGAACTATTCATCGGCAAGTCTTGCCGCCTGCTTAAATATCTTCACAAACATTTGTCGCGTGAGCTTGCCGGTCTGCGTGTTCTGGTTCGAAGGATGGTAAGAGGCCAGTAACACCTTGCCGTCTGGTAACCGGTAACTGGCGTCATGTTTAAAGGCATAGCCTTGCTTGCTGGCAAGGAAGCCGCGTCGCTTCACGTAGTTAAGATAAGCATCAAAACCAATCTTGCCCAGCGCGACCACGACCTTTACCTTTTCTAATCCCGCCATCTCGCGATCGAGAAAATGCGAGCAGTTCGCCAGTTCCTGCGGCGTGGGCTTGTTGTCAGGCGGCGCGCAACGGACTGCCGCCGTGATATACAGGTCCTTCAGCCTGAGCCCATCGTTGCGATCAGTGGCGTTGGGCTGGCTGGCGAATCCAGTTTCATAAAGCACAGGGAACATGAACTTGCCGGAGGCGTCGCCGGTGAACGGCCGCCCAGTGCGGTTCGAGCCGTGGGCGCCGGGAGCCAGGCCCATGATCAGCACCCGCGCCTCGGGATCGCCGAAGCCGGGCACGGGCTTGCCCCAATACTCATGGTCGCGATACGCGCGGCGCTTCTCGCGGGCTATCTGCTCGCGATAGGCGACGAGCCACGGGCAGCGGGTGCAGGCAATGACTTCGCGGTTCAGGACGGTTAGCCAGTTGGGAGTGTTTGTCTTCAAGTCTTTACTCTGGGCAGGAGCGTCCTGTGAATTCCTCCTCCGAAATAAACTCTTGGAGGCTGATTGCGATTCGTGTTCTTGGCGTCGGGATCGGAGTCTTTTCTCGATACCCCCTCCCCCCTGGGGTCTAGTGGAATCATCAGATTAGCAAGAAATTCCCGGCAAAATACGGATGTCAAAGAACTTAGATACTAGAATCTTTGAAACAAAGAACTTGCGGGCGCGACGATGCGGGTTGACCCGGCCGTCACGGCCTCGACCATCATCGCGCGATTCGTCGAGCGGCACAAGGTCAGACGTCACAGCGGGGTTGTGGAAATTACCTGAGTGTGGTTCTTAAGGCGCCAACGCCGGTCAGTTGCTGAATGCTCAATCGCGCGACGGTCGTTGCGACCGTGAGACTGCGGCCCGATACGACTGGGCCGCCGGACAGCCGAGGGCGGCTGTCCCCACATGAGCCGTTATTCGGCCAGACGCCGTAAGAGACTGCGGTTGGTTGCCACCGATTCCTCGAAAGAGTCCAGAACATCGCTGGCCATTATCTCACCCTTCGCCGAGCGCAGGCAGCTCGTTGTGCCTGCGTTCGTGGCGTCCATGTGTCGAAGGCCGCAATGGACGGTGCGACCTCGGTGGTAGAAACGCCTTGCCACGCCGGCGGTCACTTTCAGCGACTAGGGATCCTTCGACTGCGCATGACGTCCACTTCGTCGGCGTCATGCTTCGCTCAGGATGACAGGGCAGCTTGAGCAGGCTTGGGCTTGAAGCATCACTACGTCTTCCTCGTTTGACGCTGCTTCCTTCTGTCTTTACACTCAAGTTAACGCCGTATGAATTCGGGCTTCTCTCGTCTGGAGACGGATCCCTCGAAATCACGCGGCGAGTGAAAGGCAAACGTGAGCCCCACAGAGACTACCGACTCGGCCAAGACGGAAACTACCAACAAAGACATCAAGCGCGAGATCTCAGTCGAGATCCCGGCCGCCGAGGTTGCGCGCGAGACCGAGTTCCAGATTCAGCGCTATCAGAAGAGTGCGCGGCTGCCGGGATTTCGGGCGGGGCATGTGCCGGCTTCCATTATCAAGCAGCGCTTTGGCGATGGTCTGAAGAACGACGTGGCCGAGGCTTTGATCCCGAAATACTTTCGCCGGGAAGCTGAGAAGCAAGGTCTGATTCCGGTTTCGCAGCCTCGCGTTACCGACCTGCACATGCATGACGGCGAGCCGCTCACCTTCAAGGCTACGTTTGAAGTGCTGCCTGAGATTCAGGTCGAGGGCTATAAAGATCTGCGCGCCGACAAGCCGGAGATCGCCGTCACTGACGAGGAAATCGAGCAGGCGCTCAACAGCGTCCGCGAGCAGCACGCGACCTACACCACCGTCGAGGGACGCCCGCTAGCCGAGGGCGACTTCGCTCAGGCCTCGATGGACGGAAAGCCCAAAGATGGTAAAGATGTCGCGGATGCCAAAGCGAATCCCGTACACATGGACGATGTGCTGATCGAGATTGGCGGCAAGAACACGGTGCCGGAGTTTACCCAGCACCTTACCGGGGCTTCGTCGGGCGAGGAGCGCACGTTCGATGTGAGCTATCCCGAAGATGCCACCGACAAACGGCTCGCCGGCAAGACCTTCGTCTACACCGTGAAGGTAAATGGCATCAAGCAGAAGAGCCTGCCGGAGCTGAACGATGACTTCGCCAAAGAGCTGGGCGAGTTCACCAGTCTCGACCAGGTTCGCAAGCAGATCCGCGACAACATGGAAGCGGAAAAGCGGCACACGGCCGAGCATGCAGCGAAAGACAAGCTGGTGGCCGACCTGGTGAAGCGCAATGACTTCGAGGTGCCGGAGTCATTGGTCGACCGGCAGATCGATCTGCGTCTCGAGCGTGGCTTGCGAGCTCTTGCGGCGCAGGGCATGAAGATGGAAGACTTGAAGAAGATGGATTTGCCGCGGCTTCGGGCAGGGCAGCGGGAGCAGGCAGTGCACGATGTGAAGTCCTCGCTGCTGCTGGAGCGGATTGCCGACCTCGAGAAAATCGAGGTCAGCGACGAGGAAGTGAACCGGGAGTTGGAAGCTCTGGCGAAACAGTCAAAACAGACGTCGGAGGCGGTGCGCGCTCGTTTGACAGAGGATGGGGGCCTCGATAGAATCCGAAATAGAATCCGCAGCGAGAAGACCCTCGAATTTCTTTATCACCAGTCCGCGTAACTTGAAAAAGATGCGGACCACTTTCGACCCTCCCCGAAATTGCAAGCGGTAGTTCGGGGCGGAGTGTGGCAGGTGAACGTGAAGCAAAATGATGGGAACAGGAACGACGCGCAAATGATGCTCGTTCCGATGGTCATCGAGCAGACCGGGCGGGGCGAACGCGCCTACGATATTTACTCCCGGCTGCTCCGCGATAACATTATTTTCATAGGCACGCCGATTGACGACAACATCGCCAACCTGGTGATCGCGCAGATGCTGTTTCTGGCGCAGGAAGACCCCGAGAAAGACATTCAGCTTTACATCAACTCTCCGGGCGGCTCGATCACGGCAGGAATGGCCATTTATGACACCATGCAGTACGTCAAAAATGACGTCATGACGCTGTGCGTGGGCCAGGCGGCCTCGATGGCGGCTTTGCTGCTGGCGGCCGGGGAGCCCAAGAAGCGCAACGCTTTGCCCAATTCGCGGATTCTCATCCACCAGCCTTCCATGGGAGGATTATCGGGCCAGGCTACCGATATTGACATCCACGCGCGGGAAATCCTGCGTATGCGGGAGATTACCAACCAGTTACTCTCGAAGCATAGCGGGCAAAAGCTCGACAAGGTGGAAAAGGACGTGGAGCGGGACTTTATTATGAATGCCCAACAAGCTAAGGAATACGGAATCATAGACGATATCATCTATAAGACCGGAAAAGCTGTAGGATAGGCCTTCGTGAAAAGCAGTACCGAGTCCCGAGCATCGAGTACCCAGCAAATCATCGGTACCCGCAACTCGCTACTGGGTACTTGGTACTAAGAGTTAAAGGAGTAGAGCCGAGTGAAAACCAAGTCGGGCTCCGACGAGATTTTGCGCTGTTCGTTCTGCCACAAGTCGCAGGATGCAGTAGCCAAATTGATCTCGTCGCCCAGTGATTATCCGCGCGCCTACATTTGCGATGAGTGCGTCGCGGTGTGCAACTCGATCCTGGAAGACGACCGCACGGCGACTCCCCAAACCGCGGCGCCCAACCAACTGCCCAAGCCGCAAGAGGTCAAGACCTTCCTTGATGAATACGTCATCGGCCAGGAGCAGACCAAGAAGAAGCTCGCGGTCGCGGTCTACAACCACTACAAGCGCATCTTCATGAACCGGCAGAAGACCAACGACGGCATCGAGCTGAGCAAGTCGAACATCATGCTCATCGGTCCGACGGGAACCGGGAAGACGCTGCTGGCGCAGACTCTGGCGCGCATGCTCGATGTGCCTTTTGCCATTGTCGATGCCACTACGCTGACCGAAGCCGGCTACGTCGGTGAGGATGTCGAGAACATCATCCTCAAGCTGCTTCAGGCGGCCGAGGGCGATGTGAGCCGCGCCCAGACCGGCATCATCTACATTGACGAGATCGACAAGATCGGGCGCAAGGACGAAAATCCTTCGATTACCCGCGACGTTTCCGGCGAAGGCGTGCAGCAAGCACTGCTGAAGATTCTGGAAGGAACTATCGCCAACGTTCCGCCGCAGGGCGGACGCAAGCATCCTCACCAGGAATTCACTCCCGTCGACACCACCAACATTCTCTTCATCTGCGGAGGGGCGTTCGTTGGTCTGGAGAAGATTATTGGCCGGCGCGTTGGTAAAAAGTCGCTTGGCTTCCGCACTGGTGAAGAGGCGGAAAAAGAAGATGTCGCGGTCTCGCGCAAGCGCAACTTCGAACTGCTGAGCGAAATTCAGCCGGAAGACTTAATCAAATTCGGACTGATTCCTGAATTTGTCGGACGGCTGCCGGTTGTAGGCATGCTGGAAGATCTGGACGAGTTTGCGCTGATCGAAATCCTCACCCGTCCCAAGAATGCCATCGTCAAGCAATACCAGCGGCTGTTCGAGTTCGAGAATGTGCGCCTGAAGTTTGCCGACGAAGCTCTGCGAGCCATTGCCCGCCAAGCTATGGCGCGCAAAGTGGGAGCGCGCGGCCTGCGCATGATTCTCGAAGAGTTGATGCTCGACCTGATGTTCCACCTGCCCAGCCAGAAAAAGCTGAAAGAGTTTGAGGTCACGCGGGAGATGGTCGAGAAACGCAGCGCTTCCGTGGCCTTGGAGAAGGCCGGGTAGTGAAAGAGGAGTAAACTGTTAGTGGGCGGTTGTCATTGAGCGCGAGTAGTCATAACAAGTCATTCGCTACGAGTCATTCACTACAACCCAGGGAGATTGAGTGACCACATCCAAGGAAAAATTCGAAACCAAGAAGCTGCCCATGATGCCCATCCGGGACGTGGTCATCTTCCCTTTCATGATGACGCCCTTCGTGGTGGGCCGGGAGTCCAGCGTGCGCGCCCTGGAAGAGGCGCTGGCCGCTGACAAGAAAATCTTCTTGGCTACCCAGCACGACGCCTCCATCGACGAACCCAAGTCGAATGAAATCTACCAGGTCGGCACCATCGTCAACATCGTGCAGAGTCTGAAGCTCCCCGATGGCAACATCAAGGTTCTGGTCGAAGGCATCGAGCGCGGCCGGCTGCTGCAGGCCACCGATTCGGATGGTTACATGCAGGCTTCCGTGCGGGTCGCGCGCTATCCCGTAGAAATGAATCCGCAGATCGAAGCCGGCATGCAGCGCGTGACCACGCTGTTCGAGCAGTATGTGAAGCTGTGCCAGGCGCTGAATTACGAAACCATGATTTCGGCCGTGAGGATGGAAGATCCGGCCAAGCTTACCGACATTATCTCCGCCAACCTGCAGCTTTCCATCGAAGAAAAACAGGAACTGTTGGAAATCTTCGATCCTTCGGAACGCCTGAACCGCATCGCCGACGTACTCGACGTGGAAATCGAAAAGCTCAACGTCGACCGCACCATTCAGTCGCGCGTGAAGCGGCAAATGGAGAAGGCGCAAAAAGAGTATTACCTCAACGAGAAGATCAAAGCCATTCAGAAGGAGCTGGGCCGCGGCGAAAAGAGCGAATTTGACGAACTGAAGAAAAAGATCGAATCCGCCGGCATGCCGAAAGATGTGAAAGACAAGGCGCTGCAGGAACTGAAGAAACTGGAAGCCATGCCGCCCATGTCGGCCGAGTCCACGGTTTCGCGCAACTATCTCGACTGGCTGCTGGCCGTGCCGTGGAAGAAACGCTCCAAGGAAATTCGCAACATCTCGCGGGCCGAAAAAGTTCTCAACGAAGATCACTACGGCCTGGAAAAAATTAAAGAACGCATTCTCGAATTTCTCGCCGTACGGCAGCTGGTAAAAAATCCCAAGGGCTCGATCCTTTGTTTCGTAGGGCCTCCGGGCGTGGGCAAGACTTCTCTGGGTATGTCGATCGCCAAGGCCACGGGGCGCAAATTCGTTCGCATGTCGCTCGGCGGAGTGCGCGATGAGGCCGAAATTCGCGGTCACCGCCGCACCTATATCGGCGCCTTGCCCGGCCAGATCATCCAGATGATGAAGAAGGCCGGCACCAAGAACCCGGTCTTCATGCTCGACGAAGTCGACAAAATGTCGATGGATTTCCGTGGCGACCCCTCGGCCGCTCTGCTCGAAGTGCTCGATCCCGAGCAGAATTTTATGTTCGTCGACCACTACCTCGACGTGGAGTACGACCTGTCACAGGTTTTCTTCGTGGCCACGGCCAACGTGATGCACACCATCCCCCCCGCCTTGCAAGACCGCATGGAAGTGCTTCGCCTGCACGGCTACACCGAGCAGGAAAAGCTCGAGATCGCCAAACAATTTCTGGTGAAGAAGCAGATGCTGCAGGCGGGCTTGTCGGAGAAAAACATCAAGTTTAACGACGAAGCGATCCTGGGGCTCATCCGCTCCTACACACGCGAAGCTGGGGTGCGTAACCTGGAACGCGAAATCGGCAACGTCTGCCGCAAGGTCGCGCGCAAGGTCGTCAAAGAAGGCGAGAACTATACCGTCGCCGTCACTGGCGAGAACGTCAACGACTTCCTGGGCGTCATCAAGTTCCGCGATACGCTGGCCCACGAGAAGAGCGAAGTGGGATTGGTCACCGGCCTGGCCTGGACCGAAGTCGGTGGCTCGATCCTCAGCACCGAAGCCACAGTGGTCGATGGCAAGGGCAAACTCACGCTAACCGGCAAGCTCGGCGATGTTATGCAGGAGTCTGCGCAGGCGGCCTTGTCCTATGTCCGCTCACGAGCGCACCGCCTCGGCCTCACCCGTGATTTCTATCGCACCCTCGATCTGCACGTCCACGTGCCCGAAGGCGCCATCCCGAAAGACGGGCCATCGGCCGGCATTACGATTGCCACGGCGATTGCCAGCGCGCTCAGCAAAATTCCAGTGCGGCGCGATCTCGCCATGACCGGCGAAATCACTCTGCGCGGCAAGGTTCTCCCCATCGGCGGGCTCAAAGAAAAGTTGCTGGCCGCGCACCGCGCCGGCTTGTTTGAAATCATCCTGCCGCGCGACAACGAAAAAGATTTAGCCGAAGTTCCCGAAAATCTGCGCACCGCCATGAAGCTGCACTTCGTCGATACCATGGATCAGGTGCTGCAGATTGCCCTGGAGTCTCCGCTGCCCTCGATCAGCGAAGACGTATCCAGCCAGCCGATCGCTCCGTTAACTTCCAGCACCGGAGACAGCCCGGCAGCGCATCAGTAGCAGTTTTGAAAGGGCGCGGCTTCCAGCCGCGCCGTGACCCGATCCAGTTCACAGACGGCTTTAGCCGACGACAGGCGTCCTTAGGGTAAAATCACCTTCCAAGATGTCCACACCCAACCAAAGCCAGATTGCTTTCGAAAACGGGCCCGAGCAGCTAGCAGAACAAGCGCAAGCCCGGACGACGGGGATCCTGCCCTCGCAGGAAATCAGCAACTTGATCGCCCGAGGAAATATCAGCGCTTCGCCTGCGATCAACCCTGACCATATCCAGCCGGCAAGCCTCGATCTGCGCCTCGGCGACATGGCACATCGCGTGCGCGCAAGTTTCCTGCCCGGCCCCAACAGCACCGTCGAGGCCAAAATCAAGGAACTCCGGATGGCGCGCGTCGATCTCACCGGCGCACCTGTTCTCGAAAAAGATTGCGTCTACATCGTCCCGCTGGTCGAGGAACTGAACCTGCCGGAAAATATTTCCGGCAAAGCCAATCCCAAAAGCACGACCGGACGCCTCGACATTTTTACCCGCCTGATCACCGACTACGGCACCGAGTTCGACCGCGTGCCTCCAGGATACAAGGGTAAACTCTACGCCGAAGTGGTTTCCCGCACCTTCACGGTCGCGATTCGCGCCGGGATGCGGCTGAGCCAGTTGCGCTTTGTGCAGGGGAATCCAGTCTCCGGCGACCGCACCATCCGCGAGCTGGATCACGAAGAACATCTGGTCTACATGGACGAAGAAGAAAACCCGGGCAAAGCCCGCCTGCAGCGTGGCCTAAGAATTACCGTCAATCTGGAAGGCGCAGACGCAGGCGAGATCATTGCCTACAGAGCAAAGCGTTTTGCTCCGGCCATCGAACTCGACAAGATTAATTTCTATTCCCCGGAGGAGTTCTGGGAAGTTCGCCACCAGAATGCCAGCAAGAATCTGATTCTCGAACCCGGCGATTTCTATATTCTCGCCTCACGGGAACGAGTGCGCGTCCCTCCCGACTACGCCGCGGAGATGGTTCCCTTCGATCCTTCCGACGGCGAATTCCGCATTCACTACGCCGGCTTCTTCGATCCCGGCTTCGGCTACGGTTCCAGCGACATCAAGGGAACCCGCGCCGTGCTTGAAGTACGGGCCCATGAAGTTCCATTCCTGATGGAGCATGGACAACTCGTAGGCCGCCTGAACTATATGCCGCTGCTGCGCCGGCCCGACAAGATCTATGGGACGAACATTGGATCGTCCTACCAGCATCAGGCGCTTACGCTCAGCAAACAGTTCCGCAAGAGTTGAGTCGCAGCGTTCCCCCGCTTGCCAATCCCCGCTGCCCCATAGCACACTAGCGCATGCGGGTTATCGCGCGATTTCTGGCAGCGGCCACGGACGCCGCCCATTTCCCCGCTCCCAGCCTGCCGGAGGTTGCCTTTCTCGGCCGCTCGAACGTTGGCAAATCCAGCGTGATCAATACGCTGATCGGCGATAAGATCGCGCGCACCAGTTCCACGCCGGGCCGCACCCGCAGCATCAACTTCTTCGACGTGCGCTGGCCGGGAAAACCGCAGCCCGAGGTCATCTTCGCCGACCTGCCGGGCTACGGTTACGCCAAGCTCTCGCGCGAGATTTCCGAGGAGTGGCCGAAGTTCATCGAGCCCTACCTCAACGACCGGCCCACACTCGCGTTATGTCTGGCGCTGGTCGACGTGAATGTCCCGCCGCAAGCCAGCGACCGTCAACTCTTAGACTTTCTTAACGCTTCAGGACGCGACTTTCTGCTGATCGCAACTAAGAGCGACCGGCTCTCCAACAATCAACTGCGCAATGCGCTGAAAGGCCTGGCCGAAGCGTATCCCACGGCGACCGTGATTGCCTTCTCGGCGAAAACCGCAGCCGGGCGAGACGAAGTTTGGAAGAAGATTCGCCAGTCCGCGGCCGAATTTCCTGCAGCAGCGTTCCAATCCTGAACTTTTCCGGTTACGGAAACTGCCCAATCCCTTCGTTGCCAGTGGCCGACACTTCCACTGAGTCTTGCGCCCCAAAGCTCCGTAGACTACGAGAGGACGTTTACCGCAACGGCAAGCCAGGCAAGAAGATTCCATCCCGGCGGTGCGGATGGGTGTTATTCATTCCCATGGCTGACGAAGAAGATGCCGGCGCGGCTTATCTAGCCGCCTTGAAGCAATCCTCCCCACCTCGGGCTGCGGCCGCCGCGCCGGCGCGCGCGCCCGTTGCGCCGCATTCGCCTGAAGCTCGAACCGGCGGCGCGAATCCTACGACCCGCCCCGACAAACGCAAAAGCCCGCGATACCGCTGCCAGGGCAGCGCCCACATCAACGAAATCGGCAAGGCGGTGGCGATGTGGACGACTTTCACCGACATCAGTCTTCATGGTTGTTATGTGGAGGCAACCACCACCTACCGTGTCGGCGTCAAGCTCGGGTTAAAGCTCGAGGCCAACGGTTTCCGGGTTGAAACAATCGGAGAAGTGCGCGTCTCCTACCCGCACCTCGGCATGGGAATCTCTTTCAGCCAAATGTCGGATGAGGATCGCGAGCGTTTGCGCGAACTGGTGCGCTCCATCTCGCGACCTTCCGTGATCCTGGGAGCGCGAGTTGCCACGCCCGCTCCGTCGACTCTGCAGCCCGCGGGTTCACCACAGGTTGCGAACCCCGGCGCGGCTCTGCAGGCGATGGTGAACTTCTTCGAAGACCGCCACATGATGGGCCGCGAAGAGTTTCTCAGAATTCTGCGCAAAGGGCAGTAGTACCCGTCCGGCGTCATCCTGAGCGTAGCCGTTTTTCAGGCGTAGCGAAGAGCCTGCCCTGAGCGGAGCCGAAGGGATCTCAAGCTGCACACTGCCGCCCTTCTCCAGCAGATTTCCCGTCCTCATCTCAAGAGCTCCCGCGGATTGCTATGATGGAAGCGCATGGCGCTCTACCTCATCACGGGCATCGGCGGCTTCATCGGATCGTCTCTCGCGCGCGAGTTACTGCAGCGCGGCGAGCAAGTTCGCGGAGTCGACAACTTTTCCACCGGCAAGCAGGAGAACCTGGCTCAAATCCTGCCGCAGATCGACTTTCGCGAGGCCGACATCCTCGATCTTGATGCCATGAAGTCGGCGTGCGCGGGCGCGGATTACGTTTTGCATCAGGCGGCGATCCCGTCGGTGCCGAAATCGGTGCTCGACCCGCTCGGCAGCAACCGCGCAAACGTCGATGGGACGGTGAACGTGCTGGTGGCGGCGCGCGATGCCAAGGTGAAGCGCCTCGTTTATGCGGCATCGTCGTCGGCCTATGGCGACACTCCCACGCTGCCCAAGCACGAACGCATGATGCCGGATCCGATTTCGCCTTACGCCGTCGCCAAGCTGGCCAGCGAGTATTACCTGACCTCGTTTTACCGCTGCTACGGTTTGGAGACGGTGGCGCTGCGCTACTTCAACATTTTCGGTCCGCGGCAGGATCCGTCCTCGCCCTACTCCGGCGTGCTGGCCAAGTTCATCACCCAGATGCTGCGCGGCGAGCAGCCCACCATCTTTGGCGACGGCGAGCAGAGCCGCGATTTCACCTACATCGATAATGCGGTCGAAGCCAACCTGCTCGCCTGCAAAGCTCCCGCGGAGCAAGCGGCAGGAAAGATGTTCAACGTAGCAACCGGGCGCCGGGTCACGCTCAATGAAACCTTCAAGCTGCTGCAGCCGCTGACCTCATACTCGGGTTCTCCCATCTACGCCGCAGAGCGCGGCGGCGACATCAAGCATTCCCTCGCCGACATCTCCCTCGCAGAAAAGCATCTCGGGTATAAACCCAAAGTCAGTTTTGAAGATGGCCTGGGAAGGACGGTGGAATGGTACCGGAGGAGGTGAGTGTTGTGAGTGGAAGAGGGATGTTACGCCAACTACATGCGTGTCATCGGGTCAGCGTGTCGACTGGTTTGTCCAGAGTCGGTCGCTGTGGAAGCGATAAAGTGCTGATCGCTTTTGGGAGTCTCCTGCGATAAAGGAGGAAGGCGATTGCCCCAACAGGAGCGCATATGATGATTTGCCAAGGGCCATAGGCTGCGACGGCCACATTGACTGGTGGGACCTGAATGTGTAGAGGTGTAAACGACCAGTGCCCAGTAGTCCAGTTCACGGTGACGCGGAGCAGGCCAACCAACATCGGGAGCAACCAGAACCACTTTTTCTTGCCGATCTTGGAACGGATGCACAGCACGAAAGCATATAAAGTAATCCCGGCGACCACAAGGGCGAGCGATAATCCGGCATACTGAGAAATGCCTTTATCCGCAAGGGTGAATTCGTTCATCTCTTCGAAGGACTTCGAAGTCGGGGTGACAGCGAGCCCGCGAATAGACCTGGCGCCACCGCTCCTCCGGATCACAACCTGTGCGAGCAACCAACTTCGGGGTTCCAACTCTGCGCGCCCGCTCGTTGGCATCATCTGCGGCGCGAACTCGTATTCCAAGGTAATGTGGGTTATAAAGCCATCGCGGCCACGGACAGTCCCCGCCTCCATAGTTTTGATCGTAGCTGGTTGAGCACTGGGAAACATATCGTGCATTCTGGCCAGCTCGTCATGTATTTGAGCGTCGCTGATGCTGGGATCGAGCTGATCTTCAAGCTGGTCGAGTCGACCTTGCCGAAGCAGATCCACTGAGTGTAGGGCAAACACCTCGTCCTCTCGCGGCATCGTTCCATACAAGAGGTCGTCTCGAGTATGGCCGTACAATTTGAAGTAGCTCTCTCGGTCGCAGCCCACAAGAGGCAAGAGCAGAAAGAAAATCAGGGTCAGCAGGGCTGCAGAAACTTTTCTCACGTCAACAGACCTTACTCCGAATCGCGCAGAAATTCCATGTCAGTTGATGTTAAAAGGGCGACCTCACTCGGAAACCGGCGCAAGATCGCCCTTCTTCCCCCTCCTCGTTCGACTTCCGCCCCGGCCGCCTCATTACGTTGGTGATCTACTCCAGATTACGAGGGTGAGTAGAGTTGAAGGCATGACACTCTCGTCGATGGTAGTTTCGCGTGATTGGCAGGAAGTCAGTGTTCTCGAATGCATTCTTGGCGGCTTGCACATGGATGTGGCCGTCGAGAGCGAACCGCAACGAGCTCTCTCCCGGCTCACCAACTCGAAAGTCGATGCGCTGATTGTCGACTGCGACCTGAACGGCACAGGCCAGTTCTTTCGCGAGCTGCAACAGGAAGCCCCGCGCGCCAGCACCGTGCCGCTGGTGATCATGGGCCGCCGTCAGGCAAAGCATGACATGGAGGGAACCGGCGCCATGTTCGCTTTCGACAAGCCGATTTCCGTGGAGCAGGCGGTGCGCACGCTCTCCGCCGCGCGCAACATGATTCTTGATGGACGGCTGCGTTACCACCGCGCCGGCCTTGAAGTCCCCGTCACCCTGAGTGGCCGCCGCCGCAAGCAGGGTGGGGCGCAGCTCATCAACCTAAGCCAGGGCGGACTGCAGGTTCGCGTCGAAGAGGGATTCAATGCCGGCGAAGCGTCCCGCGTAGCTTTCGCATTGCCCGGAACCAAATCTGCCGTGAAGGCCGAGGTCGAGATAGCCTGGTCTGACGATCGCGGAAATGTCGGCATCCGCTTTGTGAAGATGCCGGCCGAGATGAAGCACACCCTGCGGCTCTGGCTGGCGCAGCAGTATTTCGCGAACTAGGGGAGCAGTTCTCAGCCTCTTCCAGAAACTATTCTGCGCAAGCTCGGGAAGGGCACGGCCTCGGCCGTGCCGGTGGGAGCCGAGAAGAGCGTGGGCTTTAGCCCCTGAGGGAAGCGTCCTCGCCATCGACGCGCCTAGCGGAAGCGGTTCGCCCCCTCAGTCGGTTCTTCTTTTTGCAGCCTGGAAGCAGCCTGCGCCAGCCTCGCGCCCAGACTCAGTCCTCCGAACACAGAAAACACCGCCCAGTACGCCGCGACGATGAAAGCCGCTGCCGCCGAGAACGTTCCCAGAGTCACGGACCACGGCGGAAGTTCGTGCGCAATCGAAAGAAAGATCAAAGCGAACAGGAGCACTCCTGCGATCACGATAAGACTATCCACAAGCCAGGCGAGAGTGCGTCCCGACAGCGGCTGGGAAAGCCAGCTCTGCGCATACGGTTCATCAACCGCATCCGTAAGCTCTTCTTCATCGTAATGTTGCAGGATTGGCGCTTCGCCCCGTCCGGCTATGCCTGGCTGTAGCCGGATTACTGGCCGCGGTCGAGGCGACAGAGTCAGCCCGTCGTCTTCCTCCAAGGCATTCTCTTCAACAACATCGTCCTCACCAAGAATCGAGACCACCGAACCCCCGAAGATCGAAGCTCCGGACGCCGACCGGGGATGGCCTGCGTCGCGGGCAACCACATCCAGCAGGTTCGAAAAGATCCATTGGTTGATCTGATGACCAGTCCGTGCCGGCAAGTCAATAAAGCGGATACCACACTGCCCCGAAGACCGGGCCCAGCAAACCTGACCGCCAGTGTCGACGCGCACGCGCGGAAATCTCAAATCAAAGTGCAGACGGACCCGCTGTTGCGGATGCAGCGGCGCAACTGCCTGCACCGCTACGCCTTCGTGGTTGAGATTGCGGATGATTCCGCCGTTGGTCTCATCGAGGGTAACGTAGGTTAAGCTGCGCAGCTCGTGCCGGTAGTGGGTGCGTGTTTGGCGCGGGGGGATGGAGACTGCCTGCATATTCTCCGCCAATGACCGAGGACGAATGAACAGCGAACCAAGACGAATCGCTCGGACGGGGCCCGTTTCGATGATTCTAGTTTCTGCTGGACGCAAGCTGGCAGTGACTGGGTTGGTTCGGGAATCCGCGGGGGAAAGGCGCTTACCAAAGGCCATGGTCGGGTGGGCAGGCCCCCATCATTGCATATAGGGCAAAACCCGGTTAACTTACTGTTAAACCCGGCAAAAACCGGAGCCGGGCTGACCAACCCCTGAAAGCTAGAGGGAGTCGAAATAGCTACGCCAAGTAGACAATTGACAGGGGCTCAGCGGGGTGCCCACACTCAAACTAAGCGATTAACCAGCCAGTCACAGAATGGCAACAACTCCCACCAAACCCGAGATTGAAGTTGGCGACAGCGCGTCCGACGCGTCCGTACCCTCGTGGCCAACGGAGCGGGGTGCGTCTGTGCCCCGAGAAGACTTTTTTTCCCCGCAGACTCGCGCTCGGGGATTGCGCCCGTCAGGAAGCGACGCGCTGCAAGCGCTGCTGGCATTTTCGGCACTGCATCAGCAGGTGCGTCATCGGCGCGCGCTGGCCGCGAAGCAAAAAGGATTTGAGACGCTCCCGCCTCCGGCGGAGTTCGAGCCGACCGAGCAATTTGTTCTGGATGAAGTGTTGCAACTGGTCGCGGAACGAGCCATCGCCATTACCGGAGCGGATGGGCTCGGCATCGCTCTGGCGGAGAACAATGAAATTGTCTTGCGCGCTTCGGCAGGCGCGATCAAGCCGGATGTGGGCCAGCGCATCCAACGCGACTCAGCTTTTTCGGGAGCCTGTTTCCGAACTGCGCAAATCATCCGTTGCGACGACACCGAGACCGACGATCGCGTAAACCTCTACACTTGCAGGCAACTGGGCGCGCGGTCCATGGTTGCAGTGCCGCTCTGCGGCCGGCGGCGCGTGATCGGATTGCTGGAAGCTTTCTCGGCCGAGCCATTCGGATTCAACGACAGCGACGTCGGCAGCCTGGAACTGCTGGCGGAGCTGATTCTCGGCGCTCTCAAACCCGAGGACGAAGACCGCTTCGCGGAATCGGCCGAGGCAGCGGAAGCAGCGTTAGCTGCACCCGCGATTCCCACCCAAGCGCCTCTGCCGGCGGCGAAAGTTCCCACCGCGCAAGTCGCCGCAGCAAAGCCCGTCGAATCAGAAGCTGCGGTGCCTGCATTGCCGGCATCGCAAGTCGCCGATAAACCCAAGGTCGCATCTGCAGTTCCAGCAAAAACGATCTCCGTGCCTGCGCCTGCATCAGTACCTGTGCTTGAACGCAAGATCGAACCCGAGCGCGTTGCCGATGACGCGATTGCGCCTCAGATCGTGCGCGAAATCAGATCTTCGTCCGGCCGTCATCCCGCACTAGTGTTGGTGCTGGTGATGATTTCATCCCTGCTGATCGGCGGCATTTGGTGGAAGGTGAAGAATGCGCAGCTCGGCGATGTAGTGGTAAAACCTGAACCGAAGATCACGAAACCAGCGACAGCGAAGCAACCGCCAACTCCCGACACTACATCATCGGTGAATCCGTCTTCGACCTCTTCCGGAACTAGCGATGCACAAACCAATTCCGCGGCTGCGGCGGATGAGGACACAACCGCTGAACCCTCGAGCGGAAACGTCACGCCGCAGGAACTGGCCAAGCTGCCTCGCATCACCGGCATTCGCCATTGGTCTTCGGCAGATTCCAGTACAGTCGTGCTCGACCTGGAAGATCAAGTGCAATATGAGGCGCATCGGCTGACTGGTCCTGATCGCATTTACTTCGATTTGCACGATACTGCGCTTGCTCCTGAATTCGCCGGAAAGACCATCGAGATTGGCGACGCGCTGCTGGTGCGGGTTCGCGTCGCCCAGCCGGTAACGGGTCTGACCCGCGTGGTGCTCGAAACCAGAGGAGACTCGAACTATTCCGTCAGCCTGGAGCCGAATCCCTATCGCCTGATCGTGCAGGTGCGAAAGCTGGGCGCGAACACCAAGGCTCAGGTAAATCTTTTTCCCGGTGCCGAGGCACAAAAGAAGTTGGCGATCGTTGTACCTCCGCCCACGCGTGAGGATTTACAACTGCGCGCGCGCGTGCCCAAGATGCGCATCGTCGTCGATGCGGGCCACGGCGGTTGGGATTTGGGAACCGTCGGCCGTCAGGGCTTGCTCGAAAAAGATCTGGTGCTCGAAATCGCTCAGCGCTTGGGCAAGCTGCTCGAGAGCCGCCTGGGCGCTGAGGTGATTCTCACCCGGATCGACGACAATTACATTCCTCTCGACGAACGCGCTGGAATTGCAAATCAGGCGCAGGCCGATCTGTTCATCTCGGTTCACGCCAACTACAGCGACTTGCCTTCGGCGCGCGGTGTGGAAACTTATTACACCAGCTTGTTTGTGTCGCCGAACGCAAAAGACCTGGAGACTCGGCAAGGCACTCCCGGTAATAAGAGTCCTGTCACCGCATCGCTCTCTCCGGTGGAACTGCATGACAAGATTGAACTATCGCGCCGTCTTGCGGCCAGCGTGCAGCGCTCGCTCTACGAAACCTTGTCGGCGCAGAATCCCGGTCTGCGGGACCGCGGCGTAAAAGAAGCGTCCTACGTGGTTCTCACCGAGACCGCGATGCCCGGAATTCTGGCCGAAGTTTCCTTCGTCAGCAGTCCAACTGATGAGCAGAAGCTGCGCAGCGACGGATACCGCGAGCAGATCGCCGAGGCACTGTACCGGGGCATTGCGCGTTATGCGGCCGCGTCGCGGGGAGTGAAAGTAGCTAGCGCAGGGAAGTAAGTACCGAGTCGCGAGTACCGAGCCCTACCGGAACGGATTCACGATCTGCAGTCCGTCGATCTCCCGCGCATCTTGCATATCTTCGGAGAGAAGCACGCTGCATCCGGCCTGTTTAGCTGCCCGCACGACCAGCGCGTCCCAGAAGGAAAACCCGTGTAACCTGTGCATGTCGATGGCGGCGAGAATGTCCGGGACCTCGGGAGTCGCCACGTCGAACTCGGCCAGCAGTTCAACTTTGCGGCGGGCAACGTGCGCGTCCACGCGCAGCTTCCGTGTAACTGTGACGAAATATTCCTGCAGCACTTGTAGCGACACAACTCCAGTCCGCCCGCGCCTGTGCTCGGCCACCAGATCAAGGGCGCGTCGTTGCTTCGCTGGTGACGCCTTATCATCCGCATAGATCAGGATGTTCGTGTCGAAGAAGCTACGAACGCTCATGAATCTCATCCCGATTGAAGCGCCAGCCGCGCGAATGGCCTCGTCCCGAAAGTCGTTTGAACTCCTCAATGCTGCGCTCGGGATCGTCTCCCCCAGCCACCGTTTGCAGGTAGTCGCGAACGAGTTGATTGAGACTCTTCCCGAGAGCCTCGGCCTTCTTTCGGGCACGAGCAACGAGTTGCTCGTCGATGGAGAGAGTTACATTCATGGACACAGTATATGTGAACACGTATTATGTGTCAACCTTTAAGGCGCAAGCCGGTTTTTATTTTTCCACATCCGGAGTGTGACATCTGACCTTGCGGGCCCATCTGAATCGCGTAATGATAGTCGAGGCCGTGACGGTCGAGAGAGACCGAACCCGCCCGCTCCAAGCCCTTTGTTCTCTATATTTTGATATCTAAGTTCTTTAGAGACCAGATTTTGCGAGATACGTTCTCGCGGAACCCGTGCTGGACAAGGATTTCAGAGGCATCGAACAAAAAAATTGATCTGAGATCTGGACGGTTTGGCAAAAGCTGCCAATCTCGGCGACTCCAACCAGAAAATTTATTTTGGGGGACAAATCCACAGGCGGACCCCAAACTGAAAATCCCTCGGCTTCTTCTTTCGATCGAATCAGTTCGTCGCTGGCACGCCGCCGTACTTTTGCAGCCACTTCAATTCTTCGCGCACTTTGATTTTTCCGTGCCAGGGATTCTTGGCCAGGCTGTGGCCTTCGCCGGGGAAGATCAGCAGGGCGTTTGGGATGCCCAGCGAATACAGCGCGTGTTCCAGCAGATAATCTTCGAGCACGGCTACGCGGATGTCGTCGGCTCCCGCGACCATGTGCGTGGGCGTGCGGACTTTGTCGATCTGGAAGAGGGCGGCTTCGTCGTGATAGCGTTGCTGGGCTTCCCAGGGACGTCCGCCGAGGAAGTAGGCGTCGTCGATGGTGGTGTCGTCGTTGCCCCAGTTGGCGGCATGCTCGACTGCGCCTGCGCCGGTGACCGCGGCTTTGAAGCGCGTGGTTTGGGTGATCAGCCAGTTGGTCATGTATCCGCCGTAGCTGTAGCCGCCGATGGTGAGATGATCGGGATCGGCTGTGCCGTCTTTCACCAGAGCGTCGACGCCTTCAAGAATATCTTTGCCGGGACGCGAGACGATTACGGGAACGATTTGTTCGAGGAACTTGTCGCCGTATCCCGATGACCCGCGGTAGTTGGGCTCGAATACCAGCCAGCCGTTGGTGGCGGCGAGCGCTCCCCACTTGTACCAGTCGGCTTCGAAGTAGTCGCCATCGGCTTCTGCGGGACCGCCGTGGATGAAGGTAAACAGGGGCAGATGCTTCGCTTCAAATTTGCCGGGAGGATAGATCAGCATGCCTTCGATGGTGGTGCCGTCGTCGGTCTTCCAGCGATAGGGCTTGCCTTGGGGAAGATCACGCCCGGTGAAGAGTTTGTTGAAGGACGTGATGGGACGCGCGTCGGCGAGTTTGTCGGCACTCTCCGCGACATAGACTTCGGTCGGCTTCTGCAGCGACGAATATACGAAGGCGATGCGGGGAGAGTGCGTGGTTGTGGAGATGGTTTCGTAGGTGCCTCGCCATCCGTTGAGTTTGCGCAGCGATTGGCCGGGTTGAGTAGCTGAGTACATCGAAGCTTCGGTTCCGATGCGAGCGGAGGCGAGCACACCTTCGGCGGCGGCGTAATGCTCGACTGGGCCGATGAAGTCTTTGCTCCACTGCTCGATGGCGCCGGTTTCGGCATCCACCCAGTAGAGGTGCGGTTGGAGGTCGCGATAGGGACCCGTTGGGTCATTTTCGCTGCTGAAGAACACGTGGCGATTGTCGTTCGACCAGTGGAGGCTGCCTTCGTAGGCTTGGTTGTGGGTTAGCTGGCGCGGTTGTGCCAGGACCGGCTTGTTTGCGCTGTCGGCAGTTGCCGGCGAGGACGCCGGCGCTACAAGAACGTAGATTTCGGCGTCTTCGGCTTTTTCCTGGCGCTGGTTGATAGAGTTGGTGACGAAGGCTAGTTTGCTGCCGTCGGGTGAGGTGATGAGATTCTCTACGCGCAGCGGAGAAGTTGCAATCGGGCTCGCGCCGGGGGTGAGGTCGGAGTCCTTCTCGGTGTCGGGTTCTTCTTTTGTGCCTTTGGCGGCGTTGTGCGCAAGAGCAATCGCTACATCGAGGGCGAAGATGGTGTCGCCGCGTTCGGCCGTGCGATATTGCACGACATCTTTCCATTGCTTCTTGTAATCGTCTTTCTGGGTCTTGGTCCATGGGTTGCGCGTGGCGAAATAGATGGTGTGGGAATCGGCGGACCAGGAGAATGTGTGGACTTCTTCGTCGCCTTGAGTCAGCGGGATGGCCTCGCCGCCGGCGGGAGAGATGATGTAGAGCTGGCTTACTTCTTTGTCGCTGTCTTTATCGTTATCTTTATCTTTGTCGCTGTCGTCGTCGGAGTCGGAATCCTTTTCGGAAGAGGTTTTGCGTTCGGAGAGGAAGGCAATCCAGCGGCCGTCGGGCGACCACTTGGGTTGCGAGTCGTGACCGGATTGGGTCAGTTGAATCAGCGTGTCGGCGCGGTAGAGCCAGAGATCGTCGCGGAAGATTTTCTGGTCCCAGTTGGCGCGCTCGGTGGCGATCACGACGGAATTGCCGTCGGGAGAGATGGCTACGCTGTTGTAGCTTACGGAGTTGAAGAATTCGTCGAGAGTCAGCTTGGGTTTGCCGTCGGCGAAGGCTAACGAGGTAAACGCAGGAAATGTGGCCAACCACAAAATATGTTTTGAGATTTTCATAAGCCGATGGTGGGAAGTAGGTTTATACAACGGCGGGTTTGCCGGAAGCAAACGGGAGGATTGACTCGGGGTCAGAAGCGAGGCTGCACGCAGACTCCCGCGGAAGTGGGGCTTTACTGTGCGGGCTCGGAGTTCTTGAGCGCTTCGTCTAGAGGCTGGCCGGGATGGGAAGCGCCTTGCACTACGCGCCAGCCGTCATCGTAGCGCCGAAAGCCGACGGTAGAACGGTAGTTGGCGTCGCGGGAATAGAAGACGGCGCCGACTTCGTTCAAGGGAATCCAGCGCCAGGTAAATTCGATGTCGGCGACGTTGTCCTGCCTGGCGATGCCAGTGATGGCGATCAGTTCGCGGCGCGCGGCGGGAATGGTGATGGATTGGTTCTCGGCATCGCCGGGCGCGATCAGACTTTGAAACGTATCGACTCCGGAGGGAGTGAGCGTGACGTCCCAGCACGGCGGCGGGGCCAGAGCTGGTGGGCAGGGGGCGTTGGTGGCGGAGATCCAGCCGTGATGCTGGAGCGCGAGGTAGTCGGGAGAGAGGTAATCCTTGTTGGCGACGACGCCGAGGCGCAGCTGGAATTGCTGCTGGATGCGAAAAGTGTCGGAGGTCGCGATCAGGTCGGCGGCTAGGCGGCGGGTTAGGAAATCGCGCGGGGAGCAGGAGGCGAGCAGGATCGCGAATGCGATCACGAGAGCGGCGATGGGCGGCTTCCGCATTTACGAGGCAAGGTCACGACCGGAATTCGGATTGTAACCTTTTTTAGCGCCCAAAGGCCGTGTCAGTGCGCGAGTGTACTTCAGACACGAGAGCGAGTGGTCCACGGCAGAAAGCACGGATGAAAACTCCTTGCAATGCCGGTGATTGCTTGAGCGGGCATGGGGTCCTTCGACTACAGTTGTGCTTCGCGTTCGCGAAACACAACCTCCGCTCAGGATGACAGGTCTATCGGATTGTAAACAAGAGTTTGCTTTTACGTGGCAAGAAAGGGCGGGAGGTGATTTGGCCCTCGAAGCGGGTGGACCAGCGGCCGGGGATTGTTGTTGCGCAGTTCGGGCAGTGGCCGTCTGGCGTTAGTCGATAGTCTTTGATCAGGTAGCCATAGCGCTTGATCAGAGTTTGATTGCAATTTGGACACCGCGTGTCTTCCCATTCACCGACCATGCCGGGAAGGTTGCCAGCGTAGATGTAACGAAGTCCGGACTGGCGGCCGATTTCGACGGCGCGCAGCAGGTCTTCGGAGTTGGTGTCGCGGGGGCTGGTCATTTTGTAATCGCCGTGAAACGCGGTTACGTGCCAGGGAATGTCGGGGGAGATGGCCGCCAGGAATTCGGTGAGGCGGCGTAGTTCGTCGGCATCGTCGTTGAAGCCGGGGATTAGAAGCGTGACGATTTCGAGCCAGAGTCCGGACTGGTGGATGCGGCGGATGCTGTCGAGTATGGGAGCGATGCGGCCGCCGAGTTCGTGGTAGTGACGGTCGTCGAAACTTTTTAGATCTACTTTGTACAGGTCTAGCCATGGGCGCAGGTATTCGAGAACCTGAGGAGTGGCGTTGCCGTTTGAGACGAAACCGGTGATGAGTCCGGCGGCTTTGGCTTTTTTGAAAACGGCGACCGCCCATTCGCTGGTGATTAGTGGCTCGTTATAGGTGCTGACTAGAATCTTTGCGCCTTGGGCGATGGCATCTTGCACTAGATGTTCCGGCGAGGCTTCGAGCGGAGCCGCGACGGCGGTGGGATCGCGCAGAGCCTGCGACGTTACCCAGTTCTGGCAATAGGAACAGTGGAGATCGCAGCCGAGCATGCCGAAGCTGTAGGCGAGCGCCCCGGGGTGGGCGTGGAAGAATGGTTTCTTTTCGACGGGGTCGCACTGGGTGCCGGCGGTGTATCCCCAGGGGACGTAGAGCGTGCCGCCGCGATTGTAGCGGACTTTGCAGACTCCGGGCTGGCCTTCGGGGATGGGGCAGCAATGTCCGCAAGCGAAGCAGCGCACGCGGTTGTTGTCGAGTTTCTCGATGAGCGCGGGATCGGCTTGGTGGACTTGCTGGTCGAGAACGGTGCGGAGGGTGGGCATGGGGAGCACTGTTTGTATTCTAACGCTGGGGGTGCAGCGTTCGTGGTGGAAACGCCTTGCGGGGCTTGTGGTGGCGCGGGCGGGTATGGGGTCCTTCGACTGCGGCGATGCTTCGCTTTCGCGAAGCATCGCCTTCGCTCAGGATGACAGCGTCGTTACTCACGACGACAGAGTGGCGGAGCCTTAGCGGCCTGGGGCGGGTTTGGCCGATGGTTCGTGTTGCTCGTACCAGATTTCGGCTTTTTGTTCGATGGCTACGGCCTGGGCGTGGGTCATGCGGGACGCCAGGATCTCGGCAAACATTTTGCTGTTCGGGTCTCCGGCGGCGCGGGCCAGGACGGTCCAGAAGTAGGCTTGGGTCAGACTTGCGGGGACGCCGCGGCCTCCCCAGTAACGAGTGCCGAGCGTGGCCTGGGCTTTCACGTTTCCATTCTCGGCTGCTTTGAGAAACCAGTTGGCGGCTTCCTTGTCATCCTGCTTCACGCCGTCGCCCGAGGCGTAACGCGTGCCCAAGGCATATTCGGCCGCTGGCTCTCCTTTGTCGGCAAACTGGCGGAGTTGGTCGAGGGTTGCGGTTTCGATTGCCGGGGTTAACGGAATAGTGCCGGTCCGCGGCGGCGCTTGCGTGGAAGCTAGAACCGTTTGTTCGCCAATTTGTCCGCGGCCCTGGAACTTTTCCTGAATCCATGGGGCGAGGGTGTAGCCCAGCACGAGAAAGATGATGGCGGCTACAACGACCAGGAAGTAGAGATGGGCGCGAGGCAGGCGAATGCCGCCCACTTCATCGGCATCGGCCGAGGCATCTTTGATGGAACCATCTTTTCTTTCGGCGTTCGGTTCGGGCTCACGAGCGAACAGAATGCTGCGTGGCGCGGATATTGGAGAAGCGGGAACTGGGGCGGGTTGATGGACGCGGACAGCGCGATTCACAGCGGCAACAATCATCTCCGCGAAGCGCTGCAGCACGGCGCTGTCGTTCTCACCAAAGGCGCCGGGTTGCGCGGAAAACACTTCGAGCAGGCCGACAACCCGATCGCCGAGGCGCAGGGGAGCGGCGAGCATGGAGCGAATGCCGAGGGCGCGGCAACTCTGGGAGTCCACGCGGTCGTCGGTTTCGGTATCATCGCAGCGCAATATTTTTCCACTGCGCACGCACTCTCCGGAAAAACCTGAGCCCACCTGTAAAGTTGCGCCCACGGGCGGAGCGCCGGCGCCGGCGCTGGCGCGGCAGATCATGGTGCCGGGGTCCTTGGCCGCAAGGGCAATTGCGGCGCCTGAAGCCCGAAGCAGGGATTGCGAGCGGGAAGCAACGAGGGAAAGAACCGATTCGAGATCGGAGCCTTGGGATTCCGCTTCGCGCTGGACGGCAGAGGCGGCGGTCAACGTGTCGGTATAGTTTGGCCGGGGCGCATCGGAATGCGAGACGGAGAATGGCAGCGTGACGGAAGACGCGGCGTTGGCGGCCGAAGCCATGGCATTCAGGAACAGCCATTCCTGCAGGCGGTGCAGAGCGGAGTTGCCGAGAGCTGGCAGGCTGAGACCGACGCGTCCGGTCTCGTTTGACCATACGACGCGGGCTGGCGTGTAAATCGGTCCTCCAGCCTCGGCGAGATCGAGAGACAATTCCAACTGCTGGCCCGGCTTCATTGGCGATGAGCACTGCAGGGCTACGCCGACCTCGCTGATGTCGAGGACCTCGTAGAGATCGATCATTCCGCTGTTGGAAGCGCCGCCGAAACTCGCATAGGCGGGCGCATGCACTTTTTGACGAACACGACGACGGCGGTTAATGGAAACAGGTAGAGATGCCTCGGCGATGGCCGACATAGGGACCTCGCGATCCGAGTCTTGCTGCTACATATTAACCCGATATTGTGGAAAAGTAGCAGGAGAAATCGGAAGGTAAACGGGACAGGGAATTGCCTAAGACTTAAGGCTCTAGGCCGGACGACGGAGAATCCGGGCCTGATGCAGGCTGGAGATGCGGGAAATGGCGGCAACCATCATGCTGGAAAGGAGTTGCATGGTGGCGACGTCGCGCTCGTCGAAGGCGCTGGGGGAGGATGACAAGACTTCGAACACGCCCAGGGTGCGGCGATAGTAGCGCAGCGGGGAAACCAGGATTGAGCGTACGCCCAAGCGGCGGCAACTGGCGAGGTCGACGCGCGGGTTGCGTTCGGCGTCGTGGCACAGCATGACTTCGCCTCTGCGGACGGCCTCAGCGGAGATGCCGGCGTCGGTTTGCAGGCGGACGCCGAGGTCGGGAGCGGTGCGGCCGGCGCGGGCGCGGCAGACAATTTCATCGCCGGCGCGCAGGGCGATCGCGGCGCCAGTTGCGCCGGTGAGATGTTGAGCGCGTTCCGTGATGGCGCTGATGGCGGGCTCAAGATCCAGTTCAGCGGCGCGGATGTCGACTTCTTGTCCGAGGTGTTCTCCGGCGTGTACGGCGCGAAAACCGGAAGCGGGGTGGGCTGCGTTGGCGACGCGAAGCTGGCTGCGAAGCGCGTTTGAGGGCATGCGAGCGTGATGATCGGCAACGTTCGCGAGTTCATCGTTCAAGAAATGCGGATCGGGGACGGTGCGCAGCAGATCGCGGACAAGACTGTCGAGTTCGCAATCGGTGATGAGGTGAGCGGTCTGCTGATGGCGAAGGGATCCGCCGAGAACGCGGGAAAGACTGAGCAGCGCGGGATTGCCGCAAGCCAAGCAATACGGACGGTGATTGGTGGTGATCAGTTCACACTGAAAGCAAAACGTTGCTGATTGAAGAGGAACGAAATGAACGTCCTTGAAAGTAGTGCCATAAATCGTCTTGCCAAACATGATTGCCTTTCCCGCCGGAACTGAGAGAGATCCGAAACGGAGAGACATCAAGGTAAACAGGGATGCGGCGGGTTAGGCAGTGGCGGTGAAGGTTCCTCATGTGGAAAAGTCGGTGATTCATAGTTGGGTAGTGGTGCAGTTTTGTAAGGAAGCGAGCCAAACGCGCGATTATTGTGTCGCAAAGAACGCGACACATCGCGTGGCTCGCCCAGATTCCCTCGGCAAGCTCGAGACAGGCTCTTCGCTGCGCAAAAAGCGCTTGCTCAGGATGACAATCACTACCGATCCGCTGGAGCTGTTGATTGGGCAGGGAGTGCTGGGTTAGAATCACAGAAGTTTGGAACTGCCAGGAGGGAACCATGCAGTGGACAACACCTACCTTTGAAGAAGTTTGCTTGAATTGCGAGATTAATTCTTACGCCAGCGCAACGCTGTAACGGTCGGCCTCGACTAGCGCTTGCTTAAACCACGCGCCCTCAGCTCGTGGGTTTGTATTTCTGACTGCTTGGTCCTTCGACGGATTGCTAACCGGCCTGCGCGGCAATGAATCCCTGATCATCTTGACCTGACAGCGGCTGACCTGGAAGCGGAATTACTTGGACCGCGTGCGGTAGCGTGCGGTCGAGCGCGTCGGCGAGAGCGATGGGGAAAGCGGACGTCAGAAGATTGATATCGACTTGAAGATCGCGTTGCGAGCAGAGGCGGTGAACCATCATCATGCCGCGGCGGCGGTTGGATGAATTCACCAGATCGAGCGAAAGAGTCCAAACTGCTACGCCCTCGAGGGATCGCGCTCCCCTGGTCTTACCCCAATGAAAAGATGCTTCTCCGCGTTGAGCCTGCGAGCCGGGCTCTGGTGTGGGGCCGGGATGGGATTCGCCGGGGAAGAGCTTGAATTTCACATCAAGGCCGTCGAAATCGTTGGCGCTGAAGGCAGCCTCGAGGATGCGGCGAATCTGCTCGTAGTCGCGAGCCGCTTTGAGTTCCTCGGTGGCGCGACGGATGGAAAGGTTGTTGATGAAGATCTGGCGTTGCTCGAAGGTACGCTGGGCGACGCGGCCGAGTTCACCCAACTCGAGGTAGCCCAGGCGCTGGACGCCGATCCAGATGCCGATGCCGAGCACGGCGAGAACCAGGCCGAGGGAACTGCCGGTTGGCCAAAGCAGAAACAGGCTTAGCAGCGCGAACACGGCAGAGACGCCGTAGAGAACAATTACGACCTGGCGATGAGTGAGGCCGTGTTGCAGCAGCTTGTGATGGATATGTTCGCGATCGGCGGTAAATACGGGGCGGCCGCTGATCAGGCGGCGGAGAATGGAGAGCGACGTTTCGAGAATCGGCAGGCCGAAGGAAACTACGGGAATGGCGACGGCAACAATGGTTGGGGCTTTTTGGGCACCGGCCAGAGCCAACGCGCTGAGCAGGAAACCGATGAAGAGACTGCCGGAATCTCCGAGGAAGATGGTGGCTGGATTGAAGTTGTAGCGCAGGAAGCCAAGGATCGCGCCGGCCAGCGCGATGGTCATTACCGTGACCAGGGAGTATCCATTCAGCAGCGTGACTACAAACGCGACCAGTGTGGAGAACAGCGCGGAACCGGCGGCGAGGCCGTCAAGGCCATCGATCAGGTTGAAGGCGTTGGTGATAGCCAGGACCCACAAAATTGTGAAAGGCAAGCCTACGAACCACGGGAGTTGATGCTCGCCGAAAAGCACGGGGACATAAAGAATGCGAAGACCGCCCATAAACAACATGGTGGCGGCGAGAGATTGCACCGCGAACTTGGTGTAGGGGCCGACGGTGTAAAGATCGTCATAGAGCCCGAGCAGAAAGACGAGGGTTGCGGGCACGAGGATGGTGAGCAGAGTCTTGCCGGACAGGGCCGAATGCAGGCGCGGAACATACGAGGCCAGAAGGGTAGCCACCGCCATGCTCAGCGAGAAGGAAAGAAAGATGGCCACTCCACCGAGACGAGGCAGAGGGTGGGAGTGTAAATGCCTTTCCTGAGACGGAATCGCCACCCATCCGTGGCGGGATGCGAAGTCCCGCACGTAACGAGTGAGGACAAACGAGAACAACAGCGACAGGAAGAAAATCGCAAAGAAAACTATAGTCAACGATCTCCCTCCGCTCCAAGCAAATACGAACGCCGGCGCAGTGCATCCTCATCCGACAGAGCAGTATGGCAGGAGCACGACGCTAGCCGGAAGTGAGTTAACGGGTACGTTCTGTATCTGTCTGCGTTTGAGGGTTCTTGGAAATCTAGCAGCCGGAGCGCCGGGTTTCAATTCCCTGATGTGAAAAAGCTGTGGAAAACACGACTCAGTGAGGCACCTCCGCGACTCGGCGTGATTGGCGCGGGGCGGGCTGTGCTAAACTTTTGAGCGATCCTTCTTCACAGAATCTTTTCTCCCACCCGAGGCTTGGAATGGAGTTCGACAGGTTCGGTTGTGCCCGGAGTCGTAGGTGGCTCGCGATCTCACTGGTGTTGTTATGTGGCGCGGAGTTCAGGGCTTGGGCGCAGCAGGACGCGGCATCATCACCCTCGGAGAGTGCGGTGCCGGCAGTGCCCGTCTCTCAAGCTGCGGTTCCCAGCGGAAAGAACGCCGACTCCGGGAATGCTGCTCCGGCGGGCGCTGGCGCGGCCGCCACTGAAAACGCGTCTCCGTTCAAGCTTGGTTTTGGCGATTTGCTTGAGGTAAGCGTTTACAACGTGCCCGAGTTGACCACCAAAGCGCGAATCGGAAATGCAGGCGATGTGTACCTTCCGCTGATTGATTACGTGCACGTGGGCGGCCTGACGGTGGATGAGGCGCAGGCCTTGATCCAGAAACGGCTGGAGGATGGGGGCTTTGTCCGCAATGCCCACGTTAGCATCTTCGTGGACGAGTCGGCTTCCCACGGAGTGACGATCCTCGGCGAAGTGGTCAGGCCGGGGCTGTATCCGGCCTTGGGCGAGCGCAAACTTTACGACATGATCTCGGTGGCTGGGGGGTTCACGGCGTCGGCAGGACGGAAAGTAAGCATCATTCGCCAGAACACTGAAGGCGGATCGATCACTGTGAACCTGCCCAGAAATCTGGCGGACGATTTGCAGGATAACGTTGAGATTCTGCCTGGTGACACGATCACGGTGCCGAAAGCGCCGATCATCTACGTGGTGGGAGATGTGGGTCATCCCGCGGGATTGCTGGTGGACAACGGCACCTTGACGGTGCTGCAGGCGCTGGCGCTCGCCGGCGGAACGAATCACACCGCAAAATTGGGGGGAGTCAGAATTATTCGCAGAGGGCCAACCGGAATGACGGAGACGCGGGTTCCGCTGAAGAAGATGCTCGAAGCCAAGGTTCCCGACATAACCTTGAAGGGTGATGACATCCTTTTCGTGCCGCTCAGCGGAGCGCGAGTGGCGGCGGGGGCTGGTTTTAACGCTGCCATAGCTGCGGCATCCGGATTGGCGATCCTTTCCGTGCATCCCTAGACCGTGCATCCGCAAGGGGAGGGTATCCGCGTGGATGGCTTATGCGGCGACTTCGGTGCTGCTTCGCACCGGCAAGTTCAATAACTGTTGGAGCACACGGATGTATCTTTCCGCGGTCTGCTGGCGGGAAAAATTGCGCACGACGTATTCCCTGCCGTTTTTTCCGAGGGTGCGAGCGGTTGCTCGATTCGTTGCCAGATAGCGAATGGCATTCACCAGGGCGTCTGCATTTTCAGGTTCGATGACGAGTCCGCCGCGGGCTTCTTCGAGAATCGCGCGAGCCTGCCCGTCTACGCCGAGAACCACCGGGCGCGCGCAGGACATGAATTCCAGCATCTTGGTCGGAATGACTGTCTTGAACAGGTCGGTCTTCTTGAGCAGAACCAGACAAACGTCTGACGCACAGATGTAGGCGGGGATTTTTTCGCGAGGCTGCTGATCGACGAATCGCAGATTTTCCAGGCCGCGCTCGTGCGCCAGCGCTGCGATGCGTTCCTTCTCGGCGCCTTCCCCCAGCATCAGAAAAATAATTTCAGGATTTGTGTCGCGCAACTGAGAAGCGGCCGCGATGATTGTTTCCAGGCCGTGTGCCATTCCCATTGTGCCGATGTAGGAGACCACGAACTTTCCCTCCGAGGCTAATTCCTTTGCGAGAGCGGCGGCTTTTCCGGAAGATGGC
The DNA here is from genome assembly GCA_963809605.1 of uncultured Acidobacteriaceae bacterium. Classification (GTDB taxonomy): domain Bacteria; phylum Acidobacteriota; class Terriglobia; order Terriglobales; family Acidobacteriaceae; genus Sulfotelmatobacter. Next base: position 126,506 of record CAWEKM010000003.1, on the reverse strand, counting down.
TCTGGAGCAAATAGTTTGGTTTCCACTCCGTTCTCGACCACTGAAATCTTTTCCCGAGGCACGCGCCAGTGTTTCATCAGGTGGTGTTCAAAGGCGGGCGTGACCACCACGATTCGATCCGCGTCGCGATACAGGAGACCGGCAATCTTGGCTAACGACCGGTGCAGCAGCGAATCGGCTTCGCCCATGCCCACTGCGGCGAGCGATTCGGGCCATAGATCGCGCACTTCGAAGACAAACGGGACGCGCTTCGAACGAGCTAGCCACCAACCGGAAAGGCCGACGAGCAACTGCGGGGAGCTGGCAATTACAACGTCAGGCCGGCTGAGGAAAAAACCTGTGCTCGCCGCCGATGCGCAGAACGAACTGTAGTTCAGCATTCGCTCGTGCGCTTTTCGATTGGGAAAAGGAAGTAGCCAAGTGCGGATGACATTTACTCCGTCGCTTTGCTCGTGTGCGATCAATCGCCAGAACCTGCGGCGATACTCGGGCGGCACAACGCCGGTCGGATGATTGGGAAACCCGGTGAGAACTGACACATCATGCCCTGCAGCGACCCAGTGCCGGGACAATTCAGCCGCGCGCGCGGCTGGGGCACCCATCTCCGGTGGAAAGTATTGCGAGACGTAGAGAATCTTCATTGAGTCTCAGTAGCAAGAGAGCTAGTAATAACAGAGCTTGAATGCGCTCTTGTAGCACAGGGCGCGAGTTCGCTTGCTCGGGCTGCGGCTGTAGCTTTCCCAGCGATCGGCGACGCGGCCAAATTTATCTTCGCCGGTCAAGCGATGCATCACGCGCAACTGCACGATATGCAATTGATGATAAAAAGGGCTGGCCACCATGGGCAGGCGTGTGCCCGATTGTTCGTAGAGAGACCAGAATCCCAAATCGTAGCGATCCAGATTGCGCGTCAAGGTGCCGACGGCACGGGCGAAGAGATCCTGCGCGGCGTGGTCCCGGGTCGCAAGAAAATAGTCGTACACGCCCCAGGCTGCCCAGACGAAACCGTTCAGGATGTGAGTGGGCGGCGAGACTATGTATTCCTCGAACCAGATATCGCCATGCTGGTCGGTGAATGTGACTCCGCCTTCCCTGATGGGCTTGAAGAAGCTGGCTAAGGCTTGTTGTGCGGCGTCGAGATAGCGCGCATGGCCCGACTCCTTCTCTTTATGAGCGCGGACCAGGAGCGAAATCGCCTGACCTTGCGCGAGCGCGGAATACCACGGCGCACGCAGCGTGTCACGGTACTCCCAATCGAAGTGGTGATTCCAGACTGCGAGTCCATGCGAAGTTTTCTCGAGATGGCCGACTAGCCAGTCTGCAACCTGTAAGAATTTATTGCGATACTCCGCGCTGCCGGTGCGGCGAAAGAGGTTGTAGGTGCCCAATCCGTATTGCGCAATTGCGATGGGATTGTATTGGCGGCCGATCTTGCCGCGGTAATCGAGTTGGGGAATGCCGGCAGAGTCGCAGGCTCCTTTATAGTTTGCTTTCCCGGTGAACAGCATGTAGTACTCGCCAAGTTCATTAGTGCTCGCATTCAGATTCTGTTCGGGAGGTTCGTGCCAGAACGTGAGATGGCTCTGGCCGCCCAGGAGATAGGCGCTCGCGATGCGACGGTAATAACTCAGGCTTGGCAAAGGCGGCATGGGTCCGGGAGAGATTTCTCGAACTATATCACGAAGGAGAACGGAATCAGCTTAGGACTGGACCGCATATAACGAGGTGATTATGTCTTCTGATTCAACCGCAATGGTCGTGACCGCTAAGTACGGTGTGTTGTTTTCGCCATCGGGCAGAAAGGCGTTGCCGTATTGGAAGAGGCGCATGGGCCATCGATCTTTTTTCCAGGCGAGCAAAGGGCGCCAGTCGCGGCCGTCGCGGCCGCCGAAGATGCGAACGAAGCGATCTGGATTTCGCTTGCTCGGCTCGACCATCGTGGAGAAAAAAATATCGCGGCCTGCGCGGCATCCGTAAATGGACGAACTACTCAGCGGAGCGAGTTGCGACAACTTTGCCTGGCGACCCATGTCTTGTTCTTGGCGAGCGAGATGGTAGATGTAATTTGCTTCCAGCGGCGTGTCGGAAGAGAAGTAGAGACCGCTTTCCGCGGGCACACAGGCGACGGCGCGGGCCTGCTGGTTGCCTTGCAAGACGACGTCGATCTGGCGGAAGTCATACGAGGCGCGAACGATGCGGCATTCGTCGCCGTAGTCGCCGGTGAGCAGCCAGAGGCATTTTCCCCACGAGTCGTGCACGATGTTGTGTACGTGGCGGATTGCACCTTTCGGGAAAGTGTAGGCGACACTCCAGGTCGCACCTGCATCCGTTGAAGCGTAAACGTGAACTTCGTCGCGGGAAGCATTGTCGAAGTACTCTCCCCAGAAACCCGTGCCGTTGGGAATTGCCGTGATGTGCAGCGGACGCGTGCCGCGAATCATCCCGTGAGTTACCTGGAATTGGGTCTCGTTCGGGCGGAGCGCGATGATTGCCCCCGGCACGGCGGCCACCATGCCTTGGGAGGGCAGCACGGCGAGCGCGTGAAAGCCATCGCGCACCAGGCGCGAACTTAGATTTGTTCGCGCCGTCCAGCGGCGCCAGTGGGCGGGATGAAAGGACGCAACGGCTTCCCAGGGCTGGTCGTCAGACGGAATCTGGCCCGGCGAAAATTTCGTGCGCAAAAGATCATAACCGCGCGAAGCGTATAGAACGTCCTGCATCCAGGTGAGCGCTCGAAGACGCTGGAATCTGGCGACACATCGAAGGCCCGCGGAGGAATCGGCGGGATTTGTGGAAAGATCGCTCATGACGGAAGCGGGTTGTCGGTCTTCGGCTTCGTTACTAGAAATGGTCCGATGGCCAGAACGTCCATGCGGGTGCGCTGAAAGCAGTCGATCGCTTCTTCGGGGGTGCAGACGATGGGCTCATTTTCGTTGAAGCTGGTGTTGAGCACCACAGGAGTGCCGGTCCTGCGATGAAAAGCTGCGATGAGATCGTAGTACAGCGGATTTTCATCGCGAGCCACGGTCTGAAGGCGTCCAGTATCGTCGATGTGGTTGACGGCGCGGAGCAGCTTACGTTTTTCCGGCCGGATTTTGTAGACGTGCAGCATGAAAGGTGAGGGATGATCGTGCTCGAAATATTCGTGCTGGTAATCGGCGAGGATGGAGGGAGCAAACGGGCGAAACCATTCGCGGTGCTTAATGCGCGCGTTGAGAATATCTTTCATGTTGGGCAGGCCGGGATGGGCGAGGATGGAGCGGTTGCCAAGGGCGCGCGGGCCCCACTCCATGCGTCCCTGAAACCAGCCGATGACGTTGCCGGCGGCGATCTGTTCGGCGACCGCTTCGAGCAGAGGAGCGCGTTCGAGCTTGCGATAGTTCAAGCCGGCCTTCTTTAGTGACGATTCGATAAGCGCTTCGGGGAACTCCGGGCCGAGATACGAATTTTTCAGTTCGTGACGGCGGGGCTGCTTCAGAACAGAATGATACGTGTGAAGCGCGGCGCCGATGGCCAGGCCCTCATCTCCTGCAGCGGGCTGGATGTAGGTACGGCGGAAGGGCGTCTGGTCGAACAGCTTGCCGTTGGCGACACTGTTGAGTGCGCAACCTCCGGCCATGGCAAGATTTTCGCAAGGAACCTGTTGGTGCAAACGGTTCAGGAGATGAAAAAAGATTTCTTCGAAACGCTGCTGCAAGGCAAAGGCTAGATCCATGTCGCGCTGCGTGATCTCGGTGTGCGGATCGCGCGGCTCTCCGAACAGCGTTTCCATACGATCAGAAAAATGGCGAGCGAGGCGAACCGTGCCATCGGGCAGAACCTGCATGCCGGCGTTGCTTCCCAGCGGCTTGAAGTAGCTAAGGTCGAGTTGGAAGCTGGAATTCTTCGGAGCAACGATCTTGCTGAGTGCGTCGCTGTAAATGTCTTCATTCTTGCCGTAGGGAGCGAGGCCCATGACTTTGCCTTCGTCGCCGTATTTGCTGTAGCCGATGAACTCGCAAATCATGGTGTAGACGCTGCCGAGGGAGTGCGGCAGGAATACTCGTTCGAGCACTTCGATGTCGTTGCCTTCGCAGCGCGCCATCATGGTGGAGACGAAATCTCCGGAACCGTCGTAGCTGAATCCGGCGGCCTTCTCCCATGGCGAACAGTAGTAGGCGCTGGCGATGTGCGCGATGTGGTGCTCAAGATGGTGCTCTTGAAACCGAAGCTGAGCGGGGTCGACTTCGAGAGCTTTGGCCAGCAGGGAGCGAACGTCGCGCATCGACTCTTTGCGTTGGCGGAGGCGGATGAAGTTCAGAATCTTGGTTGGATTAGTGAGAGCATACTGAACTTTCTTCGCAAGATTGGCGTCGCTATCCTGGCCGACGGCGACGTGGTCAATGTCGGAAATCTTTGCGCCTGCCGCATCGAGACAGGCTTTGACGGACAGTGCGGGGAAACCGCCGAAGTGCTTGCGGCGATTGAGGCGCTCTTCGGCGATGGCGAAGACCACCTCACCGTCATGCACGATGGCCGCAGAGGCATCAGCGTGAAACATGTTTAGGCCCAGGATAAGCATGAACTAGGGTTGGTCCTCAAGGCTTTCTATTTGCGGCGCTGCGATTCCATCTTGAGTTCGTAGATTTTGGCTTTGATGTGAAAGAACTGTATGCCCTGGAAACTGCAATAGATCAGTCCGGGTATGCCGTCGAGAAATCCGAGACAGAAGACGTATTTGTAGAAAAAGAACAGGAGCGGTGAGCCTGGAACCGCAAAGAATTTCTTGCGCAACCAGCGGTGACGTTGCGCCTGCGACCCGAGAAGCGACGGGGGCAGTTCCCGCGAGGCAACTTCGCCTTCGAGCCATACTCTGGCGTCCCAGTTGGAATATTCGTCATGCTTGCGGATGTAATGCGAAAGAGACTCGACATTGTCGTGCACCAGAGGGTGTTCGAGTCTTGCCGTCTTGCCTTCGACGACTACGTGTTCGTGGACTTCCATGTCGGCCATGGAGGTGTCCTGCTCTCGGAAGCGGCACTCGAAGCGGCCTTTGCCTCGGCGGAACAGCGAGAGCTTTTCGAAACTGGCGCCGCAGTGGCGGAGCTCGCGTCCGAGAAAATGCATGCGGAGTGCGACGTAGTAACCGTCGAAGTTTGGATTTTGAATTGCTCCCAGGATTTCGCGCGCCAGCTCGGGAGTGAGCGCTTCGTCGGCATCCACCAGGAAGATCCAGTCATAGGCCAGAGGCAGCGATTCCATTGCCCACTGGCGCTTCTTGGGCCAACCGCCCTGGTAATGGAACTGAACGACGTGTGCGCCGTAGGACTCTGCGATCTGCGCTGTCGCGTCTGTGCTCTGCGAGTCGATGACGTAGACCTCGCCAACGTCACGGAGAGATTCGAGGCAGCGCGGCAAATTGCGGGCTTCGTTGCGCGCGGCAACAATTGCAGTCACCGGGAGGAGCGGCGAAGAGCGCCCGTTTCGCATCTGCTTTGGCTCTTCCAGCTTTTGCATCGGGAGTGTGGAGACTCCAAACATATTACCTGACGGGCGCTCCCGGAGCATAGTTGCGCGAGGGTAACGGCTTTGTGGCAGAACGTTGCGCGCTATTACTCGCGTAAGGCGCAGAAGGCTAGAAGCGATCCACCGAACTCGCGGCGCTGCAGCCAGTGCGGAATAGGACTGCCAAAAGGAATGACCCGGCTTGCGGCAAAGCCATGCTCCCTTAACACGCGGCGAAAACCCGCGGCTGCAAAGTCGTTGTGCGAATAATCGAGAAAGGCGCACCATCGTTGACCAAGGACACGCCCCAGGCGGTGCGTGGCGATTTGGGCCTTGCGGACGATCGAATTGCGATTCGCCACGGAGACCACCAGCAGGCCGCGGGGGCGGATCACGCGGGCAAATTCCGCGAGGCAAGCTGCGGGATCGGGAACGTACTCGAGAACGCTGGAACAAAGGATTCCATCGAGCGATTGATCGGCGCCTGGCAGATGGGCGATGGTTGCGATGTGCTCGAAGCGAAGCTGCGGCGTGGGTTCATTGTGCATCGCGGCATCATGTTTCAGAACATCCTGTTTCGCAACGTGCTGACTTGCGAGTTCGTGGGCCAGAGTAATCATTTCTTCTGCGGCATCGACTCCGACCACGCTTGCGCCGGCTTCGAGCAGATAGCGAGCCAGGGTGCCCGATCCGCAACCGGCATCCAGCCAGTGCTGACCATGCAAGTCGTGCCCCGCCAGGCATTCTTCAACCGCACGCAACCGATCCTTGAAAGCGGGCTTTTGGTAGCGTTGCTCCCAGCCTACGGCCAGTTCGCGGTGATAGGCTACTGCGTCTTTCGCCGTGGGTTCTGGCGTTGTCAACATAAGTGTGTGCGTTTATCTTTGCTCAGATGATAACCAGTGTCTCGCGGTGCGTCCAACTTCAGGCGCGGATGAAACAGCCTCTTGTGTCAGGGCAGTGAAAAGCACGGTCCCGACCTCTCCGAGAACCGGGTCGACGATTTTTTCGCTGGAGCTTCGTGGGTATTGCACCGTGAGACTCTGGAGCAGGCCCGCGTATCTCGTGTCATCCGGTTTGCCCCACACAAGAATTGCGTCGGGAGACGCTTTTTGCAGGTCCGCGGCGAGGCTGCTCAGTTGAGTTTGTTGCGGCAAGACTTCGGTGGCCGCGATGATTCTCCGTCCGCCGAAGAAGCTTGCCTTGAAGCCGGCCTCCCATCCCACACCGTGCTCGGGAAAAGGTCCAGACCCAATGGTCACCACTGTCGAGCCCGTGTGTTCCTGAAGATGACGACCGGCGTTGTAGCAGCTGGACTGAAAATCGCGCGTCAGGAGCCGAAACGGGGAAGATGGGTAAACGATCGCAGCGATTGTCCCGAGAATGACGAGAGCGATCGAGAGTTTTCGCCATCGGTCATGATCAAGTTCATCGTCTTTATCGTCCTTATTGTCGCGGACGAGGAAACGTGCGGCGACGGCCAGCAACAAGGGTATCAAGGGGAACAGATAGCGTTCGTCGAACACCAAGGTGGAATATGTCGTCACCAAAGTCAGCGCACCGGCTGCGACGACAACCGTGAAACGCCACTCCACGGGATACTGGCGTCTCCGGCTGGCGAGAATTGCGAGAATGGCTGTGAAAGCGATTAGCCCGCCGAGCGTTGTGACAATCATCAGTTCTTTGAGCACACGAGGGACATTGCGCGCTTCGGCGCGGATCATATTTGGAACCACCTGCTTCACGCCGAGAGGATACGTCCACGGCCACGATCCCGACGGCATGGGATCAGCCGCGCCAGCCGCATCGACTGCTTTCGAGGTATCTCGCAGAACGGTGTAGGTTGGGTCGCGGTGTTCGCTGTAAGCGCGCAGTGTCCACTGAAGAAGATTTACTTTGAACTGGGTGCCGGTGGTGAACACTCCGTACTTTGAGTGCAGCACCGTGGCCCAACCGGAAGCAACCATCACAGGGATCAACGCCGCCAGGGCAAGCCGCGCAAGTCTTGCTTTCCAAGGCTTGGTGGAGAGGGCCAGGGCCGCCAAAGTGCAGGCTGCCAGCCAAGGCAGAGCGAACGCTTTGGCCATGTATGCCAGGGCGTGAATGGCTCCGAGGAAAAACCAATCCTTCAAGTGATCGTTTTTCAAAGGATCGTCCTTTAAACGATCCTCTTTTGAACGATCCTCTTTTGAACGATCCTCTTTTGAACGATCCTCTTTTGAACGATCATTGCGAAGACATCGCAGCAGAACGATGAAGTAGATGAGCGTCAGCGCGGCAAATAGAAAATCAGGAGTGACCATCGACACGGCAGAGGCCGCAAGACCGCGGCCAAGCGAGAACATCAGGATCGCCACCGAAGCAACCAACCGCGAATGCCATAACTTTTCTGTAAGAACATAGAGCAGCGCCAGAGTCAGCAGGAAGGCTGCGACGTTGATGAACTTGCCGATGTGGACGTAAGCTTCAACTCCGCCCGCGCTCGCGAACGACGCTACGGCGATCAACCAGGAGATGAGAGGGCTGCGAAAGGCGTTGACGGACGCATGAAATTCGCCTTCACGAAGGTGACGGGCAATTCCTAAATAGGCCATGCCGTCGATATCGATTTCGTTGAAACACTTCGAGGCGAACCACAAAAGCTGGAAGACACAACTAAAGACGGTGGCCGCGATGAACCAACTCGAAGCCTTCCTGTTCTGGTCAGGTTGCATCGTGGCGTGAAAAGTTTATCAAGAAACAATCGAAACGGGGAAAACGTCGGTTTCTAGGCAGCCGAAGTCTAGGGAGTCGATTCGCAGACGTCCGCACCTTGAAACTGCCCGCGATGGGTGTGCTGATACTATTGTTTCTGCCATCGCGGTGGTTCGTTCCATGACAATCTCAATGTTGAAAGCCGAGCAGACGCCGAGATGGAGAACCGAACCAACGATAGGCGAGCTCGTACTGTTGCTGGTGGTGGGCGCCTTGATCTTCGATGCCATGGCGATTGCCTTCCGCGGCTGGAATAGCTTGTTGCTTAGTTTCGGTGACAATGCCGTGTATCTGGATGTTGCGAAAGCCATCCGGCATTGGAATCTTTATGGAGCCGATCTGCAGCATTTCATGGGATACCCGTATGCCATCGCGGCGGTTTCGATGGTTTTACATCTTCCGCTTGCCTTCAGCCTCTGGCTCGTGGCGGGCGTTGCATCCCTGATCAGCACGTTACTCATTGCGCGTCTTTTCGGCACCTGGGTGGCGGCCTATTTTGCGACATCGAACCTTGCCTGGTTGCAAACATCACTGCTGGGAGGTTCCGAGCCACTGGCGGTGGCTCTCGGGATGGGTGCTTTTTGGAGCTTCCGTCGAGGGCGCCCACTACTGGCCGCTCTGCTGGGAGCGCTGGCAACCACGGTTCGACCTCTGATGTTCTTCACCCTGGTGGGCATAGGTATCGCTCTGCTTTGCCAGAGGCGTTACGCCAAATTCGCGGGGGCGCTCGCGTTGGGATTAGGCATTGGCATGTTGTACGCGTGGCCGCTCGCTCACTATTTCGGAGACCCGCTGCTCACTGCTCACAGCTATACATCTCGCGACTACGGCGCGCTCAATGTGGTCGGACCTCATGGACGTCTTTTCGGTTGGCCTTTTCACGGCATTATCGTCGGCACCATGTTGTACCCCGCGCCTTGGACAAATCTGGTGCTGAGCTTCTCATGGATCGCGCTGGTAGTTGCAGGAACGGTGGCGATGTTTTCCCGGGATCTCCGCAACTTCTGGCAATCCCACCCAGTCGAAGCGATATTCTGCGGGTTGTACTTGCTCGCGCTCTTCTGCTACGACTATCTGGTGTGGGCACGCGGCAACTTCATGCGCTTTTCGATCCCAGTGGTCCCGTTTGTTTTCTTTGCTCTGTTGCGCTGGCTGCCGAAAGATCGTCGATCGCTTTGGTGTCTGGGTGTTTTCGCGCCGGTGCTAGCCGTTTTTTCCGCGATAGGAATTCGAAACCTTCCCTTCCTTCATTAGAGACTCGCGTTAGAAACTCGGGCTAACTCGTCCTCCCGGCGGTAAAAACTCAGCTGCGACGAAATGATTTGGGCAGTCCATTAGCTCCTTGGGCCCGGAAGCCCGAAGGTTGACGATAACTCAACAGGGCAGGCAAAGAGATTCTGCAGAGGGGCCGCGGTGTGAGTCACAGCGGTCGCTCCATCTGCACCCAGATGGAATACGCGGTAGCCTGCACTTTCCAGAATCTGGAGGGTCTCGGAAAGATTTGTGCGGGCGAGATACTCAAATACGATCAATCGGGGACGCTTTGAGGACAGGCACTGTTTCATTCCCCGCAGGACCGCATTCTCGTGGCCCTCAACATCAATCTTGATCAACCCAATCGGACCTATCGGAGGTTGAAGTTCAGCGAGAAACTGATCGAAGGTCAACCCCCGGACCTTGCGAGTGGGCAATAAGGTTTTGAACCCAGCGACCGTGCGGTTGCAAGTGTCTACGCCTCCAGCATCCTCCAACTCGAGTTCTTGGCATACATCGGACAATGCAACCTCATGGACTTCAAAGTGCAAGCCGTTCAGGCGCAAATTCTCCCTGGCACGACCCGCGGCTATCGGGTTGGGCTCGAAGAGAAATGCATGGTCAACGTGGTCGCCCAATAGCAGGCTTACGGAACCGACGTTAGCCCCAACATCGACCAACGCTCCACCGCGGATATGAAGACGGATAAATGAAATCTCTCGATAGTCGGGAATATGCGTATAGATCAATCCTGCGGAGACGACGCAATCGGGATAGGCGATAAAACGAAGGCCATTAAACAGGTTGATGATGATCGGGGCGCCGACCGTCCGTTTCCACAACTGCCATCCCACGAAAAGAAAGAGGCGTCGAAGACGCTGATCTCGATTTGAGCCGTCTCGCCAGATTGAGCTCACAACGTAGTTCAGGTCCTTAAGGAAAGCCATGCCTGTCCCTCAACTTGACCATCCTGTTCCTGCGCACATTCTTCTGAATGTATTCAACTCGATGTCTTTCCGCGAACGATCCCCTCCGCTACGGAAATGATCTGGTCAACGTGATGCTTCCAGGAGAAGGCTCTCGAACGCTCAGCTCCTCGCTCTGCCATTTTCCCTTGCAGTTCGCAGGACAGCGCTACCCGGCATACCGTTTCCGCCAACAGTGCCGGTGAAAACTTCGGGAAGTAAAGAGCAGCGTCACCGCAGACCTCTCGATGAACCGCCAGGTCGGAGGCAACCACCGGCAATCCCGACGCCATGGCTTCGACGAGCGGGTGAGCGAAGGTCTCCACATAAGCAGGGGTAACGTAGAGATCGGAGGTTTGGTAAACATGGTGCAGAAGATGGTACGGGACTGCCCCAAGTTCCACCACATTCGCACTCACGCCCAATTCTTTCACCAGCAACGCTGCTGCTTCCGGCCGGAACGATCCCGGGTTTACGCCCGCCTGGAGCCGGCAGGTGAGAAACAGCTTTACCTGTCTGGGCTCGATGAGCTCGCGCAGCACGGCGACCGCGCGAATCAAAGTCTCGAAGTTGCGATAGTAGTTATAGTGGCTGACGAACAGCAGGCGTAATTCATTGCCGGTCCGCTCCAGCTTCTTCTTGAGTTCCGCGGCCAGCGGCTCGGTGTCTCGAAAAAACAAATTTCGGTCGAAGCCGTGGTGAATCACCAGTGCTTGAACGCCGGTCCAGCGTTTGATCTCGTCCGCAAAAGCCCGGCTCGGCGCGATCGTGCAATCGGCAGCCCGTACGGACCATTTAGCCATTTGCCCCTTAAACCTGGTATCAAGCCAGAGACCATAGTCGCCGCGCCGCCTGACGTCGCGGAAGAAATCCTCGGATGTGTAGAGGGCATTGCCACTTAGAAGAATCTGGGGGATGGGAGATCTAAACAGAGCCATATTGCCCGCCGACAGCAAGACATTGGCCCCGCTGCGACGAACCAGTTCTGGAACGAATCCCTGAGTGCGGACGAACCTGTTCGCGGCGCTTATAGATTTGTCGGCGAACTCGAGAAACGATACATTCGATTGGTTTTTAAATTCATCATGCAGGAGCGGAGGGATCAGGACTGTGGAACGTATATCGGTTCTGGCCGCAAGGTGAGGCACAACGTTGCGCACATAAGTGGGACCGCTTCCAGAACTGGCCGCGGAGGCATCGACAAAGAGATGAATCATCGCAGGGCGGAAGACCGGAGCAGCGGGACTGGGGCCACTCGTTTCTCCGTCACCGGCTGTGCATCTGACCAAACCGGGCACGCCATCCAGTCCCGCAGGGAGAGCGCTAGAATCCAGAAAATGACGGACATGTAGTAACCGACCGCGAACATCCAGTCCTCAAAGAAGGCATTGACCAGACCGCCCAGAATTATTGCGGCCGCTACGACAGCGGGCTGGTTGGCCTTTCCGCTGCGGCGCAGCCATAAAAATACTCTCCAAATTTCGCGGATCAGCCCAAGAAGCAGAAGAGCAAAAGGGAGTGTACCGAGAATTCCGGTAGTTTCAAGCAGAGTGAGATAGCTGCTGCCGCGCTCACGGGTGAGTTGACCCTGGGTCACATAAGTGAGGCGCCAACCAGCGCTATTGTCGGCAGCGCCGAATCCTGACCCAAGCCACGGACGTTCCCGAAAAGCGGCGAGACTTCTTTGCCAGGGTTCTTGGCGCGAAGACATAGCCTTCCCCTGCTCGCCTTTCTTGTATATAAAAATCTCAGAGGTGCTCTGAAAACGCTGGGGCGTCACCAGGAACACGCTCAGTAAGATCACCGCAAACAGGCTCATGCCCGGCAGCAGAGTTCGATACCGCCTGGTGCCCAACAGCAAAAACAATGAGGTCACGGACGCCGCTATGATTGATGCCCGAGCGACACTGTGAACCAGGAGCGCGCCACAGAGGAGGAGGGGGATGAGTCGGCGGGCATATTCGCGGCGGGACGCCGGAAGTATGGACCGCCACAGCAACACCGGCCAGCAGATACATCCCATGATCAATCCCAGCGAGTTCGGGTTACCCCACACGTCGTAGGAAGCCGAATAACAAATGGCGGTGAAATAAACCAGGCCTTCGGTGAGCAACACCAATCGCCTCACGAAGGGCTCGGGATTTCTTGCCCAAAGAATGCGCGCTCCAATGGAAGCGTAGATAAAGAGCGCGGCCAGGCTCAGAGCCTTGAGAATTGTCATCAGCGGATTTACGGAGACGATGGCAGACGCGAACGCAGCAATCACGGCGAACAGACCGAGCAGGTGCTGATAATTGAACGCAATTCGGTTTGCCGTTCGGGCATAGTAAGCGAGAGACAGGGAAGCGCCCACACCGAGAACTACCCACCGGAACACGTTCATGCCGCCAGCCAGAGGAAGTTCGGAGCCCGCCCAAAAGAAAACCGCGATCATCAGCGTCCAGAAAGAAGTCTCGAACTGAGAAGCAATAAAAGCCGCAATCACCAGAACCAGCAGAGCCAGCAGATTGGACTCGCCAAACAGATAAGGGCGATGAACCGACAGATAGAACAAGATTGCTACGGAAGCTGCCGCCAGCAGGGGAAAGATCTTGATCGTTTTGGAATTCACCATCATGTCGGGGAGCTCAGATCCGGCCTGTCACTGCGCCCGTCTACCGGCACAGCGATTCACCGGAAGCCTTCATTAGCCTAGCACTGCGCACGCCTGTGCGCGAGGCAACGTCCAGTATAATCAGCCGAAATGCTCGCAGGGCACAGGACCGAACCTTCGCCGGAACCCTCGCCCGACATTGACCCGGGCATTCTCGACTTGGTCGTGTGCCCGCGCGACAAGCTGAGTTTGGACTCGAGGAAAGGGAGTCTGTTTTGCGCAAACGGGCATGAGTACGCGGTTCTGGGCGGCATTCCGATCCTTCTGGTAAGCGATTCCGCGCCCACCCACGCCGAGGCGACTTTCTCTTTGAATGCGGCACGTTCGCGCGAAATGCCTGAATACGGTGTCATGCCGACCGGGTTGACGGTCGACCCGTGGGTGAATGAGGCAATTGCCGCCACCAACGGGATGCTTTACTTGCCGGTGCAGGGGAAGTTGACGGAGTATCCCATCCCTGCCATCCGGCTTCCCCGCGGCAATGGACAGCTCTTGCTGGAGATCGGATGCAATTGGGGCCGATGGTGCATCGCGGCGGCGCAGGCCGGTTACCGCCCGGTCGGCATCGATCCCTCCTTGAATGGCGTACTCGCGGCTCGCCGAGTCACCGAGCAACTTGGCATCGATGCCTGCTTCGCGGTGGCGGATGGCCGCTATCTTCCGTTTCGCAGCGGGACGTTCGATCACGTCTTCTCCTATAGCGTGCTGCAGCACTTAAGCAAGCCGGATGTTTGCGAGATCCTGAAGGATGTTGCACGAGTGCTTCGTCCGGGCGGCCGCTCGCTGATTCAGATGGCGAACATGTACGGTCTACGGTGCCTTTATCATCAAGGCCGCCGCGGATTTCGCGCGACCCACGGATTTGAAGTACGCTACTGGTCCCCGGGGGAGCTAAGGGAAACCTTCGCGCGGCTGATTGGTCCGAGCGAACTTTCGATTGACGGATTTTTTTCTCTCGATCCGCAACTCAGCGACCTGCGATTTTTGCCGCCGTCGTACAAGGCAATTGTTTATGCTTCGGAGATGCTGCGGCGCGTGGGCACTGCCATCCCCGCGCTGAAGCTGGTTGCAGATAGTTTGTATGTGGACTCGGTGCGAAGCTGAATCAGGCGGCTTTAACCAGAACCGAATCGATTGCGGCAGCAAACCCGGCGGCACAGGCCTGAGGTGAATTCTGCTCGATGCGTTGTGCGCTGCGCGCTCCCATCGCTATATTTAACTCCGGCGAAGCGGCAACTTTCGCGAGTGCCTCTGCCAGCTTCTCCGGCGCGCTTTTGGGAACGACGTAGCCGTTCCATCCGTCCTGCAAAAGATCTACGACGCAGCCTCCGGCGTCGGTCGCCACGATCGGAAGGCCGCACGCCATGGCCTCGTTGACTACCAGTCCCCATGGGTCGGTGTGGGTAGGGAACACCAGCGCCTCGGCCAGAGCGTAATAAATTGCGAGCTGCTCGCGGTGAGCGAATCCAGCAAACCGCACGGTGGCGGAGTGGATCGCAGCGGCTCGCGCTTCCAGTCTCGTTTGCTCAACCCCATCTCCAATGAAAAGTAATCCAATTACGGCGCGCAACTCGGGCGCAAGTTGAGAGTAGGCATCCAGCAGATCAAAGACTCCTTTGGAAAAAACCAGGCGGCCGACGCAAAGAAAGTAGCGCTCCGGCAAACCGAACTGGCGCCTCAGTTCGGCCGCACGACTTCGCGCCACTGATGCCTGCTGTGCGAAGAATGCGTTGTCCACCGCATTGGGAGCGACAAAGATTTTTTCGCGGGGCACGCCGAAAGTTGCCACGTACGCGGCCGCAGATTTGCCCGGAACCACAAATCCGCTGCAGGCTGCGATGAAGCGACGCTTCAGCATCTCGACGTGGGGCATGCCTCGCCGCTGATCCTGCTGATTGCTTTCTGACCAGAGAAACACAGGCCGCTTGTGCTGCCTGGCCCAGCCCAGCACCTGCCAGTTCGCGAGGTATCCATAGCCGCCGCAGACGATGAGGTCGGGTTGCGCCCGCTCGAGTGCGGGCACTACGCCGCGGTTCACAAGAAAGTTGTACCCGGCGACCCGCCGTCGCCAGTGCGGCAGAACTTGGTAAGAGAAGCGGATTTCGTCTTTATAGATTTTCCAGCGCCGCATGCTGGGGTCGGTCTCGGCCAGGAAAATCACATGCAGATCGACGTCCGGATGCTCTGCCAGCGCGTTGAATACCGGGATGCGATATGGAGAAATGATTTCCGTAGTGATCACGAGGCGGCGCTTCATCTGAGACACTCACGATAGACGGCTAACAACCGCGTTGCCTGGTGTGCCAGAGTGTAGCCTTGTAGGACGGTTTGCCGGCCGTTGCGGCCGAGTTTCTCCCGAAGAGGGCGGTCGGAAAGCAAGGTTCGCAGCGCGGTGGTCAGGTCATCGAGATTTTTCGGCTCGACCAACCAGCCATTCTCTCCGTGACGGATAACTTCCTCGATTCCCTGGTCTCGACATGCGATGGAAGGACGCTCCGCTGACATGGCCTCGAGATACACGCAGCCCAGACCTTCGTACCAGCTGGGCAAGGCAAACAGAGTACAGTCTCTCATCGCCGCGGCCACTTCCCGGCGTGGCCTCCGGCCCAGGAAGTGAACCCGGTCTTCGATGTGCAGCTCTCGCGCCAGTTGCTGCAACCGAGCATGCTCTGGTCCATCTCCAATAATCCTGCATTGCACCTGGGGATGGCCGGTTGCGATTGCCGCCACTGATTTCAGCAGCAAGTCGTGTCCTTTGATGGGGATCAGGTTGCCGATGCTCAGGATTACTTCGTTGGCTACTGCAGAGCCACCGGCAGGCTTGAACAAGGACGAATCCACGCCGTTGTACACAACGCTGGCGCGGACGCGGTCACTAATCCCCTCCCGGACCCGCCGGGCGACTTGCTCGCTGATGCAGATTACGCGAGCGGCAGCGACGTAGACATCCTCGGAGCCGGCGGAGCAGCGGCGTCCGAACCAGCCTGGAACTTGCCGAGTGGAAAAGGCGTCGAGCCCGTGCACAGTTACGACAAAAGGAATGGCCAAATCTTTTGCCAGCCGCATAGCTGCTTGTCCGCAGGGCAGGGCCGCATGAGCGTGGATCAGGCTGATCGGATGCTGCGCGTGCAGCTGCCGCACGTGAAATTTCAGAGCGGCGTGCAGGAATTGTCCTGCGCTCGAGAGTCCGGGATTTCCGGGAAGGCAGAAGTACTTCTTCCGCGTTGCAGGCGGCGCCTTCGGATCGGGACCGGGATGCGAGTGGTGGATCGGCTGGACCGCGATCACCGACGACTCGATTCCCTGACGCTGCAACTCGGCCACCGACTCGGCGATGAAACAGCCGGAGGCATCGTCTTCGGCAGTCGGGTAGAAGGGCGTCAGAGTGAGTACGTGCATCTTTGGTACGAACTTGCGTCTGGTTTATTTTTCAACCTTCCCTGCTTCTCTCGCTCCCTGCCGGACAGCGGCAATCTCAAGATACGCATCCGCCCAGATCTTTGCCACGACATCCCAGTCAAATTTCCGGACGTGTCTCCGAGCTTCCAATCCCATGCGCTGCCGGAGTGAGGGATCCAGAATCAGTTCTCCGAGGGATTTGATCATTTCGTCGACCGACTCGACCTGAAAACCGGTCAAGTCGTGTAGCACCGAAGGAGTCTGGTAGTCGTTAAAAACAATACACGGCAGCCCGGTCGCAGCAGCTTCCAGCGTAACCCTCGGCATACCCTCAAGCCGGGAAGGGAGCAGCAAAATGTCGCTCTCCCGCATAATTTTGAGAACTTCGTGCTGGTTCTTGGGGCCCTCCAAAATCACATTTCGAAGCCCGTGTTCGTCAATGGAACGCCGCAGTGTGGATTCATATCCATCTCGTCCGCTTCCCACGACCCGGAAGCATACGTCGGGGAAGTGGGTCGCCGCCCGCACCAGGTGTTTCAGACCCTTGCGCTCGACCAAAGTTCCAACAAAAAGCACAGTTGGGATCACATTGGTGCGGGCAGGGGGAGGAGAAAAAGCGCGAAGATCGACTCCGACCGGCAAAATGTAACGTGTGCTGACGTGCATTCGTTCCATATCACGCGCGACACACTCTGTAATTGCAGTATGCACGTCGCACTCCGGCATTACTCCTCGATACAGGAAACCCGCTATCGGGGAACCGGCGGCAAGGTGCGCCGAAGGGTTCGACCCCTCCGCGTGAAATACCGTGGTTGTTCGCTTCCGAAGGGCACGCGGAAGATGGAGAAATATGTAGCTAGCCGGACTGCAGTCCATGTACGCGATCAAGTCGTAGCCGGTCAGTTGCTCTCGCAGGATTCGGAAGGTTTTTCGGGCCGGAGGCAACCGTAGCAATCGGATGCCGGACCGGTCCCGCAGTCGGGGGTCGGGCTCAGTTTCGTACCAGAGCGTGCTCTCCAGTTGATCCGGATCGAATCTCAGAACAATCTCACGAACGTTGAGACTCTGTGCGTTCGTATTATCAACGTCGATCGGCGGCATGAAGAGAATGCGGACTTTGTCCATGAGTCGATTCGGTGTCAGGCGCTTCCAGCGCTCAAAGAAGACTATTCTCTAACGGCTGAGAGAAGATGGTCTCACGCCTGCGAAGCCTTTCGGGCAAAGACCCAGGAATAATCGGCGGCGCCGCGGCTGAGTTGAAAGGAACACGTTTCGATGTCCTGGAAGCCCAAAGAACTCAGAGTGCCGCGGACCCAAGCGGCATCGTAGGAAAGACTCTGCATGAAAGGGCTCCACTGCTGCTGTGATAGCCGGAAGCGGTGGTACCAGCCCTTCGACCGGCGCAGCGCCATGTAAAGGTTGTGCGCCCGGGTAAAGAGGGCGCATACAGCCGGTTTCAGATTCCCGGGCCACTGATGCAACGGCATCTGGATCATGATGGTGCCGCCGGGCTTCAATGCGCGGGCCATCTCCCGGAAGTACGCGGCCGCTTGCTCGATCCGGTCAAAGTGCAGGAAAACAATTACGGAGAACACGGCAGTCACGCTGGCGTCTTTAAGCGAAATACCGTCGGTCACATACAGATGCGCGTTCGAGCCGACATGCTGTCGTGCATAGTTGACCATGCCTTCGGCGACATCAAGGGCATGCACTTCGCCGAAGTCGCATGCAATATGTTGAGTTAGCCGTCCAGCGCCGCAGCCGATCTCAACACAGCTCTCCCGATCGACGCCGTACAGCCGCCAGCGCCGCATGAACTCTTCCCAGTCGCCGCGGCCGGTCTGGTAGAAATCCGCATCCGTCCATGGAGTGGCCCCATCCCGTTCTCTCCCGGGTTGGGGAATTACGCCGAACAGCGGGTCTTTCTCGCCCCAAGCCTGCCACTCCTGGTTCGATTCCGGAGGGCGACTCGCGACGTTCCCCGTGAGCGGGGTCTTCATCCTGATCCTCCACTACTCGAAACTGAAATTTTAACGCATCCGCCTGTGGCATGCCGTCGCCGGTCACCAGTTCAATTCTGCAGGCGAAGTTTCACTGCCCGGCCGACCCAGTAGACAGCAAAATAAATAAAGGCACCCAACACGACCTGTAGCACCACGTGCAGCGGGTGAATTGAGCCGACCGCGATCAACCCGGCTGCCATAATGCCGGACGCGATCAGGGAGAGGCCGAGCGCTCCCATAAAATTTGGCCATGGCAGGTCGCGCACAAAATAGTAGTTGGAGAAGGCGACCACAGCCTGGCTGATTGCGGTGGTGAAAGCGGCAGCAATCGCGCCGTAGCGTGGAATCAGAAACAGATTCAAGACTACGTTCACCACCGCCCCGGCGGCGACAGCGGTCAGATACTTGTTTTCCCGTCCGATCGGGATCAGTCGAGCTCCAAAATAACTGGCCATCGAACCGGCTACGATGGTCAGCATAAGCCAGCGAAAAAGCGTTCCCGCCCCCGCGTATTGCGATCCGAGAACGAACCGGGTGAGCGGCTCTGCCAGGATGAAGCCTCCGGTTGCGATCGGAAGTGCGAGGCCGATGCTGGCCTGCCAAAGCCAGCGCAGGTAGCGCTGCTCGTTCTCGCGGTCCTGCTCGCGGTCTTGACCGGTCGTCTGCGATAGCAACGGGAAAAAAACCTGCCCGAGAATCGCGGCGAATGACAGGGAGATCCCCATCATGCTGTAACTGGCGACGTAAAGCCCCAATTCTTTCTCACTGCGCATATAGCGCAGCATCACCGTGTCGATCTGGTCGTAAATCATCGACATCATGCTGGCGAAGCCCATGATCAGGCATACGGGCAGAAAGCTGCGCCAAACCCCAGGAGAAATGACGGGCCATGGGATGCGATATTCGCGACGGGCCGGCAGCCAGATGAGGAGCATGCCTGCGACCAACGAGGCAACACCTGCGACTGGCACGATCCATGCATCGGAGGGACTTCGTATGAAGGCGAGAATGACGCCGCCATAAACCAACTGGCCCACGGCGCCGCGCAGGGCGACCATCCACATGCGGGAACGCGCAGTGAATATCCACTGCACGTCTACGCTGCTCACCAGAAATATCAGGCCCGAGAGGACGATCAGCAGGCGAGTAGTGAAGTCGCGCGGCGCGAATGTCAGCGCGAATACGATGAGCAGCCCGTAGGAGAGCGCGCCAAAGGCAATTCTTGCGCCGAGCACGTGCTGGACGAGGAAATTAACCCGGCTCTCATCCTTTGCGGCTTCGCGCGCGGCATAGGTAGTAAAGCCCGGAGAAGCCAGCAAGCCAAAGAATCCCGCTACGGCAGTGGCGAACCCAACCTTGCCGTAGGCTGTGGGGCCCAGCGCGCGCACCACGGCCGGAAACACAACGAGAGGCACCGCTTTACTCAGAAGGTCGAGCATCAGCAGGGCCGCCGAATTATTGATAACACGCGCCAGCCGCATAGGTTGAAGGTCTCGGTGCTGATTCACAGCTGTCTGGCCCGCCGGATCAGCATGGCCGCACCCGCGGCAATGATGCTGCGCAACCACTCCGGATCCATCGGCTTTAAGAGACAGCCGTCTGATAACGGGGTCGCCGGCTCCGCCACCAGGCGCGGGATCTCGTTCATCTGCTGTGGAGAGTTCAGGATCCGGCCGACGCCAAAGCGAGTGTATTGACCGGTATATCCGTACGGCGATAGGTTCAACCACTCGCACAGGAAGCATGGAACTCCGAGCAACGAGCAATCGATAACCACGGTGGATTCCACGGTGACTGCGAACCATGCTCTCGCAACCAGTTCAGGTGTAAACGGTCCATCGATAACATCCACCAGCGCGGCGTATTCAGGCGGCAGTATGTTTGCGACCAGTTCCATTCGTTCGGCGCGGCTTTCGAAAGGATGCAATTTGACCACTAACCTGCGGCCGAACTCGCGTGCAAGTCTAGCCAGTGGCGTCAGAAGCTCCCTGTAGACATCTTCGGCGCGCAGGCGACCAACTTCGTAAGGCTCGGAGAAAAACAGAATCAGCGGACTTTCATCCTTACGGCGTTCCTTCTTCCCGCGTTCATTAGGCGGAATCGATCGCGGCATGGGCGGACCGCCAAGGATCACACGCTCGGCAGGCAAGCGGCAAACCCTCACCAGATAGTCTCGTTCCATCTCTCCCTTCGCAAGATAGAGATCGGAGGACAAGTTCTTCATGAGGAAGCGGCCATCCAGCGCTCCGTGATGAAAATCCAGCGTGGGAATGTCTTGCTGGCGGGCCAGAAGCACGGGGAGTCTGGTGTAAATGTTGCTGTCATCGCCGCACATCACAGCCGAGATTTGCTCGTTAGAGAGCACATTCTGCCACGCATTCCGGATGGTAAGTCCATCGCGGAAATGACTTGGGAAGCTATCCAGCTGACCCGCGCGGAACAGCAGGTCGATCTCCGGCAACTGTTTGAGACTTGGTTGCAGGTTCTGCCATTTGCCGAGGAGTTCCAGATATTCTGCTCTCGGCTCGGGCCCACCGGCGTAGGCAGCCAGGCTGGCGCAGGTCACGTTTGGGGCGGGGTCGAAGTGGGTGCCGCTGCGGCGTGTCGCAATCAGCAGAAACGATTGCTCGGGAAGCATGCTGGCATAAGCCAATGCCGTGCGCGATACATTTGTGTAAGCGCTGGGCAACAGGACGAATGGTCCCGGCACACCGCGCCGCGTGGCGGCAAACCGAGAGCGCCATTGGTAGCGCAGGTCGTACTTGTCCAGGAATATCTGCGCCAGTTGGTCGAACGAGAACCTTCGCAGCGCGTCGCGATAGTGGCGAAAGTGCGAGGAGCGGGATGCATTAGGGAATGTGCGCAGGGGGCGCTGCAGCAAGAGAGCGACTCCAGTCGCGGGCCACGCCTGACGCGTTGTGTAGAGCTCTGCGGTCGCATCTAACTGTTCCGCCAGACGCCTTAGCAGAACAGCATCCTGCAATTCTGGGTAAATAAGAACACTGACCAGGTCCCACCAATCCAACCCTGTTTCGTCGAGAAGCTGGTTGCGCCCGGCATGCAGTAGCTGACGGATCGAGTCGAAATCGGGGATTCCACGCCACAGTGTGTCCAACTGCAAGATAGGAGAATGCAAGCGCTCTTGCCAGGCGGACCTGGTGAAAGCCGAGGACTTCCCGAGGTCTACAATCAGGTCCCATTTCTCGCTGGCCCAGGGGCCTGAGCAGGGGGAGTCTTCGGGATGGACAAGGAGAGTCTTCAAGAATCAAGAATTGCGACTGGCTAGTCTAAATGCTTTTTGTTCCAGGTGTGACTTCTCTCGTCAGCCGTAATCGGCGCAGTAAGCGGCGGACTGCCGACTCAACCTTCGGCAACCGTTTCAATGCAGTGGCCGCTCGATATCTCGCGATCTCCCGCAGGTGGCGGCTCCAGGATTTCGTCATGGTAAAGTCGAGCGTTTGTCGCGTACCGTTCCCAAATCTCTCCTTATACCCCTCCGCACCCAGGCCTAGATCGACCACCTTCATTCCGTCCACGTCACAAGCTTCGGTCACAATCCTCGAAAGCAGGCAATGGCCCGGGGAATGCTCCTCCTGACGGCGGTCAAAGGTTGCCTGATAAATGAACCAACTTCCGTGGAACTGAAAGCCATAATTCCACGCCACCGGCCGGTCTCCAATCATCAGCATGCTCAAAGTCACGGTCTCACTGCCAGAAAATCGCGTGGCGAGATCCTCGAGGAAGCTGCGGCGCTCCGGTGTGGCGAGAAAGCTCGTACGCTGGTCAGCCCGAAAGCGCGCCACGTGCGCGTCGGCGAAATCGGGCAACACCGCTCGAATCTCGGCTTGCGAGTGGAGGTGGACAAACCTCACCGGAGCCTCACGCTCCATCGCCCGGATATAACGGCGAAATTTTCTGTAGCTCGACAGAGTTGCCTTGAGTTGCTGGCGTTGTTCTCTGGAGCCCAGCTCAACCTGGGCACACAGGCAGGCCGGCCGGGTGTACGCGTGTAAGCCATACTTCCCGGCCGCGGCGCGGACTGCAGCCGGGGTCGCCGAGTCTGCCGGCAAACTGGCGAGCACCACATTGCCCACTCCCAGATGGAGGAGTTCACCGAAAACCGCGTCTGCGAACTCCGCGCGGCGCTGCGGGTGGCTCAGAAACTCACAGTAGTCCGCAGTAGTAGCGGCGAGAAAGGCTACATTGTGCTCGCCAGTGCCTGTACCGAGACACGCCACACCCACCAGGTCATCGCGGTCGTAGCCAAGAAACAGCAAAGGCTTTACAGAGGCTTGGTAAGCAGACTGGACGGCGAGAGCCCACTCGCAGGTGTAGAAGACTTCTGGCCGCTCCATCTGCAGGACCAAGTCATCCCACTGCCGCAGCAAAGAAGGCTCGTCCGGAATTTTGTTGAGCACGACTATGCGCACGGCGTACTCACCGGGGGTTCAGCTTTTCGGAAGATGTAATAGTACCAATCGGTGACGTAGGCGCGGCTCGGCCGGGGGTAGTCGTCGCCAGCGACTCGCACAAACTGAAAGCCGTGCTGCTGCGCTTCCGTGATCACCTGCGCGGGCACGGCGTAGTGGCTAAGCAGTCCCCCGTGAGCCGGATCGACCATATAGCCATCGCCGCTCCAAAAAGCACGATGCCAAACTCTGCGCGACAAACGGAGAGCCGAGTCTATCGCGGATCTAGCCAGCGCTAAAGTGACGCGCAGCCACAAGAGAAGAATTCTCGTGGGTTCGAGCAACCACTTCGTTTTGCCCGCCAGCTTGTGAGCGAACTCATCTATTCTTTTCGGATTCCAGGACGGCCTGAGAAAAACAGCTCGCGGATTGTGCGACGAGAAAATAAAAACGCCGCCGGCTTTCAACACGCGGTGGATTTCCGCGAGGCAACGCCGCCGGGCTTCGTCCGGAACCAGTGCATCAATACCGTTAAAGGCCATTACCACGGAATCGAAGTTCCCATCAGTGAGCGGTGCGAGATTCGTGGCATCGGCGACCAAGAATTCGAGTTGCGGAAACTTTTCTCGACACGCTGCCACCATCTTTGGCGCGTAGTCCACACCGACGTACCGGGAGGCCAGGCGGGAGAGATACGGAGTCGTACGGCCGCCCCCGACGCCTAGATCCAGAATCGCATCCCCTGGCTTCAGAAATTCATCAAACAGCGCCTGTTCGCACGGACTGAGATAGTCGAGCGAGGCGTAGTGCGCCGCCACTTCGGACTTGTTGTAGACGGGAAGATTCGGGTCTCCTTGTCTTGAATCGGCTGGCGATGTCTGTCCAGCAGGGTTGGTGAGTGAAGTCATGCGGGAAGTCGACTGACCAGTGTCATGAGTTGACGACCAGATCCCAACTCAAGGGTGTTCCCCGTTCGATATCGCGCATCGCGCGCTTGCCCAGAACCCCGCTCAAATGGCGAGTGTGCAGCCCGTGCCCGGGGCGGATCGAGCGCACATTCGCCTCGGTGAATATTTCGCCTTGTTTCACATTCTCGACCACGAACAGCGAGCGGCGGAAGACCTTGCTGGCTTCTTCCTTCTCGCTCACGCCGAAATGCGCTTCTCCCAGTGCCTTCTCCGCCGTTCGTACCGCTTCCACCATAGCTTTAAATTCGTGCGGTTCGAGAGAGAACGCACTATCGGGTCCCGGAGTTGCGCGCGACAAGGTCAGATGCTTTTCGATGATGCAAGCTCCCAGCGCAACAGCGGCTACCGGCGCTGCGATTCCCATCGTATGGTCGGACAATCCCACGGGAACTCCAAAGCGCCGCGCCATCTCCGGAATCGTGCGCAAATTCATCTCCTCGGCAGGCGCCGGATAAGCGCTGGTGCACTTTAGCAACGCAATCTGTGTGGCGCCCGCCTCGCGAGCGCTCTGCAACGCCTCCTCGATTTCCTCAACCGAGGCCATGCCCGTTGACATAATCAGGGGCTTGCCGGTTCGTGCCATTTTCTGGATGAGAGGAATGTCCACGAACTCGAACGAGGCCACTTTGTGAGCCGGCACACCCATCTCTTCGAGAAAGTCGACTGCGGTCGAATCAAAAGCGCTCGAAAACAAATCCATCCCGAGATCCTCCGCCACCTTCTTGAGCCTCGGTTGCCACTCCCAGGGCGTGCAGGCCTCGCCGTACAGATCGTGAAGGTTGCGCCCATCCCACAGTGTGCCACCACCGATGCGAAATTCCTTCCGAGAACTGGCGATGGTCATCGTATCCGCTGTGTAGGTCTGCAGCTTGACGGCATCGGCGCCGGACTCCCTGGCGGCGTGGATGATGCGCACGGCCTGGTCGTAGTCTTGATTGTGGTTGGCCGAAACTTCCGCGATGCAATAAGTGGAATTTCCCCGGCCAATGCGCCGCTTCCCGATTGCGATGCACTCCGTCATCGGTGATTCCCTGCTGGGCGCACCGAGCGGATTAGTTCGAACGCCTCCACCGCTGGCAGACCGACCACGCTTCCCCAACGCGTCGCAATCGCACGCAGCGCCTCCGGCGAACGCGGATGAGGGAATTTCCGCGTTTCCGTGTCATAGCAAGCCATGGCCTCGATCTTCGTCTCCAGCGTTTCGGTAATGTCGACGAAAACGCTGGGACGGAACGACGGCTCCAATCGCTGGAATGCCCACTCCGTGGACGAAGGAACTTCGAAAGCATAAATCTCGCTCACGCATTGGCCCGCCACCGGGCGGGTCGCGGTCAGCACCGCTCGATGCACCACTCCATGATCCACATTCAGGTCACCGGGATGATGCGTGTAGATAACTTCCGGCCGAAAACGCGCTACTAACTCCTCTACGAGCTTCACAACCTCAAGCAATGGCACCGTGTCGAGGCGGTTGTCAGGGAGCTTACAGAGCACTGATTCTCTCGCTCCGACCTTGCCGGCAGCTTGCTGAGCCTGAGCGTGCAAGTGCTGCAGTTGCTCCGGGTCGGCGTCATCGCGGTGCGCGTAGCGCGAGGACATACCTTCGGCGAGGATGGCGATGCGCACTTCGTGACCTTCGCGGGCCAGTCGTGCCATCGTGCCGCCACAGCCGAGGATCTCGTCGTCTGGATGCGCAGCGACAACCAGGACTCTCATTTCATGGGCTCCTTGGCTTTCCGCCGCCGGTTCGCTTTGGCCGATGCCTTGGGTTCAAGGGTAATATGAACGTCGGCCACGATTCGCCCATGGTACAGAGCGGACCGGCTGAACTCGAAACGATAACCGTCATGAGACAGAAATGCCCGGGGATAGCCTTCGGCGTCAAGCATGCGGATGAAATCGTGGAGTTGCTCCAGAGAATCGAGTTTTGCGATCTGGCTTTCTTCCGGTTTTCTGCGCTTGAAGTTCACAGCTACTCCAGTTTGCGGTAGAGCATGCGTTTCATCCCGGGCAATCTGCTGAATCATTTCTGCCGAAAGTGCGGACGCACGGAGATAGATTTCCTCAGCGCCGCCCTCGAGGGACAGACTCCTTTTCAGATAGACCGGGCCCGCATCCAATTCCGAGGTCATTCTTAGAGCCGTCAACCTCGTCTCCCGATGGCCGCGAACAATCAGATTCTGCAACGGGCTCCCGCCGCGCCCGTAGGGGACGTCCGTCATGTGGAAGCAAACGCACTCGACCTCCGCGAGAATCTCCCGCGGCACCTTCCACGACCAGTGCAGAAAAAAAATGTAGCGAGGACGAAGTTCTCGAATGTAGGCGAGAGACAATTCCTCCTGCTTCCCAACATAATGCCAATCCCCGGCAAGCTTGCTAAGAACTTCGCCGAACACACGGCGATGCCAGGACTTACATCCCGCCACGAGATATCGCTGCGAAAGCTGTGTCACTTCGCCTTCCGGAGGTAGTGGAGGGCGGTTTGTCCTTTTACAACGACGCTCTCCATACGCTTAAAACCAGCCCTCTCAAAGGCCTTCGCGGAAGCGATATTTTCGGGCTTCACAAAGGCGTTCAACCGAGTAAGGCCCCACTCCTCGAATGCCCAATCGGCGCCCAGATCGATCAAACGGCCGGCAAAACCCAAGCCACGGAGACGACCGTCCACAGTAATATCGAGACTGGCATCGGTCACCCCGTGCTTTTCGAACCGTATCTGCCCCACTGGGACACCCGAAGCATCCAGGCACACCAGAATACGGCAATTCTGATCGTTGAGCTTGCGTCGGAACCATTCAAGATGTTCCTCCCACCGAATCATTTGCGAAGAGAATGCCGAGGCGCGCACGACCGGATCATTGGCCCATTCCCACAGTAGCTTACAGTCTTCATCCTGTACGAGCCTAATGGAGAGTGAGTCCCTCTGGAGAACGGACATAACCCGCTCGGCCCCACGACCATCCACCAAGGCACGTCCCCGCTCAGACATCTCCTGCCTGGCTGCGGAAGAATCGGCTATCCTCCGGAGCTGGGCAGCGAACGTGCTCGCGGTGAGGTCGGAAGCGCGGCCCAGGTTCACAACGATTCCCTGTTTGCACAGTTCGTTCGCAATCCCTTGCTGGTTGTCGGCCAGAACAATTAATAATGCGGGCAGGCCGAGAAAGCACATTTCCCAGCTGGTAGTTCCGGCGCCCGCTACAGCCACATCTGCATTTGCGATCAGTTCTGGCATATTCGAGGCGTTCTCCGCCAACCGGACAGCGCTGCAACCGCCCGCGAGTTCGCGCAATTTGGCCAAGTGAGGATTGCTGCCGCCAACAGCGATCGTCATGTCGAAATCGCGTTCCGACAGAATCGTCTCGATAACCCGTTGCGTCACGTTATCCGGATCGCTTCCGCCCATCGTCACCAGCGCCTTGCGCGCCACAACCGGGAATTCCCGGTTCCATCCGCGCCAAGCTGTAAACTCGCGGCGCAACAAAGCAAACCGCGGACCAAGCAGAAGCTTCGTCGAGAGTTCCCGGCTCCGATACAGCTCTTCGAGGGCGTGCGCGTTCTGGTTCAGCACCAGATCCGCGGAGTAGTGTCCAGCGTGGCCGTTGTCGTCAATGAACAGCACCTTCAAGCCGCGGCTTTTCAGGCTTGCCTGGTACTCGGCGCCAAATTCGTAGCCATCCACTACCACCCACGATGCGCCCCGCTGGTGCGCCAGCTCCGCAGTTTCCGCGGCGTCGGCGACGCCCCCAACCTGAGCCGACATTCGCGCCACCTCGAAACCCTCGTTTCGCAGCCGCTGCTCGACTGCCGGCGTGGCTTGAGCCATTGCGAAAATGGCGCGCCCACCGGAGTCTCCCCAAGCTTGCGCCAGGGCTAGACACCGCATGACATGGCCGGTGCCGATGGCCACGCTCGCGTCTGTCCTTAGTACTAAATCGGCCACGCCGGATCCATCATCTTAAGTTTCTGCATTCTCTACGTTTCAAATGGAGTCATTATCAGCCATTCCATGATCGCCGGCCGTCGCTCGCTGAGTATGAGGTATCTTTCATCGGTATCGAACTTGCCTAACTGTTCATACTGATAGATGTGCGCCTTTTGAATGTCGTCTATGCTCTTAACCGAGCGAACGCGATGTGTCTTCGAAAAAATGCTACGCAAGCGCGGGCTGATGTCAATCTTGATGAAATCGTGCGTTTCAACGATCAAGCTGTGCCGGGCTAAAAAGCGCGCTATTTCGTCGTCAAACAGTTCTGCTTCGTAGCCCTCGCAATCCGAGATGATAAGCGCTCCGGCGCCGAGAGGAAGCGAGCGCAGCACGTTCTTGTCGCACATGCCTCCGATATGGATCCTGCCGTCGACTCCGTTCAGTTTCGCCATTTCAGCACAGGCCGCCCTGGCTCGCGAATCGGTGTCGAAGGCATAGATAGACGCATTCCTCAGCCTTAGCCCGAGGCCTACTGCGTAGTAGCCCTCCGCGCATCCGACATCGACGACCGCGCTGTATTCGTTGGCCAGTAACTCCTCAAGCGTGGCATGCAGTTCCGACTCGTAGGAGCCCAGAAGCTTGGGTAATAGCGCGCTCCCGGCGGACTGCAGCCGCGGATAACGCATGTCTTTGAAGGGGCCGCTAGCGACCGTCAGGCTTGGAAATAGATCACGCGCGATTCGGTTCAGGGTTTCGTCGCGCTGCAAGTTCTCCCGTACCCATCGCGCATGTCCATAGATCTGACCGAAATAGTGCGACACTCGACCGCATACGCCATACATAAACCAGGCAAACCGGTTATCGGCGGTGCGCTCGATGAAGCGCTTGGCGACTGTCTTCATCGGAGCTAAATCGCCTTCTGGACGACGTGCCGGTTGATTTCCGCAAGTTCTGGTTCTCGCTCCACTATATTCAGCACATCCTGCCAGGTAAGATTCTGTCGATCGACGCCTCTGGCGTAAACCGCACGCAGAAATTCCAGGTCCTCCAGCGTGTCGAGTGTCCAGCGGTGCCGACTGTAGTCGTGATCCCCCTTTACGGAAAGGATTTTGAAGCGCTCGGGCTGCTGGTAGAGAAAAGGTGTGACGTGTTCGCGCTGGTAGGCCTGTCGGGCTTCGCTCCATGCGGACTCGAGCGCGGCGAAAGTCATCACTTCGGTGTCCAGTCCCCTGGGATAGGTGCGCTCCAGTGCGTTGCTCGCATAATCCGGCCGTGCGTCGAGGAATGCCTGGATAGTTTTGTCACTGACTCCAGGGTCAATCAACGGGCAATCGGATGTGATTCTCACCACCACCTCAGCCCTTGCCTGCCGAGCGGCACGATAATAACGGTCAAGCACATCTTCTTCACTGCCGCGAAACGCGTGGGTTCCCAGGCGCTGGCATTCATTGACGATCACGTCGTCGGCCTGTTCCGCAGAGGTCGCCACTATCACGTCGCTCACAAGCCGGCATCGGCGTAGCCGTGAGACGACGCGCTCCAGAACCGTGGCACCGGCAAGGTCCTTCAGCACTTTGCCAGGAAGGCGCGTGCTGCCCATGCGAGCCTGAATAATGGCGACCACTCTCATGCAATATCTTCTCTTCGTCTCTTCTGCGAAAAGTTCAGCGAATTGCCGCCCTCACTTGGTGGCAAAGACCTTCGCTAGCGTTTTGGCGATGCCTCGTTGCTGCACAACTTCTTTCAATCGCTTGGCGCGGCGCAGAAGCAGCGACCCTGGCAGTTCGGGAAAACTGCCGACCTTGTGCGCTTTGCGCCGGCTGATCAGCCTGCCTACAAGCTCCTGTTCGTAAACATTTCCTGCAATATAAACGCGAGGGCGCTGGCTCGCGTTTAGAACCGAGATGGCGTTGCCGATTTGCTCCATATCGAATTTCAAATCAACATGGCCGTGCAAGATCTTGACTGGACCCGCCAGATAGCCCTGTCCGCGAAACTTGCAGTTATACTCCCTAGTAAGAGTCGCGATGCGTGCCTCATTCGCATACAGGGCTGCGCGAAAAAAAGGCTGATCATTGATCGCAAGATTTGGATTTTCATCCAGAAACCTTTTGTACAGCTCAGCCCAGCTCACCAGCACTCGATCCATGAGCGCAGACCGCTTGAACAGAAGAATCCCGGTATTAAATTCGGGGAAACTCGCAGGAATGTCCGGCCGCGGATAACGATGGAACCAGTCGGTGTCGAGGTACTCCTCGTGAGTTGCGGCGCAATCGAAGCGGTCAAGAAGTGAAAATAGCTCAGGAAACGGCTGGGCGACATAGATGTCGGCATCCACGAAAATGGTTTGGTCGTACGGAGACTCCCGAATCAGCCGGGTCTTGTCATAGAAGCCATCCGCTGAAGGTTCGACCGGAATGACGCGATCGAAGCAGGCGCCACTCACTGGAAATTGCGAAAACACGGTGATTGGCAGGTCGGGCATCACCGTCTTCAGTCTTTCCGCAGAAGTGCGCAGAAGGTCCAGGTAGCGCGGATCCTGCGTCGCAATGTAAATGGCTCCCTTTGACATTTTTCCGATTTCCTAGAGCGTACGCCAGCAGCGGCTTAAGGCACAGAGTAGTCATCTGTGATCACGTTATCCCGTCATGCCTGGCTATGGCCTCCGGAATCAATACTACCGTCGACGCACTCTCAGGGCAAACACACAGAATCGCAGGCCGAACCGTCGGAACTTTTCGGTAGACAAGGCAAAGCCCTGCAAGATAAAAGGGAAGTGCCCGCGAACACTCTTTTATGGGCGAGCGCAACGTGGGCACGCAAGATTTCTAAATGCTTACTGAAGAGCGGCAAAGAGCGATCCTTGAGATACTGCGCCGGGAGGGCCGGGTCCTCGTCGTGGATCTCGCCAAACAGTTCCACACTTCCCAGGTCACGATTCGCAAGGACCTGGAAATTCTCCATGTCAAAGGCCGAGTTCACCGCACCCACGGCGGTGCGCTGCCGGCGCGTGAAGGCGCGCTCGAAGACCCTACCTTGCGGGAAAAAGAGAAGTTGCATCGCAAAGAGAAGCTGCAGATTGCCGCCGCGGCCGTGCGCATGGTGGCGGAAGGGCAAGTGGTGATTCTTGATTCCGGCACCACGACTACGGCGATTGCCCGCGCCCTGCGGAATTTTCAGAACCTGACCATCATTACGAATGCAGTGAACATCGCTGCCGAGCTTTCTGGATCCGCGGTGGAAGTGATTCTTACCGGGGGTAATCTGAGAAAGAATTCTTTTTCTCTGGTGGGGCCGATTGCGGAGGAGACGCTGCACAAGCTTAATGCGGACATCCTTTTTCTTGGGGTCGACGGATTCGATGTGCAATATGGACTGAGTACGCCCAATCTGCTGGAAGCCAAGGTAAACCGGGCCATGATCGAGATCTCCCAGATCGCAGTGGCGACTTGTGATTCCAGCAAGTTTGGCAAGCGGAGCCTTTCACTGATAGCGCCGCCTTCGGCGTTGCAACACGTCATTACCGACGAAGGCATCCCGAAGGCGGACTTGATCGCGCTGAAGAAGTCCGGAGTGGAAGTGACAATCGTCTGACTGACGAGCGTCTGACCGCCTGCTTTGTGGCGCTCGCATCGCCGCGATCACCGCGGCGCAAACCTATGCTCATCTTCAAGAAAGCCGTCAGCATGAGAGGCGTGCTGGTGCTGCTCGCCGGTTTGCTGCTGACGGGCGGCCTAGCGCGGCAGAGCACCGCACAGAGTTCTGAACAAAGTTCTTTGCTCTACGGAGCGTCCCCGGGCATAGCCAGAGCGGAAATCCGGAGCCAGCTTCTGTCTCTGTCGAACCAGATGATGGAAGCGCAATGGTCGCTTCGCGGAGGCAAGCTGACTGGGTTGAAATTTGTGATCCGCGGGACGGGAGCGGAAGTGGCTCTGCCGCGCGATCCCTTTCTTCTGATTTTCAAGGATGGGACGGCCATACGCGCCTCGGAGATGACAATTGTCGATCGGCCGCGAATCGAGGCGCTGCACACCGATCCTGCCGCGTCGCGCGCCGCACAACATTTTGCCGGTCGCGCGATTCTTGTGCGGCTGCAAGATCCCGCTGGAAGGATTTTTGTCGACTGGCGAGCGATCCTGCGCGACGGTTCCAACTACGTTCGTGAGGAGATTACTATTTCTGCTCTGAATGATGATCAGCCGATCGCCGAAGTCCGCTTGTTTGACGGCACTCTGCCCGGCGCGCGCGTGATCGGAAGCGTCAAAGGGTCCCCGGTGACAGCAGGAGATTTGTTTCTGGGTTTTGAAGGCCCCTTGGCGCAATGCCAGGTGGGCGCGACTGTGATTTGCGGCATGAAGAGGGGACTGCCACTCAGGAAAGGACAGTCAGTCGACTATTCGCTAGTCATTGGAGCAGCGCCTCCGGGACAGATGCGGCGCGGGTTCCTGAACTACGTGGAGCGGGAGCGCGCACATCCCTACCGGACATTCCTGCATTACAACACCTGGTACGACATTGGGTTTGGCAAGCCCTACGACGCGGCAGCCGTCCTTGATGTGATCAGCGCGTTCGGAACGGAGCTGGTTCGCAAGCGCGGAGTGAAGCTGGATTCTTTTCTGCTGGACGATGGTTGGGACAATCCGCACTCGACCTGGCTGATGAACTCGGGATTTCCGGGTGGGCTGGCCCTTCTTAATCGTGCTGCGCACGAGTACGGCGCAGCGATGGGGGTGTGGCTTTCGCCGTGGGGCGGCTACGACGAGGCGAAACAGGAGCGGCTCGGCTTTGGCCGGAAGAACGGTTTCGAGACAAATGAAGGAGGGTTTGCACTGTCGGGGCCGAAGTACTACGCGAGATTCCGGGAAGCGTCGCTGGATTTCATCCGGGACGGAGTCAATCAGTTCAAGGTCGACGGCACGGGCAATGTCGACAGCGTGTTTCCAGGCAGCAATTTCGACAGTGACTTTGCGGCGGCCATTAGTTTGATTCGGGACTGGCGGGCGAAGAAGCCAGACCTGTACGTGAATCTGACGACCGGAACCTATCCTTCGCCGTTCTGGTTGCGGTACGCCGATTCGATCTGGCGCAGCGGGGACGACCACAGCTTTGCGGGAGTGGGGAGTTGGCGAGAGAAATGGATCACTTACCGCGATTGGCAGACTTATCAGAATATTGTGCAGGCGGGACCGCTGTTTCCGCTGAATTCCCTGATGCTGCATGGGCTGATTTATGCGCGGCAGGCCGAGCATCTCGATAGCGATCCGGGAAATGACTTCGCGAATGAAGTCCACGACTATTTTGGAACGGGAACGCAGTTGCAGGAGATGTACATTTCACACACGCTGCTTTCAAAGAGTAATTGGGACGTGCTGGCGGAAGCGGCCAACTGGTCGCGACGCAATGCGGAAATACTGAGAGACACGCATTGGATCGGCGGCGACCCAGGGAAGCTGGAAGTTTACGGCTGGGCGGCCTGGTCGAGGACTAAGGGCATTCTCACGCTCCGTAACCCAAGCGACCGGCGCCAAAGCATGGCGGTCGACGTCGCGCGAGCGTTTGAACTGCCGCCGGAGGCGCCGCGGCGCTTTGTCGCGAGCAGCCCTTGGAAACAGGACCGAGGAACGCCGGCCGTGTCGATAAAAGCCGGTGAGGAGCACGTCTTCGTGCTGGAGCCCTTCGAAGTACTCACTCTCGAGGCGCGCCCTATTACTTCTGGTGGAAAAGCGCGCGATACCCGCGACCAGTAATTGACTTCAGGAATAGCAGAGCCGCCTGGCCGAAGTTCGCAGGGGGAGGGACTTTGGCGGCAGCCAAGCCGCGGGCGAGATGCGTTTTGGCGGATGGATGTCCCGTGCTCAGAGTGCAGGGCTCCTTCGGTTTAGCCCGGCACATGGGGCAGCGGACTGATAATATGTGCCGCACCGTGAGCTTCGCGACTTCCACATTGGTATTATTCAACATCGTGGATTTAAGAACTGGTCAATCTTGCTCTTAAATGATTGCAATCCCCAAGTTGGGAATGTGCGAAGAACCAGCTTGTTTGGGACCTCGAACTGGATCGCGAGATTTAGCTTTCGTTCAAAGACCATTATTTTGGATTTCTTGCTGCCGCCTGATAGAGTTGCGTCGAACGGCAATCCAATGACACGAAAGCTCCGCACCGGACTGCTTATCTCCCTGGTAATGCTGATTCCAGTCGTTGCCGTGCATGCGCAGACCACTGAGAAACCTGACTTGAGCAGGCAGC
Organism: uncultured Acidobacteriaceae bacterium; assembly: GCA_963809605.1. Taxonomy (GTDB): domain Bacteria; phylum Acidobacteriota; class Terriglobia; order Terriglobales; family Acidobacteriaceae; genus Sulfotelmatobacter. Next base: position 92,445 of record CAWEKM010000003.1, on the reverse strand, counting down.
CAACGCTTTATGTCGTCGGCTATGCCCACCTCGATACGGAGTGGCGATGGGAATATCCCCAGGTCATCAGCGAATATATTCGCAAGACCATGGAGGATAATTTCACCCTCATTGATAAATATCCCCATTACGTATTCAATTTCAGCGGGGCCAATCGTTACCGTTTCATGAAGGAATATTTTCCCGCCGATTACGCTCGACTGAAGAAGTATGTGGATGAAGGAAGGTGGTTCCCGGCGGGCTCGTCCATGGAAGAAGGTGATGTGAATGCGCCCAGCGCCGAGGCCATCATCCGGCAAATCCTATACGGCAACGACTGGTTTCGCAAAGAACTTGGCAAGGCCAGCGCGGAATACATGCTGCCGGACTGTTTTGGATTTCCCGCGTCGCTGCCGACCATTCTCGCGCACTCCGGCGTGAAGGGATTCTCAACGCAGAAGTTGGTTTGGGGATCTTCCGCTCCACCAGGAGGTCCGGAATCGTTGGAGAAGACTCCGGAAGGCACGCCTTTTAACGTAGGCGTGTGGGTGGGACCGGACGGCGAGAGCGTGCTGGCCGGGCTGAATCCGGGCTCCTATGACGGCGGCATCGAAACCGATCTCAGCCAGCCATTGCCTCCGCTACCGCCCGATGCGGCCCTCCAGGACATACAAAAGAGGCTGCAGGCGGTGCGTGCGAAACTCGACCAGGAGCAGGGCAGCGGGCATGCTTCCGATACTAAAGACATTGAGGAATCCGTCCGCCTGCGAGACGAACTAAATGCTTTTACACGGGTCGATCAAGACCGAGCACAGGCGCTGCATCAACGCGACTGGGCCGGACGCGTTGAACTGAACGGCAAAGTCAGCGGCGTGTTCACCGATTACCACTATTACGGAACTGGGGACATTGGCGGCGCTCCGCGGGAAAAAGATGTGGCGCGTCTGGAAGCGATTGTCACCCATGGTATGGCGAGCCTGCCGCCGAATGGCCTTGGATCTGACGAGGAACCTAGCGATGCGCCGGTGAAGGTCGGCGACGGGCCCGTTCATGTGATCTCGTCAAATGCGGAGCAGATGTTCCTCGACATCACGCCCGCCGAGGCTGCCCGACTGCCGCGCTACACAGGTGAAATGGAACTGACCAATCATTCCGCCGGCTCACTCACTTCCCAGGCTTATCAAAAGCGCTGGATCAGGAAAGAAGAATTGCTAGCCGACGCTGCCGAAAAGGCTTCGATTACGGCCGAGTGGCTGGGAGCGCGTCCCTACCCGCTCGAGCGATTGAATGATGCCTGGACGCTGGCCATGGGTGACCACTTTCACGATATCGCCGCCGGCACTGCCACGCCCAAGGCATACGAGTTTGCCTGGAACGATGACGTGATTGCGATGAATCAGTTCGCGGGCGTGCTCAGTAACGCCGCCGAAGCCGTCGCCGCCGCGCTGGACACCGATACGAAAGGTATGCCGGTAGTGGTCTTCAACCCGTTGAATATCGAGCGTGAAGATTTGGTGGAAGCGAGTATCAGCTTTCCGGAAGGTATGCCGAAAGAGGCGCATGTCATTGGTCCGGATAACAATGAAGTTGCGGCGCAGATCTCGAACGGGAAAGTTATTTTCATCGCCAAGGCGCCCTCTGTCGGCTACGCGGTTTACGATGTGCTGCCCGGGGCAGGCGCGCCCGACCGCTATCGAATGAAAGCTTCGGAGAATTCTCTCGAGAATCAGTATTACCGCGTGAAGTTAAACGCCGAGGGTGACGTTACCAGTATTTTCGATAAATCGATCCACCGGGAGTTACTGGCCGCTCCGGCGCGTCTAGCCATTTCCTATGACAATCCTGAGCACTGGCCGGCGTGGAATATGGATTGGGACCAAGAGCAGGCGGCGCCAAAGGCGTACGTCGGCGGTCCGGCGAGTATTCGAGTCGTGGAAAGCGGTCCGGCGCGCATAGGTGTCGAGGTGTCACGCGAGGCCGCGGGCTCGCGTTTCGTGCAAACCATCCGGCTTTCGGCAGGAGACGCGGGCAAGCGCGTCGAGTTCGCAAACGTGATCGACTGGAATACACGGGAATCGAATCTGAAAGTGACATTTCCTCTCACTGCCTCGAATGAGATGGCGACCTATAACTGGGACATCGGCACGATCGAGCGGCCTACTGCCCAACCTAAGAAATTCGAAGTTCCATCGCACCAGTGGATTGACCTTACCGACATGAAAGGTGAGTTCGGCGCCACTATCCTGACGGATTGCAAGAACGGATCCGATAAGCCGAACGACCACACCATCCGGCTTACCTTGATTCGGACTCCCGGCACTCGCGGCGGTTATGCCGACCAGGGCACGCAGGATATAGGGCACCACGAATTCGTTTACGGAATCGCCGGGCACGCCGCCGGCTGGCGAGAGAGCCAGACTGACTGGCAAGCGCAACGGCTAAATGCTCCGCTGATCGCGTTTCAGGCTTCCAGGCACGCCGGAGCTCTGGGTAAAGAGTTTTCCTTGTTGAAGGTTAGCAATCCGCGGATTCGAGTATTGGCGCTGAAGAAAGCGGAGCAGAGTGGTGAGACTATAGTGCGTCTGGTTGAACTCGATGGCAAACCCCAGCGTGATGTCAAAATATCTTTCAACACTGCGATCATTTCCGCAAGGGAAGTGAATGGGCAGGAGCAGCCAGTGGCAAGCACGCCCGTCATCGATGGAGCTCTAGTAACTTCGTTCTCTGCGTACCAGCCGCGTACGTTTGCCGTTAAGCTGGCGGCGGCTCGAAGCAAAGTTGCGAGCGTTCGTTCGGCGCCGGTTGCCCTGCATTATGACCTGGCAGCCGCCAGCAATGATGGGACGCCGACCGTGGGCGGATTTGATAGCAAAGGCAATGCCTTCCCGGCTGAAATGCTGCCCAAACAAATCACATCCAACGATGTGCAGTTTCGTCTGGCCGCGGCAAAGACGGGCTCTCCCAACGCAGTTGTGGCGAAGGGACAATCGATCGATCTGCCCGAAGGCCGATACAACCGCGTGTATGTTCTGGCCGCCTCAGCGGACGGCGATCAGATCGCCACGTTCGAACTGGGGAAGAAGAAAGTCGAGTTGAAGATCCAGAACTGGGGCGGATTCATCGGACAGTGGGATGACCGGCAGTGGAGCTCTAAGGACACATCAAATGACGATTACGGCGAGATGACCGGCATCAAGCCGGGCTATATCAAGCGCGCCGATTTGGCTTGGTACTGCTCGCATCATCACAACGCTGCGGGCGAAAATGTTCCTTATGCATACTCCTATCTGTTCGCCTATTCGCTCGAGCTGCCGGCGGGCATAAAGACCATCAAGCTGCCCGATAATGAGAAGATCCGCATAATGGCGATATCGGTCGCAGACGAGAATGCCGAGGTGAGGCCCGTGCAGCCGCTGTACGATGTGCTTCCTTCGATTGCCGCAACAACGTCCTCTGGCACGACGCCGTGAATCGGCGGGCCGGCCTGCGCGTCGTGTCAACATGAACGCTGCTTCGCGACCGTTGAGTCCTCTTGAGTAGTCCTTTACGATCTCTTACATCGAATCCCTGGGAGTTGTCGGAGCATCACAATGCTGAACGTTGATAGGAGGATTTATGGCAGCGAATAGAGCGACGGTAGTGCCCATGAAGGCGGCGCAGATGAAAGTCGCGCAAGTTCCCAAGCCCGGCGCGGATTTCGAGATCGTCGAGCGCGAGATTCCCAGACCAGACGCCAGACAGGTGCGCATCAAGGTGCAGGCTTGTGGCGTTTGCCACAGTGACGTGCTTACGAAAGAAGGTTTGTGGCCCGGAATTCAGTATCCCCGCGTTCCTGGTCACGAAGTGGCGGGCATCATTGATGAAGTTGGCGCCGGTGTTTCCGAGTGGACGAAGGGACAACGCGTGGGAGTTGGCTGGCACGGCGGCCACGACGGCACCTGCCGCGAATGCCGGCGCGGAGATTTCGGCAATTGCAGGAACATGAAAATTTGTGGCGTCAGCTACGACGGCGGATACCAGCAATACATGGTCGCTCCCGCTGAGGCAGTGGTAGCGATCCCGCAAAGTCTAAGCGACGTCGACGCCGCGCCCCTGCTGTGCGCCGGCATTACCACCTACAACGCGCTGCGGCACAGCGGCGCGCTTCCCGGCGATCTGGTTGCGGTGCAGGGTATCGGCGGCCTGGGTCATCTCGGAATTCAATTCGCCAATAAGTTTGGTTATAAGGTCGCGGCGATCGGGCGCGGATCTGAAAATGCGCCGTTGGCAAAGAAGCTCGGAGCCAGCGTGTACATCGACAGCCAGGCGGCGAACGCAGTCGACGCGCTGCAGAAACTGGGCGGGGCGCGCGTGATTCTAGCAACGGCCCCAAGCTCGAAAGCGATGTCAGAGCTGATCAACGGTCTGGGACCGAACGGTGAGCTCATGGTGGTCGGTGCGACAGCCGATCCCATTGAAGTAACGCCGTTACAGCTCATCAACGGAAGCAAGACCATTCAGGGGTGGGCCTCAGGAACACCAGCCGATTCCGAGGATGCACTGCACTTCGCTGAACTGAGCGGTGTACGTCCCATGATTGAAACTTACCCGCTCGAAAACGCGGCCGAGGCTTACGCTCGAATGATGAGTGGCAAGGCGGAGTTCCGCGTTGTTCTGACGATGTGAGATTGACCAACAATCCGATTGGTGCCCCCAAGCCCATGGAAAGGAACGTCCTATGAACTTCCCGACGTTTTATCGCACAACCAAGATAGACGGGCTTTCCATTTTCTACAGAGAAGCGGGACCGAAGGATGCGCCGACGATTCTCCTGCTTCACGGCCTGCCCTCATCGTCGCGAATGTTCGAGCCGCTGTACGCCCGGCTTTCGGATCGCTATCACCTGGTCGCGCCCGATTATCCGGGCTTTGGACACAGCGACTGGCCGGATCCAAAAACATTCGCATACACCTTCGATCGCTACGCCGAGATCGTGAATCATTTCACCGAGGCGCTCGGCCTTTCGCGCTACACACTTTACATGCAGGACTACGGCGGCCCCGTGGGCTTCCGCATGATTTTGGCCCATCCCGAGCGTGTCGAGGCTCTCATCGTTCAAGACGCGGTGGCCCATAACGAAGGCCTGGGGGCGAATTGGAAAGCACGGCGAGCGTTCTGGGCCGATCGCGCCGCCAATGAAAGCGCGCTACGCACCAATCTCCTGTCGCTGGAAGCTGCACGAGCTCGACATGCCGGAAACGATCCGGACGTAGATCGTCACGACCCTGATCTGTGGACCGACGAATTCTATTTTCTAAACCAGCCCGGCCAGGCGCAGATTCAGAGTGACCTGTTCTATGACTATCGAACCAACGTTGACGCCTACCCGAAATGGCAGCAATGGATGCGCAAGACGCAGCCTCGCCTGCTGGTCATATGGGGTAAGTACGAACTCTCGTTCGATTCGGGCGAGCCGGAACGCTACCGCCAGGATGTGCCAAACGCTGAAGTCCACGTTGTCGACGGCGGTCATTTTGCATTGGACACGGCGGCGGATGAAATCGCCGCATTGGTTCGAGATTTTGTCGACTCTTCCCGCAGCGGGTTGCCGGAGCGGCTTGTTGGCTAGGGCCGCTACGAGAGTGCCGACCGCGCAACCGTGAATTTCGTCCGAAACTTTGCAGCCGCTCCCCCAGCGCCGCGGAAGGCGCATCAGTTCACGAGAGAAAACTTCGTGAGCGAATCTGTGTCGCAACCACTATCATGGGTTCCGGGTTCTCGATCAACGTCGAGAGGTGCCACAGGGGGGAATTGTTGCGCAAGTCTAACTTAACCAACCGCAAGACGATTCACATCGAATGGGGCGACTGTGATCCCGCCCAGATTGTCCACTATCCTCGCTACTTATCCTATTTCGACGCATGCACGACGGCGTTGTTCAAAAAGGCCGGCCTCTCCAAGCGGCAAATGCTCAAGATCTACCAAATCGTGGGTATTCCAATGGTCGACCTGCGCGCTTCATTCACGGCGCCGTCGCGATTCTCGGACACCGTAGTCGTCGAGTCTGAGATCACGGCGTGGCACCGCAGCAGCTTTTGCGTCCGCCATCGGTTGTTTAACAAGAATATTTTAGCGGTGGAGTGTTTTGAGACAAGAGTCTGGGCTGTGACCTCCCAAGCCGATCCGGATCAGATTGAGAGCAAACCCGTGCCTCGTGAAGTGATCAAGATGTTTTCTGCGGATACAGAACGTGGCCGGGCCCGGCAGAGATCGCGACGAAAGAAATAATGAGCATGCGCACACAGGTTGGGATTGTGGGGGCTGGACCCGCGGGGCTTGTGTTGGCGCACCTTCTGTGGCGACGAGGGATTCATTCGGTTGTGGTCGAAGCTCGAAGTCGGCAGCATTGCGAGCAGCGGGTCCGGGCCGGAGTGCTGGAGCAAGTCACCGTCGATCTTCTGATAGAAATGGGCTTAGGCGAGCGAATGCAGCGGGAAGGCCTGATCCATGATGGTGTGGAAATTCGTTTCCGTGAACGGGGGCATCGCATCGATTTCAAAGCCCTGACGGGGCGCGGCATCACAATCTATGCCCAGCAGGAGGTTGTGAAGGATCTCATTGCGGCCCGGCTGGCAGCACAGGGCAAGATTTTCTTTGAGACTGAGGATGTCACTGTTGACGACTTCCATTCCACAACACCGAAGATAAGATTTCACGACCGTGGGGAACCTTCGGAAATCGTTTGCGATTTCATCGCGGGCTGCGATGGCTTTCACGGAGTATGCCGCCCGAGCATAGAAGAAGCTTTGACCATTCATGAACGGATTTTTCCGTTCGCCTGGCTTGGCATTTTGGCTGCTGCGCCGCCCTCTTCCGAGGAGCTGATCTATTGCTATCATGATCGCGGGTTCGCCCTGCACAGCATGCGGACTCCAGAGATCACCCGGCTATATCTCCAATGCGCTCCTGATGAAGACCTGGCGCAGTGGTCCGATGCGAGGATCTGGGAAGAGTTACAGACGCGCCTCGCCACTCGCGATGGGCGCAGGCTAACAGAAGGTCCGATCTTGCAAAAAGGCGTTACCGGTATGCGCAGTTTCGTGGCCGAGCCGATGCAGTACGGCAGGCTCTATCTGGCTGGAGATGCGGCACACATCGTCCCCCCGACCGGCGCAAAAGGCCTCAATCTTGCTGTCGCGGATGTTCGGGTCCTGGCCACCGCATTCGCCGAATTCTACGCTTCCGGAAATCCGCATCTGCTCGACCGATACTCAGAGACCTGTTTAAGACGCGTCTGGCTGGTGCAGCGGTTTTCTCTGTGGATGACTTCCATGCTGCATCGGGTTCCGGGGAACGACAGGTTCGAGGAGCACCGGCAGTTAGCCGACCTGGATTACCTGACAAGCTCGCGTGCGGCGGCGCAAAGCTTCGCCGAAAACTACGTGGGATTGCCGATGAGCTGAATCGACGTACAATGTTTGGCGACAAATTATGAGGAGCTTCAGATTTGAGAACGACATGTCTTCTTCACTGATTCAGAGCGAGAGTAACCATCCAAAGATTCCTGTCGTCCCCTTCCGCCGGCATGAGCCCGCGACCCAGCCGGATTCTTTCTATCCCGCGTATCGGGCGACGAGGCTGCGGGCGCCATCGCAGCCGTTAATCTTCCTGCCGCATACTGTTTCAGAGGTCACCGGGCCAGTCTTTGGCCATTCCGATATTCAACCAAACGATCAAGACCTGACAGCTCAGCATGCGGGAGACCCGTTGGGGGAACGCATTATTGTGCGCGGACGAGTGGTCGACGGCGATGGCCGCGCCGTATCAAATAACTTGATCGAGATTTGGCAGGCGAATGCAGCAGGACGATATGCACATGCGAAAGACGACCACCCCGCGCCGCTCGATCCGAACTTCAGCGGGACAGGAAGAACCCTCACCGACGCGGACGGATTCTACAGCTTTGTGACCATCAAACCAGGCGCGTATCCATGGCGCAATCACGACAATGCGTGGCGTCCCGCGCATATCCATTTTTCTTTGTTTGGGCCGGCTTTCGTCACGCGATTGATCACGCAAATGTATTTCCCAGGTGATCCGCTATTTGCTTTTGATCCCATTCTGCAATCGATTCGAGACGAAAGAGCCCGGCAGCGCCTGGTTTCGAAATTTGATCTGGAAACGACGAAGCCGGAATGGGCTTTGGGCTATCGTTTCGACATCGTGCTGCGAGGCCGGGAATCGACGCCCTTTGAGAGATAGAGAACAATAACGATGGACTTCACGCCGACTCCTTCCCAGACAGTGGGTCCTTATCTGCATCTTGGCCTGACAGATGCGCGAAGCATTGCGCGCGTCGCCGGCGATGGAACGAAGGGCGGACCTGTGTGGCTGACTTTTCGTGTGCTGGATGGAGAAGGAGTGCCCGTTCCCGATGCCATGATAGAAGTGTGGCAGGCTGACTCCGAAGGAAACTACGCACATCAAGATGGCAATGCGGACAACGCAGCCTGCCGCGGCTTTGGGCGGCTTGCGACGGAGGAAGATGGTTCGTGCACATTTGAAACGATCAAGCCGGGTTGCGTGCCGGGTCCAAGCGGAACAATTCAGGCGCCGCACATTAACGTATCGATTCTCGGCCGGGGCATTCTCAAGAGATTGTCGACGCGATTTTACTTCGCGGGGGAGCCGGCCAATGCGGCAGATCCTGTATTGGCTTTGGTGCCGGAAAATCGGCGCGCGACGTTGTTGGCCCAGCCGGATCGGACTCGCCCCGGCAATTGGATTCTGGAAGTGCACCTTCGTGGAGAGGGCGAGACGGTATTTTTCGATGTGTAGTCATTTCAAATTGAACGGTCAATCCGGATCGAAGCAACTCACGGTGCGGAGCCAAAACATGAACGGAAGAAGATGAGCGGGCGATTGATCGAAAGCCTGGCGACCACGCCGGCGTTGGCCGCGACGTTTTCCGACGAGTCCGTTCTGCGAGCCATGTTGGATTTCGAAGCTGCTCTGGCGCGCGCAGAAGCGCGATGTGGGGTGGTCCCGGCCGGGGTCGCGGACGCGATCACAGCTGCTGCCACGCTCGACAATTTTGATATTTGTGCGCTCGCCGACGCAGCATTTCGCGCCGGGACACCGGTAATTCCTCTGGTGAAAATGTTGACCGACCAGGTGCGAAGGGCTGACCCGCAGGCTGCCGGATTCGTTCACTGGGGAGCTACGAGCCAGGACGTAGCCGATACCGCGATGTCTCTTCTTCTGAGACGAGCAGAACCGATCTTGATCGACGATTTGAAGCGATTGGAAAAATGGCTGGCGGATTTGTCGGAGCGGCACAAGGACAGCGTCATGCTCGGACGGACTCTGCTTCAAGCAGCGCCACCCGTGACTTTTGGACTCAAGGCCGCGGGATGGCTGGCATCGGTACGCCGAGGAAGGCGGCGCTTGCAGAAGACATTTTCCGGTGCGGCCGTGCTGCAGTTTGGTGGGGCCAGCGGCACCTTGGCCGCGCTTGGCAACCGTGGGATTCCCGTGGCTGAAGCTCTGAGCGCCGAGCTTGGATTCGGAAATCCTCCGGCCGCGCCTTGGCACACACAGCGTGACAATCTGGCGATGCTGATCTGCAATTGTGGAGTGCTGACCGGATCTCTTGGGAAGATGGCGCGAGACATCAGCCTCCTCATGCAGAACGAGGTGGGCGAGGCAACCGAGCCCGGAGGGGAAGGCCGCGGCGGATCGTCGACCATGCCGAACAAACGCAACCCCATGGCGTGTGCTCTAACACTTGCCGCGGCGCATCGTGTGCCAGGATTGGTAGCATCGTTTCTCACTGCCATGCTGCAGGAGCACGAACGCGGTGTCGGAGGCTGGCAGGCCGAGTGGCCGATCATTGCCGCCGTAGTGCAGTCGGCCGGCGTGGCGATCGCCTCGATGGCTGAAGTGGCAGAAGGGGTCTCCGTTGAACCGCAGAAGATGCGCCTGAACATCGAGAACACGAATGGAGCAATTTTTGCCGAGCGTGCCATGATGCTGCTCGCGGCAAAACTGGGGCGAGATGTCGCGCATAAGATTCTTGAGGCCGCGGCGAGGAAAAGCGCAGAGGAGAGCAGAAATCTCGCCGGCGTGCTTGCTGAGATTCCTGAGGTGACGATCCATCTCGGTCCCGCTGAGCTCAAGCAACTGGAAGCGTCTGAGCAATATCTTGGGTCCGCTGAGGCCTTCCGGCAAGCTCTGACCTCAGAGTCCGATCGCGAAGACAACGACAAAGACAAGGAGCGGTGATTTGCCCTTCGCAACGATTCACGGTACCCGGATGTTCTACCGACTGCAGGGAAATCCAGGACGGCCCGTCCTGATTCTGTCGCACTCGATCAGTACGGACCACGCGATGTGGGATCTTCAAGTAGAAGGTCTGCTCCCGTACTTCCAGGTTCTGCGCTATGACACACGCGGCCACGGAGCTTCGGAGGCAACTGCCGGTGAATATTCAGTCGAGATGCTAGGCAAGGATATTCTCGCACTGGCCGACACACTGGAGATTTCGCATTTTGCTTTTTGCGGCTTATCGCTTGGTGGGGCCATCGGACAGTGGGTTGCGGTGAACGCTCCCCAGCGAGTGACTCATCTCGTGCTGGCCAACACCTCGCCACAGTTCGTCCCACGGGCCAATTGGGAAACGCGAATTGCGGCGGTAATTAAGGGCGGGATGCCGGCGGTGGTCGACGTGGCCATGCAACGATTCTTCTCCCCGGACACGCTGGCGAAACAAAATCCACATGTCGCTTCGATCCGGTCAGTCTTTTTAGGAACGGATCCGGTTGGGTATCTGGGATGTTGCGCGGCTCTGCGCGACATGAATCACGGAGATCTCATCAAGCAGATTAAGGCTCGAACTCTCGTGATCTCCGGCGACCGCGACGTTGCGACTCCGTTGAGTGGGCATGGTGAGAGGCTGGCGCAGGAAATTCTAGGAGCGAAGGCGATTCACCTGTCGGCCGCGCATCTCTCTAATATTGAACGGCCACACTCGTTCACCGCAGCGCTTCTTGAGTTCTTGCTGCCGGAATCGAGAACTGATGCAGAATCCCTGCAATCCGGATTCGAAATGCGCCGCGCCGTGCTTGGTGACGCCCATGTCGATAAGGCAATTGCTGAGACAACAGAATTTACTCGCGATTTTCAAGAGTTGATAACCCGTTACGCTTGGGGAACAATCTGGTGTCGTCCTGAACTGGACCGGCGGACCCGGCGGCTGCTGGTGCTGGCGGTAACCGCATCGCTCGGAAGGTGGGAAGAATTCATTCTTCACCTGCGAGCTGGGTTGGCCAGTGATCTCGAATTATGCGATTTGAAAGAACTACTTCTGCAAACTGCGGTGTACGCGGGGGTTCCGGCAGCGAACACTGGATTTAAAATTGCGGCGGAACAGATCAAGAAGAAAGATGATTGAACGAAAATGCCGGTGCAACGTTCTCTCTATCACTTCATGTCGAGCAGTGCAGCCATTGTTTCCACGCCGTCCCAGAGGTTCTGCAAGCGCAGGTTCTCATTAGCTGCGTGCTGGTTGTCATCGTAATTGGCGATGGGGACTGTGATGGTGCGAGTCCTGGCAGCGCGCTCCATCGCACCCAGCGGCACGCTTCCTCCCATGGTGGGCAGAAGGATCACATCTTTGCGCGCGCTCTTCACTGCCTCAATCACCTCCTCCGCAACCGGCAGATCCATCGGCGTACGCACGGCGTTGTAGCTCGCCTCATCGCGCACCACCATCGCGACTCGAGGATGCTCGAGCAGAATCTGCTGCGAGGGTTCGCGGTCCACGATGAAGTAGCCGCGGGACTGAATGTAGTCTACGAGGCGTTGCTGCTGCGCGCGCCAGTCGATCCCGACCACCAGGCGCAGGTCCAAATCGGCGGTCGCTGTGGGCGGAATCACATTGGCGGCTCTAGCTCCGGTTTGCGCCGAGGAGAAACCATTGATGTTCAGCGAAGGCTGGTTGATCAGCTCAAGCAGATGCGCGCCGCCGCCATCGACGTGTCCCAGCCAAAAAGCATTCATCAGCATGCGGTCGTTCACCGGAGCACGGGCCAGCGCTACTTTTTCAGCCGCAGAGAGCGGCTCAATTCCGTCATAGAAATGCGGCACCAGAACGCGACCGTCTTCATCTTTCATGCCGGCCAGCAACTGCGCCAGCATCATTGCCGGGTTCGGCGCCCAGTTGCCGTAGTGGCCGCTGTGCAACCCGTGGTGCGGCCCATAAACCGTAATTTCCAAATGCGCATCGCCTCGGGCTCCAAAGACAACGGTCTGTTGCCCGCTCTGATCGACGGGCCCGTCACACACCAGCCACACATCGCCGTGAACCAGATCGCGGTTGGCATTGAGGATCTGCTCCAGATGCGGTGACCCCGCTTCCTCTTCACCCTCCCACACGAAGCGAAGGTTCGCCCGCAACGGGATTCGGCCCGCTTTAAGCGCATCGAACGCTGTAAGCTGCGCGAAGATCGCTGCTTTATCGTCGCCGGCCGATCGGGCGTAGATGCGCTGCTCACCGTTTAGTTCCCGCACGATCGGAGTGAAAGGCGAACCGCCATCCCACTCTGACGGAGTGACCGGCTGCCCGTCGTAATGCGCATAGAAGACAATCGTGTGTTGCGCACCCGGCACATCGATCTGCCCGAAGACCACCGCCGGCGCGCCAGGCAGAGAAAGCAGCCGGGAATCGATACCGCGTTTCCGTAGCATTTCGAGGAGCAGGTCCGCATTGCGTTTCAGGTTTGCCGGATCGGCGGCGACGTTCGGTATAGATAGAAACTCACTAAACTGCTGCAGCAGCTCCGTCCGATGTGCCGCGGTGTACTCGCGGGCCGCCTGCGGCGGAGTCTGCGCCGCGATCGCAGTTGCAAAAAAAACGAAAAAGACAGCAGGGTAGGGAACTTTCATAAGCTCACTATACAAGTGGTTCGTGCCGGACGTTTTTTCGCCAGATTTTCTAATGCTGAAAAACGGCTGGGAAGCCCGTTGCCGGACTGCGAGACTAAACCCGTGGACTTCGCGCCTGACTTTGCAGTACTGAAGATGTTATCGACGGTGAAGGAGTTCGCCGAAACCGCTGTCCCACGCTCGAGCGAAGTGCAGTTGATGACTCCTGACAAGCGGTGTCTTGTCGCGGAGTCAACCCGGACAACGATTCCGCCAAATCGAGCGATCAAAACTCGCATGAAAATCGAATCACCGATTAGCCGCTTGGCCTTTCTGAGGGATTGTCAGCGTAGTCGGTAACCTGTGCCTGTGATAGATCCAAGGCGGCGGATGCCGGTTGCAGCGGAAACCCGATCAGGAACGTAGATCCTTTACCGACTGAGCTTTGAACCGCGATCGATCCGTGATGCTGCTGCACAATCCATTCGGCAATTGCGAGGCCAATGCCCGCCCCGCCTAGTTGACGGCTTCTTGCCTTGTCTACCCGATAAAAGCGTTCGAAGATTTTGGTTTGATCTGGCTCGGCAATTCCGATTCCTGAATCATGCACGGTAATCACGGCCTTGTCACCCTGCACTTCCAATCCAATTTTGACTACACCGGGCGGCGGGGTGTACTTCACGGCATTGTCGAGCAGAATGGCCAGCAATCGTTGCAGGGCGCGGCGGTCTGCTAATACTGGTATCGCACGATGCGGAAACTGTTGGGTGAACTGCAGATTCCGGGCCTCTATGAGGTGCTGCCATTCATTCGCGATTTCCGGGATCACCGCGCACAGGTCGACCAACGTCAGGTGCAAGCTCTCGCGGCCGGAATCAGCTCGCGCGAGTGATAACAGTTCTTCAACCAGGGATGAAGTCCGTTCCGCCTCCAAGAGAATGTGGCGCAAAGCTTCGCGATATTCGGCATCCCCCCTCGACTTTCGGAGGGCGATTTCTGCTTCCGTGCGGATGAGAGAGATCGGCGTTCGCAGCTCGTGTGAAGCGTCCGCTGTGAACTGGGTCACACGGAGAAAAGCGCTCTCAATGCGCGCCAGCATTTCGTTTAATGTATCTGACAATCGTTGCAGCTCATCGCCGGTGGCAAGCTTCTCAAGCCGTTCTCCTAAATTATTGCCGCCGATGCTGCGCGCAGTTCGAGTGAGCGCGTCGACGGGAGACAAAGCCTTGTGGCTGAGCCAGTAGCCTCCCGAGGCGGCAGCCAGTAGCAACAGAGGAGCTAACATCAGGAGGTAGCGCCTAAACAGGGATAGCGTGGCAACGATCTGACTCGTGGGAACGCCCGTCTGGACCGTGTAGAAACGGCCGTTCACCTCAATTCTTTGCGTAAGAAAACGGAAGGGCTGGTTCGCGAGCTGAACATTGCGAAACGACTGGTGTTTGATAGTTGCCGGTGCTGCCAACGCGAACTGGTTTCTCACCAGCGCGGGAGCGCGGAAGATCCAATTTCCGTCCTCGTCGTAAATTTGCAGGAAATCGCCAGAGTGTTCCAGATCGTATGCCTCGGAGGCTTCTTCCCGAAGCTTGGGAACGTTCATGTTTTTCTTCTTCTGCGATTTGAGAAAATTTGTGAGGTCCTCGATTTGAGCTTTTAACGCATCGTCGGCGGCTGTATAAAGCTCCTGCCGGAGAGCAACCCACATAGTTACTCCGAACAAAAGTTGTGCCGCCGCGAAAATTGCCAGGTACCACAACGTCAGCCGGGAGCCAATAGAAAGTTTCTTCACGATTGCCACTCCAGATCCATGACGTAGCCAACGCCTCGCACCGTGTGAATCAGTTTTCGCGGGTGATCACAGTCGACCTTGTGGCGCAGCAGCCGCATAAACGCATCCAAAGAATTGCTTCCCATTTCGCGGCCAGAAGCCGCAATCAGCATCTCCCGTGGAACCACTTCGCCGGCGTGAAGCATGAGCCGTTCTAATAATCGATATTCAGTTCGCGTCAGGTTAATGCGTTTCCCGCCGCGATTCGCCTCGTGCGCGAAGATATCCAGGAACAAATCGCCCAGCTGGAACTGGGTTTTCCGAGGAGCCGCGGCAGCCCGGCGAACCGCCCGCAAGCGCAGCAATAACTCTTCGAAGGAGAACGGCTTGGTCAGGTAATCGTCGGCGCCGAGGTCCAAGCCATGCACGATGTCGGGAACAGAATCTCTTGCCGTCAACATTAATACAGGCGTGCAATTGTTCTCGACCCGCATGCTTCTTGCCAGCTCGAATCCGTCCATCTTGGGCATCATCACGTCGAGAATGACCGCATCGAAATCGCGTTCCCGCAACATCTGCAGTCCCTCACTGCCGTCGACTGCACAGGAAACAGTGTGGCCTTCTTCGCTCAGTCCCCTGCGAAGCAATTCCAGCATTCTCCGTTCATCTTCCACAACCAGGAGCTTCATATCCGCTCTGTGCCCTGCCAGAGAACGTAAGGGTAAACCTTGAATGTGCTGAATGCATTGAATCTGAAAAAACTTTAACCGTCCTTTAATAATAGCTTCATACCGGCAGACTATCATCGGCTTTCATTTCAATCGGCCGGACTGTCTGTTGCAGAGAGCGCAAGTTTCCGAGGCTGCCTCCGGACAAATACTCCGTTGTCGAAAATGTGAAAACATTGCCCAGGGCGAAGACTATGGCGCTAGATCCTAAAACCCGTCAGCTTTTCCTGTCTACGGCAGATGAGGGACAGTTTGAAGTGTTGGTCGTAGGAAAGTAGCTGAGGCCGTTCTCGGCCGAGCGAATTGGCTGAAATTTAAAATTGGCCGGTGCGGATAATAAACGATTTATTGGTGGAGGCGGCGGGAGTCGAACCCGCGTCCGAAAATGTTACTGGTCAAGAGACTACATGCTTATTCGCGTTCATGCCCCAGTCATTAGAGTGTTGCCACCCCTGCCCGGGACGTTCGCGGCCCACGCTCAGAACGGACAAGAAACGCTAGCCGCTAGCCTGAGATCTTAACCTCCCCGCCCAGACGTAGCGAAGAAGAGCAGCCCTCTGTGTGACGCTCGCTCACCGCCCAAGGGCGAAGCGGTGGAAAGCGGCTGCCTAATTAATTAGGCTGCGTATGCCATTTGTTGATTGGCAATTATCATTTTGCCCACGATTACGGGTGTGTGCACCCCGGCATGCCTCTTGGCCGCAAGCATCTCCGTCGAAGCCGTGACGCCCCCACTGGTGGGATTGGCCTTACTCAAAGAGCTACTTCCAGACTAGGGGTCGACTGGGTGGAAGTCAAACACTAGCCGCAACCGATCAGATGCCGAAAGACAATGTCCCGATGCAGGGGATTTACGTTCCGGCTCTTTCAAAGGCGCGCCTTCGCCGGGAGCTTGGCTTCCAAGCGGCCCTTCACGTCAGGCCACTCCGTATCCAAAATGCTGAAGTAGACTGAATCGCGCACGCGGCCGGTCCAGGTGAGCACGTGCCGGCGCAACGTGCCTTCCTCTTTCGCGCCGAGGCGCAGGATGGCGTTGCGCGATTTAAGATTCAACGCGTCGGTTTTCAGTTCGACACGAAAGCAGTTCCACACTTCAAAGGCGTGCCGCAGCATCAGGTATTTGGCTTCGGTGTTCACCCCAGTCCGTTGCCACGCGGGGACGATCCATGTGGAACCGATCTCGACCCGGCGGTTGGCGCGGTCGATGTTCATGAAGCGCGTGCTGCCGATCACCTGCCCAGAACGGCGATCGACAGTGGCAAATGCTACCGACTCGCCACGCTCCTGCTCCTGAAAGATCTTCTCCACCAGACGCTGGAAGTCCTCGCGCGTCTTTACGCGGTAGGGAATCCATTGGAAGATGTCTTCAAGGGAATCCTTGGCGATTTCCCAGAAGATTTCGGCGTGCTCGCGGCGAATCGGTTCGAGGCGTACCGTGGAGCCTTCCAGCGTGACCGGCATTACAATTTGCAACGGAGATGCTGCCAGATTCATCGTGCATTCCTTCCTTGACTGCACCATTATCTTGCATCTTGCGCCGGTTTGCGGCATCTCAACAGCGACGCACTATAGAATGAATGACGTTGACCTGCGATGATCTCACTCGTCCAATGCTGTAGAAACCGGAACTCTACCGACCGCGGATGTCAGGGGGGCCAGCGGTGAAAGCGCAGTGTTTGCCCTTTACGCAAATCCCGCATACCACGCGCTTGTTTACCGATTTTCTCGCATATTCCTACAGCGTCCAAGCCTTTTATCCGCATTCACCGCATTTCAGCGAATGGTTCAAGTTACAGGCTTCCGCTCTGCAATATGACCCGTCTCGCAGGGAGCGCGTCAGCACGATTCTGGAGCGGCAGAATAAATCCTGGAACGCCTCGCCGCAGACGTTGGCCAACCTGAGCCGTCTTCGCAAGGGCGCGGCGGCCATCGTGACAGGCCAGCAAGTCGGACTGTTTGGCGGGCCGATGTTTGCCATCTACAAAGCGCTGACTGCGGTGAAGCTGGCCGACGAGGCGACCGCCACCGGCATCGATGCCGTTCCGGTCTTCTGGCTGGCCACGTCGGACCATGATCTCGCTGAGGTGAATCGCGTTTCGATCCCCGGTCCCGACGGCCTTCTGCGCACGCTCACAACCTCCAGCCACGGGGCTGCGGGCGCGCCGGTCAGTAACCTGCGTCTAGGAGAAGAAATCTTGCCGGTCGTGGAAGAGGCTGCATCTCTGCTGGGAGACAGCGAGGGGTCGCAATTTCTGCGCGCGTCGTATCGTCCGGGGGAGACGCTGGGCACGGCTTTCGCGCGCTTCTATGCGCAGCTTTTTGGCCAGTGGGGCGTGATTCTTCTCGATGCTTCCGACACTGAACTGCATCGCGTGGCGGCACCGATGTATCGCGCTGCAATCGAACGCGTGGAGGATCTGGATGCTGCGCTGCTGGCCCGAGGGGATGCTCTTGAGAAGGCAGGTTATTACCAGCAGGTGAAGGTGACTCCGTCGTCCGTGCTGCTTTTCGCGATGCGCGATGGCGCGCGCACGGCAATTCACCGACGGGAAGGATCGAACGAGATCACGGAGTTTGTTATCGGCAGCGAACCTGGCGCGGAAAAGATTTCATCCGCTGAATTACTGGATCGGATTGCCGCTGCCCCGGAAAGCTTCAGTCCTAACGTCCTCTTGCGGCCCGTTGTGCAGGATTATCTTCTACCCACTCTGGCTTACACAGGTGGCGCTGCCGAAGCGGCATATTTCGCGCAGGCGGGCGCGGTTTATGAAAAAATCCTCGGTCGTGTGACGCCCATCGTGCCTCGTTTTTCGGCAACTGTGGTTGAGTCTAAGGTGCAACGCTGGCTCGGGCAGTACGGCATTGCAGTGCGAGACGCATTTGACGGCCCTGAGGCGCTGCGCCAGACTCTGGCTTCGCGTACTCTGCCGGCAGGGTTGCAGGCAGCCTTTGAATGCGCGAACAAATCCGTTGAAGAATCCTTTTCAGGTTTGCAGGAAGCTCTGGCCAAACTTGATCCCACGCTCGTCGAGGCCAGCCAGACGGGCGCTTCGAAAGTGCGCTACCAACTCGACCGCCTTCGTGAACGCGCCATGGCCGCGGAATTGCGCCGCAGCGAAGTGGTGAGCCGGCATGCCGTCGCGCTCAGCCAGGCGCTCTATCCCGAGAACGCCCTGCAGGAGCGCGGCGTGGCCGGTGTGTATTTCGTCGCTCGCCACGGAACCGAACTGTTGCGCAGCATCTATGACACGATGCACACCGATTGCCACGACCACCAGATTTTGGAGCTGTAGGGTCGTCTTTCTCAGCGCAGCCAGCTTAACGCAACCAGCTTTCGAGCTGTTCCAGCGATTCCACGCGCGGCAGTTTGCGGTCGCGATAGGCGCCGGACACATCGAACAAGACTGCTTCCATTCCAGCATTGCGGGCACCCAAATAATCCACGGAATACATGTCGCCCACGTACAGGCTTTCATCGGCTCGCGCCTGCATAGCGGTGAGCGCTGCCTCAAAGATCTCCGCGCGCGGCTTTTCAACCCCGACGGTCCCTGAATCTGTAATGCTTTCGAAGCAGTCGGCAATGTCGCAGCGGGAAAGCACGTGCTCGATCTTTCCGTCAGAGTTGGAGATCACGGCGATGCGGAAACTCCGGCCGATGCGGGTGAGGGCGTCCCGCGTGCCCGGCGGAATGTGATCCCAGTTAGCCGAGTTCCGCGTGTTCTCGACGATGACTTCGCGGAGGTCTGACGTTTCCCCGAGTTGTTGCAGCAGGTGAGTATGGAATATCCACCAGAAACCGTGATCGACGTGGCCGCTCGTCATGCCTTGGTCGAACTCGTGCTTGGTTTTGCGTTCCAAGGTTTGCCATTGCTGCAGTGTGGGATGGCGATCGTTAGAGATAGGGGCCAGGATTTTCGCTCGGTTGGGAAACAGAAGAGTGTTGCCGACATCGAAAAAGATCGCACGCCGGTCCGCCATTCATCCATCTTACTGAAAGCGTCGGGAAGCGGGGCAGGGAGTTGGTTTTTGCGTCGCAAGGGTGGAAACCAGATGGCGCAGCTGATGCTGTCGCCGTGCCGCTTCCGTGACCCGCGCAGAGAAAAAATGTAATATCCTCACTTGCGGCATTGGAGTGTGCTTTTGCCACTCGGGCCTATGGCGCTTTCTGCGACAACGTGGATGATCTCGGGCTTCGCGCGAACAACGCGGGCTGCGCTCTCGCTGCATAATCTGTTGCGGGCCCAGCCCGCGCTGGTCGCGAGCGTGATGCTGTTGCAGCGGCATTCCAGCCGCCGCGACGACGTTTACAACATTCTCTGGGCGATCGTCTTCGGGTTCGCCACGCTGAATATCCTGAGCCTGGCCGCACGGCGTTTCGAGCCCAACCGCCGCGGCCTCACCTTTGGAGAGTTGATGGCAGTCCTTGTGGTTCTGCTTTCCATCTTTCTCTTGGGCTGGGAGTTGTTAGGAGTATTCCGCATTTTCCCAATCAAACTGCAGCGCTAAGGCTGGCGCTTGAACTGCTCTGCCGAGCCTCCCGCTGCAACTGGCGCGCTAGGTCCCCTTTTGCGGTATCATTCGCAAAATGGCGAAGAGTCCAGCTACGATCGAAGTTACTTGCCCCTGCTGCAGCGCGCTGCTGAAGATCGATACCGCAACGGCAGCCGTGATCGCCCACACCGCAGCGGTGAAACCGAGAATGTTCGAGGACATGGAAGCGGCTGCCCGGGCTATGAAGGAACAGGACAGCCGCCGCGAATCGATTTTCCGGCAATCGGTAGAGGCGCAAAAACATGCTTCCGAACTTCTGGACAAGAAATTTCAGGAGGCGGTGAAGAAGGCCAAGGAATCTCCGGACACGGGCAAGTCCATCCGCGACTTCGATCTGGATTGAGAAATAGTGGCCAGGGATCAGTGGCCAGTAAAACGCGCGATGACTGACCACTGGACACTGGCCACTGACGTTTAGAATCAAAAGAGATGGCGATTCGTCCACTGCTTCTCGGCCACCGCGGTGCGCGTTCTGAAAAATCTATTCCCCAGAACACGCCGGTTTCATTCGATCTCGCACTCGCTCAGGGCTGCGACGGTTTCGAATTTGACGTACGGCTCACTGCGGACGGTCACGCGGTCGTCTGCCACGATGCGACTGCCCACGGATTAGAAATTACTGAATCCTCAGCCGAAAAGCTGGCT
Organism: uncultured Acidobacteriaceae bacterium; assembly: GCA_963809605.1. Taxonomy (GTDB): domain Bacteria; phylum Acidobacteriota; class Terriglobia; order Terriglobales; family Acidobacteriaceae; genus Sulfotelmatobacter. Next base: position 71,874 of record CAWEKM010000003.1, on the reverse strand, counting down.
TTGCCGGAGTTACGGGATGTCCTAGCTCGCTATCGCGGCACTGCGTTCCTCGATATCGAGCTGAAGGTCACCGGCCTCGAGACGATTGCAACGGATTTGCTGCGAAGGTTTGCCCCAGCGCGCGGGTTCGTGATCTCTTCGTTTCTCCCTGAAGTGCTGCGGGCCATTCATAATTTGGACGCGACCATTGCGCTGGGATTGATCTGCGACACGGAAGCGGAGCTGAGCCGCTGGAGGCAGTTGCCGGTCCAGTACGTGATTCCGCACCGCAAGCTGGTACGAAAGACGCTGATCGATGAGATTCAAGTCGCGGAAAGAAAAATATTGGTCTGGACCGTGAACGCTACTGTGGAGATGAAGCGCTTGTCGAAGTGGGGAGTGGATGGGATTATCTCAGACCACCCCAAGCGGCTAGTGCGGGCCTTGGGCCGGCAGGAAAAATCTTAGCCACGGATGGCACGGATTTTCACCGATACTTCTCTTTCTGATTTTAAATTTCCCGTACGGGTTTTATTGGTTTACCCGTGGAAATCCGTGTAGATCCGTGGCCAAAGGATCTAATCGGCGGCAGCTTCAAATGCTGCAGTGGCGCGCCCCACCGGCCGCAAGAAGGCGGCGCGCTCGGTTTCAAAGGCTTCCAGGTTCGCTCCCATGGCATGCTCGTCCCAGCCGAGAACCGCGCCGATGCGCAATGCGGCTTCGCGGCTGCACGACTCCGACCAGCAGGCCCCCAGCGCCACCGGCACGCGCCGCAGCAGCACGTCTCCCAAAGTTACGGCAAACTCTCTGCGGTAGGCTTCCACCACTTCCGCGATGACGTGAGAGGTGTGGGGACAGATCGGCGCACGCAGTTCCGCGCTCACCAATGCCATACGCGCGATATCGGCAGCACGCTTGCCATGCCATTCCACCATGCCGCGAGCCGTTTCCTCGCTCACCGCTCCGATGCGCGCAATTTCGAGCACTGCGTCGTCCAGAAAAGGATCGAGCGCATTGTCGGGTCCCACGGTCATCGTATTGGGTTCAATCGTTTTCAACCCGATCTTGCGGGCACAGTCCCGGGCGAGTGAAGCCGCAGTGGTCAGCTTGCCGCCGATCACGGAGAGCATGCGCGCCGCGCCGTCATCGGTGTGGTCGTGCAGGATATGCTGCCGCGTGACTGCAGAAGGCTTATTGTCCGGCGAATAAGGCAGCGGCCGGATTCCTGCAAATGCGTGCTTCACGCTTTGCGCAGTTATCTTTGCCTTGGGAAACAATTGCGCCACCGAGCGCACGAGGTAGGTGATTTCGTCCTGCGAGGGAACGGTTCTGGCCGGGTCGCCGTTGTCAGCAACTTCGGTTGTTCCTACGAGGATCTGATCGTTCCACGGAAGGACAAAAATTGGACGGCCGTCTACCGCCTCGGTATAAACCGCAGCATTCGGCGAACCCGAAAACCGCGGCAAAACAATGTGAGAGCCGCGCACCCCGCCCAGCATTGGTTTAGCCATGCGGATAGAAGAGCGCTGGCACATGCGGTCAGCCCACGGTCCGCTGCAGTTGATTACCCAGGCCGCATCGACACGCTGGTCGCGGCCCGTGATCTGGTCGCGTAACAGAACGCCACGGGTGCGACCGTGCGAGACGTCAACCGCGAGCGCTTCCATGTGATTGCGAACGGTGGCGCCCGCATCGACGGCCTCCATTAACCATTCCGCTACCAGCCGCTCCGGAAATTCGCATTGAGCATCTTCGTAGTTGTAGAACGACCAGCGATGCCCGGCGTCCAGCGCTCGCTCCAGCCGTTTCAATTCCATTTCGGTGGCGTCTTTGCCGGGCGGTTTTCCGGCCATGCGCTGGTAGAGCCACAATCCGGCGCGCACTTTCATTGCACTCCGCTGGCTGGTCTCATTCAAAAGCAGCAGGAAGTGCATGGGATGCACGAGGTGAGATTTTTCCCGAAGCAACTTTTCCCGTTCGCGAAGCGATTCCCGAACCAGCCCTAATTCACCATGCTCCAGGTAACGCAGGCCGCCGTGAATGATGCGCGTGGAGCGGCTGGTTACTCCGGAGGCGAAGTCATTCTGTTCGATCAGCAGGGTGCGCTTGCCCGCGCGAGCGCATTGCCGCGCCACAGCGACGCCATTGATGCCCCCACCAATCACCACCACTTGAAAGTGCTGGCCTTCCAGGGAGGCTCGGGGATTTGCCGCTAAGACCATATTTTATCAATCAGATACAGGGCTTTAGAAAGGTGTTGCTAGAGCCACGAACCAGGCCGCACCAGACACTATGACCCTTAAAGTGTGCACTCTCCTCGTCGGGCCGAGAAGGTAACCTTGGTACCGCAAAAATAGATGACCAAAAGGCCAAGCATGTTGGCTCAAAGTTACGAAGTAACAAGCGCGAGTGCAAGACATCCCTGCACTCGTTGCCCGCACCGCGATGGCTCATTTAGAGTGGTTGCTCAAATGTCCACGACCGGCGAACGTTTCGAACGCGTAGTCGCCATTCTGGAGCGCTTGCGGGCTCCCGGAGGTTGCCCGTGGGATCGCGAGCAGACCTTCGATTCCATCAAGCCCTATACGCTCGAAGAAACTTATGAAGTGCTCGAAGCCATCGATAATCGCGACTGGGTCGAGCTTCCGGGAGAACTCGGCGATCTGCTGCTGCAGGTGCTTTTCTATTCCGAGATAGCTAAGGAGCAAGGGACATTTTCGATTGACGATGTTCTGGACCGGCTCTCGAGCAAGCTCGTGGATCGCCATCCTCACGTATTCGGTGACGTGAAGGCCGACACTTCAACCGAGGTGAAGCGCAACTGGGAAGCGTTGAAAGTTGAAGAACGAAAAAAGCGCTTCGGCGGGTTTGCGGAAGTCGCCACCGGCTCCGCCGCGAAGACTATGCCATCGATTCTCTCCGGAATCTCGTCAGCGATGCCATCTTTACTCGAGGCTCACAAGCTCAGTTCGCGCGCGGCACAGGTTGGCTTCGACTGGCCCAACATTGAGGGCCTGTTCGACAAGCTCAGCGAGGAGACTGTCGAGTTACGCGAACATCTGCGGGAGTTTCCCCCTCCCGGTCCGCGCCCGGAAGGCCGCGGCGTCGCCGGTTCCGAGCGGCAGATAATTCCCGAAGATCTAAAGGCGCGGCTGGAGGGAGAAGTCGGCGACCTTTTTTTCGTGCTGGTCAACATCGCCCGTTATCTCTCACTCGATCCCGAATCCGCGCTGCGCAAGACCAATCGCAAGTTTCGCCGCCGGTTTGAATGGATGGAGCAACGCTTGCACGAGCGTGGTGCCACTCCAGAAAGTGTTTCGATGGATGAACTCGAATCCCTGTGGCAGCAGGCCAAGCAAGAGGAAAAGCCAGCGTGAGCGCGGACGCCATAGTGATTCGCCGTTGTCAGGGGCTGGATGAGCTGCGCGCGTGCGTGGCGTTGCAGAAAGATGTGTGGAACTTCAGCGACGCCGAACTGGTTCCGCTGCGCATGTTCGTCGTGGCCGAAAAAGTCGGCGGACAGGTCATGGGCGCTATCGACGGCAACGAAATGGTTGGCTTCGCGCTCTCCGTGCCGGGCACGCGGTCTGGCCATGTCTATCTTCACTCGCACATGCTCGCCGTTCGGAAGGACCAGCGCAATGGCGGCCTGGGCCGCCGTCTTAAGCTGCTGCAGCGAGAAGATGCCCTAGCTCGAGGCATCGAGCTGATCGAATGGACCTTCGATCCGCTTGAGATCAAGAACGCTTATTTGAATATTGAGAAACTAGGAGCCATCTCCCGGCGCTATAACATCAACCAATATGGAATCACTTCATCGCCCCTGCAGGGCGGGCTTCCCAGCGACCGGCTGATTGCCGAGTGGTGGCTGAAATCAGAGCGCGTGGAAACGCTGCTGGCGACGGGAAAGAATCCGCCATTCGAGCGGGACACTACGATTGAAGTTCCGGCACAAATTTACGAGTGGAAAGCTTCGGCAGAAACGCGAGGCAAGGCCCAGCAAGTGCAGGAACGCAACCGCCAGCAATTTCTCCGGGCGTTCGGCGATGGGCTGGCTGTGCTCGGTTATGAGCGCGATTCTGAGGGCAACGGCAAGTTCGTGCTTGGCAACTGGGATGAGGAGTGGTCGTATGCTTCGGAAGAGGTCAGTAGCTAGTACCCAGTACCTAGTATCGAGAAAATACATAAAGGGGACAGTCGAGGCGAAAATGGGTGCAGTTCTGGGTACTAGGTGCTGGAAACTGAATTATGAAGATTGAAGCCATCACGCTCCGCGAGATTCACATGCCGCTCGTCCATTTCTTTGAGACGAGCTTTGGACGCACCTACAGCCGCCGTATCCTGCTGCTCACGGCGCATTGCGACGGGGTCAACGGCTGGGGCGAATGTGTCGCTGGCGAAGATCCTTTTTACAGCAGCGAGTGGACCGAAAGCACTTGGCCCACCATCACTCAATACCTCGCCCCTGCCGTGCTCGGACGCAGCCTTGAATCAGCGCGCGACTGCGCAGCGCTTTTCTCCCGAGTGCGCGGTCACCGCATGGCGAAAGCGGCTCTCGAAAACGCGTTGTGGGATGCCGAAGCGAAACAGAAGAACCAGCCCCTGTGGAAGCTGCTCGGCGGCACACGGACTGAAATCGCTTGCGGAGTTTCCATCGGCATTCAGGATTCCGTCGAACAGCTTCTTGAGAAGATTCAGATTGAACTCGCCGCGGGATACCGTCGCATCAAAGTGAAGGTCAAGCCGGGCTGGGATGTAAGCGTCCTCGAGAAAATCCGCTCACGCTGGGCCGACATCACGCTGAGTTGCGACGCCAACTCCGCCTACACACTCGATCAGGTCGAGCACCTTCGCACTTTCGATCAATTCAATCTGCTGATGATCGAGCAACCGCTCTGGGACGACGACATTTTCTACCACGCCCGCCTGCAAAAAGAATTGCGTACCGCGATTTGCCTCGATGAGTCGATCGTCAGCGCCCGCACTGCGGCCATTGCGCTCGAAACCGGCGCATGCCGCATTATCAACATTAAGGTCGGCCGCGTGGGCGGATTCAGCGAGGCCAAGAAGATTCACGACATCTGCCACGCCCAGAAGATTCCGGTCTGGTGCGGCGGAATGCTCGAATCGGGCATCGGCCGGGCCCACAACATCGCCCTTTCCACGCTCGAGAATTTCAGCCTGCCCGGTGACGTCTCCGCATCCAAACGCTATTGGAAGGAAGACATTATCGACCCGGAAGTGCAAGTATCGCCGCAGGGAATGATTGCGATCTCCAGCCAGCCCGGAACCGGTTATCGTGTTAAAGAAGATCTCATCGAGAGGCTGACAGTGAAGAAGGAAACACTCCGTGCTTGATTCTGGAAGACATCCCCTCGAATCGTTGTAACGGTTGTCGTCAAGCGAGATTTCGTCGGTTACGAATGTACTCTTCCAGAAGCGCCGATCTGTTTCGTTTCTACAAATGCTTCGCTCATTACCTAAGGTCTCAAGCTGAGGTTACATTTACCGCTCGCTGCATCCCCGGTATTTTAGGGTCGGCATCTGCCCCGGCCTGTGTTGTGTGCTGGGGAGCAGGAAGCGACAGCTATGTTTTTTCGTGGGCTCGCAAGAAGGTCCGAAAGCAAACGCAATGGAATCAGTATCGCGGGGAAGGCTCTATCTCTAGCGTTCGCGCTGATCGCCCCTGCCCTGGCGCAAAATCAATTGCAAGCGCCACCGCCCGCCACGGCTTATGGTCCGAGTTACGATGTGAGTTGCGGCTATAGTTATCTCTCGTCGACGATTCCGTCCGCGGGCAGAGTGGGTCTCAGTGGTCTGGATGTGACCGGCCACGTCAACTTTCTCCCGCGTTGGGGAGTTGCCGTAGACTCCGGTTACGTTCGCACCTCCAACGTCCTGGCCACCGGGCAGTCGGGCTACACTTTAACCTTCCTTGCTGGTCCTGTGTTTCATCTGTTTGAGGCCAGAAAAACGCGGGCATTCGTGCACGCCCTGGCCGGTGCCGGACTGGTTGACAGCGCGGTCCCGGTGAGCGGCACCGAATACCTCGAGGGATGGGTGGCAAGACCAGCCTATGCGCTCGGGGGTGGGATCGAGCGCACCGTTGCAGGGCCTTTCGCGGTCCGCCTCACCGGAGATTATCTGCGCACCGCATATGCGGACTCCACCGGCGACGTGCGTAGCCAGAACAATCTTCGTGTGACCGCCAGCATCGTTTTTCGCCTGAGGTATCGCCAAGGAATAGCTGCCGGCCGCTGAAGGCCTTTCCTAGTGCGACTTGGGGCCCGTCGTTGCCGCCCCCAGATTGTGATCCTCCGCTAGTTTTGCTTCTTCGGCCTTCAACATGTTCACTCCCTGGGCAAACGTTGTGTCTGCCGGCACGCGGCGGAAGTCGCTGAACACCTCGTCAGACTTGATCACAATGCTCTTGAATATAAGAATCTTTCCTGTAAAGCCAAGGGACATATGCGAAATTTGCCACGATCCATCACCAACTTCGGATTGCTCGACCAGAAAGTGGCCGCCTTTGTCGAGATGCCCCAGAATTCCCCAGCCGAAGCCGACTTCCTTGAACAGAGTCCCGTCGATTCGCGCGATTCTGCGCTCTGCGGGATCGATCAGCAAGAATCCCTCCATGCCCACGAGCACCTGTTCCACGCGAGAAGGCGGCTCGTAGGCCGGATTGGGCCGGAATTTCAAACGCACCAGCCGATTTCCTTCCTTGCCCAGCTGAGCGGTGCCGGGCTCATCGCCGTCATAGTCATATAAAAAAGCGTCGGGCAGGGCCTTCACGATGCGCAGGGTGCGCTCGGCAGTCTGCTGTTCCTGGGAGTGTTTGCGGCTGAGTTGTTCCGGATCGCTCACCAGACCCGCCAGGCGGCTTTCTTCGCCCTGCATCTGTTCCGGCGTAAGCGGCTGGTCGTTGTAGGCGATCGTCATGCCGGCCATTGCGCTCCGCGTTTCCACGTAGAGCCTGGTTTGTGAACCCTGGGGAGTCTGTTTGCGCGATCGAAACATGTGCTTGATCGAGTTGTCGCTGGAGGCTGCTACCTCGTTCGCCACCGCGGCCCGCACCAGGTCGACCGCGGGAGCCGAATCCACAGGAAAACCCGGATGCGCGGTCGCGTCGAGTGAAATCGCACCGTTTCCTGTCAGCAAGACGCTCAGGAAAGCCGTGGTGGCGATACGAATCAATTTTATCCGTGTCATGCTGTCCGGCACAGTTCCAGTGTAGCAACTGAGCTTCCCGGTTCTTCAAAAATGTCTCACAAGTGCATTGGGAGCTTAGTGTCAGCCTTGGAAAGAAAGGATGCCATTTTCTTCATGGCTTAAGCCAACCACGTGAGCGAGCTTGAACACAAGTATTTCCGAAGCATGGGCTCGGGAGGGCCCGTCCCATCTCGGGAAGCGTGAGCCATTTCTAATCTGAATTGTTCGCGATCGGGCGTAGTATCCGAGCATGGATGACAAAACCAAGCTCGCGGATCGTCGCGAAGAATCAGAAGCGATCCAAGTTGCGAATGATCTGTACTTAGAACACGATGAACACAGCCCCGCAGCCACCGCGGAGTACCAGTTGAGGCTGGAGCGGCTCGAACAAGTTCGGAAAGACATGAAAGAATTAGCGAGAGCCATTGCTGTTCAAAATTGATCACTTCTTGGTTGATCATTTCTCGGTTGATCATTCTTGCATGGGGCTGGAAACGTCATTCGAGGTGAAAGTGAATGACAACGAAAAGAGGCAACCGCTGTCCACTTCTTAAGTACAGAGCCGGGCGGGGATGCACTTCCGAAGTTCAACTCATCCTAGGTCGCCCGCTAGGAACTTGCCGCGCCCTCTCTGCCTTGCGTATAGTCGAAGCAGTGAGCGGTCTCCGTTAATTGCCTCAAGGATTCTAATATGGGAGCAACCCGTCACGGATGCCGCGGTACCGGATCACGGTTGAAACAGGAGAGCGTCCTATGAGCGCACCCGCCAGTGGGTTGGCACAAATCGGCAAGTCGGTCTACATCAAGGGCGAACTTTCCGGCAGCGAAGATCTATATCTGGATGGCCAGGTCGAGGGCAGCATCGCTCTCAAAGGCAACAGCTTGACGGTTGGCCCCAACGGCCAGGTCAAAGCCAGCGTCGAGGCCAAGGGCGTGGTGGTGCAAGGCAAGCTCGAAGGCAACATTCAGGCCAGCGATCGCGTCGAATTGCGTAAGTCGGCGATCGTTACCGGAGACATCAGCACCCAGCGCATTTCCATCGAGGAAGGCGCATATTTGAAGGGCAAAGTAGATATTCACAAGACTGACAAGTGAGTCTTACGATCGCTGAATTTATTTCAGGAGTTATGAAGTCAGGATGTCGTCAGTCTCCCAGGGTTTCATGAAACTTTTTCGCGGTTCATCCGGAACGGAGACCATCCCGGCGCAGGGCGCGCAGAAGCTGACGCGCCGCTCCAGCGGCCTGGGAGAGTTGTCCCGCATGTGGGAGTCCGCTGAAGACCTGTGCATTCTCGATCTGGGATCGACCTCGCCGGCCAACATTCGCCATTTCACCGAACACGGCCACAGAATCTATAGCGAGGACCTGCTCACGGCCTCGACCGATCCCGAGCTTCTCGGCAAGAACGAGGAAGGCAGCGTTGTTCTCGACAGCCGTAAGTTTCTCGCCGATAACCTGGTGTATCCGGCCGCTCGCTTCGATGTCGTTTTGTGCTGGAACTTGCCGGACTATCTCGATGAGAGTCTGGTAAAGCCGGTTGTTGGGCGGCTATGGTCGGTGTTGAAACCCGGCGGCATGCTGCTGGCGTTCTTCCATACTCGTGATGCCGGCCCGGACTCGCCCTGTCATCGCTTTCACATCGTGGGCACTGACACTCTCGAGATGCAGAAAATCGTGTTGCGGCGTGAAGCTCGTCGCGGTCCTACCGGAGCGATCCACACCGCCATCTCGGAAGGTTTCCAGTTGCAGCGCGTGTTCAACAACCGCCACATCGAAACCCTCTTCCGCGATTTCGCCTCAATTAAATTCTTTCTTGCGCGCGATAACATCCGTGAAGTGCTGGTGGTCCGCTAGCCAGCTAGGGAAGGGCACTCCTTTAGCCGTGCCATCAAGCATCAACGGCGGTCGGCTTTAGCCGCTGAGGTCAAGGACTCTTCCACACAATTACTCCCATGCGAAAAAGATAATTGCGCGAGATTTCCACTCGCGTCCCTCCGTTTGCCAAAATAACAGCCGCAAGCATGCTTCGGATTTCGTCTGGAACATAGGCGCGCCGCACCGAAGTTAGCCCGTCCAACCAGGCCACCCGGCTGCGCATAAGTGGAAATCCGGCGAACGCCAAAGCCAGATGCAGAGGATGCCGGATCAGATCATTGATCAGCAGAGCGCGCCGGCTCACCCGCAGAGCTTCGCGCATAAATTGCTCCAGCCGCTGCTCGTCAAGATGATGGGCAAAAAGGCTGCAACTTATCAGATCGAAGGCGTCATCCGCGAAAGGCAGGGCTAGGGCATCGGCCACGACGCCGGAATTCCCCCCCGTGTGATTTGCGGTGCCGGGAAGATGAGATCGAGCTCTATCCAGCAGCGTCACGTCCAACCCGATCCCGCGACGCGCCAGCTTTTCCCGAACCACCTGCGGAACTTCTCCCGACCCGGCTGCCACTTCCAACAGCGAGAAGTGTTTCGAGCCTGATACTTGAGCCACGCGTTCCACCATCTTCTGCGTGGTGGCAACTCCGCCGAACCAGCGGTTGACCCGCCCAAGATCCCGGAGCGTATCCTCGACGTCGGCGGCAGAGCAGGCGTCGGAATCGAGAATCTCGGGGGCATCTACTCGTCGCATGGCAAGGAGATCACGCACGCGCTAGTTTGCTTTCGCCGCTGGGCGCGCCGGGCTGCCGTCCGCCTTCACGTAGTGCGCGTACCAGCTGAGGTTGCGTTCGAGCCTGTCCTTAATGTGCGAGGGTGTTTTGAAGCCATGAAACTCGCCGGGATACGCCACCAGTTCGGTTTCGCGGCCCAGGCTCTTGAGCGCCTCATACATCTGCTCGCCGCCCAGGATTGGCACATTCCAGTCAATGTCACCGCCCATGAACAGGGTCGGCGTCGTGATGTTTGCAACCTTGTAGATTGGTGAGATCTTGTCCCACACGGCGCGGTTCTCCCACGGGTGCCCAAGTTCCACATCGTAGTCGAGGATGTACTGGTCATGCCCGTACAGCGACGCGAAGAAAGCGGACCCCGCGCCGGTAATTGCTGCCTTGAAGCGCGTGGTCTGCGCAATGATGAAATCCGTCGAGATGCCGCCGTAGGACCAGCCGCCCACGCCCAGCTTATCGGGATCGGCCACGCCTTGCGCGACGGCGTAGTCGACCATGGCCATGTCGTCCTGAAAGTCCTTGTTGCCCCAATCGGCAAAGATGGCCTTGCAGAAATCTTGTCCATAGCCGGACGAGCCGCGTGGATTGGGCTCCAGCACTACATATCCGTTGGCCGCCAACAGCTGTGGGAAATGATTGAAGTCGCCGTAATAAGCTCCCACCGGACCGCCGTGCGGGTGCAGAAGCGTTGGATACTTTTTCCCCGCCACGTAATTCAGTGGCTTGTAAAGATAGCCCGCCACCGTGGTGCCGTCTTTGCTCTTGAACTTGACATATTCGGGCGTGACCACTCTGATCTTTGCCATAAACGCATCATTCAAGTGCGTGATGCGTGTAAGCGCGCCACCTGAGGTGGTCGTGGTGAAGATTTCGGCTGGCCGGTCCATGCTCGTGATCTGCGCGGCCAGGTCTCCTGACTTAGCGACGGTGTAACTCGAGACCACGACGTGGCCGGAGATGGCTCGGGTGATCTCCCCGCCCGCTGCTGGGATTCGGAAAAGATCCTGCGTCCCGTCGTCATCGGCGATGAAGTAGATGAACTGCCCGTCGGGCGAAAAGCGCGGCGACCGCGACATGCGATCGAAGGCCAGCGTCAACACCTTGGCCGCGCCTCCAGTTGCCGGAGAAACTGCTACGTGGTGGGTCGCATAAACAAGGAGCTTCGGATCCAGCTGCGTGACGTAAGTGATCCACTTGCCATCGGGCGACCACGCCGGCGAACCGTCAGAGCCGGGATTCGTCGTGACCTGCGTAAGGTGCGCGCCCTTGTCGGTGTTATCGGCCGATACCACCCAGATGTTGGAGTCGTAAGTGCGATCCGGGTCCGGTGTGGAGCGGTTGCTGCGAAACGCGAGCAGTTTGCCGTCAGGAGACCACGCGGGTTGTTCATCGTCGAAGTCGCCAGACGTAATCTGTACGACCGCTTTGGTCGCGACATCGAACACGTAAAGATGCGTGCGTCGCCTGTCGAGATAGCCGATCGTGTCGGTCTTGAAGCGATAGCGGTCGATCACGAATGGTGGTGGAGTTTTCGGTTTTTTCGGCTTCGCGTCCTTGTCTCTATCTTTATCACTGCTCCCCGGCTTGTCTTTTTCTTTGGCTTTAGCCTCGTCCAACTCTTCCGGCGACGGATCTCGCAGGATGAGGACCAGCCGTTTGCTGTCAGGGGACCAGGCAAAATCATCGACGTCCTGAATCGTATCTGTCAGCTTCTGCGCCTCGCCGCCCATGCGGTTGAGCAGCCAAACCTGCGTCTTGCCCTCACCCCGCTTGGATAGGAACGCGAGGAACTTTCCATCCGGACTCCAGCGGGGATGGGAAGAGGAAACCTCCTCGGCCGTCATAACGACAGCGTCGCCGCCGCCCGCCGGCGTCATCCAGATGCGCGTCTCCGACTTGTCCTCCTTCAAAGACATGGTCGAGACCGTATAAGCCACCCACTTGCCGTCCTCCGCGATTTGAGGATCACCGACTGCGCGAATTTCAAAGACATCGTCGACCGTGATGGCTCGAGGCGCGGGCGGCGTGGATGAAGCAGTCTGAGCGTCGACGAAAGGCGCCAGCAAATAAGAACCACAGGCCAATGCACAAAACGGCAAAGCAAGTGCGCGGAATCGCATAATTGTTTGCTTCCCCATGCAGGATTTTGAATGCGGCTGCGGAGCGGCCTAAGTCTAAACCTCGGCTAGCTCTTCTTCCAGCAACTGCTTGTTATACAGGTCGCTGTAGTAGCCGTTCAAGGCGAGCAGTTCGTCGTGCGTGCCCGATTCCACGATGCGTCCGTCGTGCAGCACGGCTATGCGGTCCGCATTCCGCACTGTAGAAACGCGGTGCGAGATGAAGATGGTGGTGCGGCCCTGCATCACTTCACGCAAGTGATTGAGGATTTTGTCTTCCGTATGAGTGTCGACGCTGGAGAGCGCGTCATCGAGAATAAGGATGCGGGGATTGCGAATCAGGGCACGAGCAATCGCGGCGCGCTGCTTCTGTCCTCCCGAGAGCGTGATGCCCCGCTCGCCGACCATGGTCTGGTATTGCTCGGGAAAGCTCTCGATATCCTGGGCAATATTGGCAGCTTCGGCGGCTTCGTGAATCTGCTGATCGGATGCCGATGCCACGCCCAGAGCAATGTTTTCCCGGATGCGGTCGCTGAATAAAAATGTTTCCTGCGGCACAAATCCCACACTCTTGCGCAGCGATTCTAGGGAGAACTCCCGGATCGGCCGGCCATCCACCAGAACCATCCCCGGCGCCGCATCGTAAATGCGGGGAATCAGGCTGACCAGCGTGGTTTTCCCAGAGCCCGTCGGGCCCACGATCGCCATGCTGCTGCCGGCCGGGATTCGCAGATTCAGGTCGTGCAGCACCGGTTTGCCATCGTAGGCAAAATTCAGCCCGCGAAATTCGATTTCGCCTTCCACCAGCAGGTCTGCAGCTTCAGGCCCATCCTTGATTTCAGCTTGCTCGTGCAGAATTTCGTTCAAGCGAATCAGTGAAGCCGTGCCTCGCTGGAAAATATTGACCACCCACCCCAGCGCGATCACAGGAAACGTCAACTGCAGCATGTAGATATTGAAGGCGGCAAAATCACCCACCGTCACAGATCCAGGAAGCAACAGAGTGGTTTTCGTTTTCAAATAGGAAACTAAAACCACTGTCGTTTGTCCGTGAAGCACTTCGCGGCCGCCGATCCAGAGCACCAGCACCATGGCCAGTCCGAGCATGAGTTCCAGCGTCGGCCACAGCATGCCCATCAGCCGCACCAGTTTCAGGCTGCGGGTGACGTATTCCTGGTTGGCGCTTTCAAAGGACGCGATCTCCGCCTCTTCCTGCACGTAGGCGCGGATGACCCTGGCCCCAGAAAAATTCTCCTGCGCCCGCGCCGAAATGTCGGAGAACATCGCCTGAATTCTTTCGAAGCGTTCATGGATGCGCCGCCCAAAGTGCTGAATGACAATACTCACCAAGGGCAGCGGCAGAAACGCATAGAAAGTCAGCTTGGGGCTGATGAGCACCATGAACGACAGCGCGCCGGCGGTGAATACCAGCGTATTCGCCGAGTACATGATCGCCGGGCCCAGCAGCATGCGCACCGCGTTCAAATCGTTCGTCATCCGGGCCATAATGTCGCCGGTGCGCGTGCGCTGGTAGTAGGAATAGGAAAGTGTTTCCAGGTGAGCGAAAAGATCATTGCGCAAATCGAACTCGATGTCGCGCGAGATGCCGATCACGATCCAGCGAGTTAGAAACAGGAAAACTCCACGGACGGCCGCGACCTCCAGCATCTGCCAGGCAAAGTGCAGCAGCTTCGCGGACGTAACGCCGGTATTGAGATCGTCGATCGCGTGCCGGATCACCTGCGGCAGCAGGATCCAGGCGCCATTGCTGAAAAAAATGCAGAAAACGCCCGCCACAAAGCCCCAGCGGTAACGCTTGAGGTAGGGCAGGAGCGGACGCATACTCTTGGGAATCATTCAGGTCGTGTAGATGAAATTCTAGCAGGCTGGGGTGCAAGTTTTGGAAGGCAGGTTCGGCAGGAACCAGGTCTTGGGCTACCAGACCGGCGTAGAAGACGGAAAGCTAACGGCGCTCTTTCTCGGCGGTTGCACGCTGTGCGCTCGGAACCAGATCGCTTCCGAAAGCAACAACGCTGACCGCGGCAAGCAGCGCTCCCCAGGCGATAAAGAAGATCCATTCCGCGTAAAAGATGAATGTCTGAGCCATATCCATGACATCACTCCTCATTGCAGCGGACTGAGATCAAGCCGAGGACCTAACCTCGGTCCGCCGTCAGCAACTCTCAAGCGGCAAACCACGGCGCACAACGCCACGCCCTACTCCTCAGGAGTAGGGGCCGAATTCTGCATACGTTGCTGCATGCGCGCCTCCCGATTGGCCTCGAACTGCTGCATCTTGGCCTGCTGGTCGGGAGTGAGTAATTGAAACAGCTCGTTGTGGATGCGGGCTTCCTGCACCTTCAGTTGCACCAGCGTCTGCGCCTGCTGCGCCACCAAGGCCTGCACCTTGGCTTCGTCATAGGTGCCTTCTTCATAAGGCTTGAGCTGCTGCTGCATCAGGTGAAGCTGCTGCATCTGCGGCTTCATCGCGGCGCGCTCTTTCTGTAGGACGGCCTTCATCTGCGTACGCTGGGCGTCGGTCAGGTCCAGATATTTGGCGAAGAAGCCCATCATCGGGCTTCGCATGCCGAAGGCACGGCCGTGCACCGGCGCGGTTGCATCCGCAGTTTGCGACCTGGCGATCGCACCGCCCAACAGCACCGCCAGCGCAGCTACGAGCAAACGAAAACGAATCGTCTTCATAAAGTTTTTTGCTCCTTTAACCCCGGCTCCATCCACCTGCTCACCTCTTAGAAACCTGGGGCTTTGGGTACACTCATACAAACACGACTCCCAGAGAAAAGTGGTAAAAAGTCAGTCAATGCGAGTAAAGTTTTGTCAAAGACGGAAACACTCGGCCGAACCATAGGGTTCGCCTGTAGGGGTTTGACAATTCTTTACCGCGGCCAGCCTGCGATCTGGTGCACAATGAAACCTGCCAAGATGGAACGAATTCTGGTTATTGACGATGATGTCGAACTATGTACCTTGGTGGGCGAATACTTGCAGGCCGAGGGATTCTTAGTCGAATTCGTACATGATGGCGAGAATGGGCTGCAGCGTGCCACTGCCGGCGGATACCTGCTCGTGGTGCTGGATGTGATGTTGCCCGGCATCAACGGTTTCGAAGTGCTGCGCCGGATCCGCGCCACCTCCCGCCTGCCGGTACTTTTGCTCACCGCACGCGGCGAAGATGTCGACCGCATTGTAGGCCTCGAGATCGGCGCCGACGATTATCTGCCCAAGCCTTTTAATCCGCGAGAGCTGGTGGCGCGCATTCGAGCCATCCTGCGCCGCACGCGCAGTGACAAATCGGCCCCGTCTGCGCCTGATGTCGTCCGCGTCGGAGAAATCGAACTCGATCCCGCCACACGCAGCGTGCGCCGCGACGGCCAACCCGTCGACCTCACCTCGGTCGAGTTCAATCTGCTCGAAGTGCTGCTGCGCGAGGCTGGCCGGGTGGTGCCCCGCGAGCGCCTGGTCAACGCCGTCTTGAGCCGTAAATTCTCGCCCTTCGACCGCAGCATCGACATGCACGTCAGCAAGGTTCGCAAGAAGCTCGGCGACACTGACGCCGATGAACACATCAAGACCATCCGCGGCGTGGGCTACATCTTCGCCCGTCCGCGGGAGAAGGTTGGGGAAAAGGTAAAGACCTCATGAAGAGCCTGTTCCTCAAGATTTTTCTTTCCTTCTGGATGGCTTTTGCCTTGTTTCTCGTGCTGGCGATCCTGGTCACGCTGGCGTTTCGTCCCAGGACTTCAAGTTGGGAAGCTCTTCTCGCAACCGCGATGAACGACTCCGTGAATGCCTACGAACAGAGAGGCACGGCGGGGCTGGGCGAATATTTTGATAATCTGGAAAAGACGCAGCACGTCCGCGTCTTTCTGTTCAATGAAAACATGGAGGAGGTTTTGCACCGGGGCGCGCCCGAATGGGCGCTGCGTGTCGCGAAGGGAGGGCCGCGGGTGCCGCACGAGGGCTTTATTTTTCCCGCACCGCCTCCGGTCTTGCGTGATTCTCGCGCGTCTTCTGACGGATTGCATCGTTACACGCTCGTGCTGTCTCCTCCGCCGGGGCCACGCCTATTTCTCGGTCCGCGGGGATTACCCGTTCCCGGTCTCATCATCGCCGTTATCTCCTCCGGACTGGTCTGCTACGTGCTGGCTTGGTTCCTGACCATGCCCATCGTCCGTTTACGTGCGGCAACGCGTCAACTCGCCGCCGGCGATCTCACCGCCCGGGCCGGCGCTCCCCATGTCACAAGACGCGATGAGGTTGCGGGCTTGATGAGGGATTTTGACGGCATGGCGGAACGTTTGGAAAATCTGGTTAAGGCGCAATCCCGCCTGCTCAACGACATCTCGCATGAACTGCGCTCGCCGCTGGCGCGGCTGAATGTAGCTTTAGGTTTGGCGCGGCAGCGCTCCGGGCCGGAAAGCGCGGCCATGCTGGAGCGCATTGAACTGGAAGCCAGCCGCCTCAATGAACTCATCGGCCGCTTGCTCACTCTGGCCCGGCTCGAAGATGGCGAGCAACATGTGTCCTCGACACCGTTTTCCCTGGATGAAGTGGTGCATAGCGTGGCCGAAGATGCGGAGTTCGAAGCGCAGGCCAGGCGTTGCCATGTGCGCAGCGAAATCCCAGCGGGAATTTGGGTGGTGCGCGGAGATCCTTCGCTGCTCCACAGTGCCATCGAAAATGTTGTGCGCAATGCCATCCGCTACACTCGCGAAGGCACTACGGTTGATATCGAACTGGAAAAGAAGTTGATTGATGGTGGTGAGGAAGCGGTGGTCCGAGTCACCGATTGCGGCTCCGGCGTGCCCGCCGATGCCCTGGAAAAATTGTTCCAGCCGTTTTACCGCCTGGACGATGCTCGAGGCCGGCAGACCGGCGGGGTTGGCCTGGGCCTGGCTATCACGGAGCGCGCGGTTCGCTTCCATGGCGGACGTGTCGCTGCTGCGAACCGGGCCGAGGGTGGACTGATGGTCGAGATCCACCTCCCTCTGATGCCAGCGAGCGCTGGTGTCGACGAACCTCTAACCGCAGCGCCCAGTGATCAGTGGCCAGTGGCCAGTGGCCAAAGGGAATAAGCTGGTCACCGACCACTGGCCCCTGACCTTCAGGCAACTCCCAGCCCCGTCCACGGTTCCAATAGCTCCGGGGGTTTGCTCTTCCCACGTATTCCTGATACATAAATGGATGGCAATTCACGCCTTCAAATAGGGTTCACGCCCGGTTTGTGTGGCCGGGGAATGCATCAGCACGCTCATAGGAGATAAACCGCAGAATGTGGACAAGGTTTGCCTGGATGGTGGCGCTTCTGGCTCTGATATCAATCGGCTTCTTAATGGCCTGCAACGCCAAGTACTCGTCGAACGACAATGGTCTGGTGGTGATTCCGAGCCAGGGGGGTGGTCCGCTGGTGAATAACAACCCCCAACAAAGCGGGCCGGTAATGGAAACTTTTAGCCTCGACTTGGCAAACGGTTCCACGACGGAGATTAACAATGTGAATGGCCCTCCGACTCCGGGGTTGCCAACGGCTATCGTTCTTGATCCGGCAGGCGCAAACGCCTACGTGATCGTCAACGAAAATCCGGCGGTGCCCGGCGGCAGCTTCACGGGGCTTGCGGCGTTTCCCGTAGCTTCGGATGGCAAGCTGGGGAGCGCCACGCCGTACTATCTGAACAGCGCCAGCGTGCTGGTCAGCGGGCAGACTTCCGTAGAGCATGTTCCTGTCGCTCCAGTAGCCTTGAGGATGGATTCCGCCGGTAAGTTTCTCTTTGTGGCCAACAGCGCGACAGGCGACAGCTCCGGGAACCCGGTTCCCGGCTCAATCTCAGTGCTCTCAGTCGGCAGCAATGGAACTTTGAACGAGGTCCCGGGTTCGCCTTTTGTACTTCCGGTAAACGGCGCCAACGTAAACCCGCAGGAACCGTGCACAAATCAAGTGGCATGCTCCAGTCCGCTGGCGCTCGCGGTGACCCCGACGATCTATCCCCCACAGTATGCCTACTGTTCAGGGATTGCGCCTCCGACGACGGAGTACCTGTACGTACCGGATTCCATCAACAACATTCTGTTGAATTACTCAGTATCACCAAGCGGCACACTAACTCTGAACGAAACTGATAATCAGGTGGGAATTCCGACCGGCTATATGCCCGACGGTGTGACGGTCGATCCCTGTAACCGGTTTGTCTACGTGTCCAACGGACTTTCGAACGCAGCCACTTCCAATACAGTCAGCGCTTACACCATCTGCAGTACCATCAAGCAGGGAACCTGCCCGGCTCCCGACTTCAGACTGCTCCCGATTAACAACGGTGTGCCCTTTCCCGTTTCCCCCGGCGAGGGCCCTGGGCCTTTGTCGATGGATGCGTACGGCAATTATTTGTACGTGGTGGATACCGCATCAGGCCAGGTCTCGCAGTTCAGGGTAAGCACGGCTACGGGCGCCCTGACGCCGCTCACCCCGCCATATGTCTCCGCCAGCGGTGGGGCTAATTCGATTGCCATTCGCGGAGACGATAGTTTCGCGTTCGTGGCCAACCTGAATCCCGGGACGCTGTCGGAATACGCCATCAACCTCCAGAATGGAAACTTGACCCCGCTGCCGGTGATTCAAACGTTCAATTATCCCTCGGGAGTCGCGGTGAAGTAATCGTTCGAGGCGGAGGGATTTTTCGGGGTCCGGTTTCCCGCGGACTAGGTTGGAATTTTCAGAATCAGGTAAGCACCCACCAGAGCGAAGATGAGGTCGGGCGACCAGGCGGCCAGCGCCGCGGGCAACAGGCTGATGTCACCCATCGCCTCGGACAACCGCGACACGACCGTGTAAACCACCGCAATTCCCACCGCCACGGCAACTCCCGTGACAGCTCCTTTCTTGGATGCCGACAAAGAAAACGGAATGGCGAGGCCAGCCATGATGAACGTGATCAGCGGGTAGGAGAGCTTCTGGTTTAGCTGCACCCTCAGCCTTACCACATCGAATCCGCTTTGCTGCAAATCACGGATGTAGCGGCGCAGTTCCTCATAGTTCATCTCGGAGTACTGTTTCACCTCCTTCTTGAAATATGATGGCTGCTCGCTGAGGTCAGGGAAAGTGGAGACGTCGAAGGTCCGGTAGCCGGCGATCGCGGCGGTGTGCAAAGTCCGCTGCCAGCCCTGTTCAAAGACCCAACGGCCCAGATTGTCGGCCCAGTGGGCGCGCTCGGCATGGATTCGCTGCGTAATGGTGAAACTCGCGGGATCGATTCGAAAAATGGTGAGGTTGGCGAACTGATTGCGGTCGGCATCAAAGAACTGGTAGTAGTAAATGTCATTGTGCTGCCCGAAAATCCAGCGTCGGTCGGGACGCAGATAAGTTTGCGGCGGCTTGCCCTTGATCTGGTTGTGCAGCGCTTCCTGCCGCTTGTTTGTATGCGGCAAGTAGAACTGGTCAGCAAAGAACAATCCGGTTGAGAGCACCGCGGCAGCGGCCAGCACCGGCATCACGATCCTGTAGACGCTGGTTCCCGTCGCCTTGATTGCCGTGATTTCATTGGAGCGGTTCATCAACCCGAAGGTGATCAGCACGGCCAGCAGCATGATGAGGGGCGCGACGCTGTATAGCAGATAGGGAGAAACATTGAGCAGATACTCCACGACCACAATCGCGGGCGTCTGGTTGCGCAGAATATCTCCCAGCAACTCGAACAGCGTAAACACCAGCAGCAGAACCAGGAACGCTGCGACGATCATCCCAAGGTAGAGGAAGAAATCGCGCAGCACGTAGTCATCGAGCAGGGTAGGGAAGCTGGCACTGAAAACTCGCCGGCGGCTGGAGGCGCGCTCGAAAGCATTGCCAGTCTCTCTGCGCCTGCGTCGGCGGTCAACTGCGGGGACGTTCCCCGGAGATTCATTTCGCTTCCAGGGCAGTCGGATTACGGGCAACGATAATGGCCGCCGCTCGGCTTGCCACAGCAGGAATAACGCCGCGGCAAAGAATACGATGTTGGCGAGCCACGCTCCGAACACCGGCCCTACTCTGGCCTGCTTTGCCAGCGAAACTCCAATCAGGGAAATAAAGTAGTAGACGAAGACCAGCACGATCGTAAGCACGAACCCACCAGACTTGCCGCTCTTCTTCGAGGAAAGTCCCAGCGGAATGCCGACCATGGCCAGCACCAGACACGCCGTGGGCAAGGCAAAGCGGTTGTGAAATTCGATGAGGTACACGCGCGCTGATGCGGGATCAACGCTGGCAGCGTGACCAAGCAGCGCCGAGGTGCTGATGGCTTTGACCGGAGTTTGTTCGTCCGCTTTATTTTCCGACGAAGCCAGTTCGATCGGGATGTCAGTTTGCTGGAAGGTTGAAATCTGATAATGATCAACTTTCGTGGGATCGGTCTCGTGCGTGGAACCGTCCTTTAGATGCAGGTGCAGTCGGTCCTCGCCTTCGGGGACGAGGATGCCTTCGCGGGCCAGCGTAATGCTGGGATTCGAAGGATCGGAGATATCAGCCAGAAAAACTCCGTTCCAAATTGCGCCTCCTTGAGCGCTGTGTACGTCCTGCACATAGAGGACGAGCTTGGGAAAGCCCTCGTAGAACACGCGCGGTTGCACTTCATAAGAAGCCTGCGCGCCTTTAAGTTGATCCTCCAGTCGTCCCAGCGATGCCAGTGACCACGGAGCCAGATAGAGGCTGTTGACCAGCGCCAGCAGCCATGCGCCGGCAACAAATATCCCCAGCACTCGCCCGAAGCTCCATACGCCCATGCCGCTGGCGCGCATGGCGGTGATTTCGCTGTCTGCGGCGAGCCGGCTCAAGCCGATGAGAATCCCGACCAGCACGCTCATGGGGATGGTGTAGGTGAGCGCGAACGGCACTGTGTAGAAGAAGATCTCGGCAACGCTCGGCAACGGCGCGCTGGCGCGGACCACGAGTTCCAGGATGTGTCCCAGATCGCGGGTGAACAGCACAAAGGTGAAGATCGCGGCGCCGATGAGGGCGTGCGAGGTTACTTCGCGAAGAATGTAGCGGGTAAGGATGCGCATGGTGGCGCGCTAAGAGGAGGATAGCACGGCGGTTAAGCGCGCCTTGCCGACGCTGGAGCGTTGTGGTAATATTTCCTTGTTTCCTTGAATCAGGTTATCATGCTGGCCAAGAAGACCGTCAAGAACCAAATTACACTGCCCAAGAAGGTAGTCACCCGTTTCGAAGGAGTGGAATACTTCGACGTGAGCACCGACGGGGAGTGCATCATCCTGCGTCCGCTCCAAGTCAGCCGCGCCGATGAAGTGCGAGCCCGGCTTGCTCAACTCGGGATTGACGAAGAGGACGTTACAAATGCTGTTTCGTGGGCGCGCAAAAAGACGTGAGCCGGCGCGTGGTCTATGACACGACGACCGTTGTGTCGGCGCTCTTATTTGCGAATGGCCGCTTGGCTTGGCTCCGGCAGCATTGGCGCCAAGGCGGCTGTGTTCCGCTGATCTCCCGCGCGACTGCAGCAGAACTCACGCGGGTTCTCCGTTACCCAAAATTCGGGCTCTCCGCCGATGATGCGCGAGAACTGCTAGGGCATTATCTTCCGCACTGCGAAGTGGTTGAGCTGACAGAAAAATGCGCAGTAGTTTGCCGGGACCCGAATGACCAACCTTTTCTGGACCTAGCCCAGAGCGGCAACGCTGACACGCTGGTGAGCGGCGATCAAGATTTGCTGATTCTGGCTGGGCAGACCAGGTTTCTGATTGAAACTCCCGAAGCCTATCGCCGCAGAATATCCCGCGCGCGGTAGTCGTTGTTGCACGGTACGAGAAACATAATGTGACGCAGCTTCGTGGCGGGCAGAAATGACTGGAGGTTCCTGTGGATTCCTTGTCAAAATAAATTCCAACGAGGCTGGTGGATTCGGGATTCCTTTGCGTTCGTTTCGGACCAGAATTGGGGTATCCCCCTCCCCCTCCCATCACTGGAATCATCACGTTAGCAGGAAATTCTCCGCAAAATCCGGATGTCAAAGAACTTACATACTAAAATCCGTGAAAGAAAGGACTTAGAGGTGCGACGACGCGGGTTCACCCGACCGTCACGGCCTCGACCATGATTACTCGATTTCGATGACGGCACAAGGTCAGATGTCACACGCGAGGTGTGGAAAAATCTAGGGAGCGCACGATGCGGGTTTTGAGTGCTAACACCGGTTATCGGCAACTGACCGAGTTTTCTTCCCGGTGACATAATAGGCTTGGCAGGCTATGAATCAAGACCGGCAGGAGATGCAGCAAGGGGCACGGGTCATATGGCTGCCCTTATCGTGTCCACTCTGTAAGCATCGGTTTGCTTGGCAACAACTCCGCAGGACGGCCGGAGTCGGGTAGCCCGCCAAACCTTAATGAGTGCAAGCCTGCTTACACCACTTTTCGCTTCGACCGATACCAAAATCTCAGCAGAAACGAGACCAATAGAAATATACCGAGTACGATTCCCCAAGCTGCAAGCTCAAGGCGCAGATCGATATGTGCTGCCGTGAGGTCGTCCGTTTGGGTCCGGCCCTGAGCAAAGAGGTACGCCGTATAGAGTCGCTCAATGCTGCGCCAAGCCATGACCGCAGCGAGTACGGTCAGAGGGAGCGCTATCACTAGTGTCAGCGACCCTGCTCGTGACTTCATGTTGTGAACATCATACGCAACTTCGTTGGTCTTGAATTTGGCGGCTGCTTCGCGGATGCTCATGGCGTCTTCTTTCGCCGCATAGACCAGTAGGTGAAAACGCCGCCGACTGCCGCGCCCGCCAGAAAAATGACCGCAAGGAACACGAGTACCCGGATGTAGGTGAAAACGCCACCAAGTGCCACGCCCGCCGGAAAAATGGCGGCGAGGAACCTGAGTATCGGGGTGTTCATGGCTTCCTCTTTCGCTGCATAAACCGGTAGGTGAAAACGCTACCGGCTGCCACGCCCGCCAGAAAAACGGCCGCAATGAACGTGAGTATCCACGGGAGTGCGCCGCCAAAGGCACTAAGTCCATCGGCTATCAGCATGGTCCAATTCCAGGCTCGCCAAAGCGCGGTAGCTGTTGAAAAATTCCCATTAACCTCATCGAGGTGCTCTTTATTATGCTAGCCCCTATCGTGCTTAGGCTCTCTTGAGAAACAGCGCCGAGAGCGGCGGCAGCGTGAGCTTTAACGAATGCGGACGGCCGTGGGCCGGTTCGTCTTCGGCGTTCACTCCGCCTAGATTACCGACTCCGGTGCCGCCGTATTCCGAAGCGTCGCTGTTCAGCAGTTCGCGCCAGTAGCCGCCTTCGGGGACGCCCACACGATAGCCCACACGGACGATCGGCGTGAAGTTGCAGACGATGAGAACGGTGTCTCTGGGAGATTCGCTCTTGCGCAGCAGCGAAATTGTGCTGGTGAGATTGTCGTTGCAGTCGATCCACTCGAAGCCTGCGGGATTCGTATCGAGAAGGTGCAGGGCAGGTTCGCTGCGATAAACCCGGTTTAACTGTCCCACCCAGTTCTGCATTCCGCTATGAACGGGATAGCGAAGCACGTCCCACTCGAGGCTAGTGTCGTGCGCCCATTCGCGGACCTGGCCGAACTCGTCGCCCATGAAGAGCAACTTTTTTCCCGGCTGGGCGTACATGTAGGCGAACAGCAGCCGCAGATTGGCGAAGCGCTGCCGCTCATCGCCGGGCATCTTGCCAATCAACGATCCTTTGCCGTGCACAACCTCGTCGTGCGAGAGCGGCAGCACGAAGTTTTCCTGAAAGGAATACAGCATTCGGAAAGTGAGTTTGCTGTGGTGATACTTGCGATGGATGGGATCGTTCTTGAAATACTCGAGCGTGTCGTGCATCCATCCCATATCCCACTTCAGGCCGAAGCCGAGGCCGCCGAGATAAACCGGCCGCGAAACCATTGGCCATGATGTGGATTCTTCCGCGATGGTCTGAATGTCAGGATGCTCTTTGTAAGCTTCCTGATTGAAGCGGCGAAGAAATTCGATGGCCTCGAGGTTCTCGCGGCCGCCGAACTTGTTGGGAATCCACTCGCCCTGCTTGCGCGAATAATCTAGGTAGAGCATGGAGGCGACGGCGTCCACGCGCAGGCCGTCGATGTGGTATTTGTCGAGCCAGAACATGGCGCTCGACATCAGAAAGCTGCGCACTTCGGTGCGTCCGTAATTGAAGATGTGCGTCTTCCAGTCGGGATGAAAACCTTGCCGCGAATCGGCATGTTCATACAAGTGTGTGCCGTCGAAATAAGCCAGGCCGTGGGCGTCGGAAGGGAAGTGCGAAGGGACCCAGTCGAGAATTACCGCGATGCCGTGCTGGTGCAGGTAATCGACCAGGTACATGAAATCCTGAGGCGTGCCGTAGCGCGAGGTGGGCGCGAAATAGCCGGTGGTCTGGTATCCCCAGGAGCCGTAGAAGGGATGCTCCATCACCGGCAGGAATTCGACGTGAGTGAAGCCCATGCGTTCCGCATATTCGGCGAGGCGCGGCACAGTTTCGCGATAAGTTAGAGGACGATTATGCTCCTCGGGAACGCGCATCCATGAACCGAGATGAACTTCGTAAATGGATTGCGGGGCGCGGAGCGAGTTGCGGGCGGCCCGCTTCTCCATCCAGTCGCGGTCAGCCCACTCGTAATCGAGATCCCACACCACGGAAGCGGTGCGCGGCGGCTTCTCGTGCAAGATGCCGAGAGGGTCGGCTTTGTCGACCTGGTAGCCGTGACTTCGCGACTCAATGTGAAATTTGTAGAGCGCCCCTTTAGTCACGCCGGGGATGAAGCCTTCCCAGATGCCGGAGGCGCCGCGCGGCGCTAGCAAATGAGACTGGGAATTCCAGTTGTTAAAGTTGCCGATCACCGAAACCTGGCGGGCATTCGGCGCCCACACGCTGAAGACCGCGCCCGCGAGTGCGTTGCGCGAAACCAGATGCGCGCCCATCGTCTCGGCCATGCGATAGTTGCTGCCTTCGTTGAACAGGTAAAGATCCTGATCGGAGAGCAGCGTTACACGGTCAGCAGCGGCGGGAGTGGGAGTTTCGGGCATTTCCGAGTTCCTAGTGTACCGGAAAGACCTCCGAGCAGACCGAATCGCGCATGCTAGACTTTGTTTTCCAGCCATGCCTGCCTTGCGTCTGATTTTTCTCTGGCACCAGCACCAGCCTTTCTACAAGGATCTGGTAACCGGCGAATATCGCCTGCCCTGGGTGCGCCTGCATGCTCTCAAAGACTATTACGGGATGGTAAAACTGCTGGACGAGTTTCCTGACGTTCATCAGAACTTCAATCTCGTGCCGTCGTTGATTACGCAGATTCAGGATTATGTTGCCGGGACGGCGCAGGATCCATTTCTGAATGTGGCGGCGAAGCCGGCAAAAGACTTGACGCTGAAGGAGCGGCAGTTTGCCCTGCAGTATCTTTTTCAGGCCAACCCGGCGAACCTGATCGGGCGGTATCCGCGCTACTGGGAGCTGCGGGAACTGTTCCGCGAGCACGGGTATGTGCCGGAGAAGGCGGAGAAATATTTCGAATCGCGGCACTTCACCGACCTGCAGGTGTTGTCGCAGATTGCATGGTTCGACGAATTCTTTCTGGAAGATAAAGACGTTGCGGAGCTGATCAAGAAAGAGCGCAACTACTCGCTCGAAGATCAGGCTTTTGTGATCAAGCGCGAACGCGAACTGCTGGGCAAAGTTCTGCCTGCGTATGCGGACGCAGCGAAGAAAGGATCGATCGAGATCTCGGCGACGCCTTTCTATCATCCCATTCTTCCTCTGGTCTCTGACACCAGCGCGGGGGCGGTTTCTTCGCCGGGGCTGCCTTTGCCGCAAAACCGGTTTCGTCATCCCGAGGACGCGCGTGAACAACTGGTGCGCGCTCTTGATCTACACCAGCAGGTGTTCGGCGTGCGCCCGCAGGGCGTGTGGCCGTCGGAAGGCAGCGTTTCAGAAGAGGCCCTCGCGATTGCGCACAGCCTGGGCATCAAGTGGATGGCGACCGACGAGGGCGTGCTCGGCCGCAGCACTGGCGTGTTCTTCGCCCGAGACGGCAACGGCCGCCTGCCCTCGCATCTTGCGGAGCGGCTTTACAACATCCACCGTTATGAGAATGGCCAGACCGCGATGCACATGGTCTTCCGCGACCACACGATTTCGGATCTGATCGGCTTTGTCTACTCGGGGATGGATCCCGGCGAGGCTGCGCGGCATCTGCTGCACAACATTAAGGAAGCGGCTAAGCCGGTGCTGGCGCAAGGACGCGACGCCGTGGTATCGGTGATTCTCGATGGCGAAAATGCCTGGGAATATTATCCAAAGTCTGGGCGGGAATTTCTGCGGCGTTTCTATGACGCTCTGCAACGCGAGGCTGGTCTGGAACCGGTTACGGTTTCGGAGGCGATTTCCCGCCATCAAAATATCTCGCCCTTGCCCTCGCTGGTTCCGGGCTCGTGGATCAACGCGAACTTCAATGTTTGGATTGGCGCTCCCGAGGACAACCGCGCCTGGGATTACCTGCATCACGCGCGAGAGTTTTATGCCGTCCATGCGGCGCAGGCCAGCGAAGCTCAGCGAAAACTGGCTTTCGAAGAAATCCTGATCGCAGAGGGCAGCGACTGGAACTGGTGGTATGGACCGGAGCACCACTCAGCCAACGACCGCGACTTTGACGAGCTTTACCGCAAACATCTTTCGAACGTTTATCAAGCCTTGGGAGCGGCTGCGCCAGATTACCTGGCTCAGCCCATCACGGCCGGCGAAGTGCGGCCAGCGTTTACTCCGCAGACCGCCTACATTCATCCCCGCGTCGCAGGCGACATGATTCGCTACTTCGAGTGGATGGGAGCGGCTATTTATACCGCCGATCAGCGCGCCGGGGCGATGCATGGAAAGCAGTTTCTGCTGGATTCCGTCTATGCAGGAATCGACAGCACCTTTGTCTACGGGCGATTGGACTTTGCGGGAGCGGTTCCAGATATGGAGTTTGATTTGGTCGTGAACCTGGAGTCATGGGCAAATGGAGAAGCGCGTGCGCGGCGCACGTTGAGGCTCGATGCAAGGGTAGAAGACCGCAAGCTTACAGAGTGGAAGGTGGATGGGTTGGAGGAATCGTTCTCAACCGCTTCAGGCGTTGCCTCCGGCATTTCTGCAACCCACAGTGAAGTGGTCGCGAAGGCAGCTCTGGTACGGAACTTCGAGTTTCGCTTGCCGTTGAATTGGTTGCTGGCGGCGCCCGGCTCAAGGTCCGAGACCGCGGGCGAGCGCAAGCCGGGCGCTGCAGCAATTGCCCCGACGAGCCGGCTCCGGTTGCGCTTCAGCCTTTGGCAGAATCGGCTGCCCGTGGATGCGCTGCCGGTCGAGGGATGGATCGATCTGCAGTTGGTGAGCGAGGAAGAGTTGGCAGCGGTATGACCTGCGCCAGGACCGGCCTAACATCAGGGAAAAGGAATGATCTCGAAAATCTTGGTATTATCCAACTCAAGTGTTCCGGGCCGCTTTGAATGCACGATTGGAGGCGAGACACGCCTGGTTCTGTGGTTGCGGTTCCTTAGCTCGTGCTCGACACCGCGGAGTATCAACTCTTTTATCGAACGTCCTTCCCGCGCGGCTTTGCCCTTGAGCTCACGATAGAGGGGATCCGGGATGTCTACGGTTGTTCTCACACGGCGATGTTGCCGTGTTTATGGCTAGCGGTCAAGAGGCCTCTTGACCGCTCTTTGCAGGTAGATGCGGGATCGTTCTAGCCGCTTTACTGTCCCGCGCTGGCCACTGCCGTGGTCATTGCCAGCGGCCGGTTGAGTTCGAGTGTGAGTTCGGTGCCTGCCATCAGCGTTGCTGAGCGATGCTTAGTGAGCCAGTGAACGCCGGTTGAGCCCGCGCCCACCGCTCCGCCGATAAGGATTCCCGGAGGACCGCCGATCAGGCCGCCGATCAACATGCCACCGGCCGTACCGCCGCCGGTTTCTAGCTGGTCGCGGCGGTCGTGACCCGATCCCTTGAACTCGCCTTCCTGGTTTACGTCCGTGCCGCCGCCGGCGTTCGTGTCAACCAGCGTGGCGTCGAGAAAGAAGCGTTCGCCGGTTGGCAGGATCAGAGACTCTGGCAGAATTCCGATGGTTGGCTTGCCCGCGATGCGGCGGGGTTCGTCCACTTTGGTTACGCGGCCTTCCACCATGGTTCCGGCAGGAATCAGAGTCTTGCCGTTGAGCACTACGGCCTGGGTCAAGCGCGCCTGGAAGGGGTCACCGGCCTTGTTGCTGAAAGTCGCGAGGGTTGTTTCGAGCCTTACCATCAGGGCGGTGCCGGCGGGTACGGGCGCGGCAGCCTGCGCCGTAGCTGTCGTATTCATGTTCATGTAGGCGCATGCCAGCAGCGCGCAGGGCAGAACTGTCCACTTCTTCATAAACTCCTCCTCAAGCGTTCGAACCCGTAAATCTTCCCAAGGTTGCTTTGACTTTAGTCCAGGCAGATGGCCGGGACAATACGCGGCCCAGTCGGGGAACCACAGAAGATAAGGGTGAGTGCGTTCTGATTGATCAGTCGGCGCCGGCGGCGGTGCCTGCAGCCTTGCGGGTGGTGGCTTGTTCGACGAGGGCTCCCAGGCTGGAGGCAATTGTTTCCAGCACTTGAAGGTCATCTCTGGTAAAGGCGTCGGCGCGGGCGCGATAGAGGGCCAGCACGGCGGCTACGTCAGCGCTGCCTTCGAGCGGCACCGCAAGAGCGGAGCGCAAGGTGCTGTACTGCGTTGGGTTGTTCAGATATCCCGGCTCCACTGATGGATTACCGTTCAAGATGGGTTTGTGATTTTGAGCTACCCAGCCCGACAAGCCTTCCCCGAGCGGAATTCGCAAAGAAGAAAACAGGCGGAAATTCTCGCCGCTGACAAACTCCGCAGCCAGCAGATTGTTCTTGCGGAGGTAAACCGCCATCGAGTCATGAGGCACCAGACGTTTCAGCCGCGCCGAAAGCAGCGAAAGGGTATCGTCGAGAGTAAGCGACCCGCCGAGTCCGCGGCCGAGTTCGGTAAGACTCTTTGCCTGCAGGCGCGCCGCAGCGAGACGTTCTGCGGTGCCCAGCGCAGGAGATGCGGTTTGGGGCGCTTCGGTAGAGTCGGCGAAACCCGCAGCGGGGGCCAAGCCGCGCTCGACCTTAATATCGGTTGAAAGTTTCGGCGGCACTTGCAAGGGCTGCAGGCGCGCGAGCTTTTCCCACTCGACATAGCGACGCTGCAGAATTGCAACCACTCGTGGATCGAAGCCTGATCCGGCTTCGGAAGCAACTTTAGCCATGGCGTCATGCAACGGTAACGCCCTGCGGTATTGGCGGTCTGAGGCGAGCGCGTCCAGGCAGTCGACTGCAGAGAGGATGCGGGCTCCGATCGGAATCGCCTCTCCGGCCAGTCCGTTGGGGTAGCCACTGCCGTCCCATTTCTCGTGATGGGCACGCACTATGGGCACGACTGGATAAGGGAAGTCGACCTGCTCCAGAATCTCCGCTCCCACCGTGGGATGGATCTTCATCTTCTCGAATTCTTCCGGCGTGAGCTTGCCGGGCTTCGAGATGATGTGTTCGGGAACGGCAAGCTTCCCGATGTCGTGCAGAACGGCTGCGGCCCGCAGAGCCTCGGTTTCGTCTTCGGTCAAACCCAGTTCTCGCGCAAGTTCCATGGCATAGATGCGAACTCGCTGCAGGTGCTCGCCAGTGGTTTGATCCTTGGCCTCGATGGCCAGGGCAAGAGCTTCGATGGTTCGCAAATGGAGGTTGGAAACTTTTTCCGCGTGCTGTCTTTCCGCGTCCAGCTTGGCCAGGTACAGGCGATAGGAGCGGTACAACAGGTAGATTGGCGGCAGTACCAGCAGAGAAGCCTGCCATCCGATGTGCCGGTTCAGGAAGCTCACTAGACCGGCGATGGCTGCTCCCACTAGGTAGTAAGGAAATAACCAGAGATAACTTTCTGTCCAGACCTTCGGAACCGGCTTGGCTTCGGTCAGCCCGATGA
Source organism: uncultured Acidobacteriaceae bacterium (assembly GCA_963809605.1). Lineage (GTDB taxonomy): Bacteria > Acidobacteriota > Terriglobia > Terriglobales > Acidobacteriaceae > Sulfotelmatobacter. The sequence goes on along the minus strand of CAWEKM010000003.1, from coordinate 41,904 downwards.
TGATGGACATCGCCGCGGTGCCCGAGAGAAAGATCGTGATCGCAGCCACGAGTAAGGCGAGCGGTCCGGGACCGTGTAGAACATGGATGGAGACGAGTTGGTATGCGCCGTAGGCAGCCGCGCTGCAAACCGTCACGTGCGATAAATTGAACACAAGTTGCACCGGCTTCGACTTCCGGGCTGGGCGCCAATAGAACTGCGCCAGGGTGCTTACCAGGCCAATCAGCAAGGTCTCCGGCAAACTCATTTCCAGAATGCCGATCAGCGTGAAGAGGAAGTTCATCGAAAGCGTGCCTTCGATGCCAGGCAGAGTTACTTTGAAGGACGAAGCCAGCAGAGCCGCGGCCATGTAGCAGGCGAACTTAACCGGGTCCGTCGATCGCCAGTGAAAGAACGCGAAGGTGAAGCAGGCGAGGGCCGCGATCGCCATTCCGGCGATAAACGCACGTGCGCCAATTTGGCGTGCCCATGACATTCTGGGGAGTCCCTCTAGATTCTTGCTGAAGTGCGTGTCAATGTCCGCCCAAAACTGGTTCCATTGGTTACCACAGTGTTCTTCAATCCGGTCAGTGAGTTCCGGCGCGTTTGCACGACTCTCTGGCGCTCATATCTAAGCGCAAAAACACAACCGAGGATGCGACTTGTCTCAGCAAATTGGGACAAGTTGTCCTCGCCCCGGCGTCAGGGGACAAGCTGTCCCGCAGACCGCCAGCCCGCTCCCCTAACTCACTGATTTGAAAAGACGATCCCCGGCTGCATTGGCCCTACGCCTGCACTTCTACCTGCGGAATTCCTCCCCCCGATGGGCGGCCGTATCGCTGCTCCTGAGGGCCTATGAAAAGACTTTTTGTTCTACTGCTGATCATCACGGGAACGCTGGCCTACGCCCAGAACCCGAAACTCTCGCCTGAATTGCAAGACTATACGGGAACTCAGCCGATGCAAGTCATCGTCCAGTATGCGCCTGGAACGCAGGTGACTTGCACCGGGTTGCTCGGTCTTCTGGATTGCCTCGTGAACGACATATTGAATCTCGGAGGCAAGATTATAGGAGAGCTGCCACTGATCAATGGCCTCGTGGCTCAGCTCGACGGCAATGGCATTCAGAGCCTCTCCAATCACTCGAACGTCGTCTACATCAGTTCAGACCGGCCACTGCAGTCGTCTCTCAGCAACGCGGCCTATGCCGTGAATGCGCCCTTCGCGTGGCAGTCGAACTATATCGGGACCGGCGTCGGCGTGGCGCTGATCGACAGCGGCGTGAACAATCATCCGGACCTCGATCTGGGTATTCTTCCACTGTCGAGAGTTGTGTACCAGCAGTCCTTCGTGCCGGGAAACTCCAGCGCTAAAGATCAATATGGTCACGGCACACACGTTGCTGGACTGATCGCCGGAGACGGTCTCAGTTCCAGCGGCCCTGCCTACAGCAAGACCTTCAAAGGAATTGCTCCCGGCGCAAGCATCATCAATCTGCGCGTGCTTGACCAGAATGGCGCAGGTACCGACAGCGAAGTGATCGCTGCCATCAACCAGGCGATCTCTCTGAAATCGGCTTATAACATCCGCGTAATCAACCTTTCGCTGGGCCGCGCCGTCTACGAGACTTACAAACTCGATCCGCTATGCCAGGCGGTCGAACAGGCCTGGAAAAATGGAATTGTAGTGGTCGTGGCCGCCGGCAACAACGGCCGCTACCAGTCCACCGACGGTTATGCCAGTGTCACTTCGCCGGGAAATGATCCTTATGTGATCACCGTTGGCGCGATGAAGCCCATGGGCACGCCTACTCGAGTCGATGATCTTATCGCGAGCTACAGCTCGAAAGGCCCTACCGCTGTGGACGCCTTTGTGAAGCCCGATCTGGTCGCGCCCGGCAACATGCTGACCTCTCTGGAGGCGCAGAATTCTACGCTCTACAACGAGCTACCCGGCAACCAGGTTCCTTTCAGCTACTACGTGAAAAGCGGAAGCAGCGCAATTTCTTCCACCTACTTCACTTTGAGTGGAACCAGCATGGCCACGGGAATCGTGAGCGGAGTTGTCGCCGATCTGCTGCAGAAAAGTCCGAGGCTCACTCCTGACCAGGTGAAGGCTCGTCTGATGCTGACGGCCTACAAGACGTTCCCGCAATTCAGCAGCACGACCGATCCCACCACGGGGATCACCTACACCGATCAGTACGACGTCTTCACCATCGGCGCCGGCTACATCGATGTCGAGGCTGCTTTGAATAGCACCGCCGTGGCGAAGGGGACGGCGATGTCTCCGGTCACCACGTTTAATTCGAGCACCGACCAGGTGACCATGACCGCAGATCCTTCGGCGGTGTGGAACACGTCGTCGACATGGTCCTACGCGAACGTTTGGGGCGCTTACCAGTTCGTTGGCAGCACATCAAAAGTGTCAACCAGCGCGAGCGCGAGTGCAGCCGTGTCGGGCAGCAACGTGCTCTGGGGCTCTGACGCGGTGTGGGGCAGCAATGTGTTGTGGGGATCGAACGTTCTCTGGGGTTCGAATGTGTTGTGGGGAAGCAACGTACTTTGGGGCAGCAATGTGCTCTGGGGAAGCGACGTATCGGGCGGCGAGAACTAGACCGCCGCAGATGAGAATTATCGGAGCCGGGTCTCGCACTGCGAACCGGCTCTGCCGCAGTCCGTCAATCACCCCGCGACCTCTTGCTGAGTCGAGACACTACCCTGTGAACCACGTCACATCGCTGTAATCTTCCTTCCGCTATAATCAACAGTTTCGGAATCACTGCCTGGGCAAGGACTATAGAGGCGTCGGCTATTTAACTGGCCGGCGTCTGAGTTTCAATTCAGATTTTCCCACGGACGCGGTTCGGGTGGATGACGAGTCACGACCAACAGGTCCAGATAAGGACGGTAAGCGCAGCATGACAAATATTGGAGCAATCATGGGGCGCGAAGTGCTGGATTCGCGCGGCAATCCTACAGTAGAAGCGGAAGTACAGCTGGCAAGTGGAGCAGTTGGACGCGCCATCGTGCCCAGCGGAGCGTCCACTGGCGAGCATGAAGCGGTTGAACTTCGCGACGGAGACAGTGCGCGTTTCCTGGGCAAAGGCGTGCTCAAAGCGGTAGAGAACGTCAATGGAGAGATCGCCGACGCGCTGGCGAACTGGGATGCTGCCGATCAGCGCGGCCTTGACCAGAAGATGATTGAGCTCGACGGCACCGAGACCAAGAGCCGGCTGGGCGCGAATGCGATTCTGGCGGTATCGATGGCTGCGGCGCGCGCGGCCGCGTCGGAATACGGTCTGCCACTCTACCGTTATCTGGGCGGCGCCGGTGCAAATACCTTACCGACTCCTATGATGAACATCCTCAACGGTGGCGCACATGCCGACAACAATGTCGACTTCCAGGAATTCATGGTGATGCCGGTAGGCGCGCCATCGTTCTCGGAAGCATTGCGCTGGGGCGTGGAAGTTTTTCATACGCTCAAGGGAGTGCTGAAGAAGCGCGGCTACAACACCGCGGTCGGCGATGAAGGTGGATTCGCACCTTCGGTGAAGTCCAACGTCGAGGCCATCGAAGTGGTGCTCGAAGCAATTCAGCAGGCCGGCTACAAGCCGGGAGAAGAAATTGCCATCGCACTCGATCCCGCAGCCAGTGAGTTCTATCAGGATGGCAAGTACGTCTTCAAGAAATCAGATAAGTCGGCGAAGACTTCCGACGAAATGGTGAAGTTCTATGCCAAGTGGGTGAAGGACTATCCCATCGTTTCGCTGGAGGATGGTTTATCGGAAGGCGACTGGGATGGCTGGCAAAACCTGACCAAAGAACTAGGCGGCAAGATTCAACTGGTGGGCGACGATATCTTCGTCACTAACATTCAGTTCCTGCAGGAAGGAATCGACAAGGGCGTGGCCAACTCGATTCTAATCAAAGTAAACCAGATCGGCACGGTCAGCGAAACGCTTGACGCGATTGATTTAGCGCGTCGCAACGGCTACACCTCGGTGATTTCGCATCGCTCCGGCGAAACCGAAGACACGTTCATCGCCGATCTGGCCGTGGCCACCGGAGCGGGCCAGATCAAGACCGGATCAGCCTCGCGCACCGACCGTATCTCAAAGTACAACCAGTTGTTGCGGATCGAAGAAGAGTTAGGTTCGTCAGCTCGGTTCCTGGGGCTGAAGGCACTGAATTACAAAGGCTGAAGGCGCCTATCCTTAGTTGCGGAGTGTTTATGAGATTTAAATCGTTGCTCGCTGTGTGCGTCGTTGCTTTTTCCGTCGGCACCGGTGCCCAGACCACTGTGTCGATCGCTCCCGACGCGGCTTCCAGGGAAGATGTCCAGAAACTCTTCGATGTCATGGCCAGCCGAGACCAGATGGCCCAGATGATGCAACAGGTGTTCGCGCAGGCGCGGACTCTGAACCGCGATGAGATTAAGAAGCGGCATCCCGATATCACCGCAGCACAGCTCGCGAGCATGGACCGGCAGTCGGAGGAACTGCTCAAGAATTTTCCTCTTGATGAAATGCTGAGCGACATGATCCCCGTCTATCAGCGGCACTTTACGAAAACCGAGATCGACGCGTTCACGTCGTTCTTCTCCTCTCCGGTCGGGCAGAAGTATCTCCACGAGATACCGGCGGTGACGGCAGAAACCATGCGCGCGGTGTATCCGCGGATTGAGGCGGAGGTCGACGCGTTGCTCAAGCGTGCCGAGGAGAAAACGGCGACCCCGAAGCAGTAAGTATTGACTCAGCCAATGACTTAGGCTCGTCGGCACGATTTACTGTGACATCCGACCTTGCCTTCCACAGCCCAAACAGTCGACCATCGCACCGGAGGCGGTGTGGCGAACTCGACGACAGTAACGCTAACTCGTTTGTTCCCAAGATTTTGCCCGCAAGCCATTGATTCCAAGAGATTATTTCCCATTTTCTCTCCAACATGATGATTCCAATAGATCGAGGGGGGAGGGGGAGGGGTAAGGTGCACCCTCGAAAGAGATCGCTCTTCTTGCGATCCTCAAGGGTTAACTTAGTCCCTGACTTAGTCTATAATGCGGGAATGGAAGTCAATATCCATGAGGCGAAAACCCATCTTTCACGCCTGCTCGAACGCGTCGCCGTAGGCGAGGAGGTTGTCATCGCCAAAGCAGGCAAGCCGGTGGCGAAGCTCGTGCCCATCGAATCCTCCCGCCCCAGGTTCAAGCTAGGCTCAGCCAAAGGCGAATTTGTGGTTCCGGATGACTTCAACGATCCGTTGCCCAAAGAGATTGAAGACTTATTCTGGTGATGAGAGTTCTCATTGATACGCAAGTTTTGCTTTGGGGACTACAGGACGAGCAGAAGCTGTCTCGACGGGTCCAAACCCTTCTACCTGTGGCTGACGTATGGATCAGCGTTGCCAGCCTCTGGGAGATCATCACCAAGGTCCAGATCGGCAAACTCGTTCTTCCGACACCGGTATGCGATTACCTGGCTATGCAGCTGAAAGCAAATGGAATTCTAATCTTACCCATCACATTTGATCACGTGAAGCGCGTGGAAGGATTGCCACTTCACCATCGTGACCCGTTTGACCGTATTCTGATCGCTCAGAGCTTGGAAGAAAAACTTCCGGTTATCACTTCCGATCCTTTATTCGCGCGCTATCTGGTTGAGGTAATCTGGTAGTCGTTCTGGCTGTGCAAGCAACCGGCTCTTGGAGAATCCCGCAAAGAGTATGCCTCGTCCTAAACCGCTGGTCCTGATCATCCTCGACGGATGGGGTTATCGCGCCGAGACGAAAGCCAACGCCATCGCGCTGGCGCGCAAGCCCGTATACGACCGCCTTCTGCGCGAATATCCCAACACGCTGATTCATACCAGCGGACCGTTTGTCGGATTGCCCGAAGGGCAGATGGGAAACAGTGAAGTCGGGCATCTCAATATTGGCGCCGGCCGCATCGTGCACATGGACATCACGCGCATCGACCTGATGATCCAGAACGGCGAATTCTTCTCGCATCCCGTGCTGCTCGCGGCGATGAAGCACGCGCGCGTTGGCGAGCGCAGATTGCATCTGTTCGGCCTGGTCTCAGATGGAGGAGTGCATTCGCAGCAGGCTCACCTCTACGCCCTGCTGAAGATGGCGAAGAAGAACGGTGTGGATCGCGTTTTCGTGCATGCCTTCATGGACGGCCGCGATACCCTGCCCACCGACGGCGCCGGCTACCTCGAACAACTGCAACAGAAGATGCGCGAGTATAACTCCGGCAAGATTGCCACAGTGAACGGCCGTTATTACGCGATGGATCGCGACCGGCGCTGGGAGCGGATCGCCAAGGCCTACAACGCGATGGTCTTCGGCGACGCCGAAGGTGGCAGGAGTTCCGACCCGTTGCAGGGAATGAAAGATTCCTACAACCGCGGAGTCACCGATGAGTTTGTCATTCCGTTTGTCTGTACTGACAAGGATGGACGGCCGCTGGCGACGATTCGCGACGACGACGCCTGCATCTGTTTTAATTTTCGCGCTGATCGTGTCCGCCAGATCACGCGCGCACTGGCACGCAACAGCGGGCTCAACCCGAAGGGCGGCAGCGATCTTCCGGGTGCGGTTGATCTCGATGCGACGATTCCGCGCGACCGGGTTCCGAAAAATCTGCACTACGTCTGCATGACGCGCTACGACAAGAGTTTCGATCTACCAGTAGTGATTCCGCCGGAATCGATGGCGAATATTCTGGCCAATGTGATGGGTGGTCTCAACATGCGGAACCTGCGCGTGGCCGAGACTGAGAAATATGCCCACGTCACATACTTCTTCAACGGCGGCGTGGAGCAGCCGTTCCCTGGAGAAGAGCGCCTTATGGTTCAATCGCCGAAGGTCGCGACCTACGATCTCAAGCCGGAGATGAGCGCCGCAGGCATCGCCGACGCCGCGGTAAAAGCCACGGAAGACGGAACGTTTGACGTGATCATCGTCAACTTCGCCAACGCAGATATGGTGGGGCACTCGGGCAAGATTGAGCCTACAGTGAAAGCCGTCGAAACGGTGGACGCGTGCCTGGGCCGCATCGAAACTGCCGTTCGCGCCAAGGGCGGCGCCATGCTGATCACGGCTGACCACGGCAACGCCGAAATGATGATTGACCCCGTCACCGGCGGACCGCACACCGCCCATACCACCAATCCGGTGCCGTTTATTGTTGTTGCTCAAGACGCGAAGCAGTACACCTTAAAGCCCAACGGCTCGCTGCGGGATATTTCTCCGACCATGCTGGGGATACTTGGCGTCGACGAACCGAAAGAGATGACAGGGACAGATCTGCGCGCTTTTCTGAAGAACAAATGAAAACCGCCGAGGGCGGAGTTCCCCGCACAATGACGAAGCCAAGATGCTGCGTCCGCTGTGGAGAAAGCGCAAGACAGGCCGGAACCAGATACTGACGTTTCAAATTCCCGATCCGCCGCCTCGTGCTACAGTTTTCTCGCGGGCGTTTGTTTCCGCTCGAATGACCATGGAACCGCAGATCATTCTTATTCATCTGGTGCTCAAGCTGGGCGTTGCCGCCGCGGTTTCCAGCAGCCTGGTGCGCTCCAAGGAATTCAAGACGCTGCTGTTTCGCGAAGAGCGCTCGTTTCGGCAGAAGGTTTACCTGGTGTTGTGCATGGCGCTTCCCATCACGGCTGGCGTCTGGATTCGTCTTGCAGTCCCGAGTTTCCTGGCGGGCGATCTAAGTTTTGAGACCGCCCTTCTGCTGGGAGTGATCGGCGGACGCTGGGCGGGATCGCTCGGCGGAGTCCTCATGGGTATACCGGCGCTCTTGCATGGTGAGTGGGCGGCGATGCCGTTTGACGTGCTTTGTGGTTTTATTGCCGGCCAACTGCGTACCATGTCGATCGATAAGGACGATATCTGGTCATTCTCTCCCTTCATCGATCAAAGTATCTTTCGCCTGATTCGGCGGAATCTGCCCACGCCGCGTCTGTTCGACTGGCAGATCATGTTCTTCACCACGGTCGTGGGCTTGCGTTTTGTGCAGACGGAACTGGCGCGATACTTCCCGCACTCGATCTTCAGCCTGGAGAGCCCCGGAAACCTGTGGGTGTGGGCCGCGATTTACGCCACTTCGGTGACGGCCATCGGAATCGAAATCAAGATCTTCAACGGCGTGCGCATCCAGATCAAACTGGAAGAGCAGGAGCGCTTACTTCTGCACGCGCGCATGGAAGCGCTGCAGAACCAGATTAATCCTCATTTTCTTTTCAATACGCTGAACTCGATTTCTTCGCTGGTGCGTTTCGATCCCGATAAAGCTCGCGACGTGATTTCGAAACTCGCTACCATTCTCCGGCGTTTGCTCAACAGCGCAGACTCCTTCGTGCCTCTGCGGGAGGAAGTAGAGTTCATCGATAACTATCTCGACATTGAAGTCGTCCGTTTCGGACCGGAGAAGCTGCGGGTAGTCAAAGAACTGGATCCCGCATCGCTCGACGTGATGGTTCCCAGCATGCTCCTGCAGCCCCTGGTCGAGAATTCAATCAAGCACGGACTGTCGTCGATGGTGGAAGGCGGCAGCATCTACCTGCGCAGCCGCTTGGCCGATTCCGGGTTGGTGATCGAGGTGGAAGACGACGGCGTCGGCATGGCGGCCACCCCCCAGGTGGAATCAAGCGGAATGCATGGCGCTGGGATTGGCATGGCAAATATTTCGGAGAGGCTCCACGTGTTGTACGGAGACACTGCGCAGATGACCATCGATAGCCAGGAAGGGAAGGGAACTCTGGTGCGCATCCGCTTACCGCTTTTGCAGGCCACGGGAGCGGTTCCGGAGGCCTTCTACGAAGTGCGCTCGACTACGCGCCGGTAAAATTCTTCGTATTGGGGAACGATCCTGCTCGAGCAAAAACGAGCCTGAGCGACCGATCGAGCGGCCTTGCCCATAGCGCGCAGCCGGTCTTCATCACTCAACAACTCGATCGCATAGCGGGCCATCGTGTCCACATCGCCTACGTCGGCGAGGTAGCCGCTCACGTCGTGTTCGATCACTTCGGAGACGCCGCCGGTGCGCGTCGCGATGGGGACAACTTCACAGGCCATCCCCTCCAGCGCCGCCAAGCCGAAGGATTCCAGTTCACTCGGCATCAGCAGGATGTCGGCGATTCCCAGCTTCTCCTGTACCTGATCCTGTTTGCCGAGAAAAAGAACATCCTCGTGGATTCCCTTTTGCACCGCCAGCCATTCGGCCACCGAACGGTCGGGACCGTCGCCGATCAGCATTAATCTCGAGGGAATCTTCTTCCGCACGCGGTCGAAGATCTCGACCACATCCGAGACTCGTTTTACCGGCCGGAAATTGGAGAGATGTACCAGCAGACGCTCGCCGTTGGGCGCATATTCTGCGCGAAGCTCGGGGTTGTTATTGCGGACGTACACATCGCAATTCACGGAGTTGTAAATCACCTCGATTTCTTTTTTTACATCGAGAACCCGCATGGTGCGGTCGCGCAGATAGTTGGAGACCGCGGTGACTCCGTCGCTCTGGTTGATGGAATAGCGGGTGATGGGCAGATAGGAGCGGTCGATGCCCACCAGCGTGATGTCGGTTCCGTGCAAGGTAGTGACGAAGGGCAGGCGGCGGCCACGCGGACCATCTCCGAGCATCTGCCGCGCAAGCAACGCGCTCACCGAATGCGGAATCGCGTAGTGTACGTGCAGCAGGTCGAGATCATACAACTGCGCTACTTCGGCCATGCGCGTGGCCAGCGCCAGATCGTACGGGGGATAGTCGAACAGCGGGTATCTGGAGACCTCAACTTCATGATAATGAATATTCGGCTCCTCACCCCTTAGGCGGATAGGCTGGGCGTAGGAAATGAAATGAATCTCGTGACCCCGCTGGGCCAATTCCAGTCCAAGCTCGGTAGCCACGACGCCGCTGCCGCCATAGGTCGGGTAGCAAGTAATCCCAATCTTCATTCCGCTAAAGTCCGCCTTTTCTTAATAGCTCTGTATTCGATGGCTGGAAACAATAGAGGATGCAGATTGTACAGGTGCAGACGGACTGATGCGAGGAAACGATGCGAGGAAACAGTGATTTGATTGCGGGAGGAGTTATTCTTCAGCTTTTGGCGCAGGCTTCATCATCCCCGGATCCATCTTGTCCAGGTGAGCTTGGAAGCGTTTCTTGGTCTCTTCCGGCACGCCGGTGAATTCGATGCCCATACCGACGCCGGGATCACGGGTGCGGACCGTGGCAGTGGCGGTGATATGCTCCTGGTCGATCCAGAAATCCACCCTGAGCACGGTTGTGATCGCCAACGGCATGGCGGTCTCAACATAACAACCGTTGCCGCTGATGTCAGTGGCGTTTACGCGCATGGGAGTATTCACGCGCTCGTCTTTGAATTCCAGAGGAAACGAAATCTTGTGACGCTGAAATCTTCGGCGATTATCGGGAGTAGGAACCGGGAGGTTAGACCGAACTTCGGCGGGCAGCTGGGAAAGCCACGGGCACTCCTGATCGACCACTAACTGAACTCCGACCTGAACCTTATTCAGTCCGGTGGCTTCCGACACCCAGATTACTTTGCAGCGAGCTTTCTTGGTCTCGTATTGAATGCCGATGACGTCGCCCACCTTCAACTCTTGCTCGATGCCGGAAACGCAGGCTCCGGTGATGCTGACATTTTGTGCGGTGGCGTTTTGATGGAAGGGTTGGCCGTTCGCACCCATGCCCCACACACGTACGCGCAGGTCTAAGGTCGCTCGCGGGGCTGCCCCAGTGGCAGACATGATAAAAGGCCTCCCAGCTAGAATCTCTGAGCCGGTTCTAAGGCAATCATAACGCAGACGGGAACGCGCGAAAGGTTACCAAGGTCATTTGATACTTGAGTGGCTCGCCCCAAGAGAACCCCAGAAAACTACGGCCTGACCTCCGTGAGCAGTAGATCGCGATAGGAAATCAACGCGATTCCTTGATCCAACAGCAACTGCCGCGCCTCCGGCATGGTTAGAACGCGCAGCTCGGTCTCGCGCGATTGGCGCAGTCGAGTGCTGGCTGAGCTTAGATCAGCGTCGTTGTAGCCCGGATGGCAGACGAATTCCCAGGTTCCTTCGGGAATGATGGTGGCGATGCCGCGGAACAGTTTTTCATCGAGACCGCCAGTCACGACGATGCCGAGGGTGCCATCGGGAGTGACAAAGCCTTCCCGCCTCGCCGCTTCACTAAACTTGGCAGCCAGTGTGCGAAGAATTTTTACTTCGGCATAGCGCGTCCAAAGACCGGGACGCGCCAGCAACGCTTTCGACTTCAGCGGTTTGCTGGGGCCAAAGGGATTGCGAACGGCGCGCACGCCGCAGGCCCGGGCAGCGCGCAGCAACGGCCGCAGCACGGCCGGAAACAGGTGCGTGTGTTTGTGGGTATCCACGTGAGAGACGCTGACGCCGGCCGATTGGAGTCTGCGAATCTGCGCGCAGACTTCGATTTCGATCTCGCGCGGATTCAAACGTCCGGCCAGGGTGCGGGCGGCGAAAGATTTCAGCCCATCGCGGAAACGAGCGCCTCCGCCCGAATTCGACGTTGTGATAGAAGGCAGCTGTTCCGCGCCGAGAACTGACACACCGTCGATCAGCACGACGTGGCAGCCCACACTCAGTCGAGGAACGGTCGCTGACGAACGCACGGCGTCATCAAAGGCCCGCCCGTTAGCCATCAGCGTCGTAGAGGTCACGATTCCGCGAGTGTGAGCCTCGACGATGGCGCGATTGATGCCCGCGGTGTAGCCAAAGTCATCGGCATTGACGATCAGACGGCGCACCGCGTCAGTCTAGCAGGGGTCGGCATCTCGTCGCAGGCAGGTGAGATTGCCCTGTCTACTGCGAATGACTTCCCCCGCAACGACAATCATTCCCGCGCCGAGGGTCCAAGTTCTGGCAAATTCAGTGTTCTGGCAAATTCAGTTTTGTCTCTCTACCAGCACTGCGCTGCGGCACTCGCAGCGGCACCGAGATTCCCGCCTCTGCTAGAATGCCTTTCGGGTAAAAATGGGCGTGCAGCACCAGGTATGCCGTGCTTTTCGGCCAACTTTTCAGCCATGCTTGCTTAACTGGTTCAACTGTGGTCGAAGGACGCCGAAAATTGCAATAAGTCTTTGTCTCATCGTGGGCGGTTAGCTCAGCTGGTTAGAGCGCCTGCCTTACAAGCAGGAGGTCGCAGGTTCGAGTCCTGCACTGCCCACCAAACACTAAACGCCCTTGTCGGTCGGTAGCGAAATTATCACACGCGTTAGAGATTACCAGTTCTGCATCGGCTAGGCGGTTTCCCACTTCAATCCGCTCAGAGTTTTCCATACACTTGTCCGGGTTCCTTACTTTCGCGGATCCGCGACCCACGGCATTTCATCTTCTGATTCTATGGGACAAAGCGGGAACAGCCGCTGTTCTGTGCAGAAATTCCGGTTTGTGAAAGCCCGGTTTGCTAACGATAGGGAGTGGCGCGAAAAATCCATGTAATCTAATCCGACACGATTTGGGTCCTTGTGAAAGAGCTTCCAAATACCCCGACAGGGTTGCGCGACAGAAGAGCCGCGCTTGCTTTGTGGCAAAGGCTGTTCATCTTGGATTTGATATAGAAGGAACAAACTAAAACCCGTTGACTTCGCCTCTCGTCTTTGCTGTACTGGAGTTGTTATCAACGGTGAAGGAGTTCACCGAAACCGCTGTTCCCACCATATAGCCGGGTACAGCTGATGACTCCTGACAAGTGGGTGGATCCTTGTCGCGGAGTCATGTCCCCGGCAACGGTTCCCCAAATAAGCGATCTTTTGGAGTTACGACTTCGATCTGGACGCAACTGACCCGATCTCGATGCGGATGCCCGCATGATGCCGGATTTCATTTTCGATCCGTAAGCTCTCCAAGCCACCGCCGATCGGAGCCAACGGTGGTTCACTGAGTAGCCGGTAAGTCTGTTGAAGTGCATTGAAAAGGAAAGGAACGAGACGACTTGCTGAAATACGTGATGGTGGGTGTGGGAGGCTGTCTAGGTTCGATATTGCGTTTCTGGGTGGGCAGTTATGTCGGCGGCAGAATGGGAACGCGCTTTCCCTACGGGACGCTCGTGGTTAACATTTCGGGTTCGTTCCTGATCGGCCTGGTCTTTGCCTTATTGACGGCCAGAACTCATTGGAGCCCGAACTGGCGGTATCTCATCCCGATTGGCTTCATCGGAGGGTACACGACATTCTCCAGCTTCGAATATGAGACCTTGCGCACGATCCAAGACGGACAGATTGGCCTGGGTTTTCTTTACGTGGCACTGAGCGTGATCGTTGGATTTGTTGCAGTCTGGGGCGGCGTTTTGGCGGGGAGGGCGATCCCATGAAAGCGGAAGCTTTAGCACCCCGAGCAGACGCAAGCTTTCGTGCTCCACACCTGGTTGACGAAATCGTTGAGCGAAATCGAGCGGAGTTGCAGCTGGAACTTGAAAGCCTCCTGGAACGGCTCAAACATGGAATTCATGAGGGCGGAGGACTTTTGGGTCGCGCCGCTGATTTTTTGGTGGGTCAGAGAGGACTCTGACGACAGGAGGGAAATGTGCTGACACCAGGGCCGGGGAAGAAAGTCGGCGTCTACGTAGCCGAAGATCAGCAGTTCCACGGGGTGGCCGCCTATGCGGCCATTCTCGATTTTTTGTTTTTTCATGGTGTTTCGGGTGCCACGGTGACTCGTGGCATTGCGAGGCGAAACGGTTGACAGCAAGAATAGACAGTAAACATGCTGGTTTGGCGCTAACCGCGTGAAAAGCAAGTGGGGACGTAGTTCAGTTGGTTAGAACGCTCCTTTCTCCTCGGTTTTGTTTGTTTTCATCGCTTTAACCCCCTTCCTGTCGGTCTTCCTGTCGATAACGTCGCTGTCCATTCCGTCAACTCCTTCCACTGACTCCATCCCGTTCCGGGATTTGCCCGAATTTGCGATCCGGTCTACCTTCCATCCCCTCCACAGGGAGATGGAATATGCCGGGAAAGCCAAAGCTCTACGCCCATCGGGTCAAGATCCTCAAGTACGTGAAAGTTGGAGACGCGTGGCGCTTCGCCAACGTCGTCAAGCGCAGCGGCAGGATCGTACGCGATCACATCCTTATCACGGGCCGCGTCGAACACCACCCCGAGGGCAGCTATTACATCGAGTGGTATGAGCACGGCAAGCGTCACCGCAAGGCTGTCGCGGACTTCACAACCGTGGCCGAAGCGGCCCGGCTCAAGGCCATCGAAGTCGAGGCTCTCAAAGCCGGGGTGATGTCGCGTCCGATGCCGCCGGCCACGACCCAGGCAAAGGGCACGACACTCGCTACAGCCGTTGACCAATACCTTGCGATGGTTGAGGCCAAGCGCAGTCACCGGACCTACATCAGCTACCGCTACACCCTGAAGAAGCTGCTCGTCCCCTCCTATGAAAAAAACTCCGTGGACGAGGTGTCGCGCGAAGACATCCTGGCCTTCATGACACGGTGCTACGAAGTTGGACTGGGACACCGTACCGTCTACGACAAACTGGTCGTCGTGCTGCAGTTGTTCAAACGGCAGGGGAAAAGCGGGCTGATCACATCGAGCGACTGGCCGAAATACGTTGAAACCATCCGCCCGATCTATGAGCCGGAAGAAATTCAATCGCTGTTCAAACACGCCACGGAAGAGGAAGCGATCTTTCTGAAATTTATGCTGGGCTCTGGATTTCGCGATCAGGAGGGGCAACATGTTTGCTGGCGCGATCTCGACTTCCGCCACAGCCAGGTTCGGGTCACCGCCAAGGCCCTATGGGACTTTCGGCCGAAGAACTGGGAGGAGCGAGTCGTGCCGTTGCCGTCCGGTCTCATCGACCAGTTGCGACGATTGAAAGACTCGCGCAATGGCCTGGCAGCGCAGTTGTTGTTTCCCAATAAACGTGGGAACCCCAACACTGAGAACGACACGATTGTGAAGCGGGTCGCTTACCGGGCGAAGTTAAATTGTGGACAGTGCGTTACAAAGCACGGCAACAGGTGCGCGGAAGGGCCGTACTGCCATCACTTCTTCCTGCACAAATTCCGCCACACATTTGCAACCGAGCACCTGCGGCATGGTGTGGACATCCGCACGCTTCAGACCTGGATGGGCCATCGCGACATCAAATCGACCATGGTCTATCTGAAGGGCGTGCAATCGAAAGACGTTCTGGCAAAAGTGAACGCAGGAGCCCTGGCAGGGTATGTTGCCTGATCCAGTGCAAATGAATCTGACTCTTAGGCTATGCTGGTTTCCGATCATGAAGCGAAAACATCCTGAACTGCCGGATCGGTATGACGCGTTCTTGCAGGAACTGAAGGAGCGAATCCGCAGCGCGCAGGTGCGCGCCGCTCTGTCCGTCAATCGGGAACTCGTATTGCTCTATTGGGGCATCGGCAGAGACATTCTCACTCGCCAGCAATCGGAAGGGTGGGGAGCAAAGGTCGTCGACAGACTGGCTCATGACCTGCTTCAGGCTTTTCCGGGGATGACTGGGTTTGGCGCGCGAAACCTCAAATATATGCGGGCTTTTGCTGAAGCGTACCCCGAACCGCAATTTGTGCAACAGGTCGTTGCACAATTGCCCTGGGGACACAATGTGCGGATTCTTGAGATGGTGAAGGCCCCCGAGCAAAGGGAATGGTATATCAGGCAGGCGGTGGAAAGTGGCTGGACGAGGAATGTCCTGGTCCACCAGATTGAAAGCGGTCTTCACCAGAGGCAGGGCCGGGCTGTCACGAACTTTCAGCGAACGCTCCCGGCTCCCCAGTCAGAACTGGCCCAGGAACTCCTCAAAGATCCCTACAACTTCGATTTCCTAACGCTCGGAACGGAGATGCTGGAACGTGATCTGGAACGAGGTCTGATCGACCATCTGCGCGACTTAATTTTGGAACTCGGCAAGGGATTTGCGTTCGTCGGGAACCAGTACCCTCTGGAAATCGGCGGGCAAGACTATTTTCTTGATTTGCTTTTCTATCATCTGCGCCTTCGATGCTATGTCGTGATCGACCTGAAAATTGAAGAGTTCAAGCCCGAATTCGCCGGCAAAATGAATTTCTATCTTTCAGCCGTCGACGACAAGTTGCGACATCCCGATGACATTCCCAGCATCGGCCTAATTCTGTGCAAGGACAAGAACGGAATTGTGGTTGAGTATGCACTCCGGGACACGGGCAAGCCGATGGGAGTGGCACAGTACCGATTGACCGAATCGATTCCAGAACGCTTGCAGTCCGAATTGCCCACGAGCCACGATCTTGCAGGCGAGTTGCCCCGGTTCAATCTGGTGACCATGCGGTTTCGGCTGGAACGGGCGTTGCAGACTATCGCCGAGAAACGCGGCCTGTCGACGAAATTGGTCGGCATTGCGGCCTTAACGCGAGCCCTCACGAACGCGAATGCGCTATCGACAGAAGTGGTCGCAGATTTGCGAACCATATCGGCTGTCCTAAATTCAGCAGTCCACGGTCAGGACTTCCAAGTCGAGGAAGCGCAATCGGCGTTAGATCTTGGGAACTCTCTGTTGTCTCAGTTGGAAGGCAATGACTGACCAAAGAAGATCGCACGGAAGGGACCTGACTGAACACGTTCGACGACAGGAGCCATCGGCTTGCAAAGATGGTCAAACAGCAAGCCTGCTTAGGCTAGAGGGGGTAACCGTCTGCGGCATCCTCCGCGTGAGCCATTCCGCAACCTGCTTCGGGTCAAATCGCACCGCCGCGCCTATGCGAAAGGAAGGAATAGCGCTGGCGGCTGCCATTTTGTAAATGTGTTGACGGGTCACGCCGAGCAATTTAGCCAACTCTCCAGCCTTTAAGGCGTACTCCTTAGATTCCAGCGTTTGCAGTATCTTTGCCATTCCAGCGACGCTGTCGCTTGCCAGACTGAACCGATAAGCCGAGTTCGCCATAGTCAACTCCTAACAACTGCGGAGATTCGGTTCTACACCGAGTGTCGATTTCGGTCAAAACTCCAAGAAAATCGACGAGATTTGACCGAAATTCGATTTGCGCTTAACTTCTTCACTCTCAGGACCGGGATTGGCATGGTCCTAGACGGAGGAGGAGCGAGTGTTTTCATCTCTCCAAGAACTCGAAGGAGCCCTTCGTGCGAGCGGCTACATTGCCGATTCGGTAGCCACGACGACGGTGTACCTGGCGGCGAGACTGCAGAAGCCGTTGCTGCTGGAAGGCCCCGCCGGGAGCGGTAAGACTCAACTGGCATATGCAGTTGCGGACGCAGCGGACACCACCGTCGAGCGCCTGCAGTGCTATGAGGGAATCAACGAAGAGAAGGCCATCGGCAAGTTCGATGAACCCCTGCAAAGGCTTTGCGTTGAACTCAAAGCCAAGTCCGTCAGCGTGGATTGGGAATCCCTGCGGACGGAGTTGCACAGCCAGCAGTTCTTCGGTGCCGGGCCGCTGCTGCGCGCGTTGCAGTGTGAAAGGCCCTGTGTCTTGCTGATCGACGAACTGGACAAGGTGGACCACGCATTTGAGGCCTTGTTGCTGGAATTGCTGAGCGTGTGGCAGTTGAGCATTCCGAAGCTGGGCACCATAAAAGCCCGGAGCATTCCGTTCGTTGTGTTGACATCGAATGAAGAGAGGCGCATCGGCGATCCCCTGCGCCGGCGCAGTTTTTACCTTCGTATTGAACACCCCACCGCGGAGCGAGAAGCAGAGATTGTGGCACTGAGGACGCCGGATTCAAGTCACGAATTCCATGCCGGTATGGCGGGACTCGCCAAGGCTTTGCGCGGCTGGAGCCTGGAAAAGCCACCCTCAGTCTCAGAGATTCTCGACCTCGCGCAGGCACTCAAAGTTCTGGGAACTGAACAAATTACGTCGGAAATGAGAGACATTCTCCTGCCCTTGCTGGCTAAAACCGAGGCCGATCGACGCAAGCTGCTCTTGCGGGATGGGTTTGCCAGTTTGATCTATGACGCGCAGCAGTACAGCGCCGAGGCTCTGCGAAGGAGCGCGGCATGAAGCCAGCACTCATCTTGGCTCAAGTGCTTTCTGCAATCTCGATCTGCTGGGCGCAATCGCCCAAACCACAGGCACGGCTCGAAGCCGAATACTACGTCGTAGCCTACGCCCAACATTATCGGGTGCCCGTCGCGCTGGTACGCGCCATTGTCGAACGCGAGTCGCACTGGCAAGCATGCGCGGTCTCTCCCAAAGGCGCTGCAGGACTCATGCAGTTGATGCCGGCGACGGCCAGACGACTGGGAGTAGGAAACCGCTGCGATATCGATCAGAACGTTTCCGGGGGCGTGCGATACCTCGCATGGCTAATGCAACAGTTTCATAACGATCTCAGGCTAGTGGCTGCCGCTTACTACGCTGGCGAAGGCGTAATCGGCAGACGAGACCTCGGCTATCGAAATCCCGACGTAATTGCCTACGTGGCAAGAATTAGAACAACTTACCTCTGCCAAGCCGGAAATAAACCAAGAACTACGAACACCAGTTCAGAAAGAGATGTGAGATGAAAATTTGTTTGAGTTTGGTGCATCTGACAACGGTCAGTCTCGTGCTGCTGCATATAGCTTCAGCGCAGGCCGATCTTCCGCAAGCGCGAATCGTGAGCTTGAATGTTGACCCAGAACAGGTTGTGGTCTTGCACTTGCGGCCAGGATACGTCAGTTCGGTGCGGGTGCTGGAGGAGGTCAGTTCGGTCGTACTGGGTGATCCGGGGGCCTTTAAGGCCGACCACTCCGAAGCCGAACCGCAGTTGGTGTTTTTCAAAGCAACCAGCGCAAAACCTGCGCAAACCAACGCCCTGATTACCACCAGAGGAAGCCACGAGATCTCGCTGAGCCTGGTGAGCCAAGGCAAGTCAGACCGTAGTGAGCCCGTGGACTATGTCCTCAACTGTGAGCGCCCGCACAGCTTTCTGATAGCGTCGACTCATCCCGTGTTTGTGGTTGGCGAAACAAAAAACGTTGCTACAGACAATCAGCCAACCAGCACTGCCCCAGAGAAGCCGGGCAGACCAGAGCAGGATTTGCTCAGGGCGGAACGGATTGAGAATCCACATTGGGAAGGCAAGCAACTGCAGGTTGCGGTAGGACAGGCGATAGAGAAAGAGCAACAGATGGCCGTGCCGTTCGCCGTTCTGAACTCTTCTGCACGGACCATTGAAGTGCTGCCGCCGCAAGTACAGCTTGCGGGGACATCGAAAGACAAGCATCGAAAAGCGATTAAGGCCGAGCCGGTCGCGATCAAGGACTACTGGATTACCTCGCGTAGACTCGCGCCTGGCGCCAGGGCCGATGGCATCGTTGTGTTCGACCGGCCTACCTTCAAGGAATCCCGGGAACGGCTCTTGCTCGCGGTTGCCCAAGCGGAAGAGGTCGACCGTCCGGTCCTGGCACCGATTGCGTTTGTGGCTCCGGTCTCGGGAGGTGCAAAGTGATTCATCCAAACGGACACAACGACAACGGCAACGCTGCAGTCCTTCAGGAGCCAGCGGAAAATGAAACTCGCAAGAACGATCTGCCACTCCCTCCGGACGCAACCGTCCCATTGCCTGGGCTCGCAACTAGAGCAAAACAGAGAGCCCGGCAGCAGATCCAACAGAACCGCTTTGTAATCATCGGAGCGGGAGCGATCGTCATCGCGCTGCTGATCTTCGTTGCTACGTCTATGCCCCATCGGGGCGCGCCACAGAAAGTGAAGAGTCGTGGCGCCACTTCTTCTGAAGACTTGGCCTTGGAGAGCGGCACCGCGAGCAACGATAAGAGTCTATTTCCGATCACCGATTCTGGCCGGCCCGTCACAAAAGAATCTCACGAAGGCTTCCTGAACGAACGAGATCTACAACGAACCGCAACCAAGCCGGCAGCGGGGACAAATGTGGCGAGCGGAGCGGGAACTCTGGGGTCGATACCGCCTTTCGGAGACGAGCAGCCCTGGCAAGCGCCGCCGTATCAGCCAGGCTCAGTCGGTGCCGAGACTCCAGACTTGGGCAAAGCAGAGCGCGAGGCCATGGAGAAGTCTTCGCTAATCTACGTGCGAAACGTCTCTGCCAACGCGGGCAGTGCTCAGGCCCGCGAACTCTTCAATAGTCCGGTACCGGAGCTGGGATTGGGTCTGGCCACTGGCACACGATTACGTGCACGCCTGGAATCAGCGGCCAGCACCGCAGTGCGAACGCCGGTCCTGGCGGTGATCGAGTACAACTATGAGCGAGAGGGAGAAATTATTGTCCCTGCGGGAGCAAAAGCGGTTGGGCACATCCGGAACGGAGATCGTTCAGGTTACGTTGACATCCAGTTCGATTCTCTGCTGATGCCGGATGGTGCGGTCGTTCCCATCGAAGCCGCCGCCACGGGTTTGGACTTGCGGCCGCTCAAAGGAAAAGTTGAGGGTAAAAACACGGGAAAGAACGTCCTGGTCAGATCGCTGTCAGGAATCGGCCAAGCTGGCTCGATGTTGGTGGGACAAGGCAGTCTGAACCAGCCGCTGAGCGAGTCGGACCTAATGCGGGAGCGCGTCAGCAACAATGTCGGAGAGGCTGGAGATGAGGAGGTTTCCCGATTAGCGATCACCCAGCACATCGTGGTGACAATTTCGGCGGACACTCCGATCTATGTGGTCCTCGAGCAGACCCCCAAGACCAATCAGGTTTATCAGCAACCAAGTGCGCGGAGCACTCCAACATCCAACTCCGCCAATGTTGAGCAACTGCGCCAACTATTGCAGTTGCAGCAAGAGCTGAACCAACCGTCCGCGAGCAACCAACCAGCGCAGTAGACGAGTGGTTCTCGGCTATGAATATTCGGCGGGAGCGTGTGTCGGCTGCGCCTGCCCAGGCGTGCTCCCCGCAACGTAGCTCACGAGTCGACCGTGACTCGCTCGCAGTCGGCGGCCAGCGCCAACGCAATTTCCAATCTTCCCGGAAGCCGACTTCCCATTACCGAACCCGCCCAGAAAGCTGGCACTGCCGACTGCCGGATACATGCCACGATCGGTTCCAACTCCCATTGCGAACGACCAAAGTTGTGTGGATGCAGCCGGGCGCTTCATCGCGATTCGATAGTTACCGCTGTCATGGAGGGCGGCAAGAGAGCTTTCGAGCTGGCGCTGACAGGTACGGACAGCAGGAAGGTGATGATTGCAACGGTGGAGAGCGGACGACTCTTACAAAGCGTCGGCTTCTTCACCACCTGCTCCGGTGGCTTGTTCCTCAGCTTCTGCTGCTTCTTTCTTTCGAGTTCTTTCGTCCTCGATTTTCTTCAGTCGGAAATAGTTCTGGAAGGTATACATCCATGCAATGTCCACGAGCTGCCAAACGGTAAGTTCCGGCTCGGCAATCTGTGTCGTCTGTTGTGAAGGTGGACGCGTATGAAGCTCACTGAGCGCTTCCAAGGCGGAAAGCTCGTTCTTGGTATTGACCAAAGCGAACTTTGATAACTCAGTCTGCTCCAGCCGCGTCAAAGGAATCTGCAGATTCATCAGGCCCTTCACCGCCCTCTGAACTGCCCCCACAATCACTGCGACGGACAGCCCAGATTCGCCGACGAAGCGATAGCGGTTGATCTCACTGACCAAGCGACGGATCTCGATCGCCCGCTTGGAATCAGACATCGGCCCCTCATCCAGCAATCGACACAATTCTTCAAAACGCTCACTGTTCGTCTTCAGCTTCGCAGCGATGTCCCTCGACTCGGCCAAATGCGCGCCATGCGTGATCGCGGCGACGCAGAGGCGGAAAATCTCACTTCCAAAGACCAGCAGAGGATGGTAGACCAGATGCTCGGATTGCTTACCCGGTCGTGGGATCATGAAGCGCGCCTGCGAGAGCTTGCCTTCATGTGCTACCCGACTGCGGGCGTCGTAAAACTGTCGAACCCAATCCTTCAATCTTGGAACGCGGCCTAGCAGGAGCGAGACACTATCGACGAATCGATCCGTCTTCTCGCCGGTAGGAAGATCGAGCAGAGATTCAAAGGCGATTGCAAGATTGACTAAAGCCTCGCTCTCGCTCACCTCAGCTCGATTGGTGCCGTTGTACCACCTCAGAGCGGTGAACAGCCTTTCCCCGATATGTCTCGCGTCATCCGTGAGCAATCGCGCCAGCTCATAGCCCGTTCCTGCTTGCAGGAACTCGCCGCAGTCAGCAGCGAGGTCTTGGGAGATATTGAGCGTGATGTGCGGCACCGGCGGGTAGACCCGTGATCCCTTGACTACCCAAAAGTGCTCCATGAAGTTGAGCATACCGTCGTAACCCGGCGCGAAATCGTTGTCCCACGCCATTGGTATGGGCTCATCCAAGATGGTGTGGTGCTCCGCCTCAATCAAGAAACGACTCACTCGGCTTGGCGTAAGCACAAGCAATGTTGCGCACTCATATCCAAGGAAAGGGTCTCCGAACTGCTCATTCGGCGTGCCATACAAATACGCGACGAGACTATGCACCCGCTTTAACGCTTCAGGGATTTGGAATACACCGGAAACATGAATCTGAGGTATCGCAGCGTAGGACGCCGATCGTACACGCGCATTGTTCTGCGTGTACAACATCGCCGTCACCTCGGTGACTGCCGTCACTTGTGCTCTGCTGAGTCCCTCCAGATCGTCAGTAGACCGAAACAGATAGGGTCCGAACCGAACGGGACCTGACGTCTTGAGATACGGGAAAACAACAATGGAGAAGAGTTCTTCGCGAGTGTCGGGCATAAGGGTTCGGGCTCAGCGACCGGGTCGAATCACCGGCCATAGTTGAAACCATTATCCGCCTTCTCCCGGAAGGTTGATGTATCCATTGTGTGCAGGTTAGCAGCGGCGAGGAAAGATCTGCTGGCTGGTGCACTGCGTCAAATTGCGAATGCGAACTGACACGAATGCATAGGCGGGCGGGAAAATGCAGCTTTTTACGCTCCTGGGAGGGTCCAGACCCAAAAACGCTGGCTGGAACCTCAACTCCGGTCTAGAGATCAAAGCATGATCCATGTTGGGGCATGGTCGCTCGCGTTTTCCTGCCCACGCGCCCATCGGTCTACACCGCCGTCCACGAGGCGGACGGACAAATTTGGCGAGAGCAGAAAGTGATCGAGTCGCATGCCTTTGTCCTTCTGCCACCGTTCAAACTTGTAATCCCAGAATGTCCAGAGCGGCCCGTCCGGATGTACCTTCCGCATGGCGTCAGTCCAGCCTTGGGCCAGCAAACGCGCAAAGGCCTGTCGGCTCTCGGGTTGGATTAACGCGTTGTTATCCAAAGATCGAGTCGGATAACCACTCCGGATGTCGCCTGGCCAACTCCAATCCTGGATAACTGCCCCAGGAGTGGCCTATGATGAAGATCTTTTTCTTGCCCAATTCCTTCCGAATCCAATCGGCCGTCTCTTCCGTATCGTCCACCATGCGCTCAAGCGTCAAAGTAGGCGCGATCATGGCCGGATCATTCAGAAGGTAAGTCTTGCCGGCGCCCCGCTGATCCCATTGAACAACCGTGAAATATTCTTCCCAATCACGGCTGAACCACCAACTCATCGGCATCGAGACGTAGCCCGGTCCACCGTGGATGAACAGGAGCACGGGGTTGCGTTTGTCGCGGCCCCGGATCGACACCCACTGGTCAATCCCTCCGATGCGAACTGTCTCCAGCCGTTCGATGCCATTCGGAGTCACAATCTTGCGCGCGTTGGCGATGATGGCAGTGGCCTCGGCGCCCGAGAGCGGCTTGGGTGCCGCAGTATCTCCGGCCAAACCTGAAACCGCGAGTAGCATGAGCCCTGCAGCGAGGCGGAATAGCGATTTGATCGAGATGTTAAGTCTGGCTGTCATTCCACTCCTTAATGGCCTCTGTAGTGCATATTGCAGCCTCTTTTCATCCGCGGGTCGCTCACAGGGAGCCCCACGTTCATCTCTAGTGATGTCCGTCATCGTTCTCACCTTCAGCGCATGGGGGCGCTCTGTTCTCTGGGACAAGGCAACACCTACATTTATGCGAATGCGTCCGGCTGAGCTTTACCGGTGATGATCAGCTTGCGCAGGTTCTCGTTTACGAGCATGCCCCATGCACCGGAGCAGTCGCCATAGCACTGGAAGGCAGGAACGAGGCCGACGTGCGTAAATCGGACCCCCGTTTTACCCCCTTTCCGAGAAATATCAAAGACGATGTCCGTGCCAGTCCACTCATTCTCCTTCCGAAAGCTGAGTCGGCTATCGACCACGTGCCAAATCACTTTTTTGCCGGGATTTAATTCGCTGATTTTCTGCTTGGAACGGTGCACATCTTTGTATCGGTAGGTGAACTCTGCGCCGAGTTTGTCCGTATCGCCCTCGATGTCTCCTGACCACCATCCCCGAACATTATTGATGGCATCGAAGACCTGCTGGGGAGATTGGTCTACCGAAAAGCTGGTCGTGAAATTTTCTCTCTTCATGATTCGTTCTCCAATCTTCGTGTCGATAGCGAGCCTGACCATGGCTCAATCCTTGCCTATACCTGGCGCGCTTCTTTAGCTCGCTTTCTCCTCGGCAGCGCGCTTTCGGGCGGCTTCTCGTGGGTTGGTTGTGATATCGACCCACTTCGGGTTAGGCGTGGCCTCAGCGTCATAGTTGTCGTGCCAGTTCCACCACTGGTACGGCGCGGTCTGAGGATAACCCTCCGGCGAGTCTTCCCAAGTCTCCTGGCGGCCAAGCGGCGTGAGGTCGAGATAGCTCCACGTGGTCCCCATCGCCTCGTCGCCGCGATTGTTGATGAAATATGTGCGGAACACCCGCTCGCCATCGCGAAAGAACACGTTGTGACCGTGCCATTCGTCGACGCCGAAATCCTTGCCAAAGCTGTCGGTGATGGTGTACCAGGGCATATCCCAGCCCATCCGCGCTTTCAGGCGCGCGATGTCCGCCTGCGGCGCGCGGGAGGCGTAGGCGAGGGTTGTGTCGCGAGCGTTCAGATGGGCCAGGTGGGCGACCTGGTCGGCGCCAAAGGAGCAGCCGCGGCAGGCGTGTTCGGGCCAGCCAAACACCCCGGGATCGAAAAAGGCGCGATACACGATCAACTGAGGGCGACCCTCGAACAAATCGATCAGACTTACCTTGCCCTTGGGTCCGTCGAACTCGTAATTTTTCTCGAGCGCCAGCCAAGGCATACGCCGGCGTTCGGCGGCCAGCGCATCCCGGGAGCGGGTCAAGGCCTTCTCCTTCACGAGGAGCTGCTGCCGCGCCGTCTCCCACTCTTGCTGCGACACGATCGGGGGCGTCTTCATCGCGAGATGCTCTTTCGCGTGCTCTTTGTCTCTTTCTTTATTCTGCGACATTTTCATTTCTCCTTGTTATTCGGATTCGGGACGATTTCTTCTGCTGCGCTCTTTTTGCGAGCAACCTTCACAGCCAACGCTGCCAGACCGCCGGTAGAAACCGCCCCAGCGACGACTAATCCCATGGTTGCAAAACAGAATGGACACATCGTGGACCTCCTCGGTGACCAAGCTTCAGATGCTTAAGCCGCCTCTATAGGGATGACGGATGAGGAGAGTCGATTTCGACAGATGGGTCCCCTTTTTCTTTCTGGTTGGGCTTCCCTTTGCCTGTGGCAATCAAGCTCCGCAGACTACCGTTGATATAGGAACCCCATGCATTGGAACAGACGTTGAAACATTCGTATTGGGGCACCAAACCCTCGTGAGTGAAGTGGACTTCAGTCTTGTCGCCTCTTTTAGAGACTTCAAAAATGATTTTTGTGCCCTTCCACTCGGTTTTGTCTTCGGTGAAGTTGAAGTAGTTGTCCAAAACGAGCCACACGACTCTCTGGTTGGGAACGAATTCTACTAACTTCATTCTGCAAGTATGGACATCTTTGTAGTGATACGTGAACTCGTCCCCGAGTTTGCCGGTGCTGCCTTCAATTTCCTCCGACCACCATCCACGAGCATTCTTGATGGCCTCAAACGCTTCCCGCGGAGTTTGGTCTACCGTAAAGGTCATGGTGAAGTTTCGATCCGTCATCATTTTTCTCCATTTTTCGCAAATTGGTTGTGGGGCCGCGGTGTGTCTGTGAACCCAGATCGCAAGCTGATTCGCCTCCACTTCCTCTCGTTCTGTCACGACGTCCGCCATGTTATTAAAGAGCTGCCGCGCTCTCCGGCACGAAACCTGCGTACTGACGCTCGAACGCCTTGGCTACGCCATTGCGCCAGCCCTCGGCGATGGACTGAGACGCGGGATCGGGGAAGATATCCTCTTCGCCATTTTCCAATCCATCGAAGATGCCCGCCGCGACTGATTCAGGCGAGGCCTTTGGTATCTCGAAGCCGCGGGTCATGTCGGTGTCAACGGGACCCAGGAAGACACCGTGTACTGCCACGCCCTGGCCTGCCAGCAGCGCCCGCAGGGACTGCGTCATGTTGAAGGCGGCCGCCTTGGAGATCGCGTAGGAGGGTGTGAGCGGCAAGGGCGCCAGCGCCATCAAGGACAGGTTATTGACGATGGCGCCTTTGGAGCGCCGCAGCAGCGGCAGGAAAGCGCGCGTCACATTGAACGGGCCGAAGAAGTTGACGGCCAGGCTCTGCTCGATGGCGCCTGAATTGCTCAGGTCATCATAGAGAGCGATGCCGGCATTGTTGATAAGAACGTCGAGAGCGTCGACTTGGTTGGCCGCCTGCTGAATCTGAGCAGCATTCGTCACGTCGAGCGCGAGTGGGGTCACGCGCACATCCGCTACCGTGAGCGCGCCGCGCGTACCGGCATAGACCCGCTTCGCACCTCTCCGCAAGGCTTCCTTGACCAGCGCCGTTCCTATACCGCGATTGGCCCCGGTCACCATAACTGCTCTGTCTTTGATTGTCATATATTCTCCTATTTCCTCTCGCGTGGCGAAAGCGTGATCGTTAAGCCCCCTTCCATAGGGGTGACGAGCAGGGGGTGGTCATTTCGACAGCTAAAATGAAAATAATTTGCCCCCTCCTAACTAATTAAAACGTCTCGGATAGGCCTAATTCATCACACCCTGAGTCACGGCTGACCTCCGCAGTCCGTGAGACCACAGGGGAGGGTGTTGCATTCGTCCGTTCTCCTCGTCGGATCAGCACAATGGCTCCAAGAATCGTCAGAGACGCCAACACGACGCGCGCGGTCAGCGGTTCCGACGCGAACACCCATCCCAGTAGCAACGCGACTACGGGATTGGCATACGCGTGCGTCGCGACCAGCGTCGGCGGACACTGTTGCAGCAGCCAGGTGTACGCCGTGAATGCCACCACGGAGCCAAAGATAATCAGATATCCAAGCCCTAGCACCGAGCGCAGGGAAATAGCCGACCACTGGGTCCTGTGAAGTTCCCCCGAGACCCCTGCCGCGATTAGCAGCAACACAGTCCCACAAAGCAAGGGAATCGCCGTGCGTGCCAGGGGTTCCTCTGGCAGATGGAGCTTGGCAGAGAGCACGACCGCTGCCGCCCACGACACGGATCCAAACAGGACCGCCGCCAGTCCGAGGAGACTCGAGTTCTTCATCGCGAGATCCGCTCCTGTCAGCAACCCCACGCCCAGTATGCCGATGCCGAGTCCCAAAAGGCTGAGTCGGCTGATCTTCTGCTGCCCGGCCAACCAGCCCAAGACCAGGATGAACATCGGCTCCGTTGCAATCAATAACGCTGCTACTCCTGAAGCTACGGTTTGCTCTGCCCAGTACAGCATGCCGTGAGACACCAGAAAGAACAGCGCGCCTGCGATCGTCCCGGCAATCCAATGTTCGCGCTTGGGACGAAATCCGCGCATCCACGCCCACGCGAACAGAATGCTACCGGCGACCAAGAAACGGATTGCTGCGGTCACCAGCGGTGGAATTGTCTCCACCGAGTAGCGGATCGCCAGATACGTCGATCCCCATAACAAGTAGATCGCTGCGAATGCCAGCGCAAGCTTGACCACATGCTCGCGGCGCTGCCTGGTTGCGAGTTCGCGCGGCTTAGGTTGAGAAATAGTCATAAAGGACTGCCTCTCATGCGTTCTCTGGTTTGGTCCTATTTGAATGCGACCTGCCTGCATAATTGCGCCAATGACTATTAAGCACAAGTGATTTGTTCTTGACTATTTAGTTTAGAATATCTAAATGTTAAATTTTGAGCGCCTGCGTATCCTCCACGCTGTTGCGGCGCGCGGATCTGTTAATGCCGCGGCGACTGCCCTGCATGTGACGAACTCTGCCGTGTCGCAACAGATTGCGAAACTCGAAAGCGAACTCGGGCAATCGCTCCTTGAACGAAATGGGCGAAGCGTGCGTCTCACGGATGCTGCGGCAGCGCTGGTAGTACACACGCAGCGGATGCTGTTAGAGATGGAGAGCGCCGAGGCCGAGTTCGACGCGCGGCGTAATAGAGTGTTTGGGCGTATTACCGTGGCCGCGTTTCCCACGGCAGCCCGCGGTCTCGCGCCACTGGCATTGCAGAACCTCCGCAGCCTTTGTCCTCAGTTGCAGGTAGTGCTGACCGAAGAGGATCCTCCCGAGTCGATCCCGCTTCTCCTGCACGGCGACATCGATCTGGTCATCGCCCAGGATTGGGAAAACGCTCCACTGCCGCAGCTTGAGGGCCTCTCCAAAGCACCGCTGCTCGATGACATAGCCGATATCGCCCTGCATCCGCGCCACCCATTGGCGAGACGCGGGATGATCGACCTGGACGATTTACGGTCCGATCCGTGGATCACATGGGGACAAACAGGATCTCTTCAGAGTGACCTGCACCTCCCCGCCCGATGGTGCGATCAATGGCTGGTTCACACACTCCGGTCGCGGGGTCATGAACCGGTGATCGCCCATACCGCTTGCGAACATGCGACGCAGCTCGCGCTTGTCGCCGCCGGACTCGGCGTATGCGTGATTCCTCGCCTCGGCCGCGATCCGCTGCCTCGGGGAGTGCGCATCGTTGCCGTAAGGCCTACCCTTCGCCGGCTTGTCTATGCTCTCTGGCGTGCCACGAACACTCGCCGAAGGGCAATAGGAGTTACGGTCGAGGCATTTCGAACTGCGTCTTCCGTGATCGCGAAAGTGCACCCGCCAATGGCGAGGAATGGGATTGGGAAGCGGACGAAGGAAAATAGGAAGAATTAGCCTCGCCTTTGGAGAAGGAACTGTCTCACAGCGGGGTCCTCCGTCAGGCCAATCGCCCGGTCGAAGGCGTCCAAGGCCTCCGGTGTTTTCCCTAGCTGTTGCAATAGGTGAGCGCGAACCGCCCAGTAGGGCTGATAGGCGGAGATATTATCCGCGTCGATCCCATCCAACGCTGCCAGCCCTGCTTCGGATCCCTTTGCTTCGGCTACGGCCGCGGCGTATCCAGTTCGCGTGCCGAGCGTCGGCGATATCCGAATGAGCTGTTCATAGAACATCATGATCGCATTCCACTGAACCCCGCCGCTGCGCGCCCGCTCGGCGTGTACCGACTGAATCGCAGCTTCGAGTTGAAACCGGCCGGTGCGACCGCGACTCGACGCTTCGGCGAGATGCCGTTCCGCCTCTTCAATTAAGGGCAGAGACCACTTCTGCCAATCCTGCTCGGAGAGAGGAATGTAGCGGCCGTCCGGCCCCCGACGGGCCGCCCGGCGGGCTTCGCAGTGGAGCATCAGAGCCAGCAGACCGAGAACCTCAGCTTCGCCTGGCATCAACAGCAGAAGCACTCTTGCAAGCCAGATCGCCTCCTCAGCGAGATCTCGGCCACGTTGGTCGACACCGGCCATGTCGTCCCATCCAATGCCGAAGGCGGCGTAAATCGCCTCCAGCACCGCGTCAAGCCGCTGCGGTAAGTCACGCTCCTGAGGGATTTCAAAACGAATGCCGCCGTCGCGGATCTTCGTCTTGGCCCGCACCAAGCGCTGCCCCATCGTCGTCGGTGAAACCAGAAAGGCATTAGCAATGCGTACGGCATCCAGGCCGAGAACGGTCTGGAGCATGAGCGGCGTGTGCATCGCCGGATCAATTGCCGGATGGGCGCACACAAACAAGAGTTTCAATCGTTCATCTGGAAATCCCGGCGACAAAGTCATGTTGGGCTCCTTGGACTCCTCTCTGAGGAGCGCGAGCGTGGGCTCGCTGGCCTCGGCTACTTGCCGATGACGCACAAGATCGATAAAAGAGCGGCGCGCCGTCGTCAGCAGCCACGCCTCCGGATTTTGTGGCACGCCATCTCGCGGCCAAGTTTCGAGCGCTGCCACCAGCGCATTACTGAGGGCATCCTCCGCGCTCCCCACGTCCCGCGTATTCGAGGAAAGGTACGCAACCAGTCGACCGTAGGACTCGCGAGCCACACGCTCGACAGCTCGGTGAGTGCTCTCTTGCTCGCTTCCACTCATCCCGTGACTCGACGCAGGTATTCCGGCGAAACGGGTCGGACCTCCACCGCACCGATCGAGGCGGCCGGGCAGCGCGCCGCCCATTCGAGCGCCGCGTCAAGCGAGGGGAGTTCCAGGATCGTGAATCCCCCCAGTTGCTCCTTAGTGTCCGCGAAGGGGCCATCCTGTACACGCCGCTTCCCATCCTTCAGTCGTACCGTGGTCCCAGTTTCCGGGGGTTGCAGTGGACTGCCACCAACGAAGATGCCGGCTTCTACTATTGCCTTGTGGTAGGCCCGCCACGCACCAAGATAGGGATCATTTTCGTCCGCATTCCGTGCCGCAAAAGCTTCCGGCGATTCGAAGATCAGCAAAGCGAATTGCATCACCCTTTCTCCTTGAGGAACAATTGTGAGCGCCTTTGCGCTCCTGAAAGTATGACGGATGAGATGTGGCCCATTCGACAGATTTAGGGAAATTTCGAGAAATTTCAAGGGGGGCGGGGGCGAAATTGTCGCACCGCGCTCACCTCGACTCGACCTAGGGCGGCGGCCGGTTGGGCCAGTACTCCGGGACGGTTTCCAAAGCGATCGTCAAGTCCTTCATGGAGCCTCCTCCAGTCGGATTGCACAAAATGCGTTTCCACCGCGCTTCACTCCTTCACATCTTCGATCTCCAGTACTGGGAAACGCGCTACTGGTTAGAAGATCGGGGACGGGATCATGCTTTTCGCCGCGGCAGCGGAGGCCGCTTCCAATGGCGAAGAGCAAACGCAAACGAGTCCCGAAAACGGTTCTCAAGTTACCCGATCTAGAACAATCGAAATCTGCGGTCTTGAACAGTCTCACGTCTTCGAGTTCAAAGCGCTCGTACGACCATGCCATTCGTGAATTCATCGACTGGTACTGTTCGGAGCCCAGGCTAGCCTTCAACAGGAGCGTGGTCACACGGTACCGCATCGCACTCGAACAGCACCCGTACGCGCCGTCGACGATTAACCTGAGATTGGCGGCGATACGCCGGCTGGCATATGAAGCATCCGATTGCGGACTTCTTAGCCCGGATCTTGCGGCAGGCATTCGGCGTGTGAAGGGCGTCAGGCGACTGGGAGTGCGTGTCGGGAATTGGCTGACGGCCGAGGAGGGCAAGAAGTTACTCGGTGCTGAGACAGCCTGCACTCTTCGCAGCCGACGAAATCGAGCTTTGCTCTCGCTTCTCATCGGCTGCGGCCTCCGGAGAGCTGAGGTTACAACCTTACGGTTAGAAGATCTTCAGCTTCGGGAAGGCCATTGGGTCATCGCTGACCTGAGAGGGAAAGGTGGCCACATCCGAACGATCCCCGTTCCGCAGTGGGTGAAGGAGGCGGTTGACAGCTGGACTGTCGGTGCCGGCATCACCTCAGGTCCGTTGCTACGGTCTATCAACAAAGCAGGCAGAATTTGGGGACACGGCTTTACACCCAAGGTCATCTGGGCAATCGTGAAAGCAAATGCGAAAAGCTGTGGCCTGCCATCGGTGGCGCCGCACGATTTGAGAAGGACGTGTGCGCGATTGTGTCATCAGGCAGGAGGTGAACTAGATCAGATTCAGTTCCTGCTCGGCCACGTTTCAATTCAGACGACGGAGCGATACCTCGGGTGCAAGCAGCGTTTTCACGATGCGGTCAATGATCACATCGGCCTGGAGCCGGATGCGCCGTCGTGAGGAACAGGCGCAGAAATTGATATCCGCTGGCCGACTTGTGGGGAGTAATCCCCCCAGCCCGTTTCGGGGGCCGAACGGACGCACAGCCCCCTCAGGGTATGTGCTCTAATGCGATCACTTCAGCTTGCCAGCCACGCGCCGCGCAGCTACGAGGACTTCGCCGCAGAAACGGCTGCACTGTGGAAATCGTAATCGGCATCAAACACCCAAAACAGAACCTTGAGGAGAACGAAATGTCATCTGCTGTGTCACTCATCCCTGCGGACGATCCAAAACGCAGCCTCACCGTCGCTGAACCCGACAACCTCCCTCACATTGGACTGGTTGGAGATACTTACACCATCACCGTGACCGGCGAGCAGACTGCCGGACGCTTCTGCGTCATCGACATGCACATCCCGCCGGGCGGCGGTCCGCCCCCGCACCGGCATGACTTCGAGGAGACCTTCATCCTCCTCGAAGGCCAGATGGAAGCCACGTTCCGGGGCAAGAAGTCGGCCGTCCGCGCCGGCGAAAGCCTGAACATCCCTGCCAACGCTCCTCATCAGTTTCACAACGCTTCTGGTGAGGCCGTACGCATGCTCTGTATTTGCTCTCCTGCCGGGCAGGAGAAATTCTTTTTGGAGGTGGGAGTTCCGGTCTCCACTCGCACCACACCCCCGCCCAAACTCTCTGAAAAGGAACAAGCGGCATTCATCGAGAAAGTGAAAGCGCTCGCCCCCAAGTACCGTACCGAGCTTCTAAGAGAGGCGTAAGGTCGAAAACCTTTCTTCGCATCTCCAAGGGTGTCGTCAGTTGTGCGATTGGTGACAAGAAGCCGACTTGTCGGCACAAATCCGGGCAAGTTTCTTAAGTTCGATTTTTCTGGCCAACTTCCGTGTGGCCGACGATACGGACCGCGGACCAGCACTGATACTTGGTAATTCCAAAATCCAAACTCTCCTCATTGATGCGACGTCGAAAAATTGCTAAATTTCGAACTGATGAATCCCCACACTTCGGTCGCACGTAAGATCACGCTTGTGCTCCTAACGCTTTCTGTTGCGAGCTCGGGAGCAGACCACGGTTCACCAGACTCGCATCGTCCCGATTCTACCCCCATCATTGCCAATGCTCGTAAGATCGTGACGCCCAACGGCGTAGAACGTCTAGAAAAGGTTCGCATCGGGGGGATTGAGCAGTTTGTTTCGATCCGCGGAACTGACAAGCGCAATCCGGTCCTGCTGTTTATTCACGGAGGGCCCGGGTACGTTTCTATACCAATGAGCTGGTGGTTCAGCCGTGGTTGGGAAGAGTACTTCACTGTCGTGCAATGGGACCAGCGCGGCGCCGGCAAGACGTACCTGATAAATGACCCAAAGTCAGTCGCTCCAACCCTGACCCTTGAACGCATGGTGGCCGACACAGAAGAGATGATCAGTTGGGTGCGGAAAGACCTAGGCAAGCAAAAGATCTTCGTCCTTGGTCACTCGTGGGGCAGTTATCCGGGACTCGAAGTTGCAAAGCATCATCCCGACTGGCTCCATGCCTACATCGGCGTAGGGCAGCTCACGAACGGGCCGGAGAGCGAACGCCGCGGATGGGCGTACACGGTCGATGCAGCCCGCCGCGCAGGAAATTCGGAAGCAGTACGGCAGTTGGAGGCAATTGCTCCCTACTTTGCACCTGGTCATCCCTCCCTGCTGAAAGACATCTACACGGAGCGTAAATGGCTCGACTTTTACGGCGGTGTAATGGCGCACCGAACCGGCAACTCTGCCGAAAGCGATCTTTCAAAGCTGTCGCCCGACTATAGCGACGAAGAAATTCCGCGCATCTGGGAGGGAAACGAGTTCTCAGAGCATTACCTGCTGGCGCAGGTTCTTAGCCTGGATCTGAGTGGGATCAAGGAGCTGGATTGCCCAGTGATTATCTTTGCCGGCCGCTATGACATTAATGTCAATTCTCAAGTTGCAGCCGAGTGGTTCGCAAGCGTGAAAGCGCCATCCAGGCAATTCGTTTGGTTCGAGAACTCTGCACATTTGCCCATGACCGAGGAGCCAGGGAAATTTCTGCTGTCCTTGGTGCGATATGCCCGGCCGATTGCCGAGAGAGCCGGCGATGTCTCGCCAGTATCGCCCTGAGCACCGTATCCTCTCCCGGCCTCGGCTTTTGGATTCCGGTCGTCATGCCGACTTCCCAATACAAATCTGGTGTTGATCAGCGAGACTCTGCGACAGCCATTGTCTTTTCTTTCGGTGGTACGCTTAGCAGCAGCGCTACTCCTATCACTCCGAACAGGATCACATCGTCGTAGCCGCGTGGAACCCTGTGCATGGAAGTTTCGGCTGACTGGATGAGCATGGTCGTAGAATGTGCGATGGCGTGCCACGCCGCGAAAGCAATCACGAGTCGGTATTCTACAGGTTTTCGGACAGCTAACAGCAGAAACACTCCTAGAACGACGAGAAACGTGATGAACATTGGCTCGCATTCGTTGTCGTGCATTTCGAGCAGCCACTTGCTATGCCATAACTCAGTGCACAACGGATAGAGCAGGCAGACATAGAAAAGTCCCACCAATGCAACAACGATTTGTCGAATGCGCTTCATGAGAGACCTCCTCAACGGCGGCCAAGTGTCTCAGTAATGATAAACGCGTTTGTCTCCACGGGTAGGTCCCGGAATCTAAGTGGAGTGGCCCTGCGTAACGACCCGCATCCGGCTCGGACACGAGTCGCTGGACGTGACACTCGCATACCTCAAAGGCAAGGACGCCGAGTCGGAAGAAAGCGCAGGAGCATGCCAACAGCAGCAGCCTGGCGCTGTATGCGTAAAACTGCTCAAATCAAAAAGCGCCACCGCGGGAGATCTCTAGCGACCGAGCGGAACAGCCAACAGGTCGCGATTTAAACTCCGTGATCGCAACCCTCGATGCGCTGACGGAAGAATTGTCGCTCGGTAGCGTTTCGACTGAGCGCGAGGGCTGTAGAAAAGTGTTCACGTGCGACGTGGGGCCGACCACCCCGCAGCTCAAATTCGCCGAAGGCCGCGTGATAAAACGGGTATTTCGTAAGGCGCTCTGCGTCAGCAATCGCTCGCAGTTGCGTCAAGCCGCGCTCAGCTCCGTCACGCTGCCCAACCGCGATTGCCCGGTTGAGCGCCACAATCGGATTGGGGCGAAGAGACATTAAGGTGTCGTAGAGCGATACGATTTCCTTCCAGTTTGTCGCTTGTACGCTCGGAGCGGTGGCATGGATGGCGGCTATTGCCGCTTCCAAATGGTATTCGCTGAGTTTTGAACCCTTGGCGGAAAGATCCAGAAGCTGCAGCCCCTCGTTTACCAGCTTCTGATCCCACAAGGATCGATCCTGTTCGCCAAAGGAATTCAATTTTCCTGAAGCATTGAGACGCCCCGGCAATCTCGCCTTGTTAAGGCACATAAGCGCGGATAGAGCGTATGTAACGGAAGTTGCGCCCAGCGGGTGGTCCAAGAGCAAAGCCGCAAGTCGCATCGCCTCCTGACAAAGTTCTCCGCGAACTGCAAACTCGGCCGATGCGCCATGATAGCCCTCATTGAACAGCAGATAGAGAGCCCTGTGAACCGCGGGCAGGCGCGTCGAGAAGTCGGACGGAGCCTGTGTATCGAAGAGTCGATTGGACCCGGCCAGGACTTTCTTAGCCCTCGGGATCCGTTTCTCCACCGCCGTGTACGTGGTCACAAAGGCGCTAGCGACCTCGTCAATGCCAAAACCGCACAAGATATGAAGGATGAGCATGACCTGCGCTTCCTCGGGCATGCGAGGATGGCAACAGGAGAACATCATCCGAAGTTGGTCATCTTTGATTGCGTTGTCGGTAAACATTTCTTCTACAACGGGTGCGAGTGTCCACTCGCTCTGGAGAAATCTACTTAGCTCCGGCTCATAGTTTCGCGCAGTTCGTTCGCGGCGTAATACGTCGAGTGCGCGATTCTTGGCAGCAGCCATCAACCAAGCAGCAGGATTCTCCGGCACGCCTCGGAATGACCACACTTCCAGCGCTCGACAAAAGGCATCTTGAACAACGTCTTCTGCGAGCGCCAGGTTGTGGACTCCAAAGAGGCGCGTTAACACCGCGACCATGCGGCCGGCCTCGTGCCGAAAGAGATGGTCGGTGAGTTCCATTACATGTTCAGGACTTGGATTGGACGAACTTCGACCGAGCCGCCGATTTCGAGAATCGGGCAGCCCTTGGAGAGTTCTACGGCATGCTCCAAATCCCGAGCTTGGATCAATGTGAAGCCTCCGACCACGTCCTTGGCCTCGGCAAACGGTCCGTCGGTCACAGCCTTCTGTTTGCCCTTGACCACCTTACCTGTGTTTTGCAAAGGGTGTCCGATGTCCTTGAGGTGACCCTCCTCCCCAAGTTGCTTAAACCAGGCACGCCATTTCTCCATGGTCTTTTGCATTTGTTCGGGTGATGCATTGGTGTCTCGTCCGCGATACAAGAATGTAAAGTCGCTCATCGTGATTCTCCTAAGGTTGTCGTTACTTTCACTTCATTAACGATTGATGTGAACGAGGCCGGACATCTTTTTGCGGCTCGGGCGAGTGATGGTTGACGAAATCGCGAGCCTCTTTCGCCAGAGGCGAGGCCTACCAGTTCAAGTTCCCGCTCCATGGTCTATCTGTGATCTTGTTTTGCATGAACCGTGCGGCTGCGTTCTATGCGGTATGCGATGCTCGTGCCCCCGGCCATCATTCAGGGTGTTTGGCCATGAACTGCAGGATCAGGTCCGCAATCTCGTCAGTCTTTTCGTCCAGTGCGAAGTGCCCGGCGTCGAGTAGGTGGATTTCCGCATGCGGTAGATCCTGCTTGAAGGCTTCTGCACCGGCCGCGATGAAGGAAGGGTCGTGCTCGCCCCATGCCACGAGGGTGGGAGGCTGGTGTTTGCGGAGCCACGCCTCCCATTGCGGATAAGACGCGACGTTGTTGCGGTAATCGTAGAGCAGGTCTCCCTGGATCTCGGGCTGACCGGGTCGCGACAGATCGGTATACTCGCTGTTCCAAGTATCGGGATTGTAGCGCTCGGGATGAGACGTGCCGGCTAGATGCCGATCTTTGGTGGCCTCGAAGGAAAGAAACGCATTCAGCACCTCAGGATGCGCCTTCGGATCAGCCCAGTACTCCGCGATCCTTGTCCATTTGGCTCCAAGGCCCGCCTTGTAGATGTTGCCGTTTTGAATGATGAGCGCATGTAGTTTATCGGGATGCGCCAGAATGATGCGAAAGCCGATTGGTGCGCCGTAATCGTGAAGGTACATGGTGTACTGCGTGACGTTGAGCTTCTCCAGAAAATCACTCATCGTCTGGGCAAGATGATCGAACGTGTAAGTGTAGGCGGACGGCGAGGGCGCGTCGCTCAAACCGAATCCGGGATAATCCGGAGCGATCAGATGATATTTTGTCGCGAGCAAGGGAATGAGCATGTCAAACTCACGCGAAGACGACGGGAAGCCATGAAAGAGCACGATGGTTGGGGCGCTCTCAGGGCCGGCTTCTCGGTAGAAAATCCCGACGCCGTCGACAAGCACGCGATGATAGGTCGTCGTAGCGTTGGTCGATGGAAGTGGCTCGGCTTGTGCGGTGCCTGCGAGAAGGGCTGTGGCAAGAACGTAGTTTGCTATCCAGTTCATTACGATGTTCCTTTTGCGACCACCTCTTGCCGGAAGTATCCAGTAAGAGAAGCGTGTTGCGCGATGAAGATGCTCCGGCAGCGCTAGGGGCGTCTAGCTTGTTCAAGCGCCAGGGTATCGATGTATTGACGGTGGCGTTTGATTTTTCCGTCCTGGATATCCCATACATGCGCGTATGCAACGTCGGCACGTTTGTGCGTGGCACGGTGTACGCAAGCGAAGCGGCCCAGTGACACCACCGTCGAGCCGTCAATAAGAAATTCCGAAGGATCTGGTGAGAAGCTCTCCCACTCCTGCATGAGTGGAACGAACACTTTTTTCATAACCTCCTCGGGACCTCTGTCCTTAATATTGAAATCAACCACTGAGATCCACTCGATGTCTGGAGTCATCAGGCTAACCATCTTCCCGGTGTCACCTGCTGCGATTGCCGCATAGAAATTTCGTACTGTATCGACTGTGTCATCATTGCATTCTCCTTTGCCATAACTTCATCTACCATGGCGCGAGGGTCAGCCATTCCTTCCTCGACATGGTTTGCAGAATCCGGAAGGGACTCGCTGGCACCTGTCAGGTAACTCTCGCCTGCTCTGGGAATTCGACGCGGTTCTGAGCAAGATACCGATGAATGTCCGAGACGACCACGGAGCCCTCTCCAACAGCAGATGCAACACGTTTCACAGAAGCGGCCCTCACGTCGCCGACTGCGTAGACACCGGGAACACTCGTCGCGTACGGTGAGGCTTCAAACCCCCATTCGCCACCGGTGAGAACAAATCCCTTGTCATCGAGCTTGACGGTGCCGTATGCCCAACCGGAGTTTGGCTCCGCGCCGATCATGACGAAGACACTGGAAATTGGTTTTCGTACAGATACGCCAGTTCTCCGATTCGTCCACGTGACGAACTCAAGAGCCGCCTTTCCGTCGAGCCCGGTGATTTCGGTATCTGTATCGAGAGTGATGTGCGGAGAGCGTTCGACTCGCGAGATCAAATATTGCGACATGGAGCTTTCTAGAGATGGACCGCGAATGATGTGGCGTACATGTTTCGCAATTCCCGAAAGGAAGACCGAGGCTTGCCCGGCTGAGTTTCCTCCTCCTACAACGATGATCTCCCGGTCTCGGCAAAGCAAAGATTCCATTGCGGTCGCGGCATAGTAGAGCCCCTTGTTTTCGAAATGCTCATGGTTCTTCACATTGAGTCGTCTGTAGCGCGCTCCACTTGCGATCACTACAGAGCGTGCGCAAACAGCCACACCGCCAGCAAGGATCAGCCGATGCAGGCCGTTCGCTTGCGCTGTGCTCACAACGTCGCGCGAGATTGCGAAGCGAACTCCGAACTTGAGCGCCTGCAGATGGCCGCGGCTCGCCAGCTGTGCCCCCGAAACGCCACTCGGAAAACCGAGGTAGTTCTCAATTTTCGAACTGGTCCCGGCCTGCCCTCCAGGGGCATTTCCTTCGATGACAATCGTGGATAGACCCTCAGAAGCTGCGTACACCGCGGCGGCAAGACCTGCAGGGCCTGCTCCGATAACAGCAACGTCATAGATCGTATGAGGCTCAGGAATTTCGGTAATGCCTAGTTCGTCAGCGAGATCGCAGATGGCAGGCCGAACTAGGACGCGACCATCCAGCAGCTCAACTTCTGGCATCTTCGTAGCAGCAAGGCCGTTGCCAGGTTCATCGTTTGTTGGCAACTCCTCTATCCGGTGCGGATAGTAGTTGCGAACCAAAAAGCGACGGAGGCTTAATAGATCCGGATCGGCTTCGCATCCCCGAAGTACGACTCCCGTAGATGGATCGCTGATCATGCCGATGCGACGCCATATGCAAGCTGAAACGATAATGTTCGCGAGATCGCCCTCAGCACGCATCAACGTGCGCAAGTTCATTCGAGAGACTCGCAACAGTCGGCTCGTCGATGCCGTTCGTGCTTCGGCAACGGATCTCTGCGTGTTCAAGACGTTTAGCTCGCCCGTGAATTCCCCCGCACGCAAAGAGCGGAAACGTTTTGAGCCTCCTCCTTTCACTGGAAGTCGGCTTTCAATCTCCCCTGCGAGGACCACAAACATGTCTGTGTCCCGATCGCCATACATATACAGACAAGTGCCTTTCGGGACAGTCTCTTCCTGCCCGTAGGCCCCGAGTCTTTCAAGCATTTCCTCGCTCAATTTGGGAAAGGCCAGATCATGGCGAAAAGCAATGTCCGAGTCCGAAGAAGTGGAGGGTTGAGGCGATACAGCCTCGGCTGCTGCAGTGAGTTCCTCGCGCGTCTCGCTCATTTTCCGCATCCTCCGCAGAACAACCGATGCGAACACACGACTGGCATCAAGGAACCCTGCGTTTCAAACACTTTTGTTCTGCCCACCATCGATATCGATGATGGCTCCATGAATCCATCTCGCTTCTTCTGTTGCTAGAAAGGCGACGGCTTCCGCAACGTCGGCTGGTTCGCCGAGACGAGAAATCTTCAAACGCCGGGTCGAGTCAAGAAGATACTGGCTATAGCCAATGCCCTCTTGGGCGGCAAGCCTCTCCATCATTTTTCTACGGCGCGAGGTCTGGATCGTGCCCGGCTGAACCAGGTTGACATGAATGCAATCCTCAAGTCCCTGCTCGGCAATCGACTTTGACAGGGTCGCGATGCCGCCGTTCACAGCGGATATCAGGGAGAGATTGCGCTCCGGTGACCGCGCCGTGCCTCCGCCAATCATCACCAGGTGCCCTTTTGCAGCCTTCAACATAGGCCAGGCGTTCTTGATGACTCGGAGATTCGCGAAGAGCTTCAGCCCGAACCCTGCTGCCCAGTCCTCGTCCTTCAGTTCGAGGAAACCACCTTGTGGCGCAGCGCCAGCATTGGTGACGAGAATGTCGATACCTCCCCACAATTGCTCCACATAGGTAGCAAGCTTCGCAGGTGCATCAGGTTCTGTCAGGTCAAGAGAGGCAAATTCAACTTCTGAGGTGAGCGATCGCAGCTCATTGCAGGTAGAGGAAAGCTCCTCGTGGCTCCGAGCCGTGAGATACACGCGGGCGCCTTCGAGTGCAAATCGGCGTGCGATTGCTGCACCGATCCCTCTTCCGGAGCCTGTCACGAGCACACGTTTGTCTTTGAACCGTGGCATACATTCCTTTCGTGCCCGGATACGACAGCGATGTTATATTCAGCATCACGCAGCTAACTACTCTCAACGCGCGCTGAGGAATGGCAAAACGAGATAGTTAGCGACCGAAGACAGCTTTAATTTCGTTCGCCACAGTATGCACGTTCTCGTCGAGTACAAAGTGCCCGGCATCCAGCCAAACGAGCTTGGCTTCTGGCAGATCACGCAGGTACGCCTCGGCTCCGGGCGGCACGAAGAACGGATCCTTCTTGCCCCAGGTAATCAGTGTTCGGGGCTTGTGCGCGCGGAAAGCAGCCTGCCACTCGGGATAGAGTGAGATGTTGGATTTGTAGTTCTCTAGCAGATCAACCTGGTAGTCCTGCACCCCAGGACGATCGAGTAATGCTTGATCGAGTACCCAGTTGTCCGGATTGACAGCCTCGGGATCCTTTGCGCCCACTAACCAATGGAACTTCGTGCCTTCCAGACTGACAAACTCTCGCGCGGGCTTCTCGGTCTTAGGCGTGCGCTTCTCCCACAGCGGCATCAGCACCTTCTTGGGAGCGTCTCCTACACCTTCCATGTAGGCATTGGCATTCTGAATGATAAATCCCTTTACTTTCTCTGGGCTCTCAGCAAACAAGCGGAATCCCACCGGGCCGCCGTAATCCTGCATGTAGAGGATGTACGACGTGAGATGGAGTTGATCAAGCAGACCGCGCACATGTGCTGTGACAGCGTCAAACGTGTACTCGAAATCATCTCTCGAAGGAGCATCAGAATGGCCAAATCCGATGTAATCGGGAGCGATCAGGTGAAAGTCGGCTGCTAGCAACGGGATCAGTTCGCGAAACATTTGGCTGCTGGTGGGCAGTCCATGCAGCAAGACGATCGTGGGAGAACTCGGATCGCCGGCCTCGCGATAAAACACCTTGCGGCCGTTGACAGTCGCTGTTCGATAGTGGGTAAGTTGCGACTTTGCTTGCAGTGTTGAGTGTGCCATTTGAACTCCTTGTTGACTACGTTTCGGTTAGGCCCGGGCGAGCAGCCGGTCCACCGCGACTGCGTCGTCCGCAATGCAGGTACGCGGGAGCGGGGCGGAGGCGACCGGCCCGCCCGCCCGCACCCAGCAGCGCCATCACACG
>CAWEKM010000002.1:0-654816 GCA_963809605.1 uncultured Acidobacteriaceae bacterium | reverse complement strand
CACGGATGCTGGAGTTTCGGGCGCAGGCCACCAACATTTTCAATATGGTTAACTATTCATCGATTGATACGAGCCTCAACTCGCCCACCTTTGGTCGAGTAACGGCAGTCGGGGGCATGCGGCAGTTCACGATCACGGCACGGTTTCGATTCTAAAGAGTTGTTATGACATCCATTCCAATCCGATTCGTTCACCGGGCAATTGCAGTGCTGCTGACGCTCGCACTCCTGTGCGCCGCGTTGCCTTCGCAGCAGGAGTCAGGGTACGTGCTTCACGTGGAATCGGAGCTCGTGCTGGTGAATGTGACGGTGCGGGACAAGAACGGTAACTTTGTGCCGGGATTAAAGCCGGAGAACTTCACCGTTCTCGAAGATAACAAGCCACAGAAAATTGTTTCCTTTGACGTGGAAAACGTGGATGCCGTCCCAGCACAGGATGTGGCTCAGGTGAAACCGCTGCCGGGAACCGCACCGGTGCAACCCAGTCCGGCTGTTTCACTCTCGAATTCGGCGGCCCAGTTCAAAGACCGGCGTCTGATCGTCTTGTTTTTTGATCTCTCCGCCATGGAACCAGACGAAATCGACCACGCAGTTACCTCAGCCGAACACTACGTCGATACGCAAATGGCGCCAGCGGATTTGGTCTCGATTGTTTCTCTGGGAAGCTCGCTGCTGGTAAATCAGGACTTCACGACTGACCGCGCGCTGCTGAAAAAGCAATTGGACGCATTCAGCTCGGGCGGTGGCCAGGGCTTCGAAGAAGGCACCACAGGGACGACCGAAGGCACGCCCGACACAGGCCAGCCCTTTACCGCCGATGATACGGAATACAACATCTTCAACACCGACCGCCGCCTAGAAGCTCTACGATCAGTGGCGGCAAAGCTTTCCCACATTCAGCAGAAGAAATCACTGATTTATTTCTCCAGCGGCATGGACCGCACCGGTATTGAGAATCAATCGGAATTGCGCGCGGCGGTGAATGAAGCCGTGCGTTCGAACCTGGCGATTTACACCATGGATATGCGTGGCCTGCAGGCGCTGGTGGCGGGCGGGGAGGCGCAGAGCGCCAGCCTCCGCGGGGTTTCCGCCTACTCCGGACAGTCGACGCTCAACGCCCTCAATTCCAACTTCACTACTCAGGAAACGCTCGTGACCCTGGCCAGCGATACCGGAGGCCGCGCTTTTCTCGACGACAACGACTTCACCAAGATCTTCAAGGGAGTGCAGCAGGATACCTCGACCTATTACCTGCTCGGCTATCACAGCACAAACCCCGCGCGGGACGGGCATTACCGCCGCATCGTCGTG
Organism: uncultured Acidobacteriaceae bacterium; assembly: GCA_963809605.1. Classification (GTDB taxonomy): domain Bacteria; phylum Acidobacteriota; class Terriglobia; order Terriglobales; family Acidobacteriaceae; genus Sulfotelmatobacter. The sequence goes on along the minus strand of CAWEKM010000002.1, from coordinate 653,506 downwards.
AAGAGCAACGTTCCCGGAGTGAAGATCGATTATCGCCGCGGTTACTACGCGCCCGCAGATTTCAAGCATGCCACCCAGGACGACAAGGAGCGCCAGCTTGAAGAGGAGCTGGCTTCCGAGCTGCCGGCTACAGATTTGCCGCTCTATTTAGGCGTCGCCTATTTTCGTCTGGATGGCAACAAGTTCTTCGTTGCCATCTCGCTGGTGGTGCCGGGATCGCAGATTCCATTCGTGCGCTCCAGCGACCTCGACAAGGCGACCTTGGATGTGATCGGGATGGTGCTCGACAACGAACACCATCCTCTAAACAGGTTCCGCGATACCGTCAAGCTTGCCGTCAACACTACAAAAGACGTTCACAAGAAGAATGTGCAGTATGACACCGGGATGAGCCTGCTGAGCGGCAAATATCATTTGAAATTCGTCGTGCGCGAGAATCAGACCGGGCTCATGGGATCATTCGAGACCGACATCGAGGTCCCGGACTTGAAAGCGCAGCCGCTGAAGATGAGTTCGGTCGTGCTGGCCAGCCAGATTCAACCGGCCAAGAAGACCGCCAATCCGAACCCGTTGGTTCACGACGGATCGGAGATCATCCCGAGCATCACACATGTCTTCTCAGCCTCGCAGCATCTTTTTGTTTATTACGAGGTGTACGACCCGGCGCAGCACGCGGCCGTGGCTTCTGCCGGAGAAGGAGCACAAAAACCTGGCATACGGCTTTTGACGAATGTCGCTTTCTTTCAGGGCAAAGCCAAGGCATACGAGAGTTCGTTGGTCGAGTTGACCGAATTAAACGCGCGCGAGCGCAAGGCCGCGGTTTTCCAACTGGACGTGCCCCTGTCATCGCTCAAACCTGGTTTTTATACCTGTCAGGTAAATGTGATCGACGACGCCGGCGGCCACTTCCTGTTTCCGAGGCTTGCCCTGTTGATCCGGAAGGAACCTAAGGCCTGATGCACAAACAGGCAAAGAACTGCCGCGCCATTCAACTCCCCACATACCGTGCATACAGACTGCGCGCCACCCCGGTTTCCGTTGTTCCCTTAATAATTGCGCGTCCATCGGGAAACAGCGTCATCTCATAGGGCTCACGCCAGAACTTCAGCACAAACTCGTTGTGCCGAACCACGCCGTGCGCCTCCAACCTCCTTTGCATCTCGGCAAAATCAATCGGCCGGGCGTGCTCGTGAATCTGCACTGAGTTACGTCCGCACATCGTGATATGCGGGCGGCCATGGCCCGCCAAATGCACGAAATCCCGTTCTCCGCACGCCCGGCAGCCCGGCCGGGGATGCGCCGCAGCAATTTCTGCATGCTCGTTCTTCCAGACGTCAAACGACCACAGCGTTTTCCTAAGCTGTTCCGCAGCTGTGCCCCCGACGAGCAACTTCACCGCCTCCGTCGCAGCAATCGAGGCCGCCAGGTTCACCGCCGTGTTCAAAATTCCAGAGGTTTCGCACGTCTCCACCATCCCGCTTGGAGTATCTGGAAAAATGCACGCCAGGCATGCAGTCTTGCCCGGCAACACATTCAGCGTCACACCATAACTGCCCACAGCCGCCGCATAGATCCACGATGTGGAGTTCTTTACTGCATAATCATTCACCAGATAGCGCGTCTCAAAATTATCGGTGCCATCGAGGATTACATCCATACCATCAAGTAACACATTAATATTCCCGGGGACCAGATCCTCGACTCGTGCCTCGACCACGATCTCCGAATTAAAAGCGGAAATCTTTCGTGCCGCCGCGATCGCTTTGGGCAACGATTCGGCCGCATCCTTTTCGTCGAACAGCGACTGGCGCTGCAGATTGCTGGCCTCCACGTAATCGCGGTCGATAATCCGCAATGTTCCCACGCCCGCGCGCGCCAGTAATGACGCCAGCACCGAGCCGGTCGCGCCGCATCCCACAATCGCCACTCGTCCCGCCGCCAGGCGCCGCTGGCCGTCACCGCCGATTCCGCGAAACAGAATCTGCCGCGAGTACCGGTCCTCGAACTTTTCCTTATCCGCACCCTGCCTCAAAGAGGTCACCAGCTTTCACCAGCAAAACCTTTATTATAAGTGTCTGGACTGCTTTAGCCGCCAGGATGCAGACAACACCGGCCTTCCGCGCTTCATCGAATGTAAGCAACAGGCCCAAGGACATTTTTTGCTGAGACGGTACGCCTCATTTGTGATGGTGATCATCGCTTCGCTCGGCCCAGCTGCCCGGGCCGGATCGCCCTCATCCGCTTCTTCGCAATCGCCGGAATTGTCAAAGGAGCCGCAAACCGCGCAGTCTTCCTCGGCTCTCGACACGATGTCTGCTTACGTCGGACGCACCGTCCAATCCATCGAGCTGCCCGGCGTGCCGGATTCCGACCACTTGCTACAAATCCTCCCGCAGAAAGCCGGACAGCCGCTCGACCGCGATCAGGTCCGCGAAAGCATCCGCGTTCTCTTCGCCACTGGGCGCTTTGCCGATATCCAGGCCGAAGCCGAGCCTTCCGGCCCGGGCGTGCGGCTCACTTTCGCCACCTCGCTCAACTTCTTTGTTGGAGCCATCGACGTGGAAGGGGCTCCTGCCCACCCCAACGCCAACCAGGTCGTCAACGCCACCAAGCTCCAACTCGGCGAGCTTCATACTCAGGACAAACTCGAGCTCGCCCTCCGAAACATCCGCCAACTGATGCAAGAGAATGGCTATTATCGCGCGCGCGTCACCGCTGAAAGTACTTCCAACCCAGCCGACCAGCAGGTCAATATTCTCATCCACATCAGCGCCGGAGAACCGGCCCACGTCGGCGAGGTCAAACTCACCGGCCACGCAACTTTCTCCCAGAGCCAATTTGAGGACATCGCCAAGATGCACTCCGGTGACCGCGTTACCGCCTCCCGCATCACTAATTCTCTTCAACGTCTGCGAAAAAAATTTCAGAAACAGCAGCGCGTCCTGGCTCAGGTTTCCATCGCCCAACAACACTATCGCCCTGAATCCAACGCCGTAGACTATACCTATCTGATCGAGCCCGGCCCCGTCGTCCTCATCCGCGCCGAGGGTTTTCACATCAGCCACGGCGTTATGAAGAAAGAGGTCCCAGTCTACGAGGAAAACGCCCTCGACGACGACTTGCTGAACGAGGGCAGGCGCAACCTGCTCGACTACCTCCAGAGCCGCGGCCATTTCGACGCCACGGTCGATATCGAGAAGGAAACCGCTCCCGACACTCTCCGCGTCAACTATCGAATCGATCCCGGCCCCCTGCACAGGTTCGACCTCATCGAAATCACAGGGAACAAGTATTTCTCCCGGCAAATGCTCCGTCAGCGCTTGCAGATTGAGCCCTCGGGAAGGTTCCTATCTCACGGACGTTACAGTGGAGAGCTACTCAAGGGCGACGTTGCCAACCTCCAGGCCTTATACGTTTCCAACGGGTTCCGCGATGTCAAGATTCAGACCAAGGTCGACGACAACTACCACGGCGTCGAGAACCACATCGCGGTTCACATTCAGATCGAAGAAGGCCCGCAAACTGTCGTCGGATCTCTTCACATCGTAGGAAACCAGAAAGTTGACGTTAAGGCATTCCCTGAACTCTACACGGCCGAGGGCCAGCCCTACTCCGAACAGAATCTCGCCAACGATCGCGAGTCCATCCTCAACTATTACTTCAATCACGGTTTTTCCAATGCCAACCTCGAAATCACCACCAAACCTTCACCCGGCCGGGCGAACCACGAAGATGTTACTTACACCATCCAGGAGGGTGATCAGTTCTTCGTGAACAAGGTGATGGTCGCAGGTCTCGATCACACTCGGGACTACGTCGTGCAGCGCGAGATTCAGGTGGTTGCCGGCCAACCTCTCAGTCAGGGAGATCTTCTCGATACCCAGCGCAGGCTGTACGATCTTGGCATCTTCAGCCAGGTCGACACCGCCGTGCAGAATCCCGACGGCTCCGACTCCCAGAAAAATGTTCTCGTCCAGGTGCAGGAAGCCAAACGCTATACCTTCACCTACGGCTTCGGTCTGGAATTTGAAACTGGCCTTCCTTCCGGCTCCGCCGCTCCCACCGGAGACACAGGAGTAAGCCCCCGCGTCGGATTCGATATTACCCGCCTGAATGTCGGCGGCCGAGATCAGAGCCTGATCTTCCAGTCTCACGTCGGCCGCCTTCAGCAGCGCGGCCTCGTGAGCTACGAGATCCCCAAACTGTTCGACAACGACCGCCTCAAACTCTTCTATACCGTCTTTTACGACAACAGTCTTGATGTCTCCACCTTCACCTCTCAGCGCTGGGAGGGAAAGATCGACCTGCGCCAGCAAATCGGCCAGATCCTACCCAATTATTCAACCTCCATCACCTACCGTTTTGAATACCGGCGTGTGAAAGCCAGCAGCATTGTTCCAGACCTTTCCCCCGCTGAGTTTAGTTTGTTCTCCTTGCCTGCGCGCGTCGGTGGTCCCGGTCTTACTTACATCCGCGACAAGCGAGACAACCCCCTCGAAAGTACAAAAGGCCAATACTTCACTCTGGATGCCTTTGCCGCCTCCAGTTTCTTTGGTTCTCAAGCCAATTACGGCCGCGTCCTCGGTCAAGATGCCACCTATTACGCCTTCGGGCGGCCCAATCACAAGTTTGTCTTCGCTCGCTCCACCACCCTGGGCTTGGAACAGGTCTATCGCGGTAGCGTGGTTCTGCCGCCGGGAGCATGTCAAATCGCTCTATTGGTTAGCTCGTGCCCCTCCGGTATTTCGGTCATCCCGTTGCCCGAGGTTTTTTTTGCTGGCGGCGGCAACTCACATCGCGGTTTCGGGTTAAATCAAGCAGGACCCCGCGATCCCGATTCCGGTTTTCCCGTCGGTGGTACGGCGCTGTTCGTCAACAGTGAGGAATTACGCTTCCCGCAGATTAGCTTGCCTTACCTTGGACAAGGCTTCGGCTTCGCCATCTTTCACGATATGGGAAACGTCTATACCGCAGGTCATGATCTGCTCAAGGCCGCGATGCGCTGGCACCAGTTCGACCCCTCCCAGTGCCTGCAATTCGTTCCCACTGGCGGCTTTTCCAGCCCGACTCCCCCGGGGCAGGTTAAGAACATTAATCAGTACAACGGCTGCATTACGCAATTCGACAATTCGGGTTACGATTACACGTCTCACGCAGTTGGCCTTGGGTTGCGTTACAAGACGCCGATTGGCCCCTTGCGCTTCGACTTCGGTTACAATTTAAATCCGACAGCGTACCCCATTTCCTACACGTTGATTTCGGTGGTACCGCCGAACACGATAATGACGCCTCCACCACAGCCGCCTCCGTTTGTTCCGCAGCGTATGCGTCATTTCAACGTATTCTTCAGCATAGGGCAGCCATTTTAATGAGATTTCTGACGAACAGAACGATGACCATAGCCGCGCTAGCACTCTTGCTCGCGGCGCTATGTCTTGCGCCTAATCAAGGCTCGGCCGAAGTAATCGATCGCATCGTCGCCACGGTAAACGGCCAGGTCATCCTGCAAAGCGACTGGGACGAAGCTCTCTGCTACGAGGCTCTGCTCACCAACCGAACCCTGGCGCAGTTCACTGACGATGATCGCCGTGCTGTTCTGGACCGTCTTATCGACCTGGAGCTTCTTCGCGGGCAAATGAAATCCGCCGACTTCGCCCACGCAACCGACGCCGAGGTTGCTGCCCGCGTGGCCGACGCCCGTAAACAATATCCTCAGGCCACTTCGCCGGAGGCGTGGGAAGCTCTCCTGGCCCAATATCACCTCACGGAAAAAGATCTGTTCGCTCACGTGCGGCAGCAGATCGATGTGATGCGCCTGGTCGATGCCCGCCTTCGGCCCACCGTCGAGATTGATTCCAAATCCATCGAGGCGTACTACCGCGACAAGTTTGTCCCCAAGTTGAAGCAGTCGGGAGCGTCCGAAGTCCCTCTCGCCGACGTATCCGCCAAGATTCGCGAGCTGCTCACCGAAGAAAAAGTCAGCGAGTTGCTCGTCTCCTGGCTGCAAACTTTGCGCTCCGAAGGGCAGATTCGTATCCCCGGCGTCACTCCCTCTGTCAACGACCCGGGAGTCCAATCGCAGTGACCGAAACACCCGCCAAACCTACGGGCAGCCGCTGGTGGAAATATCTGCTGTGGGTTGCTGCGGTCGGCCTCCTGACCGCGCTTGGCCTGCTTCTCTACGTCAACACCGACTCATTCCAGTCGCTCGTCCGCCGCCGTCTCATCGCCGAATTGGAGCGTATCACCGGCGGCCGCGTCGAGGTCGGCAGCATTCACACCGCGCCCTTTCGCCTGCAGGCAGACGTGCGCGATATCACCGTTCACGGCCGCGAGTCCGCTTCCGACGTGCCTCTAGCCCACGCGGACCGCATTGTCGCGCGCCTTAAGCTAAGTTCACTTGTCCGTTCCGAGTTTGGCTTCCATGAAGTCGTTCTCGAGCAGCCCGTCGTCCACGTGGCCTTTTATTCCGATGGCACCACCAATTTTCCCCCGCGTAGAGTTGCCGCGGTTACCGGCGAGAGTCTTGTCGAGCGACTCTTTGCGCTCTCCATCGATCATCTCGAACTTAGCCACGGCCGCATCCTTTGGGATGACAAGACCATCCCGTTTGACTTCGCGGCGCGCGACGCGGCACTTCAAATGGATTATTCGTTGATCCATCGCCGCTACGACGGACACCTTCGCCTCGGCATGGTCGATACCAAGGTCAAGGACTGCCGCCCCTTCGCATGGATGAGCGACCTTGAGTTCACTCTTGGAGGTAACTCCGCTACCGTCTCTTCTCTTAAGTGGAACTCCGAACACTCGCATTTCTTGGCCAGTGGAGAGATCACAGATTTTAGTCATCCCCATCTCCGCGGTTCCTATGATGCCCAGTTCGATCTCACCGAGGCTGCGTCCATTGCCCGCCGCCGCGATCTTCGTGCCGGCGTGCTCGATCTCAAGGGGAGCGGCGACTGGTCACTTGATCAGTTCGCCACCAACGGGCTTCTCACGGTCCGTGATCTTGTGTGGAAGGACGATCTTGTCTCGTTCTCCCGGGCATCACTCAATACCGGCTATACCGTCACCGACCAGCAACTCAAACTCTCTAAACTGCAAGGAAATATTCTCGGCGGCAGCTTCACCGGCGACGCTGAATTGAATCAATGGCTCGCGCCCGCGCAGCGCCTCTCGCCCGCCACCAGAAAAACCCTTGAGACCGCCGTCATTTCAGCCGCTCCGCCACAGGGTAAATCTGGTCGGAAAATCGTCAATCGAAAGCCACCGGCGATCCAAAACGCGCTCGTTTTTCTTCGCCTGCGCGACCTCTCCGTCCAAGATCTGATCGCCGCCTTTACTGCTGTCACTCACCCCCTCGCCCGTCTTCATCCTTCCGGATCTGCTTCCGGGACTCTGGAGACCCGCTGGAAGGGAACTGTCGGCGACGCGGAAACCCGATTTACTCTCGATCTAACTCCTCCAGCGCATTCGGCCCCGTCTGAACTGCCGCTCACCGCGCACGCCAGCGGTGTCTACCGGGCTGCGGACGAGGTTTTGGACCTGCCAGAGTTCACACTTACTACACCCACGTCCCACGTCACGGCTTCCGGTACTCTATCTGACACGTCCGCGGTGCGCCTCTCCATTAGAACGTCGAGTCTTGCTGACTGGCTGCCCTTCATCGAGGTCGTTCGCGGCCCTGCGCTGTTTCCCGTCGCGCTGAACGGCAGCGCCAGCTTCAACGGCAGCATGAGCGGTTCGCTCTCCTCACCTCAACTCACCGGCAGTCTTGAAGTGGATGATTTCGATGTCACCCCGGCTGCCATAGGCAAAACTCGACTGCCCCAAACTCATTGGGATTCTCTTTCCACCTCGATCCAGCTTTCTTTCCGCGCCATCTCTCTCCGCAGCGCTACTTTGCGGCGTGACGACACTTCCGCTGTGTTCGACGCCTCCGCTACCCTTCTCCACGGCCATTTCACAGGAGACAGCACTTTCAACCTGCGCGCCAACCTCCAGAACGCCAGCCTCGCCGAACTCGAAAACTTTCTTGGATACAACTATCCTATCTCCGGCAAAACTGATCTTTCCGTCCAGGCCTCCGGTACTTTCTCCGAACCGCACGGCGAGGGGAAGATTCACCTGACCGAAGGTTCTGCCTACGGGGAGATTATCGAGCAGTTCGACTCCCCGTTCCGCATAGGCCAGGGCGAAATCGCTTTCGACGACCTGCATCTCCTCCACCACGATTCAGTCACCACGGGGAGCGCCAGCTACAACCCATCTACCCGCGCCTTCAATCTCGATCTTGCCGGCAGCAATTTCGACCTCGCTCCAGTCCGCCAGATCCACTCCAATCCCCTCTCTGTAGAAGGACGAGCAGATTTCATCCTAAAAGCTTCGGGTACTTCTGACGCGCCTTTAATCAATGCCGACGTTCACCTTCGCGAACTCACCCTCGATCAAGACCTCCCAGGAGACATGGACTTGCACGCAGTGACCGAGGGCAGTCAGTTGCACCTCACCGGCAATTCCAATTTCAAACGCGGTTCGTTACTCCTCAGTGGCAACATCCAGTTACGCGATGACTATCCCGCCCAGCTCACTTTCAAAATGGACCAGTTCGATCTTGACGCCTTCTGGCGCTCCTATCTGCGCGGCCAACTCACAGGGCATTCCGCGGTCAGCGGTTCTCTCGAGCTGCACGGTCCGCTTCGCGAACCCCGGCAATTGGCCCTGGAGGGCAATCTGACCTCCGTTTCGCTCGATGTCGCGGATGCTACGGTGCATAACCAGGATCCCATTCTCTTCTCAGTTGCCAATCAGTCGGTCAACATCCAGCAACTCCACTTTGTAGGGGAAGGAACTGACCTCACGGCGCACGGAGCGGTGCAACTCTCTGGGGACCGCAAGCTCGATCTCACGGCCGACGGACGTCTTGACCTCAAATTGCTGTCCAGCTTTGATTCCAACGTTACCTCAGCGGGTCTCGTTACGTTGAACCTGAAGATCGGCGGCACTCTCGGCGACCCCTTCCCTCACGGCCGCCTTCAGGTCGCCAACGGTTCGCTTTCCTACGCCGGGCTGCCTAGCGGCTTAAGCGAACTGAACGGCTCGCTCATGTTCACGCGCGATCGCGCGCTGATAGAGATGCTCACTGCCCGCACGGGAGGCGGTACGCTCGACTTCAAAGGCGATGCTACCTACTTCAACCAGCAGCTCAACTTCAATCTCACCGCCACCGGTAAGGATGTGCGCTTGCGCTATCCTCCCGGTGTCAGCTCTACGGCCGATGCCGAGCTGCATTGGGTCGGCACGCGCTCAGCGTCCACCGTCTCGGGCGACATCAGCATCAACAAGATGGCCGTGACTCCGGGCTTCGACTTCAGCAGCTATCTCCAGCGCAGCCGCAACCTTTCGACCATTACGACAGCCAACTCCCCGCTGAACAATATAAAGCTCGACATCCATGTCGTGACTGCACCCGAACTTCAGATGCGGACCGCAATCGCTCGCCTTTCCGGTGACGCCGACCTGCGGCTGCGCGGTTCGGTAGCCCGGCCCGCCGTCCTCGGCCGGGTCGATGTTCTCGAAGGTCAGGCCACTTTCCACGGCATCCGCTTTACTCTTGAACGCGGCGATATCACCTTCGCCAATCCGGTTGCCATCGAGCCTCAATTCAATCTGCAGGCCTCCAGCCATGTGCGGAACTACGAACTGAACATCACGGCCACTGGCACTCCCGACCGCCTCAACATTAATTACCGCTCCGAGCCGCCTCTGCCTAAGTCCGATATCATCGCTCTCCTGGCTCTCGGCCGCACCAATCAGGAATCGGCGCAACTCCAGGAGCAGTCCGGTCAGAGCGTCTTTTCCGACCAGGCCAGCGCCCTCATCCTCAGCCAGGCACTAAACTCCACCGTCAGCAACCGTCTCGACCGCCTGTTCGGCGCCAGCAACATCAAGATCGATCCTCAGGGACTAACCACCGAGACCAATCCCATCAGCAACGGCCCCCAGATCACCATCGAGCAGCAGTTCTCCAACAACCTGTCTCTCACCTACTCCACCAACGTTTCGCAGAGTTCGCAGCAGATTATCGAGGGGGAGTACTATGTGAATCGCAACGTTTCCCTTGTCGGCAACCGCGACCAGAATGGTGTAGTCAGCTTCGACGTGCGCATCCGCCACCGCAAGCAATAAGACCGAAGGCGGACGAGCCAAAGCCGCAACTCATGTCCGACCAGACCGCCGCGCGCCAACTCATGGTTGCCTCGCAACTCCGGGCCCGCGGTATCTCCGACCCACGTGTTCTCGAAGTCATGCTTCGCGTTCCGCGCCACCTATTCGTCCCTGCACCGTACCAGAGCCAGGCCTACGAAGATCATCCCCTACCCATCGGTGATGGCCAAACCATCTCTCAGCCCTACATCGTTGCCCGCATGCTCGAATCTCTCGAACTAACGCCCGCCGATAAGGTTCTCGAAGTTGGAACCGGTTCCGGCTACGTCACCGCGCTGCTCGCGGAACTAGCGGCGCAGGTTTTCTCCATCGAACGCCACCCGGCCCTGGCGGACCGTGCCCGCACTCTTCTCGCCGAGCTTGGCTATGCCAACTTCCGAGTTCTCACCGGAGACGGTGCCCTCGGCCTCGCCGCTGCCGCTCCGTTCGACGCCATCCTCGTCTCCGCTGCTGCTCCAGATCTGCCTCCCGCTCTGCTCGCCCAACTCCGCGACTCGGGACGGATGATCATCCCCGTCGGTTCTCCCGGCTCTCAGCAGTTGCAGTTCATCCGAATGCAGAATGGTCAGCCCGCAATCTGTCTTCGTGAACCTGTGCTCTTCGTTCCCTTGGTGCACGATCGCGATTGAATCTGTGCTCGGGAAATCCTTGCTTTTCGATTGTCATCCTGAGCAAGCGTTCTTTGCGCCGCGAAGGATCTGGGCGAGCCGCGCGTCTCCACGGAGCCTGCCCTGAGAGAGCGATAGCGACCGAAGGGCGCGTTTGGCTCGCTTCCTTACCGGAGTGTGCCGGGAACCGAAGCAGCTGTGGGGGAAGGAATCTCGGGCGCGGCCTGCCGCACGAGTTGCTGAGCGGAGTCTTGAGCAAATTGCAACACGCGGCCGGGGAATATTCCGAAATAAATGGTTGCGACCAGGCAGCACGCCAGCGCGACACCGAGTGCGAACGGAACCCGAGTCACAGGGACTTCTCTCCGCGATTCGCGCATGTACATCATCACAATGATGCGCAGGTAGTAGTACGCTCCTACGCCGCCGTTGATCACGCCGATGATTGTGAGCCAGATCAAGTTGGCCTTCACCGCCGCATTGAACACATAGAACTTGGCAAAAAAGCCGCCAGTCATCGGGATCCCGATCAGCGAGAGCAAAAAGATAGTAAGCGTCGCCGCCAGCAGCGGAGAGCTGCGGCCCAGGCCTTCATAGTCTTCCAGCGTCACATAGCGCTCGCCGGCGTTAGCGAAGTGGCTGACGACTGCAAACGCGCCCAGATTCATTGCGGCATAGGCCGCGGTATAGAACATCGCAGCCGAAGTTCCCAGGGCAGGCGCGGCTGCGAATGCGACCAGCGTATAACCCGCGTGCGCGATCGCGGAATAAGCCAGCAGCCGCTTCACGTTGTCTTGCACCAAAGCGCCCATATTGCCCAATGTCATGGAGAGCGCTGCCGCAAGCCAGATGACCCACACCAGGCCGTGCACGTCGATCACGAAAACCACGCGCAACAAAACTGCAAAAGCCGCCGCCTTGGGCGCGGTCGACATGAAACCAACAACCGGCGCCGGTGCTCCTTCGTACACGTCAGGAGTCCATATGTGGAACGGCGCCGCAGCCACCTTGAACCCCAGGCCCACGAACATCAATGCCACTGCCACGAACGCGAGCAATGGGACCGGGCCAGTCCGCAACGTGCTGCCGATCTGATCGATATTCGTCGAGCCCGTGGCCCCAAACATCAACGCTACTCCGTACAGGAAAAATGCGGTGGCGAATGAGCCCAGGAGAAAGTACTTCAGTGAAGACTCAGCGCTCGCTGCCTCGTGCCTGCGAAATCCCGCCAACACATAAGAGGAGATGGAGGAAATCTCAAGCGCGATGAAAATCAGCACCAGTTCGACAGCCGACGACATCAGCGCCATGCCGACCACACCAAAGAGAATCAACGCGTAGTATTCCCCCGCGCGAATTCGCTGCACCGCCAGGTATTCGTATGAACTTAGAATCACGATAGCGGCAATCGCAATCACCAGCACATGGAAGAAAACGCTGAAACCATCCACCTTCACCATGTTCCAGAACGCCAGCCCGGGAGACTTTGCCATCAACCAGGTAGCTCCAAGCCCCGCCAGCGTGCCCACCAGCGCGATCAGCCCCAGAAGCTTCTGACCGGTCTCTTCGTCGAGCAGCGGTTCGAGCAACATCACGATCATGCCGAAAACTGAAAGAACAATCTCAGGCAGGATGCGGAGATAATCTGCACTCTGCGGCAACGCATGCGAGTAGCCAGGGACGACTGACACTATCATTGCCCCACCATCCTGCTCGCCACTCGCACAACGGGCGTGAGTGCTGCTTGAACCGCCGGATCAATCGCCCCCAGCCACAGGATCGGCGCAACTCCCATCACCAGCGCCACTACGGCGCAAGGCCAAATCGCGATCTTCTCGAACCCGGAAAGATCTCTCAAAGAATTGTTTACAGAATGTATGACCTTGCCGTAGAAAACTCGCTGATACATCCAGAGCAAATAGATTGCGCTCCAAATGATTCCAGTTGCCCCCAGTATTCCGTAAACCGGCTTGTCCTGATACGCTCCGCTCAATACCAGGAACTCGCCAATGAAGCCATTGAGAAGTGGCAGACCCACCGACGCCAGAACAATCACCAGATAAGTTGTGGCATACACGGGCATGGGCGAAGCGAGCCCACCGAACTCGCTGATCTCATAAGTATGCCGCCGTTCGTGCAGACTTCCGGCCAGCATGAACAGGCCGCCGGTAGAAATTCCGTGAGCCAGCATCACGAACATCGCGCCATTCAGTCCAGCCTGGGTGAAACTGAAAATTCCGAGCACAACAAATCCCAGATGGCTGACCGACGAGTATGCGATCAGCTTCTTCATGTTAGGCTGCACCATGGCCACCAGCGCGCCATAGACAATGCCAATCAAGGCAAGCGTCATGATCCACGGAGCGTTCTGCCTCGATTGCTCGGGAAACAAGCCCAGGTTAAAGCGCAGCATCCCGTAGGTGCCCATCTTCAGCAGCACTCCGGCCAGAAGCACCGACCCCGCAGTCGGGGCTTCCACGTGCGCATCGGGCAACCATGTATGGAAAGGAAACAGAGGAACCTTCACCGCAAACGCCACAAAGAATCCGAGGAATAGCCACTGCGCAGCCGCCGGGAACTTCGGCACAGCTCCGCTTGCGATTGCATCCCGAATCACAACAAAGTCAAAGCTGCCGGTATGCGCGTAAAGCCACAGAATCGCGGCCAGCATGAATACCGACCCGATCATCGTGTACATGAAGAATTTCACCGCGGCATACACTTTGCGCTCGTGGCCGAAAATGCCGATTAGCAGCGCCATTGGGATCAGGGTGGCTTCCCAGAAGAAGTAGAACAGGAACAAGTCGAGAGAAGTGAAGACCCCGATCAGCGCAGTCTCCAGTATCAGGAGCAGAATAAAGAATTCCTTCACCCGCTCATGAATCGACTTCCAGGAAATCAGCACGCACAGCGGCGTGAGAAATGTGGTGAGCACCACCAGCCACATCGAGAAGCCGTCAACCCCCATGTGGTAGTGAATATTCGGAGTGGAAACCCACGGCTTGTCGACCTGGTACTGAAAGTCGGCTTGCCCACGATGAAAATAAACCGGCAGGTGGAGGGACAAAACAAACGTCAGCAAAGAAATGACGAGAGCAAAAATGCGAATGTCGCGATCGCGCCGCGGCAACAGCAACAGCAGCAGTCCGCCCACCAGAGGAGCGAATGTCACCAGCGTAAGAATGACCGGGCTGAGATTGTCAGTGCTCATCGCACACCCATCCAGATCATGAAAGCAATCACGGCTGCCGAACCGGCCGCAATCCAGCCTGCGTACGACCGGATGTTGCCCGACTGCATCTGCCGGACTTCGTCGGAAACCTGGCGTGCCCCATCCGCGGACTCATTCACGGAAGCATCGATAATCTTTCTGTCCACATCCTGCCAGAGGATTCGAGTCGAGCCCTCCACCAGCGGCTTGACGAAGACTGCAGCGTAAAGTTCGTCGATGTAGTACTTGTGCACCACTGCCTCGTAGAAGTCGCCGAGCGAATCGGCAATCTTCTGCGGCAATTCCGGACGCGCGCTGTAGAGCAGGTGGGCCAATATCCATCCCGACACCGCCGCCAGAATCGAAACACCCATCAGTACCCATTCAGTAATGCTAGTTCCGGCTTCGCCCGCAGATTCTCCGCCCAACACCGGCGCAAGAAAATGTTCAAAATGGTGACCCCATCCAACAAATCCTCCAACCAGCGAAAGCAGTGCCAGAATCATCAGAGGCACAAGCATGACCATCGGGCTCTCGTGCGGTTCGCCGTGTCCATGCGTGTCGTGCCCGTGGGAATCGTGTTCCTGGCCTCCGCGGTAGTCGCCGAAAAACGTCATGTACAGCAGCCGGAACATATAGAAAGAAGTGATGAACGCCGTAATGACGCCGATTGCCCAGTACACCCAACTAACCTGGTAAGCCTTCCAGAGAATTTCGTCCTTGCTCCAGAATCCGGCCAGCGGCGGAATTCCTGCGATAGCCAGCGTCGCGACGAACATCGTCAGAAACGTCCACGGGATGTAAGACCTCAGCCCACCCATCTTGCGCATATCCTGTTCGCCGCCCACAGCGTGAATCACCGAACCCGCACCCAGAAACAGCAACCCTTTGAAGAACGCATGGGTCATGAGATGGAAAATTCCCGCGGAGAAAGCCCCGACTCCGCAAGCCATGAACATATAGCCCAGCTGCGAAACAGTAGAGTAGGCGAGAACCTTCTTGATGTCGGTCTGAGCAATGCCGATGGTCGCCGCAAAAAATGCTGTCAGCGTTCCAATGATCGCCACAACCATCAGAGCAGTAGGCGCGCGTTCAAAAATTACATGCGAACGCGAAACCATGTAGACGCCCGCGGTCACCATGGTCGCGGCGTGGATCAATGCAGAAACTGGCGTGGGGCCCTCCATGGCGTCAGGCAGCCAGACATACAGCGGAATCTGCGCCGACTTGCCGCAAGCACCAACCATCAGCAGAATACCGATGGCCGTGAGCCGCCCCGCGCCCGCCGTCTCCGCTCCCAAAGGAGAGACACTCTGAAACACTCGATCAAAATTCAGCGAACCAAAATGTTTGATCAGCAGAAACAGCGCGATCAGAAACCCGAAATCACCAATCCGGTTCACGATGAACGCCTTCTTGCCCGCCGACGCCGCGGAATCCTTCGTGAACCAGAATCCGATCAGCAGATATGACGCCAGACCCACGCCCTCCCACCCGATAAACATCAGCAGGTAGTTGTTCGCGAGCACCAGCGTCAGCATGAAAAACATGAACAGGTTCAGGTAGCTGAAAAAGCGGGAGTAGCTGGGGTCGTCCCACATATAACCGACGGAGTAGATGTGAATCAGGAATCCGACCCCCGTCACTACCAGCAACATCACCAGCGAGAGCTGGTCGAGATAAAAGGCAAAATCTGCGCTGAAGCCAGTGATGCGGATCCAGTGCGCTAAGATCGGATCCTGATGGGGAAGTGACAACGACGAAAATCGGACGGCAACCCACAGCGCCATCGCAAAAGCCGCGCCGCTGAAGAACAATGCGACCGTGCTCACGGCTTGCCGCGAAGACTTCTTCCCAAGAAAGCCGTTGATCGCAGCCCCCGCCAGCGGCAGAACCGGGATCAGCCATAAATTGAGATTCGGGTTCATAGCTTGAGCAAGTTCACCTGGTCCACGTTCAAGGTCTCGCGTGTGCGATACACCGCAATAATGATTGCCAGTCCAACGGTCGCTTCCGCCGCCGCCACCACCATCACAAAGAAAACGAATACCTGGCCGGCCAGCGCATGCCAGTGCGCCGCAAACGCCACAAACGAAAGATTCACTCCGTTCAACATCAACTCAATCGACATGAAGATGGTGATGATGTTGCGCTTGATCAGAAATCCAACCACGCCGCAGGCAAACAGAAATCCGCTCAGCAGCAGGTAATACGACAGCGGAATGTATGAGGGAACCATCAGTCGTTCTCCCTCGCCCGCGTTTCCGGTTTGCTGGCCAAAACCACGGCGCCCATGATGGCAATCAGAATCAATACCGAGGTGACTTCGAAGGGCAACAGGAAATCATGAAAAAGAAGCTGAGCAATGTCGGTGGGATGCCCCGGCAGTGCGCCGATCGGCACTGCTTCTGTGCCGGATTGCCGCAGCATCACCCACGCCACCAGCACGCTGCCGGTGAGCACCCCGGGCACGCCCAATAGAACAGCGACACGGCTGGCGTTCGTTTGCTCCTCTTCGCCCGCGTTCAGCAGCATAATGACAAAGACGAACAACACCATGATGGCGCCGGCGTAGACAATAACCTGCACCGCCGCGACAAACTCCGCGCCCAGCAGCAGGTACTCGCCAGCCAGTGCTGCCATCACCGCGATCAGCGACAGCGCGCTGTTAATGGGATGCCGTTGCGCCAGCAGGTTAACCGCCCCAGCCACGCAAACCGCTCCGAACGTGAGAAAAAGTATGAGATGCATCTTCCAGTTCTCAGATCTCAGTTCTCAGTTCTCAGTTCTCAGTAAAACCTCTAGAAGGCTATTTCTCAGCCAGCACCCTCGGGCCGTAACTGAGAACTGAGAACCGAGAACTGAGAACTTGTTTTTTTGTCACCAGGCCACGGCAATGGCCGTCGCCACCAGATTCGCAATCGCCAGCGGCAGCAGAAACTTCCAGCCGAAAGACATCAGTTGGTCATAGCGGAAGCGCGGCAAAGTCCCGCGCACCCAGATATAAAGAAAGAGAAAACAGAAAACCTTCGCGCCAAACCAAAACACCGGCATCAACGACTGCAGCAACGGAGGCCCGAATAACGGCCCGTGCCATCCCCCAAAAAACAGCAGCGTGGCCAGGCAAGCCACTGTGATCATGTTGGAATACTCGGCCATGAAAAACATGGCAAACTTCATTGCACTGTACTCGGTGTGGTATCCCGCAACCAGTTCGGTCTCGGCCTCAGGCAGGTCAAAAGGAATGCGATTGGTTTCCGCATACGCCGCCATCAGATAAATGAAAAAACCGATGAACTGTCCATGAAAAATATTCCAGCGTGGAATGAATCCGAGAAAGCGTCCGCCCTGCGCATCGACGATCGCACGCAGACTAAAGCTGCCCGACTGGATCAGGACTCCAACTAGGGAGAGTCCCAGCGCAATTTCGTAGCTCACCATCTGTGCGCTCGCGCGAAGTCCTCCCAGTAGCGAGTACTTGTTGTTCGAGGACCATCCCGCCAGGGCAACCCCGTACACTCCCAGTGAAGTAACGCCCAGAATCAGCAGCAGTCCAATGTTCAAATCGGTGATCTGCAGCGGAACGCTGTAGCCAAAAATCGTGATCGAGTTGCCAAACGGAATCACCGATATCGAAGTCAGAGCAAAGATCAGCGCCATCATCGGTGCCGCCAGAAACAGCGGTTTGTAAACATGCGGCGGTGTCAGGTCTTCTTTAAACAGAAACTTGATGCCGTCGGCCGCGGGCTGCAGCAACCCAAACGGCCCAACCCGAGTGGGGCCCCAGCGATTCTGCATGTGGCCGACAACTTTGCGTTCCAGCCAAACCGTATACGCGACTGCCGTGAGCAGCACGACGAGCACGATCACCGACTTGATCACGGACACGAGTATGAAAACGCCAACGGACAATGCCTTGCTCTCCAAAATGCCGGAATCCTAATGCTCGATATTCAGTCCGCCGCGATCTCAGCGGGCTTGACCTCGTGACTCTCCATCACCGACTTCAACGTGCGCGAATAACGTCCCAGGGTTCCAGAGCTGAAAAGATCATCATTCGACGGGGCAATCGACTCCGCTCGATGCGTCACCCCAGGCCCAGCTTCGGTCAGCGACGTATGCTGGCTGTTTCCCGCCAGCAGATTCATGCGAGACACGTCATAGCCCGGAACCAGCCGCTGAATTTCGTCCAGAATCGCCGTAGGATCGAACGGGCTGAGTTTCGGCTCCAGCCCGTGAGCTTCGAGCCACACTGCATGCCGATCAGCCTCGCCCGACTGGGCCCCGCGCGACTGGCCCATGTCGGCGTAAGTGCCGCCGCCGATAGGCACCAGCCGGCGCACATCGAAGCCCATGGCATCTGCGATGCGCACGATCATCTCGAAATCAGTTTTCGTGTCCGTGACCTCGCCAGCTTTCTTCACCAGTTGCAAATCGCCGCAAGTATTGGTGAATGTTCCGGACTTTTCGTAGGCATTCGCGGCCGGCAACACAACGTCAGCCATCACCGCGGTTTCAGTAAGAAACATATCTTGCACGACAACGAAGCTGTTGGAGAATGCGAACGGATCGATCTCCAATCGGCCGACCGGATTCGACCCCATAACATAAAGAGCCTTCAGCCTGCCCGCTATCCCAGCTTCCACCATGCCCGCCAGATCAAGCCCATCGGCGTGCGGAATTTCTCCCCACTCCTGATGGAACCGGCTGTTTCCTGCGGTCGGGTGATATCCCGGCAACAGATCGGGGTACAAGCCCATATCGGCGGCTCCGCGAGAGTTCGCATAATCCGCCAGACAGACAAACTTGGCCCCAGGGATCGCAGAGCCGAACTTCACAAGGCTTCCGAGATCGTCTCCGCGGACTTCAGAACCGAAGACGATAACCAGATTCTGCTCGCCCCGAAGCTTGTCGCGCAGCGTGGCCCACGCGTCTTTGCTGCTTGATGAAGTGACGAGCGAATCTACAGCGGCGTCGCTGCCCCCGAGAAACGCGACGACCTGTCCTTCGCTTCCAGGCGGGATATGCATGAAGCTCGTCGCCTGCCGCCGCAATTTGATCGGACGGGAATTAATCAAATAGAACCGCGCCCGGTGCAGACGCACATTGTTCCGAATCTGCCAGGCCAGCAGAGGATGTTGTTCTGTGGGATCATTCCCAATCAGCAAAACAGCGGGAGCAGTGAACACGTCTGCCGCGCTCGCCGTGGCATCGCCTTTACCGCGAAGCGCAGCCGCGAAGGCAGGGAAGTCCGCGGTGCGGTGGTGGTCTACATTGTTCGTCTTCAGCACTACGCGCGCGAACTTCGAAAGCAGGTAAGCTTCTTCGTTGGTCGTGCGAGTCGAACCGATCACCCCAACAGCCCCTCCGCCATCTCTATCGCGAATCTCGGCGAATTTCCTTCCGGCCAGCTCAAACGCTTCTTCCCACGTGGCTGGAGTCAGCTTGCCATCCCTGCGGATCAGCGGACGCGTAAGCCGTTCTTCGTGATTTGCAAAATCAAACGCATAGCGCCCCTTGATGCATAAGAAATCACCATTCGTCCCGCTCTTGTCGCGGTTATCGCCGCGCACAATCTCCATGCCAGTATCAGCGCGGCGCACGCCCAGCGTGGTCTTACACCCATCCCCGCAATGGGTGCAAATCGTCCCCACGTGCTTCATTTCCCAGGGCCGAGTCTTGTAGCGATACGCGCCAGAAGTAAGCGCGCCCACGGGACATATATCGATACACATGCCGCACTCTTCGCACTCCAGGTGATCTTGCTTATTAGGCGCGATGATCGAACTCACGCCGCGGTTCTGCACGCCCAAAGCCCACACGTCCATGCCTTCACCGCAAACCCGCACGCAGCGGAAGCAGAGAATGCAGCGCGGCCGGTCAAAAAATACCACCGGCGACCATTGCTGCTCGTCTTTGTGGTTCTTCGCCTCCATGAACTTCGATTCCGCCGCGCCGTAGGAGAACGTCATGTCCTGCAGTTCGCATTCCCCCCCGGCATCGCACACCGGACAATCCAGTGGATGGTTCCCCAGCAGCATCTCCAGCGTCGACTTGCGCGCCTGCTTGATCTCATCACTTTCCGAAGTGACGACCATGCCTTCGCCGATCACGGTCGTACAAGCGGTCTGCAGCTTCGGCATCTTCTCGATCTTCACCAGGCACATGCGGCAAGCGCCCTGCAAAGAGAGGTTGGGATAATAGCAAAACGAAGGCACTTCAATGCCCACGGTCTTGCAAGCCTCAATCAGCAGCGTCCCAGCGGGAGCCGTGACCTTCTTGCCGTCAACTGTAAGCGTTACGTCAGCCATAAGTAGCGTCGCAATTTGTAGCGCCGGCGTCCCGCCGGCCGTCGCGAGGGCGTCTCGCACTCGCTGCCATCAGCATGGCAAATCCTGCGGGCTTCCGCCCGCACTCCGAGCCGGCGAGACGCCGGCGCTACGCCATCACTTCTTCCGTCACGTCCACCTTCTCATACGGGCACGGCCGTCCTTCCAGATGATCTTCAAACTCTCTGCGGAACTTTTTCACGAAGGCAATCGTCGGCATTGCCGCCGCATCGCCCAGCGGACAAAATGTCCGCCCCAGCATGTTCTCGGCCAGGTACTGCATGTTGTCGATGTCCTTCTTCACGCCGTGGCCGGAATGAAAGCGGGTCAAAGTTTTCTTCAGCCAGTCCGTGCCCTCGCGGCAGGGGATGCACCACCCGCAACTCTCATGCTGGTAAAACTTCATAGTCCGCAGCGCGAATTTCACAATGCACTGCGCATCGTCCACCACCACCACGCCGCCCGAACCCAGCATCGACCCAGCTTTCGCGACCGAATCGAAATCCATGTTGACATCGATCTCATCGGCGGTAAGGCAAGGACACGAAGCGCCACCCGGCACAACGGCTTTCAACGTACGCCCATTCGGAATGCCGCCACCGACTTCGTAAATCATCTTCTTAAGGTTGTAGCCCATCGGCAGCTCATAAACGCCGGGCCGCGCGATATTCCCGCTCAAGCAAAACAACCGAGTCCCACCATTCTTCGGCGGACCAATCTTGGCAAACCATTCCGCCCCGCCAAGAATGATATGAGGAACACTGGCCAAAGTTTCCGCATTATTAATGACAGTCGGACCACCCCACAGGCCCACCACGGCAGGAAACGGCGGCCGGATCC
The DNA here is from genome assembly GCA_963809605.1 of uncultured Acidobacteriaceae bacterium. Classification (GTDB taxonomy): domain Bacteria; phylum Acidobacteriota; class Terriglobia; order Terriglobales; family Acidobacteriaceae; genus Sulfotelmatobacter. Next base: position 632,291 of record CAWEKM010000002.1, on the reverse strand, counting down.
GCGGAATCCCACGCTTGCCTTCGAGCGACTCCATCAGCGCCGACTCTTCTCCGACTTCATAAGCCCCAGCGCCGCCATGCCAGTAAATATCGAAATCGCGCCCGCTCCCGAAAATGTTCTTGCCCAGAAAACCTTTTGCGTAAGCGTCGGCGATCGCCTTCTGCATGATGTTCAACAGATAGCGATACTCGCCGCGAATGTAGATGTAGCCGCTGCGCGCGCCCACCGCCAGCCCGCCAATCATCACTCCCTCGATCACAGAGTGCGGATCATGCTCGAAGATCAACCGGTCTTTACAAGTGCCGGGCTCGCTCTCATCGCCGTTGCACAGCACGTACTTCGGTTTCGCCGACTGCTTGGGGACGAACGACCATTTCATCCCGGTCGAGAATCCAGCCCCGCCGCGCCCGCGCAGCCCAGAATTCTTCACCTCATTAATGATCGCGTCCGGCTCCATCCCTAGCGCCTTCCGCACGGCCTTGTAGCCGTCCAGTTCGAGATAACGGTCGATATTCGTCGCATCCTGCCCAAAGCGCCGGGAGACGACCTTTACCTCATCGGGATGGGAGACCAGGTCAGCCATTTTGTAATTTGGTAATCGGGTAATTCGGTATTTAAAAACCAGTGCGCCAGATCAGTGCAGTTTTCAGATTTCAGATTACAAAATTACCCGATTGCAAAATTACCAAATACTCTCTACTGAGTTCCTTTTGCTCGATACTCATCCAGAATTTTATCCATCTTCTCAGTGGTCAGGTTCTCGTGAAAATCGTAATTCACCTGCGCCGCCGGAGCCCAACTGCAAGCCCCAATGCATTCCACTTCCTCCAGCGTAAACAACCCGTCAGGCGTCGTTCCCCTGTGGCCCACGCCCAGCTTCTCAGCGCAATGATGCAGAATCTTTTCGCCCCCGCGCACCAGGCAACTGATGTTCGTACAAACCTGCACGTTAAACTTCCCGCGCGGCTTCGTGGTCAGCATCGAGTAATAACTGATCACATTCCGCACTTCGAGCACGGTCAGATCAAGTCGCCCGGCAAGTTCCGCGATGACTTCATCGGATAAAAATCCAACCTCATCCTGCGCATAAAGCAGAGTAGGCACCAGCGCCGACCGTTTCGTCGGATAGTGCGTAACCATCTCCGCAAACCGCTCCTCGAACTCGTCAGAGAATCTCATAAAATTGAGCCATTGGGTGATCGGGCCATTGGGCGATTGAACATCTCACGCTGCATTCCTCGCTGTTCTCTGCGATGCAGCGAAAATAGCCGTCAGCTCGTTAGCCTCCTTCAACAGCGCTTCGGTCTTGGCCGCCGAAACGATCCCGGACTCGGTCATCAGCTCCAGCCAGAGAATCGCCTCGTCAGCTTCTTCAACCACGACCCCCATCTTGGCTATAAACTCCGCTTTCGACCTCGCCCTGCATACTGCGCGATAGTTGGCGGCCACTGACGTCCCACAACGCAACAGTTGCTTTCCAAGAACCTGAGTGTCTGTCTTGTAAGGCAGAGAGCGATAAAGAAGAATCACCCGCAAAGCGAATGCCTTAGTCCTATCGCGCAGCTGCTCCGGTTGACTGCCCACAACCATTCGTTCGATCGGTTTTCAATCGCTAAATCACCCGATCGCCCAATCGCTCAATTCCTCACCGATCTATTTCCCCGAGCACAATGTCGATACTCCCAATGGCCGCGACGACATCCGCAATCAGCCCGCCCTCGCACATCTTCGGCAGCGTCTGCAAATTAGCCAGGCACGCCGCCCTCATGTGTACCCGATAAGGTTTAGCCGTACCGTCGCTCACAATGTAGTAGCCCATCTCGCCACGCGGCGACTCCACCGCCTGATACACCTCGCCCGCTGGCACTGCAAATCCCTCGGTAATGATCTTGAAGTGATAGATGAGCGCTTCCATCTGCGTCTTCATCTTCTCCCGGTCGGGCAAGACAATACCGGGAGCGTCTGCCTTGATACGACCTTCCGGCATCCCATCCAAAGCTTGCTTCACAATCTCATTCGATTCCCGCAGCTCCCGTACTCGGCACATATACCGCGCGAAGACATCACCTTCCTGCGCCACCGGAACCTTGAACTTGAAATTCTCATAGCCCGAGTACGGCATATCACGGCGCAAATCGATGTCCACGCCGCTTCCGCGCAGCGTCGGTCCACTAGCTCCCAAAGCAATAGCGTCTTCCGGAGTCAGCTTCGCCACGCCCTTGGTCCGCATCATAAAAATCGGATTTCCCGTCAGCAGATTTTCGTATTCATCCACCTTGCTGGGGAAACGCCCGATGAATTCGCGAACCCGTTCGTAGAATCCAAGAGGCGGTTCCAGCGCGATGCCTCCCACGCGGAAGTAAGAGGTCATCATGCGCTGTCCGCTGGCCATCTCAAAAATCCGCAGGATGTCTTCCCGCTCCCGGAAGCAATAGAGAAACACCGTCATCGCGCCGATGTCGAGTGCATGCGTGCCCAGCCACACCAAATGCGAATTAATCCGCGTCAACTCGTTGAGCAGCACCCGCAGCCACTGCGCCTTTGGAGGAATCTCCAGCCCCAGCAACTTCTCCACGGCCAGCACGTAACAGAGATTGTTGGTCATGGGACACAGATAATCGATGCGGTCTGTCAGCGGCACCACCTGCTGGTAAAACTTGGCCTCGCAGGTTTTTTCGATTCCGGTATGCAGAAAGCCAATGTCGGGCATGATCCGCACCACGGTCTCGCCGTCAATCTCGAGCAGCACGCGCAAGACGCCATGCGTCGAAGGATGTTGCGGCCCCATGTTCAGGATCATGGTTCGATCTTGGCCGGGTTCGAGCACGAGCGTGGGAGCAAGGTGGGCCATGACGAAGCCTAGCGGTAACCCTCCACTGGATAGTCTTTCCGCAGCGGATAGCCTTCCCAATCCTCCGGCATCAGAATGCGCCGCATATAAGGATGCCCACTAAAGCGGATGCCGAACAGGTCAAATACTTCGCGCTCAAAATAATTGGCGCCAGCCCAAAGTGAGGTAAGCGACTCAACCGCCGGGCTCGCGCTGTCGAGCCGCACCTTCAGCCGTACCCGCTCCTTCTTAGGAATTGAAAGCAAGTGATAAATCACTTCAAATCGAGGCTCCGCCGGATACCAATCCACGCAGGTAACATCAGAAAGAAAGTTGAACGCGCACTCCGCGTCGTCACGCAGCAGCGCGCAAGCTTCGCGTAGGTTCGCGCGATCCACGGTTATCGTCATCTCGTCGCGGTCGAACTTCACTCCCGCAACCGCCGAAGGATTCCACGCCAGCAGCCGCGCCACCGCCGGATGACCCTTCAGTTGCTCCAGATCGGTGATCGCAGGGGAATTGGCCATTAAAATTCTCCTCGCCGATCCCGAGCCGGGCCCCACTCTAGAACGCCTTTCTTCCAAATATAAAAGAAGCCAACCAGAACAATGCCGATGTAGACAAACATTTCCCACAACCCGAAGTGTTTCAAATCGTGCAGAATCACCGCCCAGGGATAAAGGAAAACAGCCTCAACGTCGAACAGAATGAACAGCATAGCCACCAGGTAGAACTGCACCGAGAAACGCCCACGCGAATCTCCCACGGGAGTCATGCCGCACTCATAAGCGGACATCTTGGCCCGAGTCGGCTTACGTTCCCCGATCCACCAGGAAAGCGTGATAATGGCAGTCGCAATCCCGCCCGCCAGCACAATATGGATCAAAAACGGCAGGTAGCCAGCGAAGTAATTGTCGGGCATAGGACAGGCTATATATAATTCGCGCGAAGCATCGATTAAACATTCTAGATTAGGTGCTACTCTGCAAGAGTGTCAAGGGAACGAGGAACAATTTGGCAATTTTGTAATTTGAAAACCTGGTCACGGCAACGCAGCACACGGCCACGCAAACAAGTTAAATTACCAAATTACAAAATTGCTAAATTACAAATCTCGTATGATCTTTGGATTTAACACTGATGTAAAACATGTCGACACCATCTACCACGTGCAAAGCGAAGCGCGCGAGAGCGAAAAACTGTTGCAGACTCAGGTGTTCGTGCGCGGGCGATGCGTTGGCAAACGGGCTATTTCCTATGCGGCCTCGGCTGAGCAAGTCGGATTTGGCGATCCGCAAAAAGAACAGCAGCTCCGCGATCAGCATCGCCTCGTGCTCGAAGCTATCCGCGAAGGCAAGCTCGAAAGCGTCCTCGACCGCGCTGATACCGATGCCTTGGCTGGTATCAAGCAACTCGACGTGCAATGGGAAAACGCCGCCTCGGTGCACAACGATCGCAATCTAACCATGCAACTGCGGGTCACCGAAGACGGAACGGCCGTGCCCAGCGCTCGCCTCACCTTCCGCTTTGCCCGTCCCGACGCTGCGCCTTTCTACACTCAGGCCGTCACCGATTCCGCGGGCGCCGCCCAGATCTCGGTCGAGGTTGAGGAATCCGCCTTGGCCGACGCCTCGGTAATGGTGCAAGCCAACCACCAGGGCCGAACCGTAACCCGCAAATTCGCATTACGCAAAGCAGAGTAATCGTAGCGCCGTCGTCCCGGCGGATGAAGCGATGTGGGGACGGCCGCCTCGGCCGTCCAGTCGAGCGCAGCGATAACGTCGTCCGGCCCGTGAGACAATACACCTTGCAGACTCAGCGCTCTCAACGCGTCTTTGCCCCAAATGAAATGATTCTTCACATCAATGGAGAAGAGCAGGTATTCGCGGATAAAACACCTGCCGGCAACTTCACGCTCACAGCCCTGATCGAATCCCTGGCCATGAAGCCCGACCGCGTAGCCGTCGAACTCAATCGCGACATCGTCCCCCGCGATCGCTGGCCGCAAACTCATCTCAAAGACGGCGACCGCCTCGAAATCGTCCACTTCGTCGGCGGCGGCTGTCCGTCTAACTCTCCCGCGCACTCTTCTAGTTAACCCCGCTCCGTCGAATCCCCGTTGACACCCGCCATCTCGCGTCTAGAATGTTTCAAACATTCGACTTGCAGACTGTTTCAAACAGATTGCCCAGGAAATGGAACGGGGATTCATGCGAGATAGTTTTTCATCGCACGAGGTGATCGCTGTGACCGGCGTGACCGCGCGCCAGCTCCAGTGGTGGGACGAGCGGGGAGTAGTCAAGCCGCAGCGCGTCGGGCATCGCCGTGTGTACTCCATGCAAAACCTCACAGAGATGGCAGTGATCTGCGAGCTGCGCCGCAAAGGCTTCTCCCTGCAGGGAGTCCGCAAGATCATGCGTTTCCTCAAGCATGAGTGCGGCAAAGGCTTGGCCGAAATCGTCGGTCGCAACTCCGACGTTCACCTGCTCACCGACGGCAAGCATCTGTATCTGGAAACTTCGGCGCGGCAGATCGTAGACATCCTGAAGAATTCCAGTCAGCCCATTCTAGGAATCTGCCTCAGCGACGCTGTGAGGCAGGTGCGAGCTGACGTGGTCGCGAAAAAAACGAGTACCTCCGTAACATCGCCGGCGCAGCGTCGGCGTGCTAGAAAAGCTTCTTAGGCAGCAGATGCAAATCGGGATTGGGTCGCGGTAGCGGAACACAGGAGGAATGCATGGTCGGAGAACTTGACGTTCTGAACGAATGGATTCCCGAACAGATGCAGCCCGGAACAATTTTTGTCCTCGAAAACGCCGGCGAAGTCGGCGAGAAAGAAGACCCTTACTGGGCCGTGCTCGCCTGCCCATCCTGCGGCATGCTGGGCCTGATTACGCGGCGGCAGATCAATGGCCTGATGCCAGTCATCTGCGGCTCGGAGCACTGCTCGGCGCAGTTCTTCATCCGCGAGAGTGAAGTCGTCGTGCGCAAACCTTTTTAGCGACGGGCTGCGCCTGCGGCCCTTAGTTTTTTCCTGCTCGCACTCCGTTCAATTCCACTGGAACCTGATCCACGATTTCGATTCCGAAACCTTCGAGTGCGGCCACACGTTTGGGCCTATTGGTCAGCAGGCGGATGCGGTGCAGGTTCAGGTCAGAAAGAATCTGGGCGCCGATTCCGATTTCGCGCTGCGTCTGGCGCTCGCTGTCGAGTAGTGACGGGAGCTTGCGGCCGCGATGGAAGCTGAGCGCGCTGCGCTCGCCGGCTTTCTCGATCGAAAATCCCTTTGAGGTTTGATGTAAATAAATGAGAGCGCCGCGTCCTTCCTGGGCGATTGCTCGGAGCGAACCCTCGAGCGTGGCGTGACATTCGCAGCCGGTTGCGCCGAAGACGTCTCCCATCAGGCAGTGGGCGTGCATGCGGACCAGCACTGGCGCCTCGTTCTTCTCGTCTTTATTTTCTACGTCTCCTTTAGGCATTTCTCCTTTAATTAAGGCCACGTGCGACTCGCCGCCATCGACCTCGCTCTCATAAGCGATGAGGCGAAACTCGCCGAAGCGGGTGTCGACTAACGCCTCGCCTACGCGATGCACGTAGCGCTCATGGGCCATGCGATAGCGGATCAGCTCTGCGACTGTCAGCATCTTCATGTTGTGCTGGTGGCAGAACTCGATGAGGTCTGGGACGCGGGCCATGGTGCCGTCGTCCTTCATGATTTCGCAGATGATGCCGGCGGGAATCAATCCCGCGAGGCGCGCCAGGTCGACTGAGGCTTCGGTCTGTCCGGCGCGGACTAGCACTCCGCCTTTGCGGGCGCGGAGAGGGAAGACGTGGCCGGGGCGCGCCAGATCTGACGCTTGCGTGGCCGGGTCGATGGCTACCTGGATGGTGCGGGCGCGATCGTAGGCGGAGATGCCGGTGGTCACTCCCTCGCGCGCGTCGATGGCTTCGCAGAATGCGGTGCCGTATTGCGACGTGTTCTCGGCGCTCATGGGGCCGATGCGGAGGTGAGCGAGGCGCTCCTCGGTCATGGTGAGGCAGACCAGGCCGCGTCCATGCTTGGCCATGAAGTTGATGGCTTCGGGCGTGACCTTCTCGGCGGCGAGGGTGATGTCGCCTTCATTCTCGCGGTCTTCATCGTCGACGACCACGATCATGCGGCCGGCGCGGATCTCGGCGATAGCGGTGGGGACGTCGGCGAAGGCTTCGTGGGTCATGATGCGATTATTGTAGCAAGTCAGTTAGTAAGTACCGAGTACCTAGTACCCAGTACCCAGATCCTCAACCGATGCATTGTCATCCTGAAGCCCGCGTTCTTTGCGGGCTGAAGGACCTCTGTACTCGCCGGCAGCGTCGGCGCCGCAAGCGAGTTGCATAGGTCCCTTCGGCAAGCTCAGGGCAGGCTCTTCGTTGGGAGTCCTCGGCTTTCGCCGAGGACCCCGCTGCCTCAGGATGACAAGGGCTGGGTGGCGAAGGCCCGCTTCCCGCGTACCTGTGGATTTCGGCTGCAAATATCTTTTTCCGGGCCTGTGTGGAACAACTTTCTTTGTTCCATTTGACGCTTTGATTTTGAAAAGATCGTTGATACCCCCTCCCCCCTGGGTCTCGTGGAATCATCGGGTTAGCGAAAAATTCCTCGCAAAATACGGAGCTTAAAGAATTTAGAGATCAAAATCTTGGAAGCAAAGGAGTTACGGCTTGGCTTTATTCGGTTAGCGGTGCTGCCTCTGCTGGGGCAATGATGAAGGAATTTGAGATGAGACGCAAGGTTAGATGTCACAGGAGGGCTGTGGAGAATTACTGGAGATCAAAATCCTAGGAGGGTTAGAGTCGTGGAATTCCGCCCTTCGCAAAGAACGCGAAGGATGGGGCACCCGGCGATTGACGAGAGATTTCCAGCACCGATCGCTAGGCCGTAGCCAGAATACGCTCGTTGAATTTCTTGGCGAGTTTGATGCGAAACCTTTCTTTCAGTGTTGACGAAAGTTTCGGTTCCACTCCGCTCTCGGCAACAATACACCAAAGTTCTGAGTGAGCGTAACAAGTCGGTAGAGGTCTATGCTTCGGACCCAGGACCAATTCTTTATCATCGTGGGACTGGGTGGAAACGCGAGCATCTAACGCCAAACACTCAAGTACGCCCCACCCCGTACCGAGCACCTTTCCGTCACAGCAGTCGGGATGCAGCACGTCCACAGGTTCGCTAAATTTGCTGCGATTGAATGAGGGTCTAGGAAACTGAAAGTGCTGTGGAACCAACTCGTGGTCGATAAAGTGGGCCAGCAAATAACGTCGATATAGAACCTCGTCGTCATCGAAGGTTTCGACAACTGACAACCCGTCCTGATGCAGAGGACTATGCTGTGATGTATTCTCGGATGAGGGCGATTGCTCTGGATTCGTCGGCATCGTTCTCAGTCAATTCTCGAATGTCTGGTTCGCTGTGCTGGTCGTACATCGCCAATATCACTTCACCCGAGTTTCGGTACTCCAAGTACGAGACCCGATCGTCAGCCTTGAAATAGGTAGCTACCCCGCCTTCCGCCGAAGGAATGACGCGGGTGGGGAGGAAAAGCTCGTAGTGCAATTTGTTCAAGAGCCTAAGGGTCAAGGTGATTGTCTGAGGCGAGGGCTTCTCCGCTCCGTAGGAATTCCAATCATCGCTGAGCTTCGAATAGGTCGTAAGTGCCCCGCGAAGCTGGCGGTATCGATTTTGGATCTGTAAGAACTCGCTCGTAAGGAAACCTTGCTGAATGTATGTGTTGAAATAGGCCAGCGTGTTCCTTGACTCGTCACTGCTGGGCTCAGCCGATTGTTGAAACGCCTGCAAGTCGGCGTCTTCTTGCTCAATTGGAAGTTCGAGCGTAGGCATATTTAGGAAATCCGCTCTTTCATTGCTTTCGTAAGGCTAGCATTAAACAGGCGGTTCTTAACAGCCCGAACTGCTTCTATTCTCTGCCAGAGCGTCTCATCTGAGTTACCTAAGGCCGGGTACTGTAGGTTGAGGTCTAACAAAATCGAAGCAGTTCCCGGTTGTGATGGCAAGAAAGTCTGTACGGCAGTAAGGTGACCTGCGTCATTGGTTTGCTCATCCGATATGGGCAAATCTACGCGCACTATGCAGTTTGATAACACTTGTGGCCACTCTTTAGGAATTTCAGGGTAAAGCTTTACAAAATCCTCCATAAGCCGGGGAGACGGAATTAAGAGAGCATTGATATACCTGACTGAAAAGGCAAGAGGTTTTACATCGCCAACTGCTCCGCGAAAAAGTTTCCACAACCTAAAGGCTTCAGACCGAAACGTCTCCCATCGGTCATATGGTGCCAGTCGGTGAAAACTGAAGCCGTTCAGCCTTGCTTGAAAAAGTTGCTTCAGGTCCGCACTCCGAAACTGTACCCCTAGAAACTTCTGCTGAACCGACGACTTCGGAGGTGCCTCCGGAGGAATCTCGCCGACGAACTGGGTTTGGGAAATCGTTTCATTTTTCGGGTATTCAGCAATCACCTTTGGAACGAGTGAGCGAAGCTGCTCACTTGTCGAGTCAGGTAAATCCTGAATGACGATTGCAATTATCGCTTCCGTGATTGGAGGATTTGCGAAATGGATGGTATCGGTCGCCATCTTTTAACTGGCACAGTATAGCAGTCGCTTTAGCGTTGCAAGGGCCTGACTACGGCCACTTCTTTTTCTTTGTTCCGTCGCCCGCCTGCGGTCACTGTCGTCCCAGGAGCTGCCCGGCTCCCCCGAAACTCCAAGAAACGATGCATCCTGTTCCGCGAATTTCCACAGCTTTATTTCTTCCGATGTTCACATGACCTTGCCTCTCATCCCGGAATGGGAATACTGGAATTAGCAGGCGCTGAAGCGCGGCTGGTTTCAGGGGGCTTAACGGCACCCTTCGGCTTCGCTCAGGGCAGGCTCAAGAGCTGAAGTCGTGCCCTTCCCGAGCCTTCTCGAACTGGAGCGTCTCAGCGGTTTGGCGGGGCGAAATTCACGACGATCTGGTAAGGAAGCGAGCCAGACGCGCCCTTCGGTCGCTTGCGCTCTCTCAGGGCAGGCTCCGTGGAGACGCGCGGCTCGTCCGGATTCCCTCGACAAGCTCGGGACAGGCTCTTCGGTCGCAAAAGCGGCGACCTCAGGATGACAACCAAACTATGGGAAAGGTGTGAGGAGAATTATGGGTCTGGAAAATGTGAACCGGTGTCAGCATGTGAAGGTGAATGGGACGCAGTGTGGGTCTCCGGCGCTGCGGCGTCGGCGGCTTTGTTTTTTTCATGTGCGCTGCCAGGAGCAGCGGGCGCGGATTATGGGGAGCCAGTTTGGGCAGGCTCGGTTTGTGGTTCCGTTGCTGGAGGATGCGAATTCGGTGCAGATGGCGCTGATGCAGGTGATGCAACTGCTTGGCACCGGTCAGATGGAGCACAAGACGGCGGCGCTGATGCTCTACGCTTTGCAGACCGCTAGCTGCAATTTGCGAAATACGGAGTTTGAGGCCGAGGATGCAACGGATGTTGTGATTGACCGCGGGGACGTGAACAGGACCTGCATGGGGGGTCCGCAGTGGTTTGAAGAGGACTTTGATGATGAGGCGGATGAGGTGGAGGACGAGGACGGTGACGCGGAGGAAGAAGAGGGGATCGCTGCGCAGGAAGAGGTTGTTGCGGGGCAGGCGGGAGTGAAGGCTCGTCCAGTGAAGGCAACGGGACACGTGACGACAGAGGAGGCTCGGAAGCAAGTGCGGGAGGTGGTCATGGATTGGGTGGTAGAGACGGTGAGGGCGGAGGCCGCGCAGCGGCCGGGATAGCGAGGCGTCAGTTTCAGCGCCACAGCAACGTCGAAGGCGGAGGTCGTGCCCCGGGTCGTGGGCCAAGCAAGGAGCGGGGATAGTCGCCGGAGAATTGCACAGGTCCTTCGTTGGGAGTCGCCCGCTTCGCGGGCGACTCCGCTGCCTCAGGATGACAGTGGCGTTTTGCGATGCGGGGTAGCTGTTTGTGCTTGCTTTCAGCCAGATGTACACGATGGAGGCTTCGACTCTGGGCTGCTGGATTTGCTTTTTGACCTGTCGATGCAACAGGTTGCGCGGCGATGTGGAGGGGCCACCTAAGTGCACCCTTACGCTTGAGTGAGCATTCTTCTCCTCTTTCAGGTTTCCTGAACTAAGTCAGCCCATCCTGAAGTTCTCTTTTCTTAGCTACCCCCAACCCTAAGGAGGTTGCCTATGTTTGCACGTAATGTCACTTTTCATCTGAAAGCGAATAATCTGCCCGATTACACCAGAACTTTTGAGAAAGACATCCTGCCCTTGCTGCGCAAGCAGAATGGGTTTAAGGATGAAATCACTTTCGCCGGCCCGGGCGGAGTCGACATGCTTGCGATCAGTATGTGGGAGAACAAGAAAGATGCCGACAACTACAACGCCATTGCCTATCAGCAAGTGTTGAAGACGCTGGCAAGATTTATCGAGGGCACGCCGCAGGTTCATACCTATGACGTGGTCACCTCGACCGTCGAGAATCATGAACTGGTAACCGCGTAAGCGACACGGTGAGTTGGTTGGCCGGGGAGGCGGAGTTGCTCCGCCTTCTCGGGCCAGCTTTTGCACTTGATCGCGCGAAGGAAGGCAGCCATGCATCTCGCTCTGCAAAACGCAGAAACAATTAATCGCCTGGTGGAACAGGGCGCATTCCTGCTGAAGAGCTTCCGTGAAGAGCAGCTGAAAGACCCCGCGGGGATGGAAACTGAGTTCGCGCGTGGCGAACTGATCGGCTGGCGCAGCACGTTACATACCCTGTACCGGGATTACGCGGAAGACATTGTGGAGCGCGTGGTTATCAAGACGGGCTTGAGTGTTCCCGACGACGAAGTTCCAAGCGGTGCTACACGTGCCCTTTGAAGCCATCCTGCGCGAAGTTGGGCAGTTGCATGACGTCAGCGAACGGCTAGTGATACTGGCGGGGGAACATCCGCCGATGTCAGAGGCGCTGATGACTATCTCGGGAAACGTGCGCAACGTCGCCACGATTCTGGGCGTGCTGGTCGCGACGAAAATGACCAAGCCGATGTGACTGGTGCTTTGCTGGCTCCCGCTGGCGATTCGGCTGTCCCCGCATAGAAACTATCCTGCCAACTCTTTTTCTGCTCCTTGAAACAACTTGCGCATGGCTTGGATTACGGCTCTTGCCAGCAGCGCTACCACTGCCACAAGAGCTAGCGCTATTGTGGCCGCTGCGTAGGGGTGGCGGGTGGCTAGCCAGGTTAGGGAGATGGCCAGGGCGTCCTCGGCCAGGCTTAGGGTGATGTTTGAGAAGGGCTCCGGGCTTGGGGTTACGGCGGCGCGGAGGGCGGTTTTGCCGGAGTGGGCGGCCAGGGCTATGGCTGCTCCCAGGGCGGCTGCGAGGAGTTGTTCGGCGGGGGTTAGTTGGCGGGTGGCTCCGTAGGCTAGCAGGGCGGCTACGGGGACTCGGACGAAGGTGTGGAGGGCGCTCCAGATCAGGTCGAAGGCGGGGATCTTGTCGGCGAAGAATTCTATGGCGAAGAGAACTGTGCTGGCTGCGATTATGGGCCAGGTTTCGAGGAGTTCTAGAGCTGGTGGGAGGGGGACGTGTCCGAAGCGGGCTAGCAGGCCCAGGGCGGCGACTGTGGCGTAGACATTTAGGCCGGTGGCGAAGGCTACTGCTGCCAGGACGGCGAAGAGTTCGGGTAGCGGGAGGTGGAGGAGATTGAGCATGGTCGTTGATCTGCTTCCCCGGAAGCAAGGTGCAAGATCCCTCAGGGGCTAAAGCCCGGAGTGATTGTAGACGCTTTTCGCGGCGCTGAAGCGCCGCTCTTCCACGTTACTATGGCGTCCCATGGCGTTCCAAAAAGCAAAAGGGTCGCTTTTCGGCGACCCTTGGGAATCCTTACGGCTGCATTACAGGGTGGATTCGATTTCGAAGCCCCAAGCTTCGAGCAGAGGCTCGGGGATGTATTTCGAGTTCTTGTTGCGGCGGGCCCACTCGCGCAGGCGCGTCGAGCGGAGATACTGGTCGGGGGTGAGCTTGTATTCGCGCACTACCTGCTCGAACTCGGTGATGGTAGGGACGATCGGGCCGATGGGCTCGGGCTTGCCCCAGTTGGGATTTCCGCGACGCTTCGCCATGAAACATGCCTTTCGTACAAAGGGGGAATTAAATCTATCGATTGCTCTATCTATATGATTCTCCGGAGAGTATCGGGATTCAAGGAAAACACCATGCCGCTCACAGGTCGACGTGTCGGGGTGCCTTAATGATCCCAAAGCTGATCGGAGAGTGTGTATGTTATGGCAATGGGTTGCGGAAGTCAATGGGAATTTGCGCGGTATCACTTTAGTAAGCCATTTCTAAGTAGTTGTTTTCATTGTTGTTATTCGCCGACCGTCCTGCTGGAACTGGAGTGCTCCGCGGGTTGTGAACTGGCGCCTGGAGGCGCAATTGGCGGCTGCGTGCGGCGTGCCTGAAGGCATGGCTGGGTACGAATCCCTCTTGTTTCCGGGGCCGGCGCCTCGGTTACGCTCGTAACTTCTGGCGCAAAGGGGCCATTGATCGGGTGTTTGGAGCGGCTTAGAGTGTGAGTGGGGCCGTCTTGCCTGGATCCCGCAGGCGAAACATGCCCGTTACGGCTCAGGTCGGACTACGACCCGGCCGGAAGGATTTAAGAGCGGGCCATGAATTTGAAGTCGCTTCTGCTTTGTTCCGACGACAAGATCGTGCGTGTGCTGCGCCGGACGCTGGGCGATCTGGACATCAGCGTCGAGCTGTGCGCTAGTTCCGAGATCGCGCTGCGCAAGCTGACGCGCGAGCGGTTTGAGGCGATTATTGTGGATTGCGCCGGGCCGGGAGCGGCTGCGGTGCTGCGCAGCGCGCGGGCGGCGCCGTGCAACAAGCGGGCCATCGCGGTGGCGATTCTGGATCCGGAGGTTGGGCTGCGGTCGGCGTTCGAGATTGGGGCGCACTTCATCCTGTACAAGCCGGTGTCGGTGGAGCGGTCGAAGTCGAGTTTTCGCGCGGCGCGAGCGCTGATGAAGAAGGAACGGCGCCGGAACTCGCGAGTGTCGGTGAATATTCCGGTGGAGATGACGAGTCGGGAGTCGGATACTCACTTCAAGGTCAACACTACCGATCTCGGCGAGGGAGGCCTGGCGGTGAGCCTGCCGCGGCGCAGCCGAAGACTGGGAAGCTGGACGCTGGTGTTTACACTGCCGGGTTCGGCTAAGCCTTTAGAGGTTCATGCGGAGTTTGCGTGGGAGGGGACAGGGAAGCAGGTGGGCTTGCGCTTCCAGGATCCGTCGGTGGAATTTACCCAGCAGTTGCGGGAGTGGCTGGGTCGGAATTCTCCGGATGCGGAAAAGGATGATCCGCCGGCGAGTTGCCAGCTTACGGATTTGAGTTTGGGTGGGTGCTATCTGGAGATCAGTTCGCCGTTCCCGGTTTCGACACGCGTCACTTTGTCGATGCGAGCAGGCGGAATCGACTTGAAAACAGAAGGCGTGGTTCGGATCATGCATCCCGATAAGGGGATGGGAGTGGAGTTCACCCAGAGCACTGCGGAACATCGTGCACTGCTAGAGAAGTTCCTCAGCCTACTGACGGACAATCGCGAGGTGCTGCCGGAGTTGCTGGTGGAGCCGGAAGGCTTGGAAACTGAATCTAGCGCGTCGGTTGTTGCTTCGGCGGACGGTGAAACCGAAGATATGTTGCTGGGGCTCTTCCGCAGCCAGGCTGCGCTTACCGCCGATGCGTTCCTGGCAGAGTTGCGGAAACAACGCGGTTTGGTGGCTTCGTCAGGCGCTTCCGCATGATTGGCCGCACATTCGGTGCGGGCGGGAACCTCAGCGGCTAAAAGCCCGTCCTCAACGTTGCCTAAATGGCACGCCTGAAGCCGCGCCCTTCCCGAGCCCTCGACTTCCTGGAAGCTCAACTTCCGAACGATCGATTTCTCCAGATCTCCTCGATCGCCAGATCGCGTTGGGAACAGCTTAGAACGTCTTGCGGAAGAGCCAGAATAGGGAACCGGAGAGCATCATGGCTACGGGCAGGGTAAGGACCCAGGCCAGAGCCAGGTTGCGCACAGTGGACCACTGAATTCCGGAGTGGTTGGCGGCCATTGTGCCGGCGATGCCAGAGGACAGCACGTGAGTAGTGCTGACCGGGAGACCGAATCCGTCGGCGGCGCCGATGGTAGCCATAGCGGTGATTTCCGCGACTGCACCTTGCGCGTAAGTTAGATGTTGTTTGCCGATTTTTTCCCCGACCGTCACCACGATGCGCTTCCATCCGACCATGGTGCCCAGGCCGAGAGCCATGGCTACGGCGACTTTTACCCAGAGAGGAATGAAGCGCGTGGCGTGATCGATGTGCTTCTTGTAATTGGCTAGGATGGCAACGTCGGCGGGTGCAAAAGCGGGCTTGCCGCTTTTCTGCATGAGGCGGATGGCCTCGCTGACCAGATACATATCGTTGCGGAAGTTGCGGATTTGATCGTTGGGAATATTCTTCATCTCTTTGTAGAGAGAGGTCTCGTTGCCGATGTCGCTGACCAGGGTGCGCAGGGCGAGCATGGTGTTGGGAGTGAAATCCTTGGTGCGGATGTAATCGGTAACATCTTCGTGGGCGTCACCGATGGCGGCGTTCGGGCTGACATACTTGGTGAGGGCATCGGCGGCTTGGGCGGAGACGGCGATGAAATCCTGCGAATCCTTGTAAGTGATGGCGTGATTAAGCGCGTAGGCGGTGGGAACCGTGCCGATGAGGATGAGCATGATGAGGCCCATGCCCTTTTGTCCGTCGTTAGAGCCGTGGAAAAAGCTGACGCCGGTGCAGGTGAGAATGAGCAGGCAGCGGATGTAGAACGGCGGCGGCTCTGTGCCTTCGGGAGCCGAATAAAGTTTGGGATCCTTAATGAGAGCTTTGGCGAGGAGCAGCAAGAGCCCGGCGCAACCGAAACCCACGATGGGCGAGAGTAGCAGTGATTTACCGATATTGGCAGCCTGTCCCCAATCGACGCCGCTGGTGCCGGTTCTGGCGTTCATCAGTTGATTGGCGATCCCGACGCCGATGACGGAGCCGATCAGCGTATGCGAACTGGAAGCAGGCAAGCCGAACCACCAGGTGCCTAGATTCCAGATGATAGCGGCAACCAATAAGGCGAAAACCATGGCGAATCCAGCTTTGCTGCCGACCTGCAGGATTAGTTCGACGGGGAGGAGCGATACGATTGCGAAGGCCACCAGGCCGCTGGAGGCGAGCACGCCGAGAAAATTCCAGAAGCCGGACCAAACTACGGCGATGTGAGGCTCGAGCGAGTGGGTATAGATGACCGTGGCCACGGCATTGGCGGTATCGTGAAATCCGTTGACGAACTCGAAGCCGAGAGCGACCAGCAGAGCGACGCCAAGAAGAACGAAGGGCAGGACGGATTCGTTGTGGATGGTGGAAAGATCGTGAAGCAAGCTGGAGCCGGCGTAGGCGACTCCGATGACCAGCACGATGCCGAAGACGAGCATCCCGATTTTGCCCGGGGACCGGGAGAGTTTTTGGTCAAGTAGAGTCTGCGATGCGGTGGCCATGGTTGCTCCTGGGCGCCGGCGTTTGAAAGCGGTTACGAGTGCTAAAGGTGGGAACTATACGGGAGGATTGTTAACGGAGTGTAAATACCGGGTGGTGGGTCGTGGCATAGTTTGCCGCTACAGGTCGAGCTTCGCTCGACGGACAGCCGAGGGCGGCTGTCCCCACATGACCCCATCTCCACATAAGCCATCCCTACGCAGGCCTCGCGGGGAGTGGGGCCATTGTTTACAATAGGAGATTCGTCCGCGTTGGTTCAGAATCGCTGTGGGACGAAGCATTACGTTGGAACGGTTAAACCAGGAACAGTCAAACCACTTGGAGCCTTCAAACCACAAGCCTCGTGTGCCGTCCGTTGCTGCCCCTACCGTGTACTGGCGGGTGGAGGGGAGCCTGCTTGACCTGACAGTGGTGCAGCCGGTGGCGTTCTTCACGTGGAACGCGCAGACGTTCGCCGAGCGATTCCGGCGGCGTGGGCTGATCTTCCTGATGGCGGCGCTGCGTCCATTTTTGTATTCGACGAACCGGAAGTTTGCGACCCGAATCGTGCATACGACCCTGCGGGGGGTCACGCGGGACCGGCTGGATCTGCTGGGCGACGAATATTTCCAATACAAATTGAAGCCTGAGCTGAAGACGCATGGGGCGGAGCGGGTGCGGGAACTGGTGCGCTCGGGGGCGGATGTGGTGTTGGTGAGCCAGGCGCTGGAACACGTGATGAAGCCACTGGCGCAGCATTTGGGAGTGAAGCGGGTGGTGGCGAACCGTCTGGAGTTTCGCGATGGCATGGCGACGGGGCGATTGCTGGAGCCGGTGATCCGGCCGCGGGGAGCGTTCGCGCGGATACGGGAGCAGAGCCCGGATGGGCGGCGTGCGCCGAAGACGCTGGCGCGGCAACTGGATGTTACGGTGGAGGAACTGCGGGCGGCGACGATTGAGTCGGGCCGAGAGCCGGAGGTGCGGGAACATCCCATCGTGCATTTCGAGGGGCAGAGGCAGGCGGCGGAATTTTCGGTGCGGCGGGCGTTGGCGGGAAAGCATGTGATGCTGATCGGAGTGACGGGATTTATTGGCAAGGTGTGGCTGGCGAATACGCTGATGGAGCTGCCTGAGATCGGACGGATTTATCTTCTGATCCGGCGGCAGAAATCGAATCCGGCGCAGCAGCGGTTTGAAAAGATTGTGGAAGAGTCGCCGGTGTTCGATCCGCTGTTTGAGAAGTATGGAGCGGGGCTTGCGGAATATCTGCGCGACAAAGTAGAGGTGGTAGAGGGCGACGTCACGCGAGCGGGGTTGGGGCTCGATGCGGAAGTGGCGCGGCGACTGCAGAGGAATCTTGATCTGATTGTGAATAGTTCGGGATTGACCGACTTCAATCCGGACTTGCGGGACGCGCTGGCGACGAACACGGATGCGGCGATGAACACCCTGGAGTTTGTGCGGGGCGCGGAACACGCGGGGCTTCTCCATCTTTCTACTTGCTATGTGGCGGGCGAGCGCGATGGGCGGGTGACGGAGAAGCTGATTCCGAATTACACGCCGCATCGTGTGCCGAATTTTGATGCGGAACAGGAATTGCGATCTCTGCATGAATTGATCGCCAAAGCTGAGGCAGAGGCCGAGGGCGCGGAAGTTACGGCGGGTTTGAAATCTCAGTCACTGGCGAAAGAACATGCGGCGAAAGGGCTGACAGGCGCGGCTTTGGAGAACCAGATCCGCAAGAACCGGATCCGGTGGCTGAAAACTTATTTGACTGAGGCAGGGACGCGGCGCGCGAAGGAGTTGGGCTGGCCGAATACTTACACGCTGACGAAGAGCCTTGCGGAATCGCTGATCGTGAAGCATGGAGCGGGGCTGCCGATTGCGGTGGTGCGTCCGGCGATTGTGGAGACTTCGGTGGCGAAGCCGTTTCTGGGGTGGAATGAAGGGATCAACACCTCGGCGTCGCTATCTTATTTGTTGGGGACATATTTCCGGCAATTGCCGTCGAATGAGAGCAAGCGGCTGGATATTATCCCGGTGGACGCGGTGTGCGCGGGGATGACTTTGATTGCGGCGGCGATTGTGGAGCGGCGGCATGATGCGCTTTATCAGCTGGCGACCTCGGTTACGAATCCCTGCGATATGGGGCGGTCGATTGAGCTGACGTCGCTGGCGCATCGCAAGCATTACCGCGCGCAGGAAGGTTTGGAATCCTGGCTGCGGTTGCGGTTTGATGCGATTCCGGTTTCGAAAGAGCGTTACCAGCGGATGTCGGCGCCGGCGCAGAAGGCGATTGTGAAATCGATTCAGCGGATCATGTCGCCGCTGCCGCTGAAGAAAACCCCGCTGGTGAAAGCGGAGAGGAATCTGGAGCGTCTGGAGAAGTTGATTGAGTTGTTTGAGCCCTTCATCCTGCTCAATGAGCACGATTTCGCGGCAGATAACGTGGAGAAGTTGTCGCACGCGCTGGTGGAGGACGAACGCGAGGAGTTTGGATACAAGGCGCGGTTGCTGGACTGGTGGGATTACTGGATCAATGTACATATTCCGGCACTGCGCAAGTGGACTTATCCGCTGATTGAGGGCAGGCCGCTGGAGGCGCGCCCAGCGCGGAGTTTGCAGAATGGAGAGACGGTGAAGACGGGGACGAATGGCGGGACGTGGTGAATGGCGATATTTCTGACGGGATCGACCGGTTACATTGGGGCGCACGTGGCGGCGAATCTCTTGCGGGATCACGGCGCGTCACTCAATGTGCTGGTGCGGGCGCGGGATGCGGGCGAAGCGCAGGGGCGGCTGTGGCAGGCGCTGCAATTGCATCTGGAGTTCCCGCAGTTTTATGAATTCCTGCAGACGCGGGTGCGGGTGTTTCGTGGCGACTTGACTGCGCCGGGTTTCGGGCTTTCGCGTGATGAATACGATCGGCTGGTGCACACGACGGATTCGGTGATTCACTGTGCGGCGTCGCTGAACCGGAAATCGGAGAAGAGCTGCCTGAATGTCAATCTGCGCGGCACGTTGGAAGTTCTGACGCTGGCGCGGAGTGCAGAGCATTATCACGGGTTGAGGCGCTTCAGCCAGGTGAGCACAGTTGCGGTGGCAGGGAAGCGGCACAATGAAGTGGTGACGGAGGACCGGTCGATTGATTGGGAGCGGTCGGATTACGATCCATACGCGCGGACGAAAAAATTCTGCGAGCACATGATGCGGGTGTTGTTGCCGGAGACGCCGAAGACGGTTTTTCGTCCGAGCATTGTGCTGGGAGACAGCCGTTATGCGCAGACTACGCAATTCGACATGGTGAAGGCGTTTGTTTTTCTGGCCGGGCTGCCAGTGCTGCCGTTTCGTCCGACGGACAAGATCGACATTGTGAATGTGGATTTCGTGGCGGAGGCGATTGCGACGCTGCATCAGAAAGAGCGTCCGGAGCACGATACTTATCATCTGTCGTCTGGCATGAGGTCGCAGACGTTTCGCGAAATAACTACGGCGCTGGCCGCTGCACAGAAAAAGAGAGCTCCAGTATTTGTGCCGGTGGTGGAGCGTCCGTTTGCAGGGTCGGTGAATTTTCTGGCGAACCGCTCGGGCGTGATCGGCAAAGGTGCGTCGCTGCTGAAGGTGTTTATGCCGTATCTGGTGTGGAATACGGTGTTCGATAACACGCGGGTGACTCGGGAATTGGGGAAGAAGCCGGTGGCGTTTTCGGAATATTGCTATCCTCTGCTGAAGTTCAGCCGCGACAATAATTTCGCGTATAAATATCAGCCCTGGCCGGCGGCGGCGGGAGGCACAGCGGCATGATGGACCTTATTTTGGAAGCCTGGGTGAGCGGGTCGATCGAGCGGGCTAAGGCGGGATGGATGCTGGGTGAGGGCAAACGCTGGCAGCCGGGCGAGAAGCTGAAGCTGTTGTTTGCTGGTTACAACGGCACGCGAAATATGGGTTCGGATGTGCGGGTGGAAGAGATGCTGCGGCAGGTGAGGCATATTCTGGGCGCGGAGCGGGTGGAGTTCAGCGTGATGAGCCAGAACTTCGACTTTTCTCGCGGATATTTTGAAGGTACGAAGCAAGTGCACCTGCCGGATATATTTCCTCCGTTTCTGGCGAACGAAGTTCCGAAGCATGATGGAGTGGTGGCGTGTGAAGGGTCGATGTTCAAAAGCAAATTCGCCAACGCGCTGACGACGATGATGATTGGCTCGCTGGGGATCGCCGCTGTGCAGAACAAGCTTTCCGTGGGATATGGCGCGGAAGCCGGGCATATGGATCCGCTGGTGGCGAAGATGTGCGGGCGGTATTGCAAGAATTCGTTTGTGATCACGCGGAATGAAGAGTCCCGGACGGTGCTGCGCGAGCTTGGCGTGCCTACCGAGTTGGGAACCGATACGGCGTGGACGTTTGAGCCGCGGTCGGCCGAGTATGGGCAGAGTGTGCTGCGGAAAGTTGGCTGGGATGGGCGGACGCCGGTGCTGGTGGTGTGCCCGATTAATCCGTTTGAGTGGCCGGTGAAGGCTTCGGTGGCGAAGTATGCGGCGCATAGTTTGACGGGTGCATACAAAGACAGCCACTACCGCACTGTGTATTTTCATAACTCGGGGCCGGCGGCAGAGCAGGCGTATCAAAAATATTGGACGGCGATTGCGAACGCGGTGGATGCGTTCCGCAAGAAGAAAAATGTTTTTGTAATTCTGGTAGCAACCGAGCGGCTGGATGCGCGTCCGGCGAACCGGATTTCGGAAAAGCTGGGCGGCGTGCCGGTGCTGACCTCGGATGAGTACAACATGTACGAACTGGTTAGCATTCTGCGGGCGTGCCACATGATGGCTTCGTCGAGGTATCACGGCATTGTGACCTCGATGCCGGGGCTGGTGCCGTCAGCGGGTATCACTATGGATGAGCGCATCCGGAATTTGATGCGGGAACGCGGGCATCAGGATTTGCTGATGACTGTGGATGATCCGGAACTGGAAGGCAAGCTGCTCGTGGCTCTCGAGAAGCTGAGTTGTGAACGTGAAGCGATCGCATCCGGAATTGCGCAGACCGTCGTCAGGAACTTGAAAGTGATGGCCCGCATGGGTGTTTATTTTGAGGAGGAAGTGCAGCGAAGGTATCCGGAGTTTGAGACGCGCCGTGGCGAGTGGAGTTGGGAGGATTATCTGCCGCCGATGAGTAAAGGGTTGGTCGATTTGACGGCGGCTTATAACTAGAGCGGAGTTCTTCGTAGGAGCATTCTTGCAAGCCATATTTTGAGCACATTCATTTCATTCGTCGGGGAGATATTTTCGCAACTGAATGCGGCTGCGAATCGGCGGATTCTCGCCGAAATCCGCGACGGAGAAGTCACCGGCGTTACCGGCGGTGAGTTGCTGGAACTTGTACGCAGGGCCAGGACCTTTATTGCTTCCAAAGGGCTGCAGAAGGGCGAGCGGTGCGGCTTGCTCGCGGTGAACAGCATTCGCTGGGTGGCGATGGATTTGGCACTCATGGCCGAAGGGCTGATTGTCGTTCCTCTCTATTCGCGGCAGTCTCCGGCAGAGTTGGTAGCGATGATGAAAGACTGTACCCCGGCGGCGGTGTGCTGTGGCGATGCAGCGTTGCGGGATGCGATTGCGCAAAGTTGGGCAGATGCTCCGCCGCGGTTTCTGTTTGATGAGGTTTTTGCGGGCGTGGAAGGTGTGCAACTGGAGCGGCCCCAGGTGGGCAATGACAGTCCCGTAGCGATCATTTATACGTCTGGGACATCCGGTGAGGCCAAGGGCGTGGTGCTCACGGCGGCGAATGTGGGTTTCATGCTGGAGCGGACAGCTGAGAGATTAGAGCAGTTGATGTCAGGTTCGTCGTCGCATTTGAGAGAACAGGATCGAATTTTTCACTACCTTCCCTTTACATTTGCGGCGTCGTGGATTGCGTTGCTGACATTTCTGAAGCGGCGGAGCCTGGTTACGATCAACATGGATCTGACGAAGATCGCGAGTGACATGAGGGTCGTGGCTCCGGATTATTTTCTCAATGTGCCGCAGTTGCTGGAGCGCATGCGGCGGGCGGTGGATGAACAGCTGTGGCAGACGGGAGGAGTGGCGCTGGCAATTTATTCGCGGGCGAAGGGTGCGTGGGCGCGGCGGCAGGACGGGCGGGCGAAAGCCGACGATGCGATGTGGTTGTGGCTGGCGAACGCGTTGGTGTTTCCGGCGATCAGGAAAAAGATGATTGGGAGGAATCTGAAGGCGCTGATTTGCGGCTCGGCGCCGCTGAGTGCGGAGACGCAGCTGTATTTCATGATGCTGGGAATTCGCGTGCTGCAGGTTTACGGGCTGACCGAGACTACCGCGATTTGTACGATGGATGATCCGAACCACGTGGAGGTGGGGCGCGTGGGGCCGGCGATTCCGGGGATGGAGATGAAGCTGGGAGAGCATGATGAAATCCTGGTGCGCGGGCCTAATGTTTTTTCTGGCTACTGGAAGCGGCCGGAGCAGACGGCTGAGGCGCTGCGCGAAGGATGGTTCCATACCGGTGATCAAGGAGAGGTGAACGCCGCCGGAAACTGGCGGATTGCGGGGCGGATCAAGAATCTGATTGTGCTGGGGTCAGGGCACAAGATTTCGCCGGAGCCGATTGAGAGTGCGATTGCGAAGAGTTTGCCGGAAGCGCAGCAGGTTGTGGTGGTGGGGAACGGGCGGGGATATTTGTCGGCAATCGTGACCGGGAATGTGACCGCTGAGAAGGTGCAATCCGCACTCGATGTGGTAAATCCTGAGTTGCCGCACTACAAGCAGGTGCGCGCGTTTTACGTCCGCGGGGAAGCTTTCTCGATCGACAGCGGGATGTTGACGGTGAACGGAAAGCTGAAGCGGGATACGATCGCGGCACTGATGAAGGATGAGATTGAGGGAATGTATCGAGTGCGGCAAGCTGTTTAATGCAGGCGGGGAATGATGAGAAACGCCGAGGATACCAGGGTGCGTGAAGCAAAATCCGAGGTTGAGTTTGCGAGCCGGTTTGTGGGAAGCATCTTATCCTGGAGTGTTGCGGGAGGCGTGATCGAACTGGCGCTGCATCGGGAGCCTTGCAACGAACTGGGTTCGGCATCGCTGGAGGAGTTGGAGAAATTTGCAGCTGCGATGGAGAGGATGCAGCCGGAAGCGCGTGCACTCATCATTTATAGCGAGATGAAGCCGGGATTTTGCGCCGGCGCGGACTTGCGCGAGCTTTACCAGAGGTCGCAGGCGATGGAGAAAGCTGAGGCCGCCAAAGGCGTACGGGATTTTCTGGAGCGGATTCACCGCGTGTTGAATCAGATTGATGCTGCTCCTTTAACGACGATTGCAGCGGTGCATGGAGTGACGTTTGGTGGAGGGTTCGAGCTGGCGCTGGCTTGCGATGTGATTATCGCGGATAAAATGGCGCGGTTCTGTTTTCCCGAGCTGAGGCTGGGTTTGATTCCCGGGTTCGGCGGGATTCCGCGGCTGAAGCGGGATTTGGGTAATGCAGTCGTGAGAGATCTGCTGCTGACGGGACGCAGCATCAATGCGACTAAGGCGCAGCAGGTCGGGCTGGTGAGCCAGGTGGTGGGCGAAGGCGAGGCGCTGCGGGCGGCGCGAGCGACGGCGGTGCAGCTTGGGAAGTTTGATCGTGCGACGGCAACTGCGGCGAAGAAGTTCATCAAGCCGATTCCGCAGGAGGAGTTGCGGCGGGAGATCGATATTTTCTGTGAACTGTTTGAGCGTCCGGCGGTGCAGGCGGGGTTGCGGAAGTTTGTGGAGAGCAAGGATGCACAGCCTTATTTGCCGTAGCGAGAACGGCGGGTGCCGAGGAGATGGAGATCCTTTCGCTTTGCTCAGGATGACAACCTCCGCTCAGGATGAGAAATCTTGCTCAGGATGACAACCTTGGTTCAGGATGACAAACAGCATTTATGAAGACTGCTGAACAGACGCTTGATGAAATCCTTAGCCTCGCTGCGGCTCATTTCAAGGTGCCGCGGGAGAAACTGCGTCCTGACGACGACTTTTTCAAGACGTTGGGGATTAACAGTTTGCAGACTCTCGACCTGCTAACCAAGCTGGAAAATCATTTTCGGGTGGAACTGCCGGATTATGAACTGCAGGGGGTTTCTGACTTTCGCACGCTGGCGGGGAAAATTCAGGCGCGGCTCTGAGTTATTACCCCGGAGATACGCGGGTAGCTAATTTATTAACAAGGGTTTTTCCGTGTCTCTGCGCCTCTGTGGTGAAATGATCTCTTAATGCTCGATCTCCAAAAATATAGCTGTCTGGGCGCGGCGTTGCGCGATGCGATGGAGCGTTTTGGGGGCGAGACCTGCCTGATTGAGGCTGACCGCGAGCGGGAGAAGACGCGGTTGACCTACTCTGATTTTAAGGAAATCAGCATGCCTCTGGCGCGGGCGCTGGAGGATGCTGACTTTGATGCCCGGGATCGCGCGGCGATTCTGATGACGAATCAGTCGAAGTGGCTGATCTCGGCGTATGCGATTTTCTATTGCGGCGGGGTGCTGGTCCCTCTGGATTACAAGCTCACGGCGGGCGAGCAGTTGCAACTGCTGGAGCATTCGAAAGCGAAAGTGCTGGTGGTGGAGTACTACCTCTGGCGGGCGATTATGCAGTCGCCTGAATTTCAGAATATCAAGACGAAGCTGGTGCTGGTGACTGAGGCGCCGCTGGGAGCGGAACTGGCGGGCGGGTTCCGCTGGGAAGATTTTCGGCGCAAGGGCGCGCCGGATTTTGTGATGCGGCAACGGGAAGATGTGGCTTGCATCGTGTATTCCTCCGGGACGGGCGGTCGGCCGAAGGGATGCGTGCTGACGCATGAGAATTATCTGGAGCAGTGCCGGGCTCTGACGGCGTGGTATCCATTCTGGCCGGGGGTGCGGTACCTGAGCATTCTGCCGACCAATCACGCCATTGATTTCATGGTGGGATTCATCGGGCCGTTCGTGTGCGGGGCGTGCGTCGTGCATTTGCGGACGCTGCGCCCGGAATTTGTGCGGGACGCGTTCGTGCGCTACCGAATTACTTACGTGGCGCTGGTGCCGATGATCGTGAAGAACCTGGAGCGCGGGCTGCGCGCGAAGATCGAGGAACTGCCGGCGTGGAAGCGGGCGATTCTGAATCGAATGGTCGGGCTTAACAAGTTGCTGACACGGAAGAAAGCACGAGTGAAGCTGAGTCGGACGCTGCTGCCGGGAGTGCACCGGGCGTTTGGCGGGGAGTTGCTGGCGCTGATCACCGGCGGGGCATTCATGGAGCCCTCGACAATGCAGTTTTTCTATGATCTGGGAATTCCGGTGGTGAACGGATATGGATTGACGGAGGCGGGAACTGTGCTCACCGTGAACGACCTGAAGCCGTTTCGCGCGGACACGGTGGGCAAACCATTGCCGGGCGTGGAACTGCGGGTGCTCAGTCCGAACGAAGAAGGGATCGGGGAAATTGCGGCGCGGAGCAAGACTGTGATGTCGCATTATCTCGACGACGCCGAGTTGACGCTGGAAACGATTGTGGATGGCTGGCTTTTGACCGGAGATTTGGGGCGCTTTGACAAGAGCGGGCATCTGCAACTGTTTGGGCGGAAGAAGAACATGATCGTCACTGAAGGCGGAAAGAATATTTATCCCGAGGATATTGAGGCAGTTTTCGACGGACTGCCGGTGAAGGAGTATTGCGTGTTCGCGGCAAACTATGTGTGGCCGCAGAAGCTGGGGCGGGAGATGCTGGTGATGGCGCTGCGGCTGGAACAGAATCAGCGATTCGACAGCGCGCTGCTGGAGGAGATCGTGGCCCGCAATCGACGGCTGCCTGACTTCAAACGTGTGGGGGGTTATGTGATCTGCGAGAAGGATTTTCCGCGGACTGCGTCAATGAAAATCAAGCGGCAGGCGCTGGCGGAAGAACTGGGAAAGACGGTGAATCGGGCGGCGGTGGTGGGGCTGTGAATGAGCGGCGGGAATCGTATCTGGCGATTGTGAATCCTGCGGCTGGAGGCGGACGGAGCCACAAGCTGCTGGGTCCGGCCCTGGAGCGGCTACGCGCGGGCGGAGTTGAAGTTGATGTACTGGAGACGCAGGGCGCCGGCGATGCGACCCGGATCGCGCGCGAGGCTTATGGACGCGGGCGGCGGCGGTTTATTGCGGTCGGTGGGGATGGGACTTCATATGAAGTGGTGAATGGGCTTTTCCCGGAGGCGAGTGCGGGTGAGCGTCCGACGCTGGGATTTTTGCCGCTGGGGACGGGGAATTCTTTTTTGCGCGATTTCACCGACCGCGGAGTGGAGCACGCGATCGAGTCGCTGATTGCAGGGCGATCACAGGCTTGCGATGTGCTGCGGCTGCGGCACCGCGGCGGAGTGATTCACTACATCAATCTGCTGAGTGTTGGGTTTCCCGCCGACGTTGCCACCTTGCGCGCGCGGCGTTTCAGCCGTCAGGGAGAATTGGGATACGTCATCTCGATCTTTCTAGGGTTGGCGCGATTGCGCAGGCGGCCATTTCCGGTGCGCGTGGACGGGGAAGCGGAGTTTGACCGGCGACGTTGTTTGTTTCTCACTTTCAACAACAGTAAGTTTACCGGCGGGACGATGATGATCGCGCCGAAGGCTCAGGTGAATAGCGGGCTCATTGAATATGTCCGTTGGGGAGCGATTGGGAGGTTGGGGCTAATAGGGAATTTGCCTGGGCTTTATGATGGTACGCACATTGAGCATCCGCGTGCGGAGAGAAAAGCGGTGAGGCGGGTAGAATTCGATTTAAAAGAACCCGTCGATGTGATGGTAGATGGTGAAGTGCTGACGCTGCACTGCGAGGAACTGGATGTACTGCCCGGAGTGTTGAACGTGGTAGCGTGAACGCGCGATATAAGAATTGAAATCCTACTCGGAAGGGAATTATGTCAGAAGAGCGGCGAAAACGGCGCCAGGAGCGGGTGGGAGTGCCGGAAGCGAGTGCGAACTCCCGAAACAAACTGATCCTGGGTGGGATTGTGGTGTTGTTTGCTCTGGCTTACGCCGCGGGCTGGTACCACAGCAATCACCGTTACGATGGATTTGCGAAGTGCCTGGCTTCGAAGCAGGCGAAGATGTATGGGCTGTACTGGTGTCCGCACTGCATCGAGCAAAAGGAAATGTTTGGGAAAGCGTTTCAGTACGTGCCCTACGTGGAATGTGCGATCAAGGGCTCGCGTGAACTGACGCCGGCGTGCAAGGCGGCTGGAATAAAACTGTTTCCCAGTTGGCAGTTTGGCGCGACTCCGCCGAAAGAAGGTGTCTTCCCCTTGCAGGAGTTGAGCGATAAGACTGGGTGCAGCTTGCCGTGAGCGCGAAGGGAGATCGACACGGTGGAGCGAATGCAACTTCTACAGCGCATAACCGAGGGCTGTTTTTCGCGATCGCTGTTTTAGCGTTAGCAGGAATCGTGGTGTCGGCGGTATCGCTGCAGCGTCATTATGCTAACTCAGCGACGGCGTTTTGCGAAGTCGGCGAGAGATTCAGTTGCGACATCGTGAACCGCAGTGAGTACTCGACGGTGACGGGAATTCCCGTGGCGGCGATTGGGATTGCCGGTTACGGTTTGCTGTTGGCGCTGGCAACGATTTACCGCTCGCGGGCGGAAACGCCGACGCGGTTATTGGCAGCCGCGGTCGCGGGATTGGCATTCGCGCTGTATCTCACCTACGTCGAGGGCTATGTGCTGGAGACGTGGTGCATTCTGTGTTTGAGTTCGCTTGCCTTGATCGGGATGATCACCATCCTCGCGGGCCTCGTGAAACTCCGAAGCGGGAAGTCGTGACTGTCTTTCAGGCCGCATTGGAGGCTCGTGTCGTCCTCCACTAAACCACGTCTGAACGCTTACGCTCGATGGTTCACGGTTGGGATCGCGGCTGCGCTAGCCATCAAGCTTCCGCTTGCCTGGATTGTCTACAGAGAGAGGTATGAACCCCAGTACTTTAACTTCCACATACTTCTGGCGGTCATTTACATTCCTTTGGCGTTCGGACTCATCTGGCCGGTCTTGATCGGCGTTGAGGCGTGGGGGATGCGGTCCGCGGGCCGGGATCGGACGTGGCCGGCGAGGGCCGCTGTCATTCTGTTCATCCTGTCGGCTGTCGGCGCGATGCCCTGCGTCCTATTTGAGCGTCGCCGCATAGTAGATATTCGAGAGACTGCTGGCGCCGAAGCCGTGCGCATGCAGCAATTCCGCATGCAGCAAGGCACATTAGTGCTAGAGGCGGCGGCGGTTATTCAGGCCAACGGCATCACGGCGTTCAGCGAGCCTTTGACGGGACCGCAGGTTGATGCCGTCATTCGCTACCTTGATGCGCATTCCAACAACGTGGTGGAGTTACAGAACGCCAGCAGGCATTATCGTTATCCTTCCAGTGTGGAGATCATGAAGCATCTGTCAGAAAGGAGGTATTGCCCACCGGAAGTGCTGGATATTATTTTTGAGAATGCTGTCGATCTGCAAAAAGATTCGCGGTTTCCGAATAAGGGCGAACTCTCGGAGGTGTTCTATAACCTTGCGTGGAATCCAAATGTGCCTGTGGCCGTGTTGATCAAAATGCTGGGTAACGAGTATGCCGGAGCGCGACGGGCGGCAGCGGCGAATCCGCGAACGCCGGAGGGAGCAAGAATTGAATATCTTCGAAGGGCAGCTGTTTCCGGGAAGATTGTGGAGCGTCAGGAGGCGGCGGAGAGTCCGGACTGTCCGCAGGACGTACTCAAGCAACTGGCACTGGACCCCCTCACATCCAGGTTTGCCGCGTCCAATCCAAATCTACCGCTCGATCTGCTGCAAACTTTAGCTAACTCCAGCGACCTCGCGACGCGGAACCGGGCGCTGGCAAATCTGGGCGGGCGCGAAAAAAAGCAGTTGTGAAAATGAAGAGTTAACCCTATCGGCGAACCGTTTGAAAGCCGCTGCCCCGGCGCTTGTTATCATGATGTTCGAGTGCTGAAACTTACCTTCTAGATATTGTTCCTTGATGGCGAAACTCCAGAGAAAACAGGAATTAAATCCGAGCCCGGATTTTGTGCGGGCCAGCGCCGCTGCCGGAGATTTGCGGCTCCATGAATTCCAGAGCCGCGTCTTCCGGAACACGCGTTTCTTGCGAGTGTGGCTGCCCCCGGGCTATGACGATGTGGAGAATGCGGGGCGACCTTATCCCGTCCTTTATCTGAACGACGGACAGAATCTGTTTGAGGCGGCGACGTCCTTCACAGGGGTTGAGTGGCAGGTGGACGAGACGGCGGATCGTTTGATCCGCGAAGGCGCGGTCGCGCCGATGATTATCGTGGGCATCGATAACGCGGGCAAGGATCGGATTCGTGAATATATGCCGCATCGGTCGATGAATCCCATGATGCTGCGGGTGCAGGGGCGATTCTATCCGGATTTTCTGATGAAGGAAGTGATGCCGTTTGTGGAGAGGAATTACCGCGTGGCTGCGGGGCCCGAGAATACTGGACTGGGAGGCTCTTCTTTAGGTGGGCTGATCGCGCTGTATACCGCGATGGTGCGGCCGGGGGTTATTGGGCGGTTGTTGGTGGAGAGTCCGTCGCTGTGGGCGTCGAACCGGCAGGCGATCAAGGAGAGCCGGTCGGTGAGAATCTGGCCGGAGCGAATCTATCTGGGGGTTGGAACGGCCGAAGGTGGAAGCGCGGAACGGAGCCGAAGCGTGGTGGACGATGTGCGGGAACTGGCTGCCATCCTGCGGCGGGCCGTACTGAGCGAGAGGCGGTTGCGGCTGGTGATTAAGGATGGAGCTGGGCACAACGAGGCGGCGTGGGCGGATCGATTTCCGGAAGCGTTGCGGTTTTTGTTTGGGCCATAAGAGCGGGCGGGCCTTAAGCGACTACCGGGGCTGAAGCCCGCTTTCATTCTGGACTTTTACGCGGCGCTGAAGCGCCGCTCTTCCACGTCACTGCTATCGTACATCGTTACTATCTCTCCGCGATGTTAACCTTCGGATTGCCTTGATCCTTCACCGAGTTGAAATATCACATAAAGGATGGCCAGCATGACGGGAACGGTGAGCTGCAGGTGCGTCCAGCGGGCGAGCGGGCCGAGCAGCGGGAGCGCGTAGGCGAGGTAAAGGAGAACTTTGAGTTGCGACGTCGTCGAATCGTCGGGTTGAGTTGCGATCCAGTTGGAGAGCAGCAGGAACGCAGGCGCGAGAATTACCAGATCGTAGACCGTGAGATGCGGTGCGACAAGGACGGTCGCCAGCAACATAGCGGAATACCGCAGTGGCAAACTCATGGTGTTTTGCCAGCAGCGGGCTGCCAACGCGAGGGTGAGAAGCGCGGTGACGATGTAGAACGCAGGGGCAAGACGCGGCCACGGGAGCAGCATCGTCCAGAAAGTGCGCAGGCAATGAGTTTGGTAAGGCTTGGGTTCGAGGAGCGTAAGCACGGTGGAGACACGGGAAAGAGTTTGTATCCAGTTGCGGAGTGAATCGGCGCCGTAGTAAATCCACGCTGCGGCTAGTTGAACTGAGGCTGAGAGCAGTGCACCGGCGATTACCCTCCAGCGGCGCACGTCAACGAAGATGACGGCGGCGGCAACGCCGAGTTGGGGCTTGAAGATGAGGCATCCGAGAGCCAGGCCGGCGAGGAATTCACGCTCCGCGCGCAGGGCGAAGAAGGCCAGGGTGAAGCAGGCGAGAGCGAGGGCGGAGGTTTGTCCCCAGGCGATCAGGTTCCAGAAGGTGGGGAACGCGAGTGCGAGAATGAGAACCGTGAATCTGTGGTTGCGCAGGTTGGGGCACACGCGCCAGAGCGCATAACCGCAGAGGCCGTAAATCAGCGCGCTCAACATGAGCCAGCAGATCAATGCCCAGAGATAAGAGAGACGAGCAAAGGGCGCGAAGAGGATTGAAACCTGCGGCGGATAAAGCGGCAGATAGTGGATGCCTGCGGCGGCCGGGACGCGTTGCGCTGCGAGTTCGAACTGCGCCTTCATGTTGTACAGATCCGCGCCGAGGTGAGTGAGGGCGAGCGAGCCGAGAGTGTAGAAATGCAGGAAGTCAGTGCCTTTGAGATTGCCGGCGCGATCGAGCAGTCCGGGTGTCGCCATGTTCCAGATGTAGACCGACCAGAGGCTGAGCGCGAGAAGCAGACCGTGCACGCGCAGGCGCTTCGGGGTCAGCCACGCGGCGACTTTCGCTAGGGTCATGCGACCGTCATCATACCGAATTCACAAACTCACGGAAGGCGAGCTTCCGTCGCTCCCTCTCGTTATTAACAAGAGCGGCAGGATGAAAGGCACAAAGGGAACCAGCAGTGCTGGCAGCAGCGGGAGCTGGCTGGGAGAGCTTGTGCTTGGCGGAAAAAACAGCAAGGCCAGGGAAATGATGCAGGGCCAACCCAACAGAAGGGTAAAAACCAGGCGGGAGACCTTGGGCAGAGTCATCCAGTCGTGCAACAGCAGTAGCGCGGGCAGAATCAGCAGCACCTGATTGAAGGGAGTAAACAGCGGGAAGACAAGGAGAGCGCACATGAAGAAAATTGCGAGAATGAAGGCGAACTGGCGCGAGTCACCGGCTGCTTTTCGATTTTGCCAGGCATACGCCAGCAGGCCGAGCACGAGGATGGCTCCCAGGACTTCTCCGAACGTGTCACCGAGAGCTACTCGGAGCGCGGACGTGGGCATGGCGTATTTTCGATAGGCGGCGAGGCCGGCGAAAAAATATCGGGGCCATCCGGGGAGAAGCAGTTCGCCGGCCGCGATCAGCGCAACCATAGTCGTTACAAAGCTCGCCGGAAGGCGGCACCTTTTGCGCCAATCTCCCACGGACCAAATCGCGAACCAGCACAGAGGTAGAAGCGCCATCTGCGGTTTTATGGTGGAGAGCGCGAGCAGCACGCCTGCCGTCCCTAC
Source organism: uncultured Acidobacteriaceae bacterium (assembly GCA_963809605.1). Taxonomy (GTDB): domain Bacteria; phylum Acidobacteriota; class Terriglobia; order Terriglobales; family Acidobacteriaceae; genus Sulfotelmatobacter. The sequence goes on along the minus strand of CAWEKM010000002.1, from coordinate 600,001 downwards.
ATAGTTCCTGCTGATACACCATGCGCTCGCGGCCAGCAAGCAGCCTTCAACGATCGCCAATTGCTGAAGGCGCAAGCCCTGAACGATCTGCGGGCTGCTCAAGGTGAACAACACTATCGCCGCGATCGCTTCCCAGCGCAGGCGCAAATGCAGAATGCTGACACAAAAGAAAATGTTCAGGGCAATCAACGAACCCAAAACGAATGGAGCCCAGCGTTGCACCTCCGCGAAGTCTACATATGCGAGGGGAGCGGTCAGAAAAACTTCGTAAACCGGATAGGCAAAGCGCTGTTCATCCGTTAACGCGATGCCTGTCTTGTCGTACGTCTGGTTGACCGCGTGGCCGTAGAAAACCATCTGTATTTCATGGCTCACCTCCGGGCTGTAGGGATTGCAGTGGTGAAGCAGAAGTTCGCGCGTGCCTACCCAGGGCGAGTATAAGTCGCTGATTTGAGCGATCATGTAACCATTTTTGAGGTGAAGGTAGCTCGTCCACGGCACCAGGACCCGGTGGACGTAAAGCCATGAAATCCCGGCCACGAAGAAACCCAGCAGAAGCCACAGTCGAACGCTGCTGCGTCGGGCGTTTCTGGGCGGAACATTCTTCAGTCGAACATTCTCGCCGCTGCTGATCTCCATGTCCGGAGCATTCTATCTGCGCGCAGGCTCTCGATCGGCTACTTTCTGGAAGAGGCCGTCGACGATCTGAATCATCTCGTCGTCCACAACGCGGTTACGGGAAATGGCCTCGATCAGCGGGATGGAGACGATTTTGTTGGCGCGCAGTGCGGCCATGCACCCAAATTCGCCGCGATGCACCATGTCGATTGCGCCCAGGCCGTAGCGCGTGGCCAAAACGCGGTCGAAGGCGCTGGGCGAGCCGCCGCGCTGGATATGTCCGAGGACTACGGCGCGGGTTTCATAGCCAGTGCGTTTTTCGATTTCGCGGGCGAGGATGTTAGCGACGCCGCCGAGTTTGACGTGACCAAATTCGTCTTTGCCCATGTCCGAGAGAACGGGAGCCCCCTGGCCGGGTTCGGAGGAAAACTTCGCACCCTCGGCCACCACCACGATCGAGAAGTAGCGGCCGCGCTCGTGGCGCTGGCGGATGGAATCCGCAACTTTCTCGATATCGAAGGGGCGCTCGGGGATAAGGATGACGTCGGCCCCGCCGGCGATGCCGCTGTAGAGAGCGATCCAGCCTGCATCGCGGCCCATGACCTCGACGATCATCACGCGGTTATGAGCTTCGGCGGTGGTGTGAACGCGGTCGAGGGCCTCGCAGACAATGTTGCAGGCCGTGTCAAACCCGAAAGTGTAGTCGGTGCCGCCGAGATCATTGTCGATGGTCTTGGGAACGCCAACGACCTTGGCGCCGCTCTCGTGAAGCTTCTGGGCGACTGAAAGCGTGTCGTCACCGCCAATCGCGATGAGACCCTGAATCTGATTCTTTTCGAGCGTGGCCAGGCAACGGTCGATGCCGTCGGGTCGCTTCGAGGGATTGGTGCGCGAAGTGCGCAGGATGGTGCCGCCGCGCGGAAGAATGCCACCGACTGCGTCGAGATCGAGGGGCATGCTGATGTCTTCCAAGACGCCGCGCCAGCCTTCCATGAAACCGATGAATTCGTCTTCATAAGTGAAGATGCCCTTGCGCACGACCGCGCGAATCACGGCATTCAGGCCAGGACAATCCCCTCCGCCGGTTAACATGCCAATCTTCATTGTCTGCTCCGGTGCATGAATTCAGATGAAACTTCCGGGGGATGGACTCCGAGCGTGGGCTGGATTCAGCGGCAGCCCGAGGCGCGCGGGATCAGCAGCCGCCGGGAAGAACAAGATTATCATTAAATGTGGGGTGATTCCTGCCGAGTTAGTTCTGTCGAATCTCCAGGGAGATAATCGCGGCTAAGATTCCAGTTTCAAATGAAGCGATATGGCTTCGCCGGTGACCTCCAGCGATTTAATTGCCCGTTTTGCAATGGGGATACGCTTCCTGATGCAAAACATGAGCAGTGCGGCGCCGACTTCATTCTCGGTGAAATTGGTCGCCAACCCGTCTCCAGAAGAGTTGAGGGCAACTTGAACTCCGCTGTTTTGCTTTAAGGTCAGCCGCTCCGCGCCGTCGGGGGGTAATCGCCGTCCAGTACTGATGTAATAGTGTCGGAGTGCCTCAAACAGCCCGTTCTTGTTAAAGCCTAAAACGCGGGTTTCCGTGGGCATGGGGCGAACATCCTTATCTATCCATCTATCGGCATTTCCCAGGTTTTTGATTATGTCGGCAAGAATTTGCCGGAAGAAAGAGAATTGGGCATGACGAACGCACCAAGGAACAGGACCATTGCGCTGCGACCTGAGTTTCGGCACAATGCTGCACTGGAAACTAGGGAATGAACAAGATGGTGAAGATTCTGGGCTGGGGAGTCGTGGCGCTACTGGGCGCCGTGGCCGTCGGCACGGTGGCGGTGCACCGCGGCGAACCCATCAACGCACTGTGGCTCGTGGTCGCTGCGACGTGCTGCTATGCGCTCGGGTATCGCTTCTACAGCGAGTTCATTGCGGTGAAGATTCTCGCCCTGGATGGCTTGCGGGCAACGCCTGCGGAGCGACTGGAGAATGGCCGCGACTTTCTGGTGACGAATAAGTGGGTAGTGTTCGGGCATCATTTTGCGGCGATCGCCGGTCCGGGGCCGCTGGTGGGGCCGGTGCTGGCGGCGCAGTTTGGCTACCTTCCTGGGACGATGTGGGTGCTGGCGGGAGCAGTCTTTGCAGGCTGCGTGCAGGACTTCGTGATTCTCCTGTTCTCGGTGCGCCGCGACGGGAAATCGTTGACCGAGATGGCCAAGAGTGAGATTGGGCGCGTGGGAGGATTCGTCGCCTACGTGGCGGTGATCGCGATTCTGATTATTCTGCTGGGCGTGGCCGCGTTGATCGTGGTGAATGCGCTGAAGGCGAGCCCCTGGGGCACATTCACGATCGCGATGACCATGCCGATCGCTGTGCTGATGGGCGTGTATCTGAGGCGGATTCGCCCGGGGAAAGTTCTGGAAGTATCGGCGTTGGGATTCGTTCTGGTGCTGGTGGCAATCTGGGGCGGGCAGTATGTATCGCAGAACCCATCTTTGGCGCAAGTGTTTACGTTCAGCGCGCCGACGCTGGCGATTCTGATCATGGTTTACGGGTTCGCCGCATCGGCGTTGCCGGTGTGGTTGCTGCTGGCGCCGCGCGACTATCTCAGTACCTTCGTGAAGCTGGGAACGATCGCACTGCTGGCGGTGGGAATAGTGGCGCTGCATCCCACGCTGCACATGCCGGCGCTGACTCGGTTTGTCGACGGCACGGGTCCGGTGTTTGCAGGAAAGATATTTCCCTTCGCCTTCATCACCATAGCTTGCGGAGCGATCAGCGGATTCCACGCTCTCATTTCGAGCGGGACGACTCCGAAGCTTATTGCGCGCGAGACCGAGACTCGCATGGTGGGCTACGGGGCGATGATGTGCGAATCGGCGGTGGCGATTATGGCGATCATCGCGGCCTGCGTAGTACAGCCTGGAGTTTATTTTGCCATTAACAGTCCTGCAGGAATTGTCGGGCAGGCGCCTGCGGCGGCGGCGGCGACTATTTCCAGCTGGGGATTTCCGGTGACCGCGGCAGGCATGCAGGCGTTGGCGCATGCTGTCGGCGAGCAAACGCTTTACAACCGAACCGGTGGGGCTCCCGCCTTCGCGGTCGGCATGGCGCATATTTTTTCGCACAGCCTGGGCGGCGATACTTTGATGGCGTTGTGGTACCACTTTGCCATCATGTTTGAGGCCTTGTTTATCCTGACCATTCTAGATGCGGGCACGCGGGTGGCGCGGTTCATGGTTCAGGATGCGCTGGGGCATGTGTACAAGCCGCTGGGACGGACGAGTTGGTATCCGTCGATTCTTGGGACCAGCGCTTTGATCATCGCGGCCTGGGGATATTTTCTGTGGCAGGGGGTGAAGGATCCGTTGGGCGGAATTAACTCCTTGTGGCCGCTGTTCGGCATTTCCAATCAGCTCTTGGCGACCGTGGCTTTGTGCGTGGCTACAACCATCATCATCAAAATGCACCGCGCGAAGTATGCGGCGGTCACGCTGGTGCCGCTGGCGTGGCTGGTGGCGGTGACGTTTACGGCGTCGTGGCAAAAAATGTTCGATTCCAATCCGCGCGTCGGATTTCTGGCTCAGGCGCAGGCTCTGGCAGCCGGTCCGGCGACCAGCGTGACGGGTCGGCTGATCTTCAACAACCGGCTAGACGCAGCGGTCACGGGAGTGCTGGTGGTGATGGTGACGCTGGTGCTGGTGGAATCAGGCCGGCAGTGGTGGGGAATTCTGAGTGGAACGAGAGAAGCGCCGGTGAAGGAAGCTCCGTTTGTGAGGACGCGGCTGGTGGAGGAGCGGGGATGAAGCGAATCATTACTGGCTGGCACATTCTGGTGGCGATGCTGCGCGAAATTTTTGATGAGGCCGCGTATGCGCGGTTTCTGGGCCGGGAGGGCATGGCCTCGTCGAGCGAGGCATATTCGGCGTTTCGGCGGGAATTCGAAGAGGCTAAGATGCGACGGCCGAAGTGCTGTTAGAGATTCCTGTTTAGTGACTGAATCCCTTCCCTAGGAACTGCAGAGCATCCGCGATAGACTGCACTTACATGCGAGTCTTAGGTATTGATTGCGGCGGTGAGTACACCGGGTACGGCGTGGTCGAGATGTCTTCTCGAGGACATCTGGTCTGCCTGACCTGCGGGGCCATCAAGCTTTCAGTGCGAGATCCGTTGGCGCGGCGCTTGTCTCGCATCTACGACGAACTGGGTGGACTTATTTCGGAGCACCGTCCCGATGAAGTCGCGATTGAGGGAATCTTCTACGCGCTGAATGTGAAGTCGGCGTTGAAGCTGGGCCAGGTGCGCGGAGTCGCCATGCTGGCCGCGGCCTCCGCTGGGTTAGAGGTCGCCGAATATTCGCCGCTGACCATCAAATCGTCGGTGGTGGGATACGGGCGCGCGGAGAAGCAGCAGGTACAGCAGATGGTGACGCGCCTGCTTGGGTTGGCCGAGGCTCCGGAGCCCATGGATGCCTCCGACGCGCTGGCTATCGCCATCTGCCACTTGCATACCGCGGGCACGCTCGAAAGGCAGAGGGCCGCGGCACGCTGATGATTCCGGGTTTCCTGATTCCAGCTTTTCTGATTCCAGCTTTTCTGATTAAAGCTTTCCTCATTCGCCACGCCAACGCGTGTTTGGCGATTTGTGCGGTGCTTATGGCGGCGATGATGTCTGCGCCGTCGATCGCGCAGCAGGCGGCGAACGCGAGTGCCGCACCAGCCGCCACCGTTACTTTTACCCTGGATTTTCCCGAGTCCAACCCTGAGCACTACTCAATCGCGGTCGACACATCCGGTCGCGCGCGTTACGAGTGCATGGGGAAGGTAGCGGAGGATTCCGAGGAGGAAGCCTACCGGGCGGAGTTTCAGGTGTCGGCGGCAAACCGCGAGCGGGTCTTCTCCCTGGCAAAGCAGGCGCGGTATTTCGCCGGAGCAGTTGACGCGAGCAAAGGCAAGCTGGCTTTCACCGGTTCAAAGGTGTTCAGCTATCGGGACGGCCAGCGTTCGAACACGGCGCACTACAACTATTCGAACCAGGCATCAGTCCAGCAGTTGACCACACTTTTCCAAAACATGGCGGCTACTCTGGAATATGGACGGCGTCTCACCTACTACCACCGCTATCAGAAGCTGGCGCTGGACGACGAGTTGAAGCGCATGCAGACGCAGGCCCGCAATAACGAACTGAGCGAAATACAAAGCGTAGCGCCGGTGCTGCAGGAGATTTTTGACGACGCGTCGGTGATCAACGTGGTGCGCGCCAGGGCCAAGGAGTTGATCGAGATGGGGAACGGCGGCGCCGCGCACTGACAGATGGATGCCACGTCGGTGCTAGTGGCTCACTGCACCGTAACGGTGACGGGTAAGGTGCGCTGGATGCTCCCGGACATGGCGGTGACGGTCACGGTGTAGGTGCCCGCGGGAGTCGCACCGTTGCCGGAGCCGCTGCTGCTATTGCCGTTGCTGCACGCGAGCTGAATAGCGACCGATCCGGATAAGAGAACGCACAGGAGCAGAAAGGCCAGCCTGCGCCTTATCCATCTCAGGCGCACCGAGCCAAATCCCATCAGAGCCATTGCGGGAAGACCAATCCATGCCGCGTAGAGGGGATGCGAAGGCACGGCCCCCGGCGATAAATTCAGGGCTGCCGAAGATCCCGTCGTCGTCACAGTGAGCTTGACACTGGTGCCAGGTTGCGCGGAGGTTGAAGCGAGAGAACAATTCACGCCCTGAGTCGTGGGAGCGGTGCAATTCAGGGTGACCGAACCGTTAAAGCCCCCATTCGCCGCGATAGCCAGGGTAAAGACGGCCATTCCCCCGGGAGAAACTGACGCGGTCGAGGGGGTGGGGGTCAGCGTGAAGCCCGGCCCACAGGACGGAAAACTGAAAGAAGCAATCCTTGTAGACCAAGAACTGGCGGGCGGCTGGACGTATTGGGTCGTATAAAAGAACGTACAGTCATCGGTCGGGTCAATCGACATGCCGCTATAGTCGGCCCAACGGTAGGCATTGGTTTGCGAACCGGGCGTGACGCTCGCCGCGGACAAAACATCGATCTCGCTCTCCATCGTACCCAATGGATCAGTAGCTACGCGGCCGGTGTAGCGGATCGAAGGGCTCATGGTTGCGCTGGAAACGCTATAGCCCAAGGCTATGTCTCCAGCTCCATCCATAGCGATGCTGCCCATCCAGCGATAGCTGGCATCGGGGGCGTACGTCCCTTGCTGGTTGACTACGAAACCCGTCCCGGGGTTCTGCAATTCATACCAGCGGACGCCGGTCTGGCTGCCATTTGTCCCGAGGGTTACCGTGTGGTTGACGACCAGAGACTCGTAAGTTCCAAAATTGCGATACGCGAGCCGGTACATCAGCCGGTCGCCGTAGGAGTCGAGTTTTTGCGTGGTTCCCGCCTGCGGAACGCAGGCGCCGGTCGTATAGTTGAGTTCCGCGACGGTCTCGCCGCAGGCCTCGGTGAACTTTGCTACCGGAATATTCGTGGGGCTGGGGTCCGTCGATGAGCTCCCGAACCAGGAATTCGCGGGGGTCGTCCAATCCACGTGAAACTGCCAGAGGTCGAGAGATTGATCGTTGCCGTCGAAATTGAGGAAGTACTCCGGCTCTCCCGCCGGAGGCGCAGTGGCCCCGTCCAAATCCGCAGGCAACAGAACGCCGTAAGAGGTGGGAGTGTTTGTGAAGCACTGCATGGCGGGTGCGTCCGCGCCCGTCAGCATGGCACTGCGGTCTAACGCACAGGCTGCGGCGCCTTCGAAGGCACCATCGTCGCCTTGGTTATAACTCACATAGTAGGCATCAGGCCAAACAGTCAGCTTCGGGTAGTCGTCCGTCAGGTCACCGGGTGTCGGGAAAACATAGAGATGCCATGTCGTATTTGCAGCGTCTGCTGAGGTTGAAACCGCGACACACAGTGAATTGGGGGCGGTCCAGGCTGGCATCATCATCACCCAGACGCCTGCTATTTTGTCGAATTGGACGATTTCGTCAGAATACGTTGTTCCGCTGATGTAACAAGGCGCCCCGATCGCTTGCCACAAGGTAGCCCCGGTTTTCGGGCCGAGAACCACAGCGCCGGTGGATTTGTCGAACACCGCAAAGGAACGGTTAACGAACTGGACAAACTGCGTTGTTCCCACGGCCACGTTAGAGTCAGGAACAACAGCTTGAGGCGAGTAGCCAGGAAAGCCGTTTCCGACGCCAAGAATGTTCAGTCCTGAATTTGTGGAGAGAGTGGAGCTAAGAGGAGTTTCAGCGGATCCCTGAAGCACCGAGTCTGGAGCCGGCCTCGTAGCTCGAGGCCGGCGTATCAGCAACTTGTCATCGTCCTCCTCCGGCGAACTCGTCTGCCCTGGCGGCGCGGGAATTGGCTCCATCTGGCTGAGCGGAGGCGCAACGGCATGCTTTACGGCCTGTACGAGCACGGGACGAGGTGGGCCTTGCGCCCAACTGAAAGACGCACCCGCAAGCACCCCCGCAAGCAATAGTCCAGAAGCCAGGATCCAGAAAGGCCGCATGCGCATCTATTGATGCTACCTCCAGCCGGTTTGGTTGGGCAAATGATCCAATAAACCGGTAGTGCTACAGTTTAAACACTAGCGCTACCAACCCCTTCAGTAGCCAAGTCTCCGGGCCGCAGCAGCAACAGAATTCTCAGGTCGATGATGGCGTGCAGGGCCATGGGCAGCCACAAACTACCGGTGGCGAGAAAGATCACCGCCATAACCGCGCCGAGCACGCCTGTGCCGATGATGCCCGATAATCCCTGGTAGCCGTGCGCCAGCCCGAACGAAATGCTGGCAACAGCCAATGCGATCCAAAGGCCGATATGCCAGGGCTCTTCCGAAAGATATCGGATCAGAAATCCGCGATATAAAACCTCTTCACAGATGCCTGCCGTGATCGAAACCAGGGCGAACCAGGCGCGTTCTTCCTGGGTTACGGGAAGAATAAAAGCCAGGCGTTTGAAAGCCCGCAAGATCTTCTCACGAGCCGTTGCGCTGCGGCGGACGAGAATCACTTGCAGCAGGGAGCGAACGGCAAATGCCACGGCAAAGCCCCAGGCAAAGGACGCTCCTGTCTTTTGCTGAATCGTTTCCGGGACCGCCGGCCAGGTAAAGAAAACGCTCGATCGCAGAACGGTCCAGGCGGCGATCGCGGCGCTCCATAAGATAAGCAAAATTCTCTGATACGACAAAATCTTCCTGCGCGGATTTGTGCTGGTCTTCAACGCCCGGGTTTCGAGCGCATCCCAGATGGGAACGCCAACGAATAAGAACAGAGCCAGAGCGTGCTCGCAGAGAAGCATGGCGTCAATTTACCGGACGAATCGGCAATCACCGAGATGTTTTCGAACCATGGCCGCTAAGAAACCACCACGCCGGCGTAGCCCACGACCCGGTCGCGGTCGCCGGAGACGTCGCCTGAGGTAGCATATTTCACCAGCTCAGCCGAACTCGCGCCCAACTTTCTGGCGGCGGTCAGCATAGCCACGGCTGGACCGAAGCCGCACATGCTGACGTTCTGTTGGGTGACTACGTCGTAAAGCGCGCGGGCGTCGAGGGCGAGGATCGCCTCGATCGCGCTGTGGTCCTTCACGCGCGTGATGGCATCGGATTCATAATGATTCATGTCGCTCGAGGCTACGATCAGGACCGGATTGTTCTGCGCCGCAATGACATCCGCAATAGCTCCCCCTAGTTGCTCGAGCGCCTCGAACTGATGAGTGCCGAGCGCGATCGGAACGAACTTGAGTTGGGGTTGCCGCATCTGTAGAAACGGTAGCTCCACTTCAACAGCGTGCTCGTTGCGGTGGGCGGAGGAATCTTCGTCCAGAAGCGGGCAGCGCTGCTTCAGAGCGGACGCGAACGAGTTGTCGATGGCAACCGCACCGAGTGGCGTCTCCCAGGCGCCCTCGCTCATGATCGCCAGGGCGCGGCCCACGCCAGTGTGGTTGGGACACAGCACCAGGCAGAGATGAGGAATTTCTAGTCCTGCGAAGACAGCGCCGGCCACGTGGCCGGAATACATATAGCCCGCATGCGGAACCATGCAGCCCACAGCGCGAACTGGTTTTTTCTCCGGAGTCTGGGATAGATACGCGCCAACTTCCTCGCGCAGATCATCTGGATCGTTGGGATAGAAGCGCCCGGCAACTGCGGGATGGCGAACAGTGGTGGTAGTCATAAGCGCCTGCAACACCAATCGACACTGCGCTCGCTGCCGGCCTACTCATACATCTTCGAGGCGAGAAGGATATCCGCGAACGTCCGCCACGTTGGGATCTCTGCGGGCGGCTGCCCGGTGTTTTTGTAGTAGTTGTCCATCGATGCAATCCAACGTTCCATCGCGTTCAAGAATCGGCCGAGGGTTGGATTTTCCCATTCCAAGGGATGTGTCTCAAGGTCAAGCTTGAGCGCCGAGACGAAATCCGCCAAGTCTTCCTTCGATTTTATACGGCCTATCCGTTCATGCAATTCCACACCGCCCTCCATCGCTCATCGATGACTTTATGCTACGAGCCGTCGTGGTTGCGACGCAAGGCACGAAACAAGGCAGCGCTTTCTTCCAGAGTCAAGGTCTCGGCGCGCGCGGCGGGTTTCACTCGGGCCTCGGCCAGGGCAGCGCGTAGACGAGGCTCGGGATAGTTCGCCTTCAGGTTATTCCATAGGGTTTTGCGCTTTTGTCCGAAGGAAAGTTTGAGAAAATCGATGAAGCCATCGTTCGCGGAGCTAGCTTCGATTCCACCGTTCCCGTCAAGGCCCAGATCCTTTTGTCGTGGCGCGATGGTGAGCCGCAGCGCCGTGGAATGCACTTTCGGCGGCGGAGAAAATGCTCCGGGCGGCAAGGTGAAGAGTTTTTCAACCCGGGCATAGAGCTGCGCGGTAGCCGAGAGCAGTCCATAATCGCGGCTGCCGGGCGCGGCGGCAATGCGATCCGCGACTTCGCGCTGCACCAGTATGACGATGGTCTCAAAGTATTTGGAATAGTCGAACAGCCGCAGCAGGATTTCAGAAGTGATGTAGTAGGGAAGATTGCCGATCACCTTTGCCGGATCGGGGCGGAATTCGATGCCAGGCCGGCGCAGGCCGGGCTTCGGTCCGAAGAGAGAATCGAAATCGATGGAGAGAACGTCGGCTTCGATGACTTCGACGCTTGAGAACATGCCGAAGCGGAGGCGAAGTTGCGCGGCCAGCACCCGGTCAAGCTCAACTGCGATCAAGCGGCGTGCGCGCTTGGCCAGCAGCGATGTGAGAACGCCGCGTCCTGGGCCGATTTCGAGCACGGTGTTCTGCGATACGTCACCGAGGGCGTCGACGAGCTGCAGAGCAAAGCTGTCGCTGGCGAGGAAATGCTGTCCCAACTTGGGCTTATGTTGAGGACGGCGCGTGGACACGACCTTCGGCACGTTGACCCTCTTTTCCCTGGACATATAGACTGATGATGTCCCGAAACATATTCCATCATATCGTGCGCCCGCGAAAAGCGGGTCTCCCGGGAGGGATTCATGCATATCGCGTTTGTGGCATCGGAAGGCGTGCCTTTTTCAAAAACTGGTGGATTGGCCGACGTGGTGGGCGCATTGCCGCGCGCGCTGGCGGCATTGGGACATCAGGTTAGCGTTTATTTGCCTCGATACCGGCAGACCAAGCTGACTGACCCGGCGACGGTGGTGCGCAGCATCACCATTCCTTTCGATGACAAGTATCGCTTTGCCTCGGTGGTGACCGGAGGTAGCCAGTCCGGCGTGCGATTTTATTTCGTCGACTATCCCGACTACTTCGATCGCGATGCGCTGTATGGCACGCCCGCGGGAGACTATCCCGATAACGCCGAGCGCTTCGCGCTGTTCTCTCGCGCTGTGCTGGAGGCGACGAAAATCTTGGGCGTGCCCCAGGTTTTCCATTGTCACGACTGGCAGTCGGCGCTGGTGCCGGTGCTGTTGCGCACCGTGTATGCAGAGGATCCGGCGTTCCGCGATGTGGGCACCGTCTTTACCATCCACAATATCGGCTACCAGGGACTTTTCCCGCCGGAGACGCTGCCGCTGCTCATGCTGCCCTGGGACCTGTTCACCATGTCGAAGATGGAATTCTTCGGGCAGGTGAATTTTCTAAAAGGCGCGCTTACGTTTTCCGACTTCATTACCACCGTGAGCCGGAAATACAGCCAGGAGATTCAGACCGCCGAATACGGGTTTGGACTCGAAGGGGTGCTGCGCGACCGCGCGGCCACGGTCACCGGCATTTTGAACGGCGTGGATTATGACGAGTGGAGTCCGCAGGCGGACAAGTTCATCGCGGCGAAATACTCGCCTCAGGATCTTTCCGGTAAAGCGCAATGCAAGCAGGATTTGTTGACTGCCTTTGGGGTGAAGAACGCCGATCCGAAGATTCCCGTGATCGGCATTGTGTCGCGGTTTGCCGCGCAGAAGGGCTTTGACCTGATCGCCCAGATCATGGACCGGCTGGCGCGCGAAGAGATGATCGTGGTCGCCCTCGGCGCCGGCGACAAGCAGTATGAAGAAATGTTTGTCCGGCTCAACAAGCAGTTCCCGAACAAGATTGCGGTGAAGGTGGCGTACGACAACGCCATCGCGCATAAGATTGAGGCCGGTTCTGACATGTTCTTAATGCCTTCCAAATACGAACCTTGCGGGCTAAATCAGATCTATAGCTTGAAGTACGGCACGGTGCCCATTGTTCGGGCGACGGGCGGCCTCGACGACACAATCGAGCCCTGGGATGCGCGCACGGGCAAAGGCACCGGCTTCAAGTTTACGGAGTACAACGGCGAGTCTCTGCTGCTCACTATCAAGCATGCGTTGCAGGCCTATCGCGATCAGACTTCGTGGCAGGTGCTGATGCGCAATGGCATGAACAAGGATTTTTCTTGGAACGCTTCGGCGCGGGAGTACGGGAAGATTTATGAGCGGGTGAAGCAGATGCGGGCTGCCGCGGCGCCGGTGCAGGAGAAAGTGCTGGTCTAGAAAATCCCCGAGGCCTTGTCGTCCCGAGCTTGGCTCGGGATGACAACCTTTTCATGTTGACAATGTTTATGAGGCTGAGCTCCTCAACCTGACTGGTACAATCCGCTCATGGCCGTCACATCTCAGCTGCCGACTTTCGTCCGAACCATCTTCCACGTCGATATGGACGCGTTCTTCGTCTCGGTGGAAGAACTCTACGATCTCTCGCTGAAAGGCAAAGCTGTCGTCGTTGGAGGACAGCGCCACGAGCGCGGCGTGGTTTCCGCCGCATCCTACGAAGCGCGCAAGTTCGGAGTGCATTCGGCGCTTCCGCTGCGCACTGCAGCGAAGCTTTGTCCGCATGCCATCTTCGTCGACGGGCACCCCGAGCGCTATCGCGAATGCTCGGAAAAAGTCTACAAAGTGCTGACGGCATTCTCTCCTCAAGTGGAAATGGCTTCGATCGACGAGGCCTACCTCGACATGACGGGCACGGCGCGGCTGCACGGTCCGCCGCTGAAAGCCGCACATAAACTGCATCAGCGGATGAAGGAAGAAACGCAGCTGAATTGCTCGATCGGCATCGGATCGTCGCGTCTGATTGCGAAGGTTTCATCCGCACAGGCCAAGCCGAACGGCGTGCTGTGGATCGTCCCCGGAGAAGAACCGAAATTTCTCGCGCCTCTCGACGTTCGCGAGATTCCCGGCGTTGGCAAAGTGATGGAGAGCCATCTGCACGAGCTGGGCATCAAGAAAGTGGGGGACCTGGCGCGGCTGGGAGAAACAGAACTCGAAGAACGTTTCGGCAAGTGGGGCCTCGCGCTGGCCGGCAAAGCGCGTGGGGAGGATGCCGGCGGATGGTTCGACACCGAAGTCGGCGCCAACACCGAAGCTAAATCCATCAGCCACGAACACACTTTCAACGAAGACACCGCAGACGTAAACCAGCTTGCGGCCACGCTGATGCGGCTTTCCGAAATGGTGGGGCGGCGCTTGCGGGAAGCGAAGCTGCACGCGCGCACCATTCAACTCAAGCTGCGCTATAAAGACTTCACCACCATCACCCGCGCTCACACCTTGCCGACTCCTACTCAGCTTGATGGTGAAATCTTCGAACAGGCGCGCGCACTTTTTCGCAAGAACTGGAAACCGGGCAGGGAAGTCCGGCTGCTCGGCGTGCAGGCGTCGTCATTTGACGCGCAAGCCGAGCAGATCAGTCTGCTTGAAGGTGGCCGGCAGCAGCGCTGGAAAGACGCGCTGGCCGCCGCCGACCGCCTGCGCGACAAGTTCGGCGAGTCCAGCGTGACGCTGGCGGCCGGGATGCGGGGAAGGTTCCGGGAGCGCACGCACGAGAATCCCGCCGGGCTGCCCGGGAAAGGCCCAGCGAGAGAGAAATAAAGCAAGGGGATTCATTTTTATGTGTTGTCACCCATAAATGGGTGATATTGCCCGTGTCACCCAATTATGGGTGACTACTTGAAAATCACCCATATTTGGGTGACAATAGTGCGATGTCAATGCGAAGAGGCAGAGCGGCTCGCGAATCAAAACTTTACATCGCTGTCATTGCTGACATGGTGGGCTCCCGCAGCGTGCCGCGCTCCCAACGGCGCGTCCTCCAGAAGCGATTCGCGGGACTGATCACCAGTCTCAACCGGGATTACCGGAAGATAATCGAATCCAAGTTTGTCATCACCCTGGGAGACGAGTTTCAGGGTCTTTTAAATTCTACAGCCGCGATTCCCGACATGATTTGGCGCCTGGAGCAAGACTTACCGCAGCGCGAATTCCGCGTCGGCATCGGTCTCGGCACTCTCGACACTCCGATTCAAAAATACGCCATCAACATTGATGGGCCGGCGCTGCACACTGCCCGCGCAGCAATCGAACAGGCTAAGAAAGTCAAAGCCCTCGGAGGGCTATTTCATGGTTTCGGCGAGCTCGATGACATTCTGAATGGGGTCGCGGGCCTGCTCTGGTTTCAACGCTCTCGCTGGACTCAGCCCCAGCGGAATATCGTGAACCTCCTTCGAAAGGGCATGTCGCAAACTGAAGTTGCCAAGGCATTGGGAATCAAGAAGCAGGTTGTTTCCCGGCAGGTTCTCGCTTCCGGTTGCTATCAATACATCGCCGCGGATACTGCATGGCGTATGATTCTTCAGAATCAAGCCGACCCTTTGCTTGGCACGAAACATGGCTCCTTTAAAGGTCGTTAGTCCTGGCTTCCTGCTTTGGTCTCAGTCGCTGCTGTCGTGGAGTATTGCTGCATACGGCGTGGTGGCGGACCCTTTACGGGGAGAGACGGTGCATATTCGATGGAAGCGCTGGATGCTGGTTCTTTCGGTCCGCGCGATTCCAGGCGCTGCGCTCACGTACGCGATGTCACGCTCGATTCTTTTGTCCGGTGTGTTTCTTTTTACGATTCTTCTTCAACCGCTCGTCCGTTATTGCCTGCCCGTGCGATTGATTGCGGAGTTTGAGAGTTTATCCATCGCAGCAATTATGGTATGCGGTCTGGAGGTGATCCGTTACCTCCACCTGACTCCGCGATGGGTCCCGGGTTCGATATCTCCTGCCCAGCTGGCAGCGCTTTGCATTTTTGCGAGCGCCCTATTGGTGGTCGTTCGCGGAGGCACATATATTGTGCGTGGAATCCTCAGAAAGTCCGGTACATTGCCTTCGGAAGGGCCGCGGCTCGATGAGGTTCCGAAACGATCGCCAACCTCGTCAGAGTCATCCCCACTGGCCGAGACCCGCAGTGCCGTCGCTTCGATTGCTGCTTCGGCTGACGAACCCGCACAGGGCACCGTCGACACGAAAGAGTACAATCGCGGGCGGCTGATAGGAAATTTAGAACGCATCGTTCTCACGATCGTGATCGCGGCGGGAAGCTACGCGGCCCTTGCTTTTCTCGTCGCCGCTAAGGGAGTCGTGCGGTCCGACGAGTTCGACAAAGACAGGAACTTCGCTGAGTACTTCCTGATCGGGTCACTCTCCAGTGTGCTCGTCGCGCTCTGCGCTGGCATCGCTCTTCGCTTCGCACTGATTCGCCTCTGGCCTGACCTCTTAGGCCTGCAAATACAGTAGCAATCGGAGCTTACGAGATCCCCTGGTAGGGCATGATTGGCGTTTCTTCCCAGTGACCATCGGCTGCAAAAAAGAACGAAGGCCGGGTATCCCGGAAGGTGATTCCGGATCCCGGCCCACGTCTTATTGCAACTTGAACTGTAGCGCCGCCGTCTCGGCGGCCGAGGCCGGCCGAGGCCGGCCAGAGGCCAGCGCTACAGTAGAGCTTCGTTAGTTGCCCGAGTTTGAGTTGGCGGCCGCGGTGGCGGGTGCGGCGCTCGGTGTCGAGGAGCCGAAGCGTGCCAACCGCGGATAGAAGGGCGTGACTTCAAACGGCATCTTGTCGCGCGCCGAGGTGATGGCGACCGGAGCCGTCTTCACCATCTCTGCCTTGTCGTCCCAGGGATTGATCTTGACGCGCCCGCCCAGCGGGAGCGCGGCAACCTGGTCCAGTTTGTTGTTGTCCAGCGCCGGACCCTTGGACTCGAGGGCCTGCAAGCGGTCGATGGTGCCATTCTCCGCCAGCGGATTGCCCAGGTGCGTGGTCAACAGGGCGGTGAGTTGAGGCGCCCGGGCTTGCAGTGCTTTCAGGAACAAGCCAACGTTGTCGAGCTTCTGCGCGTAAGGCGAGTTATTCAGCAACTCGATCGCCTTCTTATCGGCTGCGGCTTCTTCTTCCGGAATATGTTTGAAGCCCAGGTTGTTGTACGTCGAATCGTCGGAGAACAGCATGCGGTCGTTGAACGCATACTTGCTGCCCAGATTGTGGCCAAGCACGATGTGCGCCAGTTCATGCGAAAGCACCGCGGCAAGGCTGGCCTCATCAGGAAGCACGTCAATGAGTCCGCGGCTGATGACGATCGTGTTCCCCACGCTGAAGGTTTCGAGCGGAGCCGTGAGCAGCACGCGTGTGCGCACCGGCCGCGGCAGGTCGATGTTGTTGGTGACTTCCAGGTTGTTGACCACGGTCTGAAGAATGTGGTCAACATCGCCTTCCGGAGCGAGCAAGCCGGCGCGGGTGAGGCGCTCGATGACGTTGTCTTCCGCCTGCTGCTGCCATTCCCGCTCAGCCTGCAGCGGAGACGCATCCTGCGTGGTAGCGGTTTCATCCTTCACGCTGTCCACGCGAATCTGCGTGAGTTCGTCGTCCTTGTCGCCTCTCTTCAGGTCATAGCCCCAGATGCGGGTCTGGGCCTTGAAGGCCAGCTTGTTCTTCACCCCAGCGCTGAAGTCGCCTTCTTCGCTGTAGATGTAAGCCGGAACCCAGTAGCCGGGAATCAGATTCAGGCGCCAGCTATCCATGTGGAAGAAGTAGGAATTCCGCGGAGCCGGAGCATAAGTTCCGTTGAGCCGGACGATGTTGAAGTCTTGGTCTTCCACCCAGATGCGCCCGAGGAAGCGCCCGCCCTTGCCGGACTTAGCGTTCTTCTTGGGAGTGACATCAAATACGAGGCAACGGATGTCGCCAAGAAATTCGCGGCGGATGTAATGAAACTCATAGTGCGAGCGGTCAAACTCGGTGCGGTCGGCGTAGACCATCCAGGAAAAGCCAGTGGGCTCGTACTGCACCTTGTAGAGCTTGTGGAAGCCGCCCAGCAGGCGCGTCTCCATGCCCTGCATGCCGATGCCCTTATCCTGGTCTTTGAGATAGTCCTTGCGGTCCACCGACACGCCCATATCCATGCGGCCGAGAAAATAGTGGTCGCCGCTGGGCACGGGGCCGAGCTGGGGATCGGCGGTCAGGTCCTGCAGATAGGTTTCAACCACGGGAGTGCGATTGGAGAGCGCCTTCATGAGCTCGTGTTCACGCTCGATGAAGCGATCCACAACCTGATCCATGGTAGTGGGTGCGGGCTGGGTCGACGGGGTTGGCGCCGGAGCAGTCCCCTGCTGACCCTGCGACCCTTGCGGCTGAGCCGCCGAAGCCGCTTGTGCGTCAGCGGCCTGGCCCGAGGCCGGCGTGGCATCGGAGGACGCAGGCGGAGGCGTGACAACGGCAGCGTTGGGCTGCGCCGAGGGTTGAGACTCCGACGGCTGCTGCGCGGCAGCGCTCACCGAGACCAGCAGTGCGGCTGTAAACATCCATTTCCAAGTACGCATGACTCTTTTCTCCAAGGTTCCTTCTGAACCGATGTTTTTCTCTAGATCGATTGTTTCCGCCAACCCATCCCTCGATTCGTCTCGCACCTACAGGGCCACGAAGCGAATCTTCTAACCTAAAATCTACCGAACCCGCGCACCTTAGTACGCAATCTGGAAAAGCACGTGTACCACGGCTGTCGAATCCACCGGCTGCCCCATGCGCAGCGCCGGCTTGAAGCGCATCTTATTCGCTGCCGCAACGGCGGCCTCATCCAGGCCGTGACCCAGGCCCCGAACCACGCGATTCACATGCAGCGACCCGTTGGCGCCGAACATCACTTCCAGCAGAACTTCGCCTTCCAGCTTCAGGTTGCGAGCTTCATCCGTATAAACCGGCTGCGGCTTGAAGGTGATTTCCACCGGCGTGGTTGCCGGTCCGGAAGCTAGCTGCGCCAGCTTCGGTCCGCCATGAACCACCTGCTCTGATCCGAATCCTCCGGTTGCGACGCCGGCTCCGTTGCTGCGGCCGTCGCCCTTGCCTCCGGTCGCGATCCCGTTGCCAAAGTCCGCGCTCGCGACCGTTCCTTTAATGCCTTTCGCGCCGCCTGTTCCGTTACCCTGTCCAGGACCTGCGGGCATGTCGAATCCACCAGCCTGCGCGGCATACAGCTTGGCGCCTTGCTTGCCTGTGCCCTTCAAACCGTTGGGATCTCCGAAGCCGCCAGTCTGCACTTTCTCCACGGCGACGTTAACGGTTGGAGCCACCGAGCTGCCGGCGAAGTCACCGGTGTGCAGAAGTTGAGGACGCGCCCCACCCGCAGCGGCCATCTTCAACTGCGGCGCGGCAAACGTGTTCACCACTACCTTTGGCGCCTCCACCGGTTGGGGAGCAGGCGTCCGGCGAACTTCACGAGGTACGATCAGCTTGGGTTGTTCGAAAACCGGCGCAGGAGGAAGCAGTTTCGGCTTCACCTGCGGCTTCACCACTTTGATAGGTTCCGGCTCTGGCCTCAAGCTGGGCAGCGGAATCAATTCCGTAACGCGGTACTGCTTCAGCGAAATCCTGTCCGGAAACAAAAGTGAGATGTTGATCAGGATCAACAGCATGATCACCATGAACGTATAGCTGGCGACCAGCGCACGCTTGTCGATCTTGCGCTCCGGAAGAATGCCGAGCTTGAAACCGCGTTGATACGTAGCCATGTAATAACTCCAAGGGGACCCAAGCCGGGGGAGCGACCGGGACTGGAGTTTTTAAGATAGGGGAAAAGGGACAGGGGGTAAACGTGTCCACGGCTCTTGACCGAAAGTAACCAGCAGAGCCGCAATGGGACACGTACCGAAATGGGCCAGCGTTGCGGCCTAACGACAGGCTTGATGGCAGGCTACAAGCCGATCAGTGCCTGACGCCGCCCCCAAAACCAGAAGAAAACCGACGCAACCGGTCAGATCTCTTCCAAGATTTGTCATCCTGAGCCCCGCATTCTCCTCCGCCGCCCGCACCACCACGCGAAGGACCTCTGTACTTTGTTTACATCACGTCGAACCAGAGAAATCCGGCGAGAAAGGAATGTCAGGAGGGGAAACCGGGAGGGGAAACCGGGGACAGACGGGACGTTGACCTGATCCATTGATATGGAAAGGAACGATTTTCGTGAATCACAATAGATGTATATGCATCTATTGACTATGAGTAAGCCCGCGACGTTCGCTCTTCCCTGCCTCTGTGCGAGTTTCCGTCGCGCCTCGCGCGCATTAACTCAGCACTACGACAGAACCTTCCGACCACTCGGCCTGAGAGGCACGCAATTCACTCTCCTCCAAGCCTTGTCCTTCGCTGGAGAAGTTTCCCAGGGAACCCTCGGGGAGATTCTCGCCGTCGATAGCACCACGCTCACCCGCACGCTCGCCATCATGGCGCGCCGAGGCTGGATTACCAGCCGATCCGGCAAAGATCGCCGGGAACGTTGGCTCTCCTTGAGTAAAGCCGGCCGGGCCCAGTACCAGCGCGCGCTTCCCAGCTGGGAAACAGTGCAACGGGAGTTGCGAGCGCGGCTCGGGGACAAGCAGTGGAACAAACTCTTGAAGCTAACCAACGAAGTGACCGCAGAGGTCACAGCATAAGGAGATTCGCCATGTCCAAATACGCCAAACTGAGTGCCGGGCTGCTGGCAGCCTGGTTAGTGTTTTCCTTGTTTTCGTCCGCACTGCACCTCTTTAGAAACGCTCCGAACACGCCGCCGATCGCGTTGGGCCTCGCCGTGCTCACGCCCATCGTGTTGTTCCTGGTTTGGTTTGCATCCTCGCCGGGATTCCGCCAGTTCGTCTTATCGCTCAGCCCGCGCACCGTAACACTGGTCCATACCATGCGGATCGCCGGCTTCGTGTTCCTCGTCCTCGGCACCTATAAGATTCTGCCCGAGTTCTTCGCCGTGTCTGCCGGATGGGGTGACATCGCCATCGGCGTGACGGCACCGTTCGCAGCTCTCTGGCTGGCCAACCCGGCGCATCGCAAAGGTTTCATCTTCTGGCAAGTCCTCGGGATAGCTGACCTCGTCAATGCCCTGGCCCTGGCCGCACTCGCCGGTGTCATTGATCCGCACGGAATCCCCCCTGCAGCCATGACCGTGCTTCCCATGAGCTACATTCCAACATTCGCCGTGCCAGTGTTTCTGATCCTGCACATCATCTGTATCGCGCAGGCGCGCCGTTGGCCGAAGACACATGTTGCCGCAACGGGCAACAGATTCCAAACCACAATGCCCCAAGGGCAAGAATGATCGATGGAGCCGTCTTGAAAACCGGGACAGGCGGGACTGACTTCAAGCCGCGTCGCAAAAGCCTCTGGTGGAGCACCCCTTCCAGCGCTGCGTCAAAATGCTCCTTCTGAGAAGTGGCTCCAGCCACCGAGGGAAACCGGGAGGGAAACCGGGGACAGACGGGACGTTCCCCGTTTTTCACCGCTACGCGACGAAAACGAAGCCCGCTTGTTTGGAATCTGCTAAGGGCTTCTTTGGTCGCCCAGCCTTCCGTGGAAGAAGCATCCGCGAGGGGGGGAACCGGGGACAGACGGGACGTTCCCCGTTTTTCACGGCTACGCGACGAAAACGAAGCCCGCTTGTTTGGAATCTGCTAAGGGCTTCTTTGGTCGCCCTGCCTTCCGTGGAAGAAGCAGCCGCGAGGTGGAATGTTCCAGAGCAGCGACGAATTCAGCGGACCCGAACGGCCTGCCCGTGTGGGTGTATTGGCGCAACCCGGTCAGATCGATTGGCGATTCCCCGGCCGCGAGATGCTCGTGCCATTCCGCCGTCGTCCAGCGTTTTCGCCAACGCTCCATTTCCAGTAAAGCGTGCGGGACCCCGGCCCCACAGTGAGCAGCGGCGCTCGACCATGGCCACTGTTCCGCCGAGGTCGCGACTGCGGCGCGCACCGGATTCATTTCCACATAGCGCAGGGCCCGCCACAGGTGCGTTTCATCGAGCGGACAAGAGTAGAACCGCCCCTGCCACACGTGGCCGCTCGACGAGTTCTTGGCGTTCCAATAAGATGCGTACCGTCCGTGCGTGTGTTTGAGCGTCTGCGCCAAGGCTTCGCCCCTGCGAGGAACCACGATCAAATGCACGTGATTTGACATGAGGCAGTAACCCAACAGCGAAAGCTGGTGAAGTCCAGAATATTGCTGCAGTAACTCAAGGTAGGCAACGCGGTCGGCGTCATTGGACAGAATTACTTGCCGAGCGTTTCCTCGCTGGGTAACATGATGGGCAACGTCAACCACGACGACGCGAGCGAAACGGGCCATTGCCAAGGAAAATAGCAGAAAGGATCGCAGTCGCGGCAGGATTTTGGACGCCATTCCCAACTCGGAACTGGGCCCCATTCCCACGTTGGGCGGGAAAATGGGGAACGTCCCGTCTGTCCACGGTTCGTTCCACGACGAACCGGAAAATAAGGGCTTCGTCGGTCGCCCCGGCGTGCTCGGCATTTTCATGGAAGAACAACTTGCAAATTCGAAGCACCACAGGCGGATCAGAACTCTGTTCGCGCTAGTGCTGACGCTTGCACTGATAATTTTCAACCCCACGATCAGACTCGGGATAAGGGAGCTGCTGCCGCGTCGCCCTATTCGTTTGGGGGAAGCCGTTATTTCGATACCCAAGAACTGGAAGGTGTCGCAAAGGCCTTCGGGGATTGCTGCTTCGAATACTTGCATGACCATATTCTGCAGCGCTCCAGTGAGGGCTTCCTTCTTCTTCAAGGTGAGGGAGCCAGGGAACTCCGATGAGGCCTGGGAGAATTCCGCAAAAAAGATCATCGAAAAGGATTACTCTGGCGACACGGACTCTTTCTCAATCTCCAGCGGTTCGGGATCATGGAGGTGTGTGGAGCTCGAGAGCAATACACCCGACGGAAGGGCCGTCGTTTCGTGCATGAGCTCCGATTTAGGCTTGGATTCCATGTTCCTTGGAGAGCCATCCCTGAAGCCAGTCTTTACCGCCATTCTGGAGTCAGCGCATAGGGCCTTTTGATGCATCACGGGTCCGACGGTCCCCTGTTGGGCGAGCTGCAGGCAACACCGTGCTGGACGGAGCCGGTTACACCTGCGACTTTGCTGGCAACCGGACGAGCAAGACCAACTATCTCAACGGAACCACATGGAATTACGGCTACGACGCAATTTACGAACTGCTGCAGGTAACCCACGGTGGTAGTACCAAGGAGAGCTTCAGCTATGACGCGGTGGGGAATAGACTGAGCTCGTTGACGGTGCCTTCATATTCTTACAATTCGTCGAACGAGCTGACGGCGAACTCGAACGGGAGCTACACCTACGACGCAAACGGCAATACCCTCTCCGACTCCCAGGGCCGCAGCTTCACATGGGACTTCGAGAACCGCCTGACTCAGGTCGTCAATCCCGGTGTTGGCACCACGACCCTCCGCTACGATCCGTTCGGCAGAAGAATCCAGAAATCCGGCCCGCTCGGCACCACCAACTACCTCTATGACGGGATGGACTCCACTGCGAACGTCATCGCGGAAGTGGACAACAGCGGAACCGTGCTAGCCAGATACGTACGGACTAGCTATATCGATGAAGCTCTATCTGAATTTCGTTCGGCGACTGCTAGCTACTACGAACAGGATGGAGTCGCTTCAGTAACGTCGCTGAGCAGTTCGGCTGGCGCGCTGGCCAATACGTACACGTACGACAGCTTCGGGAAGCTGATCGCATCCACCGGCACAATCACAAACCCGTTCCAGTACACTGCGCGGGAATCCGATGCGGAGACCGGACTGTACTTCTACCGGGCGCGCTACGCTGATACCAACACGGGCAGGTTTATCTCTGAGGATCCGATTGCATACCTAGGCGGGGTCGACTTCTATGCCTACGTCGGCAACAACCCGGTCAATTACTTCGATCCCTCTGGGCTATGCAAGGAACCGAATCGCTTCTGGAACTGCGTGAAGAACTACTACGGATGGGGTACCGGGACGACACGTGCCGTGACCATCGCGGCAACCGTTCCACTTAAGAAGCGTTGGTTAGGCTTACCAGTAGCTTTTGGCTCCAGTCAGTGGACGAATTTTGCTAGTTGGCTTGCGCTAGGAGAAGGAACAGCAGCGAGCGGAGCTAACCTATTGCGAATGGGAGGACGAATCGGTGGACCTGTAGCAATCGGCGGTGTCGTTACCGATGCCGCTGCTCTCGCAATGTGCGAAGCAGACTATGTTCCTGACTTCATCTACACGATAGCAAAGTACGATCCCTTCTAGGGTAAGCAGGAAACGACGGAGTGAGATTATGGTGGATCGCCGGAATCGTGATATCGGAGCAAGTGTGCTGCAAGACCTCATCGATGGGAAGATCACGAACGATGAGTTCATGAGCAGATTTAAGTTTCGGAAGAACACCGATCCAGGTGTGCGTGCGATCTTCATCTTTGCATGGGGACAGTTTTCCGATCTTCGTGCGCATAAGTTGACGGGGCGTCACGTTCCCACGCCCGAACGACGAGCTGTTCTCGATAGGTGTGTGCTGTTCCTAAGAACCGACTTGGAGTTTGAATGGCCTTTGCCGAAACCCAGCTTGACGAGAGGATTGCTGACGGCGATCGGTCTGGGGCGACGGTTCAGTGCTGCCGAAGAAGAATACAAGTCCAAGGGAGATTTTCAAGTCTGGCCGTTCTTCAGGAAGGCCGACTACGAAGCCCATGTCCCGAACCAAGTAGTGCCACTCCGCTAGCCTGAGTACCTGCCGCTGGCGTTTCGGGGCCCGCCAGCGGGTGAGTTTCTGATCGGATGAGGTCAGGGATGGTACTCTCGATAAACCGGGATAAACCGGGGACAGACGGGACGTTCCCCATTTCCATTTCTGAGAAGACGAGCGGCAATTTTCCACACCTCATTGTGACATCTGACCTTGCGCGCAGCCCCCACTTGGCTTGAGAATTGTCCCAGCAAGGGAAACCCCGGTAAACCCGTAGAGCAGTTCATTGAAAACCAAATATCGTACGCTAAGTCCTTCCGCCGGAGGATTTTGGCTCAGGATCCGGCACTTTTCAGTCTCGACAGAAATCGTCACACTCATTCTACGGAACTTACGCGAAACCGATGCAGCTAACTCCTTTACCCGCAGGATTTTACGGTCAAGTCATTTAGAATCAAGATTTTACTCGGATTGACCGCAGGCTGTCTCGTCGTAAAATCACTGATTCCATGGATTTAAGCAGATTCGATTCGCGATTTTTTTGATCTGAACCAGGCGAACACCGGAACGCCAGCCAGAATTACCAGCAATCCATAAAAAGAATTCGGCCAGTCTCCGCGGAAGGTATAGACAAGCAGAACAGCGGCCACAAGAATGAACAGCGCCGGGACGAAAGGATAGCCGAACACGCGATAAGGCCGCGCAGCCTGCGGATCGCGCCAGCGGAACACGAAGATGGTGCTGCCGGCGATCATGTAGAAGAGCCACTCCGCAAAGATGGCGAGCGAAAAAAGCTGCCGGAAGTTTCCCCCCAGGAGCAGGAGAACGACCGACAGCACGGCCTGGAACACGATGGCAACCGACGGCGTATGAAACCGCGGATGCACATCGGCGAGAGCCGAGAAGAAATATCCATCGCGAGCCACAGCAAAAGGCACGCGCGCGCCGCTCATAATTGTGCCGTTCAACGTAACCAGCATCGAAATCGCCATGCCCGCAGACACAATGCTCGCACCCATCCGCCCCATGACCAGAGCTACCGCGTCGGAAGCAGGCCGCGGCGAAGCCGCAATCGCGCTCGCCGGCAACACATATTGCACGCCCGCATTCACCAGCACATACAGCAGCCCGACCGTAGCCACGCCAGCAATCAACGCAATCGGAATACTGCGTTCCGGCTTCTTCACCTCGCCAGCAACCATGTTCAGATCATTCCATCCGTCATACGCCCACAGCGCCGCCACCAGCGCCGCCATAAAGCCGGCGACTCCGCCCTTGGCCCCGGTGAAGGTTGTGGCAAAGTTGCTCCAGCCGCGGCCCGCAGCGCTGCCAGCTCCGCTGAAGCAGATTACGACGATGCCCAGAATGATTGCCACCTTCAGCACGGTGAACACAAGTTGGAATTCACCAGCCTTCTTGACTCCAAAGTAGTTGAGAAGAGAAATGAGAACCGCCGCAGCGATCGCAACCAGCTGTCCCCAGGTAACAGCGAAAGGAACAGAGATAGAGATAACGTTCGTGGGAAAAAACGAAAAGATCGAGAACGTGCCGAGAATGCGAACCAGTCCGATTGCGATCGTGGCGACAGAAGCGGGTTTCGCGATGACGAACCAGGTCCAGGCATAAAGAAAGCCGCCCAGCGGACCGTAGGCGTCGCGGACGTAAACATATTCTCCGCCAGCCTGCGGCTTCATGGCGCCAAGTTCGGCATAGGTGAGCGCACCGAAAAAAGAGAGGATTCCACCGACGAGCCACGCCAGATAGACGAGCTTGGCAGAACCCACAGCCTGCATCATCTCGCTGGGAACCAGAAAGATCCCGCTGCCGATGATCGTGCCTACAACTACCGCGGACGCGTGACTGACGCCCAGATCACGGGCCAACTCCGGACGCGCAGTAGTTCGCTGGGTCAGCTCAGGCATGATGGAAGGGAGTCAGTATACGTCAGGAGTGTCGATTTTCTTTGGATGCTCTGGTTGAAACAGGCTTGCTATGTATCCCACCGCAAACGTCACGGTCGTTCCAATCATTACCCACCAGGTCCAGGGAACATGGGCTCTCCACAAATACAGTTCGGTGCTGAAACCGAACAGCATTCCGACCATCGCACCGCGCTGGTTGGCTTTTCGCGTCAGAACTCCCAGCAGAAAGACTCCAAGCAGAGCGCCATATGCCACGGAGGCAATCTGCAGCCCGACCTCAACCACGCGTCCCACTTTTTGCAATGCCAGAACTGCCAACCCGAAAAGCACCATCGCCCAAAAGAAAGTCGCCAAGCGGGAGAGCTTCATGCGCGCCTGCTCATCGGTCCTTGGGCGCAAGCGCAGAAGACAATCCATAATCGTGCTCGATGAAAGTGAATTCAGCGCAGCGCTCAGATTCGACATGGCAGCCGCCAGGATCGCTGCGATCAGCAGGCCCGAGATTCCATGCGGCATCTGGTTGACAATGAAAGTCGGATAGATGCGATCCGGCTTTCCAAAATTCGCGGAGGGCACGCGATAGAACGCCCACAGCATTACACCCACAATCAAGAAGAGAGCGAACTGGAACAGAATTGCCACCCCGCTCGAAAGCAGCGCTACCGTGGACTGCTTCTGCCCGCGCGCCGCCAGAAGGCGCTGGACGATGAGTTGATCGGTGCCGTGGCTCGCCGTGATGAAGAAAGTTCCGCCGATCACGCCTGCCCAGAATGTGTAAGGCAGCCAGAAGTTGGGCCGGAAATCGAACACCTGCAGTTTTCCGGCGCTGGCCGCCGCAGCGTGAATCGCCGTCCATCCTCCTGGCACGAGATGGAGGATGGTCACCAATCCGACGAGGGTTCCGCCAACGTAGATCGCGGTCTGCACTACGTCGGTCCAGATCACCGCGGCTAATCCGCCTTCGAATGTATAGATAAGCGTCAATGCAGTGATGATGGCAATCGAGGCTACCTCGCCTGTGCCAAGCGCAATCGATACCACGATCGACACGGCATAGACGCGGACGCCTTCCGCGGCCGCGCGCGTCAATAAGAAGAGTCCCGCCGTGACCGAGCGCAATCCGCGCCCGAAGCGGCGTTCGATCAGCTCGTAGGCGGTGTAAAGATCACCGCGAAAATAATGCGGCAGCAGCACAAGGCTGATCACCACGCGGCCCACGAGGTATCCCATCACCACCTGCAGGAAGGTGAGGTTGGTGTCATAGGCAAGTCCGGGAATGCTGATGATGGTGAGCGTGCTGGTCTCGGCGGCGACGATGGATAGCGCGATCGCCCACCAGGGAATGTCTCGTCCCGCGAGAAAATAATCGCGCAGCGAGCGGTGCCGCTTGCGGAAACGCAGCCCGAACAGAGTGATTCCTATCAAATACAGCGCGATGATCGCGAGATCGAGTTTGTCGAGACCCATTCGTTCCGCCGCTGGACGGTGGCCGGTACAAAATTTCGCCTTTGAATTATGGCGTCAATCGGGATTCGGCGCGAGTGAGTCTTTATAGACGTGGCTGGAGAGACGCTTCCCAAGTTTCCGACAGCGAACCTAAGAGAACTCAACTTTCCTTGTGATAGAACTAACGCGTGGCCTACTATCTGGGCATTGACGGCGGTGGAAGCAAAACAACGTGCGTTGTGGGCGATGAATCTTCGCTTCTCGCCACGGCTACGGTCGGCGCCAGCAACATCACGCGCGTAGGCGAGGCTGGCGCCCGTGAAGTTCTGCATCGAGCGATACGCGAGACCTGCCTCGCTGCCAAGATTAATCCTCGGCAGGTGTTCCGCGCGTGCATCGGCGCGGCGGGTGCCGGGCGCGCGGAAATCGCAAGCACGGTGCGGAAAATCGTTGCTGAGATTATTCCCGGGAAAATTGAAGTGGTGGGCGACATGGAGATCGCCCTGGCGGCTGCTTTCGGCAAGGGGCCGGGCGTAATTGTTATCGCCGGGACCGGCTCGATCGTCTTCGGCCGAGATGCGGAAGGAAAAGTCGCTCGCGCCGGAGGTTGGGGGTTCGCAGTTTCCGATGAGGGATCGGCCCACTGGATCGGCCTTGCGGCGGTGAGCGCCGTGCTGCGCGCGGCCGATGAAGCGGGAGAGGATCGAGCTGAACGCGATCCAGCATGGCCCGCTCGGCGCCTCTTCTCAGAACTGAAAACTTCGTGGCGTTTGGATTCCCTTATACAGTTAGCGCGCGCGGCTAACGCGACCCAAGATTTCGCAATTCTGTTTCCCGCGGTCTCGGCCGCGGCGGAAGCTGGCGATGCCGTGGCTCGACAGGTTATCGCGCAGGCGTCTCGCGAACTGGCACAACTTGCCGGGATCGTCCTGCGCCGGCTTTTTTCTGGACAACATTCTTCGGCTGTCCCGATGGCCATGGCTGGCGGCGTCTTTCGTCACGCGGCGATGATTCGCGAACTTTTCTACAATGAAGTGCGCGCGGCGAATCCAGATGTCGTTTTGAATCCCGAAGTGGTCGATCCGGTTCATGGCGCGTTGCAGATGGCCCGGAGGGCTGGATGAGCGCCGCAATTCATTTATGGATTCGGAAGAAATTCAACAGCATTTACCGCTGGCGGGGGTCGGGCAGGCTGAAACCGCACAGTCGGACGCGGCTGCCGTTTCCTCTGCCGCTGAGCCTACCCTTCCGCTGAGCGAGGACCTTGTTCTCGCGCTGCTCGAACGTCGCGACCTGCCCGTGGAAACTCTCGAACAACTCGGGCAGAACCCCGCCGCGCTGAAGTCGCGAAAAGTGTGTGTTGCCCTTGCGGCTCATCCGCGCGCCCCACGACACTTGGCGCTCCGTCTGCTGCGCCATTTTTACACCGGCGATCTCATGCAGTTTGGGCTGAGGCCGTCGGTGGCGGCTGATCTGAAACATTTCGCCGCGGAACAGCTCGTGACCCGTCTTCCCTCGGTGACGCTGGGAGAACGCCTGATGCTGGCCCGCCGTGCCTCCGAAACAGTTGCCGCGGCTTTGCTGCTCGACAAGGAACCTCGCGTAGCGCATACGGCGCTTGAAAATGCCCGGCTGACCGAAGCTGCGGTGATCAGGGCGGTCCTGCGCCCGAACGCTGGCGCAGTGTTTGTCGAAGCCGTATGCCATCACGCGAAGTGGTCGCTGCGGCGCGAAATTCGCCTGGCTCTGCTGCGCAGTCCGCATACGCCACTGGCGCGCGCCTTGGGATTCTCCCGCGGCTTTCCTCCGCCGCTTCTGCGCGACATTCTGCACACCTCGCGCTTGCCGGAGAAAATCAAAACGTACCTACGGGAAAATCTGCAGCAGGGAAACAAGGAACAGGTTCCCCGGACGAGGATTAGCGGCCGCCGCCGACCTCCAAAATAGCGCCCGTCGTATAAGAAGCGGCGGGTGAGAGCAGCCAAAGGACTGCTTCGGCTACCTCGAGTGCTGTGCCCGCGCGTTGCATGGGAATGGTTGATGCGAGCCGATTCAAGCGGTCGGGTGCGCCGTTCGCGGCATGCAGGCCTGTGTCGATCAGCCCGGGCGCGACTGCGTTCACGCGAATTCCTTCAGTCGCAACTTCACGCGCCAGCCCGATCGTGAAACTATCGATCGCGCCTTTCGAGGCAGCGTAGTGCACCCATTCTCCTGAGGAGCCTATCCGGGCAGCGCGGGAGGAAATATTTACGATCGCGCCGCCAGTTCCACCGTGGCGGGTCGACATGCGGCGCACGGCTTCGCGGGCGCACAGAAACGCTCCTGCGACGTTTACCGCCATTACTTGCTCCAGCGTCTTCGCGCTCACTGAGTCGACGCGGGAGAATCCGCCGGTAATGGCGGCGTTGTTGACCAGAGCGTTGATCGTCCCCAGCTTGCGTTCGGCGGTCTCAAAGAGCCGGATGACATCTTCTTCACGGGCAACGTCAGCTTGAATGGCACAGGCGCGCCCGCCAGCGGAAACGATTTGTTCGGCGATCGCCGTAGCTTCGGCGTCACCGGTGGCAAAGTTCACGGCCACAGAAAATCCGCGCGCCGCAGCCAGCTTGGCTATTGCCGCCCCGATCCCGCGGCTTGCACCGGTGATGATGACGGTGCCGTTGCTCGCCTGCACTCTCATGTCATCTCACCCTTCCTGCCATGAATGTAGCAAAAATGCCTTCGCCCGTCCGTTCACTCCCGCTACTGACGTTCGTAACCTGCTCACCCCACCCTCCTGCCTTCGCGCTTCTTCGGCCGGAGAAGATGCGCTTGCAATATATGCCTGCAGTGCCTACAATAGATGCATGCAATATACCATCCGCAAGGTGCCCGATGGTTTGGACAAGGCGCTTCGCAGGGCCGCCCGTGGGCGGGGCAAAAGCCTGAATGAGGTAGCGATTGAAGCTCTGGCCCGCGGCGCTGGTGTTACTGGCGAACGTGACCGGCAGCGCGATCTCGCCGACATCGCAGGCACCTGGCGCAAAGATCCCGCTTTCGATAAGGCCCTCGCCGCGCAGGATACCATTGACGAAGAGATGTGGCGGTGAAGCTGGCTCTTGATACGAACCGCTATACCGACCTTTGCCGGGGCAATGCGTCGGTTGTCGAAACGGTCGAACTGGCTGATGAAGTCTGGTTGCCCTTCATTGTGCTCGGAGAATTGCGCGCTGGATTTGCCGTGGGCAGCCAAGGACCGCGCAACGAAGCTGTCCTGCGGCGCTTTCTGCTCAAGGCCGGCGTCGGCGTGCTTTATGCCGATGAGCAGACCACGCACCATTACGGCGCTGTTTACCGGCAACTGCGGAAGCAAGGTACTCCCATGCCGACGAATGATATGTGGATCGCGGCGCTCGTGCTGCAGCATTCGCTGGTTCTGTGCGCCCGCGACGCGCACTTTGACGCGCTTCCTCAGCTTCCGCGCGCGTAGGGAGAAACCAGCGAGCCCCAGCTACATTTCTGCTAGCCGCGACGCTTGTTGGAGCCAGGTTCTCAATGTGCTCAGTGGCTTTTGTCTGGGGTGGTACGCCCACAAAACCGCTGGCATGCTGCCGATGGGTTTCCGCCACCACAACAAGTCGTGCCCGCGCTCTTTGTGCCACGTCTTTTGTTCACAGTCACCAACCACCGCATCAACGAGTTGTTCCCCAAAGTCTCCCGTCACAAACACAACGAGCTTTGGACGATACGTCTTGATCTCGGAGCGCAAGCTTGCGACGGCCAGTTCGCTCTGCGCCCGAAGAATCTTCCCGGCCGGATTCCCACGGAGCACACCGATTTTGCAAATGTTAGTCCATACCAAATTCTGAAGTGGCTGAATTGTGGAGTGGGTTGCGACGGCAACCCGTTCGCTGAGGGCGTGAGCAAAACTCCAAAACGCAGAGTTATACCTACCGTTCCTCACCCACTCTTCGAGGAACTTGGCAGTGCACTGGTGTCGTTCTCTCACCGTTGGCGAGCTAAGAAAGCTTCTTCGCCACCAGTTCCCGGCCGTCGCTTTGCCTACATAGAGGATGGACGGCACCGCCATCGGGTCGTAGCCCGCTGGACGGACACTCAGAAAAGGGGCTGCAATTCGGCCCCTCATGGGCGGGTGATTGAGGCTATCAAACAACGACAGCCAGTTGCGTTCGATCCGGGACAGATTGCTCGGCAGTTTACTCCGCATCGCTGGTCCTCCAAGTTTGTAGATCTCCTCCCACTTCTTGATTCGTCTCCAGGGGTGCACGATGTTAACCGCCAAACGCTCGCATCACAAGTGTGATTCGGGCCTCCTCGACTCAGCGGTGAACCGATTTTCGGGAGAACTTTACTTGCGAAAGTGATGGCTGATCGCTTCCGCCTGCACCCGGGTCACGACCGCCGACAGTGCCGACGCGTCTGCCTGCTTCACTGCCTGGACGCTGCCGAAATGTTCGAGAAGACGACGCGTTGTGCTCTCACCCACGCCGGGGATTTCCAATAATTCAGTGGAACGGTCGCGCATCTGGCGGCGTTTGCGATGGAAAGTCACGGCGAAGCGGTGGGCTTCG
The DNA here is from genome assembly GCA_963809605.1 of uncultured Acidobacteriaceae bacterium. Classification (GTDB taxonomy): domain Bacteria; phylum Acidobacteriota; class Terriglobia; order Terriglobales; family Acidobacteriaceae; genus Sulfotelmatobacter. The sequence goes on along the minus strand of CAWEKM010000002.1, from coordinate 568,097 downwards.
TCGCGAATGAGTTGGATCAAGTGCAGCACCGGCGAATGATGATCGAGCGCGATCGGATCTTTCTCCTGACCGTAGACGTAGAGAATCTCTTCACGTTTGGCGATGGCCGCGAGGGGCTGGTTGATGATCTCAAGCGAGTCCAGTGCTTCGGCTGCCGCGTGCAACTGGCCGAGGCCGCCATCGATCAGAACCAGGCTGGGCATGGGCTTTTCTTCCTGCTGCAGGCGTTTGTAGCGGCGCGTGACGACCTCGCGCATGGAGGCGAAATCGTCGACGCCTTCGACGGTGCGGATAATGAACTTGCGGTAATCCGATTTCTTCATCTTGCCGTCTTCCCAGACCACCATGGAAGCGACCGTCTCCGCGCCTTGAATGTGTGAAATATCGAAGCATTCGATGCGCTTCGGGACTTCCGGGAGGCTGAGCGCATCCTGCAGTTCTTCCTGGATGGCCTTGGCATTGGGCTTGAGCACGCGGAAGCGCTGATCATAGGATTGCTTGGCGTTGGTGCCTGCGAGATCGAGGAGCGAGCGTTTGTCGCCGCGCTGTGGAACGAGGATGTGAACTCGTGCCGTGCGGGTGTTCTCGCCCGCGACCTGGTCTGAAAGTAAGTCTTCTAACTCTTGTCGATCCTCGAAATCTACCGGCACGTATAGATTGCGCGGCACATAGGGCTGGCCGATGTAGAGCTGCTTCAGGAGAGCGGAGAAGAACTCGCCGGGAACAAAATCCGTGCTTGTTATCTTGTCATCCTGGGGCTGGTGATGTTTGCCGGCCGAAGGAGCTGTGGGCTCGTCGGCAGCTCCGGCGCTGCCGGCGGACTGCATAGGTCCCTTCGACGAACTCAGGGCAGGTCCTTCGCTCCGCTCAGGATGACACGGAGGTAAAGAAACCTGCTGGGAAGAGGCAGCTTCAGGGAATGCGAATTCGGGTAGGTCTTCCCAGAAAAATTCGCGGCGGTCGACTACGCGGCCGCCTCGCATATGAAACAGGTTCACTGCCAGCATGCCGTTTTCATAGTGATAACCGAAGACGTCGGCGTCGTCGCCCTCGGCGGCGGCGATGCGCTGGCGCTCCTGTAACTGCTCGACAGTAGAGATCAAGTCTCGATAGCGGGCTGCACGCTCGTATTCTTCGGCCGCGGCCGCCTGCTCCATTCTCTCGTGAAGCGAGCGGCTCAAGTCTGTGGGACGTCCCTCGAGGAAGAGCTTCACGTCGCGGACCGCTTCCTGATAAGCGTCGGACGTGGTCAAATCCTTCACGCACGGGCCCAGACAGCGCTTGATGTAGTACTGCAGACAGGGACGAGGATGAAAGCGCGTGAGATCCACTTTGCACGAGGGAATCAAAAAATTACGGTGAATCAGATCGACGATGCGGTAGGCGAGGTTGGCAGGGAAGTAGGGACCGTAGTAGACGCTGCCGTCCTTGCGCAGGCGGCGGGTGACGTAAACCCGCGGCCAGCGCTCGCCCAGCGTGAGCTTCACGTAGGGGTAAGTCTTGTCGTCGCGCAACAGGATGTTGAAGCGCGGCTTGCGCTGCTTGATGAGATTGTTCTCGAGCGCGAGCGCCTCTTTGTTGTTGGCGACGACGATGTAGTCGACGTCGGCTGCTTCGCGCACCAGGGTGCCGGTTTTGGAGTCCTCCCAGCGGCCTTCGTGGAAGTAGCTGGCGACGCGGCTGCGCAGGTTCTTCGCCTTGCCCACATAGATGACTTCGCCTTCGGCATTCTTGTAGAGATAGACGCCGGGCTCGGTGGGGATGGTGCGGATTTTGGCGAGAAGGTCCATTGGATGATTTCATTTTATTCGATGGCGTTGCCATTTCACCGGACTTGGCAAAAGAACTTTGCTTTTTGTTCTCCCACTGCTAAACTTCCACGAAGGAGAGTCAGATATGTCTGGGCGGCGGGAGATGAAAAGCGATATAAGGCCGTTGTGCGACCGGCACCTGACTGGGATGGTAGCGGTCGGCACGAGGCTGAGGATGGGAAGGGCTGATGTCTGGACTTCGATCGTCTTTCGCTGCGCTGAGGCGGGGTGCGCTCGGTTGTTTGAATCGGGGGGATATATCAGTGTTTCCGACGGCTCGATCGATCCGGAGACTAGAAACTTCCTTGGCTGTGAGGACGGGGCGATGTTCATTGAAAGCGTCGAGAAAGGCCTGCTAACCTGGCGTTGTTGTAAGGTCGGTTGTGAGCTGTCAAGAACAACGGATAAGGCATTCCATCCGATTCCTCAGAGCTTTCTGCGCCACCTCGGAGTGATTACTGACGGCCCCAGATCTTTCTTCGCGCAAAGGGTTCTCCCGGCGGTAGCAGGTGTCAGCCAGCCAACTGTATAAAATTTCCACCACCTATGTGCGGTTTGCGTTACTAAAGGGCAACGCCATTTTTTGGCATTTGCATTACTTTCCTTGCAACTCATTGACAACGTATATACTTATGGTTACTGCTCCCACTTTGGGGGACTGGCATGTCCCGTGCAAAAGTAGGGGGTGTACTTGTGAGCATTGAAGATTTCCCCAGGGCTAGCAAGAAGGGCAAAATTCCGCGCGCGGAGAATCCGATCGCGATGAAGACAAGAAATCTAAGGAGCTTTTCCAATATGACCCGCACTTCGTTAACGATTTTCCTCGCAGTCAGCATGGCTGCCTCGATCGGCTGCACCAGCAAGAACTACGTGAAGCAACAAACCACGCCGCTCATCAACAAGACCAACGAACTGGATGACATGACGGCGAAGAACAGCAAGGACATCAAGGACGTTGACGCCCGAGCGCAGGCCGGCATCGCGGCCGTGAATGCCAAGACGGCAGATGTCGAGCAGAAAGCCCAGGCTGCCGGCCAGTCCGCGGCATCGGCGCAGCAAACGGCTGACGCCGCAAACGGACGCGTAGGCGTACTGACCAACACTGTCGCCAACCTCGACAATTATCATCCCGTGGCGGAAACGTCGGTGAAATTTGGCTTCAACAAAGACAATCTGACGCCGAAAGCCAAGGAAGCGCTTGACCAGTTGGCCGGTACGATTGCCAGCACCAAGGGCTACATCATCGCGCTCGAAGGCAGCACGGATTCCGTGGGTTCCGCGGATTATAACTACGACTTGAGCCAGCGTCGCGCCAACTCGGTGATCCAGTATCTGGCTTCTAAGTACAATGTGCCGGCTCACAAGATTTATGTGATCGGGCTGGGCAAGGACAAGCCGGTCGAGACGAACAAGACGGCGGCAGGCCGCGCTGACAACCGCCGCGTCGATGTCCGCCTGATGACGAACACGGTGGGCGACACCACGCAGCCCGCGACCACGCCAACGACGACTGGGCAGAATAATCCTTCGTCGCTGTAATCGACAGATAGCAAATTCTCCTCCCCCGGAGAACTTCGCCAACCAGGCCGCTCAGATCCTCCCCCTTGAGCGGCCTGCTTTTTGCCAACGTCTTCTACCCTACGGCCGACGCACAGAATTGCTTCCAAACAATCTCGAGACGACGGTAAAATAGCAGTATGCAGGGTCGGCCATATTTCTATTTGTTTTTGCTTCTGGGATTGAGCGTCGCGGCGCGGGCGCAGCAGAATCCGCCGCCACCCTCGCCGCCGCCCTCTGCTCCGGCTGAGAATCGGGACGCTTCCGGTTTGAGCCGTGATCTTTCCTTCCCGGAAGACACCCCAGCGCAGCCAACTCCGGCGAAAGCACCTGCGAAGCGAGCTCCAACCATGGCGCCACCCCGCTCGGACAGTGTTCAGGCTGACGATTTAGGGACCGGTGTCGGCGAGAGCTCCAGCAAAGATACGCAGGTGGACTTGAGTCCTCCCAGCGACGACGCCAAGGCGCATCCGCAAAGTTCGGCAGCCTTGGCTGAAGCAGAGGCTGCCGCCTCAGGCGGGGGAATAACCGAGCTTCATAGCTGGGATCCGCACAAGGCCGCGAAAGATATCGAAATCGGCGATTTCTATTTCAAACGGCAGAACTACCGTGCGGCCGAAGACCGCTACCGCGAGGCCCTGCGCTACAAGGATAACGATGCGGTGGCCACGATACGGTTGGCAGTATGCCTGGAAAAGCTGCGAATCTGGGACGATGCTCGCGCCGAGTATGAAAGCTATTTGAAGATTCTGCCGCACGGCCCGCAGGCCTCAGAAGCGCAGAAGGCACTTAACCGGCTGAAAGCGCAGACCGCCCAGTAGCTGCGGGCGCTCGACCGGGTCGTCCGCCGGAGCGGATCTCATTGAGCCGGACTGCGGACTTCCGTTTCGAGCGATAATTCCGATTCGCACCGGATTCCGTCCCGCCATCAGTTTCTCCTTCGCTTACCGTGCTGCGGGCGGCTTCTCCGAGGATCAGGTTCGCCGGCCACTTCGGACCGGAGTGCGCCTTGCCCTTGGTGCGCGTGGCTTGCACAACGATGGCTTCGAGCGCGTCCAGACAGGAATGAACCATCTGGGCGCGCAGCGGCCCGGCAACGCCTCCCCGGATCAAATGCATCGCGGTACCGTGCATCAGCGACCACAGCGAAAGCATGAGGCGAGTATGTTTGCGCGGATCTCCTCCCAGGCGCTCCGCCAGACGCAGGCGCATCAGATTGAAGGAAGGCCACGGCTCGTGGAGGGATGGAGGCTGCGCGAATCCATCGAACAGAACCTCATAGGCGTGGCGATGCTCCAGAGCAAATTCCAGATAGCGCTGGCAAGCTTGGGTGAGCGATCGGGTGCGGCTGAGCGCTGCGAAAAGTTCGGAGCGCGTCTGCATGCGCACGGCGCGAAGAATATCGTCACGGTCGTTGTAACGTTCGTAGAGGGTGGGGGTAGTGGTGCTGGCGGCCTTGGCGACGCCGCGCATGGTGAGAGCTTTTTCGCCCCCCCGGGACCACAGGCGGCAGGCCGCGTCAAGGATGCGCTGTTCGAGTTGAGGATCTGCTTGTCTGGGCAACGGCCCCGCCTTCTTACCGCCAAGGATTACCGCATGGCCCGATTGCTTTCACTATGTCTAACTAATATCGTCCAAATGATCTCACCTAGCAATACGGTTAAACCCGCAGACTGTCTCCCGCTCCAGTCGGGCTTTCCGGTCTACAGCCTCTCCCTAGAAGTTAGTCAGGCCGGCGTACACAGATTCACAATCTGAACTTTGTGCAACCTAAGAAGGCAAAAGTCATCCTGGCGCAGCCTATTTCTCCACCCGGATAAAGGCGCCGGTCGAGGCGTCGACGGTAACCGTTAGTTTGGCGGTTTCGCGTGATGTGCCATAGATCACGTGCCAAACCAGTTGGTTGGTGTTGTGGTTCCACTCGCAAATGTAGATCACAGGGGTGGTGGGATCCTTTTCAAGAATTTTGTCGCCGCCGTGTTTCTGGGCCTCGGTGAAAGCCTGGTCGGTGTCCACCTTCAGAAATGCCGGATCAAAAACCTGAGTGGAGGCATTGCCGGGGTTGTAGACGTCCTCGTTGCCGGGGGAAACGCCGCGGGAGGGAGCGTCAGGAGCGTTGCTTCCCGACCAGAAAAAAGGTTTTACGCCGTGCTGTGTGGCCGAAGCATAGCTGATGCGCCAGATTGCAGATTTTCCATCCTGGCCATTGCTCTCGTCTGAGGGTGTCGACTCGATGCGGAAGGGCTTTACGTCCGCGGCATAATTGCGGGCGGCGATAAAAGTCTTGTAAAACGCCGCGCGGCCCGTGAGCAGTTCAGGAGGCTTGGGTTGCGGCTCGGCTGGAGGCGTGTTTGTCGTACTGGAGTTGCAGCCCGCGAACAGAGCGAGAGTAGCAATAGCCAAAACTGCGGCCACGGAGACCGGTGTAGCCGGGCCGCGCCCATCTCGCGAGAGTGTCGGGGTCGTATCAGTGACTCTAGCAATAACATCTTTATGGACTGCGGCGGCTACGGCGGTCCCGGACAGAACGAAGTCCCGCATCTTCATGACGACCTTCCTGTTATAAATTAAGTGTTTTAATTGTCGCGCAACATTCTACCTGAAGCATGCGGAAACACGAGAGTACTGCAATGGATTCCCGACTGGAAGAGTTGAAGCGAGCTGTAGAGTCGGCGGTCGAGGGTCTGTCAAGCGAGCAACTGGGCTGGCATCCCGCAGACAAGTGGTGTGCGGCGGAGGTCCTTGAACATCTGTACCTGACTTACACCGGAACGATAAAAGGATTCACGAATGTATTGGAATCTGGCAAACCGCTGGTGACGCGGGGCTCGATGAAGCAGCGTATGCGGACCTTGGTGGTTGTGGGATTTCAGCACATGCCCAAGGGCCGCCAGGCGCCCGCGAACACCCGCCCGAAAGGTCTGCCAGGAGCGAAAGTTCGCAGCGAAGTGGGGCCAAAAATCGCGGAGATGGATGCGATCATCGCACAATGTGAAGCCCGATTCGGGCGAGGCAATCGTCTGCTCGACCACCCGATTCTGGGGCCGCTCAGCGCTACCCAGTGGAGAAAGTTTCATTTCGTGCATGGAAGGCACCATGTGAAACAGCTGCTCTGGCTCCGGGAAAACATGAAATTAACGGAGTGAAATGCGCCGCCCTTGCCGATGGCAGGTTGAAGCGAAAAGCGCCGGCTCCTGAGCCAGCGCTTTCTCGTCGTGCGAATTCAGTGATCCGCGCCGCACCGCACGGCGCAACTACATCTAATCGAGCGCGCCTAGTCGACCATGGCGGAGGGAACGCCGGCCTTGCGGGCTTCCTCCTGCATATCCGTCAGTTTCTGTTTCGCGTCGTCAACCGCTTTCTGCTTGTCGGCAATCTTTTGCTTGTAATCCGCGTCCTGCTTATCCCACTGCGCCGAGTTTCGCAAGCGGTTGCCGGCGTCGGCGTACATCTCGGCGGCACGGAGCTGATATTCGCGCTGCAGCACGTCGAGTTCGCGGCTAGCCAGGTCAATCTGATCTTTCTGCGTGCCTAGCTTGGTCTGCCAGGATTTCCAATCGGCCTGTTTCTTGGCCATATCATCGTCAGCGTTGGCTCCGGCAGCACTCTTGTCATCCCCAGGAGCTCCGGCATTGTCGGCGGACTTCTCGCCGATCACAGAAAGCTTGTCTTCGGTCGGGAGGTTGTCATTGTCAAAGACTTTGGGCTTGGCCTTGGCGGTCCCGGGATCCTTGCGGATCTTGCGGGCGTAGTCGCCGAGCGACGATTGAGACTGCGCCGGGGCTGTGGTCTGTGCCACCGCTGTAGACGCCAGCAAAGCCATGGACGATGCGAGTGCTAATCCGATCAGCGTGATGTGCTTCATAGGTTCACCCTTTACTTGCACGTTTGTTGGAACTCGATTTTCACAAGTGATCTTCACCTGTTGCCTCCTGCCGCGGCGGCACGAGGTACCGCGGCTGAGGAGCGTTTTTCGGAGAGAAATCCTCCGATGTGGCGATCGAGGCGAGACGCCTCGCTGGCGATGTCAGCGGCCAATTGCGGAGCCATCTCCGGATCGCGATTGCGCGCCAACTGCTGAGCGTAACCGGCGATTGTGGCGAGTGAGGTGCGCAGCTCGAGCGCCATCTCCGCGGAAATCTCACCATGCAACTCCTGCTGGTGGCGGATGCGTTCGAATTCGCTGCGGTCGCTGATCAGGCAAGCCGCGCCCAGCAAGCCGCCGTCGACGGCGGGCACCGGCGAAATCGTAACTGCGATATGAAGTGTCCGGCCCGCTGGCGTAGTGTAATCCGCCTCGAGTTGCCGGCATTTGCTTCCTTCGCGCAGGACGGCGTTGATTTCTTCAGACAGACGTCCGGGTGCATTTCCGGTTCCGCCGGCATAGGCTGCCGAGCCGATCGCGGCGTTGCGAAAAATATCTTCCACACTCATGCCGGAGGGAGAATGGAAACCCAGAATTTCCTTTGCAGCGGGATTGGATTGCTTCACCAGTCCGTTGACGCCGAACACCAGCACGCCCGAGGAAAGATTAGAGAGCACGGCCTGACTGAAATTTTCACTGGTGCGGGCACGGCGCTGTTCGGCCTGCGTCTGCACCTGTAATTCATGTTTCTGCTGCTTCAGTTGCTGAATGACGGTGTTATAGAGGTGGAGCGGGAGAGTTTCCAGCGTGGGGGTGGCGGAAGAATCCAGATTGCCTTCCTCGACGATGCTGCGGCGCAAGCCGCGAATCACCCAGATGGCGAACACGAATGCGCCGCCGGCCACACCCAGCACGAGGCCAGCGGGCAGAAGGAACGGATTGGCCAGCATCCTTACCACCAGAGCCTCCCATACCAACGCAGGAACTGGTTGCCGACGAACAGGGCGAGCAAAGCCATGCTGCCCAGGAATACGCCGAAGGGCATTTGATAATGGCGATAGACCATTTGCGCGGATTGCCAGCCGCGTCGGCGCGCCGCCTGCAGGTTCTCGAGGCGCCGGGTGAAGCGGTGGGTGCGCTTAATCCACACCACTAGCATGGTGGTCAGGCCAAACATCGACCCCGCCAGCGAACCGGCGAAGATGGTGAAGATCGTGAGTTTCGTGCCGAGAAATGCGCCGACCATCGCCATCAGCTTTACGTCGCCGAAGCCCATGCCTTCGGCGCCGCGCCAGCGCAAGTAGATCGCTCCCGCGCCGTAGATAAACGAAGCGCCCACGGCCGCGCCCAGCAGGGAATCCAGCAGGGAAAACAGGCGGACGGAGAGATCTGCGCTCAACGGCAGATTCACCATTCCCGGCAGAAACTGCGATGCCATGTCATGCACCGGAACCAGCAAGCTGAACACCAGGCCAAGGGCAAGGCCGGGCAGCGTTAGCTTGTCGGGCAGCAATTTGGTTTCGGCGTCGGTGAAGATGAGACCGAGCAGAAGAAATCCGAAGACGCAATATTTCAGAGTGGCGAGCGTCAGTCCGGCATAAGCGTAACAGCCGAGAAAGAGAACGCCGGTCAGCACCTCGACGAGCAGGTAGCGCGGCGAAATTCTGACTTTGCAGTGGCGGCAGCGGCCGCCAAGAAACAGCCAGCTGAGGACCGGCAGATTGTCATAAAAAGCTATCGGGCGCTTGCAACCGGGGCATGCCGAACCAGGTGTCACCACCGACAGGCCCAAGGGCATGCGATAGATACACACGTTCAGGAAGCTGCCAAAGGCCAGCCCGAAGAGAAACATCGAAGATGCAAGAAACGGATCCACTGAGTCTCGCGGGCGTTCGTCGGAAAGCTGCGGCCGCACCGCCGCGCCATCTTCCCTAGAACGCAGATATTGTTGGTTCTTGAGTGGATTATAAGGCGGCGAGGGCAGGGAGGACTAAGGTACTGAAGTCACTGTCCAATTGGACAATGGGCAGCAAGATGCTCAGCAACGCCAGGTCGCAACCGATTGGAAATGAGCCCTTTTTCAGGGAGAGGCAAAACGTAAAAGTTCCCCTTCCAGCGCAACGGCGGAAGGCTCACGGGCGGGAAGCCGTCCGTCCCACCGGGTCCAGCCGCGGGGAATGAGGCGGGTTTCGGGAGCAGGGAGCTGCAGCCATCCTTCGCTGGTCTGCTGCCTAACGAACATGGAAAAGGCCGACCCGTTGGCCGCGCCAATCTTGTCAAGTTGAATGGGCAACGCACTCCACTCGAAAAGGCTTGCCTGCAATCCTTCGCTGACGGATTCGGCCGGATCGAGGCAGAGAATCCAGTCGCATCGCGCCAAGTCAAGATAGTGATCTGCGGCGGGATGGGCGTCTGCCGCTACGACGCGGGCTCCATATTGACGCGCGACGCGCAGCGTGGCGTCGGTCGAGTGATGGTCCACGATCACGATTTCGGTGCATGGAAGAAGCATTTCGAGCGCCCGCCCCAGGCGCAACGCATCATTCTTCGTGTGCAGGAGCGCCGTGATTGGTGGCATGAGGTGCACTCACAGTGCTTCCCGAGTGTACGACGAAGCCAATCAAGACGGCGAATTCGCACGTGACTTTTAGCGGGAGGGTGTGCTGATCATCGAACAGGAGGCGCAGCGCATCGATGAGCGTTGGCGGGTCCGATATCTAGTGGATGAATTTGTAGTCGACGATCGAGGCCGCCAGCAGGCCGGTGCCGTCGTCCGTGTCTTTGTCCTGGGTTTCCTTACCCTGCTTGTTCTTGGAGCGCATCACGCGACCCTGGCAGAGCACATTGCGATTCTTCTGGCCGGAGATTTCTTCTGGCATCTCAAAGACCATCTCGATCAATGCATTTACCGGCAACTGCTGCGGACCCCGAAAAAGCAGCCCACTCTGGCTCAGATTGTCGATTATGCCCTCGTGCCACGCGCTGGTGTTATTCACGCGATACCGTAGCGCCACGTCGAGCTTCAAGCGCCGGGCACGCGGCGTCCAGGACGGCCGCTTCTCCCGCGTGTGGCTGCGCCGGGCCACGGTCTCAGGCTTAGTGTGCTCCACGCGCTGGGTGCGGCGCATGGTGGTCCAGTCGTACTTGTATTCGGCCGCGCACAGCAGGCAAACTTGATAATAGTCGCCATCCGCGCCGCGCCGCGGCCAGGAGAACTCGTGGGAGCAGCGCCCGAGCATAAGAACATCCATGATTTTCTGCGGCATGATGGTTACTTCCGGACCTGACGGGAGCGCCCGAAACCCATCATCTCCCGGCTTCGAATTCTTGGGTAGGTTACTTTCGTGTCGGTCACCCGATGAACTGGAAGACAAACCGAGTTGATGCAGATACTTACGCTGTGGAAAATGTTCTGGAAGCGGGAAAGCCCGGTTACCGGACTCAGTGGCTGGGTCAAAGTGTATGATCGTGCCGTGGAAAACCGCTCCGCCCCCGACGTGAGTGCCTTCATTCTGGCTGGTGGCAAGAGCACGCGCATGGGCACAGACAAGGCGTTTGTGGAGTTTGAGGGCCAGCCGCTGCTGGCGCGGGCACTCGACCTGGCCCGCTCGGTCAGCTCCGACCTGTGGATTGTAGGAACTAAGGAAAGGTTTGCAGGATTCGCCCCGGTGCTGGAAGATATATTCCGAGACTGCGGACCCTTGGGCGGAATTCATGCGGCATTGCTGGGTTCGACGACCGAACTCAACTTGATGCTCGCAGTCGACATGCCATTTGTTTCACGGGCTTTCTTGCAATACTTAGTTGCTGAGGCGCAGACCGCGCCCGATGCGGCGGTGATCGTTCCGCGCAGTGACGGCCGGCGGCAGCCACTTTGCGCTATTTACCGGCGAGAGTTTGCCGTAGTCGCAGAGCGTGCGCTGCGAGCGCGGCAAAATAGGATCGATCGATTGTTCGATGAAGTTCACACCCGATTGATCGAGGAAGAAGAGTTGGAAGGAGGCGGATTTTCGACCGCCATCTTCCGCAACATGAACACGCCCGAGGAGTTGCAAGCCGAGAAACGACGCGCCTGACGGCCCGGCGAAAAGAGGATTGACTTTCCAGAGATCTCAAATGCCCGATCCTGTGCAACCCTATATCGAATTCCGCGAGGTCTCCAAAGCTTTCGGCGACAAGAAGGTCCTTGACCGCGTCACTTTCAACGTTATGCCCGGCGAGACCGTCTGCATCCTAGGGCGCAGCGGTGTGGGCAAATCGGTCTCGCTGCAGCTTATTGTTGGTTTTCTCAAGGCAGACTCGGGCACGGTGATCGTCGCCGGACAGGACATCACCAACTTTACCGAACACCAGATGGAAGCCATACGAAAAAAAGTCACCATGGTCTTTCAGAATGGAGCTCTGTTTGACTCCCTGACAGTCGGCGAAAACGTGGCGTTCCCCCTGCGCGAAAGCGGAGATTTGAACGAAGATCAGATTTACGAGATCGTCGACGGGTTGCTGAAAATGGTCGGCGTGCAGGAGATGCGCGACTTGCTGCCCTCCGACCTCTCGACCGGCATGAAACGCTCGGTAGCGATTGCGCGGGCGCTGGCAGCGCGCCCGGAATGTGTTCTCTACGACGAGCCGACAACCATGGTCGATCCTCTCATGGCACAACTGCTCGGCGATCTCATCAAACGGCTCAAGCTGCAACTGGGCCTGACCAGCATCGTCGTCACTCACGACATGCGTCTCGCCCAGAAGTTGGCTGACCGGGTGGTGTTTCTGTACGAAGGGAAGTCGATTTTCTTTGGCACTTACGCGGAACTGGAAAAGTCCACTGAGCCGATTGTGCAGGAATTTCTTGAATTGGACGAGTTGAAGCTGGGATTTGAAGATCAGGGTGGAGTCGCCGAGCCTGAGTGTTTAACGTAGCCGCCGCAAGTGAGGACCGGAAGACGCGGATACTTCGCGAACCGCGAATCGGTGAATGAAAGCAGGCACTGAAGAAACATCGAACCTTTTTGGGATGTTACTCGTCGGGCATGGAAGCAATCGCGGCAGAGGCCGGGATCGTTTGCAGAGATCGTTTGGTGAGATCGCGCAGTCCTGATGTTCTGCATATCACGAAACCATATTCTGACGAGTCTCAGCTGGTCACTGTCCACTGACCGCTGCCCGCTGCCTTCAAAATCCTTGCTGCACCAACTCCTCCACAGTGAGGCCAGTGTCATCCGGTTCTCTGCCCATCATCTTCTCGACATATTTTGCGATCAGATCAGCTTCCAGATTCACCGGGTCCCCGGGCCGTAGCGAGTTGAGGTTCGTCATCTCGACAGTGTGAGGGATGATGGCGACGGTGCAGTTCCGGCCTTCAAGGTTTGCCACTGTGAGACTAATGCCATCAATCGAGATGGATCCTTTGTAGACGGTGTACTTCTCCACGTCATGGGGCAGCTCAATGCGCAACCACCAGTTTTCCGAATCGGCAATACGCTCCAGGGCGATGAGCTTGCCGACGCCATCGACGTGGCCTTGCACGATGTGACCGCCGAAGCGGCCATCGGCTTTCATGGGCAGCTCCAGGTTGACCAGCGCGCCTTCATGGATACGCGAGAACGACGTTCGGTCCCAGGTTTCTGGAGCCACATCGGCGCAGAACGAGCCGAGCTGGATCTCGAGGGCGGTCAGGCAGACCCCACTGACTGCGATGCTGTCGCCGGTCTTCAATTCCTTCGCCACATTCTTGGCAGCGACGGTGATGCGGCGATTTTCGCCGTGTTGTTCGATGCTTGTGATGCGCCCCACTTCTTCCACGATGCCAGTAAACATGAGGACCTCGATGTGGAACCAAACATCATAAACCCGTGGCGGTCGAGAGGTGAGCGATCTTGCTCTTTCGGCAGTGCCCCAGTTTCCGCAGACCGCAAGACGCAGCGAATTACCCCGGCAATGGCCGCTGGCCCGAGCGACCGTGTTCGGGCCCTTGAGGAAATCGTGACGATGGCTGACAATTACCTTCCGAAGTGAGCCAAGCGCGGTCAGTACAGAAAAGGGCGTCGCACCGATGTCGATGTGGTCTGATCTCAATGTAGTTATGAATACACCGACCAAGGTTGGTATCGGTGCCTACTTGGCCATAAGCTTTGCTTTCGACATTTGGTCGGGCCATCTCTCATTCCTGCGCGATCTTGTCATCGTTGTCACGGTCGGGTTCGTCATTCGCGTATTCTTGGCTCTGGCAAAATGGAGAAATTCAAACTGAGGCACTACCTACCCTTCATACGGATCGCGCAGATACCCCTCGACCGCGAAGTCTTCTCCAAAGCGATGCAACTGGAGATGGTTAACCTGCAGTGCTTCGTCCAGTTGGTGGGAGCCCGCGCCCGCAGCGAACGGAACCGATGCAGCGCCCAGAATCTTTGGTGCGTAATACAGAAAAACCTTGTCGACCACCCCTGAGGCGAGCGCTGCTGCGTTTACCACCGATCCGCCTTCGATCATCACACTGGTGATTTCAAGTTGCCCGAGGCGGCGGAGAATCGCGCGAAAATCGGGGCGGCCGTCCGGCGTGTCTGGTGGAAGCTGCTCGACGCGAACCCCACGCGCCTCCAGTTCCGCCTTTTTCTTTTCGTCGGGAGAGGAACAAAAGACCAGTACGTCTCTCTTGCAGACGCCCTCATTTCCCACACTCTGCACCAGACGCGACTCCAGCGGCAAGCGCAAGTGCGAATCCAGAATCACGCGCAGCAACGGGCGTCGTCGTGGATTACCACTGCGATCAGTGAGGAGCGGATCGTCAGCCAGGATCGTCCCGACCCCCACGAGGATGGCGTCGCTCTGGTGACGCTGTTGCTGCACGTTTGCGCGGGCCGCCTCGCCGGTAATCCATCCCCCGGCAGGAATTCCTGCAGTGGGTTTCGCAAGGGACGCCCGTGGTGGGGCGATCTTGCCATCAAGCGTCATGGCGGACTTCAACGTCACGAGAGGAACGCCCTGGCGAATGTAGCGCGCGAAAGCCTCGTTCAATCTTCGAGCTTCCGCTTCAAGCCCCCCAACCTCGACGTGGACGCCCGCCGCGCGAAGTTTTTCAAAACCTCGCCCGCTCACTTTGCTGTTGGGATCGTGCATCGACGCCACCACACGACGAATCCCGGCCGCGATCAGAGCCTCGGTGCACGGGGGCGTGCGCCCTTGGTGCGAGTGTGGTTCGAGATTAATATAAAGCGTTCCTCCTCGCGCCTTTTCGCCTGCGCTTTCGAGAGCGCGCACCTCAGCATGTTTCACGCCATCGTAGGTATAGACGCCAGTGCCTACGATGTTGCCCTGTTGATCGACCACGACGGCACCAACGTACGGATTGGGTGAGGCCAGTCCGATACCCTGGCGAGCCAAATCAAGCGCGCGCCGCAGAAACTGCTCGTCAATGGTGTGGTCTGTCATCCAGGAGAGATGAAGACAAGAACAAAACTACCACGGAGCCATGGAGCCACAGAGAGGGAATTTAGGGCTGTTCTCTCCGTGCCTCGGTGTCTCCGTGGTGAATCGGTTTATTCGAACAGCGAGTCCACAAATTCCTTGGGATCGAACGGCAGCAGATCGCCCACCTTCTCGCCGACTCCGACAAATCGCACGGGCAATCCCAGTTCGCGGGAAATGGCCACCACCACGCCGCCTTTGGCGGTGCCGTCAAGCTTGGTAAGCACGATGCCGGTAACGCCCGCTGACTCCGTGAACAGGCGCGCCTGCTGCAAACCATTTTGCCCGGTCGTGGCATCCATTACCAGCAATGTTTCGTGGGGCGCTCCGGGGATAATGCGCTGAGCCGTGCGCCGCATCTTCTCCAGCTCCGACATGAGGCTGGTTTTGGTGTGTAGCCGGCCGGCGGTGTCGACGATCACATAGTCTGTCTTCCGCGCCGTTGCCGCCTGCAACGCGTCGAACAATACCGCTGACGGATCGCCACCAGGTTTGGTCTTGATCACTTCCGTACCCGTTCGTGCGCCCCAGATCTCCAGCTGATCGATCGCTGCCGCGCGGAAGGTATCCGCGGCGCATAGCAGCACGCTCTTGCCCTTCGACCGGAATACCTGTGACAACTTGCCGATGGTTGTGGTCTTGCCCGTACCGTTCACACCTACTACCAGAATCACTTCCGGAGTGCCGTCAACTCTTTGAACTGGCCGAGTATTCGCAGCATTCAGAATCGCTAGCAATTCCTCTTTTAGCAGGCGCTTCAGCTCCTGCACGTCCTTAATCTGTTTCCGGTCAGCCTTGTCTCGGAGTTTGCCCAGCACTTCCTGCGTGGTCGCAGTGCCCAGGTCGGCGCCGATCAGCGTCGCTTCAAGATCGTCGAGCGTATTGCGGTCGATCTCTTTTCCAAAGGCAACCTCCTCAATGCGCTCGGCAAGATTCTCGCGCGTGCGCGTCACCGCCTGCTTCATGCGCTCGAAAAGCCCCGGCTGCGTTTCCTCGGTACTGCCAAACAAAGTTTGAATCATGAAGAGTCCTAAAACTGATTATAGCGGTCAGCGCGGCCCGACCGCCGTTGGTTGGGCAGTGGGCTAGAACAAGATGGGCGGGAAGTAGTTAGACGCGGGTTCTTTCGAGGTTAACAGCTTCAGGAGCAGAGAGCGCCGGAGCCGGCGTTGCGGGAACATCAGCCGCAGCCGCATCCGCGGCTGCCACAGCTCTCTTGATCGAGAGGCGCTGGATGCGAATTTCGCCGCGTCCGTAGACCGCCATCAATGCTGCCACCGGCTCGGGATCAAGCCGTTTCCCGGCGAGGTTCTGAATGATTTTGAATGCCTCTTCCGGAGTGTGGGCATGCTGGTAGGGACGATTGGTGGTCAAGGCATCAAACGTGTCAGCTACTGCAATCACCCTCGCCAGCAGCGGAATTTGATCTCCTTGCAGGCCGTAAGGGTAGCCCCGGCCGTCGAGCGCCTCGTGATGCAGTTCAATGCCGGGAAGCATTTCGGCAAGCTGCGTGACAGGGCGCAGAATGTTGGCGCCCTTCGTGGTGTGAGTCTTCATGACCTCAAATTCTTCCGCGGTCAGTGCGCCCGGTTTCTTGAGAATTCGGTCTTCGATGCCGATCTTCCCCACGTCGTGGAGCTGCGCAGAAATCTGCAGCGTCTCCATGAAATCAGTGGCCAGTTTAAGCTCCTTGCCGATCAGCAGCGAGTAGCGCGTGACTCGGTCGGAGTGGCCGCGAGTGTAGGGATCCTTTTCGTCAACCGCACCGGCCAGCATCTGAATCGAGCCCAGAAACAGGGCGCGATTCTCTTCCGCTGCCCGCTTGAGATCTTCGACGAATTGTTCTAGTTCCTGCGACATGGTATTAAAGGTCTCCGCGAGTTCGCCGATTTCGGTGCGGCTCCGCAAGTGCACGCGCTGCGAGAAATCACCACGTGCCAGAGCCCGGCCCGACTGCGTAAGGATTTGCAGCGGATTCGTAATCCTGCGGGCCGCGAAGATGCTGACGCCGATGCTCAGCAGCACCGCCAACAGGGCCAGCAGGCGCGCCGTTCGCTGCATCTCGACAACTCCGCGGTAAGCCTCGTATTGCGGTTTCTGCACTACGACCGCCCAATCGAGCGCCGTGACTGGGCTGTAAGTGCCGAGCATCTCAACATTGTTCTGGCCCTCGCGGACGCCGAATTCCTTGGTCGCGGCCAACTGCGCCTTGTTCCCCTCATCCACAAAATTGCGGACAATCTCCAGGCTCTTCATGTCCTGCCCGGTTATGTATTGCGAAGTGCCAGCCGCCACCAGCCGTCCTTGCGCGTCCACCACATAAGGAATCAGACCGCCGCCGCTTACTTCCTGCAGCCTGCGAATCAGGAATTGCAGATCCACCACCGCGCCGACCATGCCGAGAAAACGTCCGCCATAGCTGACCGGACTGCTCACTAGCACAACTGTGCGTGCCGTCTTGCCGTCTTCCACCTGGAGCGCCTGGCCGTTGTAGGCGCGACCATCGCGGGCCGCATCGTAGGCATGTTGTAACTCGCGCTGCAGAAAGGCATCCGGCGCAATGCGGCCCGCCGATATTCCCTTAGCCTCTGAGTTGAGCAGGGTAGCGTAGGCCAGTTCATCCGAGGACGAAACAAAGTTCTCGAGCAGTGCGCGTAACTCCGGCGCTTCAATGTTCTTGTTGCCAATATCGCCGCCGCTCGCCACCTGGATCGCGGACGAAAGATTGGCCAGCATCATCCGCACCGAACGCTCGTGCTGCGAAAGATCGTCAGCCAGCGAGCGCGTGACCGTGTTCTGCAGCAGCATTTCGTTGGTCTTCAGCCGGTCCCGGTTAATCGCCTCCACTTCCGCGGAGTAGAAATACATCGGCACGATGCTGATCACCAGAAGTACGCCGAGGATTACATAGAGAATCGGGACACGCGCCGGATTGGGTGCGTTGGAAGAAAGGTCGCTCCCCTGGCTCAGTGCGGAAGCGCCGTCGATCGAAGTGGCGGCGGATTTCACGGGTATCTATAGAATTTTAATGTCGAAGGAATGCCCGGAGGTGAAAACCGTGAGTTTTGCCGTTACCAAAGTACCACTCGAAGTGCACGCCTGGTGCTGGTTTGGCAAGAAAACGTTTGGCAGGAAACGCACGAGATTCTTCAAGCGCGGCGATGCACTATGCCCCTAGAGTTTCGCTTTTGCTGCTGCGGGTCATCAAGTCGTGAATCGCTTCGAGGGGAGCCTTGCCCTCGTGCAGAATGGCGTGCATTTGCTCGGTAATGGGCATCTCCACTCCCCGAGCCCGCGCCAGCCCCGCGGCTGCAGTCGTGGTGAAGATTCCTTCCGCAACCATGCCATGCATCCCGGCGAGAATCTCCGGCAGCTTGCGTCCGCGGCCCAGCTCAACTCCCACGCTGCGATTGCGCGAAAGGCCGCCCGTGCAAGTCAGCACTAGGTCGCCCAGGCCCGCGAGGCCCGCCATCGTTTCGGCTTTGCCTCCACAGGCCACCACCAGCCGCGTCATCTCGGCCAGACCCCGCGTAATCAGGGCGGCCACAGAATTGTGTCCCAGGCCAAGACCGGCACAGACACCGGCAGCGATGGCCACCGTATTTTTCAGCGCGCCACCCAATTCCACGCCGACCGGGTCCTGATTGGTGTAGAGGCGAAAGCTGGCGTGGCTGAACTCATGCTGGACGAAGCGCGCGAGGTCGTTATCCTCCGAAGCAATGGCGATTGCCGTCGGATCTCCCCGCGCTGCTTCCAACGCAAACGATGGGCCGCTGAGCGCGCCAATCCTGGGCTCCGGAATGCCGTGGCCTTTAACCACTTGCATGATCACCTCAGTCATGCGCAAAAAGGATTTTTCTTCCAACCCCTTCGTCGCACTGACGATCACGGTTTCCGCGGACAGGTGCGACTGCATCTTCTCAAACAGCTGACGGCAGTGTTGCGAGGGCATCACGCTCACCACAATAACCGCGCCCTTAAGCGCTTCGGCGAGGTCGTCGCAGGGCATCACGCACGCCGGGATTTGTTGACCGGGAAGAAATATCTCGTTGACACGTCGTTGCGAGATCGATTCGCAGACTTCCTTTTCGTGAGCCCACAACCGAATCTCATGACTCTCTTTGCGCCCAAGAATGATCGACAGTGCCGTCCCCCAGGCTCCCGCGCCGATGATGGCGATCCTGCTCATGCGCTCTTTGCCCCCACGCGGCTCTCTGTCCGCGTCAGAAGGCGATGGATGTTCTGGTGATGCCGGACGATGATGAGGAGACAAGTGATCACTATGAGTGACATGATCATCGGTCTTTTGCCATACCCGTAAATTGCGTACACCAGAAATGGAAAGGACGCGACGGCAAGGATCGATCCCAGTGACACATAGCGAAAGAGGGCTACGGTTGCGATAAAAATACCCACCGCTATCAGAACTGCTTGAGGGGCGATAAACGCAAAAGAGCCCAACCCGGTGGCGACCCCCTTGCCTCCTCGGAACTTCAGCCATACGGGAAACATGTGCCCGATAACGGCAAACAGGGCGGCTATTGAGACCGGTTCAAACGGAAGGACGTCGAGGGCCCCGGTTCGAATGCCCATCCGAATCCATAAGTAATATGACAGGATGGCAGCGGCAGTTCCTTTCAGCGCATCCAGCAGCAGCGTCGCGATTCCCAGGACCGGCGATTTGCGGGAGACATTCGTCGCCCCAATGTTCCCGCTGCCGCTTTGCCGCACATCTTCGCCGCGAAAGATGCGCACCAGCAGATAGCCGAAGGGAATCGAACCCAGCAGGTAGCTCGAAGCGGCAATAATTAAGAGCGTTCGCAAGGTATCTCGTTTTCCTTTGCAGCGTGCGGCTACCGTAAATGAAAACTCACCAGCTTCGTGTACTTTGAGCCGCCAGGAGAGAGCTTGCTGTGGTACAGAAAAAACTCGCGAGCGGTCATCGAGCCAAAATCAGGCGCCGGGAGGGCCGCCAACTTTTTCTGCAAGCGCTGAAAGCTGCGGTTCGGATGGTCGCTCTTTTGCTTGTGCGGCGAACCCGAGCCTCCCCCGCCCCGCGCCAGCGTCAGGTGCGGGGTAAAAGCGTGCTCCTCCTTCGGGATGTCGAGCGGCGCCAGCTTCTCGTCCACCATCGCGGCCAGAGAACTCAATTTCGGGCCTCCTTCAATTCCTGCCCAGAACACCCGTGGCGCGCGCGTACCCGGAAAGAATCCGTAGCCCCGAATGCTCATTTCAAACGTACTCGCCTCAATCGTTTCCAGCACGCATTTGATCTTCTCAACCTCTTCTTCGGACTTCTCCCCGATGAACTTCAGCGTAACGTGCAACGATTCGGGGCGAACCCACCGCGCCTCCTCTGCAAACCCGCGCACTCCCTCGAGAGAGCGGGTAATGCGTTCACGGATAGCATCGTCAATGTCGACAGCAACGAAAAGCCGCATAAAATCGGCTGCCAGCGGCTGGCCTAGCTTTCATACCCGGTGGCTAGAAGCCAGTAGCTAGGAGCGTTTTCACATCAGCTTCCTTCTCACCATATCCAGCGCCAGGGTCGTCGCGAACCAGCGAATGCGCTTGCGATCGCCAGGAAAGTTCCGCTCGATTACTTCCGTCCCGCCATCGCCAGCAAGAGCATGAAACACCAGTCCCACGGGTTTCTCGGGAGTTCCTCCGCCGGGTCCAGCCACCCCCGTAATGCCGATCCCGAGCGTCGACTCGCAACGGTAGCGGATGCCCTCAGCCAGCGCCGCCGCTACTTCACGGCTTACCGCTCCATGCCGTTCAATCATGTCGGCAGGCACTCCCGCCAGTTCGGTTTTTACGGCGTTCGAGTAAACGATCGCGCCACCGGCAAAGTATCGCGAACTGCCGCCGACCGATGTAATCCGCTCACCCAGCAAACCGCCAGTGCACGATTCCGCCACGGCCAGAGTGGCGTTACGCATCTGCAACCAGTAGCCCACGATTTGCTCGAGCGATTCGCCGTTTCGAGAGTACACAGCGTCATCGAGTTCTTCCTCAACCGCGTCCGCCGCTTCATCGACTCGCGCCTGAGCCGCCTCCATGGTTTCGGCGCGCGATTTGAAATGCAGTTGGATCTCTCCCGCTCCCGCCAGAATTGTGGTCTGAACGTCGCCAAACCGCTTGTAAATCGGCGCTACGCGCGCATCCACATGCGATTCGCCCAACATCGCGACCTTCAGTACACGAGTTGCCAGAAACGCGCGCGGCAACTTCGCCCGCAGCCGCTCAACGCACTCCGTCTCGAACAGAGCTTTCAGTTCGTGCGGTGGCCCGGGCAACAGTATGACGATGCGCTCGCGCCCGTCAAACTTGCCGCTCAACCACTGTCCGGGAGCAGTCCCATTAGGATTAGGAAGCACGGCCGCTCCTTCGAGAACGTCCGCCTGCTTCGCATTGTTAGCGGACATTTTCCAGCCCCGCGCCGCGAAGCGCTGCTCGATGCCGGCTAAAACCGCTTCATCGCGCCGCAGGGAAACGCCCAAAGCCTCCGCCACCGCTTCACGGGTCAGGTCATCCTCAGTGGGGCCAAGACCGCCGCTGAAAATCACGATCTCCGACCGGAACAGCGCGTGTTGCGCCGCCTCAACCAGCCGTTTGAGATCATCGCCCACGACGCACTTGAGAACCACTTCAACGCCTAGTTGGTTAATTTGCTCGGTGAGATAAAGAGAATTCGTGTCCGTGCGGAAGGGCGTCAGCAACTCGGAGCCGACCGCGATGATCTCGGCGTTCACGGCTAGAAGTGTAAATGATAAAGGCAGTTCTCAGTTCTCAGCGATGCAGCTCAGGTTTTTCTGAGAAATGAGAACTGAGAACTGGGAACTGAGAACTGCCTTATTCCGGCAGCAACGGCAGTGCCTGAATATTCCACGAGAGATGATGCACCGCATCCGTGGTCGCCAGAATCACGCTGCGTCCCGGAGCAAAAGCCAATCCCACCAGCCCGTGGCCCGCGACTTCCAGGCTGGCTTTGCCCTCGGGAGTGATCTTCACAATCCCGCGTTTGCCGGAGAGCGACGCCGCCACATACATATTTCCCGACGAGTCGAAAGCTAATCCCTGCGGGCGTCCCAGGCCGCGATAAAACGTGTGGACCGTTCCCTGCGGATCAATTCGATGCACGCAGTCAAAGCTCGAGGTTGTCGGCCCCGTCACAAATAAATCGCCCTGCGGACCGAAAGCAAGATGGTAGGCGGAGACGCTTGGCTCCAGCGTGGCGAACACGAACACCTGCTGGTCGGGTCCAATCTTAAAGATCGTGCCGCTGCGATCGCCCACGTAGAGGTTTTGATTCTTGTCAAAAGCAATTCCGGTAGCGACTCCCATACCCTCGGCATACGTGGACGTGCTTCCATTCGGCGTCACGCGATAGACCGCCCCGTCATGGCGCGAAGAGACATACATCTGTCCCTGACGATCGAAAGCGATCGAAGTCGCGTTCATCATCTCCGCGACGAACGGTTTCACGGCGTAGTTGGTATCAATCTTGAAGATCGCGACTGGAACCTTCTGACCTCGCGAACCTGAGAAGGTCACGTAGATATTGCCCTGAGCATCGAGCGCCGGGTTGGTCACGGGATGCAGGTTGTCAGCGATAGGGACCGCCACCTTCACAGTCTGCGCGTTGCTGACGTGCCCGTCGGCAGCTACTACCACCGGGCCAGAAGTCGCTCCCTCGGGAACGCGGGCCACAAGAAACGAATCCGAACTGATCACCACCCCGCCCTCGACTTCGCCGAACTGCACGCGTGGACGCTGGTACTGCTGAGGCCGCAATCCCGAACCCGCGATCCGGATTTCGCCTCCCGCCAGCGCCAGCACCGGCGAGACGGACTCAATGTGTGGCCCGCCATTCACGTTTTTCTTGCCCAGGATGCGCTCGGAAAATCCCATGAGGAAAACACTCGTACTGCTTTAACACAACACTATCTTAGAAGATCGAAGTGCAACAAGAGATGCATTGTTCCCAGCGCGTAAAGGCCGGCGGCCACATCGTCCAGCACGATCCCTGTTCCTTCGGGGAGCGCCTCCAATTGTCGCACCGGAGGCGGCTTGACGATATCGAAAGCACGAAAAAGTATAAAGGCCGCCAGAAAAGATTTCCATGCAAACGGCACCGCAATTAACGCGACCAATTGCCCCGCAACCTCGTCAATCACCACAAACTGCGGATCTTTTATCCCCGAACCTCGCGCGACCTTTGTAGCCGCAGGGATTCCGATCAGCACGACGAGCAAGACCAAAACAATCGCGATAGGAGTACGCAAGGCAGGCACAAGTGCAAAGCACAACGCAGCCCACAGCAATGCGGTTGTCGCCGAGGCCCAAGTCCCGGGCCCAGGCCGCAGCCGTCCAATCCCGAAAAACGTGGCGACCAGCGTAGCCCAGAGCGGAGTTTCCTGGGATGCCGTCGCGCGAGACGGCGATATGCCGGCGCTACTATCGGGCTCCCGAGCATCCTTCACGATTCTTCGTCCACATCTTCGGGCGTGCGCTCGCGGATCGGTTCGTCAGCATCCGTTACCGGCGATGGAATCACGTAAGCGCCGCTTGCCCACTTGCCTAGATCAATGGTGCGGCAACGGTCACTGCAGAAGGGAAACTCGGGATCAGCGCTCTTCACCGTTTTCTTGCAGATTGGGCAGCGGAGTTTCAAAGTGCGTTTGCGAGGCATAGTCCTAATTACTCAACGAATTGAAGGCCTTCGAAAAACACTACGTCCGGAATTCAGCAGCGTGGCGATGATAGTGCCCCAAAAGACGAACAGCAAAGCGAGGGCAGCTGGGTTTGGATTTGCAACATTCGCCGAAAAGTAGGCACGAACTGTGTTAACAGAAACGGAAATCCATGACAGGCCCAGCAGCGAACTCGCGAAGAATGCCGCAGTGTCGCCATGCTTGATGGTCGCATCGACCTTGAAAATGGCCAGTGCGGACAGACCCACCGCGAGTGCGAAGATCCAGCACCTGAGCGGCCATTCACCAAACGCAGAGCAGATTAGGAGTGGCGTCGCCGCGGCGATTGCGGCCAGCCAGCCGACGGCAAGCCGAGCCGCGAAGGCACGAATCCCCACAACCATCAACAGGATTGAGGCTCCCAGCATAACTGGTCCCCACCAGGACCAAGGGCCGCCATTTACCGTTTGCATCATTAGAAAAAAGGCGGCATACCCAGTGAGAAGCGCCGTAGTGCTGTAGAGGATCCCTGTAGGCCATCTCATGGACACTCGCCTCTCTGAAATTGTACTCGGGCGAACGTGCTTGGGTATCTACAGGATCCTCGCCACCAGATCATAGTCGTGCGCCTCCGTGATCTGGCAGCGATAAAACTCGCCCGGCCGGGGCTCAGTCTCTGCCGGAAAGTCATTCACGAAGACTTTGCCGTCGATTTCGGGAGCGTGCATCGAAGTGCGTCCTTCCATCAGCAGATCGGTTTCTTCCGACGCCCCCTCAAGCAGCAGGTCGAACTCTTGTCCCACGAGCGCCTTCTTTTTCTTCTTGCTGATCTGCCGCTGAATTCCCATCAGGTGTTTGCGCCGCCGCTCGATCTCTCGGATCGAAAGCTTCTTGTCCAGCCCATATGCGTCCGCGCCCTCCTGATCGGAGTAGGAAAAAGTTCCCATCCAGTCAAACTGCGCTTCGCGCACAAAATCGCACAGCTCTTCGAATTCCTTCTCAGTTTCTCCCGGAAAACCCACGATAAACGACGTCCGCAGAGTCAGATCGGGAATCGCGCGCCGCATCTTACTGATCGAGCGCAGAAACAAATCCGCTCCGCCTCCGCGCTTCATGCGCTTCAGCACCGGCGCCGATGCATGCTGCAGTGGCACATCCATGTAAGAGCAGATCTTCTCCGACGAAGCAATCGTCTCCAACAGCTTGCCTGTAATTTTATTGGGATAGGCATAGAGAAACCGGATCCAACGGAGGTCTTCAATTGTCGCCAGTTTCTCAAGCAGCAGCGCCAGACCATCCTTCAAGCCGAAATCCTCACCGTAGCAGGTCGTATCCTGCCCAATCAGCGTAACTTCGCGCACGCCGCTCCGTGCCAACCGCTCCGCTTCAGCCACAACCGACTCGAACCGCCGCGACCGAAACTGCCCACGCAACTGCGGAATAATGCAGAACGTACAAGGATGATCGCAACCCTCAGCGATCTTGATGTAAGCCGTAGATTTCGGCGTAGCCAGAATGCGTGGAGTCTCATCGTCGTACAAATAATTCGGAAGATCAGCAATCGCCCCATCCCATTGCTCGCGCGAGAATCGCCCCTGCGCCGCCCGGGCATCGCCCTCGGCTCGCGAAGGGAGAACCACGAACGGGGAATCGCTGTGCGACAAATTCGCTGCTGCGGGCGGGACAATCCCGGTAGCCGCCAAAATGTTCTGCAACTCCCCGGTCCCAACAACCGCATCCACTTCCGGAATGCTCTTGCGGATTTCATCTCGAAACCGCTCGACCAGGCAGCCCGCGACAACCAGCTTCTTCGCCCGCCCTGAAGTCTTAAGACCGGCCATCTCAAGAATCGTATTCACCGATTCCTGTTGGGCGCTCTCAATGAACGAGCAGGTATTCACCACAATCACGTCGGCGTCCTCGGCCCGGGGTGAGATTTCAGCCCCGGCCCGTGCCAGCAGCCCCATCATCACTTCGCTGTCGACCAGGTTCTTGGGGCAACCCAGGCTGACGAATCCGATTTTCGGCGGACCTGCAACGTGTTCAGGGGTGGTCGACGCGGTGCCAGTCGTTTTTTCGTGGGAACGTGAGATAGTGAGGCTCTTCGAGGGCATGCAATCTCACTATTTTAACATTTTTGGTGGAGGTCTTAGGCGCAACCATCTCTCAGGCTGCATGCATCTCTTTACCGTCCGACGGTAGGGACCACGAAATACACAACCTGTGGATGAAAACTCTGCGCTTCATGCTACCCTAAGCACTACCGAAGAAAACTGTAAGTCCCGCATCCTGGAGGGGAAATGTCTGGGAAACAGGCCGCAATTGCAGTGCTGGCAGTGGTGATGTCGATTCTGGGCGGCTCCGCAGCGGCTCAGGACGAGAAAAACGAACTTTCCGGCCTTATTGGCCGCATCTTCATCAGCGACCAGGGCATCATCGGCGCGACCAATTTCAATCCGGTTGTCCGCTCCGGTAAAGGACTCACTTTTGAAGTCAACTACGCACGCCGCCTCTTCT
Organism: uncultured Acidobacteriaceae bacterium; assembly: GCA_963809605.1. Classification (GTDB taxonomy): domain Bacteria; phylum Acidobacteriota; class Terriglobia; order Terriglobales; family Acidobacteriaceae; genus Sulfotelmatobacter. The sequence continues at coordinate 542,190 of CAWEKM010000002.1, read as the reverse complement.
CTACTCCCATCTTTGCCATCTCGGGAGAAGTTCCAGCGGTCTTCAATCTGGATGAAAAGCTCAACTCCGGCGACGATGTTGTTCCCAAAGATTACAAACAGATCTTCGTTACTCCTTCGGCTCGCTTGAATCTGTTTCCTGAAACCGCAGTGTCGCCATGGGTGAGTCTGGGCGGGGGGTTTGCCCACTTCAGCGAGAATAGTACCTTGCTCTACGGCGGGCCCAATCCCGGCAGTTCCACGACTTCGGGGGTTCTCCAGGGCGGATTCGGCCTCGACGTCAGAGTTTTGCACCAGTTCGCTATTCGCCTCGATGTGCGAGACTTCTGGTCCGGCACGCCCGATCTGCCGTTGGCAGACACCGGTAAGAGCCGCCAGCATAACTATTTCGTAGGCGGTGGCGTGGTGTGGCACTTCTAGTTGTAGCGTCGGCGGCCTGTCCTGAGCGAAGTCGAAGGATCCCGCCGGCTTCAGCAGTGAATGTGGGGACAGCGGCCCCGGGCTGTCCGTCGAGCGCAGCTCGACTCTCTGACACCTCACCTCTTACTAGCCAGCTCCACCTCTTCGTACAATTCCGGCAACCGGCGCGCGTCGTCCGGCGAATTCCCGAACCGCGCTGATTCGTAGGCGTCTGTGAATTCCCCGACCCGAGTCCGCAGCCGCTCATTCTCGATCACCCGCACAAATTCCTGCGCCGTCTGCGTCTCCGGTTTCTGCATTCCTCTCCGCGCAAGATAACGAGCCATCCGTTCATACCACATCGTGGCAGCCTGATTCGGCGACCGCTCCGGATGCGCCTGCAACTGTTTCATGCGGATCATCCGAGTGATCCGCCCGGCGTTGCCCAGCACCAGCAATACCAGCGCTAGCGCCACGCTAATCGCGAACCAGCGTCCGGGCGAATGCCCTACGCTGCGCTGGCTTTGCCGCGCCCAGTTCAGCAGACGCTCATATCGCAGCTGCGCCCACATACGGCTACGTTCCCAGAAACCCCGCGTCCCGCTCATCAACGACTGTCCTAGAACATACTGATGCGAGGTGTCGTAACTGACCACCCACTCCCGCCAGAACGACGCCGCGGCGTCCAGGTAGAGCATCACCCTACCCCAGCCTTGCGGTGATTCAATGGTGCCTCCCGGCGTGGGATCGAACGTGACCCACCCATAGCCCGGAAAATAAGCCTCTACCCAGGAGTGCGCGTTCTTTGCGCGAACCACGTAGTATCCGGTCACATCGTTGAATTCATCGCTGCGGAAGCCGTTCACCACGCGAGATGGAATGCCGAGCGTCCGCAGCATTACCGCCATCGAGGAAGCGAAGTATTCGCAGTGCCCCTCCTTGCGTTCGAAAAGAAAGTTAGCCAGCGGATCGGCAACCGGCGAGCGTGGCAACTGCAGCGTGTATCCGTAATGTGACTGCAAGTATCGTTCCACCGCAATCGCTTTGTCGTAGTTGTTGGAGGAGGAACTCACGATCTGCACCGCCAGGCGCGGAATGCGCGGATCGAGCTTTGGGAGTTGCAGATAGGCCGGGGCAAATTGCGGGAGATTGTTTCCGGCCGCTCGAAGTTCTGCGGGTGAAGGGGTCGAGATATCTGAGTCCGCCTCGTAGGTACTCACCGAGCGCTGGCTGTCGAGATCGGACACGGCTCCGCCGGTGTCAATCTGCAACGTGCGATACGCTCCCTCTATACGCCGCGCCCAAGGAGCGAGAAAAAAAATGTTCGTGCCGATTGGCTCCATCAAAACGCGGTAGTGAATCAGGTGATAAGGCGACGTCCAGGCCTGCGTAACTCCCTGGCCGAGCAGCGGAATGCGGAAGCCTCCATCCGCGTCCCGGTACAGAGCGTATTGCTGGCGCGGGCTAGACCAGTTCTTGCCATCGAAATTCGCCAACGCAACCCCGCGCCAAGCCAGCGCGTGCCTGCCATCTCGGTCTCCGTCAATCTGGATGTGCATCACCACCGCGTCCGATTGCTGAATCTGCCCGATCCGGCCCAGTTGCACTTGGTCGCTGAAGCCAGTCGAAAAATCCGTGCCGAACGAGTAGCCGCCGAGGTAACCCGCCGACATACGAGGCAACAGGAAGAACATCGCCGCGGCGCCGATCAGGATCATCAGCACCAGACCAGGCGTGACCCGCGCCAGCGAGAAGGCCAGACGCCGGTGCTCCTGTGCATCGCTGGAGTGTCGAGCCTGAAAGCGCGCCGCCTGCCCCGACCGCCTCATTTCCATCAGGATGAACGTGGCCACCGCCATCAGCATGAAGACCGCGAAGAAAAACATAAAGACGCTGTCTACGGTCAGCACAGCCGAAGCCAACACCATCAGGAACGCGAGGATCGCCAGCATCGTGTAGTCGCGATCGCGCCGCAGCGAGAATGTGCGCACCACCACCGCGAACAGCACCATGTGTACCGTCGCCGTGAGAAAGTTGCGCGAGATAAGAAGGTAGTCCGCGGCGTAGAAGACGAAGTATCCGATGGTTAGCGGCGTAGTCCAGTGCTCCGAGACGACGACGCTTTTCCGCATGGCCAATAGGTAGCCGCCCACAGCCAGCGCCGTCCCCGCGAGCAGCATAGTCGGAAGATCCAAGCCCCCAGTGCTCGCCAATGTCCCAAACCCCACCAGCACAAGCAGATAGACAGAAAACTCGAAGTATCGATTGATCGCCTGGGACAGCGGGTTCAATTCAAGTTGTCGGTTGGTTTGTGGCATCGAAAGTCGCGAGGCGCTCATAACTTATCCGCCTCCTCTAAACCGCTTTGTTCAAGTTTCCGGATTCAGCCTCTATTGTTCGACAAGTTCCATCCAGAAGGGAAGGCTTTCGTGCTTCTTTCTTGCACCGAAAGTCACCAGCCCTTTGCCCGGACTGCTGCAAAAGGTAGCGCCGGCAGCCTGCCCTGAGCGAAGTCGAAGGGTCCCGCCGGCTTCACTTTAAATTTCGAGATAGCCGCCCTCACCCATCCGTCGCACGCCGGCGGGTCAAAGGTCCTCTTTGCTAGAATGGTGCAGGTCAGGCATCGGTCTCACGCGACGTACTCTCGCCAACCCCGCCAGGTCCGGAAGGAAGCAACGGTAACGGGCTCTTGCGTGTGCAGTGGGCCCCCGGTGCCTGGCTTATTTTTCGACCACCGGCAAGTGTAGCGCCGGCGTCCCGCCGGCCTTACCTTTTGAATGTGGGGACAGCCGCCCTCGGCTGTCCGTCGAGCGAAGCTCGACTTTCTACGCTTAGGCTCGCCACAAGTTAGACATTCTTGCTCCAATCCTGCAAAATACTCCCTTCATACTCAGGAGCTCTAATTGACCACACCGATTCGCGCCAAAATCAGCGCCCTCGGCACCTACGTGCCGCCTCGCCTGCTCACCAACGCCGATCTCGAAAAGATGGTCGACACCACCAACGAGTGGATACTGGCCCGCGTCGGCATCCGCGAACGCCACATCGTCGAAAAGGGCGTGGCCACGAGCGATCTAGCGGTGGAAGCCGCCAAGAAGGCTCTCGCCCAGCGCGGCCTCGCTGCGAGCGACCTCGACGCTATCATCGTCGGCACGGTCACGCCCGATATGTTCTTCCCCTCAACCGCCTGCCTCGTCCAGCACAAACTAGGCGCCGAAGGGGTTTGGGGATTCGATCTTTCCGCCGCCTGCTCCGCTTTCGTTTACGCCGTACAAACGGGCGCGCAATTCATCGCCACCGGAACCCACAAGCGAGTCCTGGTGATCGGCGCCGATGTGATGTCCTCGATCATCGACTACGCCGATCGCGCCACCTGCGTGATCTTCGGCGACGGCGCCGGCGCTGTACTACTCGAGCCCGCCGAAGACGATTCCGTCGGGCTGATCGATTTCATCCACGAAGTCGACGGCTCCGGCGGATGCTTTCTGCAAATGCCCGGCGGCGGCAGCCTCAATCCAGCAACCCGAGAAACCGTCGACAAGAAAATGCACTACGTTCACCAGGACGGCCAGCAGGTCTTCAAATTCGCTGTGCGCAAGCAAACCGAAGCCTGCCTGAAACTGCTCGAACGCAACGGCCTCAAGGGCTCGGACGTCGATGCCTTCATCCCCCACCAGGCCAACCTGCGCATCATCAACGCCACCGCCGAGCGCCTGGGCCTGCCCCCGGAAAGCGTAATCGTCAACATCCAATGCTTCGGCAACACCACAGCGGGCACGATTCCCTTAGCCATGAATACTGCTGTCGAACAAGGCAAACTAAAGAAGGGAAGTCTGGTCCTGATGGCGTCAGTAGGCGCGGGATTCACAGTAGGCGCCGCCCTTCTGCGTTGGGCCTTCTAGGTGGTAGCGCCAGCAGTAGCTTAGGCCTTAAATCGTAGCGCCGGCGTCCCGCCGGCTTAGCTCTTAACAGGTCCAGATTTTGGGGTGGACCAGCGCGTCAGTGCTGCGTCCAGTTGCAACGCGGATGACAGGGCTTCAGCCCCCGAGGTACGTTCGTAACGCTCCCGCCAGCATTTCTATATCCCCAACCAGCAACCGGCTGTTAAGTTTTCCCGAGCGTCCGCCCCACGTGGGGATGTGGCGGACAAGCAACGCCATGCTTCGTGCCACATGCTGCTGCCTGCTGATAGCTCTCATTTCGCCGGGCCAAGCCGCAGCCCAGAAGTCGAAAGACGACTCGCAAGAAACCAAAATCCTGATCATGGAACACCTGTGGAATGAAGCCCAGGTAAATCGCGACGCCCGCGTTCTCGATGCCATGATCGGCAGCCAATTCATCAACACCGAGTACGATGGCGAGGTCAGCGACAAAGCCAAGTTCCTCGCCGACATCAAAGACCCGCAGTTCAAACCCACGAGCCTGACGATTCAAGATGTGAAGGTCAACATGTACGCCGACTCAGCCGTAGTCGTCGGCATCTATCACACGAGAGGAATCTATCAAGGCAAGCCATACGACCACTTCGGCCGCTTTACCGACACCTGGGTTTACGCCGAAGGCCGCTGGCAGTGCGTCGCCAGCCACACCAGCCTGCTGAAAAAGTAAAACGTCATCGCCACCGTGACGGGCACGCTCCGAAGAATCTTTCGCCTATAAAAACTCTTGAGCGGAATTTGCTCCCCCCAGCCGCTCGCCAACGATCTAAACACGATGACCTAAGCAACCACTCCGATTTCTTCGACCAGACTCAGACTGCTTCCAATGCAAGCCACCCCTGCCCACCCCGCTGGAAACCCTGCTGGCTTTCGCCATACCTCAGGCCGAAGCCGGCCTTAAGTGGGCGGCCGCTCAGCCACTTGCGCTAGGATAGGCTCAACCTAAGCCCCAGGAGCCCAACGTGACAATCCGGAAAGCTGCCCTACAAATTGCAGCCGTGGTGCTGCTCATCCTGATGGCGTTCAACGCCTATCTCGCCATCGATCACTTAAAGCGAATCCAGGCAACTGCGGCCCACAGCCTCGAGAGCTCCAGTGTGCAAGCTGGCATCGCCCGCGTCTGGCAGGATTTCACCGACATGGAGACCGGGCAGCGCGGCTACCTTCTCACCGACGACCCTGCCTACCTGCAGCCTTACGTGGACGCGAAAAACGAAATCGCTACTCACTTCGCCAATCTTCGCTCCTCTTTAGCCAATCGCCCGCAACCCGAGCAGACGCTCGAAACCCAACTGGAATCCCTCGCCGCCTCGAAACAAGCCGAGATCGAGCGAACCATCGCTTTGCGCCAGCAGGGATACCGCCACCGCGCCTTCCAGCTCGTGCAAACCAACCAAGGCAAACAATACTCGGACCAGGCTCGGTCTCTGCTGTCTTCATTGTCTTCCCTCGAAAACACCCGCTTCGCCACACTAGAAAAACAGAGGGACGCCGACTCCAGCCAAGCCATGTCGCAAACCATCGCCGCCAATCTGGGTTTGCTTGCGCTGACCGCAGGCCTCTTTCTGCTCATCCGCTTCCACGAGCGTGCCCTCGAACACCAAGCCGCACAAAGCCGGCAGCAATTAGCCGAGCGCGATTCGCAACTGGAGAAACTAACCAGGCTGATGTCTGCCGCCGCCCATCAGACGCGCGCCCAGATTGCAGTCATCGAAGAAAATGCCCGCCTCTTGCTCGAAAAATACGACGGATTCTTGCCCCCGCTCGGCTATGCCTGCGCCCAGCAGATCAAGGAGGCAACCGCACAACTCGAACAACTCCGCAAGCATCTCCTCGGCCGCCCAGAGTCCGACATCCAGGAACAAGCGGCCTAACGGAGGGCGGCGCGGATTTTGGGTGGCGCAGCGGTTCACCGCTGCGATAAACGCACTTCTGAGTCGAGGGCTTCAGCCCCTGAGGTTCCGAAGAGTCGGACTTCACTAGGCTCCGGAAGGCCACAAGGCTCGGGAAGGGCACGGCTTCAGCCGTGCCGCCGAAGCCTTAAAACGTGCCGCGCTTCAGCGCCTGAGGCCACCCGCGTATTCGCCTAGGGAAAACCCTGCGGAAATCAGGGACAGACGGGAGTGACCCCAATTTTTAGACAGCAAAATTAGGTGAACATCCCGTCTGTCCCCGCATTCTACCGCTGGCGAAAACGCGAGGCACGGGGAATGACGCCCGTGACGGATAAGATCGTGGGCGGCCCCGTGAGGCCAGCGGGGAGTTGCTTGCGATGCTCGAAGCTTTTCACTAAACTGCGAACGAAACTTCAAAGTAACCTCTGGGCACGAACTTGGAAGTGACGGGGAGTAACGATGATACTGAACCTATTTGCGGGTCTCGTCTTGCTATCCGCTATTGCGGCGCCTGCTCAGAACGCCGCGAAGGGCGTTTTCCTAACGGACAAGTCTACTGTTCCGAAGAACGATTTATCTAAATCACTGCGGAAGGAATGCCCCGACGTCAGGGTCGTGAACGATGCAGCCAAAAGCGATTACACTCTCGAAGCTCTCAGTCGCATGAGTCGTCCCGGTCTCGGGATCGAGCATGTCGATGCCTTCGATTTCAATCTACTAGACAACGACGGCATCGCTTTTGGCACGTCGACCACCTCCTTGGGCGACGCCGTGAAGGATCTGTGCCGAGCCATAAGGAAATCCATAAGGGTCGAAGTGGTGGACACGCAAAACTTGACGCAGTCCACCGATGCCCGTGGCGATACCAGCGGCGGTGCGGTAGCGGCCGTCGTAAACGGACTCACGGGAAGAAGAACTCACACCGACGCCTCTACGATAAATGTCGTCGTCAACGGCGAGCACGCTTTGCTGGATTGCTACGAGCTCCGGACGGGCTGCACCACTATCGGTCCCGGGAAGTACTATGGAGAACAGAATAGCGATGGCGTTTGGATAACGTACCGGACCTTGACCCACAAATGGGGACGTAATCACTACAAAGTCGCGGGAAGCTGGTAAGGCGGACTCACAGGCCGGGGCCGCTGATGGGCGCTGGCGATGTGATCCCGGAACCCACCCGCAGACGCTCCCTACGACAGTATCAAGAATTTCCACAGGTGGATTGTGACATCTGACCTTGTGCCCTCAATTAAATCGCGCGATCATAGTCGAGGCCGTGACGGTTGGGACAAGCGGATCCCTAGCGCCGCGAAGTCCTTTGTTTCACGGATTTTAGTACCTAAGTTCTTTGACATCCGGATTTTGCGGGGAATTTCCTGCTAACGTGATGATTTCAATGAGGGGTGGGGGGAGGGGGATACCACACATTTCAGTTCACGAGCGATCGATCGAACGCTAGCCGCAACGACGCTCCAAACTTTATTTTCACGACGAAATCCACTACGGCCGCGTCATCCTCTCCGGCCTCACCAACTGATCAAATTCCTCGCCAGTGAGATAGCCCAGCTTCAGCGCCGCCTCGCGCAAGCTGCTGTCCTCGACGAGCGCGGTGTGGGCGATCTGCGCGGCCTTGTCGTATCCCACTTTCGGCGCCAGCGCCGTCACCAGCATCAGCGAATTCTTCACGTACCAATCGACCTTGGCGCGATTGACCTCGATGCCCTTGATCATGTACTCAACATATCCGTGGCAGGCGTCGGCGACCAGCGTGACCGAGTGCAGAAAGTTGTAAATAATCACCGGCTTGTAAACGTTGAGTTCGAAATTGCCCTGCGAGCCAGCGAATCCAACCGCGGCGGTAGCGCCGTGAACCTGAACGCAAACCATGGTCATCGCCTCGCACTGCGTCGGATTCACCTTGCCCGGCATAATCGAAGACCCAGGTTCGTTCTCCGGAATGGTGATCTCTCCCAGCCCGCAGCGCGGCCCCGAAGCCAGCCAGCGGATATCGTTTGAAATCTTCATCAGCGAAGCCGCCAGCGTTTCCATCGCACCCTGCGCGTACACGATTTCATCATGCGCAGAAAGCGCGGCAAACTTGTTGCCATGCGAGCGGAAGGGAAGTCCCGTAAGCTCGGCAATCTTTTTTGCCGCCCGCTCCGCAAATTCAGGATGAGTATTCAGTCCCGTGCCGACAGCGGTTCCACCAATGGCAAGATCGTAGAGACCTTCCAGCACCTGTTCCAGCCGCTTAATGTCGCGCTCCAGCAGGCTGGCCCAGCCGCCAAACTCCTGGCCGAAGGTCAACGGCACTGCATCCTGCAAGTGCGTGCGTCCGATCTTGACTACGTCATTGAATTCCCGCGCCTTGGCCGCAATCGCATCGTGCACATTTTTGATCGCGGGAATCAGCACGTTCTTCACCCGATCCGCTGCTGCAATGTGCATTGCCGCCGGAAACGTGTCATTCGACGACTGCGACATATTCACATCATCATTGGGATGGATCGGCTTCTTCGATCCCATCACACCGCCCGCAATCTCAATGGCGCGGTTCGAGATGACTTCATTCACGTTCATGTTGGTCTGCGTGCCGCTACCCGTCTGCCAGATGCGAAGCGGAAACTGGTCATTCAGCTTGCCCGCAATTACTTCGTCAGCAGCCTGCACGATCAATTTGGCCTTTTCGGCCGGCAGTTTGCCAAGGTCTTGGTTCACCAGCGCGCACGCCTTCTTGAGCGTTCCAAAGGCGCGGATCATTTCTGGCGGCATAGTGTCGCGCCCAATGTTGAAGTGCAGAAGCGAGCGCTGTGTCTGCGCTCCCCAATAAACATTTGCAGGGACTTCTATCTGCCCCATGCTGTCGGATTCAATGCGCGTGCGTGCCGCCGGTTCTGCGGAGATTGACATGCGATTCCTGATTAGCGTGATGAATGAAGCAACCGCAAATTATAGCGCGGCCCAAGCATCCGCCCTTGCCGTGCTTCCGTTTAACCCGTCTGTAAGAAAGTCAGCTTCGGCGCATGCTAAAATCATCGGCTTCTACCCGTGCCTCGATGGCCGATGCAGCGCGTTACGGACTCCATGCCTCACTTTCTCGCCGCCGCGGAAGTTGAAACTGAAAGCAAGGTGCAACTCCGTTCGCATCCCGAGATGCGCACCGACGTCCTCGTTATCGGATCGGGGCCCACAGGCCTGGCCTGCGCCATTGAGGCTCAGAAGATCGGTCTCAAAGTCATCGTCCTCGACAAAGGTTGTCTGGTTAATTCACTTTTTCACTATCCCGCAGGCATGACTTTTTTTACCACGCCGGAACTGCTCGAGATTGGTGACATCCCTTTTACCACCGCTCTGCAAAAGCCCACTCGCGAAGAGGCGCTTGAGTATTACCGCAAGGTCACGGAGCATTACCATCTCGATATTCGCCAATACGAGTGGGTGAAAACGGTGATGGGTGAAGACGGAAACTTCAGCATCACGGCCACCGACCGCGCCGGCCGGCCCCACGACTACCGCGCCCGCAAGGTGATCGCCTCTACCGGATATTACGATCTAGCCAATCAACTCGGCCTGCCCGGCGAGGATCTCCCCAAGGTCTCACACTACTACGCCGAAGCTCATCCCTATTACGACACGGATGTGCTGGTGATCGGCGGCAAGAATTCTGCCGCGATTGCCGCTCTTGATCTCTGGCGTCACGGCGCTCGCGTAACGCTGGTCTATCGAGGAAGCCAACTGCACCGCCACGTCAAATACTGGATCAAGCCCGACATCGAGAATCGCATCAAGAACGGAGATATCGTCGCGTATTTCGACAGTCGTGTGCAGGAGATCGGTGTCGACCACGTTGTCATCGTCACGCCGCGCGGCCCCATCCGGCTGAAGAATGATTTCGTGCTGGCCTTGATTGGCTACCATCCCGACTACGACTTTCTGCGCAGCATGGGGATTGAACTTTCTGAGGAACAATGTCGTCCGGTCTGCGATCCCGTGACGCTCGAGAGTAACGTGCCCGGGATCTACGTGGCCGGGGTGATTGTCGCCGGCTCCAGCACCAACGAAATCTTCATCGAGAACGGCCGTTTCCACGGCAAGCAGATTGCCGACGACCTCAAGCGCAAACTGCACCCTGCCTCGTAACTGAGTTGTAATTAGATTCCCCCACGTACGAGTTGAAGGCCGCAGCGTGAATGCCTAAGCCCGATCTTTGTTAACCTAGGCCGTTCTCATGCAAACCCAACCAGAGCTCGCAGCTCCATCGATCTCCCTATCTTCCTATCTGCGGCTGCTGCGCGGCAATCGCAATTTCCGGCGGCTCTGGATGGCGCAGATTGTCAGCGAGATTGGCGACTGGTTCTACACACTCTCCATCTACACGTTGCTGCTGCAGTTGACTGGGCGCGCCAGTTCGGTCGCGCTGGCTCTCGTGCTTCAAGTATTGCCACAGACTTTCGTGGGCCCAACCGCAGGCGTGGTGAACGACCGGCTGCGCCGCAAGCATGTGATGATTGCAGCCGACCTGGTCCGCGTCGTGGTGGTGCTGGCCATGCTGCTGGTGCGCTCGCGCTCCACGGTATGGCTCGTCTATCCGCTGCTGCTGGCGGAGACAGTCATGGCCGCGTTCTTCGAGCCGGCTCGTAACTCGGTGATCCCGAATATTGCTGCGCGCGGAGAAGTGCTCATCGCCAACACGCTGTCTTCGGCCACGTGGTCGGTGAATCTGTTGATTGGCGCTTCGGTGGGAGGAGTGGTTGCGGCTTTCTTCGGGCGAGACGCTGTGTTCATTCTCAACGCGCTGTCGTTCATGGCCTCGGCCGTGCTGATTGGAGGAATGCACTTTGCCGAGCCCCACGCGGAGTCTGCGGCTCCGCTGCGGCCACGTGATCTCGTTGACTTTTCTCCCGTGCTGGAAGGCATTCGCTACGTGCGCAATCATCGCACGCTGCTTCCGACCGTTTTTGCCAAAGCCGGCGAACTGATGATTGGGCCGAGCTGGGTGATCTTCACCGTGCTGGGTGCGCGTGAGTTTGCCGTACATTGGCACAACATCGACACGGCTCGCGGAGCGATGCTCGGGATGAGCATCCTGCTTGGCGGGCGCGGCCTGGGTGCGCTGGCCGGCCCGCTCGTCTCGGCGCGGTGGGCGGGGCGCAGCGACCGCCGTCTGCAACTCGGCATTCTCTTTGGCTATCTCATCATCGCCGTTGGATACGGAGCGCTCGGGATCAGCCGCACGGTTTGGATGGCCAGCGCCTGCGCCATGCTGGCCCACGCTGGAGGATCAACCGTCTGGGTTTTCTCCACCACACTTTTGCAGCTGCATACGGAAGACCGCTTCCGTGGCCGCGTTTTTTCGGCCGACCTAGGATTCTCGATGCTGACCATCGCTGCCGGCGCTTACCTGTGCGGACGCCTGCTTGATCTGGGCGTTGCCGCTCGCACGGTCGCGACTTGGACTGGACTGGTCATGCTGATTCCTGCCGTGTTGTGGGCGCTGGCGATGCGAGTGGGTAGTGAGCGTATTGCGAGCGTGCAGTGACGTGGAACTTCAGCCTCCGAGGCTATCCCGCGAGCCTGTCGATCTTCGCGGCCATGATGAAGTCGCTTTCGGTGAGGCCGTCGATCTTGTGCGTCCACATTGTGATCTCGGCCTTGCCCCAGGCCAGCAGAATGTCGGGATGATGCCCCTGCTCCTCGGCCAAAGCTCCCACGCGATTCACGAAGTCGAGCGCCTGCTTGAAATCGGGAAAGGTGAACGCGCGAGTGATGTGATGCTCGTTGACCACGCTCCAGTTGGGGACGTTCTTGTGCAGCGCCTCGAGTTCCTTGCCTTTGAGCGGAGGCACGCCGCCGCGGCAAGGGACGCATTTCTTATCGGCTAGTTGTTCGGTCATGGGAGATTCCGCCCAATGCTAGAACGGAATATCCTCATCCGTGATCGGGCCGGAGCCTGCCGTTGCGTGCTCGGGTTCCGGCGTGCGCTGGTCGAAGTTGTTGCCGCCGCCGCTGCTGGATGACGCGCCGCGCGAGCTTTCTTTGAAGTCTCCGCCGACGCTGCCTTCGCCGCGTCCGCCCAGCAGGATCAGGTCGCTTGCGACTACTTCGGTCATGTATTTCTTCTGTCCGCTGGTCTTGTCGTCCCACGAGCGGGTTTGCAGGCGGCCCTCGATATACACTTTGCCGCCCTTCTTGAGATACTCGCCGGCAATCTCGGCCAGGCGCTGCCAGAGCACGACATTGTGCCACTCAGTGCGGTCCTGCCATTCGCCGCTCTTGTCTTTGAAGCGCTCGTTGGTGGCGATGGTCAGCTTGGCCACGGGCGTCCCTTGCGGCGTGTACTTAATCTCTGGATCTTTCCCAAGATTTCCGATCAGTTGAACCCGGTTCAGACTTTTTCCAGCCATGGGGTGCTCCTTCGCAGGGGTTCACTATAGCAGAATTGGACACGTGGAAATTGTGCTGACCGTCACAAGTGAGAGGGCGGAGTATCGTTTTGGGCAAGCTTGTTGGCCAACCGGGTAGTGGGCTACTTTGAATTTATCGGCCATTTGGCGAAAGCAAGGTAATAAAGCGAGAGCCAGCCAACAAAGGGGATCATCATCAAGAGGGACAGCCAAGGGCTGAAACCAGCTTTCTTGAAAATCTGCCAAAATGGAAGGAGCACCACGAAACCAACAACCGTAAGCAATAGCAGGTGCCATGGCTGAAACATGCCTTCAAGCATTGACGCTACTCTTTCCGCCCTCCGGTGTTCGCAAGATTCCCAGAGGGCAACCAAATCTTCCACGCTCCACAGCCGATCCGTCACACCAGCGGCCATAGCGGGGGACGTCTGAAGTGTACGTTGAATCTTGACGAAGTTGTAGGCGAAACAATTGAGGGCCGTGGTGGCGGCATGATTTGCTAGTCTGCGGCAAAGCAGCCTACTTACCGGCCAGCCGTAATAGTTGCGGGTCAAACGATTCAGGTTATAATCGCGCCATGCCTCCTGCACCCGGCGCCACCAAAGCTGTCGGTATGGTTCCCGACGAGATGAAGTCTGAACCCAGGTCCAAGGGCCTGACTACGCCTCGCAAGAAGAAGCCGAAGGAATTGGCGGTCATCACGGAGTGCTGCACGGGATGCGCCGGCTCGCCGGCCTGCGTGGAGTATTGTCCGGTGGAAGACTGCATGTTCTGGGTGGCGGACGAAGACAGCACGCCGTTCGGGCGCATCGCGGTCGATCCCATTCTGTGCATCGGCTGCAAGAAATGCCTCAGCAAAGGTCCTGACGGCTGTTTCCTCGACGGCTGCCCATGGGACGCCATCGTCATGGTCGACATCGTTGAGGTGGAAAAAGAAGTCGGCGCGATGGCGATTTAGAAGCAGTGATCAGGGGCCAGTGATCAGGGGCCAGTGATCAGGGGCCAGTCGCGTCACTTCTCCTTGCTGGTTTCCCCTGTATGTTCAGGACTATTCCCGGGCTCGGGGAAATCGCTGTCGGCGCCTTTAATCAGAGGATCCTGGTCGCGGTGGCCGAGTGGTTCGGAGAGCGCGAGGTTCCCATCGTGATGATGTTCTTCGCCTTCCGTGGCACCCTTGGCGCGGTCGGGATCGTTGTCAGAGATTTTATTCATAAATGAATGCTCCTACTGCGAGGGAAGCTACTGACCGGGTCGCCCTGTGGGCGCGGGCGCGACTCCCAGCTTGCGAAGACGCTCGCGGGCCTGCAAGGCTTCGTTGGATTTGGGATAGCGCTGGATTACATGGCGGAGTTCGGTGACTCCGTCATCCTGCTTGCCGAGTTCGATCAGCGAAAAGCCCTTCTTCAACTGAGCGGAAGCAGTCTTGTTTCCGGCGGGAAAGTTCTGCACAACCTGGTCGTAGCTCTGCGCCGCCTGCTGATAATTTCCCTGGCGGAATTGAATCTCGCCCAGATAGAAGTAGCAATTCCCGGCGAGATCGGTGTTGGGATAAAACTTGAGATACTGGGAGAATTCCTGCGTAGCCAGATCGTTGTTGCCGCCGTTGTAATCGCGCAGCGCGTTGTTATAAAGCACATCGGGCGGCGGAGCCTGCGCTAAAGCCTGCGCCTGCGCCTGTTGCTGAGCCACCTGTGCCGCTTGAGTTTGCTGCGACGACTGCATGTCCTCCAGTTGCTTGCTGACTTTGGCTAGGCGAGCTTTAAGTTCGTCGAGCGTGTCATTGAGCGATTGGAGCTGGCCCGAGAGTTGGTCGACGTGCGCCGCCTGGTCGCCCTGCTGTTTTTGCAGCGTGCCTTGCAGGGCGGTGATGGAGCCAGTGACTTTGTTGATGGCGTCGGTATCCTGCTCGACCAGATTTTTCATGACGCCCATGCGCTCGTCGAAGCTGCGCTGCATGGCGGTCATCTGCTCCTGCAGTTGCTGTACCTGGGTCTGCAGTTCAATGATTTCTTTGCTGACGCCCCACGCCGGAGTGACAGCCAGCCAAAGCACAGAGAGCAGAGCGAAAAGAGTAGAGCCGCGTCGTAGTGTCATAGGGATAAGTTTCCTGCGGTCTATTTTAGACGGGTTGGGGGCAATATAGGTTGGGAAGATATTCAGGAACATAGTTGGGAACAAGGTTGGGAACAGGAAAAGTCAGGGGCGGAGGAGTGCTCCGCCCCTGAGCGGGGGATTTCCGGCTACTTTTGATAGACGAAGTGGCCGCGGCGGTTTTGCTGCCAACAGGCTTCGTTGTCTTCCAGGCAGAACGGTTTTTCCTTGCCGTAGCTGATGGTCTTGATGCGGCTGGCGCTGACGCCGGCCGCGGTCAAGGCGTTCTTGACAGAACTAGCGCGCTGGTCGCCCAGGGCCAGGTTGTACTCGGTTGAGCCGCGATCGTCGCAGTGTCCCTCAATCGTGAAACTGATGTTGGGATGCTGGCTGAGGAACTGCGCGTCGCCCTGCATGGACGCTTCCTGATCGGCGCGAATGTTGGACTTGTCGTAATCGAAATAGATGTCCTTGATATTCTGCCCGAACAGATCCTCGTCAGTCGGCGATGGGGTCGCGGCCATCGGCGGAGGCGGCTGGGTGACGGTGAGGCGCGTCGTCGCCTCCTGCGTTCCGCCGGCGCCTTTGGCCACCAGGTGATAGGTGGTGGAATCGGTAGGGCTGACGGGCTGCGATCCACTGGCTTGAACGGCTCCGATGCCATCGATGGAAACATCGGTAGCGTTGGAGGTTTGCCAGGTCAGAGTCGAAGACTGGCCAGCTTGAATCGTATCTGGGCTCACCGAGATGGAAGCAGTAGGTGATGCCGGCGGCGGTGGGGGCGGTGGCGGCGGTGGCGCGGTTTTCTTTTTGCAGGCACCGAGCATGAGAATAGCGGCCAGAGCAGTGACGGTTGCGAGTACTTTCCAGCTTTGACGTTTCATGTTCTTCCTCTTCACGTTTAGATCCTCCTGCGGACCGGAAAATCGATTGCAAATTGCGACGAAGCGTTTTACTTCCAACTCCAGTTCGGTTGCGAATTACGTCCCGTAAAAGTCAGTTGATGGAGCTTGGTGCCATCGGCGAGCATCATCCAGATCTCTTCCTTCCCTGAACGGCTGGATTGAAACACGATGTGGCGGCCGTCCGGTGCCCAGAAGGGAAAATCGTTGCGGCCGCCATCGTGAGTCAGCTGCACCCACTGCTTGCTGGCGACGTCCATCAAGTAAATATCGGAGGAGCCGGGATCGCCCGGACCATATTTCCGGGTCCATGCCATCGTAAGGAACTGGCCGTTAGGCGCCCAGTTCGGCGAAACCGCATAACCCTGGTCGGTCATGCGCTGCTGGTTGGTGCCGTCGGCCTCCATGGTATACACCTGAGGCAATCCAGTCCGGCCGCTGACGAAAGCGATCTGGGAACCGGTCTTGCGGTTCCAGGTCGGCGAAACATCCGGGCCTTTGTTGGCCGTCATGCGATGCAGGTTGGTTCCGTTGGCATCACAGATATAAATCTCGTTATCCCCGGTGCGCGAAGATGAGAACGCCAGGCGGGTGCCGTCGGGCGACCAGGCGGGCGAGAGATTCGTGCCGCCGAAATGGGGAAACCCGACCAGCCGGTTGAGATCCATTGAGTACATCAGAATGTCCCAGCCGGATTTAGTCATGGAACTGAAGGCGAGCCGGGAACCGTCGGGCGAGATACGCGGCGAAAGAGAAATCGATCCCAGATGAGTGAGTTGCTGCTGGTTCGAGCCATCGTAATCCATCGCCCAGATTTCCTTGTGGCCCGAGCGGTCACTGACGAAATAAATCTTGCTCTCGGCAATGCCGGGGATGCCACCGCCGAGACGCAGGATGATTTCATCGGCGAATTTGTGCGCGATGATGCGGGCGCCGTTATCGGTGGCGACGTCCGTGTATTGCTTGCCCAGCACCTGCGGAGACCCGGTGTTCTTGACGTCATACAACCAGCCCTGGACCGTGATTTTTCCGGTGGAGGCGCCAAGGTTTCCGAAAGCCAGCATAGCGGCGTTGGGCGGAGGGACGTTCCAGAGATCGAAGGTGACGTCGGCGGGCTGTCCGGGAACTTGCAAGGGATAAAAGCTTTTCGACACCAATTCGACCACGCCGGAGTTATCCAGATCGTTCCAGAACGTGTCGTTGAATGTCTTCAGCAGAGCGGCGTTCTGAGGATCGCCGGTGGAAGGCTTGAAGTCAGGCACCGCGAGGCGGACTTTTTCGACGCCCAGTGAAGTACCAGTGCGGACCCAATCCTGAGCCCGGGCTGAGGAAATAAGGGAAGCGAGCAGAATGAGCAAGCCGCTCAGAATCGGTGCGGCGGTTCGGGCCAAGCCTCGTCTTTGTGTGTCGTCCATCCGTGCGGAGCCGTTACGCGAACCCGGACAAAAAGATACCGTATACGACAATATCGTACCCCGATATGTTCTCATTGGCAAGTTACGATTGACCACGAACCATCATAATTACGAATTTGGACTTCAAGAATACTCAGGTAGATGCTGCGTTCGCACGATAAATCCCTGCATAACTCTTATGGATGCCGCGGCGACACTCTAAGGCGGCAAATTTATTTCTTGCTGTAATCAAACCAAAATTCCACCGAAACCTTGTTGCCGGAGTAATCCTGGGGCAACGGTCCGAAAGTATCGATTCGCTGCACGGCGCGGACCGCCGATTGGTCGAGCGATGGCACGCCGCTGGATTGTTCCACTTGCACGTTGAAGGGGTGGCCATCCCGCGCGATGTCGAACGTCACATAGACCCGTTGCGCGGTAGAAATTCCGGGATCGACCTCGTACTTCAGCCAATTTTCCGAAACCTTTTGCTGGATGACACGCACGTAGTAGGCATAAAGGCTGCCGAAATCGCCCCCTCCTCCGTTAACGCCGAAGCCTCCTTTCGCGCCGCCGGCGGCGAAGGTACCGTAAGGGCCGCTGACCGGACCGCCTTCGCCGTAGGCAACCTGGTTCGTTTCTTCCTCAGGGGCGGGTTCAGGTTTCGCCTTGTTAGGAGTGGGAGGCTTCTTGGGTTTGATCTTGGAATTCTTGCCCTGAATTTCGATCGCGTCGGGCGCTTTCTCTTCCACCTTGGGCTGAGATTGGGTAAGGCCCTTGGATTCGTTAGCCACAACGTTTTGGCTTTGCGTCGGATTGGCAGGCAAGGGAACTGTGCTGACTAAACTGACGCCGATGGCGCTGCCTCCGCCGCCCGCGCCCCAGCTCGCTCCGCTGGATGCACCAAAAATTGCCGAATAGAGCACGATCAATGCCGTCACCGCGACATGGAACCCCGCCGACCATCCGAGGGCGCGCCCCCAGTTGTCGTGCTCGAAGAAGATCTCAGCGTTTTGCGCCATGTTCTTCCAGGGGCTGGGTGACAATGCTGATGTTGGTGATGCCCGCTTGCTTCACCGCATCCATAACCGTGGCGAAAGCTCCAAATGGTACATCCTCATCGGCGCGGACGAAGATGAACTGGTTGCGGGGATCCCGAATCTTCTGGCGCAGCGTGGCGGCGATCTGGTTGATGTTAATGGTTTCGTTGCCCAGGAACACGCGCTGATCCTTGTTGATAGTGATCACCAGGCGTTCTTCGGTGATTTCCTTGACGGTGCGGGTTTTGGGCACGTTCACTTCAATGCCGGACTCGAGCACCGGCGCGGTTACCATAAAGATGATCAGCAGCACAAGAACCACATCCACCAGCGGGGTGATGTTGATGTCGGCAAGAGCCGTCTGCGTGCGGCCGTTGGAAGAAGTGAACGCCATCAGCGCCTCACTTCTGGTGCGGTTTGCGGCTGAATGCTCTCGATGGCGTTCAGCACTTCCAGGCCAAAATCGTCGCCGCTGGCGGCGAAATTGCGGATGGAGCTGCCGATCAGGTTGTAAGCGATGACGGCAGGGATAGCGGTAGCAAGTCCAGCGGCGGTAGTGATGAGAGCTTCGGATATGCCCGGGGCAACCGCGCGCAACGTAGCGCCGCCAGCTGTGCCCAAGCCGTGAAAGGCATCAATGATGCCCCAGACCGTGCCAAACAATCCGATGAACGGAGTCACGGCTGCCGTAATGGCGAGCCATGGAACGTTGCGCTCGAGGCGCGTGATTTCCTCCGAGGCTCCGATCTGCATACCACGCTGCACCGCAGTGAGGCTGCGAAGCGCGGTTCCGTGCGCGGACAACTGGCGTTTATATTCCTGGAATCCGCCCTCGAAAACCCCCACCAGAGGGCTGGGACGGAACTGATCCGCCACGGTCGCAATATCCTGCAGCCGCTGTGCCTTGCGAAAAGCGCGCAGGAAGCGTCCGCTCTGCCAGCGCGCGCGCCGCAGCAGGTTCCATTTCGTGAGAATGATGGCCCAGGAGATGAAACTGAATGCCAGCAAGGTGAGGAGGACAAACTTGGCGACGGGACCGCTACTGGAAACGAGTTCAACAATTTCGCCGCCGACGAAAGCTGCAAAGTAGGGAAGATGCATCGTAGTTTTTGGGATACCTTGGTTGCGATTATAGATGATCAAGGCGAGCTTCTTTGCAGGACGTATCCTAAGAATAACGTGCGCCTGAACCTGGAGCGCGCGCTACAGGTTTATTTTCCTCATGCAGCTTTCCTGATATACCCAACCATCGCGGATGACATCTAACGGGGGCATTTAAGTCAGTAAGGGATCTCGAAGGAGGGGAAATCATGGCTAAGCACGGATTGCTGGGAAACTATCGCTTCACGGATGCCACAGAAGACATTCGAGGCTCCAAATTGTATGGGCTAAACGATGAAAAACTTGGCAAGATCGACGATGTGATCTTGGATCACTTCACCGGACTCATTCACTACGTAGTGGTCGACACCGGCGGATGGTTGACGACCAAGAAATTTATTGTTCCCGCGGACCGGCTTCGCATGTCCGCCGAGCACAAGGACGACTTTAGCGTCGATCTAAACAAGGAGCAGGTGGAAAGCTTTCCTCCTTATCAGGAGGTCGACCTGGAATCCGATGCGCAGTGGTCGGACTATGAAGGGCGCTACCGATCGAAGTGGGAATCGGATCCGGTGATGCACCGCGCCGGGACCGACCGGAACGTTACTCCGACCACACAGCAGATGCCAGGGAATTCGCCTTCGGCGCAGGCGGCGGACTCTGCGGCCGGCAACGTTGATACGGGGGCGTTTACCGAAGGCGGCTTCGCTGCCAGCACGGATTCTGTTGTGATCAGCCAGAGCGCGGTTGGGATTGGTCCGCGCTGGGATCGATTCCAGGACAGACTGAGGGAGCGTCGGAAACAGGTGATCACCACCGGCTCGACGGAGGAAAGCGCAGATAAGTACCGCAAGGCCGGCTAGTCAGGTGGTCTTTTATAGAGCCACGGCTTCGGCCGTGGCTTTTCTATTTGTTGACCGGAATTGGACGCTTTGGCCGCTTTCTCCGTTGACCAGCCCGTAAGCCTACCCTAGGCAAACTGGCAACTGGCTACCAGCCACTGCCTTTCATGCTATGCTGCGCAAAACTTCGACATCGTCGACCAGATCGTCGACTGAGGACGGCCTGTGCTGATTGAGCTTCGGCTGGAGAACTACGCGGTCATCGACAACGCGGTGGTGGAATTCGCTTCCGGGCTGAACCTGCTGACGGGAGAAACCGGCGCCGGCAAATCCATATTGATTGATGCGCTGGCCCTGCTGCTGGGGGAAAAGGCGTCGAGTGAAGTGATTCGCACCGGCGCCGAACGCGCGCTGGTGTCGGCGGTCTTCGCGTGCGAAGGCCGCGCCGGAGACGCAATCGAAAAAGTGCTGGAGCAGAATGGTCTGGACGAATCAGAAGACGGCTCCCTGATCGTGCGCCGTGAAATTGCTGCCGGAGGCAAAGGCCGCGTGTTCGTGAACAATCAGCCGGCCACCGTTGCGGTGCTGCGGCAACTGGCGCCGCATCTGGCGACAATTCATGCGCAGAACGAATCGATCCTGTCCTTTGATGCCCCGGCGCGCCTGGCATTACTCGACGCATTTGCCGGAAGCCAGCTCGAACAAGTCACGGCTGCATTCGAAGCGTGGAAGGGAATTCGGGCGCGCATCGACGATCTGGAGCGCGGTGAACAGGACCGCTTGCGCTTAGTGGATCTGTGGATGTTTCAGAAACGCGAGATCGAAGAGGCCAGGCCGCAAGCAGGCGAAGACGAGCGCCTCGAAACCGAAAAGCGCGTGCTGGCTAACGCGGAAAAGATTTACAACGCTGCCATGCAGGCGTTCGATTTGCTATACGAGGGTGACGGTTCTACCACTGCGTCGATGCGGGCGGCACAGAAGCAGATTGAAGACCTTGCGCGATATGAGCCCAGGTTTCAAGAGGCACTGGCTGCACTCGAAACCGCGCGCATCAGCGTAGAAGATGTGGGAGCCACGGTGAGGGATTACGCCGGCGGAATCCACGCCTCCCCCGAACATCTGGCGGAGGTCGAAGACCGGCTCGCCATGCTCGACCGGCTGAAGCGCAAGTATGGTCCGAGGCTCGAGGACGTGATCGCCTTCGGAGCCGACGTGGCGCGCAAGCTTTCGGAGATCGAAAACAAAGACGAGATTCTGCGCGATTTGCGCTCCGAGCTGGCGAGGGCCGGCGCGGAATATCTGCGGGCAGCGCGGGGGCTGTCGAAATCCCGACAGGATGCGGCGCGCAAGCTGGAGAAACTGGTCGAGGCCGAGATCAACGATCTCGCTATGAAATCGACGTTCCGCATCCAGATGACGACCGGCGAAGAAGAAGGGAACTGGGCAGCGGCGGGAATCGATGAGGTCGTTTATATAATTACGACAAATCCGGGCGAGCCCATGCGCCAGTTGGAGCACATTGCATCGGGCGGGGAATTGTCGCGGGTAATGCTGGCATTGAAGCTTAGCGTGGCATCGACTCATGTGGCGCGGACGCCCTCGCCCGCGAAAGCCAGCTCCACGGCGTCGCGTGCCTCTCAAACAGCCCAGCGCACCATGGTCTTCGACGAAATCGACACCGGCATCGGCGGCCGTGCCGCCGAAGCAGTAGGGAAAAAGCTGAAAGCTCTGTCACGCTCCAATCAAGTTCTATGCGTCACTCACCTGCCGCAGATCGCTACATTCGCCGATCAGCATTACGTAATCGAGAAGAAGGACCGCAACGGCCGCACCCGAACGAGTATTCGCGCCGTCGTGGGCGAAGAGCGCACCGAGGAAGTGGCTCGCATGCTGAGCGGAGCCAAGCTCACCGATACATCGCGCAAGCACGCGGAGCAGATGATTAAGGCAAACGGATAAGGTGAAATTAGGCTCTTGACTAGGGAGTCTTGGTTAGCTAACATTGGTTAGCTAACCATTGCGAAATGGAAACCATCACCATCCACAAAGCGAAAACGCAGCTTTCCCGGCTCATCGAGAAGGCTTGCAAGGGCGAGGAGATCGTGATCGCGCGCGGGAAAAAACCGGTCGTGCGGTTGGTCGCAATCGAAGACAAGCGGGGCGATCGCAAGCCTGGCGCGTGGAAGGGGAAGATCAAGATCGGGCCTGCGTTTTTTGAACCCCTGCCTCCGGAAGAACTTGAAGGTTGGGAGTGATCATTCTTGCGCTGCCTGCTTGATACCCACACCCTCATCTGGTGGATGGACGACCGACCCGCATCTTTCTAGGTCCGCCCGTATCCTAATCGAACGAGAGAGCACAATTTCTTTGGTGAGCGCAGCCTCTGCCTGGGAGATAGCCACTAAGGTTCGCCTGGGAAGGCTCCCAGCTGCAGCAGACCTCGTTCAGGATTTCGTCGATGACATAAGGCGTCAGCGAATGGAGATACTGGCCGTAAGCGCCGAACACGGCATCCGCGCGGGCCTACTGCCGGGTCTACACAAAGATCCTTTCGACCGCATGCTGATTGCCCAGGCCCAGGCCGAAAACGTGCCGATTGTGAGCAATGATCGGGCGTTGGATGGATACGGCGTGCGGAGGCTCTGGTAGCCCGAACTCGGTTTACGCTGGTCAACCTCAAATTCTCGCACTTCGCTGCTAATCCCCGCCGTTTCTGTGGCTTACGTTGACCAGAAGGGTACTTTCCGGTAGTTTATTACTATCGCCTCAATGGGGTTCGTGTACCCTAATCGTACAGGTTTCAAGGCCTAGATTTTGCATCTTAACTGGTCTGGGGCTGATCAGTTTAGACGATCCCAAGAACGGGAGTTTGATAGTGCCGAATAGCCAGGGAAAGACGTTGCTGTTGCTCAAGCCGCGGGGGTTCTGCGCCGGGGTGGTCCGGGCGATCGACGTCGTCCGTATTGCACTCGAGGCCTTTGGCCCGCCGATTTACGTGCGCAAGGAAATCGTCCACAACAGCTTTGTGGTGGATGAGTTGCGAGGCAAGGGCGCGATCTTCGTCGACAGCGAAGATGAAGTCCCCAACGGCGAGCGCGTCATCTACAGCGCGCACGGAGTTTCTCCCGAGGTGCGGGAGCACAGCGCCCGGCGCGGACTGCGCGTGATCGATGCAACGTGCCCGCTGGTCACCAAGGTGCACGTCGAGGCGGTGAAGTTTGCCAAGGAAGGCTATTCGCTCATCCTGATCGGACACCATGATCACGACGAGGTAATCGGAACGCTGGGCGAGGCTCCGCTGGTGACCCAGGTGGTGGGAAATCCCGAGCAGGTGAAATCGCTAAGCGTGCCCGATCCCGATCACGTGGCTTATCTCACACAGACCACGCTTAGCCTGGATGAGACCAAGGACATTATCGCTGCGCTGAAGAAAAAGTTCCCCAACATCAAAGGCCCGGCGGCGCAGGATATTTGCTATGCCACGGAAAACCGGCAGGTAGCCGTGAAGGAAGTGGCTTCGGAATCCGATCTGCTGCTGGTCGTCGGCTCTGAGAACAGCTCCAATTCGAATCGTTTGGTCGAGGTGGCGCGCAACCTGGGCACGAACGCGCATCTCATCGACAGCTACAAAGATATTGAGGCCGACTGGTTGCGCGACGTGAAGACCATCGCGCTCACGGCCGGCGCTTCGGCGCCAGAGTGCCTGGTGGAGGAAACGATGAAGTTTCTGGCCACCAAGGGTTTCGACAACGTGCAGGAACTGGAAGTGATGCCGGAAAACGTGCGCTTCGGGCTGCCGCCGGAGATTGTCGAAGCCATCGCCGCCGCTCCGGCCAGCGCCACCGCGGATTAACGGAGCAGTTTATTAATGGAGATGGACACTAACTCCCCCGATCCCCACACTACTTCCGCACCCCAACTTCGCTTCGGCAAGATCGACGGGCTGGCGAGCCGCGTTGGTGCTGCCATGGGCGCCGCCCGCAAGCTTCTTTTTTCCGCTCAACACGAGGAAGGTTATTGGTGCGGAGAACTGGAAGCCGACACTACGCTCGAGTCCGACTACCTTGTGCTCCACACCTTGCTGGGAACAGTCGACCCTGTGCGCTTCCAAAAGGCTGCCAATTGGATCATCCAACATCAGAATGAAGAAGGCGGCTGGAGCATTTACCCTAGCGGGCCGTCGAATGTCAGTGTTTCGGTCAAGGCATATTTCGCACTGAAGCTTGCGGGATATCCGGCAGATCATCCCGCGCTCCTGCGCGCCCGCAAGAAAATCCTGGCGCTCGGCGGCGTCACCGAGGTCAACACATTCACCAAGATCTATCTCTGTTTCTTCGGCCAGTACGACTACGACGCCGTGCCCGCAATTCCACCCGAGATCGTTCTGTTTCCCAACTGGTTCTGGTTCAACCTCTACGAAATCTCATCGTGGTCGCGGGCCATTCTGGTCCCGCTCTCCATCTGTTACGCCAAGAAGCCGTTCAAGAAAATCCCGCGAGAGATGGGCATCGAAGAGCTGTTCGTCGGCGGCATGCAAAAATCTCGCATGCACCTGCGCTGGTCGAAAAAGCTAGTGTCCTGGCGGAACTTCTTTCTTTGTCTCGACCGCATGACGCACTGGTTCGAGCGGGTCCACATCCGGCCTCTCCGCTCGATCGCACTAAAGACCGCGGAGAAGTGGATGCTCGAGCGTTTCGAGATGAGCGACGGGCTCGCGGGAATCTACCCCTCGATCATGAACTCCACGATTGCGATGCGTTGCCTGGGTTACTCAGTCGACGATCCCCAGGTGATCCGCGCGCTGGATGAATTTGAAAGGCTGGGCATCGAAGAAGGCGACACCTTTCGCATGCAGCCCTGCCTGTCTCCGGTATGGGATACGGCCTACGCCATGTTCGCCCTTGCCGAAGCGGGAGTGGCGGCGAACGATCCGCGCATGGTGAAGTGCGCCGACTGGATTCTGCAAAAGCAGGTGCGGAATCCGGGCGACTGGCAAATCAAGAACAAGACCGGCAAGCCCGGCGGCTGGTACTTCGAGTTCAACAACGAGTTCTATCCCGATGTCGATGACACCGCCATGGTTTGCCTGGCGCTCAGCCGCGTGGAGCATCCCAATGGACGTTACCAGCGCGAGTCGGTGCAGCGCGCAATCGATTGGGTCTTATCGATGCAGTGTAAGAACGGGGGCTGGGCCTCGTTCGATAAGGACAATGACCGCATGGTGTTTCAGCATGTGCCCTTTGCCGATCACAACGCCATGCTCGATCCGGCCACGGTTGACATCACGGGCCGCACTCTCGAAATGATGGCGGCCTACGGCTACGACAAGAACCATCCTGCGGTGAAAAAAGCGATTCAGTTCCTCCGCGACGAGCAAGAGCCGGACGGAAGCTGGTTCGGGCGCTGGGGCGTGAATTACATCTACGGAACGTTCCTGGTGCTGCGCGGCCTGGAAGCGATTGGCATGGACAACCACGAGCCTTTCATCCAGCAGGCGGCCGAGTGGCTGCGCATGATGCAGAACCCGGATGGAGGTTGGGGCGAGTCCTGCGGTTCTTACGACGATGCGGCGCTGCACGGGGTGGGGCCGAGCACTCCTTCGCAAACCGCGTGGGCAATTCTCGGCTTACTCGCGGTCGGTGACACGCGCAGCGATTCCGTGGCTCGCGCCATTGCCTACCTGCTGCGCACCCAGAAAGAAGATGGATCGTGGGATGAGCCTCATTACACAGGCACGGGCTTTCCCCGCGTGTTCTATCTGAACTATCACCTCTACCGCCAGTATTTCCCCTTGCTCGCGCTGACAACGTATGCCAAGGTGATGGAGAAGGCCGAAAATTAGTTCTCAGTTCTAAGTTCTCAGTGCGCTGCCGAAGCGATGAGGCTCTGACTGAGAACTGAGAACTGAGAACTGCGCTGAAAGTTTTCGTCACAGGCGCGACCGGATTTCTAGGCTCCCACGTAGCTCGTGCTCTAGCGGAGCAAGGAGCCGATTTGCGGCTGCTGGTGCGCCCGACCAGCAATCTGAAGAATCTGGAAGGCTTGAGGTCCGGGACGACAAAGGCCGAAACCGCGACCGGCGATCTGCGCGATGCAGCGTCCCTGGAAAAGGCAATGTCCGGCTGCGAAGTAGTCTTTCACGTGGCCGCCGACTACCGGCTCTGGGTGCGGGATCCGGCCGAGATGTACCGCTCGAATGTAGAGGGAACGCGGGCGATTCTAGCCGCAGCGCAGAAAAACGGTGTGCGCACCGTGGTTTACACCTCGAGCGTCGCCACCATGGGCTTCACCGGCAACGGGCATCCGGCGGACGAGGATTCTCCGGTTTCTCTGGCCGACATGATCGGTCATTACAAACGCTCGAAGTTCATGGCCGAGCAAGTGGCAATGGAAGCGGGTCGTAGCGGGATGCGGGTGGTGATAGTCAATCCGACAACGCCCGTCGGCGAGCAGGACGTCAAGCCGACTCCGACCGGCCGGATCGTCGTCGACTTTCTCAAAAGAAAGTTTCCCGCCTACGTGGAGACGGGACTGAATCTGGTAGACGTAAGGGAATGCGCGCGGGGACACATCGCGGCGCTGGAAAAGGGCAAGACCGCCGAGCGCTACATTCTCGGCGGTGAGAACCTGACGCTGAAGCAGATTCTCGATAAGCTGGGCCTGATTGCGGGCTTGCCCTCGCCGAAAGTGAAGCTGCCATACTTTGTCGCCTACGCCGCCGGCGCGGTGGATGAAACCGTATCCGGCCGCCTGCTGGGCCGCGAGCCGCGCGCCACGGTCGACACAGTGCGCATGGGGAAGAAAAAGATGTGGGCCAGTTCCGACAAGGCCGCGCGCGAATTGGGATGGAAGACCATCCCCACGGATGCAGCGCTGCGCCGTGCCGTCGAGTGGTTCCGGGCCAATGGATATGCCTAAAGTCGCCATCGTAGCTGCGCTCGAGCGCGAACTCAGCGGCCTCACGAAAGGATTGAGCCGCGTGGAACTTCAGCACGACGGCCGCAGATTTGTTTTCTTTGAGGCGAATGAGATAGTGATCGTATGCGGCGGAATCGGCGTGGAAGCCGCCCGTCGCGCGGCCGAGGCGGCGATCGCGTTGTACAAACCTAGGCTACTGCAGTCGGTGGGATTCGCCGGCGCGCTCGATGCAGGTCTGCAAGCAGGGGATCTCTTCATGCCAGCGATTGTGATTGATGCGCGCGACGGAAGCCGGATCGAAATCGAAGGCGCACCCGGAAAGGGAAGAACTTCGCTAGTGACATTTGCAGCAGTAGCGAGTGCACAACAAAAAGCCAGTCTCGCCCAGGCCTATGGAGCGCAGGCCGTGGACATGGAAGCGGCCGGCGTGGCAGCGGCAGCCAGAGCCCACGGCATAGCATTCTCCGCTACAAAAGTTATTTCCGACGAGCTGACTTTCGAAATGCCCCAGACGGCCCGCTTCATCGACGCCGACGGCCGCTTCAAGACCGCGAGCTTCGCAGCTTTCGTAGCTCTCCGTCCATGGCTGTGGCACCGTACGGCCACGCTGGCAGCCAACAGTCGCAGGGCAGCGAGAGTGCTGTGCGAGCATCTCGAGCACTACCAGCAGGAATTAAGCCGCCCGTCCAACCCAGTTGCAGCATCTCCAGCCACGCCGAAGCCCGAGCCGCAACCAGCGGCCGCCGGCGGCTTTCAAGTGGGAGGTCGCAAATGAGAATGCTTACGAAACCAAGGCTGCTTCTCATGATCTTGTTTATGGCGATGCCTTTGGCCGCGCAGTCGGCCGCCACTGAAGTTTACGCACAAAGCTTTCGCCAGGGCTCAACCCGCGTCGTGGAAGACAGCTTCGACATCAAGCTCACCCCGCAGGATCCAATTTTCCGTCTGCGCCTAAAGGATCTCGCTGGCAACGACCGTTATGCCTTCTCAATTATTCCCCAGGGACCAGAGGGCGATAGCAAGATCACGTCCTGGCAGGTAACCATGGCAGACCTGCTACACCCCATTTTCGCCAACGTCCTGTTGGTATCGCCGAATCCGTCCGATGATCCGAAGAATGAAGCGAAGAACGCGATATGCCGGCTCTGGCCTTCGACCTTTGCGTTGGTTCCCGTGGGCGCCAGGCGAGTTATGAAGGTGGATAATTTCTATGTCGTGTTGCAGGTGAAGGCCTATCACTTTACCCCGCCGGAATCGCCATATCTGGATTCCATGACGGTGCACGTCGAGTTCAGGAATACCGACCCGAGACAGACAGGAGATTCAGCGAAATAACACACCCGACCGCTCTGAAGCCTATTGCGGTCAGAGTTCATCAAAGGATTTCACCCCAAATTTCATCGAGGGAGTTCACCAAGGCAAAGATGGGAATTGCAGGACAAGTCGCGATCGAAGACCAAAATCAGTCGATTCCTGCGACCATGCTGGCGGCGGTTTACCGGGGAGTCAACGACGTCCGGCTCGAGACCGTTCCCGTGCCCCAGATCGGCGCCGGAGAACTGCTCGTGCGCGTACACACCTGTGGAGTCTGCGGCACCGACCTGAAAAAGATTGCCTCCGGTTCCCATTCCGCTCCCCGCATCTTCGGCCACGAAACCTCTGGCGTAGTTGCAGCGGTAGGCGCAGGAGTGAGCAAGTTCGCACCCGGCGACCGGGTTGTAGTCTTTCATCACATCCCCTGCCGCCAGTGTTACTACTGCCGGCATAAAACTTTCGCCCAGTGTCCAGCTTACAAAAAAGTCGGTTGCACCGCCGGCTTCGAGCCTTCCGGCGGAGGTTTCGCGGAATACGTTCGCGTGATGGATTGGATTGTCGATCAAGGAACAGTCAAGATCCCCAAAGCCGTCTCCTTTGAGCAAGCCTGCTTTGTGGAGCCCGTGAACACCTGCATGAAAGGAATCGAAGCCCTGCGCCTCGAACCAGGCGAGACCGTACTGACCATTGGGCAGGGCCCCATCGGCATCATTCTCAGCGTGCTTGCACGGAAGGCAGGGGTCACGGTTATTACTTCCGATTTGTATCCCGAGAGGCTTAGAATAGCTAAAAGCCTTGGTTTCGAGCTTACAATTGAGGCATCCCAGCGGGATGCGGTGGAAGCTGCGCGGGAGCAGACCGAAGGCCGCGGTGCCGATGCTGTGATTTTGGCGGTGGCCAGTAATAGCTTGATCCGTCCTGCGATGGATGCGGCCCGTCCCGGCGGCAGGGTTCTGTTGTTTGCGCAAACGCAGCGCGGCGAAGTGGTGGTGGATCCAGCCGCGATTTGTGTGGATGAGAAGGCGCTGGTTGGTTCTTATAGCGCCTCGGTGGATTTGCAGGAAGAGTCAGTTCGTTTTGTGATGAACCGCGAGATGGATTTGGAACGGCTGATCAGCCATCGGTTTCCGCTGCAGGAGAGTACGCAGGCTTTGCAACTCGCCGCTCATCCTCAGCCGGCATCGATGAAGATTGTGATTCAGCCGGGTACCACCTGGAACCATGAGTCCCGGGAGGGAAGCAAGCAGTGAACGGAAAAATGACAGCTGCCGTCCTGTACGGCAAAGAAGATCTCAAGATTGAAAGAGTGCCAATTCCTCGCGTGGAAAAAGGCGAGGTGTTGGTCAAGGTACAGGTCGCTCTCACCTGCGGCACCGATCTGAAGGTGTACCAGCGCGGCTACCACGCCCGCATGATTGTGCCTCCCGCTTTGTTCGGACACGAACTGGCCGGAGTAATCGAGGAAGTCGGCGACGGCGTGCACAGCTTCAAGAAGGGCATGCGCGTGGTGGCGTTGAATTCGGCCCCCTGCCAGATGTGCTTCTATTGCTCCAAGCACCAGGAAAATCTTTGCGAAGACCTGCTCTTTAACAACGGAGCCTACGCGGAATACATTCGCGTGCCGCGCCGTATTGTCGAAGCCAATATGCTGGTCATTCCGGCCAACGTGAGCTTCGAAGACGCTGCCATGACCGAGCCTCTGGCCTGCGTGCTGCGCGGCTTGCACGAAACCGGTGTCGAGATCGGCGATACGGTTACCATCATCGGCGGCGGCCCGATTGGATTGATGTTTGTCCAGGTGGCGCGCGCTATCGGCTGTAACGTGATCTCGGTGGTAAAGCGCGACGAACAGGTAATCGCCGCCAAGCACATGGGTGCTCACGAAATCGTTCAGACCACCAAAGTCCCCGACGTGGTGGAGGCGGTTCGCACATTGACTCCGCAGAAACGCGGCTGCGATGTAGTAATTGAAGCAGTGGGTCGTCCCGACGCCTGGGAGTGGACGGTAGAAATGGTTCGCAAAGGCGGCACCGTAAATTTCTTCGGCGGGTGCGCCAGCGGATCCAAAGTGCAACTCGATACCAATCGCCTGCACTATTCCGAGATCACGCTGAAAGCCACGTTCCACCACACGCCGGAGACGGTGCGCCGGGCCTTCGGCTTGATTGCGGCCAAGAAAATTCGCCCCACCGACTACATTACTGGCGAGGCCCCTCTGTCGAGCCTGCAAAAGGTGCTGCGCCATATGCTGAACCGCGGCGGCGACATCAAAACTGCCATCATTCCCGGCCATTGATGGACGGTAGGATCTCCGACGGTCGCCAGAAAAATGAACTGTCATCCTGAGCGAAGCGAAGGACCCCCATGCACGCGGGCGCCTGCGCGGCGATACACGGAATTCTCACGACGCTCAAGGTTTTGCCCGATACCGCGAGGACGATTTTTACATGAGCTCGATCGCCAATGAAGCTCGAACGGCCCCGGAATCTTTCGCCGGCTGGAGCCGCCTGCCCGCCGAATACGCGATCCCCCCCTCCGCACCATCTCTCGAAGAAGCGCAGGAATACTGCCGCCGCCTGGCCCGCACCCATTACGAAAATTTTTCAGTGGCGACCTGGTTTCTCCCCAAGAACCTGCGTCAGGATTTCCTGAACGTCTATGCTTATTGCCGCATCTCCGACGATCTGGGCGACGAAGTGGGAGACGCAACCGCCGCTCTGGCCCTGCTTGATGAATGGCAGACCGAACTCGATGCTTGTTACGATGGCAGCCTGCGCCATCCCGTTTTTGTGGCCTTAGCCGAAACCGTCAGGAAGTTCGACATTCCGAAGCACGAATTTTCAGATCTGCTGATCGCCTTCCGCCAGGACCAGACCGTCACGCGCTTCGAAACCTTCGACGATGTGCTCGCATACTGCCGCTATTCGGCGAATCCCGTCGGGCATCTCGTCCTCTACCTGTGCGGCTATCAAGATGCGGAGCGCCAGCAGCTTTCCGACTACACCTGCACTGCGCTGCAGTTGGCCAACTTCTGGCAGGACGTCAGCGTGGACTACGCCAAGGGCAGAATTTATTTGCCGCTGGAAGATTTACGGCATTACGCGGTGAGCGAAGAAGACATCCAGCACAATCGCAACACCCCGGCATTCCGCGAGATGATGAAATTTGAAGTCGAGCGCGCCCGCCAATGGTTCGATCGCGGCCTGCCGCTGGTAAGCAAAGTAGATAAGGAATTGGCGGTCGACATCGAACTTTTCAGCCGCGGCGGCCAGGAAATTCTCAATGCCATCGAGCGCCAGGACTTCGCTGTGCTCGGCTGCCGTCCAGCGATTTCGAAAACCCGCAAGGTCGGCCTGGTGGTGCGCGCTGCGCTAGGGAAGTTTCTGGGGAAATCAGTGGGGAAGTCATTATGAGTGCGGGAGCGCAACCGGTGTTCATTCCGTGGACCCCGGCTCCGGCGCAGCTCACCATGGCGTACTCGGTGTGCCGCGGCATCACGCGCGCCAACGCCAAGAATTTCTATTACGCATTTCTGGTGCTGCCCAAACGCAAAAGGCAGGCGCTGTGTGCCGTCTACGCGTTCATGCGCCGCTGCGACGATATCGCCGACGATCCCAACCTCAGCCTCGAGGAACGCCGCTGCAAGCTCGATACCTGGCTCGACGCACTGCACCGCGTGCAGCAAGGCGAGCCCACCGACGATCCCATTCTGCTTGCTCTGACCGACGCCCAGCGCCGATACACCATCCCCGCGGGCCTGCTCGACGAACTGGCGTTGGGAACCGCGATGGATGTCGCGGATCCCCACGCCGAAACGGAGAACGCGCCGCCTGTGAATGCGGCGGTTTCAGGCCTGACCATCCAGTATCAAACCTTCGACGATCTCAAACTCTATTGCTACCGGGTTGCGTCGGTCGTCGGCCTCGTCTGCATCCACGTCTTCGGATATCGCGACCCCGCCGCCGAGGCCCTGGCCGAGCAATGCGGTCTCGCCTTCCAACTCACCAACATTATTCGCGACGTCAAAGAAGATGCCGCCATGGGCCGCGTGTATTTGCCGGAAGAAGATCTAGCCAGGTTCGGTCTCTCCGCCGCAGAACTGCTCTCCACGCCCGAAGCCGCGCGCTTCCGTCCCTTGCTCGCGCTCGAAGCCGACCGCGCCCGCCAGCTCTACCACGCCGGTGAGCAACTCATTCCCTACATTTCCGAAGACAGCCAGCCCGCCTTGTGGGTGCTGGTCAATATTTATCGCAAGCTGCTCGAGAAAATTGCCGAGCGCCAATACGACGTCTTCAACGGCAAGGTAAGCCTAACTGTCAGCGAAAAGCTCCGCGTTCTAGGGAAAGGTTTCCTGCAACGCCTAACCTGATATTCTGCGGCGGAGTCGCGAAGCGACGATATTCAATAGCCCCGCACGTAAGTGCGGGGAAAGCGGAAGTAACAGAGAACGAGTCCCGTCAGGGACGGCACCCGCTTGTGACCGCGCTGTCACCCGAATGCGTAATCAAGAATCCTGAATGATCCAGCACCCCACTCAACCAACCGTAGCCATTGTAGGCGGCGGCCTAGCCGGACTAGCCGCCGCCTCCGCCCTCGCCGATTCCGGCTTCCGCGTCACCCTCTTCGAACGCCGCCCATATCTCGGCGGACGCGCTTCCTCCTACGAGCATCCCGGCACTGGCGAGGTCGTCGATAACTGCCAGCACGTGCTCTTCCGCGTCTGCACCAACCTGGTCGAGTTCTACCGCCGCATCGGCGTCGAAGACAAAATCCGCTGGTTCGACGAAATGACTTTCATCGAACCCGGCGGCCGCACCAGCGTAATGCACGCTTCACCGCTCCCCGCGCCTCTGCACACCGCACCGTCGTTCCTCCGTTTTCCATTTCTGTCAGCCAAAGACAAGCTGACGATTTCCCGCGCCATTGCCAAACTAACCCTGACTTCGCAACCAGACACCGGCCGCTCGTTTCTCGACTGGTGCCATCAGCACGGCCAAACCGCGAACGCGATCGAGCGTTT
Organism: uncultured Acidobacteriaceae bacterium; assembly: GCA_963809605.1. Classification (GTDB taxonomy): domain Bacteria; phylum Acidobacteriota; class Terriglobia; order Terriglobales; family Acidobacteriaceae; genus Sulfotelmatobacter. Next base: position 508,933 of record CAWEKM010000002.1, on the reverse strand, counting down.
CTGGAAACCAATCCTGGTCAGCGCGCTAAGCGAAGACCTCGACCTGATTTCAATTTCCGCCGCAGCCCAAGTCGTCCGCGAATCCATGAAGTCGCCCACCGCCCGCCACATGGGCGTCCCGAGCATTCCCCTGACCGACCTTTACAACCGCGCCGGAGACTACATCCGCGCTCGCGGCGGTGAAATCCACTTCCGCACGTCGCTAGAAGCGTTTTCTCCCGACTCGTCGCAAGTGCGCATCCAGTTGAGCGATAAAAGCGAAATGGCGTTCGATTACCTCGTCCTCGCTCTGCCTTTCGACGCTCTCGAGCGTGTGCTGCCCAAGAGTCCAGAAGCGGCGCCTCTTCGCGATCAGATTGCCCACTTCGAGAGCTCTCCCATCACCGGCATCCATCTCTGGTTCGATCGCCAGATCACCGACCTTGACCACGCCGTCCTCCTCAATCGAACCATTCAATGGATGTTTCACAAGTCACGACTACTAGTGACGCGAGGTGCGGGCGCCAACGCCGATGGTGGCGGCAGCTACATCGAACTCGTGGTCAGCGCCTCGAAGAGCCTCATCGACAAATCGCGCGCCGAGATCGTTGATCTAGCACTGAAAGAAGTTCGCGAATTTCTCCCCGCTGCTCGCGCGGCGAGTCTGATCAAGTCGACCGTGATCAAGGAAGTTCACGCGACCTACTCACCCCGGCCCGGCATTGATGCCTACCGTCCGCACCAATCGACCGCGTGGCCTCGGGTTTTCCTCGGCGGAGACTGGACCGCTTCTGGGTGGCCTGCCACCATGGAAGGCGCGGTCCGCAGCGGATATCTGGCGGCGGAAGCGCTCACGCGGGCGTCTGGAACCAAGGCCGCGAGATTTCTCGTGGCCGATCTTCCCGCGTCCGGACTGATGCGCCTGTTTACGAAGTGAGCGGCGCGTTATAAATCTGCTTGAGTACGTCCAGAAAAAAGCCCCACTCTTCGCAGAGCGCGAAGAATGAGGCAGCCAGCGTGAAGGGATTTACATCCCGGTCTGAAACACCAAGGCTTCCTGATCGCGGCGGAAATCGATCTCGTTCAGCGTATTATTCGCCGAGTCGGTTTGAATCGCGTCTGCCGTTATCTGGCTGTCGTTCGTCTTCAAGGTCCCCGGCACCGTCGCCACAGCCTTCCCCTTGCGCAGGAAAGTCACTTGCACGGTGGGGCCGGCTCCTTGCCACTCCACTTTGTAGCTCCCGGCTTCGAGTTGCTTACCCCCGACCTGCACCGCGCTGGGGATATCGATCGAATGCTGATTTTTCTCTCGCGCAAACGCGCTCAGCGGAATCAGCACGGCAAGAATCGAAAGAAATGCCACGTAGTTTGCAAATTTCATTTACAAGTCTCCTCAGAATAGAATTGTTGAACGGGTTTATCGTCGTTAAAGTTACGAGACGGTCAGTTCAGAAACGTTGCTTCTTCCTAGTACAGATGCGGAGCCCCAGCCGGAAGATGCAGCGCTGGACGACATGGGTGCGCATATGAAAGCAAAGTTTTGTAAAGTCGAGTGTTCGCGCGGGAATCCTTTTGACGGTCATTCGACCGCAGATCCGGTTCCCCGACGCCTCACGATATTTCTCGATCCTGCGAGGGAACTGGAGATTGGTGACGCCCGGGAGATAAGGCTTTCTAAAGCTGCTTTCCTGAAGAAAGATTACGTCCGCGCTCCTGTTTCTGGTCTGCTGGAAAGCTGATTACCGTGACGCCATATGCCGCCAACAAAATTACAACCGGTTCTATCGGGTGCCGGTAGGTGGGAAAGTTATGAGTGACGCAGTAGACTAACGGAAACGACCCCAGCATGAGCAGCCAGACCCATCGGTTTCTATCCTTCCACATTGCCAGAACTGCTCCGAGCCATCCCAACATCCCCACCACGAGCCACGGAAGGGAATAGGGCCGATACCAAAACTCGACCATGCGCCGAAGTACGCGACTGGCAAAACCCCTTGGGTCGCGTGCAATAAACTGTCTTGCTTCGGCAAGTTTCTGATCCATGAAAGGCAGTTCCCCCCACCGTGCGTAGTTGCTGGGACTGCGGTCGGGAAAATCACCGCTGTAGTCGACTGTTCCCTGCATTCCAGGCCGGTTCCCAAGCCAAAGTTCCAGCCCGAAATTATCGCGAACCGGGACGAAGCGTCCGAATGTCACGTAATTTCTCATGGTCCAAGGAAGCAGCGCCAGAACAAGTCCCAGGATGGCGATCGCCACTTGCCGGGAAGCCGATTTTTTCGACCAGGCGAGCCACCCTCCATAAACCAGAACAACAGTCAGTAGCGAGGGCTGAAGCAGAACCAGCAGCCCAGAGTAGACGCCGAGGCCGAACCATCCTAAGTCCGTTTCGAGGGTGCTCGGAGCCCACAGAAATAGAACGGTCAGCCCTAACGCCGCTAAGTAAGCATTCGTCAGACTCACCACGAATGTTCGGATTCGATACATCCATGGAATTACCCAAAGCCATCCCGCCGAAATGCCAACCGTTTCACCGAAGTGAAGTCTTCCAACGTAGTAAAGCAATAGGGCAGTGACCGCACCAGCCAGCACATTGATTAACACCGCCGCCCATGCCGACTGCACCGTGTAGATTCCGAATGCCTTGAATACGCCAGCCAACACTAACGGATATAGCGGAGGTTGCTGGGCGGTTGCCGCAGTCGGGGCGTTGTCGTAGGGGGATGAAAACCCCAAGCCAGAGGCGAGCGCCGCTGCTATATGTGACGGTTCATTGGCCGCAAACAAAAGTTGAGGCCCAGAGTACCGAGAGAGGATAAACGCGGCGCTGGCCAGACGCGTCAAGAATGCCGCCCCGAAAATAATCAACGGGGAAGCCGCAATTCGTTTGATGGTGGTCAAATTATCTAAATGCTTTCGGCGAACTCGTTGTCGCGAATCGTCACCTAGTTTTATCAGAGTTTTCTGGAACCGCGTGGCACTTTCTTGCGTCTTCCGGCCGCCGTTTTCTGGTGGACCAGAAGCACGTGCATATTCTGGCCCGATCAGGTAACAGTGTCGGTTCGTAAGCAAATCTCGGAGATGACTGTTATAACTAGGAGATCTCACTAACTGAGGACTGGTCGGGTGGTCCATCCTTCGCCTTCCGTGCGAAGGAATCGAAGCCCACGCCACGCATGCGTATCTTATCCGCGGAGGGAAACCAGGTTCCCTTCGGCTCCGCTCAGGGCAGGTTCTTGCCGGGTCTTCGGCCCGAATCGGAATTACAGTTTCACCCCGCCAGCAGCGCCACTCCCGCCGCTACGAGACCAGCCGCAATCCACCGGCGCCGATCGACTTTTTCATGCAGAAAGATTTTAGCCGCAACGGCGTTGCCGATGAAGGTGAGGGAAGCGGCGGCGGGAGCGACCAGGCTCACGTCTCCCCAGGAAAGCGCAAACAACAGGCTGAAGAAAGCCACGGCCATGGCGGTGACGCCGAAGAGAAAGTTGGGATTGCCCAGCGTCCGGGCGATCACGACACCGAGTCCGGCTCGGCGCCACAGCGCGCCGACGTCCCCGACCTGCTTCATGGCGCGAGCCAGAAGCACGTCGCCGATTACGGAGGCGAAGACGATGGCGAGGATCGCGCTCCAGGTGTAAATGCCTGTCATACTTCGACCTCGGGCGCCCCATTTCTCGCGTCCTTTGCGAGAAGCTTGCCCTGAGCCTCGCCGAAGCGTGGGGACGGCGCCAAGGCGCATGCCTTATTCGCAGGCTCCTCGGTATGAGGATGCTTCGTAAGCTCCGGCCCACCGGCAATAAACCCCACGCCTCCGGTGATCAAAGCAATCCCCAGCCAGCGCAGCGGGCTGACGTGCTCGTGCAGCACAAATCTGGCAACCAGGGCAAGGAGCACATAGCCGAACGAGGTTGCCGGCAGAACGTAAGTGAGATCGGCCCAGGATAGCGCCGTCATGTAAGTGGCAAAAAACGCGAGCAGAAGAAGAATTCCGCCCGCGACCCAGGGATTGAGCACGGCAAAGATCACGCCTCGCAGGTGACTCAGGGAGATGTTGCCGGTTTGCTTCATCCCATGTGAAAGCATGGAATCTCCGGCCGCGGCAAAGACCGTGACTCCGGCCAGCACAAGATACTTGCGAAAGTTCACTGGAGGTTTAGACGGTAGTAATTTCTGATTGTCATCCTGAAGCGCCTGCCTTTAGCGCTGAAGGATCTGGGCGCGACGCGCGAACATTCTCCCGTCCTTTGCGAGAATGCTAACTCGCGCGTTTGGCGCGCATCACTGTCAGGCCTTGGCTAATTCGGCGGCGGCTTCGTCGCTATGCTGTTTGACCAGTTTGTTGCGCGCCGCACGCAGCTTCAAGAAGGTCTTGGCTTCCTTGTAAAGGCGTTTGCGGTCGTTGCTGTCAAAGGCCGCCTTCCTCAGGATGCGGAACACCGCCTTGGGCCGGAAATAATACTCATCGTAAAACCGATGCACGGCGGAAAGAATTTCATCAGCCGGCAGTCCCGGATACTGAATGTGCGCCAGTTGGTGGCCGCCCTCGTCGACCATCTTGTTGTCGCCGACCATGAATCCGTTCTTCACTGCGTAGTCGTAGAGTTCGGTGCCGGGATAGGCGTGGGCCACAGAAACCTGAATGGTTTCGACGTCCAGCTCTTTGGCGAAGGCAATCGTGGTGTTGATGGTCTCGTGAGTCTCGCCCGGAAGTCCCATGATGAAATCGCCGTGGATGACCAGCCCCAGCTTGTGACAATCTTTAGTGAACTGCCGCGCGCGCTCGACGGTCGCACCTTTCTTGATGTTCTTCAGAATCTGCTGGTCGCCGGATTCGTAACCCACGATGAGCAGCCGGCACCCGGCTTCCTTCATAGCCTTCAGGGTTTCGTAATCGGTAGTGACGCGCGAAGTGCAGGACCACGTCAGGCCGAGGGGCTTCAGCTTGGCGCACAGCTCGATGGTCCGCGCCTTCTGGATGTTGAACGTATCGTCGTCGAAAAAGAATTCCTTCACTTCCGGCCAGTATTGCTTGACCTTCGCCATTTCGGCGGCCACGTCGTCGGTGGAGCGCTTGCGCCAGGGATGTCCGCTCAAAGTCTGCGGCCACAGGCAGAAGGTGCATTGCGCCGGGCAGCCCCGCGTGGTGTAAAGAGAAACGTAGGGGTTCAGTAAGAACGGCACGTTGTAACGGGTCACGTCGAGATCGCGCTTGTAAATGTCGGTGACATGCGGAAGCGCATCCAGATCCTGGATTTGCGGCGCATCCGGATTGTGTATGACTTGGCCATCCTTCAGGAACGAAACGCCGGGAATGTCTTCCAGAGGCTTCCCTTTGGCGTAGTCAACCACGGCGTAATCAAACTCTTTACGGGCCACGAAATCGATCGCCGGACAATCGCGCAGCGACTTCTCCGGCAGCACACTCACATGCGGTCCGACAAAAGCAATCTTGATTTTCGGATTGCCCGCCTTAATGGCGCGGGCCAAGCCGATGTCGCCCGGGAAACCGGGGGTCGAGGTGAACAGAACAAGAAACTCATAGTCCTTGGCAATCTCAATGGTCTGCTCAGCCGAAATATAGTGCGGAGGCGCATCCAGCAACCGAGCCCCCTCCAGCATCCCGGCCGGATAAGCCAGCCACACAGGGTACCAGTATGATTCGATCTCGCGGGTGGCGGGCCAACGGGAGCCGGCCCCCCCGTCGAAGTTTTCAAAAGAAGGCGGATTCAGGAATAAGGTTTTAAGAGGCATATTGGGTGAGCCTTAATTTTATCATCCGAAGCCCGCTTATGTATTGAAAAACCAGTGTTTATGCAGGTTCGTCGTCGAACGCCGGGTTTGATGCAGCGAATGGAGGAAAACAGGCATCGGCTGACTATTTGGCTCCGAGGGCCCAGTGTTCCAGATCTCCGGAGGCGCGCAGAAGTTCAACTTGGCTGCGTTCCAGTTCGATGGTGACATCCTGCACCTTGATCCAGCGTTCGCTGGCTTGAGCTTCGGCATCACTGAGATCATGAATGGTGGCGGTGGAGGAGTCCATACGGGTGCGAGTGGCTTGCACATTACTCTGGGCGATCTCGTATTCGAGTTCGGCCACGTCGCGTGCGGCTTGCATCTGAGTGACGGAGCGCTGTAAGCGCAAGGTCTCTTCCGAGACCTGGTTGCGGGCCGCTTCCGCCTGCTGGGTGGCTTTGCGGGCTTCCGACTCGGCCTCTTTGACTCGCTCGTGCTGCGCATAGTTAAGGAAAGGAAGATGGATAGCCACACCGACGGTAGCGTTGTTAGGCTGAAAACTTCCGGGCTGATAATAGTGATCGTAGTTGTTGTAGGTGGCGAGGTTGGCGTACTGGGCGGCAAAATCCATGCTGGGCCATAGTGAGCGGTGTTCCGCTTTAGCCCGCAAGTACTGTGCGCGCGCATGCTCCACAGCCGCCTGAACTACTGGACTCCCGTCCGCGGCCCTGGACAAGGAATCCACTTCAACGTTTGGCGTGGGAAGAGCCGGCACCGAATCGGGATCGATTTCGAGAGAGGCCGTTTGCAATCCGGTGAGCCGGGAAAGATGCTCGCGGAGAACATCGGCGGAGCCGGAAGCTTCGGCCATGCGCAGGCGGACGCGTGCGACTGACAAGCGCGCCTTGCTGCCGTCGATTTCGCTATCAACACCCTCCTTTACACGTTCCGCGATGGCTCTTTCCATCTGTTCTGCGGCGGCCATGGCTTCGCGCAGATGGCTCAGACGCTGCTCCCATCCCGCCAGTTCGGCATAGCTCAACACGGTGTCCTGGATGACCTGATTGCGCTGGTCTTTGGTTTGGAGGCTGCTGACCACAATGTCGGATTGCGCGGCGCGAATGAAATCCTTTAAGGCGGGATTGATCAGAGCCGACTGCGCGGTTACGTTGAAGAGCGAAGGCGCGGCGCCTTCGAGGCTGAGGGGAAAACCGTCGGACCAGCCGATTCCGGCTCCCGCAGTCAGCTGGGGAATATAGCTATTGCGGAGTTCGCGGTAGCTGGCGGCGGCATGCTGCTGCTCGTCGGCCGCGATGCTCATGCCGGTGGCATGCTTCAGCGCGAGTTCGACCGCTTGGTGGAGCGTGACCGGCTCGGCCAGCAGGTAAGCGGGCAAGAGGACGAGCACCGCGAATAAGAATCGATGAATGCGCGCGCTACTCCATGATCGGCTACCCCAGGATTCGATTGTCATTGTTATGGTTCTCCGTGTGATGGTTCTCCGCGGTAACGTCTCAACCTTCGTGGTATTCGGTTTCATAGTGGCTGGGAAGATTCTACGGGCAATCTTATGCGAGAGAAATGATAAGGGTGAGTCGGTTCCAACGGCGCCGTGATCACGCGCGCGGATCGCCTCCTCAATGCCGACCGCGGGGACTAATTTCGCCGTGGGAACCAGATAGCTTTTTGTTAGCCGACCACCATCCAGAATCGCCGTGTACCCTCAGAACTCAACCCGCGCCTGAAAGGCGATCATGCGGGGGCTGCTATCGCCACCCAGCCCGACACCCAGCAAGCCGGTCGGTGGAGAAGTGGTGTACGTGAGGGCTCCGAATCCACTCTGCGTGGAAGGATTTCCTGGAATGCCGGCCTGAACCATGTTTGGAAGGGCAAAATTCGGGTGGTTGAAAACATTAAAAAACTGCGCCTCAAACCGCAGCTTCACGTGCTCGCTCAAGGGAAACCATTTTGTCAGGTAGAAGTCACTCCAGAGAAAATCAGGACCACGCAATGCATTACGGCCGAGGTTTCCGAATTGGCAATTCTGCGCGCTGTCGCCGCCATAGCAGGATCCGGTACTGGGATCGACCGCCGATACGAAAGCATCCGGATTGAGCCATTGCAGCGTCCCCCCTTGCGTTACGCCCGGAATCGGACGATGCATATACAGCGGCACGCCCGGAACAACGCTAGCAAACTGCGGCCCACTGCCCTGCACAATTCCCTCTGGCCGCCCAGTGCCCGGATTGGCCGCTGAGTAGGGCGTGCTCAGCACCGAGAACGGAACTCCGCTGTGCCAGAACGCCGTTCCAGAAATCTGCCAGCCGTTCAGCGCGTAGCTCAGCAAACGACTGCGCACTCTGACCGGCAACTGATACACATACTGCGCGTTGAAATTGTGCCGGATGTCATAGTCACACGGGCCATAATCGCGGGACAGGTCTCCGGGCAAAGGTGAGAGAATCCCTCCTGCGGAAAACGAGAGGAATCCTCCATTCGAGACCGTATCCATGCAACGGCTCCAGGTGTAGTTGATTTGCCCTTGCAGGCCATGGCTGAGCCGCTTCATCGCGGTTAGTTGAAGACCGTTGTAGTGGCTATTCGCGCCGGTGGAGAACTGCGTCACCGCGCCGAATCGCGCATCGGTCGGCTGCATGTAGGGGAACGGCGCAAAACAACCCTGGCATACGGTCTGGTAACCGTTCACTTGGGTTGAGTACGGCTGGTTCACGGCGCGCGTTCCGACATACTGCGCTTGCAAACTAGCCGTCGCTCCAAACTGATGTTCCATCCCGAGGCTCCATTCCATGAAGTACGGGGCATCGAGTTTGCCATCTGGAATGGCCGTGATCGCAACTGGCGGGAGCGAGGGCAGGCCCTGGGGAAATCCCGAAGTAAAAGTCTGATTCGCGGCGACGAGCGCACCCACTGCGCTGTTGGGCGCTCCCGGCGCTATCGCCGTACCGCCCACAGTGCCAAGCACTCCTCCCTGGAACGATTTATCGTAGGGCGGATTCGTGCCGATCAAGTCAGCCACCGTGCCCGGTAAGATGTCGCTGAAAATTCCGAAGCCGCTGCGGAGCACGGATTTTGGCTCAAACTGCCATGCGATTGCGGTCCTCGGTTGCAGAATTGCGATTGGTGTAGATGAAAAAAGATGACTGAGATGCGTCTGGATGGTCTGGTTCAGCGGTTGAGTGACATCATGAGAGATGGAACTGAAAGAGCCGCGAAGGCGCGCGACTTGATCGTGAGGATTCAGCGGATTGGAGTTGAAGGTGTCGCGCAGGCCGAACGTCCAGGTCAGTTTGCGAGTTACTTTCCAGGTGTCTTGCGCGTAAACATCGAGATTGAGAAAGTTGAACGGTTCATTTGGGTTTGAAGGAAATGTCTGCGATGCGGTGTTTGCCACTCCGCTTATAAATTGCTGCAAATTCGCGTAGGTTACGGTCGGAACCGTGCCTTCTCCGAAGTCGTAGTCGTTCAGGCGGAAGATACGGGTATTGGTTCCGAAGCGAAGTTCATGAGCGCCGCGACTCCAGGCGACGTTGTCGTTGATGAAAAAGCGGGATGCGCGGCGGCCTTGAGTCCAGGTGTTGTCCAGGCCTCCGATGGGCGTGAAGGCATTCGCGCCGGTGCCCTGCAACACAATCGGAAACGCCGAAAGTGTCCGCTGCAAGTTGCTTGGTCCGAACAGGCTCTCATACCAGGAGAACGCGGGATTGAAGTAGTTCACCAGGTTCTGCGAGAACACGTGCGTGTGTCCTGACGCGAAAGAATAGAGAGGTTGCGGCGAAAACGCATCGAACACGGGGTTTATAGGGTCCGTCCACGCGGCTTGCAGACCGGTATCTGACTGAAGTCGAAACCAAGCCGTATCTTTCCGGTTGATGTTGTAGTCGACCCGGGCCGTCTGCACCTGTTCGTGGTCGTCGCTGGAATGGGAGACGCTCTGCCGGTTCGCGCAACCATCTCCGGCGGCGCCGAGCGGGCATCCGAGTATCGCCGTCGGTGTGCCGCTGGTGTTTTGATACAGGGAGAACACCTGTTGATAGAACGGGACTGAGGTAGAAGGAAGTTGCTGCAGCACGTATTGCTGGAATGCCGGGCTCGGAACAATCGTGGGTGTGACGATGGGCAGGGCTATCCGCACCCACTCGCTATCAAAGAAAAAAAACAGTTTGTCGCGTGCGATCGGCCCGCCGACACTGCCTCCAAAATGGTTCACGGTCGCTCCCGGCTTTCGGTTTCCGGGCGTCGCGTTGGTGAAGTAGTCCGACGCATTCAGCAAAGAACCATTCCACAGTTCATAGAGATTCCCATGAAACCGATTCGTCCCGGACTTGGTGACATAGTTGACCTGCGATGCTCCGTACCGTCCTTGATCCACGGAATAGGAAAGTGTGTTGACAGTTACTTCTGAGATCGAATTCAGTCCCAGGACAAGGTTGGTTGAGAGGCCGCTGTTGAGATTGGTGAGCGGGTCATTCGTTTCCAGTCCGTCGACGATGTAGCCGTTGGAGAGGGCGGGCAACCCGTTGAATTCCACGTTGCCGTACCCGTTGGTGCCGCCAACAAAATCGTTGCCGCTGCCAGCCGTATTGATCAGGGCTCCGGGAGCAAACTGTAGAGGGTAAGTCAGGTCGCCTCCTGGATTCGGCAGGTCCTCCAGTGCCGGAGCAGTCAGGGTCGTGGATGTGTTGGCGTTTTCTGGATTGATGAGTGGGGCCTCGCTACTCACCTCAACCACCTCATTGGAGCGCGCCACCTTGAGGGTGAAATCCACAGTTTGCTTCTGTCCCAGTCCAGAAATGACATTGTCATTTTGCTCCGGTGCGAAGCCTTGCGATTCCGCTCTAACCGAGTAGGTGTCCGGCTTTAGCTGCGGAAAGTTGAAGCGTCCCGCGTCATCGGTACGGGCACTGCGCTTCAGGCCGGTCTCGTGATTCGTGACGGTGACAGCGGCGCCCGGCACCACCGCGTCGGTTGTGTCTCGCACCTGGCCAACGATGGCACTGGTGGTTTCTCCTTGTGCCAGCGCTTTCGCCGGAAGGAAACACGCCACCGTCACTAAAAGCAAAACAAAGTTCGCTGCCCGTGCCATGGATGCCCCACGTCTCTGCCCGGAATGGCAAAGAATCAAACGCTATCAGTTATTAACCAGTGATTATCATTCCTAGTTAACCACAGTTAACATAAACAGGCAAGGACGGAAGACGAAGTGTCGAAGCCTCGGCGATAAAAGGCGCTTGGCGGCCGCTTTTTCCTGATGGGCGGCGATGCAGGAGCCAACGCGGTGCGTGGGCGCGACCTGGGGTTGTGAGTTCAGCTTGGGGATTACTCTCAGAACTTAGGTAACATTGACCGAACCCGATCTAGTTGTAATGCTGGTTGTAATGCCCAAGAAGTCCGAGAAGCCCAACCGGCATAGTCGCCCGCCGCGCATTCGTGTCCCTAACAACGAGCGGGCGTTATTCACCGTAGATGCCAAGAAACATGTTGGAGTAATCCGGCGGCTTTCGCTTACCGGAGGTTCCGCCGTTCTTACCAACGGTCCTATTCCTGAAGGAACGATGGGGGAAATGGATTTAGGCACGGTGTTCGGCAAAGTGACGGCCCAAATCGAATTCATGCACTGCGGAGCGGATGGCATGCCTCTGGCGCAGGCTTTCCGCTTCATTGACATGGACGAGATCAGTTTCAAACGATTCAGCGCCGCCGCCAAGCAGATGGAAAAAGCGGGATTCAGCGATGCCGAGGAGAAAGGGAATCCGCTCGGCACTCTGGCATCTCAAACTTTGAGCAAACTCCGCAATAGCATCGGCAACCTTTCGGGCATGATCACTCCTGGAAGCACTGGCAAATCTTAGCGTCCAAAGTGTACGCGGTTCCTATCTTGTCAAGCCTATCGACAGAAGCACCCCCGCTCTTATCGGGTTACGTGCTTCAGGGCATCTTGGGCTGGGCGGAAGCTGTGAGCCATGGAGAGTGCAGTGCGGTACTCTTCGGCGGCGGCGGGGCCGTCGCCTTGTTTCTCAAGCAACTCGCCGAGCAAGTAGTGGGCTTTGAAAACCGGAGCTTCCTCAACCGTGTTGGAGAAGGCTAAATAACTGCGCAGGAGCTTAATAGCCAGAGGATAATCGCGATCCGCGCGAAATAACATACTGGCTCCATCCATAAACGCTCCGGGATGATCGAGGCGGCTCGACTCCATGCTGTGAAGGGCCTGCTCCATCTCGTCGAAGCGGTTAGCGTGGCGATAGAATCCAGCAAGATTCAGCCAGGCACGAGCGCCGCCCTGACTCGCAGTGACGGCGGCGCGGAATTCCTGCTCGGCGGCGGCCGGTTCTTTCTCTCTCTCGGCAATGCGCCCCTTGACCCAGTGCGCCATGGACGGATTGAGTCGGACGAGGAATTCAGCCTGGGCGCGCGCTTTGTCTTTGCCGCCGCCAACAATTCCGGGAGCTTCCAGGTAAAACTCGGCGAGGTCGGTGCGGGCCTCCCAGCTGTTGGGAGAGAGCTCGACGGCGCGTTCGAACTCCGAGCGAACCTTCCCCGCCAGGCCAGCGGCGCTGAGAAAACCGGAGCGATCGGCCTTCTCGCCGTAGATGCGGCCCAGCCAGAGGTGATAGAGGCCGTTGTCGGGGGCCAGGGTGACAGCCTTCTCGCAAGCGGAGATGCCGGCGTCCCAGTTGTCGAGTTCGAGATGAGCGCGGCAGAGCAGGTTGTAGGCTTCCGCGGTGGGAGCCGCGCGGATCTGCTGCTCCAGAATATTCATCGCCTGATCGACGCGGCCAGCCTCGAGAAGGGCTTCAGGTGATTCGGCGGCATTCACGATCGGCAAGAGCAGGATCAACGATAAGAGCACGACATGCAGGCGAGCCTTGGGCGCGACCGTAAAATGAGGTTTCTTTCGGCATCGCTCAGGGCAAGCCTCGCAGTCGCCCGGTTCGGAATGACAAAAGTCGTCGTCAGGATGACGATCGCTGTTAATCCACGGCATGGGCTAGGGGACCACTCTTACCCGGGCGCCATCGACTAAGGGCTTGTTGGCATCGGCCGAGGACAGGGCTACTACGGCATTCTCGGGTAGTCCGCCCGTGATCTCGACCTGGGTGAGGTTCTGGAGAGAGACTTCCACTTCACGCCGCTTCAGTTCGCCGTCGACGACCTGGTAAACGTAGGGCTTGGTGTCGTCCATGCGAACAGCCTCGCGCAGCAGCGTAAGCACTCCGCTATGCTCGGCAGTGATGATGGTGACGCCCACATTGACGTTCGGCAACAGGCGCAGATCATGGTTGTCGAGCGTGCAGGTGACTTCGCCGACGTTGCGTGCGCCGCGAAGTTTCACGGTGGAAGGAACGGTGCTGACAACTCCGCTCCAGATGCGGCCGGGCAAGGCATCCCATGTGACTTCGATTTTTTCTCCCGCGGCGAGGCGGCCAATGTCAGGTTCGTCGACGAAGGCGCGCACCAGCATGTGCGAAAGATCGCCTTCCTGCAACAACAGATCACCCGTCTGCACGTAGGCGCCCTGCTTGACCGGCAGAGCGTAGACGATGCCGTCAAAAGGAGCGCGCACACTGGATTTGCGGAGAGCATCTTCGGCGGCGTCATAGGCGGCCTCGGCTTCCGCTCCCAGAGCCTGAACCCTCGCGACCTCTGGCCGGGAGTAACGGTCTTTCTTTTTCTGCTCGAGCAGAGTAGCGTCGGCCTGGGCCTGGCGCAATGCGTCTTCGGCCTGCTTGACCTCGCCGGCCGAAGCTGCGCCCTGTTGCTGGAGCCGGCGAAGAGCGTCCAGATTGCGCTGGGCTGTGTCACGCGCGCTGCGCGCTTTGATCAGCTGGGCATCGAGTGTGAGCATTTCTTCACGGGTACCGCCGGTATCGACGTCGGCCTGATCGGCCTGCGCTGCTTTTATTTGCGCCTGGGCACGGGCGGCCTGGCTGCGCAGGTCGGCATCATCGAGCTGCAACAGCAGTTGACCCTGGCGAACGTGGTCGCCTTCTTTTACGAACAAATGTTTCACCGTGGTGGCGGCCGGGGAATGTGCCTCGAAGTTGCGGATGGGTTCGACTTTGCCGTTGGTGGAGATCAGGCTGCGGATCGGTCCGCGTTCGACTGTGGTGGTACGAACCCGCAGGGGCCCGGGACGCGTGAAGACCGGGATGATGGCGAGCGCGACCGCAATAGCTCCGAGACTCAGCCAGGTACGGCGCTTGCTCGCAGGACGTCCGTTCGAATTGTGGTTGGTTCCTGCCAACTCGTTATCTTTTAGGCTGCGGCGGGCACAACTGCAAGGATTAATTTACCACTCACCCGGCCGCGAAAGAACGCGCCGCGGCCTAAGCCGTTGCTTGGTTAGATGCGGGGAGCCAGGGGTGGATGCGAGCGACTAGGTTCGAGCGTTCTGTGGGGCTTGACGCGCGCGCCCCGCCCTCAAACGCTACAATGCTCCTATGCCGAAACCCCGCCGCTACACGCCCGAGCACGCCGCCGCCGGGCTCGACGCCGAGTTTCCAGAGATTGAAACCTGGCCGAATCAGTTTCCCGGTTATGAAATCGTGATCGACAATCCGGAGTTTACCTCCGTGTGTCCGAAGACGGGCCTGCCCGATTTTGGCGTGATCACGCTGCGTTATCAGCCTGACAAAGTCTGCCTGGAACTCAAATCGTACAAAGAATATTTGCACTGCTACCGCAACCTTGGGATTTTTCAGGAGAACGTCGTGAACCGCGTACTGGAAGATGTGGTGCGGTGGGCGAAGCCAGTATGGGCCGAGGTAAAAGGAGATTTCCGTCCGCGCGGCGGGATCTCGACGACAGTCGTAGCGCGGTGGCCGCGGGAAAAAAAATAAGTGGGGAAACTCTCAGCCCTTTCGCGGTCTGCGGCGTTGCGAAGCAAACATACGCGGATCGTAGCTCAGCGGTTCGACGCCATGCACAACCACTCTGCGGAAGTCGTGATGCCGTGGATTCAGCAGCCAGTTGTTTTCGTGCGGAGCCAGGGCTGAGGGCACAACCAGAACGCAGTGTTTGGCCTCAGCTGCAAATTCATCTCCGATGCGGGCAAGCTCTGCGGGCGCCGGGGAGCTCCGCCACGAGGATGGAAGATCATCGACCGCGATCACTTTGGCCGGCAGATCGCTGGGAAGTCCAGCAGTGACCAGAACCAGATCCGGCGGCGCGTCGTCCGGATCGAGATGAACGAAATACTCGAGCATCGCCAGGGATTGGTGCTCGGAGGTGTACGCCAGGCGAGTGCCCGGACTCGACCAGCGCCCGCCGTAAAGATAAGCGCCTTCACCATCCACCGGCGAGCGCGCATACAACTTGCGCAGCACGCGGTAAACCTTCCTCAAGAGACACGCCTCAACTGATGCCGCCGTAGGCGATCCGTCCCAGCACGTTTTCAACCTCACGAGCTCCCAATTCCGTGTCCACGGCGCTGATGGGAGCGGCGCCGCCCAACGCACGATTAGCACGCTTCAGCCAGCGCGCGGCACTCTGGCGGTCGCCGAGACTGTGCTGCGCCAGGGCGACGATACGGGCCAGGCGGTAAAGGCGATCGGATTCGAAGCGAGCCAGCCGTCCACTGCGGCGCCTGCGCTGCAGGCTGCGAGGCGAGAGGTCCAGGGCATCGGCCAACTCCTTGAGTGTAAGACCGGAAGCCTGCATCAGCTGCTCGACCACGGCAGCAGGGAAACCGGTGCGGACGGCCTCGCAAAGGTCGCGCTGGTTATTGAGTTTGCGTCCGAGAACCGTTCGACCGCCGAGTTCCTTCACCACCGCGCGCAACTCGTTAACCATTTGTCGTCTATGATAGCGACAATTGTCGCCTTTGTCAATTGGTCGGGCACGGTCTCAATTAGCGGAGATCCAATGTGGGGACAGCCGCCCTCGGCTGTCCGTCGAGCGCAGCTCGACTCTCCTTCCGCAAAACCCGCGGTCCGCGTCCGTGCTATATTCGCTCGACCGTGACCTCCGCGAAACTGCAACCCCGCACGGCGCTGATCGTACTCACGGCGCTCAATCTACTGAACTACGCGGACCGCAACGTGCTGTTCGCGGTGCAACCGCTTGTGCAGGACGAGTTCCACCTTACCAAGACGCAGATCGGCTACCTCACCAGCGCATTCCTAGGGTTCTACATGGTGGCCGCGCCGTTCGTCGGTCCGCTGGCCGACCGCTATTCGCGCAAGTTCATCATCGTACTGGGTGCGATCTTCTGGAGCGGGCTCACCCTGCTCACCGCTTTCACTCACAACTACACAGAGCTGCTGATTCGCCACACGCTGGTTGGAATTGGCGAAGCAACATTCGTAACAATTGCCCCGACGTTCGTCGCCGATCTTTTCGCGGAAAAGAAACGCGGCCGGATTCTCGGCGTGTTCTATCTGGCGATTCCGGTGGGCTCGGCCGCGGGATATTTGCTGGGAGGCTATCTGGCTCCGCAGTATGGCTGGCGGTTCCCGTTCTATATCGCGGCCGGTCCAGGATTCCTGCTGGCGATCGCCGTCATGTTTCTCAAAGAGCCAGAGCGCGGGCAATTTGACTCGCTGAAAGGCACTCCGGAGCGGACAACGTTGTTCGGGTTAGCCCGCAATCCTGCGTTCCTGACTTCCACGCTCGGCATGGCGGCTATGACGTTCTCTCTAGGCGGCATCCAAGTGTGGATGCCGCAGTTCCTCTACAGCGAGCGTCACTACACGCTGGAGGCAGCGAACCTTACGTTCGGCCTGATTATTGTCGTAGACGGAATTGTCGCCGCCTTGGCGGGCGGATGGCTGGGGGACTATCTGCTGCCCCGCCTGAAGAGTTCTTATTATCTGGTTTCAGCGGCCAGCATGGCGCTCGGAGTCCCGGTGATGATTGTGGCGCTGTTCGTCAAGGGCAGCGCCATGATTCCTGCCATCGCGCTCGCCGCGTTTTTTCTTCTGCTCAACACCGCGCCGCTGAACGCAGCGGTGATCAACTCCGTCGATGCTCACATTCGCGCTACCGCGCTGGCGGTGAACATTTTCATCATCCACATCTTGGGCGACGTGCCTTCGCCCACCATGATGGGCTGGGTTGCGGACCGGCGCTCGCTCCAGGCCGCGTTCATCCTGCCGGTTATCGCCATGGTGATCTCTGCTGTCATACTGTTTTACGGGATGAAATTCGCGCCAGCCGTGAGTGGCGCCGCTCTTGAGGCAGGGAAGACCTAGCCGGGATGCATTACTTTCACTGGATTGCAGGAACGATTCTCGCGCTGGCCTGGTTCTCTCGCATCATCGACGCTGCGATCGGCATGCCCAGCGTCGCCAACATCACGAAACCTGAATGGAATCGCAATCCGGTCGCTGCATCCGGCAATCCCATGGTTTCGATTATCGTGCCGGCGCGCAACGAGGAACGGGACATCGAGCAATCTCTAACTCGCCTGCTCGAACTCGATTACGACAACTATGAAGTGATTGCGGTCAACGACCGCTCCGCCGACCGCACGGGCGAGATTATGGAGAGCGTTGCAGCTCGTCCCGCCGTGCATGATCGCCTGCGGGTTATTCATCACCGCGAATTGCCCGCGGGATGGCTCGGCAAGACGCATGCGATGTGGACGGCGACGAATGAGGCGAAAGGCGACTGGCTCTTGTTTACCGACGCCGACGTGCAGTTCAAGCCGGACTCGCTGCGGCGCGCTCTGGCTTATGCCGAAGCCGAGCATGCTGACCATGTGGTGGTGTTTCCGCAGATGATCATGAAGCGGCCGGGCGAGTTCATGATGATTGCTTTTTTTCAGACTATGTTTGTTTTTGGTCACCGGCCATGGAAGGTGGCTGACCCGAAGTCGAAAGACCACATGGGAGTGGGCGCATTCAACCTGATTCGCCGCAGCACGTATGAGGCGGTGGGAACCTACGAGGCGTTGCGCATGGAAGTGCTCGACGACATGAAGCTGGGCAAAGTGGTAAAGAACGCGGGCTTCGCGCAGCGCAATGTTTTTGGCGAGGATCTGATTTCGATCCGCTGGGCGCGCGGCGCGCGAGGGGTGGTCGAGAATCTGACCAAGAACTTTTTCGCCGTGTTGTCTTTCCAGTGGTGGCGCACGCTGATCTCGGCATTCGGCCTGGCCTTCCTGAATCTGATGCCCTTTCTCGGAGTGTGGCTTGCGCACGGCTGGGAGCGCTTGCCTTACGCCATCGCGTTGGCATCGATGTTTTCAATTTATGTGGGCATGTCGTGGCGCTCGGGGGTTCCGGCTTATTATTTCCTGCTGCATCCCGTGAGCACTGTCCTGTTTGTGTATACGTTGCTGCTCTCCATGTGCCATGCCCTGTGGAATGATGGCATCATCTGGCGCGGGACGCGGTATCCGCTGGAAGAGTTGCGGAAGGGAATGGTGTGATCTCATTTTGTAATCTGGTAATCGGGTAATTTTGTAATTTCGTTATCCATTGGATCGGGCAGTTCTGCGCGATGCCGTGAAGATCGCGGTCAGCTCCTGGGCTTCTGCCAGTAGCGACTCGATTTTCGAAAGCGGTACGATTTCGCACTCGGAGAGCATCTCGAGCCAGAACACTGTTTCGTCTGCCTCTTCTACAACGATGCCGATTTTCGCGACCCATTCCGCCCTTGACCTGGCCCGACCTGCGGCCCGGTAGTTCGCAGCGACCGCTGTCGCGCAACGTATTAGTTGCTTTCCCAACACCTGAGTGTCGGTCCTGTAAGGCAATGAACGGTATACCCGCACAATCCGCACTGCGAATGCCTTTGTTCGATCTCGCAAATCTTGCTGTGGATAAGACATCTGTTTTTCAAATTACAAAATTACGCGATTACCAAATCACAAATTCCCTTACCAGAAGTTCACTGTGGCGGATCTCCTCCTACATCCGATTCGTTGCCGTAGGTTGCGGTGGAGTTGGGCTGAGCGTAAGTTTTTGCGGGTTTCTTGGGAGGATGCATTCTGCCGGCACTGTAGTGGCCTTGTTTCTCGACGTCGTAATTCTTAGGCAACGGCGGAATCAGAGTTGAGCCGCCGATCAGTTGGCTGATGCGGTTGAGGATGATTTCGGCGCGGCCGTCGTAGAGTTTTACTGGGCCGCGAATCTCAATCATTTGTCCCGCCAGGCGTCTGACGTCGCCCACATCTTTGAGGTCATGAGGGAAGACCACGACTGTGAACGGGCAAGCCATTTGATCTTCGCAGAAATCGACGAAGTGGACGCCTCTGGCGCCGACTTTCACGCGCAAGACTTTTCCGGTCACGCACTTCGTTTCTCCGACGTGCTGTTTCGCTTCCCGGATGGGGAGGCAGTCGGAGGCGGCGGCTGTTGCGGACAGCAGGGTCGCTGACAGTATCGCGCAGAGGCACCCAGTACCCGGTACCCAGTACCCAGAAAGGACGTTCTCGAGATGGAAAAAAAATAGTTTCATCGGCCTTCGCGTTGGGGCTGAATTGTTCACGGTTTAGTAACTGTTTACCTTCTTCGAACGGGGTACCCCCCTCCCCCCTCGCCTCTTTAGAATCATCGCGGTAGCAGGTTTTTCCCCGTAAAATCCGCAGAGCAAAGGAGTTAGGGGTCAAAATCCGGATAACAAAGGAGTTAGGGATTGATTCTTGACCCTGTGGTCCCTTTTTGCCTGTTCCGAATTTGCTCTCTTTGCTGGGGCAATTATGGGGCGGGTTGGAGGCTTGGGGCAAGGTTAGATGTCACAGGGATGGCCTGTGAATTTCTGGCCGCGGTTGGGCATTGTTGCGAACCGACGGCGTCCGCCATGTTGTCTCAGTGACTCGATTGCACGTGCGAGTCGAGCACGGTCCATTTACGGTCAAACGGCTCGCGTTGCGGTTGCTTCACAACATATGCGCGGACCCCGGGGTCAATGAGTGTAATCGGGATTTTTCGCCAATTGACGCTTCAGAGCCTCCGCAACTTCCACACCTTCATTGACTTGCGCTACCTCTAGACCTAACATTTCAGCCAATGATCGGCCAAACGATCTCGCACTATCGTGTTCGCCCCACCTTCCTGTTGGGCAGTGCGGCAGTTGTGGTCGTTTTGATCCTTCCCGGCGCGGTTGCGCACTCATACAACTTGAAGCGGGCGCTGTTATTCACAGCAGCCATGGCTATTTTGGCAGGCTTCCTTCTGTTACTGAAAACTTGGGGGCCTCAGACGACGTGGCGGGAGTTAGTGGCATTGATCACTGCGGTCTATCTGCTAGCTTCTCTGCCGGTTTCCTTCTTTGAGTTGTCGCAAGTCAGGTGGTTCATGGCACATCCGTGGCATGCCCAGCTATCGATGTATGCGTTGCCGTGGGTTCGTTGGGGATACATTCTTATCCCTGTAGGCGTCATTGGTTCATTCGTGGGAAGAGGCTGGGCGCGGATCGCGCTTGTCACAGGTAGCGTCTTCTTGTTCGTGCTGTGGCTGCCCAACACATGGGTATATTGACACGGGGCAATGGTTGTCGAAACCAGGCGATTACAGTCATTGGCCGTTCTGGATGCCATGTGCTATGCGGGATCGAACTGGCGACGTCCAGAAGAGGCCCAAAAGGTTCTTAGCGGCGCCGGCAAAGTGCTGAGATCCTTCCTCGGGAGTCCTCGGCTTTCGCCGAGGACTCCACTTCGTCAGGATGACAAAGTCGTGTCGAGGCCAAACTGCACCACTACCGGCGGTTGGGCATCTTTGCGAACGGACGGTGTCTGCCATGCTGTCTCAGTGACTCGCTTGCACCTGCGACTCTCCGGTCATAGGCCCACCCAAGATGCGGTCGATCTGCCGAAGATGGTTCAAGTCGTGTGCCGCTTCCAAGCGGACGAACTCCTCGACGGTTTGCCGTCCGCGTACCTCGTGCACTCCGTAGAACTCCACCCACCGCGCGCGCGGGACCGACTCCAACAGTCGCAGGTTGCTCTCGCGCAGCGCCCGAAAAACCGCCGCCGAAAGGCTCGCCTCTTGCTGCGCGTAACCCAAGCGCTCTGCCCATACGGCCTCATCCCACCACGTCAAGGCCACGCCCGGATTCGCCAGCATGTTTCGCAATCGCCACCCCATCGCCAGCTCCGCGTCCGCCAAGTGCGCTACGATCTCGGCGATTGACCACTTTTCAGGTGCAGGACGCCGGGTCAACTCCTGGGGCGCGACACCGCGCAGTCGACGCTCGAGCTGGGATGGGGTGGCTTGTTGGACACCGATGGGCTCCTGATCGCCAAGGTAGCTTAGGACTCGAGTTCGGTATGCTTCGAACGTCTCTGCCATTGGTGCTCCCGGTAGACTGCGTATATTGTGCCGGCTAGCGTCGGCGAAGGAGTCCCTTTGCCGAGGTCTCGGATCCAGGTGGTTCACGGAACGGTTCCACAGAAATACGCTCGTAACACACTTCCAGCACGGTCAAGAGATCTGTACCGCCCGGCAATTGAAGGACTACGCTGTCACCCGATGCCGCCTTCATCAACGCGCGCCCCAGTGGTGACACCCAACTGATGTGGTTGCGGTCGAGATCGATTTCGTCTGCACCAACAATGCTCACCACTCGCTCCACTCCCGCGGCATTGGCATAGCGCACAGTCGCTCCGAAGAATGCCCTCGTCGCCGCCTGCCCCGCTCTCGGAGCTTCCGGGTCCACCACTTCCGCGGCTTCGATTCGCTTTGTGAGAAAGCGAATCCGCCCATCGATCTGGCGCAGCCGCCGCTTGCCGTACTGATAGTCGGCGTTTTCACTGCGATCACCGTTGCCTGCAGCCCACGCCACCACCTCCGTCACGGCCGGGCGTTCCCTGGTGAGCAGAAACCGGTGCTCATCTTTGAGGCGCTCGAGTCCGCTCGGCGTGATGTAGTTCTTGACTCGCGTCGCGGGCTCGTCCGGTTTTGGTTTTCTTGTAAAGCCTTTTCGCATCTCGTAGTCTTTCCAGGGCGAATCCAGTGGTGTACCCATGAACGCGGATGAACGCCGACAACAACACCGCGGGCTATCCACATTTATGGGAGTTCAGCCGCGGCCCTAGCTGATTTTTTCACATCTTGCAGCTCCTAGCTATCCTAGCCATCATCTCGACCAGTGTCGGCGAAGGTGTGCTTCGGAGATCAGCACTGATAAGCCAGTTTTATGGTCTTATGGGTCCTGGAGCCGTTCGGGTAGTCTTGGGGTGGAGTAGTCACTTGAGCTTTATAAGTAGGACTCAATCATGACGAATAGAGAAGCTGGAATCAATGTAGTCCGCGAGATGATGGGCGACCAGGCGGCCGCAAAACTCAGCTCTTCCGCTGACTCAAACACCTTCGGTGCCACGATCGCGGCCTACGCGGTCGACCAAGTCTTTGCGGATATCTGGACTCGTCCCGGACTGGACAGGCGCTCCCGCAGCCTGGTTGCGATGTCCGTCATGATTGCCATGCGTCAGCCCCATGAATTCGCCATCCACATGGGGGCCGGGCTCAATAACGGCCTCACATTGAAAGAAATCGAGGAAGTTCTCATCCAGGCGCTGCCATACGTAGGCTATCCTGCCATTGCAACCGCGCTGGCTGCGGCTGCCGAGGTTATCAAGGAGCGTGGTCTGGACGTCGACGAAAACTACACTGGCCACCGCGGCCTGCTCTGACACTAAACGGCATCCGCACTGCCGTATTAAGCGACGCTTCACCGCGCAGCCCGGAGCTATCGTCTCGTGAACCGCGATAGGTTACCGAGAAGTCGGCTTGTCGGAAACGATTTCCGCACTTGGCATCATTCTGGGCGGATAACGCTAGTGCTTTTTCGGAGGCGACGCCGGGATGAGTGCTCAAGGCTGAAAGAGGGTGAGAGGCGTCGCGTTCGAAAAAGCCGTCAGAAGGAAGCCGCTGGCGCGGCGGGCGCGGTACTTATGCAAATTGAATGGAGCAAGAGAGGTTTGTAGAGGTTGTCGGGGTGGCCGAGGTCCGTGGCGGAGGAACCGACGGGCATGGGCAAGGGCGAAGTGGCGGTTGAAGCGAAACCTACTCTGGGGCATGAAGAAGGTGTCGAGCGGCGACGGAGACACACTTCGACGGAGCGCGCTGAAGCGCGCCAGCAGTTGGGGTTGTGGGCGAGTGATTTCATGCAGCTGCGACCAGGAGCGGTGGAGAACGAAGTTGGAGTTGTGCCGCGGTGAATCGTTCGACGACGGCCATCGGTCCGCCGCACTTGGGACAGCGCCACAGCGGGTGCGCTGTAGGAGCGGTCGAGGTTTCCGATTCGTTTTTCGGTGGAATGGCGTGAAGAGCGGCGAAGCACTGTGGCAGCAGGGCGGCGCGCCTTCGGTTGGCGAGGAAGCCGAAGTGGCGGATGCGGACGAAGCCCTTGGGGAGCAGGTGAAGTAGGAAGCGACGGAGAAACTCATCGCGCGAGACGGTCATCACTTTCTGCCGATTGTGGTCGGCAGAGTCACGCCAGCGAAAGGTAACCTGTCTGTCCACCAATGCGAGCAAGCGATGGTTGGAGATGGCGACGCGGTGGGTATAGCGGCCGAGATACTGCAGGACGTACTCGGGTCCGCCGAAGGGCGGTTTGGAGTAGACGATCCAATCTTTGCGGAAGAGCGGACGCAGCCAGGCAGCGAAGAACTTGGGATGGGTGAGCGGTGCGAGTTCTCCGGCCAGGTGCAGCTGACGGCGTTCGAAGGCAAACTTCAGGCCGGCGACGAACTTGCCGCGGAACACGCGCCGCAGTACGGCAATGGGAAGGAAGAAGCGTGGGTGGGATCGAATCCAGCGGGCGTGATCGCGGGAGAGTCCGCCGGCGGGAACGACACAGTGGACATGAGGATGAAGTTGGAGTTTCTGGTTCCAGGTGTGAAGCACGCTGAAGAAGCCGATCTCGGCTCCGAGATGGGCGGGATTGCGCGCGACTTCTAGCAGAGTTTCGGCGCTGGCTCGGAGCAGCAAACCATAGATGAGTTTCCTGTTCTGAAGGGCCAACGCGGCCAGTTGCGGCGGCAGGGTGAAGACGACGTGGACATAGGGCGTGGGCAGCAGTTCACGACGACGCGCCGCGATCCAGCGTTCCCGCGCACCGGTCTGACACTTTGGGCAGTGCCGGTTGCGACAGCTGTTGTAGGAGATGGTGGCACGATGTCCGCAGCCGGTGCACTCATCGATATGGCCGCCGAGGGCAGCAGTGCGACAGCGCGCGATGGCCCGCAGGATCTTGAGGTGGGTCCAGCGGAGCCACGAACGGTTTCGCTCGATGAAGTCTGTACCTGCGCTGCGAATGATGTCGGCCACCTCGAACTGTGGCCGACTCATTTACTCCTCCTCGGACGACCTGCCTTTCTTCAGCACCAGCGCATCCAGCGGACTGGGCGTGGCATGCAAGTGCCGTTGCGAGAGGTGGAGATAGCGAGCGGTTTCTTTCAGATCGTGATGGCCTAACAGGATCTGGATGGTGTGGAGGTCGGCGCCAGATTCGAGCAAGTGAGTGGCGAAGCAGTGGCGGAGCACGTGGGGATAGACACGTTTCTTGATCCCGGCGCAGCGAGCGGCTGCGGCGCAGGCATGGTAGGGAGTCTTGGTATCGGTGGGGTGATCGCCGCTGTGCCAGCGGTTGCCGGGAAATAACCAGACGGACTTTTTGCGCAAGCGTCGCCAGTGAGCGCGTAGTTCCTCGAGCAGGGCGGGGCTGAGCATCACGTCGCGGTCTTGCCCGCCTTTGCCGCCCTGAATGTGCACGACCATTCGTCGGCTATCGATGTCGCTGACCTTCAGGCGCGTGAGCTCGGCGCGGCGCACGCCGGTGCCGTAGAGGGTCATCAAAATGGTGCGATAGAAGGGAGTCGGCGCAGCCTCGATGAGCTGTGTTACTTCTTCCTGACTGAGAATGGTGGGTAGGCGATAGCGCTTCTTGGGATAGGGAGTGTCGGCAATGCTCCAGGACCTCTTGAGCGTCTGGATGTAGAGGAAACGCAGGGCGCAGAGATGGTTGGTTACCGAACCGGGAGTCAGTTTGTGCACGGTGAAGAGTTGGGCTTGGTACTCGCGGATGTGCTGCGGTCCCAGGCGATCGGGCGAGCGGTGGAAGTGCTGGGCGAACCGCTCGATGAAGCGAATGTAACGCTGTGTGGTAGCCTCTGAGTAATGACGTCGCTGGAGTTCCTCCAGCATCATTTTGCGTAGATGGGTCACAGGGACCTCCTTGTGACCCACAATTTATCTGAGGGCAAAACCCACGAACCTCGGCCCTACCCACGCGGCAGCGTCCGCCGCGCCAGCGGCTTCGTTCTGACGGGCAAATCGGAAGTAACTGACGAAAACCAGGCGATTACATTCATTAACCGTTCTGGATGCCAAACGCGATGCGGGATCGGACCGGCGACATGCGGAAGAAGCCTGAAGGGTTCTTAGCAGCGCCGGCAAAGTGCAGAGATCCTCCCTTGGGAGTCCCCGGCTTCGCCGAGGACTCCACTTCGTCAGGATGACAGAGACGAGATCCGGACTGAAGCTTACTTGAAGGCCTTGACTGCGGCGGTCTCGTCCTCTTTCACATCGAAGACGGTGTAGAGCTTGGTGATCTGCAGCAGGTCGTGCACCTTCTTGGTCAGGTTGAGCAGCTTGAGTTCGCCACCCTGGTTCTTAGTGGTGGTGAAGGCGCTGACCAGCTCGCCGATGCCGGAACTGTCGATGTAGTTGACGTCGCCCAGGTTCAAGACAATCTTCTTGTTGCCCTTGGCGAGCAGGTCGCGTACGGTGTCGCGCATCAGAACGCTGCCTTCGCCGAGAGTGATGCGGCCGCTGGCGTCCACAATGGTGACTCCGTCCACCTGCCGAGTGCTAAGTTTCATGCTCACTGAGACCCCTCCTTGACGCCCGCGGATCGCCCGTGGACGTGCTTGATCAGTTTAATTTCCGTGCCTGTCTGGGACGGGCGGATTTCCACCACGTCCATGAACGAACGCATAAGAAAAATGCCGCGTCCTGAAGTCTTGAGCAGATTTTCCGGCGCCAGAGGATTCGGAATGCAGCCCAAGTCAATGCCTTTGCCCTGATCGCGAATGGTGATGACCAGATCCTCAGGCGTGCGCTGAAAGGCCAGAATCACCTTCTTGTCGGGAGCGTATGCGTTGCCGTGCAAAACCGCATTCACCGCGCCTTCGCGCACCGCCATCGAGATCTGCATCACCTCGTCTTCGCCAAATCCCAACTCCGTGGCAATGCGGGTCGCTTTTTCTTCCGCATGGTCCACGGTTTCCAAAGTGGAATCGAGCGTATAGGAGACTGTCTGCTCCATGGCCGATGAATACGTGTCGAAACCCGCTCCTATCCTCTGGATTGCCCGGACTGCCTGCCCGCAGGTGCTGTCCGCAGCCCGTAATCAGCAGACGAGGTAGTTTGCCTGTCGAAGCGGGGAGTTGTCAACGAGGGAGGGAGACGAACCCGATCGGACAAACGGCTGCCTGCGCGCGACTCATCCACCGCCAGCCGGCGGGTATAATGGCACGCCGGTGACCTGAGTGCTGAGTGCTGGAATCAAACGTTGGCTGAAGCGCGTGATCATCGTTACTATTACATCCGCCCTGGCTCTCACGGCGCTGGCTTATGCAGTCGACTACGCTCTCTTCCGCTACCGTGTCGCCGCGAATCGCCAGCCCTACGCGCAAATCACGGTCACCAGCTACGACGCCATACCGCAGAAAAGCGGCAAAACCCAGTTCATCTTCCATCCGCCGGCGCCGCAAACCTGCGTCAACGCGCTGTTCCCGCATGCAGGGTACGTGCCTTGCTGGTATTTGCAGCGCCATACCGAACAAGTCACCAACTACTAGGGAAGGTATGATGTTAGCGGCTCACGCGGCGAACCCGACGGCGTCTAAGAAAATAAGGAGACAAAAGCAATGGCAACGAGCGAAACAGCGCAGCAATACGTTCAGCGGATCATGGCGCACTCGGAAGGGAAGCAGCCGATGGCAGTTCAGGCGGCGACTGCCAAGAAACTCGAGCGTGCAATCAAGGGCGTGCCCACCAGCAAATTGCGCAAGCGCCCGGCTCCGGACAAGTGGTCAGTCAGCGAGATCGCAGCGCACCTTGCCGATGCGGAAGTCGCAATTGGGTTTCGTCTGCGGCTGATTCTGGGTGCGCCCGGCACTCCGATCGCTGCTTTCGATCAGGATGCGTGGGTAACCAGCCTGCATTACGAGAAGCGCGATCCGCGCAAGTCGGTTGAGCAGTTTCGCGTGCTCCGCGAAGCCAACCTGGCTTTGCTGAAAACGCTGACTCCCGAGCAGTGGAAACATTACGGGATGCATGCCGAGCGCGGACAGGAAACCATTGAACACATCGTGCGCCTGATTGCCGGGCACGACCTGAACCATCTGCTGCAGATCGAGCGCATCTTGTCCGCGAAAAAGAAGTGAGTGAATCGCTCAGCAGCCGGCGGGACGATTAAATGACAAGAGTTCAAATGATAAGAAAAGATGAGAAGAAAATCTGATCGGACGGTTTCGAAAATCCGCGTCCGCTCGCGCGGCCCACTGTGCTACCTTCGCGCTGTAACCTGGTCCAGCGCGATGACTACAAAAGTTTGCATGAACAGCAACTGCCGTGCTTATGCCCACTTTGTATATACCGTGGCCATGCGTTGCGTTCTTTGCCGCTGCGACCTGATGGCTGCCAGAAGCGTCGAAGCGGCAGGCACCATAGCCCACGCGCAACCGAACATCACGCTTTCCCGGAAGTCTGCCAGACCCCAAGCCGCAAGTAATCCCACGTAGAGTGTCAAGGTGCACGCTTTCAGCACCAGTCAAATCCGAAGGTAGATCGGTGAATCAGCCTGCCTGCACGGCCGTTTCACTCCGCTGGATTTTGCATCCCACTTCTGGCTTAATAGCAGACTGATCTAAAGGTGGCCGTCCGCTGTCGAGTGCGCCTGACTTCTGAAGCAAAGCACAGCAGGACGAAACAGGTTTAGGAAGGAGAGAGAAAATGCCGGTTTCCTTCGAGAAGGACATAAAGCCGCTGTTCAGGCCGATCGATATCGAGCACATGGGCAAACACAACATTCTGCTCGACAACTACACTTATATGTCAGATGCTTCAAACGATCACGGCAATGCTCGAGGGGTCGAGGACACCCTGAAAAACCAATCCATGCCTCCCGGTGGCCCTTACTGGAGCGCTCAGCAACTGGATCTTTTTAAGCAGTGGAAGAGCGACGGATATCGGCCATAATCTGCGCTGAATAATTCCGATTCCAGGGAGGCAATCGCATCGCGAATCGCTTTTCTATCCTCCGAGGGTTACGGCCTTTTCGGTGGCCGGAGGTACCGAAGAACCTCCTCGCGGGATTTACGCTCGCGGCATTGAACATTCCGCAGTCGCTTGGCTACACGAAAATCGCCGGCATGCCAGTCATCACCGGCCTCTACACACTTCTGCTTCCCCTGGTTGCGTTCTCCATCTTTGGTTCTTCGCGTTATCTGGTGGTGGCTGCTGATTCTGCTACTGCGGCCATACTTGCGAGCAGCCTCACCGGCTTGGCCCCGGTCGCCAGCCCCAGGTACGTCGCACTGGCGGGCCTGGTGGCGCTGTTGGCCGGCATCTTTCTGCTCCTCGCTCGCCTGCTGAAGCTTGGCTTCTTTGCAGATTTCCTGTCTCAAACGGTTCTTCTCGGCTTCCTTGTTGGCGTGGGCTTTCAGGTCGGCATCGCTGTGCTTGGTGAAATGCTCGGCATCAACGTCCACAGCCGCCATACTCCCGCTCAGTTCGTCGAAGTGCTTCGATCGCTGCCGCACGCTCACCTGCTGACCATGGAGATTTCACTCGCAGTTGCAGGCGCGATCGCACTCTGCTATCGCGTCGCCCCCAAGTTTCCCGGTACTCTCCTGGCAGTTGCCGGGACGGTCGCGGCCAGCGCCATGTTCCACTGGGCCGAGCGCGGTGTCGCCGTTCTTGGCCCCGTGCCCGCAGGCTTGCCCCATTTGGGGTTGCCTGACCTGCGTTGGAGAGACATAGAAACGATTGTTCCTGTTGCTGCCTCTTGTTTGCTGATGATCGCTGCGCAGAGCGCAGCGACCTCGCGTGCCTACGCAACCCGCCACCATCAGGAACTCGACGAAAACGCCGACCTCGTCGGCCTTGCGGCAGCCAATGCCGCTGCGGCTTTCAGCGGCACCTTTGTTGTGAACGGGAGTCCTACCCAGACCGCCATGGTCGAGAGTGCCGGCGGAACCAGCCAGATGGCCCACCTCGCCACGGCCGGCGTCGTTGTTCTGGTTCTTCTTTTCCTTACCGGTCCGCTGCAGTTTCTTCCTCAGTGTGTTCTCGGCGCTGTTGTGTTCACGATCGCCATGCGTCTCATCGATCTGCGTTCGCTCCGCGCCATCCGCCGCGAGAGCCCCGGTGAATACATGCTGGCGATCACAACCGCGGCGGTTGTTGTTTTTGTTGGCGTGGAGCAGGGCATTCTCCTCGCGATGTGCTTGTCGCTGCTGCGCATCGTCCACCAAAGCTACCGTCCGCACACTGCGGTGCTCGAACAGACTGATGAAGGACTCTGGCAACTGGATCCGGTCGTTCCCGGAGCGGCCACAGAGCCCGGTCTCGTCCTTTATCGGTTCAGCGCGCCGCTCTACTACGCCAACGCCAATCGCTTCTCCGAAGAAACGCGGATGCTGGCCGCTTCGGCGCCTTCACCATTGCACTGGTTGATCGTGGATGCCGGGGCCATTACCCACGTGGACTTCACTGCGGCGCGGGTTGTGTGCGAACTCCAGAAGGATCTCGCCGCCCAGGGCATGGGTCTCGTCTTTGCCCACGTGCAATCGGACCTGAAGCCCGATCTTGACCGTCATCACCTGACCGAAGCCATTGGTCCTGACCGCATCTTTGATAGCTTGCACGAAGCCATCGCCGCGGTTCGCGGCCGGGTGCCGCGATGACGTGCTCAGTCATTCTCATCGAATCAAGCATTCGAGAACACTCGGCAGCAGCTCGCTGGCAGAACCGCGTAGAATTAAGTGCCATCATGTCGTACCGTTTCGAATTCGATCCAGTCAATAAGATCCTGCTGGCCCGGTTCGAGGGGGAACTCACGAACGACGCTGCCACGGAATACCACGATGCACTCGGCAGAAATTGGATTGCCACCGGCGCCCAAGCCGGCATCTGGGACTTTTCAGCCGCTACCCACTTTGCTGTCGCCGCCGACTTCTTGCGCAGGCTGGCGATGCGCAAACCCATCACTCCGGGTTTGACCGACCATCCCAGGTTTATCGTAGTCCCGGTGACGGATGGATACGGGTTGATGCGCATGTTCCAGATTGCCGGAGAGTCGAGCCGGCCTCTGCTGCATGTCGTTCACACCGTGGATGAGGCGCTGACCGCGCTCGGCGTGCAATCCCCGCACTTCGAACTTGTGGAATGACCGCAAGGGGTAGTTTGACGAAGTCATGTGTCTCGAGCGAGCGGCGACGGACGCAAAATGGAAACGGCCGCCTGCAATGACGGCCGCTCCATCTTGGCTTATCGTTCCTGCTGGTTTATCGGTTGCGTTCCTTGGCAGGTTTCGTCTTGTTGTTGTGCTTCTCGTTGTAGATCTGCTTGCTGTTTTTGTTTTCTTCCTTGTTGGCTTGTTGCTTCTCTTGCTTGGTCAAGGCGCCGCCGTTGGCCGTGCGCTCGTTGTGAACCTGCTCGGCAACATTGGCCTGGTTCTGGTTGGTCCTGGCCGCTTCGCCGGAAGTCATCTGGCCGGTGCGCAGACCTTCGGCGGTGCGCTGCTGCTGGTTAGCTTCCCGGTCATCGACTTCGTTCGGCGCTACGGTATTCCCGTTGTGCTTTTCGTCATAGATCTGACGGCTGGCGGCGTTTTGCTCGCCGTTGATCTGTTGACGCTCCGCACCGGTGAGCTTGCCACCGTTCGCTGCGCGATCGTTGTGCACTTGCTGGTCAATGTTAGATTGCGTTTGCTCGGCGCGAGCAGCCTCACCGGAAGTCATCTGGCCGCTGCGCAAGCCGTTCGCGATGCGCTGGTCCTGATTAGCTTCGCGGGTATTCGGATTGTAGTTGCGTCCCACCGAACGATCGGCAGCCGAGATGGGTTGCGATTGCGCGTGCTGTTGGGCCACCTGGTGATACGCGCTCACGTTCGCGCTGGCCATGGTCGCCGGACGTCCTCCATTCACTGACGCCAACTGCGCGCGGTCTTGCGAAGCAAAGTGTTCATGCTGCACCTGGTCGGTGGTGGGCTCGAAGTGGTGCTCGTTGGCCGCCTGCATCTCCACAGCCGAGGCATGCACTTGAATGCCCTCGCCGCCGTTGAAGCTTACGTGGTTAACGTTCACGACGGTGTTTTCCGTCACGATGGTTCGGTTCTCGTACACGTTGGTGACGTGCACGCTACCAAAGTTTGCCACGGCACTGTTGTAGGCGAATACTCCACCACGCCACTCGCCGCCGACAAAGCCGACGCCGCCGAAGCCGAAGCCGTAGTTCACGCCTCCGTAGAACCCAACATGCGGGCCCCAGTATCCGCCGTGCCAGCCGTATACTCCGCCTTCATAGCCCCAGTAGCCAGGCGTCCAAAGAAGACCGGCCACGGGAGGTTGTGCCCACACGCCCGGAACCCAGAAGTAGCCGGCATCGCCGTAGGACCAGTAGCCGGGAGTCCAAAGATAACCCGGCGCCGGCAGCGGTGGCTGCTCATACACCGGCAGAACCGGAGGAGCAACGTGGATGTTGATAGCGACGCCGACGCCGATTTGCGCCTGCGCGGCAGGCAGAGCCAGCATTGGCAGCATGATCAAAGCAGCCGCAAACAGATTGCGAAATGTTGAACGAAGAGACATAGATATTTCTCCTTGTGCCGGGGTCCCAAAACGGCAACATCTCCCCGTCTGCCCGCTCTCCGCGGGCGTATTCATTAAAACCCAGAATCCTAATCTTTGTTGCAAACCGAAGTTCAAGCCCAGGAGGCGGTAGCCGTGGTGACTTCAGTAACCAGGGGAGGTTGATGGTGGGATCGACGTCGCGATTGGCAATCGGTGACCGCCTCTGATTCTAATATCAGTGCAGGTATCACCGACTCGCAAGTACCGGATAAACAGTGCCAGATAAAAAAGTAAATGGCGGAGAGGGAGGGATTCGAACCCCCGATACCCGTTAAGGTATGTCCGCTTTCGAGGCGGATCGTTTCAACCGCTCACGCACCTCTCCGGAAAGCAGTGGCCAGTTGCCGGTGGTCGGTTGCCACTACCCCCAGCAACTATCTGCGGCTTTTAAAGAACGTTTGCAGTAGTTCTGCGCTGCGGCCTGCAAGGACTCCGCTGCGGACTTCTACTTTGTGGTTCAGTTGCGGGTGATTGAGCACCTGCATGACTGAGTGCACGGCGCCCGCTTTGGGATCATCGGCGCCGTATGCGAGGCGTTTGATCCGGGCGTGCACCAGGGCTCCGGCACACATCGGGCACGGTTCAATTGTAGCAAACAGGTCGCAGCCGGACAGGCGATGGTTGCCCAGAGTTGCACTGGCTTCGCGCAGGGCGACGATCTCAGCGTGGGCTGTGGGGTCGCGGTCGGTTAGGTTGCGATTCCAGCCGCTGCCGACGATGCGCTCTCCGCATACGACAACTGCACCTACGGGAACTTCGCCGGCTTCGAGGGCGCGCTGGGCGCAGCGCAGAGCTTCCTCCATCCAGAGTTCGTCGTTGCTTGTTAGGTTGTGAGACACGGAGAGCTCCACGCAGCAGGGTACCACTGACTGTGTGCGATCATCCGGTACCAGCTGCTGGCCAATTTACATCAGGCTTAGCAAGGAGCGCACCAGGTCGGGAACCACGGCTCGAATCGCTGCCGGCACCGCGATGGTCACGAACACGTAGGCGATGGCGAGTGCGGGCACGGCCAGCAGCATGCGGCTTCGGGGCGTCAAGTTGGCGAGATAGGCTCGCATAACATCCTCTGGCTTTAAGTACGGATGATGGGCTGAGAAAGTTCCCGCGCTCCAGTTTGCGCGGGGAGAATTCCCTTACGCGGCGCAGGAACTGGCAACACCGTGGGGGTCCTTCGACTTCGGAACTGCTTCGCATTTGCGAAGCAGTTCCTTCGCTCAGGATGACAGAATATTGAGAGCTGTTTCTGGCGACTCGCTGCTGGCCACTGACCACTGGCACCTGTTATGCTAAGCGCGTTATGGGGATGCAGAGCCTGTTTCGCAAAGTTTTTCTGATTGACCTTCTGCAGGGGTTGAGGGTCACGTTCCGCTATCAGGATCCGAAGGAAATCTATACCGAGCAATATCCCATGGAGCGGCCGCAGGTGGCGGAGCGCTACCGGGGCGCGCCGCGGCTGAACGTGAATCCTGATACTGACGAGACTATGTGCATTGCCTGTGACCTGTGCGCGCTCGCCTGTCCGGAGAATCTGATTGTGGTTTCGAGCGCGCGCAACGAGCAGACCCGCCGCAAGGAACTTACCAACTTTACCTACGACCTGAGCCGCTGCATGTTCTGCGGTCTGTGCGAGGATGCGTGTCCCGTGGACGCGCTGGAACTTACGCAGGACTTCGAACTTGCCAGCTATACGCGCGACGGCTGGATCTGGGACCGGAAGACTTTGGAGCAAGGTCCGTCGCCTACGCAGTATAGGAAGTAGCAGGCGGCTTCTCGCGTCTTCTCCGCGACGATTTTTCAATCAATGTCATCCTGAGGAAGTGGAGTCGCCCGCCAAAACGGGCGACTCCCGACGAAGGGACCTATGCAATTTGCCGGCGGCATCGACGCTGCACGCAACTTACATAGGCTCTTCGGCCCGCAAAGAACGCGGGCCTCAGGATGACAACGATTTGTTTCGAACCGTAGGAACGATTGAAACTGTCGGTTCTTTCCCTTCGAGAGCGTGCTACTTTCTGCCTACGGGGTGGCCGTGGCCGTCGCGCACTTCGTTGCCTTTGAAGTGTTCGATGTGGTCGACGGGCCTGGCGGCGTGCTCGCCGCGGGCTGGGTACGGGCCGTGGTATCCATGGTCAGGATGGAAATGATTATTGACATGGCCGTGAAAACCCTCGGGGCCGTGGAACCAGGGGCCAACGCCGATGAAGACGCCGCCGTTGAACCACTCCGGGCCGTAGTAGCCGTAGGGAGCGCAGTCGTAGGGCGGCACGTCGTAATAGCCGTAGGGACATACCGGCGCCGGTCCAATTTCGACGGCCACCTGAGCCTGGGTTTGGGGAGCGGCTACGGTGAAGCCGATTGCAACGACGGCAGCTAACACTAGAAACGCAAGTTTGCTCATTTCACTTGTCCTCGAAAACAAGATTTGATCCAGTCAATTCATCCCGTGAAGTACGATTCAAGTAGTCCTCCAAGGGTTGGGTTGAAAAAAGAGCTAGGACGCTGGTTGTTGCTGGGTCATGCAGTGCATGGTGCCGAGTCCCCAGACCAGGTCGCCGGAATAGATTGGAACGACTTCTCGGGTGGGAAATAGCGTTGCCAGCGTGTTGAGGGCTATGCGGTCGTTGGGATCGTTGAAGACTGGGACCAGCACGATGCCGTTGGCGATGTAGAAATTGGCGTAGCTGGCCGGGAGGCGGCGGTGCTCGAAGATTACCGGGGCGGGCATGGGGAGCTCGACTATCTTCAGCGGCTTGCCGTTCTGGTCCGTTGCGGAGCGGAGGCGGCGGAGGTTGTCGCGGAGCGGTTTGTGGTTTGCGTCTTTGGGATTGGGTTCGACCATGGTGACGACTGTGTCCGGAGCCACGAAGCGGGTCAGGTCGTCGACGTGGCCGTGAGTGTCGTCGCCGACAATGCCGTTGCCTAGCCAGATTACGTGCGGGGCTCCGAGATAGTTGGCGAAGATGGTTTCGTAATCTTTGCGCTGCATGTTGGGATTGCGCTGCTGGATTTTGCTTAGCAGGCATTCTTCGGTGGTCAGGAGAGTGCCTTGGCCGTTGACGTCGATGGAGCCGCCTTCGAGGACTATGCGGGTGTTGCGGTGCTTGGGGCGGATTTGTTCGGTCTTGGCGATGGTCGCCATTTGGGCGCCGATTTTTTCGTCTTGGCGGTAATTCGAGTATTTAGCCCAGGCGTTGAAGCGGAAGTTTGTGGCGGCCAGCCGGCCCTCAGGGGCTAAAGCCCCGGTCTTTTTTTGGCTTTCATCGGCACGACTTAAGTCGTGCCCTTCCCGATCTCTTTGTTCCAGGCGTCGTGTTACGAAGATGCAGCCGGAGTCGCGGAGCCACGACCGATTTGTGGGCCAGCGGTGGAAGCGGACGTTTTTTATTGGCGCGTTGGATTGGTCTAACAACTTGCGGACTTGGCGTTCGGCTGCGGCGTTGTTGACTATCAGTTCGACGCGCTCGTGGCGGGCTAGATTGCGGATGATTTCGGTATAGACCCACGGGATGGGGTCGAACTTGCCGGGCCAGTCGCCGTGATAGTGGGGCCACGCCAGCCACGTTGCGGCGTGCTGCGCCCATTCGGCGGGCATGCGATGGTGGAGGTTTGCCGGCGAAATACTTAAAGTCTTACTTGAATGCTTGGATCGGGGCATGGAGGTAGTTTATTGCACGGGATGGCAAATCGTGCATCGAATCCGGAGCTGGCATTGATCTTGACGAACAGTCTCTTGCTCAATACGTGTAATGCGATTTATCGTCAGCGCTACCGGGGAAAGACAAGGTGGAATGTGTTTTCGGTCTCAACCTCCACAGGGTTGCCATTGACCAGATAGGGTTTGTAACGCCATTTCTTGGCTGCATCTATCGTAGCGGGACAGAGTACAGGGTGCCCGGAAACGACACTTACTTTGATGGGCACGCCAGATTTATCGACAATGACGCGCAGCACGACGGTGCCTTGAATTCTAGTTTGAAGCATAAACTCCGAATATACGGGATCTGCCTTCTTCAGCACGAAGTGTCGCATGTCCTTCTCGCTGACGTGAAGAGGCGCAGTGGCTGGAATCTCGGCTTGCTGAGCAGAGTCGGATGATGAACCAGCACCCGAAACAGGTGCGGATTGCGACCATAGAGGGACAGCGGTAATCCAGAGCAGAATGACGACCATCATGACCTTGTGCATCGCCTCCTGTCGGCCCCTCGACCCAGATTGGAGTTGCTGCTTCGAGACGCATTCTACTCTAATGGCGACCTCGAGTAGTTAGCTCGCGATCACAGGCGCGATTAATCCCGTCGGCCCGATCTTAGCGTCCATCCAGCAGACGGTTGCTGATCGG
Source organism: uncultured Acidobacteriaceae bacterium (assembly GCA_963809605.1). GTDB lineage: Bacteria > Acidobacteriota > Terriglobia > Terriglobales > Acidobacteriaceae > Sulfotelmatobacter. The sequence continues at coordinate 473,051 of CAWEKM010000002.1, read as the reverse complement.
CGCATAAGCATCAATCCTGCGGTCGCGGAGGAAGGGCCAGTTGCGGCGGATGTCTTCGAGGGCTTTCAGGTCGACGTCGCCCATTAGGATTTCTTCGCGGTCCTGGGAGGCTTCGGCGAGGACTCGGCCGAAGGGATCGCAGAAAAACGATCCGCCCCAGAATTCTAGTCCGTGGCCGGGCGTGGACTTGCCGCGGATGTTGCCGGTTTCGAAGCCTACGCGATTGACTACTGCTACGTAGACTCCGTTGGCGATGGCGTGGGCGCGCTGCATGGTGCGCCAGGCGTCGTGCTGGGCAGCGCCGAACTCGGCTTTCTCGGCGGGATGCCATCCTATGGCGGTGGGATAGAAGAGGATTGACGCGCCCTGGAGCGCGGTCAGGCGGGCGCCTTCGGGAAACCATTGGTCCCAGCAGACTAGAGTGCCGAGGCGGCCGACGCTGGTGTCGAGAGCGCGGAAGCCTAGATCGCCGGGGGTGAAATAAAACTTTTCGTAGTAGAGCGGGTCGTCGGGGATGTGCATCTTGCGGTAGAGGCCGCTGAGCGTGCCGTTGGAATCGAAGATGGCGGCGGTGTTGTGGTAGATGCCGGGGGCGCGCTTCTCGAAGAGCGACGCGATCAGGACTACTCCGTGCTGGCGGGCGGCGGCGGCTAGCTTTTCGCTGGTGGGTCCGGGGATGGGCTCGGCTAGATCGAAGAGGGAGTGGTCTTCACGCTGACAGAAATATTGCGTCTGGAAAAGTTCGGGGAGGCAGACGACCTGGGCGCCGCGTCCGGCGGCGTCGGAGACGCGTTCTAGAGCTTTTTGTAGGTTCTGGTCGGGCTCCGGGCCGGCGGACATCTGCACCAGGGCTGCGCGGAATTTGTCTGGGGGCACGCGTGCTTCCTCCGCGAACAATATAGCATTCGTTGCTGGTCGTTTGCGGGAGACGATGGGAGGCGCAGGAATGTCTACGGCCGCATGCTAGAGCTCGCGCGACGAGCCGGGGGAGCGGGAGATCCTTCGCTCCGCCTGAAGGGCAGCTGCGCTCAGGATGACACCGACGCGGTTGATGGCGCGGACAGAGGGAGGGTCTCTTGGTTTCTGGCTTCGCATGGCATCATCCGCTGAGATTCCTGTAAAGTAATTCCTCGGAAGAGTTACGGGTTGAATTGGAGGCGTCATCTTGAAACAGGGCAATCATGGCGGCGGGCATTCTTCGGGGAAGTCTCATGGAAATTCTGGGCATGCTGGTGACGGGGTGGAGCGGCACCTGCATAATCCGATTGAGGACCGGCTGATTCCTTTGGAGCCGCTCGATCTCGGCAAAGTGAAGTCGATTGACGATTTGGTTCGGGCCATGTCTAAGACTGCCTTTACCGGGCGGCAGCTGGGGGAAGCGGCCGATGTGCTTGAGGCTATGGCACGCGATGAGGATTGTTTCGTCGTGATGACTTTGTCGGGCGCGATGACCGTGGCGAAGCAGGGGCTGATCGTGACTGAGTTGATTGATCGCGGCATTGTGAATGCTGTGGTTTCGACTGGGGCGCTGATGGCGCATGGGCTGGTGGAGGCTACGGGGCGCGCCCATTTCCAGGTCAATCCTGGGGTTTCGGATGAAGAACTTTACGAGCAGGGTTACAACCGCGTGTATGACACGCTGGAGCCCGAGCAGAATTTGGACGACGTCGAAGAGGTGATGTCGCGGGTGCTGGAGGGTTGGGACCACAATGAGGTGATGTGTTCGTACAAGCTGAATCACGCGATTGGAGCTTATCTGACGAAGAACGTGCCGGAGCGGGGGATTTTGAAGTCGGCGCATGATCAGGGTGTTCCGGTATTCGTGCCGGCGTTCAGTGATTCGGAGATGGGACTGGACACGGCTTTGAATAATCGGCTGCGCGAGTCTACGGGGCGGCACAAGATTCGATTTGATCCTTTTCTGGATTTGGAGCACTTTGCTGCTACTTTGCTGCGGCAGAAGAAGCTTGGAATTCTAACCATCGGTGGGGGAGTGCCGCGGAACTGGTCGCAGCAGTTTGGTCCGTTCTGCGAGTTGCGGCACCGGCGGCTGGGGGAGAATATTCCGCTGAAGCGGTATCACTATGGGTTGCGGATTTGTCCGGAGCCGGTTTATTGGGGCGGGTTGTCAGGCAGTCCGTATAGTGAGGCCATCTCGTGGGGGAAGTTTGTGCCTCCGGCGGAGGGCGGGAGATTTGGGGAAGTGTTCGTGGATGCTACGGTGGGTTTGCCACTGATTGCGGCTGCGGTCTTGGAGCGACTGGATAAGAAGGGGAGTAAAGCGGGCAAGGGGAAGGCGGCTGCGGCCAGGAAGTGAGATCGCTTGTGGATCTTGCGGAGAACGACCGGGGCTGAAGCCCGGTTCATTTTCTTGACGCTTTACGCGGCGCTGAAGCGCCGCTCTTCCACGGTTGCGCGGGCGGTCGAGAATGGTGACAGCTTTTGATGGCTGATACACAGCGGCAGCGGCCCGATGAACCTGGGCCGCCCGGACCCTTCGGCCTGGCTCAGGGCAGGCAGCCGAGGGCGGCTGTTCCCACACGAGTATTGTTAGGCTCCGGCTTCCTGCACGTCGGGCGACGAGCCGTTGTCTTCACGCGACCTGCGGTAGAGTGGCGCCAGGATGCTGTTTTCCAGGACTTGAGATTCTGCTTCGACCCAATGCTGCAGGGCGGAGCCTTCCGTCTGGCCTCGTTTGTCGTAGAGTTGCTGGGCGTGCAGGCGGATTTTTCTCTCCAACAATTCAGTTATTAGGGCTTGCTGCTTTTGTCTCCGGGTATCTTGATCCACACTATTCCTCTTGCTTACTCGGTATTTATCTACAGTTCTATGATACGGGAATGCTGTTACCGGAAGATTACATTTGGGAGGGCTGAGGGGTTACTTAAGTGCAATTATAGCACGTGGGTCGTGAGTCGGGTCGCGGAGGAGTACCTCAGGGGCTGAAGCCCGCGATCATTCGGAACGCTTGGCGCGGCGCTGAAGGGCCGCTCTTCCACGGTCGCGCACACTTTCTGAAATTTCCAGCGGGCGTAAGGCATCAGGATAGATCGCGAAAAAGTACCTCAGGGGCTGAAGCCCATCTCGAAATGCTGGCCTGGCACGCAGGCCTTGAAGGCCTCCTCCACCCGCTTGTTCCTCCCCGGCGCTCTTTCCCGCGCAGACAGCGAAGTCTCGCCCCGCTCGACTGGACAACCGAGGCGGCTGTCCCTTCATGGCTCTTTAGTCGAAGATCAGTACTGCCGAGGCTATTACTGTGGTCCAGAGGCCGCGTTTGTCGCCTACTGCGGACTGGGTTACGTTGGCGGTGCGGACGATTTTGTTGGAGAGGCGGTAGATTTGTTTTTTCTCGTCCCAGGAGCGGTCGGGGTCGAATTCCACGTTGAGCGTGGTGGCCAGCATTTCGGCGGCTAGTTCCTCGGCGTATTCTCCGGCGGCGTCTTCGGTCTCACCGAAGGAGTGGTGCTCGCTGAGGTATCCGTAGGTGTTTTTGTCGGCGGGGATGGCCACGCCGATCGAAGAGGCTAACAGGCGATGCGCCTCGTGGGTGGAGTTTTCGGCGACGACGGCGAATACCACTTCGCCGGGGCTGAGATACTTCACGCCCTCTTTTCGAGCCAGCATTTTGCAGTTCGGAGGGAAGATGGAAGAGACGCGCACCAGGTTCTGGGCTGCGATGCCGGCGTCGCGCAGCGCCAGCTCGAAGGATGTTAACCGCTCGCGGTGCTTCCCGACTCCTTTGGTGAAGAACATCCGCTTGGGAACCATGTCTTTACCCAACGCTGTTTACCTCCAGCACGGAAAAATTTGAGATTGAGAATGCACATTAACATAATGGTTTGTAAAGGGACTATGAATTTCGCGTGAGGAGAGAAAAAATGGCGGAAACCGCGGGCGCGGCTCCCGCCACCATGCCCGGTCCGATTAGGGGGAGGGCGCCGGGCAAATCCGAAACACTCTACCACAGGTTCGACCCCGGTCAACAAAAAGGCTGCGGCTTTTCGGATTTTCGAACAGCCGCGAAGCTTGCTCGTCGTCACCTGGCCATCGTTCCTTGGTCCTCACTTAGCGGCAACCACCGAGCCGACTGTGATGGTGTCGCCGTCCAACGTGCCGGTGACGGTGGCATTCTTTCCCGCCTGCTGGTCGAGCGTGGCCAAAGCTGCCTTGTCGGTGGCGTTCAAAATATAAATTTTATCGCCCACTACCAAGGCGTACTTGGATCCTTTTGATACGCATGCGCGAGTGCACTCTGCCGCCGTGCCCTCCATGTGCTGTCGGCCGCACATGGCGTCGCCGACCTCGCCGGTGAAGGTCTGCTTGCCGGCGGCGAAGGCATGAGTGCTGAAAAATATGGTCGCGGAGAACATGACCGCGGTTATCGCTGGGAACCACCGTGAACCCTTAATCATGCCTGATTCTCCTGGGTGCTTCTGACGGCTCGCATGAAAAGATGATTGCCGCCGATGCGTTGATATTACGCTAACGTCATAGATGATTGAGGGTGCCGGAGGTTGCAGAAACCACCAGGGCGGCCGTGTGCGCAAGGGAGATCCGTTCGACGCGGAGATTGCTAGCTTAGATGGAGTGTGGTGATCGAATCTAAAGCAGATTCCTCCCCCCTTCTCGCCGCTTGGCGCGGCTACGCAGGGGTCGGAATGACAAAACCCAATGGGAGATCGGTCCCTTGGCAGCTTTACGGGGCGGCTTTGGCGGTGTATTGCAGGTCGACGTCGACGGTTTTGTCGCGGGTGATGGCAGTGACGTGGGGATCGACACTCCAATCGAGGGTGGGTGGGAGCAGCTTTCTCGCCTCCGGCAGAAACTGCTTCAGGTAAGTAGCGTCATAGATATCGCCGGGGCGTAGCTTCCAGGCGGCGCGCAGGCGGGCGGTGAGGCTGTTGTCGATTCCGCGAAATTCCAGGTCTCCCATGTGGTAGAGAGAATCCTCGTGCACGACTAGGTGATAGAAGACGGTTCCAGCGAGGTCGTCGAATTCGGCATTTACATTGATTTCCGCCAGGATGTATCCGCGCGAGCCGTAGAGCGTCTGGACCTCGCGCAGATCGTTTGCCAGCTGAACTGTGTTGGCCGGTTGCCCGGTCTTGGCGTGGAGGAATGGATCAAGCTGGTCTTTGGGGATGGCTTTGTTGTCCGACCACTCCCAATGAGTGACTTTGTACTGGAGGCCGGGAGTAAGCGGGAACGTGATGTCGACGTAGGTTGGCGGTTGTTTGTTGTCGGTTGAATCGGCGCCGGGTAGTTTGACGACCTTGGGTTGGGGCTGGGCGCACGAGGCCTTCAGGTATCCGCGCTCATGGAAGAGCGGCAGCACAGAGTGCTCGACGAAGTTGGCCATGTAATCGCGGGAGTATTCGCGATCGGATAATTTTTCTGCGGCAGCCTGGAGCAGGGGCAACTCGGCTGCTCCGGCACCGGGAAACAAGGCGTGGTGGATGCGAATGCTCACCCCGGCGACGGTATAGTCGATCGACTGCAGCCACTCGTCCTTGCCTTCGGCGCGCCCATATTGAACGATGCCGGGGATTCCGTTTTCGACTAGCAGGGCTTGCAGCACGTCCGAGACCTGGTCGGGCATACGCCCGCTGGTGGGCAATTCTCCATCAAAAAGAGGAATGCGGTCGTGCAGCTTCTGGTGCAGTTCTTCGTCGGTGAACCAGACGAAGTCCGCGAAGTGGGCGGGGACAAACTTGTCGGCGTCAGTGACTTGAAAGTCTAACCTAGTGCCGGCCGAGGAGTAGGTGTAGGTGTAGGTGATGACGCCGAATGCGCCGGTCTCACCGAGCTGGCGCGCGGCTTTTTTGAAATCTTCCTCATGACAGATGGTGCCGACGGGCAATCCACTGGCGGTTGCGATTTCCTGCTGGGTGAAGCGTTTGCTGCCGGTCACTTTGACTTCGATGAGCCTGTAGGCGGAAGGTGGCTGGGCGCCTCCGGAGATCTGAGCGGCGGCCGGGAGGCTGAGCAGCAGGGAAGTGAGCAGGATATGCGCGCGAAATTGTTTGGAGAGTAGCTTCATCTACTTCGATCTGGATGTCGAGACATCGTTGGATTTGTGTTTCTTGGCAATCTCGATGAAGGCGAGGGCGGCGCGGCTGAGAGCTTTGTCTTTGCGGAAGACCAGGGCCAGGTCGCGGCGAAGTTGGGCATCGGCCATGGGAATGGCGACGAGCACGCCGGCGCGAACGTCCTCTTGCACGTTGGAGCGGGCGATGAAGCCGACGCCCACGCCCGCGGCTACGAAGCGCTTCAGGAGTTCGCTGGAATCGAGTTCCATACTGTAGTTCGGCTTTAACTTGCGCTCACGAAACAGGCCATCGAGTGCGTCGCGAGTGTGGCCGGCCTTGGGAAGCACGAGCGGATACTTGGCCAGGTCTCCCACTGGAGCCGACTTCATTTTACCCAGCGGATGGTGCGGCGGGGCGATGATGACCAGCTCATCCTGATGGATGAGGACAACGGTGAGGCGGTTGTCTTTTACCGGAAGGGAAACTACTCCGAAATCGACGGAATTGTCGGTGACCGATTCGAGAACTTTGGCGTAGTCAGCGCGCTTGATGTTGACCGAGACGTCGGGATACTGCTTCTTGAAGTCTGCGAAAACTTCGGGAAGGATGTGTAGGCAAGTGCCTTCGTTGGCGCCGACGGTGATGGCGCCGCGGGGGACGTGCTCCATTTCGGCGAGAGAGGTGAGCATGGACTTGCGGGCGTCGAGTGTTTCCTGCGCATATTTTTGGAAGGATTTGCCGGCGGCGGTGAGCGAGACTTTGCCCCCGGAGCGGTCGAAGAGCTTCGCGCCGACTTCGTCTTCGACGGCGCGGATCTGGGAGGAGATGGCGGGCTGGGTGCGGAAACGCTTCTCCGCCGCGCGGGAGAACGAGGCGTGGCGGGCTACTTCGAGGAAGGTTTGGAGTTGGTCGAAGTCCATGGGGCGTGAGGCAGTTGCCAGTTGCCAGTTAAAACTGGGGATCGGGCCGACAGGTTTGCCTGAGCCCTGCCAAGTATACGGCTAGCCGGGGGACATCAACAAAACGTGAGTGGCAGTGTTCCGCAAGAATCCTGAACACAGAGGGCACAGGGTTACACAGAGGAAGGGCTACTTCTTCAACTGCTTCTCGATGGCAGCGATTACTTCTTTCGAATCTGGCGTAACCGCGGGTTCGAAGCGCTGCACGACGTTGCCGTTGCGGTCGACCAGAAACTTGGTGAAGTTCCATTTGATTTCGCCGGCGATGCCGGGTCCCGTGTTTTTGGTCAAGTAGGCGTAAAGCGGAGACTGGTCTGCGCCTTTGACTGAGATTTTCGAGTACATGGGGAACGTGACGCTGTATTTGCGGGTGCAGAAGGTTTTGATTTCTTCGTTGGTGCCGGGTTCCTGGGCGCCGAAATTGTTGGCGGGGAAGCCGAGGATGACGAAGCCCTGGTCTTTGTACTTCTCATACGTCGCTTCGAGAGCGCTGTATTGAGGAGTGTAGCCGCACTGGCTGGCTACGTTAACCACCAGAACCACTTTGCCCTTGTAGTTGGCTAGCGGGGCCGGCTGTCCGTCGATGGAGTTGAGGCTGAAGGTGTAGATTCCCGAGGTAGCAAGTAAGGATCCAGCCATGATCAGCAAAGCTCCCGATAAAAGATAGCCACGAACTGCGAAGAGGAAATGAAGGTAGGAAGATTTCATTGGTCGCTCTGGACTGTACTGGGTCTCAACTGGAGTGAGGATACCGGGCGCGAGCATACGCCGCAAGCCAGCAATTTGTAAAATGTTTGTCTTATCCAGTTTGTCCTGCTCAGTTTGTCTTGCTCAGGCGGTGGTGCTGAGAGAGGCCGGCTTGGTGGTCTGCTTTACGATTCTATCCACCAGCTTGAGGGCCTTGGACGAATCGGTGGTGACGGACTCCGAGTGTGTTACGTCCATCAAGCCTTCCTCGATCGCGTCGAGCGCCTGACCGGAGCGCTCCAGAACAGTGAGCAGATATTTTTGGGCGATGGGGCGATCAGCGGGGTGAATGAGATCCCACCAGCGGCGGATAGAGTCCTGCACCTCAACCTCTGTCTTTTCGCCGACGACCAATGCGTCGATTAGCCGGTACACCTTGCTCTTAATGGCCTGATAAGAGACAGAAACTTCCTGGGGCATGGGCTTTTGGAACTGCTGCAGGCTGATGTAGCAATCGGTCCGCCAAACCGTAGATGGTTGCACCGTAAGTCCTTTTGACTACGCGGCCTTCTTAGTAATCCTACGAATGGAATAAATCTAAATTACGGATATGGAATCTGGAAGGCGTCGATTGTCGATGCGGTTGGTCCCTCTGATACGTACTTCAGAATCGATTTTTTGTAGGTCCGTAGGTGAGCGCGTCTGATCCGAATCATTACTACCGCCTGCAGGTTACAATGTTCCGCTCCCGTGCCTCCGTCACTGCCGACTTTTAAGGTTTGGGAGGGTTCGATGAGAGTTGGAGACGCTTGTGCGCAACGAGCCATTATGCTTCCTCATTGAGGAAGAAAAAGAATCCGGAGGCTGGATGAAAACGTTGGCATTGATTCTTGTATTTCCCCTATTAATCTCAATTGCGGGCAGTGCGCAGACCGCGGCGCCTGCGAACGACCCACAGGAGGCGAAACCCGAGCCGCGAATGTTCTTTCCCAAGGACATGTTGTGGGGATGGGCGCAAGTGGACCTCGCGCCGCCGCATAACGAGATCGACCCTGGCATCTGCGCGGGGAACGCCGGACAATACGGCGGAGTGAACGCGCCGTGCAGCATGTTTGCGCGCTATATGATCTCGGGAATGCTGGAGGTGCGTCCCTTTGGGCGAGGGGAGCTGCGGCGGTTTATGGTGTTCGGCGCGCCTTCGTTCCTGTTCGGCAAGACGATTCCGCAGACGCTGTACACCTGGTCGCCGGATGCGATCGGCATTGAGCACTCGTGGGGAGGAGCAATCTACATCGGAAAGGGATTTGAGTTTCGCGTGACCCAGCACTTTCTGTTCGACCGCCTGGGCGCGCGCGACACCAATCTGGGGCCGGCCGATCAGGGCAACAATGGCCCATGGGGACGCTACATGACGGTGGGCGTACGCAAATATTTTGGGACGAGACGGTGGTGATGGCGGTCACAGCGAGCTGCGACGAGGAAATTAGCGGGCGCGCGGCCCCATGACTATTCTCTATTAGGTTATTCTTTAGTGGAGAGTTTCAAACAGAAGCTGGGAATGTTTTGGGGAGGATGACGATGGCGGGCTCTTATAACGGCGTGGCGGTTCCGTCGGATGGAAAGAAGATCGGCTATGCGGCAGGGAAGTATGAGGTCCCGGATAATCCGATCGTTCCGTTTATCGAAGGCGATGGAACTGGACGCGATATCTGGAAGGCGTCACGGCGGGTGTTCGATGCGGCGGTGGAAAAAGCCTACAAGGGCAAGCGGCGCGTGGCGTGGTACGAAGTGTTCGCCGGAGAAAAAGCAAAAGCAAAGTTCAACACCTGGCTGCCCGATGACACGGTGGCCGCGGTTCGTGAATTTCGCGTCGCCATCAAGGGTCCGCTGACTACGCCCGTCGGTGGCGGCATTCGATCGCTTAACGTGGCCCTGCGTCAGATTCTGGATCTCTACTGCTGTGTGCGTCCGGTGAAGTACTACAAGGGAGTGCCGTCGCCGGTGAAACATCCGGAGCGCATGAATGTGGTCATCTACCGCGAGAATACCGAGGATGTGTACGCCGGCATCGAGTGGGAAGAGGGAACTGCCGAGTGCGCGAAGCTAATCGAGTTTCTCAACAAAGACATGCTGAAGGGTGGCAAGAAGCAGGTGCGGCTGGATTCCGGCGTCGGCATCAAGCCGATCTCTGTGACCGGAACCAAGCGCCTGGTGCGGATGGCGATTCGCCATGCGCTTGAGACAGGACGCAAGAGTGTGACCCTGGTGCACAAGGGCAACATCCAGAAGTTTACCGAGGGCGCGTTCCGCAAGTGGGGATATGAACTGGCTACGGAGGAATTTCGCGATCAGGTAATCACCGAGCGCGAGAGCTGGATCGTCGACAACAAGGATAAGAATCCGAATCTGACGGTGGCGCAGAATGCTGAGCTGGTTGAGCCGGGGATGGAATTTGCTCCGCCGACCTTTCGCCAGGCTGTGGAGCAGGAAGTGAAAGACGTGCTCGACCGCATCTATGCCACGCATGGCAAAGGCCAGTGGAAGAAGAAGATCATGATCAACGATCGTATTGCCGATTCGATCTTCCAGCAGGTGGTGACGCGGGCGGATGAGTACTCTGTCCTGGCTTGTCCGAACCTGAATGGCGACTACATTTCTGACGCGTGCGCGGCGCAGGTGGGGGGGCTAGGCATTGCTCCGGGCGCGAACATTGGCGATGGCTACGCCATTTTCGAGGCTACGCACGGCACGGCTCCGAAGTATGCGGATAAAGATGTGATCAATCCCGGGTCGGTGATGCTCTCGGGGGTGATGATGTTCCGCTTTCTGGGATGGAACGAGGCTGCCGATCTGGTCGAGGGCGGGATGGAGCGCACGATTCTGCAGAAGAAAGTTACATACGATTTTGAGCGGCTGATGGAAGGCGCGACCAAGGTGAAGACCAGCGAGTTCGCCGACAGCATTATTGAGAATATGGGCGCGGCGGTGCTGGTGTAGATCCATCGAGCGATTGAGTTGTCGGGTCATTGAGCGATTGTTAGTGTGTTCGCCCCATGGTGCGATTGTGAGTTTCAATCGCAAAATCACGCAATCGCAAATGGCTCAATTTTTTGAAAGGGTTCATACATGCGCAAGAAAGTGACGATCGTAGGTTCCGGCAACGTGGGCGCGACGGCGGCTCACTGGATTGCTTCTAAAGAGCTGGGCGATGTTGTCCTGATCGACATTATCGAAGGCGTGCCGCAGGGCAAGGGGCTGGATTTGCTTGAGGCCATGCCGATCGAGAAACGCGACTCTTACATTATCGGCACGAACGATTACAAAGACACGGCGAATTCCGATGTCGTAGTAATTACCGCGGGTATTCCACGCAAGCCGGGGATGAGCCGCGACGATTTGCTCAACACCAATTACGGCATCATGAAGGCGGTGGTGGGCGAGGTGGTGAAGTATTCGCCGAAATGCATTCTGATTATCGTGTCGAACCCTCTGGACGCCATGGCGCAGGCGGCCTACAAGCTGAGTGAGTTTCCGCGCGAGCGTGTGGTCGGCATGGCGGGCGTGCTGGATTCGGCGCGCTTTCGCGCCTTCATCGCCGACGAATTGAAAGTCAGCGTGGAGAATGTGACTGCTTTCGTGCTTGGCGGACACGGCGATACGATGGTTCCGCTGCCGCGCTATTCGACGGTTGCGGGTATTCCGATCACGGAGCTGATTGAGAAATCACGGCTTGAGGCGTTAGTACAGCGCACGCGCGACGGCGGCGCGGAAATCGTCAAGTATCTGAAAACGGGATCGGCTTACTATGCACCTTCGGCGGCGGCGACTGAGATGGTCGAGGCGATTCTTAAGGACAAGAAGAAGATTCTGCCTTGCGCAGCATATTTGCAGGGTGAGTATGGAATCAGCGGCCTTTACGTTGGTGTCCCAGTGAAGCTGGGAGCGAAGGGGATCGAGCAGATCATCGAAATCAAGCTTACGGCTGAAGAGAAGGCTGGGCTTGATAAGAGCGCGGCCGCGGTTAAGGAGTTGTGCGGGGTGATCGGGGTCTGATTGGCCTTGCCCATTCTCAGTGAATGCGATAGTCGGAGTAAAGGTCCAGGACGTTTATCAGATTCAGTAGAACACCGCTGAGTTCGGAATAGTCGTCGACCGATTCGTCCGACACCCCCCGAATCGACCGCCTACGCGCATCGAGTAGCGTGACCGCATCGGCTGGGGTCAAAGTAGCGCAGATGCTGTTGTGGAACGCTCGAATTTCGGCCTCCGTATCGGCGAAACCTCCGGTCAATTCGTTTGGATCAAAGTCGGGCAGCTTTGCGATTCTTGCCAGCACCTGCGGGCGAGAGTACTTCGACGGTCTTGTGACCTGAACCGTTTGCGCCTTGAGAACGTATTGCACCGATTGCCGGGCTTCGTTGGAGAAAGTTTTCATATCCCCTAGAGCCGCCAGTCCCTTGAAGCTCTCTTCCGTCAGATTCATGGACCACACGATGGCTGCCGTGTTGCTGGCGTCGTCGTTGCTGCCTTGAACTTCTCGCGAAAGAGCTTTGTCTACCACCGCAGGCGACATTGAACCATACAGCAGAATCGCTCCTTGCAGCCTGTCGAGTTTATATCCTCCATGCCGGGCCATGTAGGTCGTCACCTTGGGAGCGTGGAGATAGTTGTCTGCCGCAGAGGAGATATCGACGTCCTGCTTGGCAAGTCGTAGCGCGAGGCTGATGAAGGCATCGGGTTGCACATCCTGCAGATTGGTCCGCGCCAGGGCCTTTAGAATCTCCTGGTTCGACGCGCCGGAATGGTCCAACGATGCCAGTAACGAGGCGCCGTCAAAAAGGAAGAACTTGTCTCCTTGCTCGGCCTCGACTAGAGCCCTCAGGCAAATGATGCCATCCGGTCCCATGCCCTTTACAAGACCCCAGAAAACATCCATCTGCTGCGACCTTGTGTTTCTTTCGGCTGCGCTTACCTAGGAGGGGCGGAAACCGTAGGTGCGCGTCTTGGCGGCTGTGACATCGGCGCATGTGGCAGCGTGCGCGAGGGAGCAGGCTGCGCTGAGCAGAAAAGTCAAGGCCAGTCCGAACTGCCGTTCTCGGGTCATCACGACCGCCCTACACCTTCTCGATCTTCACGGTCTTCACCACTACATCCTTGTTAGGCCGATCATTGCGCCCGCGCGGGACTTCGGAAATCTTCTTGACGATATCCTGGCCCTCGATGACCTCGCCGAAGATTGTGTGCTTGCCGGTCAGCCACGTCGTTGGTGCGACGGTGATGAAGAATTGCGAGCCGTTGGTGTTGGGGCCGGCGTTGGCCATCGCCAGCTTGCCTGCCTTATCAAGCTTGTGCGGCGAGCCTTTAGTCTCGTCTTCGAACTGGTAGCCGGGGCCTCCCATGCCGGTGCCTTGCGGATCGCCGCCCTGGATCATGAAGTCGGGGATCACGCGATGGAAAATCGTGCCGTCGTAAAGGCGGTCGTTGGATTTCTTGCGGGTCGAGGGATGGGTCCACTCGCGCTTGCCTTCGGCGAGTTCGACGAAGTTCGCTACGGTCTTGGGCGCTTCTGCTTCGAAGAGGCGGCAGACGATGTTGCCTTCACTGGTTTCAAATGTCGCGTAGAGTCCGGGTTGGCGCGTCATAGAGTCCTTTCAGTCGCTGGTCGTTTCTTCGTGGCTAGGGAAGACAGCCGATGCGGCTGTCTCCACATGTGTCAATTCTGACTTGCTGCTGGTTTCGGCGTAGATGCTGCGGGCTTTGCCGGAGTTGCGGGCTTCGCCGCGGGCACTCTGTGGACAATCGAAATGTGAATAATCTTCACTGGACGGAATGGACGATCGTTCATCGGGTCAGTAGCCGTGTGCGCGATCTGTTTCACCAGAGCCACGCTGGCTTCGTCGCACTGGCCGAAGATGGTATATCCCCCGTTGAGATGCGGCTGGGCCTCTTCGGTGATGAAGAACTGCGATCCGTTGGTGTTGGGGCCGGCGTTGGCATAGGCGAGACGGCCGGGCCTGTCGAACAACAGATCGGACGAAACTTCGTTCTTGAACGCGTAACCGGGATCGCCCGTTCCATCGCCTTTGGGATCGCCGCCCTGGATCATGAAACCGGCGATGACGCGATGAAAAATGGTGCCGTCGTAGAGCGGCACGCCGTGCTTGGTGACTCCGCTGACGGGATTCTTCCAGTCTTTGGTTCCGGTGGCGAGGCCGATGAAGTTCGCGACTCCGATCGGGGCTTTGTCGGGGAACAGAGTGCACGTCAACTTGCCCACCGTAGTGTCGATGATCGCCGTGGGTGGGCCCGCAGCCGCATGGTGAACGGTCGTGGCTCCCGCAGCCGGTTTAGCTGCGGGCGCGGCCTGCGGGCTCGACTGAGCCCGGACTGTGAGCGCAGACATCCCGAGCAGGGCGGAAACTAGAAAAGCGTTACGCATGATTGCTCCTTGCACGTGCATGGACTTGGCGCAGTGGCTTGCCAGGAATATTGGATTGTACCGTTGCATTGCAACGTTGAATTGTACGACAGGGAAGCCCGCGAGCGCTGGAGTTAGTGGGACTCGGCCTGCATTTCGCGACTGACCTCTTCGACCTGGCGACAAACTCGCAGAATGTTGCCGCCGAGAATCTTTTTGATGTCTTCGGGGCTGTATCCGCGATCGAGCAAGGCCTGCGTAATCTTCGGCAGGTCAGCGGCTGAATTCATGTCCTGCGGGGTAGCGCCGCTGACGCCGTCGAAGTCAGAACCCAGGCCAACATGATCGACGCCGGCGACTTTTGCGATGTGATCAATGTGATCGATCAAAACGTGAAAAGGCGGACGCGGAAGCTTCGCTGTCCACTCACGCTCGATGCGGTCCTCGTCGACGTAAGTAACAGGCTGTCCCTCCGCTTTCTTTTTTGTGGCGAAGGCTGCGATGGCCGCGTCGCGATCCTTGGCTTGAGCCCTGGAGGCATCCCAATAACTCTGATCGTCGAAGCCGGAGAAGAAATTCACCTGCACAACGCCGCCATTCTTGGCGACCGCGCGCAGCATGTCGTCCGTCATATTTCGCGGAGCGTTGACCAGCGCACGAGCGGAAGAATGCGAGGCGATGAGTGGAGCTTTTGTGGTGGCGATCGCGTCCCAGAAAGTCTTGTCGGCAACGTGTGAAATATCCACCATCATTCCGAGGCGGTTCATCTCGAGCACGACCTGCTTGCCGAAATCAGTGAGGCCGTTGTGGTGCTCTACTTTGGGGTCGTTGATGTCGCCGGAGGAATCCGCCCACTCGTTCGTGTTCGACCAGGAGAGCGTCATGTAGCGCACGCCGAGGCGGTAGTAGTCGCGCAGCAGGTGCATGTCGTTCTCAATCGAGTGGCCGCCTTCGATGCCCATCAGCGCGGCGAGTTTGTGTTCTTTGTGCGCGCGTTCGATATCGGCCACGGAAAAAGCCATCATCATGCGGTCGGGATGCCGCGCGGCCTGCTCGTAGACCGAGTCGATGAGATCGAATGTGTGTTTGGCGAAGTGGCCCTCGTTAGTTCCGGGGTCCACCCAGATGGAGAAGAACTCCGCGCCGAGATTGCCGCGACGGGCTTTCTCGAGGCTGATGTGCCCCACGTCGTTGGGATCAGTCGAGCCGATGTCGAAGCCTTCGTCGAGAAAACGCTGCGGCGTATCGGCATGCGTGTCGACTACGATGGCGGATTCCTGAATCGCGCGAGCCTTGGCGCTGACGGTTATGTCCGCTGAGTTTGTGGATTGGGCAATGGCGCATGAGGCAGCAAGAAGTAGGGATGCGAGCGGGAGAATTCTGTAGCTAGTCATAGAGTTTAGAGCTCCGGGAACGTGTTCGCGGAGCGAGTCCACGATTGTATAGGCCAGAGCGTCGGGAAGAAAAGCGCCTGACGAACAGGCAGAATGGGCAGCACCGGCATCCTGCCGTCCGCCGAGGCGGCGGCGCTACAAGAGCGCGTATGGCGTCCCACTATAAGCGGAGCGCTGCCAGCGCCTGAGCCACGCAGGCTGGCAGCGCGTGGCCGGTGTCGATCACGGTTTTGGGCAAAGTGATGGCTTCGAATCGTGATTTCACCTCAAGGTAGAGTTGGAAGTTGCGATTGCCAGCCGGATGAACTCCTGAGACAGACTGCTCCTCGATCCGTTGGCGTGCCAATTCCTCCGAGCACACGCATTCGAGGATGCGCCAGCTCTGGTGCAGCGCGGCGGCTGCGTTTAGCGCGTTATCGATCTGGTAGCGGCGAGAAAACGTCCGGCCATCGAGGAAGATAAAACGGTTGGGATCTCCCTGCAAGAGTTGGTCCGCAGTTTCAAGCATGAGATGCAGGCAGAAGTCATCCTGCCGGGAAGAGTATTCGATTTCGTCGCCGGAAAAGAGAGCGTGCCGGATCTCATCCTTATTAAGTACCCCCCCCCGCGCAGGCGACTAGCGAGTTCGCGCGCGAGCGTAGTCTTTCCGCTGCCAGGAAGGCCTGCCATCAGAACGATCATGACCCATTAAAGCACGCGACCTTCTGCCACATCGATGTTCTGCCCCGTGAATCGCGTTCAGGAGCAGATTCATCCATTGTCTAGCACGATTGTCTAGCGCTACTCGCAACTCCAGGGAGGGATAGATGCCACTGGTTCGAATCTCGTTACGGGAAGGCAAGACCGAAGAATATAAAAAGGCTCTGGCCGACGGCGTGCACCGAGCGTTGGTGGAGGCCTTGGATACGCCTGCGCAGGACCGGTTCCAAGTTATAACCGAGCATCCGGCTGGCGGCCTGATCTACGATCCCGCGTACCTTGGAGTGGAGCGGACGGATAACTTTGTCATGGTGCAGATTACGCTCTCAACCGGACGCAAGCTGGCGCAGAAAAGAAAGCTATTCCAGCGCATGGCGGAAATTCTGGCGGAGAATCCCGGCCTGCGGAAGCAAGACCTGATGATCAATCTGGTGGAAGTGGCGTGGGAGAACTGGTCGTTTGGCAACGGCGAAGCGCAATATGCGCTGTGAGGAACGTTATGAGAGACTTTGTCAGCGACTAGGCAGCTTACTATTCAGCGCGGCTTTCGGCGGTCACTGTGGAGGGCTCCGGGCGATCGACCGGAATGATGTCCTGCGTTTCGCGCCAATCCGCGTACCGGCCTGAGACCATGATGTGGAACACCCATTGATGCCGCTCTTCTTCGGGTTCAACCAGGCCAATCGCCTTCATGTAGAAGAGGTAGTGTTCCATCCAGTGAATCTGTTCTTGAGTCATGCCGCGGCGTTGCAGGTCCACGGTAAGGCCTGCCAGATGCGATGATGCAGTATCGCCCTCGGATGGAGCGGCGTTGCGGTTGTGCCGCCGAAGTTTTTTCTGAAGCTTCACCGTGCGCACCGCGGAATTCACCTGAATCTGTTCGTGAAAACGATTGTAATAAGCCTGGGCGATATCCTGCACAAAGTCGCGGGTCCAGGGACGGCAGTAGCGGCGCGAAGGATCAAGGCGCGGATCAAAGCGCAGCGTTTCACCTGCGATGATGGGCTGCAGCGCTCCGCTAGCCTTCAGCGCTTCCAACTCGTCGTCATCCTGAATGCGAGGCAATTCCAGCCGGTCAACTTCGGCGTTCTGTGCCAAAAGAGATTCGTGAGTGGGACGGAACATGGGATGCCACAACGTCCAGTGCAGCCGCGGGAACCGGCGGTGATGGACCCTGTGCACAGCCGTAGCAGTTACCGCAAAGAGCGGGCTGCACAGGCAAGCCAACATGGCCAGAAGAATTATTTGACGCTGTGGTTTTGTTCTCAATGGGTCCCGTAGTCTTCCGAAACGGCTTAACCCACAACCGCCCGGACATTGTAAGTCATCGTGTCAAGCGTCCCAACCTTTGATCGCCCGGCGCTGGTTACCAGAGTTACCGGCAGGCATTGCCCGCTCTTGGTTACCGCTGGTTACCCACGCGCATTCGCAGGCGAGGTTCCCTCTGGATAGAAGCACGCGAAACGCCACTCGGGCGCGGGATTCCGGCCAGCGCATGTGCCCTTGAAGCAAGCAGTTGGCGATTGATGGGAACTACCAGAAGTGCGTTTTCAAGGCGAAAGTGACAAAAATCAGCGCCGGAAAAGGTCACCAATGGCTTGTTTCATGACCGAGCCGCCTACCTCAGAAATGGCGCGGGTTAGTGGGATATCTTTGGGGCAAACTTCCACGCAGTTCTGCGCGTAGCCGCACTCCTGAATGCCGCCGTCGCCCATCAACGCCGCGAGACGCTCGCGTTGAAGCTCTTTGCCTGTGGGATGCGTGTTGAACAACCTCACCTGCGCGATGGTGGCCGCGCCTACGAACCCCGTTTCTTCGTTGAACTGCGGGCACGCCTCCATGCAGCAGCAGCACGAGATACAGCGGGAAAGCGGATAAGCCGCTTCCTGCTCCTCCGGCGACAAGCGAGGGCCTGGACCGAGGTCGTAGGTGCCGTCGATCGGAACCCACGCCTTGACGATCTTTAGATTCGTAAAGAGAACACTGCGATCGACAGCGAGATCGCGCACCACGGGAAACTTGGAGAACGGTTCGAGCTTAACCGGCTGCTCGAGATTGTCGATCAAGGCCGAGCAGGCCATGCGGGCGCGACCGTTGATGAGCATGGCGCAGGAGCCGCAGACTTCCTCGAGGCAATTCGAATCATAGGTGATGGGCGTGGTCGCTTTGCCTTCGCGGGTGACGGGGTTGGCAGCGATCTCCATGAGCGAGGAGATCACATTCATGCCCGGATGATGGGCGAGTTCGAACTCTTCCCAGTACGGCTTGGACGTGGGAGTGTTCTGGCGTTTGATTTTGATTAGGACGGATTTGTTAGCCATTAGTTAGTGCTGTCCAGTCTTGATATCGAGACTCGCGATTTCCGGCTCGGGCGCTTGGCGATACAGCCTTAACCACCCGATGCCAGCTGCCAGAAATACGACTCCCTGGGCCAGCCAAAGTTCGCCACCAGTGAGAAAAAATCGCAGCGCGGTGATGCCGCCAATCATGAGAGACACGATCCCCATATAAAACAATTTCTGCTTTCCCCCAGCCCTGCGATTCCACTCCGGTCGCTTGACAAACGCCATTGTCAATGCGAAACCAGTTCCAGCTCCCAGAAAGAAATCCGGCCAATGATTCAGCACAGGTGCATTTTCAATCACGTGTAGATCTCCCTCCAAGGTCGTCTGTCCGCCATGCCCTACTTCACCGCGTCATACTTCCTTGGCCGCGGCGGAATCAGCGACACATCCACCGGCTCGAACTCAAACTTCGGCTCATCGGCGTCCGGCGCGAAATATGCTTTCGTCGTCTTCAAAAAGTTCTTGTCGTCGCGGTCGGGGAAGTCCGGTTTGTAGTGCGCGCCGCGCGATTCGTCGCGTAGGCGCGCGCCCTGCGCAATCACTCGTGACAACTGCAGCATATTGTAAAGCTGTCGCGCGAAGACCACGGTGGTGTTTGCCCACTGCGTGCGGTCGCTCAGGTTGACCTTGCGGAAGCGTTCCAGCATCTCAACCAGTTTCGCATCTGTCTGCTGCAGGTTCTTGTTGTAACGAATAACCGTGCAATCTTTGGTCATCAACTCACCGAGTTCGCGCCACAGCCGGAAGGGATTCTCTGTGCCCTGGTTATTCATGAGCAGGGCATTGCTCTCTTCCTGCTTCTTCTTTTCTGCGTCGAAAACTCCGTTGCCGTCAGGCAGCGACTGCAGCCCGCGCGCATACTTCAAGGCATTCGGTCCAGCAATGCTTCCGCCATAAATGCACGACACCAAAGAGTTCGCGCCCAGGCGATTCGCGCCGTGATATTGATATTCGCACTCGCCGGCCGCGTAAATTCCCGGAATATTCGTGGCCTGCTTGAAGTCGATCCACAAGCCGCCCATGGTGTAATGCATGCCGGGAAAAATCTTCATCGGCGTGTCGCGGGGATCGTCGCCCACAAACTTCTCGTAGATTTCGAGAATGCCTTCCAGCTTGCGGTCGAGAATCTTGCGATCGATGTGGGTCAGGTCGAGATAAACCATCGGCTTGCCGTCGATGCCGAGGTTGTATTCGTAAACAACCTTGAAGATCGCCCGTGTCGCCACGTCGCGCGGAACCAGGTTGCCGTACTTGGGATACCACTCTTCGAGAAAGTACCAGCGGTCACACGGCGGAATCGTTTTCGGGTCACGCTTGTCGCCTTGAGTTTTCGGAACCCAGACGCGTCCGCCCTCGCCACGCGCCGATTCCGACATCAGGCGCAGCTTGTCCTCGCCGGGGATGCAGGTGGGATGCACCTGAATGAATTCTCCGTTTCCGTAGAAGCAGCCCTGCTGATAGAGCGCGGACTGCGCCGATCCTGTACATACAACCGAGTTAGTGGACTTCCCGAAGATCGCGCCAATACCGCCGGTCGCAATGATAATCGCGTCAGCAGGGAAGGTGCGGACTTCCATGCTGCGCAGATCCATGGCGCAAATGCCGCGACAGACGCGGTTTCCGTCGAGCACGGCGGAGAGGAACTCCCAGTGCTCATACTTTTTCACCTTGCCTTCGGATTCGTAGCGGCGAACTTGTTCATCGAGTGCATAGAGCAACTGCTGGCCCGTAGTCGCGCCGGCGAAGGCGGTGCGGTTATACAAAGTTCCGCCGAAGCGACGAAAATCGAGCAGACCTTCAGGCGTGCGGTTGAAGGGAACACCCATGCGGTCGAGCAAGTCGATGATGCCGGGCGCGGCCTCGCACATATCTTTGACCGGAGGCTGGTTCGCAAGAAAATCGCCGCCGTAAACCGTGTCGTCAAAATGGATCCAGGTTGAATCGCCTTCGCCCTTCAGGTTCTTGGCGGCGTTGATGCCGCCTTGCGCGCACACGGAGTGCGATCGCTTCACCGGAACAATAGAGAAGAGATCGACGTTCGCGCCCATCTCTGCGATCTTGATGACGGCGGAGAGTCCGGCGAGGCCGCCGCCTATCACGATTATTTTGGGAACTGCTGCCATCTTTTGGTCTACCGGCCTTCCATATTCTTAACGGGCTGATTCTTCTCAGCTTGATTGCTCGAAGCCTGATTTTTCATAGCTTGGGCCGATTGCATTGCCGTGGTCCCAGGCTCATAGAGCTGTTGCGGGCGCGAGCGGAACGAAGCCAGGCTGGCTAGTCCTGCGCCGGACAAGACAAAGAAAAACACCACACACACCGCGAGAAACCGCTTCTGCGCCTTGTCACCGGAAACAATGCCCCACTTCGCCGAGAACAGCCAGATGCCATAAGCGAAGTGCCACGAAGCCGCGATCAGCCCCACAACATAAAACAGGAACAAGGGAGTCTGAAGAACCTCCTCCTGCACCTTGCCGAACGAAGCATTGGGGAAGGCGTGCAGATCGACTCCGGTAAAGCGCATCGTCCACGTGTGCCACAGGATGTAGACGAAGGCAATCCCGCCGGTCCAGCGCTGCGCCGTGTACATCCAGTTGCCGGTCCAGGGATATTCCATTGTATTTCCGTCTCCGCGGTACCAGATGTAGAAACCGTAGAGCGCATGGAACGCGATCGGCAGCCAAATGCCAAAAAGCTCTAGAAAGAAGACCAGCGGAAGATTCGCCAGAAAACTCACCTGCCGCGCATAGGCGTCAGGCCCGCTGATTGCGGTGGAGTTGGAAATCAGAATGTGCTCGAACAAGAACGCGCCCACGGGAACGATCCCCGAAAGCGAATGCAGGCGGCGCAAGAAAAACGAAATGCCATGGCCCGCGCGCAGAGGCGCAACACCATGAGTTGCAGCTTTCACGACAACGGGAGCAGTAGAACTGGCTGCTGACGCCACGAATCGCTCCTTATGAGTTCGTATGATTCTGCTGGATGACTCGACCTTAACGGTCCGGCACTGACAAAAGAACTTTTTATTATCCAGCCGCCAGAGAAACGAAGTCAAGAAGGAGTCGGTATGTCGCCAACCGTCAGCAAGAACACCCGCACCATCGGAGGAACTCTCGAAACGCCGCGCCGCGATGACTGTACTTCGACTTTTCTTCCGCGCTCAGTTCAGCAAATGCTTTTCCAATCTGCGGAAAATAGAACAGGGGATCGTATCCGAACCCATTCGTCCCGCGCGGGGTATCGAGGATTGTTCCTTCAGCCGTGCCGCGAAACGTCGCCAGTGTTTTGCCATCACGAGCCGCGACCAGCACGCAAACAAACCTACCCGTACGCTGGGTGGGCGGAACACCCTGTAGCTCGCGCAAGACCCGCGCGTTATTGGCGTCGTCATCAGTGTTTGCGTCAGCCTTGTCAGGCTGGTCCGCGGCGTACCGGGCAGAATGCACGCCGGGAGTCCCATGGAGCGCATCAATCTCCAAGCCCGAGTCGTCGGCTACGACCATTTCTCCCGGGACATATCGGCTGTAGGCTTCGGCTTTCTTGCGTGCGTTCGCCTCGAATGTAAGGCCATCCTCGACTACCGCAGGCAGGGAAGAGAAGTCAGGAATTCCCGCAATTTCGACCCCGCAGTCTAGAGCAGCGCCCGCAAAGTCGCGCAGCTTGCCGGGATTCGAAGTTGCAATGAGAATTTTTCGCATCACCATTTCATCCTACCAACCCACGAAGCTCGTCTGGAGCAGGTTCATCCGCTGGAAGACGGAAGCTTCCACAACGCGAAGGCCAGAATCAAAGCGAGCAGTGAGATCCAGCCGCCGGCCGTGCGGTCCCATGTGCGCACGAAGCTGATCTGGACTCGATTTGCGCCGGCCTCCACGGGAACCAGCATCTGCCCGGTGCCCTCATGCGCGTCGGGGTGCACTTGTCGCCCATTCACGTTAACCCGCCACGCCGGATAGTTGAACAGCCGCAACGCCAGCTTATCCGGGGCTGACATCTCCGCCGTGAAGAGTTTGAATTCCGGAGTCCACTGGGAAACATGAATCGCAGCATGGGCCGGTCCCTCCACCGTGACACGGCGAGCGTCTTTCGAGACCGACGAAGCATCGGCCCCGACCGGCATGTATTCATCGACGCCCTCGTAGCCATCGCCAGACTGCATGTTGTCCTGCATTTCGCGCAGGTCGCCGGCGTCGTCCCACCAGGGCGGCTGAAAATGATGCCACCCGAATCCGAGCACAGCCAGCATCGCCAGGTAGAAGGCGACGCGCACGCTCCACCGCCGCACACCCAACACGGTCAGCAACGTGAAGGGAATGCCCAGACACAGCATCCAGCGCCAGGGAAATTGCATGTACTGCAGTTTGGGGAGAATTCTCCACAGCACATTCGTGATCGAGAGCATGAGCACAGAGCAGGCCCCGGCCCACACCACCAGCGAATACCAAAGCGCAGGATTGCGGCGTCGCCAACTGCGTGCGGCCCAGGCCGCGAAAACCGTCAGTAGGATTTCTCCCACGGCAATCCAGGAAATCAGGTGGTTGAAGGCGTCGTGGTCCGCATCGGTGGTGTGGATGAACAGAAAACTGTCTTGCGGCCGCGATCCCGCAGAAACGGCCTGCGCAACGGTGACCCACTTCTGTTCGTAGATCGCAGGAAGTAAATAAACCGAAGCCAACGCAGCGCCAAGAACCACCGCGAAGGTTCCCACCAGCAGGACGCGCGCCGAGCGCCGCTGCCAGGCAATCACCAACATCAATAAAACCAAAGAATAATGGATCATCACCGCCGCCGGTGCGTTAATCAGCCATACAGAGGCAAGCAGCAGCGCGAGATAAATGGTGATGCGGCGGCCTTTTTCGTCCGCCCGCAACAACAGCAAGAGCAACAGGGGCAGCAAAGAACTCGCCAGAAGTTCGGCGAACGCGCTTCGCCAATACACAATCACCAGATGATAAGGATTGACGGCGTAGAGCACCGCGGCGAAGGTTGCGTCGCGACGGTCAAGCCACTGCCGTGCCAGCAGAAACATGGACACGCCCGCAGCCAACAAGGCCAGCCATATATAAATGCTGCCGGCCAGCGTCCAGGGAAAGATTGCGCTAAGCGCCGCGCCGATTGTCCACGAAGCCGGGGGGTAGAAGATGAAGCGCGGCTCGCCGTAGGCGAAGTTTGCTAAGGCCGCCCAGCGCGGGTAGACGATGCCCAGCTTCCATTGCGAGAGAACTTCCAGCCACGAGTACAAATGGAATTCCACGTCGTGTCCGGAGGGTGTGCCGAGGAAAAAGAAGGGAATCTCAACCGCGAAGGCCGCAGTGGCGATCGACAGAAGCGGCGCCCATGCCAGGCTGCGCTGTGTGTCGCGCGAGACCTTGCTCGCGACATTGCTGGAGCCCAGCTCGTTTCCGGATTTTATATTTGCCGCCAGCTTCGCTCCCGCCAGCCTCCCCGCCGAGTCGCCCCGCGTGTCGGCTACATGTTCGCACAAGGGCGAAAACGGTGCACGAAGCTTATCACCCGGATCTTCGCACCTAGGAAACCTGGCCGAGCGAACTGCCCCGCCGCATTTAACCTAGATTTAATATTTCTGAAACCGTGACGCAACAGCGATCAGCTACCTTAATGCCATAGGGGTGGAACAGACCACGGAAGCTGAAGGGCCCGCGTCAGAGACGGGGCGCGGGTTCTTCGCCTCCGAAAACATTTCGCCCGAGCCTCTCGCGCGTTCCGCTACGCTCGCTGCCAAGTATTCTTCCTGCCGTTTGCGCTGCTCCGTGAAGTCCCTAAGCCACCTACCGCGGGAGGTGTGCCTTAAAGTAACGGTTGAATATCGCACAGGAATGACAGAAATGACGGATTAGCGGGAAAACCCGGATGGGACAAACGCAAGCTACGTCGCAACACTCTCGCCGGATCGTTGCCGGCGAAGTTCGTCAAGAAAGTCGTCCTGCTGCAGAGAAGCCCCTTGGCGCAGCAGTTCGAGCAACGGATCTTCGAGCGGCTCCGCGGTCGAGCCTTCCGCAGCTGCTGCACCGTGCTCGAATTGGCTAAGGTCCGCGGTTAGAGCGCGCGGAGAAATAATCAGCTCCGGCGTGGAATCCGGACCGCTGCGCAGAAAGTTAATCAGATTTTCCACCTGGACTCGCTGCTCCGGCGTGCGGGAAGGGAACACCAATCCCATGCCGTGTCCGGGATGCGTGACCAGCACCATGCCTTCAGTGTGCACGGCCACGTCTCCAGATTTGAGGCAAAGGTCGACGAGAGCCCGTTCCGGAAACGGCGATTCGCTTTCCAGATAACAGCCGCCCAGGCTCAAATCGGTGAGCTTGCAGTGGGGAACGGCCTCGTCGGGACTGGCACCATTCATTACCGCCGCGGCGTGCAGCCAGACTTTAAGCTGAGCTTTCATCGATTCTGCTAAATCAAGAAAATGGACTCCCGTTTGTCCGTTCGGGTTCGCCCATGCCACCTGCCCGTGAGCGTCAACTTCGAGGCTCCCATCAGGCAATTGAAAACGGAAATTCAGCAGCGATCCTGGAGCCTGAGGTTCAGCCGTGAGAACATCCATGCCGGTTTCGCTCAGATCAAGCAGAATACCTTCCGCTTTGCGAGCATCGGGCAGCGTAATTTCCACCGGAGCCTGGACGGGAACGCGGTAAGCGCGCCGGCGTTCGCGATTTAACAGCGCCGCTACGGCGCGAAGGCCGGCTTTGGCCTTGTCATCGGAGAGTGGCTTGTACAGCACGAAGTGCGCGCCGTTGCTGAGAATCGCGCGCGCTTTCGCAGGTTCCGCAACCAGGGCCACGCTGACTGGCGAGTCGCCCGAATTCAGCCGGCGGGCTTCGTCGAGCACTTGACCAGCAGCGTCGGGGTCGTCAAAGTCGACTACCAGTGCGTCGAACCGTTGTTGCTGCAGACGGTCGATCGCAGTCGGGAGATCGCTGAAACGCTCCACCACGATCCCCATGGCCGGAAGAACCCGGCCCAGGATCTCAGATGCAGAATCGTCAGTCGAAACCAGCAAAGCCAGAAGGGTCATAACAAAATGCTCGCCTACAACGGCGAGATTATGGCCAGCGAGGTGCCGCAGGCCGGGCTGCCTTGGATGCCGCCGCGCCCGAACCAGACGCTCCTGCCTTGGCCGCCATGCTGTCGGAAGTCTCATCGACTTCCATCAATACTGCGTTATCCTCTTCGTCGTTTTCCGCGAGCAGGGGAGCCACTTCACGCAGCTTCTCCGCCGCCTGCTGGAGCATCTCAATCTGCTTCCCCAGTGCCGCGTACTTGGTCTGCTTCTGCCGCAATACTTCATGAATATCCTTCATACGACCCCCTGTGGAGAATGTAAGAGGCGGACCAGTAGGGGTCAACGGTAATCCCCGCATGAGGGTTACTGCGGTAATCGGGGATTAGATGGCAGGAGTAAGAGGAACACTCTTCTTGATCTTCTGGCCGTAGCCGTCTCGTGCCATGATGTGGCACAGAAGCGCAATTCACAAATGGGTCCTGCTGCCGCTAAGTTAGGCGCTGAACAGTTCTTGGGGAGGGCTGTTCGGGCGTCCTGCGACTCGAAAGAGTTATGGGACGCTTCTTTTTTGGGGGCTCGGCTCGCTCACGCCGCCGGGCTCCCGCAAAATTCAATCTGCTTAACGCTGACGCAATAAAAAAGGCGGGGAACCTGGTTTGGCTCCCCGCCCGCGGACTAAGCTTACCGCTCCTTAGTCAGTAGCCGTCATGACCACAACTTGCGGGCTCGCTCCACCGTTGTCGAATATGTTCAGGTCAGTGGTGAAGCTCGTGGTTCCTCCTGCAAAGGTGAATTGCACGGTATAGGTGCAAGTTGCGTTTTGAGCCAGTGTCACCGTTCCGTTCAGGCAGGTGCTCTGGGGCCCGGTTGCGCTGTAGGGCAGCACTTTGAAGTTCGCGCTCCCCGTGCCGGTTATGGTTGGAGCTGAGGTAAAGCTCAGCGTTGTCGTGCCCACGTTCTTGACGGTCACCGACAGCGCCTTGCTTCCCGAAGCCACTGTTCCAAAAGCCAGCGGGTTCGGCGTCACCGTGACCTCTGTACCAGTTCCCGTGAGGGCCACCAATTGCGGGTTAGTTGGATCGTTGTCGTGGATGATGAGCGTGTTTTTCAGTCCGCCCAACGTTGCCGATGTCGGAGCGAAGGTTATTCCAATTGCGCAGCTCGTGGTGATCGCGCCTGTGCAAGTGTTGCTTGCGATAGTGAAGGCCGCGCTCCCATCGAGCGTAGCCGACGTCGCCGAATAAGTCGTCGCTCCCGTAATCGTCACCGTCTTGGTCACTGGGGCTGCCGTCACGAGCTGAGTGCCATAGGCCAGCGACACCGGGCTGATACTGAGGCCCGATGCTTCGCCTTGCAATGGCACCACCAGCGACGACGTGAAGAAACCGTTGTATTTAACGGTTAGCGTACCGTTAATCACTCCATCCGTCGTTGGCGCGAAGCGCACATTGACCAGGCACGTCGAGCCGCTGGTCAGGGCCGTGGGGCAATCGTCCACCTCAAGGAATCCGGCGCTTGGCGTGATGCTGGCAATGTCGGCCGTGCCATTGGCACTCAGCGTCAATGCCACCGCGTCACTGGTTGTCTTGATCGTCTGCGTGTCGAAGGTAATGCTGCCGACCGAGGAATTGAGCGTGATCGGCGCCGTGATCTTTCGCACGAGCCAGTTGTTGTAGTCGACGTCGTAGACGTTACCCGAGGGATCGACATTTACTCCCTCCGGAGAATAGAGCTCGGCGGCCGTCGCCAGAATGTCATTGCCGCCAAAGCCGGCAGTTCCATTACCCGCGATCGTGTGGATGAGTCCTTCGCCGTCCACCAGGCGGATGCGTTGGTTGCTGTAATCGGCAATGAGAATATCACCGGCTCCATCGATTCCAACGCCCTCTGGATAATACAGTGAGGTATCGGTGGCAAGACCGCCATCGCCTTCATATCCGCTGGCGCCATTTCCAGCGAAGGTGGATATGACTCCTGACGTATTCACCTTGCGGATCCGCATGTTGTAGGCGTCCGCGATATAAACATTTCCCGAGGAATCCGCGGTCACGTCATAAGGGTAGTAGAGCTGAGCGCTGATTGCCGGGCCGCCGTCGCCGGAGTATCCAGCTCCCTTGCTGTTGTCGCCGGCGAACGTGTAGATGTCGCCCTTGGTCTGGCCCGCCTTGGGGGTACAGGTGCCCCCCGTGCTCGTCACCGTCAGGCACGACACCATCCGGACCACCTGATTGTCGTAGTCCGAGATGTAGAGATTCCCCGATTTGTCGAGGGCGACGCCGTCCGGTTCGTACAATTCAGCAGCCGTGGCGGGCCCCGAGTCCCCAGAATAACCGCAACCCAGCGAGGGGCTCTTACCCACCACGCTGGTGATGGTTCCGCCCGTGACCTTGCGGATCAGGCAGTTTCTCTGGTCTGCGATGAAAACGTTGTCGGCGCTGTCCACCACCATTCGATAGGGACCGTTCAAATTAGCGCTGGTAGCCGACCCACCATCACCGCTATAGCCGCACGCTCCGGCTACGCCGGCAAACGCCGTGATTTCCCCAGTGCTGGCGCTCACTTCCTGGACGACGCAGTTGTCATAGTCGGCGATGTAAATATTTCCCTTGGAGTCCGAAGCCACTCCGGTCGGGTAATACAATTCCGCGCCGGTTGCCGGAAGGTTGTCACCGTAAAACGTGGTGTTCCCCGTCCCGCCTACGGTGTAGATGAACTGCTTCGTATCGCCAGTCGGAGGCGTGCATGTCAGGGTGCTCACGTCGCAGGGCACTTCGCGGATGCGATAGTTGTTTTCGTCGGCGATGAATATATCTCCCGCGCCGTCCACTACCACTCCCACGGCCAAATTTATGTCAGCCCCTGTGGCCGACTGGCCGTCGTCGTTGTAGCCTCCCGATCCCGTGCCCACCATTGTGAAGATTTCTCCGGCGGTCTGATTGGCCGAAGCCGTGCATTTGGACCCGCTGCTGGTCGTAGTCGCGCAGGACACTTCGCGTATGCGGTTGTTGTCATAATCAGCGATGAATAGGTTGCCGGCATTGTCCACGGACGCGGTTGTCGGATAGTACAAATCGGCCGTGTTTGCTGCTATGCCATCGCCGTTGTAGCCGGCCGTACCGGTGCCCGCCAGCGTGTAAATGTCGCCCTTGATCTCGCCCGACGGAACAGTGCAGGAACTGATCCCGGTCCCGCACGCCACCCGGCGCACCCGGTGGTTGTACTGGTCCACGATATAAAGGTTTCCAGCGGTGTCCGTAGTCACGCCATAAGGATTGTAGAGTTCGGCTAAAGTTGCCGCCTGGGAGTCGCCATTGTAGCCAGCCGTTCCGTCCCCGGCTATGGTGTAAATGTCACCCGTGGTCTGCCCCGAATTGGGAGTGCACGTGGCTCCAGTGCTGGTCACCGTGGCGCAGGCTACAATTCGAATCTGCTGATTGGCCTGGTCGACGATGAAAAGATTCCCATTCTTGTCGATGGCCACGCCTGTTGGGTTATACAACTTGGCGCTCGTCGCCTTTCCGCCGTTGCCGATCGTAGACCCGGTTCCAGACCCACAGGTTGAGGTCGGGGGAGTTGTGGTCGTAACTGTTGTTCCAGCGACCGTGGTGATGATTCCCGTAGCGACCGTCACTTTGCGAACCAGGCAATTGGTTTCATCCGCAAAGAATACGTTCCCGGCATGATCGACCGCCATGCCCAGTGGGGTGTGCAGCAAAGCGTTAACCGCCAGAGCGCCGTCGCCGCCATAACCGTATGAGTAGGTTCCGGCGAGCACGGTCAAGATGCCCGTCGACTTCGTTATCTTCCAGATCCGCTGCTGGTAATTGGAGTACTGTGAACTGAAATAGATATTGCCGGCGCTGTCGAGCGTGATATTCGTCGGCTGGTATACCGGCGCGCTCGTGGCCGCCACATCGTTCGGTCCGCCGCCGGCGAAAACGTTGATAAAATCCTCTTGCGCGCCGGCCGCTCCCGCCAGGAGCAGCACGATTCCGGTGCAAACGATCAGCTTGAAGTAACGCATATCGATATCCCCTTCTTCTTTTATCTTTTTTTATCGGCGCTAGGCACCGGCTAAGATTCCGTTGATAAACCTGCTTTTCGCCAACAACCGTGCGTCTCCGGGGCCTCGCTCGGCGAAAGTCACCCCCGCAACCTTTTACGGAGCAGGCGCCGTATCGACTGTCATGGTGTGCTGCTCTCCCGCCGCATCCTGGTAGGCGATCACAAATCTCGGCCCAGCGCCCTTCTTCCAGTTCTCGTATTCGTCAGCTGGAATGGTGAAGGTTCTCACCAGAGGGGGCGGCACGACCTTGACATGAGGGTTAAAAGGCAACGTCACATTTGTGAATGGAACCTCATCCTTCTCCCACTCGTACACTGGCCCTACGGAAAGAGTCATCAGGGAACTCACCAGCGAGACGGTGGCGCCTGTCACATTCGCGCCACTGTTGTTGAATACACGTAGGGACACCTGCACTTCCACGTTATCGCCGTGTTCCGTGACCTTCAGAACATGGTAAAGTGCGTTGAATTTGTGCGGGCCGCTGGCCTGCGCTGCCAGCGCCAGGCAAAGCACAATTGCTGGCAAACAGAAATAATGAAACGAACGTAAAACCCTGTGTTGCATAGTTCCTCCTGAATTTTCTATCCGGCAGTTCTTGAACGGCATGGAGAATCTTCTCCCGCGCACTTATTGATCGCTGGTCTTTATCGCTATCGCTGGTCGTGTGAATCCGCAAAAACGACGCCGCAGCAGTTCAAAAGAGCGCTT
This sequence comes from uncultured Acidobacteriaceae bacterium, assembly GCA_963809605.1. Lineage (GTDB taxonomy): Bacteria > Acidobacteriota > Terriglobia > Terriglobales > Acidobacteriaceae > Sulfotelmatobacter. Next base: position 442,722 of record CAWEKM010000002.1, on the reverse strand, counting down.
TTGGGGGGAGGGAAGGCTCGATGGGAAAGCGCTAATGCGAAGACACCCAGCCGAGCCGCGCAATTGTCTGCTGGCGACCCAACCTTGTCAAGATGAACGTTTTTGCACAGTGGCCTCGGAATGCGGCCCGATCACGTCCCTCAGGCGCCGCGACAGGTTCGTCGCTAGAGACCGGTAGAAGCGCGACGCGAGATGCGGAAACAGCTCAAACAGGCTTTGCAACGTGGGATGGTCGAGATGAAAGGCTTCCACTTCGCTGTCGGCGACTACGCTGGCGCTGGCCACTGCGTCTTCCAGAAATGACATCTCTCCGCAAATTTCGCCCGGCCCAATCACCGGCGTCGGAGTCTGCGGAGGAATTTGTACGCGCGCGGTTCCTTTGAGCAGAAGAAAGACTCCAAAGCCTTTCTTACCCTTTTGAACCAGGATTTCACCCTTCTTGAATCGGACTCGGTTCGCCTTGTCGGCGACCAATGCCCAATCATTGGCGGTGAGATAGAGCAAACCTTGTTTCGACGACGACAGGATGGATACATCCTGTTCGATGACTTTCGACATGGCGCGGGACCCGAGTTCCGGAGGACTTCTCCGGTCAGTGACAGAAACAGCGTCCAAGGCAACAACAGGGCTGACCAAGACTAACAGAAAAACTCACGGAAGCAATCGAAGTCGCCGCGCGCCTAGTATCTATGAGGACACCCCGAACCGCGCCACTGGCTCGGCAGCAAGGTATCGGAATTAGATGCACGGGAGAGATGGTGCGCCCTGAGAGATTCGAACTCCCGACCTTCTGGTTCGTAGCCAGACGCTCTATCCAGCTGAGCTAAGGGCGCAGACTTTATTTTGGCAGGAAAACTTGCTTGAGAATTATAGCGGAAGTCCGCGCCTGCTGCGAACCTCACCGCTAACGTCCCCATAAGGTCTTCCGCCTAGACGCGCGGAATGCCCCGGCAATTCTGGGCTTTGGACCTTTCCAGCAGGCATGCTTTTTCTCTGCAGCTAAGCGCTTCCACGCTCGAAGTAAATCTTTCCCGGCCCAGAGCAATTCCTACAAAGCGGGGCAGGGAACCCGCCTGTATTTTGTGCGGCTTAGAGACGGCATGCTATGTGCTAATAAAAAGCCAGACGAAGTGGCGCGCAACGGGGCGTTCCAAGGACGACTTCGGCCAGAGGTTCTCTTGGGCGCCCCTTGCATTCACTAGATCGCGCCAGCGGAAGCCCTCCCCCACCCTCGCTTTCGCTGGCAAGCCTTACGCCAGCGTCAATGGTTCCCGTACATCCACCCCTGCCTGGCGCAAGAGTCGCGCCACAGCTTCCGTCTTCAAGCGAGAAGCGTCAAACTCCACTCGCACGGTTCGCTCCACTTCGTTGAAATCCACTTTGCGGATGCCATACACCTCACGCATGCCGTCAATCGCCCGCAATTCGTTCTCGCCCGGTGCTGCGCCGTAGCGGAAAACCACGTCCAGATAAGTCATGGGATAATCCTTCATTGCCAATGAATCATGGAACCAGATGCCCGCCCATCCGCCAGGCTGAATCCAATATAAAGGATTGTCCATCGAAGAAATAGCGTAGCGCGCGCGTCAACCGAGCAGTGACGTGGAAGAGCAGCGCTTCAGCGGCCTGCCCCGGGCGGAGCCCAATGGGCCGCATAAAGGATACGAATCAATGCGGGCTTCAGCCCCTAAAGAACCAAACGCCTGAATGTCTACGAACCCATCAGACCAACCCACCGTGCTCGAACGCGATCCCGTCTGCGGAATGAATGTGAATCCTGCAAGCGCGAAACACGCCTATGCTCACGCCGGGAAGAACTACTATTTCTGCTGCGCGGGATGCGCGGACAAATTTAAAACGGATCCTGCGAAATATCTGACCGGCCCGCCTGCGCGCCCTGCCGGTTTAGTTACGCTCGGCGCCGCAAAACCCGCCGCACCCGCGGACCATCGACTCCACACCACGGAACAGAGCAAGCGTCAAACCCAGCCCTCACGGCGAACGCCAACCACTGGCCCAGCCTATGTCTGCCCCATGTGCCCCGAGGTCCGCGAAAACAAACCTGGCGCCTGCCCTTCCTGCGGAATGGCGCTCGAACCAGACGTTCCGCTCGCTTCCTCGCGCACCGAGTACACCTGCCCCATGCATCCGGAAATCGTCCAGTCCGCGCCCGGTGCATGCCCGATCTGCGGCATGGCCCTCGAGCCCCGCACGGTCGCCGCTTCCGCCGAAGAAAATCCCGAACTGCGCGACATGACGCGCAGATTCTGGGTGAGCTTGGCACTGACGGTCCCCCTCATCCTGCTCGACATGTACCACATGATGGGCGGCCTCGGCGTCCAGGCAACATCGGAGAGCGGATCGCTCTCCTGGATCGAGTTGGTCTTGGCCACGCCCGTCCTGATCTGGGGAGGCTGGCCGTTCTTCCAGCGCTTCTGGCGTTCGCTCGTCAACCGCAGTCCAAACATGTTCACCCTGATCGGCATGGGCACGGGCGTGGCGTACGTCTACAGCGTGATCGCGACGACCGCGCCCGGAATCTTCCCCGCATCTCTGCGAGGCATAGGCGGATATCCCGACGTTTATTTTGAAGCCGCCGCAGCGATCACCACTCTGGTCCTACTCGGTCAGGTGGTCGAGCTGCGCGCCCGCGGCCGCACCAGCGCCGCCATTCGCGCGCTCCTCGATCTCACTCCCCAAACCGCGCGCCGGCTTGATCCTGACGGCAGCGAGGAGGACGTCCCTCTCGCTCAGGTCATGCCCGGAGATCGTCTGCGCGTTCGCCCGGGAGAAAAAATCCCCGTGGATGGAGTACTACTCGAAGGCCGCAGCACCGTCGACGAGTCCATGATCACCGGTGAATCCGTTCCCGTCGAAAAGTCAGCGGAGTGCAAAGTCATCGGCGCCACCATCAACGGCACCGGCTCATTCGTAATGCGCGCCGAGCGCGTGGGCAGCGACACGCTGCTCGCGCGTATCGTGCAACTCGTCGGCCAGGCGCAGCGCAGCCGCGCGCCCATCCAACAACTTGCCGATCGCGTAGCAAAATGGTTTGTCCCCATTGTGGTCGCGGTCGCCGTAATCACGTTCCTCGCGTGGTCGTTGCTAGGTCCGCAGCCGCGACTCGCCCACGCGCTCGTCAACGCGGTTGCTGTCCTGATCATCGCCTGCCCTTGCGCCCTGGGACTCGCCACTCCCATGGCAATCATGGTCGGCGTAGGCCGAGGCGCGCGCGCCGGAGTCCTCATCAAGAATGCCGAAGCCCTCGAGATTCTCGAAAAAATTGACACGCTGGTCGTCGACAAGACCGGAACGCTGACCGAAGGCAAGCCGCGGCTGGCAGGAAGCACGGCGGCAGCAGGGCTCGATCCGCGAGAAGTGCTGCGCCTCGCCGCCAGCCTGGAACGGGCCAGCGAACATCCATTGGGAGCGGCAATCGTGCGAGGCGCGCAGGATCGCCAGTTAAGGCTTTCCGAGCCATCGGAATTTCTTTACTCAGCAGGAAAAGGCATTCAAGGTACTGTTGACGGCAGACGAGTAGCTGTCGGCAATCGTCCTCTCATGGTTGAGGTCGGAGCCCTCGGGCAGAGCAAGACGGCGACGTTCCGAATCGATGCTCCAGGCGCCACTCAGATTTTTGTGGCGATCGATGGCAAATATGCCGGAAACATCTCCATCGCCGACCCCATCAAGCCGTCCACTCCAGATGCAATTCGCGGGCTCCGCGCGCAGGGCATCCGCATCGTCATGCTGACCGGCGACACTCGCGCCGTAGCCGAGTCGATCGCGAAGGCCCTGGACATCGACGAAGTGGAAGCCGAAGTCTTGCCCGAAGGAAAACTGGAAATCATCCGCAAGCTGCAAGGGCAGGGAAGAGTGGTCGCGATGGCCGGCGACGGCATCAACGACGCCCCCGCGTTAGCGCAGGCTGATGTAGGAATCGCCATGGGCACCGGCACCGACGTCGCCATGGAAAGCGGAGGCATCACACTGGTCAAGGGCGACCTCACCGGAATCCTGCGCGCCCGCAAGTTAAGCCAGGCCACCATGCGCAACATCCGGCAAAATCTGTTCTTCGCCTTCGTCTACAACGCCATCGGCGTCCCTATCGCCGCAGGAGTCCTCTACCCATTCTTCGGCCTGTTGCTCAGCCCCATCTTCGCCGCAGCAGCCATGAGCTTCAGCTCAGTCTCAGTAATCACAAACGCCCTGCGCCTGCGCAACGTGAAATTGTGATTGAGCCAGCAAGTTGGAACGGATATTAGAAAAGAATACAGCTAAGACGGAAGACGCCAGCCTACGGCTAGCTAAAGATTTCTCCGTGCCTCCGTGCTGATGAACTACAACCTCCCCAGAAAATCCATAACCTCGGGATCCGTCCAATCCACCGCGCCAATAAACTTGCGCCGCACGATGCCCTTGCGGTCGATCACGTAGGTCTCAGGGAACTTGAACGTGCCATACAATTCATTGCTCTTCTGGTCAGCATCGCGCACCGAAAGCAGATTCACATTGTGGTCCCGCAGAAATCGGCGATAGTTATTCTCATCGGCGTCGACGCTCACCGCCAGCACCGTCACGCCCTTAGGCTTCAGGCGTTCCTGCATCTGCACTAGCGAAGGCATTTCCTCAATGCATGGCGGACACCACGTAGCCCAGAAATTCAACACCACGACCTGCCCCTTGAACTGGCTCAGCGTGACCGTACGCTCAGAATCGCGCACTGTGAAATCCGGAGCCGCCATCCCGATCCGCGACGGCCGCGACCCGCTCCAGCAGCCCGACAGCGCCCCGGTTGTGAGAAGCGTCGCACCCAGAATAATAATGAGGGAGGCCCGTATCACGTCGCCGGCAACTCGCGTAGAGCAAAAGATGCGTCGCACACAGCTATAATAAAGGATTCGGCGTATGCCAGCGACCCTTCCAGTTTCCGCTCGGCCCGCAGTATCGGTCATCATCCCGGCGCGCAACGAAGAAGCCTGCCTGGGCGCCTGTCTTGAGTCGCTGGTCAAGCAAAGCGGTGTGCCAATTGAGATCATCGTAGTCGACGACCACTCCACCGACCACACCCGCGAGATCGCTCTCTCATTTTCAAATCAGCAGGTGCGCGTAATCGAAGCTGGCCCGCTCCCCGCAGGCTGGACCGGCAAAAACAACGCCGTCACCGCCGGATCCAAGGCCGCCACCGGCGAGTGGCTGCTCTTCACCGACGCCGATACGATCCACCTGCCAGGCTCGCTCGCCCGCGGCCTCGAAGAAGCAAAGCGCCACGACGCGTCCCTGCTCTCCTATTCCCCCGAACAAATCGTAAAAAGTCTCTGGGAAAAGGCCATCATGCCCGTGATCTTCGCAGAGCTAGCCGCCAGCTATCGCCCATCCCAGGTGAGCGATCCCAATTCTCCTGCGGCCGCCGCCAACGGCCAGTACATCCTCATCACGCGCGAAGCCTACGACGCCGTCGGCGGACACGCCGCCGTAGCCGCAAACCTGCTCGAGGACGTAGCTCTAGCCCGCGCCGTAAAACAATCCGGCAGAAAAATATTCTTCCGCTACGCCGCCGATGCCGTCCAAACCCGCATGTATCGCAGCTTCGCTCAACTCCGCGAAGGTTGGACCAAGAATCTCGCGCTCTTATTCGCCGCGCCCGCAAGGCTAGCCGCATTGCGGGCGATCGAGTTCGTCCTGATCGCCGCGAGTTCCGCCATCGCCATCTCTGCCGCTGTGCGCGGAAGCTGGCGACCTGCGATCCTCGCGGGAATGCTGGCCGTAATCATGTACGGTTTGTTTCTAAAGCGAATCCGCCGCGCGCATTTCGCCTGGGACGCCAACCTATTCGCAGTGTTCGGACTTCCTCTTTTCTCATATCTATTGCTGCGCTCAAAGAGCGCGCACAGACAGGGCACGGTAGCCTGGAAGGGCCGCAAGTATTCTGACGAAAGGTGTTTACTGGCAACTGGCCACTGACAACTGGCAACTGCTTTATGGTCTACCTCACGCGCAAAGCCGAATTTTCCGCATCGCACTACTACCACAACCCGGATTTCTCTCCGGAAGAAAACCGTCGCATCTTCGGCAAGTGCAATAACCCCAACGGCCACGGACACAACTACACGCTGGAAGTCACAGTAAAAGGAGAAGTCGACCCGCGCTCCGGTTTCGTAGTCGACCTCAAACAGCTCAAAGAAGTCATGCACCGCGAAGTGCTCGATGCCATGGATCACCGTTTCCTGAACAAAGAAGTCCCTGAATTCGCGCATCAAATCCCCACCACGGAAAATATCGCGATCGCCATCTGGCAGCGCCTAGCCACAAAACTCGAGCGCGCAAAACTGCACCGTGTGCGGGTGTACGAAACCCCGGATCTGTTTGTAGATTTTTACGGAGAAGCATGAACAGATGAACCCTTGCGATTTTGTTTGTCGATTCCCAAGGGAAAAGCATGAGACAAATGGACCCTCCCGAGTTGGTAGCCGACAGCGAAGTATTTTCAGCTTTGAGCGATGAGTGCGAAAAGATCATCGACACTCAGAAGCGCTTGCCGGGTTTTGTTTTCCGGCGTCCATTTGCCAAGTACGTCCCGATCGACTACGCATACATCGAAAGGCAGGAATTTGCAGACTTTCTTTTGAAAATGTCAAACATCTCTAGGGACCAATCCGTCAATTACATGACGATCAATCCTGCTGCTGTCGACTACCACGACAGGTTCAACTGCGCTTTCTTCGGTTTAGCGTCGTTCGAGCCTTCGCGCCTATTGGAAAGATACGTGCCAGCGATTTCTGTGGATCGAAATCGTCCGTGGCTTCTAGCCGGCGTAAACGTGGGAGTATTTTGGGGCTCCTCCCTTGAATGGGCTATTTCTTGTGACAGAATCTCTTGGGAGCTTGCGGTCATCGCCGTGCCGCAGAAGGTCGACGTACCTTCAATGAGCGGTTTCAAATGCATGGATGCCGAGGCCATCTCAAGTTACATGAAGAGTCTGTATTGTTGGAAACTTCCAGCTGCCCTGGACTTTAATCAGAGATTCCTCGCGAACTACCCTCTACCATGAAAGCCCATCTCTCACGCCGCTATCTCTTCTCCGCCTCGCATCGGCTGCACAGCGAGGCCATGTCGGACGAAGAGAACCAAGCGACCTACGGCAAGTGCAACAACCCCTACGGCCACGGCCACAACTACACCGTCGAGGTAACGGTCAGCGGCCCGGTCGATGAGAAGACCGGAATGGTCTGCAATCTCTCCGATCTCGATGGCTTCATCGAAAGGGAAGTGCTCGCCCGCTACGGCCACGAGAACCTGAATACGATGGATGAATTCGCCAGAGAAGTGCCGACCACCGAGAATCTCTGCATCCAGATTTACGAAATAGTGCAACGTGGCTTCCACTTCGCGCATCTTGAAAGCGTGCGACTCGAAGAGACCATGATGAATTCCTTCGAGTACACCGGCAATTCAGAACCTCTGAGATGATTGCGCGATTATAAAAAGACTGATGATTCGAAAGAATGGAACAATGCCGATGAAAACCACTGAACAGCCAACCCTAACCAGCGCCAGCTTCGAAGATCTGGTCCAGGAAATGCTAGTCCGCCTGGGCGAAGACCCGCAACGCGAAGGCCTTCTACAAACTCCCCAGCGCGTCCGTAAGTCGCTGCAGTTCCTCACCCGCGGCTACACCGAAGATCCAGAAGCCCTGCTCAAAGGCGCGCTCTTCAGCGTCGATTACGACGAAATGGTGATCGTCAAAGACGTAGAAATGTTCAGCCTCTGCGAGCATCACCTGCTCCCATTCTTCGGCAAAGTGCATGTAGCCTACATTCCTAACGGCAAGGTGATCGGGTTAAGCAAGGTCCCGCGCCTGATTGAAGTGTTCTCCCGCCGCCTGCAAATTCAGGAGCGACTCACCACCCAGATCGCCGAAACCATTCAAAAGGTAATCGAGCCCCAAGGCGTAGGCGTAGTCATCGAGGCTCGCCATCTCTGCATGATGATGCGAGGCGTAGAAAAGCAGCATTCCGCCGCCGTTACTTCGTCAATGCTAGGCTGCTTCCGCAACGAAGAAGAAACGCGCTCCGAATTCCTCTCGCTAATCCGCCAGCGCCCCAACGGCATGTAGCGCCCGTGACAGGTTATCCGAGAGCACGAACCGTGTGGGGCGGACACTCTTGTCCGTCGCTTTTGACTTTGGTTTTGATTTGTCGCGCAGACTTACTGGTAAGCATACGGATACCTCCGCGATCGCTCAGGAAACAACTTGATCATCAGCGCCCCGGAGACAAATCCACCCACGTGCGCCCAGAAAGCCACGCCGCCAATGTTCTGGCCCTGGAAGGCGAGCAACGTAGCCGTCCCGCTCAGAAATTGCAGCGCGAACCAGTATCCTAGGATGATCCACGCCGGAACCCACAGAACAAACACAAAGAACCAGGTCAGCACGCGCGCCTTTGGATACAACACAAAATAAGCGCCCAGCACCCCCGCAATCGCCCCGCTGGCTCCCACCGTGGGCACGCTCGAGTGCAGACTCACGGCGACTTGCGTAGACATCGCAATCAATCCCGCAAGAAGGTAAAACACCAGGTACTTGAAGTGCCCGAGATAATCTTCCACGTTGTCGCCGAATATATAGAGAAACCACATGTTCCCGATCACATGCATCCACGACCCATGCAGAAACATCGACGTGAAGAAGGGAAGCACGATCGCCGGCAGCGGGTACCGGGGCGAGCCTTCGAGAAACAGCGCCCAGTGCGACGGCACCACGCCAAACTGCCGAATCAGCAGCTCCAGGCTCCGCGAATCCAGCGTCGCCTCAAAGAAAAAAATCACCAGGTTGAGCCCAATCAAAAAGTAATTCACCCAGGGAGTGCTATACCGAGGCTGGTCGTCGCGCAGGGGAAGCATAGGGAATCTGTTAGCTTAGTGATTGAGCGATTTTAGTGCGGGAGAACCCCGGCCGGGCGCCTGCAGTGACGTGGAAGAGCGGCGCTTCAGCGCCGCGTAAACCGTCCACGATCCTTGCGGGCTTTAGCCCCTGAGGAATACCCACCTTCCGAAATCGCCGATTACTGAATTACCAAACTACCAAATCCTCTCATGAATGGCGTCATCATCATCGACAAGCCCGCCGCCTGGACCTCCCACGACGTGGTCAACCGCGTGCGCCGCATTCTAAAGCAGCGCTCCGTCGGCCACCTCGGCACTCTCGACCCGTTGGCCACCGGCGTGCTGCCTCTCGTCACTGGCGGCCTCACCCGCCTGGCGCAGTTCTACACCACATCCGAGAAAACCTACGAAGGAGTAATCCGCTTCGGCTTCGCCACCAACACCTACGACGCCGATGGCGAGCCGCTGGGCGAAGCACAATCAGTCTCCCTCGGCCTGGAACATCTCCAGAAACTAGGTGCCCGATTCCTGGGCACGATCGAGCAAGTCCCGCCACCATTTTCTGCCAAGAAGATCCACGGGGTCCCTGCGTATAAGCTGGCAAGAAAACAAAAAGAGGTAGTCCTAAAGCCAGTCCAAGTCGAGATCAAGGAATTCGATATCCTCGCCGTCGAAGGCGACCGCGCCCGCTTTCGCGCCCGCGTGGCCTCAGGCACATACATGCGTTCGGTAGCCCACGAGATGGGCCAACTCCAAGGCTCAGGAGCTCATCTCGAATCCCTCCGCCGCACCGCCGTCGCCGAATTCGATATCACCCAAGCCCACACCCTCGAACAAATCGAAGCACATCTAACGGATCGAAACGAGGAAATTGAAAGGCAAATTAAGGCTTGTCATTCCGAAGCGGCGCCAGCCGCAGAGGAACCTGCTGTCCGCAACCACGAAGGCATAGCCGCCCTCTTCGTTCACCCCCGCCAACTCCTACCGCAGCTACCCTCCGTCACGGCCGACGAACCCTCCGTCGCCCGCATCCGAACCGGCCGCACCGTCAACCTTCCCGATGTTTCCCGCGCCCGTCAGGTAAAGGTTTTCCAGGGCCAAACCGACCTGATCGCCATAGCCACCCGCATAGCCGGCACCCTCTTCCATCCCAAAATCGTATTTTCGGAGCAATAGCCTCATAGGAATGTGGGGACGGCCGATCTCGGCTCTCCACGGGATAAAGGCAGCGTAGGCGGCATATCGGCAATGTCCGATAACAGGTATTATGTAAAGTCTGACGGAAGCCCCATTTACGAGATCACCTCGACAGCTCCCGCTGGCGCCAGTTGCGCCATCCCTCTGTCCAGCGTAGCTAGCTTGCCTCGGTGACGAATCGCCAAGGCAACCAGATACGCGTCTGTGACCTGTTGATGTCCACTGATTCTCCCCCTTAACAGCCCCACCGCATCGGGAAAAGAAATGGAGTCCGGCCAGAACTGATGGGCGTCATCTCCCAGACTGACGCGCAAGGCTTCAATCGCCTCCGGGATTGCAACCGAGTGAGAAGAAAAAGCCGGATTGGACAAAATGCGCACAAACCCAGCCTGCACCAGCGGACAGGTTGCCCATCCTTTGGCTCGGTTCTTGCCGAACCACCCCCTGACCAACGAGTGCTGCTTATGCTCAGGCCACGCCAGAGCTATCAAAACATTGACGTCGAGCAGATAAGCGGTCATTCCAATTCGGACTCAAGCTCCTTCACCCGCTCACTACTGATCTTCGGCCCGTCCGACGGAATGTCAAACACGACAAACCCGTTCACCACCCGGGTAGGAGTGGGAGACGCCGCGGCCTTCCGCACCAACTCTGACGCCGCTTTGCCCAAAGCCAGCGACCGTGTCTCGGAGTATTCCCGCAGTATCTTAAGCGCGTCATCATCCAGGTTTAATGTGGTGCGCATAGTAACAATATGATGTCACTATGCACCGCATGATGTCAAGCATGACATACTCGCATCACACAGATCGGACGATGCGGCTGGCAACTGCTACATCTTGTACTTCCCCAGATCCTCGTCGTTCAGCCCTTCCAGATACTTACGCAGTTCCTCGGCAGTAACGCGATCCGACATATTTGCCGCCTGCTTCGAGTTCTTCAGCACGATTTCATCCACAAATATCGGACAATCCACCCGCAGCGCCAGCGCCAGCGCATCCGACGGGCGCGAGTCCACGCTGATCACCTCGCCCCCGCGCTCCAGCCAGATCACCGCATAAAACGTATCTTCCTTCAGTTCGGTGACCACAACCTTATGCACCTGCGTCTCCAGGCCGGTTAGCACGTTCTTGATCAAGTCATGCGTCATCGGACGCGGCGTGTTCACCTTCTCCATCTCCAAAGCAATCGCATTCGCCTCGTAAACCCCCACCCAGATCGGCAACACACTCTCCCCAGCCACATCCTTAAGGATCACGATCGGCATATTGCTAACTGGATCCATCAAAAGTCCACGGATCGTCATCTCTACTTCCATCGTGACCTCCTCGACCGGGTGCGGGCCTCCGGTAGCCATCGTCTCCGCTTTTTATACCACCATTTCGCCTACCAGGCTGTTGGGAAAGCTGGCTGTGGCTCTCACTGGGACGTAGCTTCCCACCTTGGGAGCAGCCGCTTCCGGCGCGGTGAAGTTCAGCGTCTTGTTCTGTGAAGTGCGGCCGATCCACTGTCCGCGCGATTCGTTCCTTCCTTCAACCATTACTTCTGAAATCCTTCCTATATATTTCTTGTAGCGCGTGATCTGGATTTCTTTTTGCTTTGCCATCAGCAATTCCAGACGGCGCGCTTTCTCTTCATCAGGAATCGCGTCTGCCAGAGCCAGCGACGGTGTGTTCGGTCGCGGAGAGTATTTGAAGGTGAATACTGAGTCGTATCCGACTTCATCGAGCAACGACAGAGTTTCCTCGAAATCCGCTTCTGTCTCTCCCGGAAAGCCGACGATCACGTCGCTGGTGATGCTGATCTCGCGCTTCGCCGCCTTCATCCAGGAAATGCGCTCGAGATATTGCTCGCGGGTGTAGAGGCGCTGCATGGCGTGCAGCACGCGGTCCGATCCGCTTTGCACCGGCAGATGTACGTGGTCGCAGAGTGTCGGGACGGTGTCGATGGCTTCGATGATGTCGCGGCCGAAGTCTCGGGGATGCGAGGTCGTAAATCGCACTCGCCGGATCCCCGGCACTTCGCCCACGGCCGCGAGCAATTCAGCGAAGCTTTTCCCTCCACCCAGCTTCCCTGCCGGATCTTTATACGAATTCACGTTCTGACCCAGCAACTGGATCTCCGTATACCCAAGATCAGCCATCTGCCGCGCCTCGGCGAGCACCGATTCCGAAGTGCGGCTGCGCTCTTTACCGCGGGTAAACGGCACCACGCAGTAGGCGCAGAACTTGTCGCAGCCTTCGATGATGGTGATGTACCCGCGATGCGGATTGGTGCGCGCCGTGAATTCGGTTTCGAAGCACTTGTCAGTTTCGCGATCGTCGAGGCCAGTAATTCGAAGCGGGCTTCGGGCTTCGGGCTTCAGGCTTCCGGACTTTTCCGTTGCGGCCTGATTCCCTGCCTCCAATTGCACCAGCATTTGGGGCAGGTTGCGATAGCTGGCCGATCCGCAGACCAGCGACACATGCGGGGCGCGCTCGAAAATCTTTTCGCCTTCCTGCTGGGCCACGCAGCCCAGCACGCCAAACTTCTTGCCCTGGGCCAGCAGCTTCTTGTAGTCCGCCAGCCGATGAAAGACTTTCTGCTCCGCCTTGTCCCGGATCGAGCAGGTGTTGTACAGAATCAGGTCAGCCTGCTCGACGGTCTCTACCTGCCGGTAGCCTTCGTGCACGAGCGTGCCAATAACCTTTTCCGAGTCATGCACATTCATCTGGCAGCCGAAGGTTTCGAGGTAGAACGTCTTGTGCGGGGCGGCGGACATAGGTGAATTCAGTATAACGCGATGGCCGAGATCGGGATTGGCTAGAGCTTTTGTCCCCTCGCCGGTTGATGTGGGAGAAGGAAGGTCTTCGGATACCGGCCCTCACCGCAGAGTTTGAACGAGCCAAAGTCCTTATACCAGGGCCCTTCGGGGACTTTCGGCATCGATTCCATCCAAAGCCGCAGCAGGTTCAGGTCGTTGAGGCTGATGTTCCGGTCGTGCATGCGCTCGACCAGATGATCACGAGTGGCAGCGGGGAGCCCTGACCATTTCTCGATCTGCGGCATCACTCACCCTGCATCACTCGCCAAAGACGAAGCGGCCTAACTGATCGCCCAGCTGCTTGACCTGCTCCGGATCGTCGGCGGCGCGGAAGCGTTCGGCCAACTGGAAGAATGCTTTTTCTTTCTGCCGGCGGGCTTCAATTCCCTGCTCGATGAGTTCCACCAGAACTCTGTTATCGCTGAGGTCCCGTTCTTTGGCCAAGGTTTCGACCTGCTTGGCAATTTTGGGCGGTAAGGTTACGCTTCGCCGGACATGCTTTACGGAGGCTGATTTTGAGCGGGATCGTTTCGCTAGTGGCATGGTGGCACCAGTATACACCATTGTGGTGCACGCCTCAGGGCAATAAAGGAGATTCATACCCTATGATGCCAGCGTTCGTGGAATCCCATCCTTCGCAAAGTGCGTGAAGGATGGGGCACCCGGCCCGCAGCGCCCAGTCTCCGGCCAAATGCATAGGTCCTTCGTTGGAAGTTCCTCGCCTAAGGGCGAGGAACTCCGCTGCCTCAGGATGACAGCGCTGCCCTGCGCCCAAAGTTACTTGACGCTGGGAGCGTGGTGCGGCAGACTTGATTTGTGAGGTGCGAACCTGGGCGCTCTGCTTAGGATGAGTTTGAAGGGGCGGCTGCGATGCAGCCCTTTTATTTGGACGATCTGCGACGTCACTCGCCGAAGACAAAGCGGCCTAGCTGGTCGCCCAACTGTTTGACCTGCTCGGGATCGTCGGCGGCGCGGAAACGCTCGGCCAGCTGGAAGAATGCTTTTTCCTTCTGCTGGCGGGCTTCAATTCCCTGCTCGATGAGTTCCATCAAAACCCCATGATGTTGGCGTTCGTGGAATCCCACCCTTCGCAAAGCACGCGAGAAATTGATTGGATAAGAGCGAAGGCTCGATCCGAAACCCGGTAGTCTTTGTTTGAGGACGAAGACGCTGGGAAAGAAAGGAGCCTTCGATGATGATTATAGGGTGTGATTTTCATCCCAGCTGGCAACAAGTTTCCTGGCTGGACACGGAGACGGGAGAAACTGGGGAACGGAAGCTGGTGCAAGCCTCGGGCGATGCTGAACGGTTCTATCGGCAACAGCCGGCGCCAGCGCTGATCGGGATGGAAGCGACGGGAAACTGTCACTGGCTGGTGGATTTGCTGGCCGAGTTGGGCCACGAGTTGTGGGTGGGGGACGCAGCGCAGATCCGGGCCAGTTGCGTGCGCCAGCAGAAGACGGACCGGCGGGACGCGGAGCACATACGAATCCTGTTGCAGGAGGGACGGTTTCCGCGCATCTGGATGCCGTCGGGTGAGGTGCGGGATCTGCGGCAGTTGCTGCTGCATCGCTACAAGCTGGTGACGATACGGGCGCGGGTGAAGAACGAGTTGCAACATCTGTGCCTGAATCAGGGAGTGCGGCGCCAGCACAAGCTGTGGAGCCAGGCGGGACAGAAGGTGCTGCGGGAGTTGCCGTTGAAGCCGTGGGCGGCGCGTCGGCGGGAAGATCTGCTGGGGTTGCTGGCCATGCTCGATCAGCAGGTTGAGCCGCTGGACCGGGCAGTGAAAGAAGAAGCGCAACGAGACAAAATGGCGCTCCTGTTACAAACCCAGCCGGGAGTGGGAGCGGTGACGGCGCTGGCCTATGTGCTGACCATGGGTGACGTAAGCCGCTTCCCGCGCGGCAAGCAGGTGGCCAGCTACCTGGGACTGATTCCGCGCGAGCACTCTTCGGGCGGACGTCAGAAACTGGGCGCGATCACCAAGCAAGGCAACCGCATGCTGCGAATGTTGTTAGTGGAGGCGGCGCAGATTGCGGTGCGCTTCGATCCCGGACTTCGCAAGGAGTATTTGCATCGTTGTCACCAGAAGCCGAAAGCAGTGGCCAAGGTGGCAGCGGCGCGCAAGTTGGCCGTACGACTGTACTGGATGCTGCGCACGCAGAGGCCGTATCCGGAAGTCGTTCGCATCGAGAGCAGCCCGCGGGTGCCCCTGGTCGGCGCAAGCTAGACCGTGAGATTGATTGGGCGCTCTCGCATCCCGTACAGACGGGATGTTCGCATAGAAGAATCATGGCCGACGAGTAAGGTCGAATCGATGGTTGGTGGAACGACGTTCCGCCGCAGGTGATTTTGCGTGAGATTTCCAGAGTCTTTGTCCTCAACCCTCTCTGGCGAGAAAGCGGTGCCAAAAACACCGACAGGATGTCTTTGTCCTTGACACCGCCTTCGCTCTTATCGAGGGGCACCCGGCGTGTCGCGCCCTGCTTCCTCAGCCATTACGACCTCATGCCGCGGCTTCGGCCGTGAGCTTCAAGGCTGCTGCCTTGTCGCGACAACGAACAGCAGGTTCCTCACCGGGCTTGGCGCCCGGTTCGGAATGACAAAATGTTGGGGGGTGGCGGGGTCTTGCGGCACGACTGAAGTCGTGCCCTTCCCTTGCCCTTATCCCGCAAAACACCTTTGACGATGATGGCAGTCGCGGGCGAGGGCGCCCGCGCCACATACACTTGGCTAGCCGGGTGCCCCATCCTTCACGAACTTTGCGAAGGGTGGGATTCCGACGAACGCCGAAATCTTGGGTTTGAACTTGCTTTATGGCCGCTCGCGGCGACAAACTCACGGCGCGGTTTCGACCGTGAGCTTCAAACCTATTGCCTTGGTTACGGCAACGAGGGTGGAGAGTCGAGGGTTTCCCCGCTCCGACAAGGCGCGATAGAGGCTCTCGCGCTCAATGCCGGCGGCCTTGGCTACCTTGGCCAAGCCGCCTCTGGCTTCGGCGATGCGGCGCAGGGCGATCAGGAGCACGCTGGGCTCGTCGGCATCCTCCAATGCGGCTCTGAGGTACTCGGCGGCGAATTCGGGATTGTCGCGCAGCTCGCGAATTGTGGCCTCGTCGTGAGAAATGCTCGCCTTGCGTTTCATGGTGTGCGTGTCCTTTCCAAATAGTCTCTGAGGTGTTCGCCTGCGCGCTTGATGTCGGAGGACTGCTTGCGCTTATCTCCGCCACAAA
The DNA here is from genome assembly GCA_963809605.1 of uncultured Acidobacteriaceae bacterium. Classification (GTDB taxonomy): domain Bacteria; phylum Acidobacteriota; class Terriglobia; order Terriglobales; family Acidobacteriaceae; genus Sulfotelmatobacter. The sequence goes on along the minus strand of CAWEKM010000002.1, from coordinate 426,601 downwards.
GCAGCAAGACGCAGGTCCGGCCGATCATTGCGTAGTAGACCCGATAGCCCGGTCCCCAGTCGATGCGCAGCTCAAATAGTCCTCCGCGCAGAGACTTGCAGTCCCCGAAGTTCCCTGCCTGGAGCCGATCGATCCGCGCGATGATCTTGGCTCTCGTTCGGTTGTCGTTCAGCTCAGCCAGCCACTCGCCGAACACGTCTCTGCCGGTTTTCGTCAGATAACGGCGGAGCTCGATCACGTCTGTGATTGTAACTTATAAGTTACACACAAGTCAAGAGGGCGAGGGTGGTTCGAAATGGCAACAATGTTGGGACGGGGCGCGGTCTTGCGGCACGGCTGAAGCCGTGCCCTGATACGAATCCCACATCCGGCGGCGCCTGTTCGTACTCCCGAGCTTGACGCGGCGCTGAAGCGCCGCTCTTCCACGGTGCTGCCGGCTAACGGCACGACTAACAGTCGTGCCCTTCCCGATCCCGTTCGCCTCGGAGCCAGCTCAGCCGCGTTTCGGGCATAGGGCGCAGCGGATTTCCAGATTTTTGCTGCGGCAGCGGCGCGGGGCGCCTTTGCGGACGCGGACGTTCAGGCGGGAATCCAGCAGGCACCAGGCTTCGCGGTATTTTTCGAACATGGCTCTGGACTGGCGGCGGGTGGTGGGATAGAAACGGATGTTTTTGCGATGGCCGATGGCCTGGACGGGGATTATGTACCAGAGGTTTTCGGGGACTACGTAGCCGACGAAGAAGTCGATTTCTTTGCTGGTATAGACTTTGCCGCTGGCTCCGGTGGTTTTGACGCGGTAGCGGGTTTCGGCGTAGCGAGTGGCGGATTTGACCTGGACGCGGAGGAATCCGCGGTCTAGTTCGACTACCGAGTCGTAGCGGTCGCTGTCTCCCCAGGGGATGCAGACGCTGAAGCCGAGGTAGGTGGCGCGGGCCAGGAAGGCGGCTTCGGCGGCTTCTCCGCGACGTTTGCGGGTGGGCTCGGCGGAGGCTTGGAGGGTGATTGGGGGTTCGGCGGGTTGGGGCTGCTGCGAATTGGTGATGTTTTTCTCCATAAACACAAGAGGCGCAGCCTGGGGCTGCGCCTGAGACGCTCCTTTTACTAGATTTGTGGTGGGGAAACCAAGATCCCTCGCTTCGCTTCGGGATGACAAGTAAAACCGGGATGACGCGCTCAGGCGAAACCCGGATTACAGGCAGAAACACAAAAGGCGCAGACTGGAAGGCCTGCGCCACTGTTTCTACTCTATATGTCCATTATATCAAGTTGCGCAGGGTGAATCCGTCACGTTTGCTTGATTTATTTTTCCCGCCGAATCAACGAGTTAGTCCAAAAAGCTGGCTTTTGGGGGCTTGACAAGATTTTGGACTACTTCTTTCCATCCGCAACCAAATCTAGAAACGCCTGATGCACCCGAGTATCTTCAGACAACTCGGGATGGAAGGTCGCGGCCATCGCTCTTCCCTGCCGGACGGCGACTGGGTCGACCCCTTCCGTAGCGATCACTTCCACGCCTGCGCCGACGCGCTCGATCTTTGGGGCGCGGATGAAGACCATTTCGAGCGGCGAATCTTCTGATCTTTCGGGCAGGAAACGGCCTTCGCGGATGGAGCTGTCGAGCTGGCGTCCGTAGGCGTTGCGGCGAATGCCGATGTCGATGGCTCCAAGGCCGGCTTGCTTGGGATTTTCCACTTCGCTAGCTAAGAGGATTGCGCCGGCGCAGGTGCCGAAGGTGGGCTTGGCATGAACGAATTCTTTCAGTTTTTCGAAGCCCTCGTTGCCCAGCAATTTCAGGAACGTGCCGCTCTCGCCACCGGGGATGACCAGCCCGTCGATTTCGTCCAGTTGCTCGGGCTTTCTTACGAGCACAACTTTGGCGCCCAGCTCTTCAAGCCGGCGGCGGTGAGCGTCGAAATCGCCCTGCAGGGCCAGGACTCCGATGGTCATTGGGGGCTCGGTCTTCGGTCTCAGTCTAAGGTCTTAGTCCAAAAACTCGCTCTTTAATTCTAAAGGATGGCCGCACCCGGCATAATAGCTGTTGAAGGAGAACGTTCCATGCAGAAGATCAAGCCGTTCTTGTGGTTCGACAACAACGCGGAAGAGGCGGTTCACTTTTATACCTCCGTTTTCAAGAATTCGAAGATTGGAGCGATTCGGCGCTACGGAGACGCAGGCCCGGGGCCGAAAGGGTCGGTGATGACGGTGGGCTTCCAGATCGAGGGGCAGGAATTCATGGCACTAAACGGCGGTCCGCATTTCAAGTTCACGCCGGCGATTTCGTTTTTTGTGGATTGTGAAACCCAGCAGGAAGTCGATGAGTTGTGGGAGAAGCTCTCGGCAGGCGGAGGACTCATGCAGTGCGGCTGGCTGACAGACAAGTTTGGAGTTTCGTGGCAGATCATTCCCAAGGCTCTCGGCGAATTGCTAGGCGACAAAGATCCGCAGAAGTCGCAGCGTGTGCTGAAGGCCATGATGAAGATGGTGAAGATTGATGTAGAGGGGTTGAGGCGCGCTTACGAGGGGAAGGAATAGCAGCCCCACCATGGCATGCCCTGACCGGCAAGTGCCAGCTCTTGTCCAAGTCTTACTCCATGCTAGAATGCAAGCATGATTCGACAGATTACCTCGGTAAGCACCAAAGGACAATTCGTGATCCCGTCAGAGATGCGGGAGCTGCTGGGAATCAAGCCCGGGACACGCATCGCTGTCACACAAGAGGGATCGCGCATCGTTCTCGAACCCGTGTCAGAAGAACTGGTGGATAGGACGCGCGGGCTTTTTTCCGGCAAGCCTTCCCTTTCTGAGGAACTGAAGCGCGAGCGCCGGCAGGAAAAGAAAAAATGGTAACCTACGTCCTCGATTCCAGCGCGATCCTGCGCTACCTCGACGACGACGCAGGCGCAGCACGCGTGGCCGAGATCATCAAGTCTCATCTCGCGGGAAGCTGCGCGGCGATGATTGCTGCTCCTCATTGGGGAGAGGTTGCCGGCATCACCTGCAAAACCCACGGCCGCGATGCGATGGAGTTGGTGCTCTCCCGGCTCAGCGCGTTTGCATTTGAACCGGTCCCGGCGGATGCGGAGAGGTCGGTTCGCGCCGCGCTGATCAAGGTAAAACGCCAGATTCCTTATGTGGATGCGTTTGGCATGGAATTAGCTGCGGAGTCTGCCGACCGCGTTTTCGTGACCGCCGACTTCGACTTCAAGCCCGCCACCCGTGATGTGAAGATCGAGTTTCTGCCGAAGAAGTAGCAGCAATTCGCAAGACAAAGCCCCACTCCTCGCAAGCGCGCGAAATGGGGCTCGGGTTTGTGACGAGTTGCAACCTCCAGTAGCTAGTGCGAGGCGCTGGCACCCTCACAAGTCTTGGAAATGTGTTTGAAGGTGCTGACCTCAAGCGTTGGACTGGCTTGGCTCATGCTGTCCGCGTTCGACGATGCCGGGGCCGAACCTTCAGTGCCGGTCACCTTAATTTCGTGGCCGACATGGTCGCTCAACTTCGAGGTATCTCCGGTCAACTGAAAAGTCTTACCGTTCTTCTCGGTCAGCATGTAGTTGCCGCCGGAGCTGCTCAAACAACCCTTGACGGTCTCCTGGCCGGTGTTCCCGCTCGTTCCCTGGCTTGGAGAAGATTGTGCTGCAGCCCATGACAAGCAGAGCAGCAGCACCGAAAACAGCAGTAGATGTCGCATAAACAACCTCCTATTCATCAGTCATCACGAAGCGGCGCTTGATCGCTTTTGAAACGTAAGTTAGGCCGATGGACATGTAATTCGATTCTCGGCCCCGGCCCGGGAAGGCGCAATACAGGGTTCGCCCGAGGGCTGAGTCCCCGGAAGGTACGGCATCTGAGGCGCTGGCTCCCTCACCTGAAGGAAGGAGTCCCGTCTGTCCCCCTGCTTGTCCCCGGTTTCCTGCTATACGAGGGGTTTGGAGCGGCGCCGAAGTACATGACATCGGAGGGTCGCGAAGCAGACGCGAATGGCTCCGGGTGTCCGGAGCCATCAGCAAAATACCGTGATGCAGGCACTCTGTCCAATTTCAGTATTAGTCTGGCAGGGCAGGAAGTCAAGTTACTTGGGGAGATTATCTCTGTGTTCTCTCCCCGAGCGAAGCTTCTTCTCCACAGATGGGAGAGTGGACCCGGCGGGATTCGAACCCGCATCTGCGGCTTGGACAGAGTGCTGTGCTACCCTTGCACCACGGGCCCTGAGCAAGTTTCTGTGACCGCACTGAGGATGGCAAGAGAGTAGCGGGAAATTACATCGTGCGCGTGCCGAATTGGGATGAAAACCTACGCGTCGGGCATTCGGAAATTCCACCCTTCGAAAAGCGCGGGGGCAGGCCTGCGCACGCAATTCCGCCTACCAACCCCTGGTCTGCAGCATCTGGGCGTCGTCCAGCCCCGCCACAGCCAGGCCTTTCATGGCTCCCCCCAGGTCTTCGCTGACTTCAAGTAATACTTTAGGGTCGTTGAAGTGCGTGGCGGCTTTGACGATGGCGCGGGCTCGCTTTTCCGCTTCTGCGGGATCGGCGAAGTTGGTCGAGTCTTTCATGAAGATGCCGCTGCCTACGAAGACGGCTTCGGCGCCGAGCTGCATGACCAGGCTCGCGTCGGCTGGCGTGGCAATGCCTCCGGCGGAAAAATTCGGCACTGGCAGCTTCCCTGCTTTCGCGACCATCTTGATCAGTTCGTAAGGTGCGCCATGTTCTTTGGCCTTGGCGTAGAGTTCTTCTTCGCCCAGGACAGTCAAGATTTTCATCTCCTGCACAATTTGGCGGATGTGCTTGACGGCGTGAACTACGTCGCCGGTGCCGGCCTCACCCTTGGTGCGGATCATGGCCGCGCCTTCAGCGATACGGCGCAGAGCCTCGCCCAGATTGCGCGCCCCGCAAACGAATGGGACCTTGAAAGCGTGCTTATCGACGTGGTGAGCCTCGTCGGCAGGAGTAAGCACTTCGGATTCGTCAATGTAGTCGACGCCAAGCTCCTGCAAGATTTGCGCCTCAGCAAAATGTCCGATGCGGCACTTTGCCATGACCGGGATGGAAACCTCGGCCATGATCTCGCGAATCTTCTTAGGCGAAGCCATGCGCGCAACCCCGCCCTCAGCGCGGATCTGCGCCGGGACGCGCTCAAGCGCCATGACAGCCACAGCCCCGGCCTTTTCTGCGATGGAGGCCTGCTCGGCGTTCGTCACATCCATAACTACGCCGCCCTTTAGCATTTCGGCTAGGCCGGTTTTCAGGCGGAGACTGGTGTTGGTGCCGTTGTTCTGCGACATGGTGGACTCTTTTCTCGAAAGCGGCTTACAGCTCTCAGCTGTCAGCTATCAGCGATCCCATTTCCATTTTACAGTGGGTTCACAATTCGCGGTACCCCGTTTGCGTCTGGGCATTTTTGGGCGACACCACCCACCCCTTCGGGTTGCTAGGGCGGGCTCTCTTTTCGCAAAGTGCGCGAGAAGAAGAATGGGACAGCCGTTGCCTTTAGCGCTCTACGAATTTGGCGAACATTTTTGCGGGGTCGATGGCCACGAAGGTTCCGCGGCTGCGGGCCAGGACTTCATCTTTTTCGTTCAGGATTTCGGCGGTGTTGATGTGGATGCGGCCCAGCACCTTGACTTCGCGGCCTTCTACGCGCAGGGGCTGGCGCAGTGGAACCGGCTTCAAATAGTCGACTGTCATTTCGCGGGTCAGGGCGACTACGTGGTGGAGCTTGTTCACCTTGCCCATGGCGTCGTCGAGGATGCAGGCAATGATGCCACCGTGGCAGTGGCCAGGGGGTCCGGTGTAGCGTTTGCCGAGGCGGAAGCGGCAGATGAAAGTTTGACGCTCTTCGTCGAGGATGAACTTGAGGCGCATGCCATCGGGATTGTTCATGCCGCAGACGAAGCAATTGTTCTTTTGCATCTTGACGTAGCGGGTGTCGTGGCCTTGGGACTTCACTGGCATGGAGTGATTTTAACCTGTGGAAGGCTCGGTGATGGAGGGGAAGCTGGTGCCGTCCCTTCGGGACTCGTTCTTTCGGTCCCTTATCCCCCCGGACTTACGTCCGGGGCTAATGAATACCGTCGCTTCGCGACTCTGGGTCCGACTACGTTCTTGCTTCTAAGTCTGGTCCGAATCCTGTATACATATCAGTTTTGAAAATCTTTGGATTGGAGCCCTCCGTGAAATCACGCCTCGCTATTGTTCTCGCAGCCGTTTGCTTCGCATGCTCCACTTTGAGCGCAGCTCCGCAGGATAAGGATGCGGACAAGAAGCCGCAGAAAAAGGAGCAGAAGAAGGACGAGAAAAAAGAGGCGCCTGCCGAGGAGAAGAAGGGCGGGATGACGGCGGACACTTTTTCGGGGCTGAAGTTCCGGCTGATTGGGCCGGCTGTGGCTTCGGGGCGGGTGATGTCGATTGCGGTGAATCCCAAGAACAAGTTCGAGTATTACGTGGGCGTGGCTTCGAGCGGGGTTTGGAAGACGGTGAACGACGGCACGACCTGGACTCCGGTGTTCGACAAGGAGGGGTCGTATTCGATTGGATGGGTGACGCTTGATCCGAATGATCCGGCGGTGGTGTGGGTGGGGACGGGCGAGAGTAACAGCCAGCGCAGCGTGTCTTACGGCGATGGAATTTATCGGTCAGATGATGGCGGGAAGAACTGGACGAACGTGGGACTGAAGAAGTCGGAACACATTGGGCGGGTGGTGATCGATCCGCGGGACTCGAAAGTGGTTTATGTGGCGGCGGAGGGACCGCTGTGGGGGCCCGGCGGGGACCGCGGGCTTTACAAGACTATCGACGGTGGGAAGAACTGGAAAGCTGTTTTAACTATCAGCGAGAACACGGGTGTGGTGGATGTGGCGATTGATCCGTCGAATCCGGACATTGTTTATGCGGCGGCTTACCAGCGGCGGCGCCATGTTTACACGCTGATCGATGGCGGGCCGGAGAGTGCGATTTATAAATCGACTGACGCTGGGGCTAGCTGGAACAAACTGAAATCGGGGCTGCCTACGGTGGATATGGGGCGGATCGGGCTGGCGGTTTCGCTAGCTGATCCGAATGTGGTGTACGCGACGATTGAGGCGGGCGACGGCAAAGGTGGAATTTTCCGGTCGGACGACAAGGGTGCGACCTGGGAGCGGCGGAATGAATTCGATTTGGGCGCGATGTATTACGCGCGGGTGGTGGCTGATCCGAAGAACGTGGATCGCATCTTTGTGATGAATGTGACCATGCGCGAGTCGGTCGACGGCGGGAAGACTTTGCATAAGGTGGAGGAGACGAATCATCACGGGGATGATCACGCGGTGTGGATTGATCCGGACGATACCAAGCACTGGATTTTTGGGTCGGACGGCGGGATGTATGAGACCTGGGATGATTCCAAGAATTGGGAATTCAAGGCGAACCTGCCTACGGTGCAGTTCTACGACGTGGCGGTGGACAATGCGTTTCCCTTCTACAACGTGTGCGGCGGGACGCAGGATAACTTTTCGTGGTGCGGGCCGGCGCGGACGCGCAACCTCAATGGCATTGTGAATTCGGATTGGTACGTCACTACTGGAGGCGATGGGTTCCACTCGCAAGTGGATCCTGAGGACGCGAACACAGTTTATTCGGAATCGCAATACGGTGTGCTGGTGCGCTACGACAAGCCAACGGGGCAGGAACTGTTGCTGCAGCCGCAGGAAGGCAAGGGCGAGCCTCCGCTGCGGTGGAATTGGGATTCGCCGGTCATCATCAGTCCGCATTCCCATACGCGGATTTATTTTGCGGCGAATAGACTTTTCCGCAGCGACGACCGGGGCGACACCTGGAAGGCGATCAGCGGCGACCTGACCCGACAGATCGACCGCAACAAGCTGCCGGTGATGGGGAGGGTTTGGGAGCCGGACGCGGTCGCGAAGAATCAGTCGACTTCGTTTTATGGAAATATCGTGGCGCTGTCGGAGTCGCCGAAAAAAGAAGGGCTGATCTATGTGGGCACCGACGATGGGCTGATTCAAGTGACGGCCGATGGCGGGACGAGTTGGACGAAGTATGAGAAGTTCGCCGGAGTTCCGGATGAAACTTATGTGAGCCGGCTAGCGGCTTCGCTGCACGATCCTAATATGGTTTACGCGGCGTTCGACAATCATAAGAATGAAGACTTCAAACCTTACCTGCTGAGATCGACGGACGCGGGCAAGACGTGGACTTCCATTGCCGGGAATCTGCCAGAAAACGGCCCGGTGCTGGCGTTCGCGGAAGACACGGTAAATGCGAACTTGCTGTTTGCGGGAACGGAGTTCGGGGCGTTTTTTACGGTCGACGGCGGTTCGCATTGGGTGCAGCTTAAGGGAGGGCTGCCGACGATTGCGGTGCGCGACATGGTGATACAGGCGCGCGAAGGCGATCTGGTGATTGCCACGTTTGGGCGTGGCTTTTATGTGCTCGACGATATTTCGGGCTTGCGGCAGATCAAGGCTGAATCGCTTGAGCAGAGTGCGGCGCTTTTTCCGGTGAAGGATTCCTTGTTGTACATCGAGCGGCATCCGCTGGGCGGTCCGAAGAAGGGGTTTCAGGGGGATGCGTTTTATACGGCGGACAATCCGCCTTACGGGGCGGTGTTTACTGCTTACTTGAAAGAGAAGCTGAAGACGAAGAAAGAGAAACGTCAGGACGCTGAGAAAGAAGCGGCCAAGAAAAACCAGACGCTGCCTTATCCCACGAATGACGAACTGCGAGCGGAGGCGGAGGAGCCGAAGCCGGAAGTTTACTTTGTGGTTTATGACGAATCGGGCGCTCCGATCCGGCGGGTGGAGGGCAGCATTGAGTCGGGCTTTCAGCGGGCGGCTTGGGACTTGCGCTATTCCGCACCTTCCTTGCGCGAGAGCAAGGAAGAAGGTGAAGATTTTGCGCCCGCGGGAACGCAGGGACCGCTGGTGATTTCGGGAAATTACTCGGTGCGATTGTTTCAGAAGGTGGATGGAGCGGTCACGGAGTTGGGCGGGGCGCAAGACTTCAAAGTCATGACCGACGGGGCATCAGCGCTGAGCGCGGCCGACCGGGCAGCGCAGGAAGAGTTTTTACGCAAGGTGGCGCGGCTTTACCGGGCAGTTTCAGGGGCGCTGCACACGGCTGACGACGTAGAGGCGCGGCTCAAGCCGATTCGCGCGGCTCTGCGGGAAACGCCGGCGGCAGAGAAACAGTTGAGTGCCGAGGCGGATGCGATCGAGCAAACGGATCGTGGCATCCTGCGCGCGCTGCGGGGGGATCGCGAGATGCAGAAGCTTCAAGAACCGGTGCCGTCGTCGATCAACGATCGTGTGGAAATCATTCTCGAGGGCGAACGCTTTGCTCTCACCAAGCCGACGCAGACTCACATTGACGACTACAACATTGCGGCTGGTGAGTTTGCCGGGGAGCTGGCGAAGCTTCGAGCGCTGGTTGAGTTTGATCTGGCTAAGCTGGAGAAAGATATGGAGGCTGCGGGCGCGCCTTGGACTCCGGGGCGGGTGCCGGAGTGGAGTGAGAAGTGAAGCTTGGCCACGGATTTTCGCGGATTCGCGCGGATTAGAATCAAAAACCTTTACGACGGAGGCCACAGAGGAGCGGGGAAAGGTCAAAACTTCTTGTGAAGCGCATTCTTTTATCTTGGAGTAGCGGGAAGGACAGCGCGTGGAGTCTGCATGTGCTGCGGAAGCGGGGTGAGTATGAGGTTGTGGGACTGCTGACTACGTTTAATGAAGAAGCTGATCGCGTGGCGATGCATGCGGTGCGGCGGGAACTGGTGGAGCGGCAGGCTGCCGCTGCGGAGCTTCCGCTTTGGGCCGTGCCGTTGCCTTGGCCTTGCTCGAATGAACAGTACGAGTTGTTGATGGAGAAAACCTGCGCGCGGGCGGTTGCCGAGGGGATTGAAGGCGTGGCGTTTGGGGATTTGTTTCTGGAAGATGTCCGGGCTTACCGGGTGAAGCAGTTGAAAGACACCGGGCTCGAGCCGGTGTTTCCGGTGTGGGGGTTGCCAACTCGTGCGCTGGCGGAGGAGATGATTGCATCGGGCACGCGGGCGAAGTTGACCTGCATCGACACGGGAAAACTTGATCGCTCGTTCGCGGGCCGCGATTTTGACGAAGCATTGCTTGCAGCGCTGCCGGAGGGAGTGGACCCTTGCGGCGAGGGCGGGGAATTTCATTCGTTTGTTTATGCGGGGCCGATGCTGAACCGGATTGTGCCGGTTGCCGTGGGCGAGACTATTGTGCAGGATCAATTTGTTTTTGCCGACTTGGTTGCGATGTGACGTTTTCTTTCTTGGTAACTCGGTTGCGATATCCTCAACGGGCTGTGGTAAACTCGCCGCCGACTGTTGCTCTCGCTGTGGGAGGACTGGGGAATGGGTCTCGCGTTACTGGTCGTCATCTGGCTGATCACTCTGACCAGCACTTACTTTTTTGTGGCGAAAACCTGGTGGCTGCCGGTTGGAGCTTCGGCGGCAGCGGGGTTTATCGACGGACAATTCGCCCTCACGCTGGTGTTGATGGGGATTGTTTTCCTGGCGGCACAACTGTCTCTTGGTTATTTCGCGTGGCGATACCGGGAGCAGCCTTCCTCGCCGCCGGTGAGTTATTCGCACGGCAATGTGAAGCTGGAAATCATCTGGACGGTGCTGACTACGATTCTGTTCGTTGGGCTGAATCTGATGGGCAGCAGCGTGTGGGCGGCGCAGCGCTGGGATCCTGCGGGGCCGGGTGCGGTGCAGGTGGAGGTTACCGGGATGCAGTTTGCGTGGTACTTCCGCTATCCGGGACCGGATGGAAAGTATGGCGCGACGAGCCCGAAGCTGATGGACCCCTCGGCGGGTGGTGAGGCTGCGGTGGGGCTGGACACTTCGGATCCGGCGGCGAAAGACGATGTGGTGACCGGCACGATGTATGTTCCGATGGGTCGCCAGGTCGATTTGAGTTTGCGGTCGGTGGATGTGATCCACAGCTTCTTTGTACCTTCGTTGCGCTTCAAGCAGGATGCGGTGCCTGGACTCAACATTCACATGCACTTCACGCCGACCGCGATTGGCGAGTATGAAATTGCGTGCGCCGAACTCTGCGGCCTGGGTCACTACAAAATGCACGGCATGGTACACGTAGTCAGCCCGGAAGATTTCGACAAGTGGCTGGCGGCACGGGAGGCGGAGAAACAATAAATGGTTGCCATGGAGAACCCGCACGCGCGCGCTCCTCAGGGTTTTATTCGGAAGTACATCTTCAGCCTCGATCACAAAGTGATCGGAATGCAGTATTTCTTTCTGGCACTCACGGCAGTGTTTGTGGGGATGTTCCTGTCGCTGCTGATGAGGATCCATCTGGTGTGGCCCAACGCCGTGCTGCCGCTGGTGGGCGAGATCAAGCCGGAAACTTATCTCAGCCTGCTCACCATGCATGGAACCATCATGGTGTTCTTCGTACTGACTACAGCTCCGCAGGGCGGTTTTGGAAATTACTTCTTGCCCATTCAGATTGGAGCGCCGGATATGGCGTTTCCGGTCCTGAACATGCTTTCGTTCTGGACGACCTTCGTCGGCTTCGTGGTGATTATCGCGGCATTCTTTGTCACGGGTGGAGCTCCGCTGCATGGGTGGACGGGATATCCGCCGTTGAGCGCGGTGCAAAGCGCCGGTCCTGGTGAAGGATTAGGCGCCGATCTGTGGATTACCAGCATCGCGATTTTCTGTTTGGCGTCGCTGATGGGGGCTTTGAATTTCCTGACAACCACGCTGGATATGCGGGCCAAGGGCATGACCATGATGCGGATGCCGTTGACCGTGTGGTCGTGGTTCATCACGGCGATTCTTGGACTGCTGGCGTTCGGCGTGCTGCTCTCGGCGGGAATTTTGTTGCTGATGGACCGCAACCTGGGCACGAGTTTTTATGTGCCGCTTGTAGTGGTGAATGGACAGATCATGCAGCACAAGGGCGGTTCACCTTTGCTGTGGCAGCATCTGTTCTGGTTCTTCGGGCATCCCGAGGTTTACATCGCGATTCTGCCGGGGATGGGCGTGACCTCGCAGATTCTCTCGACCTTCTCGCGCAAGCCGATCTTTGGCTACAAAGCGATGGTGTATGCCATGCTCGCGATCGGCTTTCTCGGATTCATGGTTTGGGGCCACCACATGTTCATGAGCGGGATGAGCCCATATTCGGCTTTTGCGTTCTCGCTGCTGACCATGTGCATCGGAGTGCCCTCGGCGATCAAGACGTTTAACTGGCTCGGAACGATGCACAAGGCGCGGATTCGCTTCCAGACTCCGATGCTGTATGCGATCGGGTTCGTTTCACTATTCGTCTCCGGTGGATTGAGCGGGCCGTTCCTGGCGCAGCCGGTGCTCGACATTCAATTGCACGACACTTATTTCGTGGTGGGACATTTCCACTTGATCATGGGCGTAGCTGCGATCTTTGGAATGTTTGCGGCAACCTATTACTGGTTCCCAAAAATGTTTGGGCGAATGATGAATGAAACTTGGGGACGAGTGCACTTCTTCATTACGCTGATCGGGACTTACGCGATATTCATGCCGATGCATTACCTGGGCATTGCCGGAGGGACGCGACGGTACTCGCAATATACGGAAGTGGCGTATCTGACAAAGCTAATGCCGATACATCAGTTCATGACCTACGCGGCGATTATTACGATTACGGCGCAGTTTATTTTTGTCATCAATCTGTTCTGGAGCATGTTCAAAGGGCCGAAGGCTAGCGACAATCCGTGGGAGGCTACTACGTTGGAATGGACGACTGCGACACCTCCTCCCCATGACAACTTTGGTGGCGTGACCCCGGTGGTTTATCACGGTCCATATGAGTATGGAGTTCCGGGTGCGGCCAAGGATTATGTGATGCAGACGGACCCGGTAAGCGTTCCGGCGGCGCACTGAAGCGGCTGAGTATTCGTGGCGACTTACACTCCAACCCGTCCGATTGATCAAGTAGGGCACGGCCAGCAGCCGCCGGGGCCACCTTTGGGTGGGGGCGGCGATGAGGGCCGCGGAGATGGGTCTCCGAATTACGGAGTGCGTTTGCGGCGGGCGCGGTTGGGAATGATTTGCGCCATCGCCACGATCTGCATGGTCTTTGTTTCACTGACCAGCGCGCTGATCGTGCGGCGGGGCTTGCCCACATTTGACGACGCGAGCCGTACTTACTTTCGCGACTGGGGCGGAGTGCAGTTGCCCTGGTTGCTGCTGGCGATCAATTCGGCAATCCTGCTCATCAGCAGTTTGACCATGGAGGGCGCTCGGCGCGGAATTGCGCGGCGCGCGGCACTGGCTCCGGTGCGGTCGATCCCAGGAGTTTCTCTGGGAAAGGAACGAAACTTTCCCTGGCTGGGCGTCACAGTGATTCTCGGTGTGGCATTTTTGGTAGGACAGGGGATTGCGTGGGCGGACCTGAGAAGCCGGGGATTTTTTATCAGCACGAATCCTGACAGTTCTTTCGTTTATCTGTTCACGGCGGCGCACGCGGTACATCTGCTGGGAGGGATCATTGCCCTGTCGTGGGCGGGCATCACTTCCCTGCTGCATAAGCCGATCGAAGACCGGCGGATTGTGGTGGATGTGGCGGCCTGGTACTGGCATTTCATGGCGGTGTTGTGGATTTATGTTTTCGCACTGTTAGCGTTCGCGCGATAAGGGAAAGGGGAAACGAAGAATGGCTGACGCCGCTGCTGTGCAGCACGGAGTTCCCGGGGAATATGAAGCGCCGCTGTTCGGGGCTTATTCGAAGAAGGTTGGGATGTGGTTGTTTCTGGCCTCGGACTCGCTGACGTTCGGAGCCCTGCTGTTTGCCTTCAGCTACAACCGCATCTATACCGCGTGGCCCACGCCGTTTGGCAAGGAGAGCATTATCAATGCGACGGTCATGACGGCCTGTCTGCTGTCGAGTTCTCTGACCATGGTGCTGGGCGTGTTTGCGGCGCAGCGGGCCGACCGGGTTTGGACGCGGCTGTGGCTGCTGGCCACGATGGCGTTTGGAACCGCCTTCATCATTCTGCACGCGAAAGAGTGGACTCATTTGATCCACGAAGGGTTGAGTTTGCCGGCGTTTCCGAAGCCTGCAGGGCAGCTGGATTCCGAGTACGCGAAGATCTCCACTGGCGTGCCGCAATTTGCGGCGACGTTCTTTGGTCTCACTGCGATGCACATGCTGCACGTGACCATCGGCGTGATCTACCTGGGCGTGGTGGCGCTGCGTAAATGGTTTTTACCGATTCTTGGAGGGCTATGGCTGGCGGGATTTCTTTTGATTCCGTCGGACAATGTTTTTCATTACCTAGTCAATGCCTTGCTGATTGGTCTGATCGTAGCCAGCGTGATTCTGTTTCTGAAGCCGAAGGTTTACGATGCGCACGATGTTGAAGTAGCGGGGCTCTATTGGCACTTTGTGGATTTGGTTTGGATGTTTATTTTCCCGTTGGTGTATTTGATGTCGACCAAGATTTAGTTCGTTTGCGGCGGCGATGGAAACTACAGCAGTGGGGTGGTGCAGGCAAGTTGCATAGGTCCTTCGCGCAAGAACGCGCTCAGGATGACAACGTGGAGGGGAACACGATGCACGATGTGGCTGCGCACGACGATAGCAAAGGGCAGTATTTCTGGGTTTGGGGCGCGCTGTTGTTTCTGACCGGGGTGGAAGTGTGGCTCGGTTACCGGCAGATATTCGAACCGGTGCGCATGCTGGAAGTGCTGCTGGTGTTGTCGATCATCAAATCGGCATTGATCATTGCCTACTTCATGCACTTGAAGTTTGAGAAGCCGATCATGCGCTGGCTGCTTGTGGTCGCGGTGTCAGGGTGCTTCGTGATCATGTACTTCTTTTTCTTTCCGGACGCGGATCGGATTCTGCGGCTGGGCGTGAAGTAGAATTGGGAGAGGCGATGAAGCTTCTTTGTGCCAAAGTTCGAGCTCTTGCGCTGCTGCTGGTGCTCTGCGCTTGCAGCATACCCGGCTTCGGGCAGGGCTGTGCGATGTGCAATGCGACTGCCCGGAGCACGCCCAAGGAGGGCCAACAGGCGCTGAATCGGGCGATTCTTGTGCTGTTGGTTCCTCCCGTCGGAATTATGGTGTTCGGGTTTGGCTTGGCTTTGCGGTATGGAAAGCGGCGCGATCAGGATCAGGATTAGACTTTCGCGATACTTTCTTTCGCTTCTTCGGCCTGTTCCCTTCCCCTTCTTCTCGGGTGCTTCAGCTAACGCCTGCGCTTCCCACAAAGGTCTCTGATTTATAATAAAAGATTCGGCAGGGCTCTCTGAAGACGCTGGGAACACTCCTGGCGGGGATGGCATCTGCTGCCGGACCTTTTACCCGATGTCTGACTTACTACCCACGGAAAGCATTATCGTTCGCGGCGCGCGCGTCCATAATCTCAAGAACATCGATTTTGAGGTTGCGCATAACACCTTGACCGTGGTCACGGGAGTCTCGGGTTCGGGCAAATCTTCCCTTGCGTTCGACACTATTTATGCTGAGGGCCAGCGGCGGTATGTGGAGTCGCTCTCAGCGTATGCGCGCCAGTTTTTGGAGCGTATTGAGAAGCCGGACGTGGATTCGATTGACGGAATCGCCCCGGCCGTGGCGATTCGGCAGAAGAACACGACGCGGAATCCGCGATCGACCGTGGCGACGGCGACCGAGATTTATGACTATCTGCGGTTGTTGTTTGCCCGCATTGGGCGCACTTATTGTGTGAACTGCGGCCGTGAAGTGAAAAAAGATACCGTGGACGAAATCGCAGATGCGGTGTTGACTCTGGATCCGGGAACGCGAGTGCAGGTGGTTTTTCCTTTGCAGCCTGCCGTGGCCGCGACGCAGGAAACTCAAAAGAAGGCTGGGCGCGGACGCAAGTCTGGCAAGAAAGCTGCGGCGGCGGATTCGGGACTTACTGACCAGCTTAAGACTCGGCTGTTCGAGTTGCGCAAGGCGGGCTTTAATCGGCTATACCAGGCGGGGCAGGTGTTTGAGTTTTCGACACCGGAATCGCTGTTGGACATTCGCTTTGACCAGCCGGTGTTTATGCTGGTCGACCGGCTTACGGTTTCGGCAGAGTCGCGGTCGCGCATTGTGGATGCGGTCGAGACTGCGTACCGGGAAGCGGGCGAAGTGATTTTCGACCTGCCGCCCCATGATGATCGGCCGCCACGGCAGTTGCGGTTTGCGCAGCGCTTCGAATGCAAGAGTTGCAATCTGCGTTACGAAGAGCCGGAGCCGCGGTTGTTCTCCTTTAATAATCCTTATGGCGCGTGCCCGCGCTGCCAGGGGTTCGGGAACACGATTGACTTCGATCTCGACCTGGTCATTCCTGACAAGGCGAGATCGCTGGGCGAAGGCGCTATCGATCCCTGGAACAAACCTAAATACCGGCCGGTGTTTACGGACATGAAGCGGTTTGCCAAGCAGGAAGGCGTCCCGCTTGATGTGCCTTGGGCAGAGCTTGGCGAAGCGGAACGGGAACTCATTCTGGAGGGAGATGGCAAATTCCTGGGCGTGCGCGGATTCTTTGCCTATCTGGAGCGGAAGAAGTACAAGCTGCACATCCGGGTGTTTTTGAGCCGTTATCGCGGATATTCAACTTGTCCAGAGTGCCGGGGGACGCGGCTTCGGCTGGAAGCGCGGCAGGTGAAGATCAACGGCAAAAACATTTGCGACGTTTGCGCGATGACGGTCGAGGACGCCGCAAAATTCTTTGCTGGGGTTCAGTTGAGCCCGGAAGAAGCCGAGATTGCGGAGCGGCTGCTGCAGGAGATTCGCGAGCGGCTACGCTTTCTCAACGATGTGGGCCTGGAATATCTGACGCTCGACCGGCTGTCGTCTACGCTCTCCGGGGGTGAAGCGCAGCGCATTCAGCTCGCTACCTCGCTGGGATCGCGGCTGGTAGGTACGCTCTACGTGCTGGATGAGCCTTCGATTGGATTGCATAGCCGCGACACGCACCGCCTGATCAAGATCTTGCAAGACCTACGCGATTTGGGGAATACGATTCTAGTGGTGGAACACGATCCGGATATTATGCGGACGGCCGATCGGATTCTCGATCTGGGTCCGGGAGCGGGGGAAAACGGAGGCAAGCTGGTGGCTGCGGGAACGTATGAAGAGATAGTGCGGAATCCCGCATCGCTTACCGGACGTTATCTGGCGGAAGATTTGCGGATTCAGATACCGGCCGTGCGGCGGCAGCCGGGAGCGCAGCAGATCAGAATCAAGGGCGTGCGGGCAAACAATCTGAAGGGCATCGACATTTGCATTCCGTTAGGAATGCTGGTTGCGATTACGGGAGTTTCGGGATCGGGGAAATCGACGTTGCTGCATCAGGTGCTTTATCAGGCACTGGGAGAAGCCAAGAAGCAGCAGAGCCTGGGAGGGGTGCGCGGCGCGGCGACATGGGAAAGTCTGGAGGGCGATCAGTTCATTGATGAAGTGGTGCTGGTGGATCAATCTCCCATCGGGCGGACGCCGCGGTCGAACCCGGTGACTTACATCAAGGCGTTTGATGCCATCCGCGAACTTTTTGCTTCGCTGCCTGAGGCCAAGAAGCGCGGCTTTGCCTCGGGACATTTTTCTTTCAACATTCCTGGCGGACGCTGCGAGACTTGCCAGGGCGATGGCACGGTTACGGTGGAGATGCAGTTTCTCGCCGACGTTGAACTCATCTGCGAAGAGTGCAAAGGGACTCGCTATAAATCGCAGGTGCTCGACGTGCGCTACCGCGGCAAGAGTATTCACGAAGTGTTGAACCTCACGGTGAAAGAGGCGCTGAAGTTTTTTGCCGAAGTGCCCAAGCTGACAGATAAGCTGCGCGTGCTTGACGAAGTTGGTCTCGGATATTTGCGGCTGGGGCAATCGGCGACAACTTTGTCCGGAGGAGAGGCGCAACGCATGAAGCTGGCGGCGCATCTGCAGCCCGCGGGTCGCGAGATTGGGCGGCCGGCGGCGGGGCGGCCCGAAGAAAGAGCGCGACGTAGGCGAGTGCTTTATATTTTTGATGAGCCCACAACGGGGCTGCATTTCGATGATGTCAGCAAACTTCTGGCCGCCTTCCGCCGTCTTATTGATGCTGGGGGATCAATCCTGGTGATCGAACACAATCTGGAAGTGATCAAGACTGCGGACTGGGTCATCGACCTGGGGCCGGAGGGCGGAGCGCGCGGCGGGAAGATTGTTGGAGTGGGTCCGCCAGAGGCGATCGCGAAGGTGCCCGGCTCTTATACGGGCAAGTATCTGGCTCGACTCCTGAACGGAAATAACGCGGGCAATGGCCATGGAGCGGCGCGGTCCAATGGGAGCAAGTAGAGTTTTTGCGGGCTGCCTGTTGATGTTGACGGCGGGCTTGTGCTCGGTCGCGCAGGATGGCGGCTCGTCGTCGGGACAGGCCTCAGCACAGTCTTCATCAAAACCTCAGGGTCACCGGTCGGCACATCACATTCAGGTTGAGGATGAAGATTCTCCCGCCCAGCCTGCCGAACTTACTCAAGCGGAAAATGCGATTGAAAAACGGGATTATGCTGCCGCGGAGCCCCTGCTGCGGAAATTGCTCGATCGCCAACCTGCGAGCTACGTGGGTTGGTTCGATCTTGGCTTCGTGGAAAATGAACTGGGCAGGTTGGACGACTCGATCGCCGCTTACCGGAAATCGGTAGCGGCTAAGCCAAACGTTTTTGAATCGAACCTGAATCTTGGGCTGCAACTGGCCAAGACCGGGCAACCCGAGGCAGAGCAATTTTTGCGGGCAGCGACTCAGTTAAAACCCACAGCGCACGTGGCCGAGGGTCAATACCGCGCCTGGCTATCACTCGGGGAGACGATCGAAAAGTCGAAGCCTGAGGAGGCGCTCGCGGCATACCAGCGCGCGGCCGCGCTGCAACCGAAGGAGGCTGAGCCGCATCTTTCCGCGGGGCAGCTTCTTGAACAGGAAAACAAGTACGCCTCGGCTGAGCAGGAATATAAACAGGCACTGGCGCTCGACTCTCGGTCAACGGATGCGGTCATGGGTTTGGCCAACATCTACATGCGCGGGCGCCGGTTTCCTGACGCGGAGGAATATTTGCGAAGGCTGCTGGCGGCCAATGGAGATTCTGCTGCGGTGCACATCCAGCTGGCGCGCGTGCTCGCGGCCGAGGGGAAGACCGATGCTGCCATCACAGAATTGCAGGCCGGGCTGAAGCTGGCGCCGGGTGACGATGTGGCGCAGCGCGATCTTGCGGAGGTGTACGTGGCCGCTGGAAAAAATAATCTGGCCGAGGCGGCCTACCGAGCTCTGTTGCTCGCGCACCCTAACGAAGCGGAGCTGCACGATGGGCTGGGCAAAGCTCTGCTGTGGCAGAAGAAGTCGCCCGAAGCCCAGCGGGAGTTGGTCACGGCAGTGACGCTGAAACCCAATTTCGGAGGCGCATATTACGATCTTGCATTTGCGGCCAACGACAACAAGGATTACCCAGTCATCATTCGTGCGCTCGATGCCCGAGCCAAACTGCTGCCCGAGACTCCGATGACATATTTCATGCGAGCCTCGGCCTACGATCACCTGCGGGACTTCAAGAAAGCCGCCGCCAACTATCACCTCTTCCTTAACAACGCCGGTGGGAAGTATCCTGATCAGGAGTGGCAGGCGAAGCATCGGCTGATTGCCATCGAGCCGAAGAGATAGCCTGCGGGAAGCCAATGTTGTTCGGGACGGGACATTCGCGATTCTGGCTGGCTGCAGCGGCAGGCATAACTTTATCCGCGTTGGTCGCACCTTCCCTGCTGCGCGGCCGCGAGGAACCTTCGGTCGAGGAACTGAAGGAACGCGTGGCTAATGCAGCTGTCGGTGATCGTCCTGCGCTCTGCATTCGCATATGCGAACGGCAATTGGGCGATGCGGACCGGTTGTATATTGCGGGCGACAGCGACAAGGCGCGAGCGGCACTGGCCGATGTGGTCGCTTATTCCGAGTTGGCTCGCGACTATGCGATCCAGTCGCGCAAGCGTGAAAAGCAGAGCGAGATCGCAATCCGCAAGATGGTGCGGAAGCTCACTGACATGAGTCACGCTGTATCCCACGAGGACCAGGCGCAGATACAGAATACGATTGACCGCCTGCAGAAGATTCGTGACGATCTGCTGGTTGCCATGTTTCCGAAAGTTGACAAGAAGAAATGAAGATCTGCCGATTTCGAGTTTGCGCTGGTTTGGGATTGATCCTAATGTTGGCTGGGCTAGCCTCGGGCCAGCGTCACCGGGATCCCTTTACCCAGGCGGAGATTGACCAGATCCGCGATGCCAGTTGGGAGCCTCAGCAACGGCTTTCTCTTTACGTAAAGTTTGCCCGGGCGCGCCTGGTCGGTCTGGAGCAGATGCGAAGCGATCCCAAGACGAAAGACCGGCCGCAGCAAACGCATGACAAGCTGGATGACTTCCTGCTGATCTATGACGAACTGAACGACAACATCGACACGTATGTCGATCGCAAGAATGACATTCGCAAGCCTTTGAAGGTGATCATCGACGCCGACACTGATTTCCAGGCCAAGCTGCTGGCGCTGAGGGATGCGGCCGGTGTTTCCGCGGAAGAAGCCAAACAGTACGAATTCGCTTTGACCGAAGCCCTCGATACGCTGGATGGTTCGGCGCAAGACCATCGCAAGCTCCTGGCGGACCAGGAAGACGCGGCTAAGCACAAGAAGAAGTTTGCCTCGAAGTCGGCGGTGGATAAGTCTGAGTAAACGTGCTCGCCCCCGTCATCTCGTGCCAGTCATCTCGTGCTAATCTGCTCACTGTGCGTGAAGGACTGCTCGAAATCTTTCATGAAGAACACCGGCAGTTGCGGCCCGGCGCCTCGGCGCCAGAGCTGAAGATTGAGTTTTTTGCGTTCGCGAACGTCAACAATACGATTCGCTTGCGCGAAGGCAGACTCCTGGTGAGGCTCTCCGATCTACTGGAAGGCGCGCCGGATACCGTCGTACGGGCGATTGCCCACATCCTCCTGGCCAAGATGTACCGCAAGCCCATCGATCGAGGCCACGCGGCTCGCTATCGAAAATATGTCGCCAGCCACGAAGTTGTGAGTAAAACCCATCTGGTGCGGCAGATGCGCGGGCACAAGCGGCTGCATTCTCCAAAGGGTCACGTCTACGATCTGGACGCTGTGTTTGAGGATCTGAACCGGCGCTTCTTTCACGGGCTGCTCGGGCGGCCGCGCATGAGTTGGAGCCCGACCAAGACCCGACGAATCCTCGGGCATTATGATCCGGCGCATAATGCGATTGTCATCAGCCGCATCTTTGATCAGTTAGCTGTGCCTCGCTACGCAGTGGAGTACATCGTCTACCACGAGATACTGCATTTGAAGCATCCCGTGAGGTTGCGCGGAAGCCGGCGGTGCGTGCATTCGGCGGAGTTTCAGGCGGAGGAGAAGTTGTTCCCGCAACTGGACCAGGCTGAGGAGTTCTTGAAGCGGATGTGAGTGGATCCTCTGGTAAACGGCTCGTGGATGTCGTCACTACATGAGCTGGCCTTATCGTGATCTCCGTTTAATCCCCAATTTCCCCGTGTGATGCAGATCACGCTTGTTTGTGACACCGCGGATTGACGGGCCCGTTGCTGGCGGCATATCCTTGAAGTTGAAATTGAAATTCATTTTCAAGATCATTTTCAGGAAACCAGGTCCTATCAATGCTTCAGGCTTTCATCATCACGCTGCGCGAAGGGGTTGAGGCTGCCCTGATCGTCGGCATCACTCTGGCTTATCTGGCGAAGATTGGCCGAAACGATCTCCGCAAGACCGTTTATGCCGCGCTAGTCGCCGCTTTCGTCGGCAGCATCGGCGTGGCGATCGTAATTTCCCGGCTGAACTGGAATGAAGACATATTCGAGGGCTGGGTCATGCTGGCCGCCGCCTTCTTTGTCGTCACCATGATTATTTTCATGATGAAGACGGGGCGCAAACTGAAAGGACAGATTGAGGGCAAGGTCGGCCTGCTTGCCGGTAACGATGCATGGGTTGGGCTGTTCTTTTTTGTGTTTCTGATGGTGCTGCGTGAAGGTGCGGAGACTGTGCTGATCCTTTCTGCCGTTTCTCTGAACTCAACTGAACTCATGAGCTTTCTGGGCACGCTGCTGGGCGTGCTGGCGGCTGTTGCTTTTGGCGTGATGTTTGTGAAGGGTAGCGTGCGGATCAACCTGCAGAAATTCTTCCGGGTGACGACAGCAATCCTGTTTCTGGTCGCGCTGCAGTTGGTGGTCGCCGGCCTGCATGAGTTGTCGGAGAGCGGTGTGATTGCCTCATCGAAGCGCGAGATGGCCATCATCGGGCCTATCGTGCGCAACGATCTTTTCTTTTTCGTCACGATTATCGCGCTGGCGGCGCTCATGGTCTTGTTCGATGCCAAGCGCCGACAGCCTGGGCCTGAGCCCGCGTCAGCGGCGGAGCGGCGCAAAGCTGCCTGGACGGCTCGCAAAGAGCGCTTGTGGATGGCTTCGGTGTACGGCTTCTCGTTTGTCTTCATCGTTCTCGTTACGGCGGAATTTATCTACGCGAAGAGCGTGAGCGCGCTGTCACCAGCGACTGAAGTTAGCTTCGCGAACGGTCAGGTGAAGATTCCGCTGGCGCAGGTTTCGGATGGCGACCTGCACCGCTACCAGGCGCAGGAGAATGGCACGGAGATCCGATTCTGGCTGTATCAGAAGCCGGACGGAAAGGTAGCCGCGGTTTTCGATGCTTGCGAAATCTGCGGGGCGGTCGGTTTCTACAAGTCGGGCAACCTAATAGTTTGCAAGAACTGCGCCGCACCCATTAATCCGCAATCGTTGGGCGGGAAGGGCGGATGCAATCCGGTGCCACTCAAGGCGACCGAGACCGCCGACTCTGTGATTATTCAAGAGGCGGACATTGCGGCCGGCGGCCACATGTTCGAGAAGCAGTAGAGGATGTTCGCCCGGCTCGTCTACGAGTCCTTCCGTCGCCAGAAGCGGCGCAAATTGCTGGCGGGCGCAGCCATCACACTGGGCGTGACAGTGGCTACGGCGATGATTGCGGTCGCCACTGACATCGGTGACAAAATTAATCGCGAGCTGCGCACCATCGGCGCCAATCTGCTAGTCACTCCCGAAGAAGATACGCTGGATGTGGAAATTGGCGGCGTAAGTCTGAAGCCACCGAGCGACGGCGCCTTTCTAAACGAAGCCGACCTGCCGAAGATCAAAGGTACTTTCTGGCATAACAACATCACCGGGTTTGCGCCGATGTTGCCGGTAAATGTCACAGTCATGCGTGCGCACACAGACTTCACGCAGAATGAAACGCTCGTTGGAACCTATTTTGCGAGGAAGCTTTCCTACGGCAACGTAGGGTTCACCACCGGCGTTCGTACGACTAATCCCTGGTGGAGAGTCTCCGGGGCCTGGCCGAGTGACGACTCCAGCGACATCCTAGTTGGAGAAAGACTCGCAAAGCGGCGGTGGCTCAAGACGGGTGATGAGGTTTGGCTAAGCGAGCCCTATCCGGTTGCGCATGCTCCGGGCGAAACAATCCGCGTGAGCGGCATTCTTTCGACAGGTGGCCCCGAAGACGATGAGATCGTCGCGCCTCTGGGATTGGCACAGCGGCTCCTAGGCAAACCGGGTGCGGTTCGCCGTGTCTACATCAGTGCGCTTACCAAGCCTGAGGACGCTCTGGCCCGCCGCGACCCCAAGAGCATGTCTGGTCCGGTCTACGACCGCTGGTACTGCTCGCCGTATCCGCAGTCGATTGCGTTTCAGCTGCAGGAAGCGATTCCGCATTCGCACGCCGAACAGATTCGCCAGGTCGCGCAGAACGAGGGGGCCGTGCTCACACGCATCGAGGGTCTGATCTTTCTGATCACGCTGGCAGCGCTGTTTGCGTCAGCATTGGCGGTTTCTGCCGCCATGGCCACTGCTATTTTTGAGCGTCGCGCGGAAGTCGGTCTGATGAAGGCTCTGGGCGCGGGAAAGCTGGCGATTGCCTCCGTCTTCTTTGCGGAAGCGACGCTGCTGGCTTTGTTCGGCGGCTTGGTGGGTTTCGCTGCCGGCGGATTGCTCGCCCATGAAATCGGCCGGTCGATTTTTGATTCGCAGATCACGATTCCGTCGGTTCTACTGCCGGTGATTCTGTCGATTGCGGTGATGGTTACGTTCGCGGGAAGCGCCGCCGCCATTCGCAAAGCAGTAAAGCTTGACCCGGTGTTCGCCTTGCGAGGTGAACTGTGAACCTCTCGCATGCCGCGCAAAACGTGGCAGCCAACCGCGCGCGGTCGCCGCATTCTTCCATGTTTCTTCGGATGCTGGTGCGGGCCGCGGTGCTTCGCCGGGGGCGAGCTGGCTCCGCGCTCTTCGCCACGGTCGTGGCCGCTGCTGTCACCACGGCGTTGTTGAATCTTTACGTTGATGTACAAGCCAAACTGCGGCGCGAATTCCGTAACTACGGGGCAAACATTATCCTGGTACCCAGGAGCGGCAATTCCCTTCCCGCGGACGCGCTTACGCATGTGGAATCCGTTCTCGCTGGCCGCGGTGTTGTCGCGCCCTTCGGCCTGGTAGTGGCACGAACCAGCGATGGACAGCCGGTTGTCGTGGCAGGCACGGATTTCGACCGGGTCCGGCAACTCGATCGTTGGTGGTCAGTGAGCAACTGGCCCTCGGCACCCCAACAGGCGCTGGTCGGGGTGCGCACTCTTTCCGTCGTATCGCCTAAGAATCAGCCCTTCGACCTTAGCTTTCAGGGACACACCATTCACCTCACGCCTGCCGGGACGGTCCGGACTGGTGCTGCCGAAGACAGCCGCGTTTATGTTTCGCTCGTGGATTTCGTTTCCTGGACCGGGGTGCAGCCTTCAACGATTGAGGTTGCGGCCAGCGGTTCGCCGGAAGAAATATCCGCCATCATGCGCCAACTCGAGCAGGCGATTCCGGCCGCCGATGTGCGCCCGGTGCGGCAAATCATGGAAGGCGAAGCTCGCGTTCTGGGCAAGACCCGGGCTACGCTGCTGGCCACGGCTGCGCTTATTATTCTGACGGCTGCGCTGTGTGTGCTTTCCACCTTGATGGGATGGGTTTTCGACCGCCGCCGCGATTTCGCCATCATGAAAGCGCTGGGTGCGTCTGACCGGTTATTGAATGGGTTTTTCGCCGCCGAGGCGGCCGCGCTGGGGGCTACCGGCGCTGTGATCGGATTTGCTCTGGGCGTCGGCATCGCGGCTTGGATCGGCCGGGTTAACTTCCACGCTCCCGTGATGCCACGTTTCAGTGTGCTGCCCTTTGTTCTGGCTGGTAGCATAGTGGTGACGTTGCTTTCCGCGGTTCTCCCGATCTGGCTGTTGCGCCGGGTGCAGCCGGCGGTCATCCTGCGGGGAGAGTGACATGATCGAAATCAAGAATGTGACCAAGCTCTATCCCGCGAAGGCCGCAGGTCATGAGCACGGGAAGGGAGAGCAGAGCAGCGCGATTCATGCGCTCGACGACATCTCTCTGCACGTGGCGCGGGGCGAATGGCTCTCCATCATGGGCCCGTCGGGGTCGGGGAAATCGACGCTGGTGAATCTGATCGGCTGCCTTGATCGTCCAACCTCAGGCGAAATCTGGCTTGACCGTCAGAACGTGGCCGGCATGTCTTCGGCGGACTTGAATCGGGTGCGCGCCGAGAAGATCGGGTTTATCTTCCAGCAGTTTCATCTCATTCCATTTCTAACCGCGGTCGAGAACGTCATGCTGGCGCAGTACTTTCACAGCATGACCGACGAGAAAGAGGCGATGGAAGCCCTCACTCGAGTCGGTCTGGGCGACCGGGCTCATCATCTGCCCGCGCAGCTCTCCGGCGGTGAACAGCAGCGGGTGTGCATCGCGCGGGCCCTGATCAACGATCCGAAGATTATTCTGGCGGACGAACCTACCGGCAACCTCGATGCCATAAATGAAGAGATTGTGCTGCGCCTGCTGCGCGACTTTCATCAGCAGGGGCGCACGATCGTGATGGTCACGCACGATCCCGTGGTGGCGCGCCTGGCCGACCGGCGCATTGAATTCCATCACGGCAAGATCGAGTCGCAGGAAGTTTTCGCGATGGCCGACGAAGAGCAGTTCGATGAAGTGCTCGAAGAGTTGTGGGTGCTGTCTGAGCACGGCGAGATTGCAGAAGTCGAGCGCATGGAGGTACACGGCGCGCTGCCAGTGAGTCTCGCGATTGAGAAGATGATTCAGATGGGACTCGTGCTCTCGGCACCGCATCCGCCTCATCCTCACGATCACAAGCCGTTCGTGAATCCCTGCCACGATGCGCTCAAGCCAATGGCCGCTTCGATTGGCGATGGCACTTTGATCGTGGAGCTGACGCCTCGCGGGCGCGAGCGGGCCGGCAGCATCATCCGCCGCCACCGCCTCGCCGAAAGACTTTTTACCGACAGCCTGGCGATGGACAGCGAATCGGAAATCGAGCAGCAAGCCTGCAAGTTCGAGCACATCCTTTCGCTCGAGGCGACGGACAAGATTTGTACTTTCCTCGGACATCCGCGTACCTGCCCGCATGGTGCGCCGATTCCGCCGGGGCGGTGCTGCGGAAGAAGTTCTAAATTCTCCGAAGCGACGGTTTCAAGTTCGACGGGTAAGAAGCACTCGTAGTTCCCTCTCAGGAACATCTCTGATTATCCATCTCGACTGTCACGCACTGCTATTATCGGAGTGCGGTTCAAGCAAACATGACCCAGCGTCGTCCGACCATCGGCGTATTTGATTCCGGCGTCGGCGGCCTTACGGTTCTTAAAGCTTTACTTGAACTCATTCCGGATGCGGATTACCTGTACTTTGGCGATACCGCTCGCCTCCCATACGGCTCGAAGTCGGTCGAAACCGTGGCCCGCTATGCCGTCGAAGCTGCGCATTATCTCGAGGCTCACGGTGCGCAGTTGCTGGTGATCGCATGCAACACTGCGACTGCACTCGCCCTCGACCGCATTACGGAGGCAGCCCATGTGCCGGTCGTGGGAGTGGTCGAGCCCGGGGCCGAGGCTGCCGCTTCGGTCAGCAAGAACCGGAAAGTGGTTGTCATGGGCACCGAGGCCACCGTCAGCAGCCACGCTTACCGGAAGGCTCTCGAGGCGCGGGGGCTGGAGGCACGGGAAAAGGCTTGCCCGCTGCTGGTTCCGCTGGTAGAAGAGGGATGGATCGAGCATCCTGTCACCGAGCAGGTCGCGCGCATTTATCTGGATGAAGGCTTTGCGGATGGCTTTCACGACGCGGACGCTCTGGTTCTTGGTTGCACGCACTATCCGCTGCTCAAGCCGCTTCTGCATCGCGTAGCGCCCCCGTATGTGAGCATCGTGGATTCCGCCGAATCTACGGCTCGGGCTGTCGCCGACTGTCTGGAGAGGCTCCTCCCGCTGACCCGGGCCGTCCACGAAGAACGCCGTAAGCTTCCACGCTTGAAGTTCTTCGCCACCGATTCGGTGGAGAAATTCCGGCGCCTGGGGGAACGCTTCCTCGGACACGCGATTGAAGATGTTCAGCATGTGGATTTGAAGGAATAAACAAAGGCGAACGATTTGTCTTTGCCGCAAGATTCGGATAGCGCCATCCCGCATTTCAGAATTACTGTGTCCGAGCGGCGCACCGATCACTCAAATGTAAATGTCCAGGCCGATCTGAAGAAATGCATCCCCTCGACAACATCATCTGGAAGGCGCTGACCACGCGGCAGGCTGAGTTCGCCGAGTCTTTCGGCCAGGCCCGCAGGTTCGTGCCTGAGGTCTCGCCGCTGGCCGCGTTTCGGGAGCCCACGCCCAAGAGCTACGAATCTCTCGCGGGATTGGTGAGCACGGGTGAGACGGTCGGATTGTTCCTGGAGGCGCCTTACCAGGCGCAGCCCGGTTGGAGTTTCATTGCCGGCGCCCCCATGCCTGAAATGGTTTACGAAGGTGACGGCTCTCCGGCCGCGCGGTCGTCTTCCGACGCGGAAATCCTGGAACTTGGCGATGCGGACTCGCCCGACATGATGGCGCTTACGGCTCTCACCAAGCCCGGTCCCTTTGGCAAGCGCACGCACGAACTGGGCACGTATCTGGGAATTCGCCTCGACGGAAAGCTTGTTGCCATGACGGGTGAGCGGCTGAAAATTCCCGGTTATACCGAAGTGAGCGCGGTCTGCACGCACCCTCAACACACGGGCCACGGCTATGCCCGCATCCTGATGGCGGAGGTGATGCGGCGCATCTGCAGCCGCGGGGAAACGCCACTCCTACATGTTCGCCAAGATAACGTGCGCGCGATTGAGCTGTATCAGAAGCTGGGTTTCAGGCAGCGTGTGCTGCTGCACTTTGCCGTTTTGCGGAAAGAGTAGGTGGTTTAGAACCGGGAGCTGAGCGTCTCAGTACAAATGGAAATCCACTTCTACGGCCATTTCGACCTTCACGGGATGGCCATCCTTCATCCCAGGTTCAAAGCGCCAGGTCTTGACTGTCTCGAGAGCTTTTTCATCCAAACCCATGCCGAGAGAGTTCACCACGCGAAGATTGGTGGGGCGGCCGTCGGTATCAACCACAATCATCAGAGTGCAAACACCCTGATACTTAGCTTTGCGAGCTTCCTCGGAGAATTCGGGATCGGGCGAGTAGATTGGCCGCGGCGGAGTCACGCCCCGGCCGGCGCGGTAAACACCGCCGCCCATACCCATACCTTCACCGGGCCCGACGCCGCGTCCGTTCCCTGAACCAACGCCCCCGCCCTCGCCAGAGCCGATGCCACTGCCGCCTCCCGTACCATTGGACGGAATGACGGCGGTGGATTTCGGATCGCCTAGGTTCGGCATGTTATTCATCGCTGTTACTTTAATATCGGGCGGCACCATCACCGTGGGTTCGACCGCCAATTTCGGATTGAGGTTCCGGATCACTGCTGCGGGCGGCGTGATTTGCGGCTTCATCGAGAACTTCGGCAGTTTTCCCTGGGAGGCCTTCAACACATCGCGGTCGCCGCCGCCACCGCCGCCGCCGGCTTGGGTCTTGGCGGGCTTCAGCGTGTAATCACCGGGATCGATCAGTTCGGTCACCTGCGGCTTGGCCTCGACCTTCGTCACCATGCGGCGTCCCAGAATCGTTGCGCCGATAATCAATGCGATCACGATGACGTGGGCAACCGTCGAACCCAGAGCGCCATTCTTCTTGTAATTGTAAAAGCCCCAAATATCCTTCACCGGGATGGGCTTTGATTCCAGCTTGAGCGGCGGTAACTTCTTGGGAAAGAAGAATTCGTCCAGACCGCGGAAAAGCGACTTGTACAGAGGCTCAAAAGTGTCGGGGGCCAGCAGGAGATGAAGCTCCGGCTCGTCAGCAGCTTTCGGAGCGACGTTCGGATTGACTTCAGTGGATGCCATTGTTCCCGGGTTCGGTGTTCCCTTGTGGGTTAGTGAACGAGCTTTCCTGAACGAACTATCTTGGTGGAGACGTCCCACCTACACAGATGAGCCGTCTTTCCAACGAGTTGCCTCTATTTCTCTTCTCTAGTTTCCATAATCGGGTCGGGCCGCACCCACAAGCGGCGTCAAGCTCCCGAACCTTGACTTGTACATGAAATTGTACCCCTTCTCCGGCTCTTTACGAAGTGTATTTCAAGTTCCGGTGGGGAATGTACTGGCCTCCAGCCTTACCGGTAAACAGACTGGTTCCCCTGGTTCCTAGCCAGGGCATGATTGCGATCCCGGCGCGCATGGACGTTCCCCGCCACGATCCCGGTATAATGAAAAGATTCAATCATTTGGGAGAGTCCAACCGAGTGCCGTTCGACCTGAAAGCTACCATCAACCTGCCCAAAACCGCCTTCCCCATGAAGGCCAACCTGCCCCAGAACGAGCCCAAAATGCTGGCCCGCTGGGAGGAGATGCGGATCTACGAACGCATCCGCGAGGCCCGCAAAGGATCGGCTAAAGGCACGTACATTCTGCATGACGGTCCGCCTTACACCAGCGGACCGATCCACCTGGGGACGGCCCTGAACAAGTGCCTGAAAGATTTCATCGTCAAATCGAAGACTATGGCGGGATTCGACGCGCCCTACGTGCCCGGTTGGGATTGCCACGGCCTGCCCATCGAGATCAAGGTAGACAAGGAACTCGGCGGCAGGAAGCTGCAGATGCGGCCTATCGACGTGCGCGCGGCGTGCCGCAAGTATGCGCAGAAGTTTCTCGATCTGCAGCGCCAGCAGTTCAAGCGCATCGGCGTCTTCGGCCGCTGGGACCGGCCCTACGCCACCATGAACCCGCAGTATGAGTCGGTGGTCCTGTCGACGTTTTTTTCCTTTTACGAAAACGGATTCGTCTACAAAGGCCTGCGCGCCGTTTATTGGTGCATGCATGATGAGACTGCCCTCGCCGAGGCCGAGGTCGAGTACGAAAACCACACCAGCCCCACGGCGTGGGTCAAATACGCGTTGCTCGATGATCCCGCAAAGATCGACGCGGCGCTCGCTGCGAAGAAAGTTTCAACCATCATCTGGACCACCACTCCCTGGACTTTGCCTGCGTCCATGGCCGTCGCGTTTCATCCCGACGAAGAGTATGTCGCGCTTGAGTCTGGCGGCGAGGTTTACATTGTTGCCTCGAAGCTGGCGAAAGATGTTGCGGAGAAATGCAATCTTTCTGATCCGCGTGAACTCGCCCATTTTCCCGGCCGCAAACTCGAGCACCTGAACTTCCAGCATCCCTTTCTCGATCGCAAGATTCTCGGCGTGCTGGCCGAATACGTCACCATGGATACGGGAACCGGCGTGGTGCACACCGCGCCCTCCCACGGCGCCGAGGACTTCATCACCGGCATCAAGTACGGACTCGACGCCACCAGCAACGTCGACGAAAAAGGAATCCTGCGCAACGGCCTGCCGGAGTACACCGGCAAACGCGTCTGGGAAGCAAATCAGCCGATCATCGACTTGCTCAAGAGCCGCGGCGCTCTGCTGCATGCAGAAAAGACCGAGCACTCTTATCCGCATTGCTGGCGGTGCCATAATCCGGTGATCTTCCGCGCGACGGAGCAGTGGTTCATTTCGATGGAAACGCCCATGCCCGGCGGGAAGTCGAAGGACGACACTCTCCGCACCCGCACCCTGGAGGAAATCAGGCATGTGAAGTGGGATCCAGCGTGGGGCGAGGAGCGTCTCTCGAACATGATCGCCACGCGCCCTGACTGGTGCATCTCGCGCCAGCGGGTGTGGGGCGTTCCCATCGCGGTTTTCCTTTGCGAGAGCTGCGGCAAGCCGCTCAACGATCACGAAATCAATCGCAAGGTGGCTGAACTTTTTGCCCGCTCCGGCGCCGACGCCTGGTTCACCTCCGAATCAGACACAATTCTTCCCGCAGGGACGAAGTGCCCACACTGCGGCAGCACCAAGTTCGAGAAGGAAACTGACATCTTCGACGTGTGGCTGGAGTCTGGCGCGAGCTATCTGGCGTTAATCGCCGACGAACCGTCGTATCCCTGGCCGTCCGATCTATATCTCGAAGGCGGCGACCAATACCGCGGCTGGTTCCAGTCTTCCCTTCTCTGCGCCATGGGTACGCACGGAACGCCGCCCTATAAAGGCGTGGTCACGCCGGGATGGACGCTCGACGAAAAAGGTCAAGCCATGTCGAAGTCGCGGGGCAACGACGTCGACCCGGTCGATATCGCCGATCGCATGGGTGCGGAAGTGGTGCGCCTCTGGGTGGCGTCGGTTGATTTCCGCGAAGACGTGGTCGGCTCCGAGCAGTTGATGCAGCGCGTCGCGGAAAACTACCGCAAGATTCGCAACACGTTCCGCTACATCCTCGGCAACATCGGAGACTTCGACCCCAAGACTGACGCAGTCCCCTTTGACAAAATGGAAGCTCTCGACCAGTACATGCTGCGCCGCACCGCCGGTCTGGCGGTTGCCCTGAAGGATTGGTATGACGAGTTCGCGTTCCACAAGATCTATCATCGCGTGAACGATTTTTGCATTGTTGACTTGAGCGCCTTTTACCTCGACGTGCTCAAAGATCGCCTCTACATTTCCGCGCCCAAGTCGGAGGCGCGGCGCAGCGCCCAGACGGCAATCTGGCAGATCGGCGAAGCGCTGGTGCGGTTGCTCGCTCCCATCATGAGCTTTACCTGCGAAGAGGTTTGGCCGTACTTGCCGAAAGCGACGCAACGTGAGGAAAGCGTGCACTTGGCATCCTTCCCGTCGCCTCGCGAGATCGCTTCCGAGGCTGACCAAAAGTCCGACGACGATTGGGCGACGCTGCGCGCAGTGCGCGACGAGGTGCTCAAGGCGCTCGAAGAAGCTCGCAACAATAAACTGATCGGCACCGGACTCGAAGCTCAGGTCACGTTGACTGCTCCCGACCCGGTCCATTCAGTGCTGGCTCGCCACGCGGCCGAACTACGCTATCTCTTTATTGTCTCCGCCGTGACCCTGGCCCAGGGGCCGGGCAATGGCACCGGCCAGGTGCACGTCGAGGTGAAGAAGGCGGACGGCGCCAAGTGCGAACGCTGCTGGAATTATTCGATCCATGTCGGTGAGGACAAGACCTACCCCACAGTCTGCGAGCGTTGCAGCGCCGTGCTGAAGGAGCTCGGCGGCTCTTAGTTTCGAGCGCAAAAAGATTTCCCTCAGTCGCTGAAGCGCGGGTACACTCTTAGCGACCTAACGGCACGAGCAAACTCGTGACCTTCCCAATCGTCGTAAGGCAAACCGATTGTGAACTGGCGAAAGATACGAACGTTCTTGCTGACTGTGCTGGCACTGAGCCTGATCCCAGCCACGCGCTACTATCAGATCGACGTTCCAGTGCTCCGTTGGCTGAGAGGCTCTCGTCACGTCGATCCTTTGTCACTCCACTTGGCGGGCGAGTTTGTCGAGAATAATCTCGGAACCCAACAGGATCCGGATGGCTCGGTCACCGTGCGCATGATCGCTCAGCAGTACCTGTTCATTCCGCATTGTATTCTGGTTCCGGCGGGGGTCCCGGTTCATCTCCGCATCACCAGCGCCGACGCGGTCCACTCGCTCACTTTCGATGGCACCGACTATAAAGTCAAGGTCTTGCCCGGCACAATCAGCGAGGCGCAACTTCAGTTCCCGCGTCCGGGCGAATATAAAATGCCTTGCCGCGAATTTTGTGGGCCGGGACATTACGCCATGCGGTCGGAGTTGAAGGTCGTTCCCCGCGAACAGTTTCCTGCTTTACAGCCGGAAGATAGGGGCAGTTGTGCAGCACAATAGGCGACGGTCGATGAAGCTCCTTCTCGGAAGCGTTGTGGCGGGCTCGCTCCTTCTTTTAGCAAGCGACAATCCGCCGGGTCGAATTCCATCCTATGTGGCATGGACACCGGCAACGATCGCTGCCGCCTCGAGCGGTGACGCTTTTCGTGGGATGCTGCTTGCCAGGCACTGTGATCACTGCCATGGAGCAGAAGGATTCAGCGCCGTTGCTTCTACCCCTAACCTGGCTGGCTTCGACAAACTGGCAATCTGGAAACAGCTGGAAGATTTCCGAGCTCAAAAGCGCCAAGGACGCCCGATGAATGCCATTGCACAATCCCTTTCGCCTCGGGATGTGGCGGATGTGGTCGCTTACTACTCCAGGCTGCCAGCCTTCTATGACCCCGAAGACAAACGAATCTTTCCGCAGCAGCGCCCCGATCCCATTCGTGCCGGCATCGCATCCCGTCTGGTTTCCTTCGGAGATGGAGAACGTGGCATTCCGCCGTGCCAGTCTTGTCATGGTCCGGTCGGCTATCGCCCCGGGGCTCCTTTGCTAGTCAACCAGAACGCCGAATACGTGTTGAACCAGCTGGAAGCGTTCGCGAGCGGGAGCCGCGCCAACGACATCAACATGCCCATGCGTACTATTGCGGGGTTGCTCACGGAAGACGAACGGCACGCACTGGCACAATATTACGGCGCGGGTCTGGGGCTTGAACCTGCAAGTTTGACTGCGCCGAAGTAGCGGACCTGGCAGTAAAAGATCCTCCGGCGTTTGAGTCTCTCATGGAGCAGGTCGAGGTCGCAGGCTTAGTGGCTGTCATCTTTCAGTTATCTAAATTCTTTGTCATTCCGAGCCGCTCGCAGCCGCGCAACGCGCGGAGAGAGCGACCGAGGAATCTGGTTTTCTGCTGCTCGGGAGAGAACAGTAGATTCCTCACCTCTGACCCAGTTCGGAATGACAAGTGGTTTGCCGAAGCCCGACAGCCGAAGTCCGAAGCCCGGGCGCTTACCGCAGTTCTTCCATCGCCGCAGCCAACGCTTCCCTGCCCGGCCGGGTCAACGATTCCGGCAGCGTGGCCAGCGGCTCATCCACCATGTTCAGCATATCGAGGAAGCTGGGCGATTTCGTGTTCACGTAAAACAGTCCCGTCAGAACCTCGCCCTTGTCGTGAGCTTCACTCAGACGGGTCATTGCAGCGATTCGATCCGTCGGGTCATAGTCCTCTTCGAGCTTGCGCAGTTGCAGATGGGAGCCATCGTGCATGGTGACGCTGACGGTCGTTCCCGGATCGTACTCCACATCAATTTCTTCGAAGTGCGGAACGAAGCTTATGTCCTGCAAAGTCTCCTCGTGATCCTTCACGTATTTATAGGATTTCGTCGAACCCTCGTGATCGTTGAAGGTGACGCACGGCGAAACCACATCGAGCATCACAGTGCCGTGATGCGCGATCGCCGCTTTCAGCATGGCGCTCAACTGCCTCTTGTCTCCCGAAAACGATCGTCCGACGAACGTCGCGCCCAGTTCAATAGCCAGCCCGCAGGTATCGATCGGCGGAAGATCGTTGATCACACCCGATTTCAGTTTCGACCCCAGATCGGCGGTAGCCGAGAACTGCCCCTTGGTCAGGCCATAGACCCCGTTGTCTTCGATGATGTAGATGAGAGGAAGATTGCGGCGCATGAGGTGAACGAACTGTCCGATGCCGATCGAAGCCGTGTCGCCGTCGCCGCTAACGCCCAGCGCAATCAGATTGCGATTGGCAAGCATCGCGCCGGTCGCCACCGACGGCATACGTCCATGCACAGAATTAAAGCTGTGCGAACGGTTCATGAAATACGCGGGACTCTTTGACGAACAGCCGATACCGCTCAACTTTGCAACACGCTCGGGCTGCACGCCCATGTCGTACATGGCTTCGATGATGCGCTCGGAAATCGCATTGTGGCCGCAGCCAGCGCACAGCGTGGTCTTGCCGCCCTTGTAATCAATTACCGTCAAGCCGATGTGGTTCGTCTTCGGCTCCGGACATCTAGGTTCAGCAGGCGTGGTCGCCATCTTACTTACCCTCCATCGTGCTCAATTCGTCGGTCACGGACCGTGCGTCGAGCGGCAGCCCGTCGAGATGGCTGATGCTGCGCAGTCGCATAGTTAGTTCCGGTTTCAGGTCAAGCTTGAGCAGGCTAAGCATCTGCGCATCGCGGTTCTGTTCGACCACGTAGATGCGGTCGTGCTGCTCGATGAATTCATGCACTTCGCGTGTGAAAGGATAAGCCCTCAGCCGCAAGTAGTCGGTATCAATCGCATACTCGTTACGCAACTGGTCGCGGCTCTCGATGACGCCCCAATGCGAAGTCCCATAGGCGATGATCCCTATTTTCGCGTTCGCACCCTTGAGAATCTCCGGGCGAGGCACGAAGGAGCGTGCGCTCTCGAACTTGCGGTTGAGCCGCTCCATATTGTTTTCGTAATCGTCGGGGCGCTCGCTGTAATTCGATTTATCGTTATGCCCGCTGCCTCGCGTGAAGTAAGCGGCAGCAGGATGATCCGTACCCGGCAGCGTGCGGTAGCCTACGCCGTCACCATCCAGATCTTTGTATCGAGCGAAGCTGCCGAGCTTGTCGAGATCTGCCTTGCTGAGAACCTTCCCCCGCTTAATGGGCGTAGTCGGATACTCGAAGGGATCCGACATCCAGTTGTTCATCCCGAGATCAAGATCGGACATGACGAAAACCAGCGTCTGGAATTGCTCGGCCAAGTTGAAGGCCTCGGAAGCCATGCTGAAACATTCCGCCGCGGAGCACGGAATCAGCATAATGTTCTTGGTATCGCCGTGCGAAAGAAACGCAGTGGAAAGAATGTCGCCCTGCGAAGTGCGCGTGGGCAATCCAGTAGAAGGACCGACGCGCTGAATGTCCCAGATCACGCCCGGAATTTCCGCGTAATAAGCCAGACCGGAAAACTCTGACATCAAAGAAATGCCGGGGCCTGCGGTTGCCGTCATGCTGCGCGCTCCCGCCCAGCCGGCGCCGATCACCATGCCAATTGCGGCCAGTTCATCCTCTGCCTGAACAATCGCAAAAGTAGCTTTGCCATCAGGTCCGATGCGGTACTCCTTCATGTAATCAATCATCGTCTCCACCAGCGAAGACGATGGCGTAATCGGATACCACGTCACCACAGTGCACCCAGCGAACATGCAACCGAGCGCCGCGGCCGAGTTGCCGTCGATAATGATCTTGCCCGCGGTCTTGTCCATGCGCTCAATGTAGAAGACTCCGCGCTTCTGCAAGCTTGCCTTGGCATAGTCGAATCCAGCCTGAGCCGCTGCCAGGTTGAGGGTGGCGGCTTTCACCTTGGCAGCAAACTGCTTGCGGATCGCCTTCTCCACCTCGCCCATGTCAATGGTAAGCAGCTGCGCCACCACGCCCACGTACACCATGTTCTTGACCAGCTTGCGCAGTTTCGCCTCCGGGCAGACGGTTGCGACCAGCTTGTCGTAGGGGACCGAATAAAAAATCAGGTCGTCGCGCAGCTTCTCGAGGGCCAGCGGCTCGTCGTACAACACGGAAGCTCCGGGCGCCAGAGACATTACATCGTCCTGCGCGGTCTCCGCATTCATGGCCACCAGGAAGTCGATTTCCTTCTTGCGGCCAATGTAGCCATCTTTGTTGGCACGAATGGTGTACCAGGTCGGCAGACCGGCAATGTTTGAAGGAAAAAGATTTTTCCCCGAAACCGGCACACCCATCTGAAAAATCGCCCGCAACAGTACGGTATTTGAACTTTGAGAGCCAGAGCCATTCACCGTTGCAACCTGAATGCTCATGTCATTGACGATGCGCTGGCGCCCCAATTGCCCGCCGGTACCCTGAGGCGCAACATCCGTAGTGGCCATCCCTACACCTTCCTTCGATTTAGGGGCGGAATGATCCGCCCAAATTTCAACTTGGGGGAAACAGAACATTATACGGCGACAGCGCCTTCACGGCACTTCAAATCGCGCGTCTGAAGCCGTGACGAACCTATCTGGGAACGGGAGGCAAGAAACAAAATGACTGCGTATTCACTCGGTCTTGAAGAACTGCGCGATGGTACGGAACTTGTCGTATCGCGACACGATTAAATCCGCCGGCGGGATTTTCTTCAGGTCCGAGAAATGCTTCTGCAGGCTGACGTCGAGCAAGTTCGCCGCCGCTTCATGATCCCGGTGAGCCCCACCTTCCGGCTCAGGCACGATATCGTCGATGCAGCCCAGCTCGCTGAGATCCGTCGCCGTAATGCGCATCGCCTCGGCGGCCAACTCCTTCTTCGTGGAATCCCGCCACATGATCGCCGCACAGCCCTCGGGCGAAATCACCGAGTAAATCGAATTCTCCATCATCAATACCCGGTCGGCCACGGCGATCGCCAGCGCTCCGCCACTGCCGCCAACCCCAATCACAGTCGCGATGATCGGCACTTCAAGCCGCGCCATTTCTCGCAAGTTGTAGGCAATCGCCTCGGCCTGCCCACGCTCTTCCGCGTGAATTCCCGGGTAAGCGCCATCGGTATCCACCAGCGTGAAAATCGGTTTGCGAAATTTCTCCGCGACCTGCATCACGCGCAGCGCCTTGCGATACCCCTCGGGATGAGGCGTTCCGAAATTGCGGTACACGCGCTGCTTCATGTCCCGGCCTTTTTGCGTGCCGACCACGAGAACTTCCTCGCCATGAAAGCGCGCCATCCCGCAAACAATCGCGGGATCGTCGCCGAACCCGCGGTCCCCATGAATCTCGCTCCAGTCCGTGAATACGCGTTCGATATAGTCGAGCGCCTGCGGACGCTGCGGGTGCCGTGCCAGTTCCGTCTTTTGCCAGGCGGTCTGCAGACTCTTCATTTCCTCCCGCAGAATATGGACGCGCTCCTGAAGCTTCGCCAGCTGGCGGCGAGTCTCCTCACTCTGCCCTGTAGTGGCCTCGATCAGCGCCACCTGGCGCTCGATCTGCTCCAATTCCTGCTGCGCCTTATCGCTGGCTTCCATGTCTAGATGAATACTGTTTTGTGAAATATGTTTTAGCTGACCGCGTTCTGCCGATTACAGCCTCAATTGATCACGCGGACGCTGCCCCTCCCGCACAACTGCTCGACGCGGGCGATGAAGCTGCGATCTGGCAGCACATTATAACCTTCCACTTCCATCACCACCATAAAATCCCCGGCACGTTCCACGTCAAATAACACCTGCGCAGCGCCCTTGCGCTGCGTGAAAAGTGTGTACAGATCGTCCACCGTAGTCTCGCCCGCAGTTTCGAGCGGCACGCGAATGCGGATCGCGCGCGGCAGCGGAACTTTTGCGTCTTCGAGCGGCATAATCTCGGCCGCCGTGATTTTGGGATTCGTTCCTTCTTCGATCCTCACTCCAGCCCTGACCAGCACCGGAACCTCAAGCTTGACCTTGTCCCCAAGTCGCTTGTAGGCCTCAGGAAAAACAATCATATCGATTGAGCCGGACATATCCTCGAGCGTGGCCTGCGCATAGAACTCCCCGCGCTTCGATTTCTGCACGCGCACGTTGCCGATGATCCCGGCCGTCGCGATGGTCTCATCCTTGCCGGTGGATCTCGTCATCACGGCAATCTCATCGATGCGCAGCGCCTGAAGATCGGCAAGCTTGTCTTTGTATTTTTCCAGCGGATGCCCGCTGATGAAGAATCCGAGAATTTCCTTTTCCGCCGCCAAACGCGCCTGCTCATCCCAGTCCGGAATGTCGGGCAGCCGGTCGTTGTTGACCTCGGACTCCTGCTGAAACACGCCAAACAGCCCGTGCTGTCCCGATTCCGCATCACGCTGCGCCTTCTGGGCGCGATCCATGGCGCGATCGAGCACAGCCATTACCTGCGCCCGCCGGCCGAGCGAATCCATCGCTCCGCTCTTGATCAACGATTCCAGCACGCGCTTGTTGAGCAGCCGCAGATCGACGTTCTCGCAGAATTCGTAAATTGATTTGAATCGCCCCAGCTTCTTCCGCGCCGCCACAATCGATTCAATCGCATTGCCGCCGACGTTCTTCACCGCGGCCAGCCCAAAACGAATAGCTTCACCGTGTGGGGTAAAGTTGGCGTCCGACACATTGATATCCGGCGCTTCCACCGCAATCCCCATCTCGCGGCATTCGTTGATGTACTTCACCACGTCGTCCGTACTGCCGGTAACCGAAGTCAGCAAGGCCGCCATGAACTCGACGGGATAATGCGTCTTCAAATACGCCGTGTGATAGGCCAGCAGCGCGTAAGCGGCCGAATGCGACTTATTGAAGCCGTATCCCGCAAACTGCGCCATGAGATCAAAAATCTTCTCGATCTTCTTCGGCGGAAACTTGCGCAGCGCCGCACCTTGAATGAAACGCTCGCGCTGCGCCGCCATTTCCTCCGGTTTCTTTTTGCCCATCGCGCGCCGTAGCAGATCGGCTTCGCCCAGAGAGTAGCCTGCAAGCTTGTTCGCCGCTTGCATGACCTGCTCCTGATAAACGAAGACGCCCAGCGTCTCTTCCAGAATCTCTTTCAGCTCCGGCAGTTCATACTCAATCTTGCGCCGACCCTGTTTGCGCTCGATGAAGTCATCGATCATTGCCATGGGTCCTGGACGATAGAGCGCATTCAAGGCGGTAAGATGTTCGATCGAGTTCGGCTGATAGCGCCGTAGCACGTCGCGCATGCCATGCGATTCAAACTGGAAGACGCCGGAAGTCAGGGCCTTGTGAAACACTTTCTGGTAGGTTTCGGTATCGTCGAGAGGAATCTGTTCGAGCGCAATCCGCGTTCCGCGCGTCTGCACGATCAGTTTCAGAGTGTCAGTAAGAATCGTAAGCGTGGTCAGCCCGAGGAAGTCCATCTTCAGCAGGCCCATCTTCTCGATGGCAACCATGTCGAAGGCAGTGACGATTTCCTCATTCTTGGTTCGATGCAGCGGGACAAGTTCGGTCAAAGGCCGCGGTGAAATCACCACGCCCGCGGCGTGCACCCCGGAGTTGCGCACCATTCCTTCCAGCTTTTTCGCGGTCTGAATCAGCTCGCGAATCTGGCCGTCTTTCTCCATGGCCTCGCGCAGTTGCGGAGAGTCTTCGATGGCCTGGTCGAGCGTGATGTTGAGCTGCGTAGGAATCATCTTCGCGATGCGGTCGACATCGCTGTAAGGAATGTCCATGGCGCGACCGACGTCTTTGATCGCAGCCTTGGCCGCCATCGTGCCAAAAGTGATGATCTGCGCCACGTTGTCGCGGCCATATTTCTGCGTAACGTAGTTGATGACTTCGCCGCGCCGGTTCATGCAGAAATCGATGTCGATATCCGGCATCGAAACCCGCTCGGGATTGAGAAATCGCTCAAACAGCAACTCGTGTTGCAGCGGATCGAGATCGGTAATTCCAAGCGCGTAAGAAACTAGCGACCCGGCCGCCGATCCGCGACCGGGTCCCACCGGAATGTCCCGTTCCTTGGCGTAGCGGATGAAATCCCACACGATCAAGAAATATCCCGGGAACTTCATCTGCTGGATGATCGCCAGCTCCCGCTCCAACCGCTGCTCGTAGTCGGAAATCGGGTGCTTCAGCTTGCCCTGCTCGTGCAACGGCCGCAGCGCTGCCATTCGCCGCGCAAAGCCTTCGCGGGAAACATGCTCGAAATAGCTGTCAATCGTGTATCCCGGAGGAACTTCGAACTGCGGGAACGGCGTCGCCACCTTTTCCAGCCGCAAGCTGCAGCGCTCGGCGATGTCGAGCGTCCGACTCAAAACTTCAGGTGAGTCCTTGAACACGCGGTACATCTCATCGTGGCTTTTGACAAAGAACTGCGTTCCCTCAAACTTCATCCGCCCGGTATCGTGAATCGACTTCCCGGTCTGGATGCACAGCATCACGTCCTGGGCGTGCGCGTCGTCTTCGCAGAGATAATGGCTGTCGTTGGTCGCCACCAGCGGCAGCCCCAGATCTTTTTCCAGCTGGAACAGACCGGGATGGATCTTATGCTCCATCGCCAGTCCCTGGTCCTGAATCTCGAGATAGAAATTGTCCTTACCGAAAATGTCGACAAACGTTCCAGCGGCCGCACGCGCCGCATCGTATTTCCCTTCCATCAACCGCTCTGCGACTTCACCTTTGAGGCATCCCGAAAGCCCGATCAGTCCGCGAGAATGCTCCGCCAGAAATTTCTTGCTCACCCGCGGCTTGTAATAAAAACCGTGCAGCGAGGCTTCCGACGTAATCTTCACCAGATTGCGGTAGCCCTCTTCGTTTTCGGCCAGCACCAGCAGGTGGTTGTAGGTGTCGCCGTCGGGCGGCGTGCGCTCGATGTTGTGATCATCCTTCTTGCAGATGTAAAGTTCGCAACCCACGATCGGCTTCACGCCCGCGTGATTTGCTGCGTTCACAAAGTGCACGGCGCCAAAAATGTTTCCGTGGTCGGTCATCGCCACGGCGGGCATGCCCAGCTCTTTCACACGTTGGCAAAGTTTTTCGACGTCGCAGGCGCCGTCCAGTAGGGAGTAATCGGTATGCAGGTGCAGGTGGACGAATTGGGACATAGGCCTCAGTTTTATTGTACGTTGGCGTCATTCTAACGGGAAATGCGCATGCGCAAACGCGAAGTTATCCACAGAATTGGTGAGCGCCAATGCAGATTCGCGGCGGAAATTACTGCCCTTCGTGCGGGCTGGGTAGCTGGAAGTCCACGCCCCGCGCATCGTTGGCCTTGGTCGTAGCCGGAAGGTCGAGTTCAGACAGCGGAATCTTCTGCGTATGCTGCAGATCGAAAACCCACAGCATCTGCCCCACGATCGCGTAATTCTTTACTTCCTGCTTGTGCTCATCGCGGAAAACCAGCACCGTGGCCGGCGCTGCTTCGTTGAGTTCTTCGTGCTCGACGTGTGCGCGTGGCGGCGAAGGCGCCCACTGCGCATAAAGGTCCTGATCGTTCTGCTGGCGCATCCTCTGTTCGTCGAGACTCTGCTGATTCATCTCGTTCGCCAGGCCAGTCTGGTATTGCTGATCTGGGTCATACGACGAACCTGAATCCCACCACCAATAGGGATCGATCTCGCCCGCATACCCCCACGGATACCCATAAGCGCCCACACATCCGTACCCGTAGTAATAGCAATTGCCTCCAACGCCATAGGCGCCGAATCGCGCGCCGCCGTGACGGTTGAAGCCCCGATTGAAGCCACGGCTAAAGGACCGAGAGGAGAATGCAGGACGCGACGCCGAACGAGGGGCGAAGGAACGAGCCGCCAAACCGGAACCCGCGCGTACGCCGCCGAAAGCTGGGGCACTCGAATGCCCGGCGAACCCACCACCGTGCGAAGCAAACCCGGCATGCCCGCCCCCGGACGCATGCCCTCCACCACCGTGCTGCGCCGAAAGCGGCACGCCGGCCAGCAGTAGCACGAACGCCGCACTGAGAAGCGGTCGATGCATACCACCATTATATGCCCGCCTGAGGCTGGACAAGCGAGAATTTGGTACCGGCCGGAAGGGGGAATTAGGACACTGCCCCGTACGGAAATAACCCGGAAAGCTCCTACCGCTTCTTGCTTTTTGCCTTTGGCTTCGGTTTGTGGGCCGCTTTCTTCGATGG
Source organism: uncultured Acidobacteriaceae bacterium (assembly GCA_963809605.1). Classification (GTDB taxonomy): domain Bacteria; phylum Acidobacteriota; class Terriglobia; order Terriglobales; family Acidobacteriaceae; genus Sulfotelmatobacter. Next base: position 383,764 of record CAWEKM010000002.1, on the reverse strand, counting down.
TGCAGGATGTTTCGCACCGGGCTTGGCAGCGGATTTCGCAGCAGCTTTAGCAGTATGTTTCTCAGGCTTCCCTTGAGGTTTGCTCGGCGTAGGGGTCGCTTTGGACTTAGCCTTCGCAGACTGCGTAGCAGCTGGAGTAGCAACTACGGCCGCCGCCGTCGGTCCCTTTCCCTTGCCCTTGGCCACTTCGCCCTTTTTCCCCGCGACAGCCACTGCCGGCGCGGCCACAGCCGCTGCTTTCGGCCCACGCCCGCGCCTGGGCGGCGGAGGCGGAGGCGGAGGAGGCGGCGCAAACGGCTTCAAGAACTTCAACGTCTCCGTACGTGAGCGCAGTTTTCCATCCAGCAGCAACATGAACACATCGCGCGCAATTTTCGGATACTCCGGCAACTGCGGCGTGATCAGCAACTCCGTCATCTCCGGCAGCGGAATGCGTTGCTGCACCTGCCGCCACTTGGTCAGGAAATTTTTAATCTTCTGCGCCACCGCCTGCTGCCGCGCCGTCACCGCCAGAAATAAAATCATCTCCGGCCGCGCCGATGAGAGCAGATTCCATGTGCGCGACGGCGTCGCCGCTTCCTTGCCAGTCAATCGCTTCGCCAACTCTTTCGCATGATCCTCGATATCGCGCCAGGCTTCGACCAAGTCCTTGCGCGGAATCTGCCGCCGCAAATCAGAAATGTCTTTGTCAGAAAGCCGCGCGGTCAGAAAGTGCATCACCGCCGGCGATGGATCCACCGTATAGCCCAGATCCACCATCTGCTGCCGAGTTTTCATCAACTGGCCCAGCCCGTTCGTATCCACCTTGGCCGACGACCAGTGCGGATGCAGCACCTTCAGCCACTCTTCTTTTTCCAGCGCCTTCACCACGTTCAGCGGATCGTCTTCATGCGCCAGCTGCGCAATCTCATGCCCCACCGCGCTGCGCGAGATGTGCTCGATGTAGTTGTTTTCCTTAGCCGCGTTGTAGCGCAGCTGCGTGCGCTCTTCCAGCGGCCAGTGAAAGCGCGCCGCAAACCGCGTAGCGCGAATCAGCCGCGACGGATCCTCCACGAACGAATAATTGTGCAGAATACGCAGCAGCTTAGCCTCGATATCTGCAACTCCGTTGAACGGATCAAGCAGCAGCCCCCGCGACCCCTCATTCAGCGACAGCGCCATCGCGTTCACCGTAAAGTCGCGCCGTCGCAGATCTTCCTGAATGCTGGCCGGCGCAATCACCGGCGCTCTTCCCACCTTCTCGTACACCTCGGTCCGCGCCATTCCAATCTCAGCGCGCACATTCCCCGGCAGCACCAGAAACAGCGTGCGCACGTCTTCATCGTGGCCGGCTACCTGCGCGCCCGCCCGCTCGAAATCTTTCTGCAGTTTGAGAGGATTGCCCTGAACCGTGAAGTCCAGGTCGCGGATCGTAAACCCGCTGATGATGTCGCGAATCGCCCCGCCGGTAAGATAAAGAGTGATTCCCGCGGCCCGGGCTATCTCTTGCACCAGATTGACGCCCTTCATCTGATCCGGCGTCAACCGGATTTCCATCGTGTAAATGTAATCAGCCATTCGTCTTCGAGACAACCGACTTCAAGCGTTCCCCACGACCGCAGTTTCCTGCACATCCCAGACACGGCCAGGCGGGATTAAATCCAACGCTTTTCCACAAGATTTCCACAGACTGCTGGGGCCCACACTCGTTCCTTCAACACCGGCCGAGACTCAAGCCGTTACATATAAAGCACTTAAACAGCGTTTAGTTGAGACAAAGCAACTTAAAGGAATAACACAAGGTTTATATTTTGGCTACTGCCAACGTGGATTCCAGCGATTTCTTCCCATTTGGTGCGAGAATGAGGCGGCTGTCGGGCTTCAGCCATCAGGCTTCGGCTGAACCAGCGTGCCTTGCCGAAGCCCGAAAGCCGAAGCCCGAAGCCCGACCATGCCCTCGACCCACAAGAAAGTAATCGTCCGCAAGATGGACCGCGATTCCGTCTCCGGCTACGTCTCCCACGAGCAATTTATCAACGAGGGCAAACTAGAACTCCTCAACACCTCCGGCACCGTAATCGCCATCGACCTGCGTGAGATCAAAGGCGTCTACTTCGTCCGCGAATTCGGCGACTCCGAATCCTTAACCCGCAAAACATTCACCACCCGCCCCCGCTCCGAAGGCCTGTGGGTCCGCCTCCGCTTCAAAGACAACGAAATCCTCGAAGGCCTAATGCCCTCCGATCTGACTCAAAACCTGCCGGAAGGCTACCTGGTAAATCCCCCAGACCAGCGTTCGAACACGCAACGCATCTTCGTCCCCCGCACCGCCCTCGAATCGCTAACGGTCCTGGCAGTAATCGGCGCCACCCGCCGCCCCCGCCGCGGGCCCACCGACGACCAGCGCCAGGTTACCTTATTCGAAGAATAAAGCCTCAGCACTTGTAACCCTGAGGAAGCGGAGGCCTGCGAGCCGGTCCCGGTGAAATTCTTTTCACATTGACGTCAATCGGGATTGAGGGCACAATAGCAGCCGCTTTTGGGGCGTAAAGAAAATATCTCGCCTCAGATCTCTGGTATTTGTGCGACAACCCCCCTGCAAGAAGTTGTCTCCACCGATCACCACACACAAGGAAGGCGGACTCAAATGCGATACCACTCAGCCGTTCTGGCATTGCTAACGTTAGTTTTCGGCGGTTGGAATGTGTCCGCTGGCCAGGCGTCGCAAGATGCCCTCCCCGCGTCCGCTCAGGTGACGCACTTCGCCATTGGCCAGCGGGTGTGTAAGCCGGCCAGGCCCCGACACTCGACCTGCTTCGCCATGCGCCGAGTTGAAGTGGCGGAGGGCACGCCGGGCGCGGTGCCGTACAAGCTAGCCGCCGGAGCAGACCTGAGCACTGCAACGACCGGACCGGCAGCGACGATCGGACCGACTGGTGGACTGACGCCGAGCGATCTGACAACCGCCTACGCCTTCAGTTCCACTGCGACCGGGACGGGCCAGACGGTCGCCATCATCGACGCCTACAACGATCCCAACATCAACGCTGACCTCCAGACCTTCGACAAGCAGTATGGCTTGACCACTTGCAGCGAGGCGAATGGTTGTCTCAAGGTTGTCAATCAGACAGGCGGCTCAACTCTACCCGCCAACGATACGACCGGCTGGTCGGTGGAGGAGTCTCTCGACGTCGAGACGGTTCACGCCGTATGTCAGAACTGCAAGATCATCCTGATCGAAGCCAACAGCGAATCAAACGCCGATCTCGCGACGGCCGTAAACGAAGCGGCTACCCTGAAGGCGACCGAGATCACCAACTCCTACGGCAGCTACGAAGCCGCAAGGACGTCGACCCAGAATGCGGCTTACAACCATCCCGGCATCGTTATCACCGCGTCAGCCGGTGACGACGGATACTACGACTTTGACCTGCTCGGCGGCGCTATTCCGTCCCCTTACAACCAGCCGAATGCTCCCTCATCCCTGAATACGGTGGTCGCCGTTGGAGGCACTTCGCTATACCTCGGCCAGACCGCAACCCGCGAGTCTGAGACGGTGTGGAACGATAACGGCACGGCAGATTACTACGAATCGCTTTTGGGGTTTCCGCTCGGCGCCACGGGAGGAGGTTGCAGCCATCTCTTCGCTGCTCAAACCTGGCAGAGCAACGTGAGCGATTGGGCGAACACGGCCTGCGGCGCCAAACGCCTGGTCTCGGACATCGCAGCGGTCGGTGACTATCTTACCGGTTTCGACATCTATGCCTCATACAACTGCGGGGCTGACTGCTCCGTGCTTGGCTGGCAGACCGTCGGCGGGACGTCGCTGTCATCGCCACTCATCGCCGCAATGTACGCCCTGGCGGGCGGTGCCCACGGAGTTAAATATCCAGCCCTGACGCTCTACGGTCATCTTGGGAGCGCCTCTCTGTACAACGTCACCAGCGGCGGCAACGGCTGGTGCAGCGGCGAGGGCGCCGCTGCCTGCGGTAACCCGAACGCATTCGGAGAAGGTATCCTCGACTGCGACTACCCGGCGAGCGGAACCACGCCGAGTGTCGGCGACCTCGCCTGCGACGCAGGAGCCGGCTACAACGGCCCCACCGGAGTCGGCACCCCGAACGGCCTCGGCGCCTTCGCCCAGACCGGACCGAAAGCGACAATCGCCGGTCCAACGTCGGTTGTAAAGGGCACGACCGGCACCTGGACCGCGACCACCACGGATCCGTTTCCCAAGGGCAAGGTCACAAGCTACTCCTGGAACTGGGGCGACGGTACCGCCGCAACGGTCACCACCACCGGCTCGGCCACACACGACTACGCAACCGGCGGCGTGACCAGGACGATCACCCTCACCGTCACCGACAATTACGGTGTGACCGGTACGAAGACATATTCGGTGACTGTGACAACCTAGGCAAGACCGATCTTTCGAGCCACCACGACAGAGGGTGCCCCTCGATAAGAGCGAAGGCGGTGTCAAGGACAAAGACATCCTGTCGGTGTTTTTGGCACCGCTTTCTCGCCAGAGAGGGTTGAGGACAAAGACTCTGGAAATCTCACGCAAAATCACCTGCGGCGGAACGTCGTTCCACCAACCATCGATTCGACCTTACTCGTCGGCCATGATTCTTCTATGCGAACATCCCGTCTGTACGGGATGCGAGAGCGCCCAATCAATCTCACGGTCTAGCTTGCGCCGACCAGGGGCACCCGCGGGCTGCTCTCGATGCGAACGACTTCCGGATACGGCCTCTGCGTGCGCAGCATCCAGTACAGTCGTACGGCCAACTTGCGCGCCGCTGCCACCTTGGCCACTGCTTTCGGCTTCTGGTGACAACGATGCAAATACTCCTTGCGAAGTCCGGGATCGAAGCGCACCGCAATCTGCGCCGCCTCCACTAACAACATTCGCAGCATGCGGTTGCCTTGCTTGGTGATCGCGCCCAGTTTCTGACGTCCGCCCGAAGAGTGCTCGCGCGGAATCAGTCCCAGGTAGCTGGCCACCTGCTTGCCGCGCGGGAAGCGGCTTACGTCACCCATGGTCAGCACATAGGCCAGCGCCGTCACCGCTCCCACTCCCGGCTGGGTTTGTAACAGGAGCGCCATTTTGTCTCGTTGCGCTTCTTCTTTCACTGCCCGGTCCAGCGGCTCAACCTGCTGATCGAGCATGGCCAGCAACCCCAGCAGATCTTCCCGCCGACGCGCCGCCCACGGCTTCAACGGCAACTCCCGCAGCACCTTCTGTCCCGCCTGGCTCCACAGCTTGTGCTGGCGCCGCACTCCCTGATTCAGGCACAGATGTTGCAACTCGTTCTTCACCCGCGCCCGTATCGTCACCAGCTTGTAGCGATGCAGCAGCAACTGCCGCAGATCCCGCACCTCACCCGACGGCATCCAGATGCGCGGAAACCGTCCCTCCTGCAACAGGATTCGTATGTGCTCCGCGTCCCGCCGGTCCGTCTTCTGCTGGCGCACGCAACTGGCCCGGATCTGCGCTGCGTCCCCCACCCACAACTCGTGGCCCAACTCGGCCAGCAAATCCACCAGCCAGTGACAGTTTCCCGTCGCTTCCATCCCGATCAGCGCTGGCGCCGGCTGTTGCCGATAGAACCGTTCAGCATCGCCCGAGGCTTGCACCAGCTTCCGTTCCCCAGTTTCTCCCGTCTCCGTGTCCAGCCAGGAAACTTGTTGCCAGCTGGGATGAAAATCACACCCTATAATCATCATCGAAGGCTCCTTTCTTTCCCAGCGTCTTCGTCCTCAAACAAAGACTACCGGGTTTCGGATCGAGCCTTCGCTCTTATCCAATCAATTTCTCGCGCCCTTTGCGAGAAGTGGAATACCACAATCCCATCCCTGTGAGGATTCGAGGAGGGGCCGCATCCAACGATCGAATCACGCCGTTCTGGAGAACCGACCCACCATTTTCCACATCCCCGTGTGACACTTGACCTTGTGCCCACCATCCCAATCGCGCAATCATGGTCGAGGCAGTGACGGTGCGCAGAGACCGCATCCCCCTGTCATAAGTTCCTTGTTCTCAAGATTTTGACCTCTAAGCTCTTTGACATCAAGATTTTGCCCGCCATTTTTGCAGAACCCGCGCCCAGCAAGACTTTCGGAGGGGAGGGGGGAGGGGGGTACCCCCTCCTCGAACGCAAATCGGACTGACTGAGCGGTTCCCCGCGGACGACAGTCAGAATTATTTCAAGCTGAAACCCACAGGCGCCGACGTCGATCGGTGTCTTCGTGCTCTGGTGTACGATTTACCCGAGCTCACCATCCAACATGAAACTCTCAAAGATCGCCTCCGCCCTCAACGCGCGCCTTGACAACAGCTCCATCGATTCCGAGATCATCGACACCGAGATCACCGGCCTCAACGGCATCGAACAAGCCGGCCCCTCGGAACTCACCTTCGTCGCCAACCCCAAGTACGCCGCCGCAGCGCGGCTCACCAAGGCCGCAGCCATAATTGTTGCCGAGAACTTCCCGGTCATCCCGGCAGCCACGCTGCGCGTCAAGGATCCCTATCTGAGCTTCGCCCATGCCCTCGAACTCTTCCACCAACCGCTGCGGTATGCCCCGGGAGTTCACCCGACTGCGGTCGTCCATCCCACGGCGAAGATCGGACGCGGCGCACACCTCGGCCCGTACGTAGTCGTCGACGAGCACGTCGAGATTGGCGACCACGCCGTGCTGCTGGCGCACGTAGTGATCTATGGCGGGGTAAAGATCGGCGAGAATTTCTTTGCCCACGCGCACGCCGTGGTGCGCGAGAACTGCTGCATCGGCAAGAACGTTCTCTTGCAGAACGGAGTCGTCATCGGCTCCGACGGCTTCGGCTTCGCCAAGACTCACGACGGACACTGGCACAAGATTCCCCAGCCCGCCCCGGTTGTGATCGAAGACGACGTGGAAGTTCAGGCCAATTCCTGCATCGATCGCGCCAGCGTCGGCGAAACCCGCATCGGGCGCGGGGTCAAGATCGATAACCTGGTGCAGGTCGGTCACGGCTCGCAGGTTGGCGAAGACGCTCTGCTCTGCTCGCAAGTGGGCCTCGCCGGTTCCACGGAAATTGGCAAGCGAGTGATTTTAACTGGCCAGGTAGGAGTGGTCGGCCACTGCAAAGTCGGAGATGCTGCCATCGTCACACCGCAAAGCGGCGTGGCCCACGACATTCCCGCAGGAGCGTTAGTGAGCGGCGCTCCAGCCGTCGATCACAAACTATGGTTGAAGTATTCCGCAATCCTGCCGAAATTGCCGGAGATCGCGCGGGCGGTTCGTGCGAAAACTGCAAAAGAGTGAAATGCAGACTAACTCTCGCAGAGATTTCGACGCTGTGCGCTGGTTGCCGAAGGTTGCCGGAACTCTTCTGGCAGTCCGCTCTCAATCACCGCCCGCACTTTCTCCATCAAACACTCGCGGCCGCCGAAGTCGCCTGGTTCAATCGGCGCATGAAAAATTACGGTCGCTACTCCAGGCTTGATCGCGAGCCTTCCCTTGGGCATCAGGTAATGCGTGCCCGTGATGGTCACCGGAACCACCGGCACTCCGCACTCCATCGCCAGGTAGAACGGTCCCTTCTTGAAGGGCAGCAGCTTGCCATCAAACGAGCGATGCCCTTCCACGTAGATGCTCATGTTGATTCCTTGCTCTACGACCTGCTTCGCCATCCGCACGGATTCGATGCCAGAGCCACGATTCCCGCGATCCACTGGGATCAGCGACCCGATGCGCATCGCGTGGCCGAGGATCGGAACGCTGAATAATTCCTTCTTCACCAACACCGAAGTGCGCCGCGGAATCAAAGGAATCGTAATCGGAGGATCCAGGTTCGATACATGATTCGACATAAAAATATAGGTGCGCGCCGGGTCCAGCGTGTCGAGCCCGACGGTCTGCACCTTTACTCCAGTCAGCCGCACCCCGTTCCACGCGCCAAACATGAACATGCGATACAGAAGGCTGACGTCGCCGGAAATAAACGTCCAGGGGAACCCGACGAGCGCCGCTACGGGCGCTGCCACTGCCCAGAACGCCAGCATCGCGACGGTGCGAATCATATTGGGTTTGTCCCCCGAAGCTTGCCCCTTGGAGCGCCGTTTCTAATGTGGGTTGGTTTCGTGCGGAATCTGCGCCTCGCCCTTCAGCCACGCCGAACGCCGGGCCTGCTGTTCCGCCGTAAGATGATCTACGTCTCTGAGTTCGTAGGAGATTTCGTCGCGGGTTCCCACCTTCCACTTCAACTCACGATCGCCACCGCGCCGGCCCCTTACCTTAACCGTGATTGTGTCGCCGGCGGAAAGCTGGGCGATTTCCTGGGAGAATTCTTCTCCCGAGATCCTGCCGTTGATTTCCAGAATCGTGTCGCCGGTTTGCAGACCGGCACGCTCCGCGCCGCTGCCTGCAGTGACCGACGCGATCATGGGACCGTCAAAGTTTCGCGAGGCGACAAACCCTGCATCCGCGAGCGTGTTCTTTCCCGCGATCAATCGCAATCCTACGCTGCGAAAACAATCATCCCAGGGGATTTCCTCCGTCCCCGCAACATACTTGGCGAAAAACCATCCGAGATCGACGTGGGTCACGGCCTCAGCAGCTTCGCGGACGCCGTCTGAGTCAGGAAAGAAACGATCCTTCTTCGCATAATTCTGATTCATCCACTGAAATACTTCGCGCAGGGACGCGCGCCCGTGGCTGGCTTCGCGCACCGCCAAATCCAGCGCGACGCCGAGCAACTCACCCTTGTTGTAATAGGAGATGCTCCGCTCGGGCCGACGATAGTACGCGTCACCCTCCAGCCACGCATCGAGGCTCGACTGTTCCGCTGACTGGGTCAGATGCGCGGGGCGGCGCTCGAGTTCGGTGATTCCTGAGGCCAGCTGCCGTTCGAAGTGGCGCTCGTCGAGCAGACCGGCGCGCAACTCGATGATGTCCGCCGCAGTACTCGTGCATCCCTCGCTGAACCACAGGGCGCGCGTGTAATTCTCGTGCGTGTAATCGATCGGCTCGAGGGTTTGCGGACGGATGCGCTTTACGTTCCACAGATGAAAAAACTCATGCGCCGTCACCGAGTCCAGCACTTCAGGAGCCTGCAGCGGCACATCGGCATGCACGGCAATGGCGGTGGAATAAGAATGTTCCATGCCGCCGCCGGCCGTTCCGCGCGGAAAGTGATAAAGGAACATGTAGTTGTCGAAGGGACGATCGTCCATCCAACTGGTTGCGGCCGTGACAATTTTCTGGAGCATGCTGTCAAGCTTCGCCATATCGTAGTCGGCAGCCTCAGCGTCAACGATCACGCGATAATGCCCGCCACCTTCATCGAAATCAGATTCCTTGAAGTCTCCAATCTCGACCGGGGAATCCACCAGGCGGTCATAATTTTCTGCGCCAAATCTGCCTTCGGGCATTGACGTTAAAGGCGTCGCGATGAGCCATCCCTCGGGAACCTGGTTGAAACGCACGACCATCGGGCCGCTTCGCGCCTCGACGGGATACATAAGAAGCTGCGCTAGATTGAAAAAAGCATGATGGGAATTAAACTGAGCGCCGAAGGGCCCCGGCGAATCGACAAAGATCTGGTAATCCACCACGGCGCCGCCTTCCGCACCTGCGATTTGCCAGCAGCTCGGGTTTAATGCGTGCACTGCGAGCGCGCGGCCGGCGCGGTCTTTCGCGCGCACCCAGTTTACGTATTTCGCGAAATCACGCACTTGATACAACGCGTTCCAGACTGGAAGCTGCAGTTCCCGCTGCACCGGTCCTCGCGGGAGTATGATCTGCACTTCGACTAGATGCTGCTCAGGATTCGCAAGCGTGATTGTGTAGCTAGTGGAGGCGTAGGCTGGCGCCGAGGCAATCCAGAGCAGGAGGACGAATCGAAGGGTTCGGTGCGCTGCGACTCCCGGCGCGAAGGAGAGCTTCATCGCTTCCCCGCCACGTTCGCCGACTTGACGTTCTCTGATCCTCCGGTCTTTGATTCGGAGACCTCAGATTCTCCGGCGAGCGCTCGCAGCCGCGCCGGGAGTTTTTCGTAGATTCCACCGAATCCGCCGTTCGAAAGAATCGCCACCACATCGCCGGGGCGCATCTCCGGAGCTAAGGTCTGAACGATCTCATCCGCACCGCCTAGCAAACGCGCGCGGCTGCCATGTTTCTGAATGTCCGCCGCCAGTTCCGGCAGATCCAACCTTTCATTCTCCGCGAGCGCTTCCGAGCGGAAGACACCCGCGACGACCACTTCGTCGGCCAGCGCCAGACTCCGCGCCAGGTCCGCCTGCAGCACGCGGCGGCGCAGCGTATTCGATCGCGGCTCGAGAATCGCCCACAATCGCGAACCCGCATAACGCGCCCGCAGTGCCCTCAGCGTGCCTGCAATCGCCGTGGGATGATGCGCGAAGTCGTCGATGATGGTGATGCCATTGACCTGCGCCTTCACTTCCAGGCGGCGTTTGACGCTCTTGAAAGTTTTCAGGGCCGCGGCGATCTCTTCTTTCGCAATGCCGTAGGCGGAAGCGAGCGCTGCCGCTGCGGTTGCGTTCCACACGTTGTATTCGCCGGCGAGAGGAAACTCGAAATCAACCCAGGGTTTTCCATCCCGCTCGACCGACCACGATGTGCGGCCAGCTTCGAATTTCACATCCGTCACTCGCCAGCTCGCGCGCGGTCCCGCGCCATAGCGCTCCACCGGGCAAAACGCTTTGATCAGGCAACGCTCGAGACTGGCGCTCTCGACCGCATCTCCAGCCATTCCATCTCCAGCAATTCCGTCGAAAGCGATAATCCGCCCGCGCCGCGGAATCAGATTAACCAGCCGCTTGAACGCCGTCTCCACCGCGTCAAGATCTTTGTAGATATCGGCGTGATCAAATTCCACCGAGGTGAGAATGATGGCATCGGGAAAGTAATGCAGGAATTTCGGTCCCTTGTCGAAAAATGCCGTGTCATATTCGTCGCCTTCGAGAATGAAATGCTTTCCCTCACCCAGATGGAAGCTGGAACCGAAGTTTTCCGCAATGCCACCGATCAGAAACGAAGGCTGCATGCCTGCGGTATGAAAAATCCACGCCAGCATTGAGGTGGTCGTGGTCTTTCCGTGCGTTCCCGCAACGACCAGCACTTCCCTGCCGCGCAGGAACTCATCGTGCAGCAATTGCGGCAGCGAGCAAAACGGAATGCGCTGGTCGAGCACTTGCTCGAGTTCAAGATTTCCCCGCGACATCGCATTACCCACGACCACCAGATCGGGGCGAGGCTCCAGATTCCGCGGATCGAAAGGCTGAGCCACGGGAATCTCCAGCTCTGCCAGAAAATCCGACATGGGAGGATAAGCCGCCGCGTCCGACCCAGTGACGCGAAACCCACGCTGCTTCAGCATGCCCGCGAGCGACGCCATCGCCGTGCCGCAAATACCGATCAGGTGAATGTGCTTTGTCTCGTTCATAATCTGGTGGAAGATCAGGGCAGCTCGCCAAGATACGGAAATGCATACCAGCCTAACCACGCGAACAGCAGCCAGTGGAACAACAGATTCCCGGCGAACGATGTTCGGTGCCAGCAGGCGGCAAGAATGACCCACAAGGTAGCCAACCACGCGCCGTCAATAATGCAAATGACGTAAGTATAGTGGCGGCCTTGATATTCCAGTCCGTACTTCCAGCCTCCCGTGAACCACGCCAGGCTGAACAGTGTCGCGGCAACAAGCAGCACCAAGCTCCGCTTTGGCACCCGCACCTGGCCCCGAAACAACCCCGGATTCCAAGCAAAGAACAGCGACGACGGGACGAACACCGCGGCCCGCGTGAACTGTCCCGTCAGCAGCGACGAAAGAACAAAGGCGGGCGTCACGGTCAAAAAAGGAAGCGGGCAGAAAAGCGTGGGAGTACCCGTGAGGAAAAGACCGAGATAGGCCGGCACCACCAAGCTGGAACCGGCCACCAAAGTCAGTACCGGGCTCTTCATGATGGATTCTCCGGCTTCAGCGGCGATGAAAAGGAAGTACTCATCTGCCGGACGTCACTGCCCCTTCCAGGATCTTCAAACTTATTTTTCCACCATGCACGGTCAGGCCAGCGCGCACGCCAATCGGCAGCGTAATGTTCCGGGACGTCACATGTCCTGACCGCACCCCGTAGGCCACTGGCACTCCCAATTTGCCGACCACCCGCAGAACCACTTCTTCCAGCGCGTACCCTTGATTCGCAACCTGTATGCAATCGCGCATCTCGCCGAACACGATTCCCCGCACTCCATCGAGCTTTCCGGCCATGCTCAGCTGCACGAGCATACGGTCGATTTGAAACGGCTTCGCCGCCAGATCTTCAAGAAACAGGATCGTGCCAGCTGTTTTGATTTCATAGGGTGTTCCCAGCGAAGCTACCAGAATGGAGAGGCAACCGCCGTAAAGAATTCCCTCGGCTGCGCCGTCCACTAATCCTTTCGCTCCAGAAGCCGCGTCCAGACGGGGTTCCCAAGGCGCCGTTCCTGCGAGCGCCGCCTGCCAGGAAACCAGATCGACGCCATCTGGGTGCAGCCAATCTTTTGCCACCATGGGTCCATGGAAAGTAATTAATCCCGCCGCGTCCAAGAAATGCGTGAGCAGCGTGGTTATGTCGCTATAACCCACGAAAATCTTGGGGTGTGTCCTTATCTTTTCCAAATCGAGGGCTTCGAGCAGATAGTTCGCGCCGTAGCCGCCGCGGGCACAGATGATTGCTTCCACATCCTCGCGCACAAACATTTCTTCCAGTTCACGGGCGCGGCGTTCGACCGAGCCTGCGAAGTAAAGGTCTTTATCGAGAATGGTGTCGGAATAAATCGGGCGGTAACCCGCGCGCCGCAGGCCTTCGCATCCCGCCTCCAGATCGGCACGTTTGACGTTGCTGGCCGGCGCCACGATGCCCACAGTAGCGCCCGGTCGAAGGGCTGGCGGCTTAATCCGAGGAGTGGTTGAAGAAGACATGGGCATCGAGAGCCTGTTTTGATAACCGCGACTTGTATAGATGGGAGTGCGAACCAATGAGCGGCTCAACTCAAATAAAATTCTCCCCGGCACACCAACCGAGCCGTCCCACGCAGAAATATCAGATCGCCTTCCCGGTGTACCGTTTGTATCCCACCCGGAGTGTGCACCCGAACCGGCGATTCAGCCTGACCGGCCAGAATCGCCGCCACTGCTGATGAGCACGAACCGGTGCCGGAGGATTGCGTCTCTCCCGCTCCACGCTCGAAGAAGCGCGCCCTCACATCGTGCCTTCCATCGACCGCAACCAGTACAACGTTCACGCCCCGCTTGAACTCACCGCTGCGCTGAATCTCGGCGGCTTCGTGCTGCCAATTCGGGGAAAACTCCCGTACAAGCATGACGTAGTGTGGATTCCCCATCGACACCGTAATTCCACGCACCTCACCTGCGCTGAGCTTCAGCGCCAGTTCCGCTCCTACGACCGCCTTGCCCATGTCGACTTCGAACTCATAATCGAGTTCGCTGCGTCCGATAAGCGTGCAAGTCTTCAGGCCAGCTCCGGTCTGAATCGCTATCTTCTCTTTGCCTTGCTCGGCGCAAACATACGCCGCGACACAGCGGGTGCCGTTGCCGGAAATCTCGGCCGCGGAGCCATCGGCGTTAATCAGCCGAACCTCCAAATCCGCTGCAGGGTGCGGATACATCCACTCCACCCCGTCCGCGCCTATGCCTTCGTGGCGATCGCACATGCGCCGCGTAAGGGCTGCCATGTCGACGGGGCCCAAAGTGTCAGCAATGTTCCTCGAATCGATCAACAGGAAATCGTTTCCGAACGCGCAGGCCTTCACAAACGGAATCACCGATCGGTTCGGATGGGCGGATTTTATCACTGCGATGGTCTCTCTCCAGCGAGTTCCAGCGTTAACCTGCCAGGTTACCGCGACTGCTCTTGTCTGCGAGTCTGCACTCGCCCCTGAAATATGGCCGCCCGCGGCTGCCCCGTGGTGTGTATTTCGACGAGCGCTGTCAAACGGTGGTTCTCGGCCGCGGTCCAGACCGGGTCGCCATTGAACCCGACCAGGAAGTCCGCGTACTGTGCCGGATCTGCAAGCGCACGCTCCCACAATCCTTCCGGATCAACCGGCCGCTTCCACACGCGATGATTGCCCTCGTTGATGACTTGCCGCAACGGAACACCGGCTTGCTCGAGCGCACCTGCGTGCTCGCCCAGATACATAAGCAGTGTCGAACCCTTTGGAAGCTTTGCGATCCAGCCTGCCAGTTGACGATCCAGCGCGACGCGTCCGCGCATGTTGATCGTGGCTTCACGATAACAAATCGGACCAGCGCGCCAGATCATGCCATAACTCGGAATCACCAGCAGCAGGATGGCCAGGAATGTTGCAGCATTCGTCCAACGGTTCCAAGAAACTTCAAAGTGCGGAAGTTTCGCAGCGGATTGGATAAGGCAAGCAACCCCTAGCGGCACAAAAACGGCGAAGGCAGGCAAGAGCTGAAGGCCGTAGCGCAAGTTATATTCGGAAAACGGCCACCACGGCGGCACGAAAATCGGCACGCTGCCGTAGGCGATGGATAAGGCGTAGAACGGCAAGGGAACCCACAGTAACAACGCGACGCGTCCCCGTCCGCTGAACGCCGCGGCCAGACTTCCTAGCAGCGCAAGAGCCAGCCACAACCGACCCCAGTTTCCTTCGGCCACGTCCAGTTCCGCAGCTTTGAGAAAATACGAGCCGGCGGCCAAGAGATTGCCTTTCGCCGGATTCACTGTCGCCGTGTTTTGTTCGATCGCTTTTGCGGAGTAAGGACCGTTCGCAAATTCCAGAGGATTCCGGTAAACGATGGCGTTGTAGGCGATCCAAAGCGCCGGTGCGGATGCTGCTAGGAAAACAAATTTCAAAACAGCAGGACGCGATGAGGGAAGTGGAGATCGAGATGCACCATCCTCAGGGAGTTTACGGGGCCGGAAGACGACGAACACAGCCCCCGCCACCAGAACCGCGGCCAGAAACCATCCGTCATAGCGGGTCAGACACGCCGCGGCCAGGCACAGCCCGCACTTTGTGAGCGCGCTTGCCTTCCCGCGTGCAAATTCGGCGAAGTACACAACGGCCCATATGAAGAAAGCCAGATACAGCGACTCTCCCATCGCGGTCGATTGCATGTAGATGAGATTTGGATTCGCGCCGTAGACGAACACTGCGACCCAAGGCCCGATCATCGCGACCAAATCTACTTGCCCATCGCCCTTCAACACTCCGCGCATCAGACGAGATATTCCCAGCACGCTAAACACGTACCCGGCCATTGAAGGAATCGAGCCACCGGAGCCGTTTTGCCACATCTTCGTCGACACGATGAACGGCATGATCAGCAGATGAGGCAGCGGCAGCCACACTGTTCCCAGCTGCAAGAGCCCGGCAGTTTTCGAATCGAAAACGCGGCGCGCGATGTTGATGTGCGCGACGGCATCGCCATAAAGCAGCACATCTCCATTCCGGTAGTAAAAGAGGAAGGAAAATACCGAGACGAAGATCGCCAGCCACGCGAGCCGCACGATCTCAATTGCGGAATATGCCTTCGGCGGCGGAGGTTGCGGCTTCATTCGAGGTGGGTAAGTTCACGAAAAATCTGAAAGCGTTCGTCGATCTCTTCGCGGGTGAGCGACTGCAGCCGTTCGGTACCAAAGCTTTCGACGGCGAATGATCCCATTACGCCGCCGTAGAACAGCGCCCGCTTCAGCACTTCGCGATTCAATTCTTCCTGCGACGCCACGTATCCCATAAATCCGCCGGCAAAGGAATCACCGGCTCCGGTGGGATCTTTGACTTCATCGAGCGGCAAGGTCGGCGCGCGAAAGGGATGACGGCCAATGCCGAACGCGCCTTCGCGAAAGAAAATGGTGGCTCCGTATTCCCCGTGCTTAATTACGAGCGCCTGAGGCCCCATGGCCAACACCTTCTGCGCCGCACGCGGCAGGTTCGCCTCATTTGCCAGCATCTTGGTTTCGGTGTCGTTGATCAAAAGGACATTTACCAGCTTCAGGGTTTCGGCCAGCTCCTGGCGCGCGCCCTTGATCCAGTAATTCATGGTGTCGCATCCAGTTAGTCGGACGCCGTTCATCTTCCGCCGCACATTAGACTGCAGAGTCGGCTGGATGTTCGCAAGAAACAGAAACTCCGTGTCTTCGTACTCTTTTGGAATCCTTGGCTGAAACTTCTCGAATACATTCAGATCGGTGAAGGTGGTCTTGGCCTCGTTGAGGTTCTCGGCATAGGTTCCGCCCCAGCGAAATGTCTTGCCCGCGGCACGTTCGATGCCGCGTGTATCCACGCCGCGCTTCTTCAGGACGGTTTCATGTTCCGGGCCAAAATCATCGCCTACTACTGCGACCATTCGGACCTGGGTGAAATAGCTGGCGGCCAGCGAAAAGTAAGTCGCCGCTCCGCCGAGAATGCCTTTCACGCTGCCCGAAGGAGACGCGATGTCATCAAACGCAACCGAACCTACGACGACAATGCTCATTCGTAACCTCAGTGATCAGTGGCCAGGGGTCAGTGGCCAGTTAAACCTGCGGAATGGTCGTGTTACTCGCCACTGACCACTGATCATTGGCGACTGCCTTTCACGTACTTTCCAATAATCAGCTTCAGCTTTTTCCGCGTTGCCGCCGGAATCTTTTCGGGATCGGTGAGGATCGCATGGGCCAGCGCCGAACCGCACTTGCACGACCTGACGCGCGGCATTCCCGCAACGGTTTCACGAATTACCTTCGTTGCGTTCTCGGCATTCTTGAGCAGCACCGCAACTATTTGATCTACCGTCACCGAATCGTGATGGGGATGCCAGCAGTCGTAATCCGTCACCATGGCCGCCGTGACGTAGCAAAGCTCCGCTTCGCGCGCCAGCTTCGCCTCTTGCAGGTTGGTCATGCCGATCACATCCATGCCCAGACTGCGATACACGTTCGACTCCGCTTTGGTTGAAAACTGCGGGCCTTCCATGCACAAATACGTTCCGCCGCGCTTGCCGGTCACGCCGATCTTTTTGCAAGCACCCTCGACTACGCCCGCGAGTTCTCCGCAAACTGGATCGGCGAAAGCAACGTGGGCCACCACTCCGCCACCGAAAAACGTATCCACGCGATGACGGGTGCGATCGAAGAACTGGTTGGGGATCACGAAATCCAGCGGCTTATGCTCTTCCTTCAGCGATCCCACTGCCGAAACCGAAACAATTCTCTCGACTCCGAGTTGTTTGAAGCCGTGAATATTGGCACGGAAATTCAGTTCGGTGGGCAGAATGCGGTGTCCGCGGCCGTGCCGCGCTAGAAAAGCCACCTTGCGTCCCTCGAGCGTGCCGCAGACGTATGCGTCGGAAGGCGCGCCAAACGGCGTCTTCACCCGCATTTCTTTCGACTTCATCAACCCCGGCATGGCATAGAGCCCGCTGCCGCCGATAATCCCAATTTCCGCCTGTGCCACCAACCCTCCAGAGTTCGCGCCCTGCAGGAATCTTCGCGCGTGTAAGTTAAACTCGTGATTATACAAGACCGTGTCTGTGCGCCTGCGTGCCTGCGGCGCGATTCTTCCAACCCGCTACAATCTTCCTATGCGATTCACCACGGCCGTCTTCCTCCTCATTCTCTACTCCGCAGCCCTCGCGCAAAGCCCGCCCAAACTCGCTGCCCAGCCGGAGCCCAATTCCGTCACCGTTCCCTTCAAGCTCAGCCACGACCGCGTCATCATCAATGTTGACCTTCGTCTCTCGGATGGAACAACCCAGCGTGTTCTTGCCTGGGTTGACAACGGGAATCCCGATCTTTACATGTCGCGGCGGTTGGCCGTCGGAACTTTTTCGTGTGACGGACAACTCTGCTCCGCCACTCCTCCGGTGGAGATGAATATCGGCGGCATGACAATCCCGCTTGGCGGAAAAACTCCCGGAACGGGGATCAAAGAGGCTTGGGTATCGCCGATCGACAAAGCCCCAATCGCTCCCGGACTCGAGGCCGAGATCAACGTCCCTTCTACCATTCTGCGCAACTATGACGTGCTCATCGATTTCCCCGAGCACCGATTGACCATCGCTCAACCCGGCAGTCTGAAATTCAACGGCGTGAATACGAAGGTGAACGTGAACGCACAGAATGGCTTGATCCAGGTCCCCAGCCAGATCGAGAGGAAGAAGTACAACCTCGGCCTCGACGTCGGTAGGCCCATTAGCTTTCTTACAGGGGAGTTGTTCGACAAACTGTCCGGGACTCACCCCGACTGGCCGCACCTGACGGGAGCGATCGGTACGGCCAATGTTTCGGGAGCGGCTGACGAAGCGATGCGGAAGTTGATGCGAGTGAACCGGTTGCAATACGGTCCTCTCTTCCTAACCGACGTGGCGGTGGCTGAATTTCCCAGCGATCAGCTGACGCTCTTTGCAAGCCGCGCCGGCGGCCCGAGTGCTGGTCTGCTCGGCTCCGAGGCTCTGGTGAATTACCGCGTCGGCCTCGACTACGCGCACTCCATGGTTTATTTCGACATCGGTCGTTTGTTTGACGTCCCCGATTTCGATGTCGTCGGCCTAATCCTGCGCCCCGAGGACGACGGAGGATTCACCATCCTCGGCATCGCAGACTTCGAGGGTAAACCTTCCGTGCCGCAAGGCGATGACGGAGTTCAAGTGGGCGATTCTCTTGTCGCAGTCGATGGCATCGCCGTCCGTGGGTCCACGCTGGGGCAGGTCTGGTCGATGCTTGGGGGCTCGCCCGGCACTGCACGCACGCTGACGGTTGAGCGCGCGGGACAACAATTCACCGTCGCAGCTCGAGTGTGGCACTTCCTTGGGGATGCGCCGCTGGAAAATCAAACTAAAAAGGGGCCGAAGAAAAACAACTGACGCAGGGGACCGTCGGGCTTACTTCGCGAAGACCTCCTTCTCCAGCGTCTCCGTCGTGGCCGGATCCAAGCTCTCGCTCACGAAAACGGTGTCGCCCTGCTCATCAATCACTACCGGACCTTCTTCGGTAACCCAGACATGACGCCCTTTCAGGGCTTCGGCTTTATTCTTCGGGTGCGGGGGATCCGATGTTCCAGATGATCGATCGTTTACCTCATCCGCTTTTTTGTACCGTTGCGCAAGCGAGCGGGCATAAATCCCGGCAAATTCAGCGGCTCGCTCCGCACTTGACCAGCGCGATACGTAGAGCAGGCCGAGCGGCGCCGTCGCGTCGTTTTTCGGCCGCGCTGCGTAGTAATAACCGCCGCGCCATTCTGGACACATCAGCTTGGACAATTCTTTCCCTGCATATTGCTCGATCAGCACCGCGACATCGAACTCGCCCATGGCGCCGATATCAAACTTAATGTAATCCTTGAAGTCTCGCTTGAACTCCGGTACGGGCATGGGCTTAATCTTTTCCCCCGAAAGATAAGTTTCCGGCTGCATGATCTGCCGCGTGGTGTGCGGAGGATTCGCGAGGACGCCGGCGAAAGCCTTTTCCTTGCCGCCGCTGGCCATCAGCTTGACCACAAACTCCATGCCGTAGCTGTAGGGAAACGTCAGCGATTCTTTCATAAAAATGGGAGCGTCGTTGAAGACCTTGGTGCTGGGAGTGCCCGTCAAGGTTTCCGATTCCATACTTTCCACCAAGTCCGGAGAGTCGGCAATCGAGCGTCCGGTTGGAGCCAGGGCATATTGAAACATCATAGCCTGCGCCTGACCTTCAATCACCGCCTCGCGCGCGTCATCGATCTCGTCGTTCTCGATGTCTTCCGGCGTGGGATCTTTCTTGATCTCGCCCAAGTCCTTGTCGCCCTTCTTCATCCATTTGTCGAGGCCGATCGTCTGATCTTGTAGTGCGTGGGTGAGTTCATGGGCCAGCACGGGCTCCTGCTCCTCGAGCGGAACCCAATCCAGAAGGTTCACAGTTTTGGTTTTAGGATCGTAGTAGCCCGCCACTTCTTCGCGTAGCAGGTTGACCAGCAGCTTCTCCATATCAAAATCGCGCGGCAGTAGCCCGAACTTTTTCAGCACCAGCTCGGAGCGCTGCAGCCGCTTTACGTCTTCATCTTTCATGTGTTTGGTGAGATAGGCGACGACCTCGTCGCGGCTGGTGAGGCGGCGCTTGACCTCCTTCTTGATCGGCAGTCCGGTTTGCTTGCTGTCGAACGCCAAAATCTCGTCGACGGAGTGGAACAGTTCCTCCGCTTCCTCCGGCGTGATCTTGACTTCTTTGTCTTCGGTCGCAGGGGATGATTGCGCGGGCTGGGCAGGCTTGTCCGCCTGTTTTTGAGCTTGATCTTGATTTGGCTGCTGACTCTGATTCTGAGTTGCCTCGGCGGGAGGCGGCGGAGTCTGATCCTGTGCCTGAGCGCGAAGACCGCAGCTCAACTCCAAAAGCAGAACAACCGCAAAAAGCGGCCCGAGAAACCTCGTGCGCAACAGCTTAAGGGTATTCATTAGGAACGAGTCTACCCTGTTTGCCTATACTCTCTTCAAGGACAAACACGACTCCAAACATAACAACGAATACCCCCGTTAACCTCTGGACTTCAGCCGGCCACGTTCGCGATTATCTGGAGCGCGCCGATTCCATCCCTCACCGTACCGAAGGCGAATCCGCGCTGCTGGAGTTTATTCCGAAGACGGCGTGCCGCGTTCTTGATCTCGGCACCGGCAACGGTAGACTGCTCGCCTTGGTCAGGTCTGGGCTCGCCGCGGCTGGCGTAGATTCTGTGGTTATTGACTTTTCGCCTGCCATGCTGGAAGCGGTTGCGAAACGCTTCGCCGGAGACTCTTCAGTCAAAATAGTTGCCCACAATCTCGACCAGCCGCTGCCGGCGTTGGGCAAGTTTGATGCGGTGGTTTCCAGCTTCGCAATCCATCACGTCGTGCACTCGCGTAAGCGCGCGCTTTATGCGGAGATATTTAGTTTGCTCCACCCCGGCGGCGTCTTCTGCAATCTGGAGCACGTTGCCTCGCCCACGCCGCGTCTGCATGAGGAATTCCTGCATTCGATCGGGTACACCGTCGAAACTGAAGACCCCTCAAACAAGTTGCTTGATCTTGAAACACAGCTGCAATGGCTGCGCGAGATCGGCTTCGTGGATGTGGAGTGTCGGTGGAAGTGGAGAGAGCTGGCGCTGCTGGCGGGCAGGAAGTCCTAAAACTTACCCGCGACTAACAAGTTCGCTACCCAGTCGCCGACTTCCCTCGTTCCGAGGGTCCCGCCGATGTCCTGCGTAGTCTTTTTCTGGCGCACGGCTTCGAGCACTGCGGCTTCAATCTTCGCGGCTTCGCGGGTTAATCCCAGATGCCCCAACATCATTGCTGTGGTTAGAATCGCGCCGAACGGGTTCGCCACGTTCTTCCCGGCAATCGGCGGCGCGGAGCCATGCACCGGCTCGAACATCGACGTCTTCCCCGGGTGAATATTTCCGCTGGCCGCCATGCCCAGCCCACCCTGCAGTCCGGCGGCGAGGTCGGTGATGATGTCGCCGAACATATTGTTGGTCACGATGACATCGAATACGCGCGGATCGCGAACCATCTGCAGGCACAGCGCATCCACGTACATGTGTTGCGCCGCGATTTGCGGGTGTTCTCCGCTTACCTCCTTGAAGACCCGCTGCCATAATCCGCCAGCATGAGTCATGGCATTCGACTTGTCGCACATGAGAACACGCGGGCGCGGCGAGCCGTCGAGCCTGGTGTGGTTCTCGCAATATTCGAAGGCATAACGGATGATGCGCTCCACGCCCTTGCGTGTATTGATGTCTTCCTGAATCGCGATCTCATCCGCCGTGCCCTGCTTGAAGACTCCGCCGGCATCGGTGTAGACGCCCTCCGTGTTTTCGCGGATCACAACGAAATCCACGTCCTTCGGCTCGATGCCTTTTAGCGGACACAACGAAGCGTCGAGCAGGCGCACTGGCCGCACGTTGGCGTAGAGGTCCATCTTGAAGCGCATGCCGAGGAGAATCTCCCGGGCATGGACATTTGTGGGGACGCGGGGATCACCGAAGGCGCCGGCTAGGATGGCGTCGAAGTCACGCTCCAGCATGGCGAAACCATCGGGAGGGACGGTCATGCCGTCGCGGAGATAACGGTCCGCGCCCCAGTCAAATTCGGTGAGGTCAACTTCAGCCCTCGACGCCCGGATGATCTTGAGAGCTTGCAGGATCACTTCCTGGCCAATTCCGTCTCCGGGGATGACGGCGATGCCTTTCCGGGAAGGCGTTTGCGGGTGCTCAGTAATACGGTCCACGGCAGAAAAGCTAACACAAGCCGAGCCGAATGAGTAGGTTGTCAACGGGACCTGAATGAATCGCGAGGCCGTTCGCTATAATCAAAATTCTGATGCTCCACACTCCACTCCAAGACGCACTACGTGCCCGACCGGAGAACCAGGCGCAGCCGCTCCCCGAGGCGGACTACCGCGGAGCTACGACGGCAGCGCGGTTTGCCGATCCTCAAGTGGAGTTTGCTACGCTCGTCGGTGGTTGTGGAGTTTATGACCTGGGTTTCCGCGCCCGGATATCGCTGACCGGGGCAGATCGCATGCGCTGGCTGAACGGCATGGTGACGAACAATATTCGCGATCTTGCCTCCGGCCGCGGTGTGTATGCCTTCCTGCTCAATCCGCAGGGACGCATTCTTGGCGATATGGTGGTTTACAACCTGGGTGAGAAGCTGGTGGTGGAAACAGATCGCAGCCAGGTGGAGAAGATCGTGGCCACGTTCGACCATTACATCATTATGGATGACGTGGAAGTCACCGACATCAGCGCACAGCAGACGGCTCTGGGCCTCGCGGGACCGAGGTCTCGCGCCGTGTTGAACATTGCGGGCATCGAAGTTCCCAACCTGCAGCCCTTGCAGATGATTACCCCTCGGTGCGATTGTGACTGTGGCTGCATGGAGTGCACCGTGATAAGCGGCGAGGATGAGCAGCATGAGTCGTACGAAATCTGGCTCTCGCCCCAGGATGTCTACAAAACCTGGCAGGCTCTGCTTGCAGCGGGGGCGACGGAAGTGGGCAGCGAGGCGCTGGAGATGCAGCGCATTGTGTCCGGAGTTCCGCTTTATGGCGTGGACATTCGCGAGCGCGACCTGCCCCAGGAAACCGAGCAGATGCGCGCGCTCAACTTCAACAAGGGATGCTACGTGGGGCAAGAGATCGTGGAGCGCATTCGGTCTCGCGGCAACGTCCACCGCAAGTTTACCGGGTTTCTGCTGGAAGGAGCGGCAACGGTCGTGGCTGCTGCTAAGATCGTTTCCGACGAAAAAGAAGTGGGCGAAGTCACGAGCGTTGCTAGCGTTCCCACACCGTCTGGCGACCGAACGGTTGCTTTGGGATATATTCGCCGCGAAGTGGGAGTGCCGGGACGCGAAGTGACGATTGGAACCGCCAAGGCTACGGTGGTGCAGTTGCCGCTGGAGAGCTTCGCGCTAGGGCAAGCGGAGGATTCGTTGCACCATTCCGTGGTGCATTTATAGGAACAGACATATGGCTGAGAAGAAACAGGAATCAGGTTTCACCGTAACCGACCGGCGGTTGTTCACCGAGGACGGAGAGTTGCGCAAAGATGTTCCCGAAGAAATAGAAGCGCCGAAGCCGGCGGTGCCCCCGCCTGCCGCTCCAACTGCTGCCAAGGAAACCGTGCCTGCCGGCATCGCCACCGCGGGTTTTCCGGCCGAGGGAGATGGAATGTTGGGGCAAGGTGCACCTCCGCCGCCGACTGTCGCCGAACAACAGGCGCAGGCCGATGCCTATCGGGAATCCGCGCAGGAACTCGATTCGAGAGTGGAGCTGAGCGGACGCTCCGCCAAAGAGTTTGAGATGACCTTCGAGCGCTTCCTGGCATCGCTCTACATGACGGCGATGCTGCAGCTCGGCCTGATGCACCAGCAAGGAGAGCAGCCGCGGGTTGACATTCTTGGCGCGCGACAAACCATCGATACGCTCTCTCTAATTGCGGAAAAAACCAAGGGCAACCTGACCCCAACCGAAGAAAACTTTCTGCAGAACAGCCTCTACGAAGTGCGCATGGCCTATGTGGAAGTGACCAACGCCCTGTCGCGCCCTCCGCAGCCGGGACCGGCCACGGGAACCAGCGGACGATGAAGCTTCCGCGTAAAGATTCAACCTTGAAGGTTCCCGCATGAAAGCCACGCTCACGGTGCTGGGCAGCGGCACGTCCATGGGTGTGCCTACGCTTGGCTGCGACTGCGCGGTTTGCCATTCCAGTGATCCCCACGACCGCCGCACCCGCCCTTCGATCATGCTTGAGTTTTCGGGCAAGGTTGTGCTGATCGACACCGCGCCCGATTTCTACGCCCAAGCCATCCGGGAGAGAATCTCGCGGGTGGATGCGGTTCTTTACACGCACACCCACGCCGACCATATTTTAGGCATCGACGACCTGCGGCCGCTGAGTTACCGTCACAAGCCGGCGAAGCTGCCACTTTATGCACGGCCGGACGCGGCAGCGTTTCTGCGTCGCATGTTCACTTACATTTTTGACGCTGATTACAAGTACGGCAGCTTGCCTCAGCTCGAGTTGCGGCCGATTGATGGTCCCGTGGAACTGTTTGGGGCGCGCTTCGAGCCAGTGCGCTTGATTCACGGCGAGGCCGAAATTTACGGCTTTCGCTTCGGCAGCGCGGCTTATCTCACCGACCACAGCGAGATTCCGGAAGCATCGTTCCATCAGTTGCAGGGGCTGGACATTCTTTTCCTGGATGCGCTGCGGCACAAACCTCATCCCACGCACTCGACGGTGGAGAATTCGCTGCGCATCGTGGAACGGGTAAAGGCCAAGCGCGGTTTCTTTACCCATATTTGCCACGATCTGCCGCATGAGGCGACGAATGCGAGCCTGCCTCCGCATGTGCGGCTGGCTTATGACGGAATGAAGCTGGAGTTTGAAATTTGAAGTTCGGGGTTCAGGGGCTAGGGATTAGTGGTCAGCAAACCCCCTGCGGAGAGCTCGGTTTCTTGCCCCGGCCCCTAACCCCTAACCGCTGCGATGGAAGTCTTTCACAAACTCGAGGACGTTCCGGCGGGATTCGGGCCGTCGCTGGTGAGCGTGGGTAATTTTGATGGCGTACACCGGGCGCATGCTCATGTGCTGGGCGAGATCGTGCGGCGGGCGCAGCAGCGCGAAGCCAAAGCGGTTGCGGTGATATTCGAGCCTCATCCGGCGCGCATTCTGCGGCCCGACTCCGGCCTGAAGCTGCTTACTCCTCTGCCGGAGAAACTGCGCTTGCTTGTAGCCACGGGCATTGATGCGGTGCTGATCCTGCCTTTCGGACGCGATCTTTCTCTGATGACGCCACGGCAGTTCGCCGAACGCATCCTCAAAAAGAAACTGCATGCGATCGAGGTGCACGAGGGTTTCAACTTCCGCTTCGGGCACAAAGCGGCGGGCGACGTGAACGTGCTGGCGCAAATTGGGCAGGAGATGGGCTTTGAAGTGAAAGTCTACCCAGAGCAGACTCTGCGCGGCGAGCCGGTTTCAAGCAGTCATATCAGAAAACTGATCGGCGAGGGGCGGGTGAGCCGGGCGCGGCACCTGCTCGCGCGTCCGTTCTGTATTCTAGGCGCGCCGGGACGCGGGCGCGGGCTGGGATCGAAGTACACTGTGCCCACCATCAATCTGGCGCGTTACGAAGAACTTGTGCCGAAAGACGGCGTCTACATTACGTGTACGAGTGTAGGCGCCGAGCAGTTTGATTCCGTCACCAACGTGGGCAATCGTCCGACGTTCGGTGCCGATTCATTTGCCATCGAAACGCATCTGCTGAACTTTCACCCGATTGAGCTGACGCCGCAGAGTGAGGTCGAAATCTGCTTCCTCGCCCGCGTGCGCGACGAAATCAAGTTCCCGTCAGTGGAGGCGCTACGCGAGCAGATTGCACGCGACGTAAAGAAGGCGCGAAGGTACTTTCATTTGCTGCGGAGCAACCCTTAGCCGCGTGGCCCTAATGCGGCAGATAGCCTGACTCCATGGGCAACTTGCCGTCCACTCGCACCACGTTGATGGAGTTGTCGACGGAGCGGACATCGACCAAGCCGATGGCACCAGGCGTAGTCTGCACGATCTTGAGCACCTCCGCATCGGAGTCTGCCATCACGATGGAGTCCTTGTGAGCGGCGATCAGCACCTTCAATTCCTCTCCGCTCATCTTGTTCAGATGCTCGAGGGTTTCGGTCTCTCCCTCGGAGTCCCGGTGTAGAACCAGGACGACGGCCTTGCCATCCGGCCATCTCTTGACTTCAGAGCGGAGAATTCTGGACAAGTGGACGGCTGTGACGTTTTCCACGCCGTTCTCCTTGTTGACCACAACCGCCATGTGGTGGGCGAAGCAAGGAGTGAGGAACGTCAGAAGAAAAACAAGAAGCACGCCAACTCGCTGAAATCTCATAAGCACATCCAATTTCAGGCCTTCGTGACCTGATAACGATATGGCAAGGCTAACCTAGAATCACGAACGGCGAAGCAAAAACATTGTCAAAACGGAGATGAGGTATCCGGAGAGCAAACATCGCGACCGGAGGGTCTTCTAGTGGCCTCGGGGACGGCGCGACCGCCCACGTCATTGTGGACGCCAGGTCAGGTCCACGCGAATGGGGATTTCGTTCTTCACGGGCAAGGTCAGCAGCGAGGGCGGGTCAATCTTGAAATCGACGAGCGTGGCTGGAATGGTTCCCGTGATGCGGATTTGATTGCCCTCGGTGGCCAATTGGAAAGGAACCTGTTTGTACTGTGCGGTCTGGCCGGCGAACTGGATTTCGAGGTCAGCCTGAATAGTCGTCGACTTCGATGCGGATTCGGGTAAGCGCGTACGAACAATTACCATGGGAAACTCTGCCCCGCGAGTTACCTGGATCATGTGAAGATCGCGGTTACTGTCACCCGAGTCGAATGACTTAACCGGCACAGCAATGAGGAAATCGCATTGACCGGCGTGGCAAATTCCTTTCCCGCGTACCTCGTGACTCACGCCCTCAGTTTGATGCAGAGGGTGGGAAACGTGATAGGTGAGCGTGCCTTGTTGCAGAATCCATTGGCTATCCCCTGCAAAGGCCAGCGGGGAAAGCGCCAGCAGAAGGCACGCGCCCATGTTCCTCATTCTTAGAAGTGGTTTCATAGGCGGTTAGAACTTAACGGAAACTGACAACAGAGCTGCCCCGAACGCCCCGGCTGTGACGATGGCGACTGGCGCATGCGCGGAGGCGATGCCGTGAACTTTCTCGCCATTGCTTTTTTGATCGAACGCCATGATCCCCAGGATCGGCGTCAAAATCATTCCCGGGCCATGGATCCAGGCCATGGCTTTGTGAAAACGAATCGGACCGCGGGTCTCGGTTCCGGGCACTCGCGGAGCACGGATGGCATAGTAAGCCGTGATGAAATATAAATCTCCCGTGACGCCTCCGAGCGCCGCATGGAGATCGCGCGAAGTTGTGCTTGTACTCTTGCCGCCGGCGTTGAGCGAAGTGGCGACCGTGGCAATCAACGGAATCGCGGTGATTAGACCCATGCGTTGATGGATCTTCAACATGTGAGTGCGCTTGTCGAGCAAGGCCTGGCGCTTAATGTCGCCTTGTGCCTGCGACGCGGAAAACCCCAGGTCTTCAAGAGAAGGTTCTGTCTTGCTGCTGGAGGGCGCGTTCGGCAGTTCGCTGGACGGAGTGGTGGGTTTATTCTGTGCTCCGGTTTGCCCCGCGCTCTGACTCTGCTGGGTAGGCGACGGCCTTTGGTCTTGCGCCGCCGGCTGACCATTCTGAGGTGCTGTGGTTTCGGTAGTTTGCGCCAGGGACAGAAACGGAACCAGCGTCAGCGCTAAAGCAGGGAACGCGACGAATCTTAGTCGGATTTTCACGGAGATTCCAAACCTCGTCTAAATATAGCGATTCGAGTAAGGCCACAACTATCGCAGATAGTTTGTAGCCTGAGATGCCGGCCTCGAAGCCGCGGGATGCCCGGGAGTTATGAATCAGACGAACCGTGGGGTATTTTACTCCATCGGTTCCACCACGACGGGCTCACCGGTAAGGCTGCGACTTGGGTGCTGCACGATTACTATAGCTGCGAGCACAAAGACAATCCCCACGGTTTGGACCGGGCGCAAGACCTCGCCCAGGAGCGTCGCGGCCAGAAGAATGGAGAACACCGGCTCCAGACAACTGGCGATGATGGCGCGAGTGGGTTCGAGATACTGCAGGCCGAGGAAGTAGAGAGAGAATGCTCCCAGCACTGAGATCATCGAGAAAATGAACAGGAAGAGCCACTGCGCGGGTGCGTAGTGGGCGGCGAGGATTTTCCATGGAGGGTTGACGACGAGCCAGAAAGCCGCGGCGGCAGTAAGCGTCCAGACCAGCACGCGCCAGCGGTCATAACGGGCGAGGATGCGATGTCCGCCGACGTTGTAGAAGGCGAAGGAAAATGAGGCCAGCAGCGCAGCGATTAGACCGTAGGAGTCGAGGCGAAGAGCGTGTCTCTCACCTGGATTGGTTCCGACGATGCCGATGACTAGGGCAATCCCCGTCACCGCCATTGCCACGGCAACTACCT
The DNA here is from genome assembly GCA_963809605.1 of uncultured Acidobacteriaceae bacterium. Lineage (GTDB taxonomy): Bacteria > Acidobacteriota > Terriglobia > Terriglobales > Acidobacteriaceae > Sulfotelmatobacter. The sequence continues at coordinate 355,216 of CAWEKM010000002.1, read as the reverse complement.
TTTGCAGTGAGAGCTTTTGCTGGCCGCGGGCTACGACATAGAAGAGAACCCATACGGGAGCGGTGTATTGCACGATGATCGCCGTGGCGACGTTCGTCCTTTGGATTGCGACGTAATAGAAATAATTCGAGACCGCGACGCCGAGCGTGCCCAGAAGGAAGCAGTATGCGAGATCACGCCCGGGCAGCCTGATGCGCTGCCATCCCTGGGAAACAACGAGGAGTGGAAGCAACACCAGCAGAGAAAATGTGGTGCGCGTCTGCGAGAGAATCAGTGGGTCGATGGGGCGGAGCGCGGCGGCGCCCATGGGGAGCTTTCCGGTGAAAACGGCGCGACCCAGGGCGGCGGAGACTCCCCACAGAAACGCCGCCGAGGCTATGAACACATAACCGCGCAGAGGATGCGAATGCGCGTTTTCCGGACTTGGGTTTGAGATAGTGACCTCGTCTGACCTGCTCTACGCATCCAGATATTCGATCTCAGTGGTGATCTTCGCCGTCTTCTCGAGCATGGCCGAGACCGAACAATATTTTTCTTTTGAGAGGTGAACTGCGTCCTCGACTGCCTTGTGCGACACTTTTCCGCCGACGCGGTAGGTCAGTTTGATTTCGGTGTAGACCGAGGGTGGTTTGGCGGCGCGCTCGGCCTGAGCGCGAACTTCGAGACTGGTGAACGGTTCGCGCTTCTTTTGCAGGATGGAAACCACGTCGTAGCCAGTGCAGCCGCATAGAGCGATCAGCACGAGTTCCATGGGGCTACTGCCTGCGGCTTTATCGCCGTCGACCACAATTGCGTGACCGCTGTCGGCGACTCCGTTGAATCGTTGCTTCTCGATCCAAGTGGTTTTGGCTTCAGTCATAAAAACCCGCTTCCTAGATTTCATCTGCGATTATCAGTGCTGGGTTCAGGATGAATCAATACGCGGAAAAGCTCCGGCGCGGCCTGCTTAAACCGGATTTCGAGATCGGTCTGGATATCATGGACGCTTGCCAGCGAAAGGTCATCGGAAAATGTGCAATGGCAGGAAACGTAAAGGCGTCCGCGCACCTTCTTGATCTGGACATCGTGCATGTCGACGATCTCGGGAAATTGGCTTACCAGCGACTTGAGCCGCCGCTCGAGTTCCGCGTCGCGGACTAACTCATCGCCGGTTTCGATCGTGGCCGGTTCGCTTTCGATGTGGGTGAGGATGTCGGCGATCTCGGGCACGTCGTGGCGCATGTCGGCTTCCAGTTCCGTGACTTGATCGTGGGCGCTCTTGAGGGTCATGCGTTCCTCGAGTTCGACGTGCTGCTCCACGTGAAGCCGTCCGGCGAGATCCTGCACACTGATGTCGTGGACGTTGAGGTTGTGACGCGTGGCGACGGCGCGGATGCGGTCGAAGATATTTTCCGAGCGCTGGGCGCGCGGTAGCGGTTGCACCGTAACGTCAGCGTCAGGAAGGATGTCGCGAACCGCCGCCGTCACTGCTTCCACGAGTTGCTCGGAGCGCTGGAAGGTCACGGTGCGCGCCAGACCGACCGCTAGATCGGCGAAGTAGCGGTTGCCCGCGCGACGAATTCGCACTCGACCGACTTCGAGCACACCATCCACCCGCGAGACCGCATCGGTGATCTGGGCGCAGACTCCGGCGGGGGCGGCGTCGAGCAGCGCGTCAGTGGTGCGCCGGGCCAGGCGCCAACTCACAGAAACAACGACGCCGGCAACAAACAGGGCGGCAATGGGATCGGCGACGCGAAGCCAATTCACACTATAAACCCGCCCTAGCAAAATGAGCACCAAACTCAGCACGACGACGCCCGATGACCAGATGTCAGTGGAAAAGTGCAGCGCGTCGGCTTCGAGAGCCTGGCTTTCATACTTCGTGGCGATGCGGCCGAGAGCGCGTGAACGCCACCAATCAACAGCCATAGAGATGAGCATCACGGCGAAGGCCCAGACCGAAGGTTCGACTTCGACGTGGCGGTAGAACAGACGCATGATCGCTTCATAGATAACCCAGGCGCAAGTCAGGAGAAGCAGGCCGGTTTCGACGAAGGCTGAGAAATTTTCGATTTTGCCGTGGCCATATTGGTGGTCGGCGTCAGCGGGCTTGTCGGAGACTCCGACGGAGAAGTAGGTCAGCAGCGCCGCAATCAGATCAAGGGCGGAGTGCGCGGCTTCAGAAAGAATTCCGAGGCTGCCCGTGGTGACGCCAACGACGATCTTTCCCCCAGTGACCAGAACTGCAGCCGCAACCGAGTTTCCAGCCACTGCGCGTTTCTCGGCGCGCATGGCATTGGGCGAATAAAGGGCGGGCGTCCCGGACATGATGGGATTATCGCCGCTTCACCGGGATTGCGCCAAGAGAATCGCAGCGATGCGGGGTCCTGGGAAAAGTGGCTCTGTGCTACGATGCTAGGTTCGAGTTGTGCAACTTCCTGATCTACCAATCCTGGAGGAATCTTTATGCATCAGAGCTGGTTGCTGTGTGTATTTCTGGGAGCGCTGGCCTGGGGACAGGCGCAGCCGGGGACGCCACCGGCTCAGGCTCCGGCCGCTGCGAAGGCTCCTGCCCCGGCACCAGAAGTGGCCGAGAGTGCGGTCGTGCTCACCATCAAGGGCGTGTGTCCGGCGACACCGAGGGCGGCTACGGTGACCAAGACCGGCGCCAGCAAGACAAGCGCTGCAAAAAAGCCGGCAGACTGCAAGACGGAGATCACCCGGGCACAATTCGAGAAGCTGACTACTGCGTTGCAACCGGGTCCGAATCCGCTGACTCCGCAGCAACGGCGGCAGTTGGCGAGCCAACTTCCCCAGCTCATGGCCTTGTCGGAGGCAGCGAAAGCAAAGGGCCTCGACAAGACCACACAATTCACAGAGACGATGAAGTTCGTTAAAATGCGCGTCCTCACCGCGGAACTGCAGCGCACCGTGCAGGAAGAAGCCGACAAGGTGCCGCAGGCAAAGATCACCGAGTATTACAAGAATAATCCTGAGGCCTACGAGCAGTTCTCTCTCGACCGGTTGTTCATTCCGCGCTTCAAGCAGCCAGAGCCAGAGAACAAGGAAAAGGAAGCGGGGAAAGAACCGGAAAAGCTGACCGAAGAACAGCAAAAGGCGAAAGATGCGGCCGATCAGGCTAAGCGAGAGCAAGGCGAGCAGGAAATGAACAAGCTGGCCGACACCCTGCGGGCAGAAGCAGCATCCGGTGAAGATTTTGCAAAACTGCAGAAGGAAGCGTTCGAAGCGGCCGGCACGAAAGTTGCCAATCCGGTGGTGAACCTACCCAAGATACGGCGTACAGGACTGCCTCCGGCTCACGCCTCCGTGTTTGATCTGAAGGTGGGCGAAGTATCGGCGGTCATCAGTGACAATGGCGGCCATTACGTTTACAAGGTGGTGAGCAAAGAGATTCTTCCGCTCGACCCGCAGATCGAAAATGAAATCCATAACCGGCTCAAGACCGAGCGCTTGAAAGAAATGATGGAAAAGTACACGAATTCGTTCCAGGCGGTGCAGAACGAAGCGTATTTTGGACCGGCCGGACCCGAAGGACCGATGGGAGGGCGGCCTCCAGGGCTGCAGCCACGTGTGCCGCGTCCCCAGATGACTCCGCCTCCGACCCAGCCGCAGGGCGCGCCGCCGGCCGCAAATCCGCCCGCGCAGCCTCCACCGACCACGCCCCCGGCATCGAAGCCAGACTAATGGCGAGCGCGAAACCTGTCGTCGTGGTCACCGGTGTCTCGGGGAACCTGGGCTCCCGGCTGCTCCCGCTGCTTGGGGATTTCTCGGTGATTGGGGTGGACCTGAATCCGCCCCAAACCGATCTTCCGCTGCAGTTCGAGCGCCTGGACTTGGGCGAGGAATCTTCCACGCGCGCGCTCTTCGAACTGCTGCGCGATACCCAGCCGGTTTCCGTGGTTCACCTTGCATTTGTGATCGACCCGGTGCGCACCGGGGTGCTCGATGGCGAGCGCATGTGGCAGATCAACGTGGCTGGCACCGCCCGGGTAATGGAGGCCGTTACCGAGGCGAATCGCACGGGGGATTTTGGAATCAGACAATTTATTTTTCCCAGTAGTGTTTCCGCCTATGGATCGAACTTGCCCAGGCCGGCGACGGAAGACTCGGTCTTGGCGGCCCACACGCTGCCCTACGCAATTCACAAGAAACAATCCGACGAGGTGGTGCAGCAACGCGCGCCGGCCTTGCGAGGATGCAGCGTGTACGTTCTGCGTCCCCATATTTTTGCGGGGGCCAGCGTGGAGAATTACCTGCTGGGAGCTTTTCGGGGTACGCCCAACGGGAAGGGCGCGCGGGCCGAAAAAATGCGGAGTGAGGGCAAACGGCTGCCCTGCATGCTGCCGCGCGGGCAACAGTATCTCGACAACAAGATTCAGTTCGTGCATGTGGACGATATGGCGCGGCTGATCGCGCACATCTTGCACCGCGACCCGGAGGCGCAGCGGCTGACCATTCTGAACGTGGCCGGGCGCGGAGAGCCGCTTACCTTCGGTCGCTGCATTGAAATGGCAAGGGCGAAGCTGCTGCGCGTTCCCGGAAAGTGGGCTATGCGGCTGGTGCTGCAATTTCTATGGAAGCGCCAGATCTCCGCGATTCCGCCGGAAGCAGTGCCCTACATGACCGGTGAGTACATCATGAATACGGACCGGCTGCGCGGCTTCCTGGGTGCGGAGTATGAGAACGTAATTCGTTTCGCGATTGCCGATGCGTTTGCAGACAGCTTCAAAGCCACTCGCGCATCGACGGAGAGCGCGGACGCCAGGTAGCTTTTTCGCGACGACAATTTTCACTTCTTTCCACGATACAACCCTGCAATACCGAATGTGTATGGTGTCCAACTCGCTTCGCGGAAGCCGGCGAGGCGCATGCGAGCAAGCATCTCGTGCGGCTCAGGGAAGCGCTCGACCGAATCGGGGAGATAGGCATACGGCCCGCGGACGCCGGAAATCATGGTGCCGACGCGCGGCAAAACCTGCCTGAAGTAAAGGCGATAGAGCTGACCAATGACTCCCTTGGGCTCGCTGAAATCGAGGATGCCGCACTCTCCACCAGGCCGCAGCACGCGCGCGATCTCGCGCAAGCCGGCATCATAGTCGGCGAGATTGCGGAAGCCGAAAGCTGAGGTCACGAGACTGAAATGCTGGTCGGGAAACGGGAGAACGAGGGCGTCGGCTTCGATCCAGCGCGGTGGCGCCGACTTGCCAGTTGAGACTTCGTCGAGAGCCTTCGAGCGGGCGCGCTGCAACATGGCGTGGGAGAAGTCGGCGCCGAATACCTGGGGAGGGGAGTTCCCTGCCTGCTTGCGCAGGGCAAAAGTCATATCCCCGGTGCCGCAGCAGAGATCAAGCACACGCGAGTCCGGCCGAGCGAGAATTTGCGCGAAGGAGCGTGCGGTGCGGCGCCACCACAGGCGATCCACGTTGAACGACAACACGTGATTAAGCAGGTCGTAGCGCGGAGCAATCGAGGTGAACATCTCGCGGACCGCGCGGGCCGCCGAAGCAACATCGGGGGCGCCCTCGGGAACAGCGCCTATCACGGTCGTTCTTTCGGGCTCAGCCGCGCGTTTCATTTACCCCATCCGCCGTGGGACAGGCGGCGCAATTCTTCGACCGCACTGATCACCACGCTGTCCGGCACGTCGGAGGCTATTTCCACTTTCCCAATTTCTCGCGGCAGCACGAAGTGCACTACACCGCCCTGCGTCTTCTTGTCGGCCTGGAGTCGCGCGAGAATCTTGCGCGCGCTCACTTTGAGCTCCGGCAGGCGGCCCAGGCTGAGTACGGCGTCGGCGATGCGGCCCGCCGTTACGCTGTCGGTGCGCCCAACGGCGAGGGCGATGTTGGTTGCGGCAATCATGCCCCAAGCAACAGCCTCGCCGTGAAGCAGGCTGTGATAGCCGGTTTCCGCTTCGAGCGCGTGTCCGATCGTGTGACCGAGGTTTAGCACCCGCCGCAAGCCGCCTTCACGCTCGTCCGCGGAAACGACTTCAGCCTTCAGCTTTACCGATTGAGCGATGAGACCTTCGAGCTCCACTGGATCGCGCTTCAGGATTTGCGCCCGCTTCTGTTCGAAGCGCAGAAAAAGATCGAGATCGCCGATGATGCCGCACTTGAGCGCTTCGTACAATCCGGCGCGAAACTCGCGATTCGGCAGCGTGCGCAGGACTTCCGGATCGATGAGCACGGCGCGGGGATGATGGAATGTTCCGAGCAGGTTCTTCCCTGCCCCGAGATTCACCGCGGTCTTGCCGCCGACCGAGGCATCCACTTGGGCAAGAACCGTGGTGGGAATCTGCACCAGTTCCACGCCGCGCATATAAAGCGACGCCAGCAGTCCGGTCACATCGCCGACCACGCCGCCGCCCAGCGCAATCAAAACCGCCTTGCGGTCTGCGCCCAACCGGGACAATCTTTCGGCCAGCTTTTCGATCGTGCGCAGTTTCTTGGCAGGTTCTCCGTTCGGCATTTGGATTACCTGGGGCTTGAAGCCTTCCGAGGTGAGGGAGCGCACCAGCTTTGCGCCCCAGCGCCTGCGCACCGGAGGAACCGTGACTACAAACACTTTGCTGGCTTGCGGCAGCAACTCCGCCAGTAAGGTTCCGGCCCGCGCCAGCAAGCCGTTTTCAATGCGGGCCTGGTAGGGCCGGGGAGGAACATGGATGGTGACCTGCGCCATGGGAATCCATAATAGCCTATGGGCAATGGAGCTTTGGTCGGCTAGGCCCGGGAAGTTTTTTCTGGAAACATTACCGACGCAATGACGGAAGCTGCCAGAACTCCGGCCACGACCGCCAACGTCACCAGCGTCGAAATCGGGAAGCGATCTGAGGTGACCATCTTCAGGCCTACCAGAATCAGCACCAGGGCCACCCCCGTATGAAGGAAACGGAAAGCTTTCATCAGTCCCGAAACGGCGAAATACATCGAACGCAGGCCGAGAATGGCGAACACATTCGAGGTATACGCGATAAAAGCGTTGAGCGTGACCGCGAGGACGGCGGGGATGGAATCAACGGCGAACAGCACGTCTGTGGTTTCGATTACGACCAGAGCAATTAAGAGCGGCGTGGCATAAAGTCCGGGATTCCCCTTCCATCCCCGGACAAAAAAACGGTTGCCCTGATAATCGTCCGTGACCGGGAGCCAGCTGCGCAAAGCTTTCACCGCCGGGTTGGTTGCGGGATCGATTTGATGTTCGCCGGAAAACCCCACACGGATGCCGCTATAAATCAGCAGGGCTCCAAATATATATAGGATCCAGTGGAAGCGATGGATAAGGCTGACACCGGCAAGAATAAAGGAGCCGCGCATCAGGATCGCCCCGAGAACTCCCCAAAACAATACAGAGTGCTGATGCTGATCAGGCACCGAGAAATAACGGAAGATCACCAGAAAGAGGAAGAGATTGTCCACGCTGAGCGAGAGTTCGAGCACATAGCCGGTCATGAACTCCAGAGCGACCTGGCGGCCCTGCCAAAAGAAAACTAGTCCACCGAAAGTGGCTGCGAGGGCGATCCACATGGCGCTCCAGGCAAGGGCCTCGCGCGAACGCATAACCCGGCCGCCACGGTGGAAGACGAGCAGGTCCAGCACCAGCATGCCCAGCGCGAACAGGTTGAAGAGAATCCAGAAGTAGAGCAACGGCATCCCTGCAGGATCAAGAATTGTTGATTGCTTTACTTCTCCCGGCCCAGGCGTCCACTCTGCCAGGCGTCCCACAAGCCGGAAGACTTAAGCAGTTCCTCGTTATGGTTTTCTTGCAGGCTCTGCTCGATCTGGGCGCGGGTAAAGCGAGGTCCGATCTTTTCCGGAAGATTGGCCAGCGCGAAGCTGAACTCGGCAGCCTCGGCTACATTTTTCTTGAGTTGCACGAAGTCCACCTTGTCGTAGGTGTCGGAGACGGCGTGGTAGTTTTCCATATAATTCGCCTCCTCCTGATCGGCAACGAATGTCGGAACGCCTTCCAGCATGAAATCAAAGTGATCGGTGCCCCCTTCCATGTCGGTTTTCATATTGGTCACGCCGAATTGTTGCAGTGGCGCGATGAGGCGTTTGGCGGTATCGAGCACATCCTTGCGGCCGCCGTCGGAAAAGCCCGTGGTTTTGCCTGTTCCGGAATCGTAAATGATGACTCCTGCAGCTTTGTCGAGTTCGAAGCGATGGGCTCGAGCGTAAGCCCGCGAGCCCAGCAAGCCCTCCTCTTCGCCGGAAAAAAGAACGAAGCGGAGAGAGCGGCGCGGCTTCAATCCAGAGGTTTTGATCGCGCGCAGCGCGTCGATGACCAGAGCAGCATTGCAGCCGTTGTCGAGCGCGCCTGTGCCGAGTTCCCACGAATCCAGATGCGCTCCGAGAATGACAAACTCGTCGGGCTTTTCACTGCCTTTAATTTCCCCAATCACGTTAGCCGATTTGATCGGGCCGCCTATTTGGTTAGGGATGCTGAGATCAACCCACACTGGATGCCCTGAAGCCAACAGCCGCGCCATGCGCTCGCCATCTTCGCGCGCCACCAACACCTGGGGAATGCGGTCAATTTCTCCCTCGGCGGAATTCGTATGCCGGTAAAGGATGTCGTGCTCCCGCGTGGCCATAAACGCGATGGCCTTGGCTTTTCCCTTAACCGCCGCGTCGATCACCGGAGGGGCCTTCGAATATTCGGCGAAGAGATCGTCCCAGGTCTTGAGGACAACCGAATGCACCAACACCAGCTTGCCGGAAATGTTGCCGGCTTTCGCGAAGTCAGCAGGGCTGCCGTCGCCCAGATCGACTAGCGGCACGTGCTTCACGGGAGCCAGCGCCGGCGCCCATGCCACCGACACTGCATGCGCGCGGAATACCGTCGGCAGCAATCCTCCGACCTTGGCATCGCCGACTTCATAGAAGGCAGTCACCGTCATTTCGGTCGCGCCCTCAGACCAGGAGTTCGGGATGGTGAAACCTTCGGTGTGAACGCTGTCGGCTCCGGCTACGGTAAGGGCTCTCACTCCCCATTCGATGGCATGTTGCATCGCGGGTGTGCCGGGCACGCGGCCGCCGATTTCGTCGGTCAGATGGTGGAGGTTGCTTTCGAGTGGAGAAGGTTGCAGGGCGACCTGAATAATGTGGGCCTCATCATCGGTTTCGGTTGGAGGAGCGGCAGCAAGACAAATAGCACTCAGGATAAAGCAGAGCCAGAAGGCCTTCATTTTCATATCGGCTGCATTAGAAACGAAATGCTGGAAAAGAGCAAAAGCTCATCGAAAAATACGGAAGCTGCGGACTCACTTCGGCGGCAGCGTGTTCATCTTGTCGAGAATGCGGACTGTCTCCAGCATGGTGACGCCGACAATTTCTAGGCTCTTGGGACTGAGCTTGTCCACCGTGTCTTGCGTCGTGTGCCAGAAGACGTTGTTATAGCCATAGTCGAAGTCGATGACATCGGCGGAGGGCACACCTCGCTTCAGGAAGGGAACGTGGTCATCCTCCATACCGCCCAGGGTGCGCGCGAAGAAATGGGATTGGTAGCCCAGCCGGGTGGCAGCCTCATACACCACATCTTCGAGCCAGGGCGTCGAAGCGCCATCACGATCGATGTTGAGATCGGCGTCTCCGATCATGTCTGCCAACAGGAATGCCTTGATCTTCTTCAAGGTTCCGTCGGCTTCCCATTTCTCTGCCAGGTGACGGATGCCGTAGAGGCTGTCGTCAAGGAAGTTGACCTCAGTGTCGGGCTGTATAGCCTCTTCAGCGTCATCCCACACCAGCCAGACACTGTATCCGTCGCGAGGTTTGCCGCGGAGTTGGTTCGCGAATTCGAGCAGCAGGGCGCTCGATGAAGCGCCGTCGTTGGCTCCCACAAAAGATGTTTTGCGGAGCGGATAATTCGTGTCGTAATGGCTGGCGATCACGATGATGCCGTCTTTCGTCCCGGGAAACTTGGCGATGATGTTGTGAACGGGAAACTTTCCCTCGGGCGTATCGGCAACGAACGTGTCGTTTTCAACCTCGTCGCCTTTGAGATGGGCGAGGATGTAGTCTTCGACCTTCTTATGATTTGCGCTGCCCAGCGGGCGCGGGCCGAAGGCTACGATTTCTTTTACGTATTCGAACGCGCGGGCAGAATCAATCGCGGGCGGCGGACCGGTATCGGGTGGCAGTGAAAGTTTTGTGGCGGGTGCGTCGTCCGAACCGGCTGGGGCCTTGGTCTGTGCCGCTGTTGGGCTCGCATCTTTGTGACGGTCGCAAGCCAACAAGGCGACGGCGAACGAGAGCAAGAGGATGGGAAGAAGGTTTATCCCACCGAGCTTTCTCTTTCTCAGGATCGCCTTCATTACTTGTCTTTTACCCTTCTGGTTTTCGATATTACCGAATAAAGCCTCGGAATCGACTCCGGCTGGCACTGGAATCTTAAGTGGCTTGTTTGTCTCTCCGGGCCTGTCGCTGCTTGGGATGGACCAACCAGGCGATGCCGATGCTGAGGCCGTACAACGCCACCATGGGAGCGGCGAAAACGCACATGCTCCCGGGATCAGGACTCGGTGTCACGATTCCCGCGACGATGAAAATAATCAAAATGGCGTAGCGGAAGTTTTTCCACATGAAGCCGGCGCTGACAATGCCCATTAGCGCCAGAAAAAAAATAAGAATCGGCATCTCAAAGATCAATCCCATGCCCAGAATAATGCTGAGAAACAGCGACGTGTACTCGGAGATGGTGATCATGGGCTGGAACTGGCTTCCAAAGCCGATGAGGAAATCCAAGGCCCGGGGATAAACGATCCGGTAGCCGAAGTATCCTCCGGCGCTAAACAAAGCGATCGTCGACGCCATGAAAGGAACTACGTAGCGCTTTTCGTTGCGGTAGAGGCCGGGAGAAATGAACATCCAGACTTGATAGAGGACAAAGGGTGAAGTAAGGAATAGACCAGCCAGCGCGGCAATCTTCAAGTAAAGGTTGAAGGGATCGATGGGATTCAGATAGACCAGTTTTTCCGACAGGCCGTTGGCTTTGAGGGCGTCCATGATCGGCTTCTGCATGATGGCGTAGATTTTCTCGCGGTAACCCCAGCAGGCGAAAAATCCCACAGCCACGGCGGCAATCGAGTAAACCAGGCGGCGGCGCAGCTCCTCGAGGTGATCGAGAAAGCCCATGGTGGGCATGGCATCGTGCTTGGGCTCAACGCCCGAGGCATCGGCGGCAGTATCAAACATGCGACTCCTGCGGCGTTGTGGGATCAGCGACGTTCTCGGCGGCCGGAGTTGAACTCGATGAGGTGTCAGGATTCAAACTGGCTGAAGCGGCCTGGTTTTCAATGGAATGTTCCGCGGGAGCGTCCGGGCTGTCAGGCGACTCGAGCTGGTGCGGAACAGAATCGCTCGCTACGGGGCTTGAAGTAGCGCTGGCGACAGTTCCTTGCGGCGGCGTGCTGGGTGGGAGGATCGTCGGCTTCTCGACGTCCAGGTGCGCAATTTCGGTTTCGATCTGCGATTTGAATTCGTTTGAGGCCCGCCGCAGTTCGGCGAGCAGACGGCCAGCTTGGCGAGCCATCCCCGGCAACTTCTTCGGCCCAAAAAGAATGAGGGCCAGGAAGAACAGGAAGATAGTGTCGGAAAAGCTCATCGCCTCATCATAATGCGGGAACGGAAAGGCGGCAACGCGGAGACCAGCGCCCAGCGGTTTCAGCGTTATGTCGCGGTCCACCCTCGCAAGACTAGCAGAAGCTGAGGAACCTTAAACTTGCCGGCGGCATCTTAACAGGGGTCGCGTCGGCGGGATGGTTACCATTGGTAACTATCCCGGTCCGGGACCGTCTAACCTGGTGATATACTGCGTGTATTCAGTACGGTAGCTGGGGTAGTTCGACAACCCTCAATCGAAGGAAAAATTCAAGATGGCACGTAGTTCTCGCCGGTCCCTCTTTCTCGTAGTCTTCTTTCTTCTTGCCTGCGGTTTTCTGGGGATTCTTTTCGCCCAGCGTACGGGGCAGCAGTCGTCACTAGACAGCGACTCCGACGTCAAAGATAGCCTGAAACAGTTTGCGGATGTCTACTCGATCGTCGAGGAAAACTACGCGGAGCCAGTCAACCCGGACAAGGCTATTTACAACGGAGCCATCCCGGGAATGCTGCACGCGCTCGACCCGCATTCGAATTTCTTCGATCCCAAATCCTACGCGCTGATGCGCGAGGACCAGCGCGGCAAGTACTACGGCGTGGGCATGACGGTAGGGCCGCGCAACAACCAGGTCATCGTGATTTTTCCCTTCAACGGCACGCCCGCCTATAAAGCCGGGATTCATCCCGGCGACGTGATCATCGCCGTAGACGGCAAGTCTACCGAGAACATGGGCACCACCGAAGTCGCCGACATGCTCAAGGGGCCGAAAGGCACGACGGTGCACATCAGCATCTCGCGCGAAGGCGTGGAGAAGCCGATGGAGTTCACGCTAGTGCGCGACGAGATTCCGCGTTACAGCGTGGACGTGCATTTCCTGATCCGGCCGGGAATCGGCTACATGCACGTGAACGGATTCAACGAAACCACGGAAGAAGAAGTTTCGAGAGCTCTGGACGAGTTTGGCGATCTCAAGGGTTTGATTCTCGATCTGCGCGGTAATCCCGGCGGCCTGCTCAGCGAAGGCGTGGGCGTGGCCGACAAGTTCCTCAAGAAAAATCAGCTCATCGTTTCTCACCATGGCCGCGCATCGGCGGAGAAACGCTATGTGGCACAGCATGGCAACGGAGGCAAGGATTATCCGCTGGTGGTGCTGGTGAACCGCTTGACCGCGTCCGCGGCAGAGATCGTCTCCGGAGCGATTCAGGATCACGATCGCGGATTGATCGTGGGTGAAGTCACGTTTGGCAAAGGCCTGGTACAGACCGTGTATCCATTGTCGGAGAACACAGGGTTGGCTCTCACCACGGCTCACTATTACACGCCGAGCGGACGCCTGATCCAGCGCGACTACAGCAACATTTCGCTTTACGATTACTACTACAACCGCGAGGCGGAGTCGGGCAGCAACGCCAATCGCGAAGTGAAGTTGACTGACAGTGGACGCACGGTTTACGGCGGAGGCGGCATCACGCCGGATGTGGTGATTCCTCCGATCAAGAGCAATCACTTTCAGGACACGCTCCTGCAGCACTACGCGTTCTTCAATTTCGCCAAGCGCTACGTTGTGGATCATCATCCCACGAAGGGCTTCCAGGTCGATGACGCGATCATGCAAGATTTTCGCAAGTCACTGGACGAGGCCAACATTTCCTACACCCAGGCAGACCTGGTCGATAACAATGACTGGATCAAGTCCAATATCAAGGCGGAAATCTTTGTCGACGCATTTGGTGAGGATGAGGGAATGAAGGTGCGGGCAGAATCGGATCCGGAAGTGCTGAAAGGTCTGGATTTACTTCCGCAGGCGAAGGCTCTGGCCGACAGCGCGAAGCGCATCGTGGCTGAGCACAATGCAGCCGGAGCATTCAATCGGTAGGCTCAAGACAGGCAGCAACGTTTCAGGGTTTCAAGGTTCCAATCTTTCAATGACAATAGGTCCGGATAGATTCCGGGCCTTTGTTGTTGGAGCATATCCCAGCTTCGACGTTTCGCAGAAAGTCTTACGTTATGGACCTTGAAACCTTGCAACCTTGAAACCTTGAAACCTTGAAACCTTTTCCCTGGTCCATTGACTTCGGTAACGCGCTATGTGAAAATCCGCCGCAGAAGGCCGTCTGGCTTGGTTTTCGGCGTCTGGTTGGGCGAAGCGGGAGCCGCCTATTTCCCCGTAGTCGAGAGTTGTTGGAGGTTGAGCCCTTGCATTCATTCCGGGAGATTGAGGTGAGAAGCAGACGATCCCGGTGCGAATCGAGGTCGATTTGAAGGCGGTTGTGCTGGGGTTAGCGGTCGCCTTGGCGCTGATTGCCGGGTGGACAGACTGGCGCAGCCGCCGCATTCCGAACTGGCTGACCGTTCCCGGATTCCTCATCGGAGTTTCGGTGAATGTGCTGGTGAACGGCAGGGCCGGGCTCAAGGCTTCCCTGCTGGGCGCAGGCTTCGGGTTGCTGGTGCTTTTGCCATTCGTTTTTCTCCGCAGCCTGGGCGCGGGTGACTGGAAATTGGCGGGGGCCTTGGGCGCCTTCGTCGGTTGGCAAGTGCTGGTGGATCTGCTGATGGGCTCGGTCTTTGTGGCCGGGATTATGGCCTTGGGATTGGTGATATACAAAGGACGATTCAAGGAAACGCTGCGCAATATCGGCAAGCTGTTCCTGTCGATGTTGACGCTTCGGATGCCGGGGGCGGACGTTTCGCTGGATAATCCGCAATCCCTGAAGGTGCCTTATGGCGTAGCATTGGCCTTGACAACGTTGCTTTTCGGCGTCGCGAAGATCTGGGGAGCGAGATAGCGATGAAGCGGTCAGGTTGGACAACATTGCGCGATCTGACGCGAAGCGCGGACGCTTCCGAGATCGCGGAAACTGCCATGATCCTGCCCCTGTTCTTCATGATCTTTCTCGCCATCCTTTGGTTTGGGCAAGGCTTCCGGATTTACGGAACGATTACGCGCGCAGCACGGGAAGGTGCGCGTGCCGCGGTGGCACCGGTCTGTACGACGTGCGGGGGCTCGAATAATCCGTCGGCAAATGCCTGGAGTGCGGTGCAAAGCGCCATGCAGGCCGCTCACCTCGATCCCACGCAGTTGCGGCCGCCCACAGTCTCCCCCGCGCTGTGCGCCTGTTCTCCCACCGCTACTACCACGAGTTGTAGCTCGACCACAGTGGCCTGTGACAGCAGTGAGATCAACAACATTTGCGTCCAGGGCGTAAGCCACCCGAACGGCAATAGCAAGCCCGCGCTCGAGGATAATATTCAGTTGTCGGCTCCCGTCAACGGCGCCGCTGGAGAGTGCGGCGTCTCGGTGAGCTTCCAATATCCGTACAAATTCTGGCTGCCGTTCAGTTCTTTGAATAATCAGACCATCAAGCTGCGGGCGCAGGCCCAGATGCGGGCGGAAACTCAATGAGCAACTGTCTTCATCATTCAGTTGGGAAGGTGCGTGCATTCCGGCGGCTCTGGGCCGACGACCGCGCTTCCCAGATTGTAGAGTTCGCTCTCTCGCTACCTTTGCTTGTGCTCTTCGTGGTGGGCATTTTCGATTTCAGCGGAGCGATTTCCCTGAAGCAGAAGCTTACGAACGCAGCGCGCGAAGCTGCGCGGGTCGCCGCATCCGATCCCGCCAATGATGTGGGCACTCCATCGGGTGCGCAGCCCGCATCTGTGCTCGACGCGTTCTACGTCGTCGATAACTACCTGATATCGGAAAAGCTGAACGATTGTGGCTTGAGCGGCACTCTTCCAACGCAAACCGGTGGCACTCTTACTTGGGTCTCAACCGTCACGGGATGTCCCGGCGGTGGCCCAAGCGGCACGCTGACGCTCACCATTAACCGGGGCTGCGTCAAAACGCAGGCAATAAGCGGTAATACAGTAAATTTGGTTGGCACTTGCGTCACCATTCTTTACCCATACAAGTGGCAATACAGCAGCGTCACCGGTCTGCTGGGCATTACGTTCATCGGTCCGACCGGCATTACAACCACGGCTTCCGCATTTAACGAGAATTGAGGGAACACGCATGCTGCCGCCGCTAATCCGTTGCCAACGCCAACGAACTCGCCCGAATCCACGCTCTGGCGAGCGCGGATTCACAATGGCGCTGGTAACGGTGGCTTTGGTCACGATCATCGCCCTAGCTGCGCTCTCGATCGACATTGGCACCCTTTATCAAGCTAAGAACGAAGCTCAGCGCGCCGCGGATGCGGCGGCCCTTACGGCGGCGAGAATGATCTCGATCTCTGGCATCACAGGAGACCCGACGAACGCGAGCAGTTCATGGCAGACGGTCTGTGGCGGCGCCAGCAGCCCCGCCACTCTGGCCGCGATCAATGTGGCTCAACAGAACCTGATCAGCGGCGTCGCGGCCACCGGCGCTGACGTATCTGTGAAATACGGCGGCGGAAACGCGGGAGCGACTACCACCAATTGCTCGGGTGCGGGAGCAGCCTTCGGCGTGAATCCCGTAGTCACCGTCACCGTCACCAGCGGCAAACTGCCAATCTTCTTCGCTCGCGTTTTTACGTTGTTCCCGAATGGCAACTTCTCAAATACCACCGCCGTCGCCACCGCCACCGCCGAGGTATTCAATTCGTCGAATTCGGCCAGCGTGGCGGGCAGCATGATTCCGGTGCAGCCGCGATGTGTGAAGCCTTTGATCATCCCGAACAAGGATCCGACAAACAGCGGCAATCCGTTTGTCGATCCAACGACCGGAGCCATCAAGAACGCGGGGCTTTCTCCCGGAGTGATTGGCGAGACTTTCACTTTGACCGCCGACTGTCGCCACGGCCAAAGCAACTGCGAGAACACGAACATGCTCAGCTACCCGGGACCACCGACAAGCGCTGGGGGCACCATCGAGTACCTTCCAGCATTGGTTCAAGGAACGCCCACTGCCGTTCCCTCTTGCGCGACCGATGACACCTTCCAAGAGGCGATCGCAGGCTGTGATCAAACCACAGCCTACACGTGCGGAGTTCCCGCTGGCTTGGGCACAACACAAGTCGACCTGACGGAGAACCCTGTAAATCCACATAGTTCTAGTGGGGACACGGGCACAGCGGTGCAGTGTTTAACTCATGCCACGGCAGAGGGGGTGGGCAACGGGCAAGACCAGCTAGATACAGGATCCTTCCCGTTTCAAATCAAGGCTGGTTCTGACAACCCGCTGGTCCAGGATGGTCTGGTTTCTAATAACGGCATCGTCACCACCAGTAGCTCGATTGCTACTCTACCAATCTATGATGGCAGTGCGTTGGCCGCGGGCAACCAACCGAACGTTACGATCGTCGGTTTCTTGCAAGTCTTCATCCAATACCTCAACGCCAATGGACACCCTGTTATATACGTGATGAACGTTTCGGGATGCAGCAACGACGCTACAAACTCGCCTGTACTTGGAACTTCTCCTGTGCCGATCCGGCTGATCACGCCGCCGTAGTGTGAGTCGCTTCGATTGATGAGCAAATCGGCGTGGCGAAACCATCCCCTCGAATCGATAGAAACCAACCCAGAAAAATCCGTTCTCTAATTCGGAGGATCGTTATTTGCGGGAACTTCGTTCGCTGGGCTCGGAGTCGGCGGCAACGTACGGGTCACGGGTGCAGCTGCGGGCGGAACGTCGGCTCCATCTTCGTCGTTGGTCAGGGATTGGGCTTGCGGCAGAGGAGTTGGCACAGGTCCATTCGGGCGCGCGGTGAGAATAACACGGTCCAAGCCGCCGGGATTGGTTGGCGAACTCAGAATCAGGAAATTGAATTGCGTACCGTTCAGCAAGTGAGCCAGAACTTCTGGAGCAGGCGCCGGGCCAAGCTCGGCCATGACCTTTTCCTGCTCCGCGCCCGCCGGAATCGCGATCTCTGCTCCGGTGCGATCGTGCACCGCCGAAAGAATTTCGGACAGGCTGGCTTTGTTGGAACTGATCGACAGCATCCCACTTTGAAATGAAACTTCTAGCGGCGGCTTCACCGGAGGTGGCACCGGAGCAGAAGAGTGCACAGCCTGGACGGCATAATTGGCATTCTGCAGAGCCGCCCCTTGGGCACCACTCAATCTGGCCACTTCCGTGCCTGCGGTTCCTCCGACTTTGAGGATCACAGTTCTTCCCGACGGAAAAACCTGATAGCGCTGCGGACCGTTCAAGTCGAGGACAACCCGCGTGACCGGCGGATCTGAAGAGAACAAACCCACGCGCAGGCTCTTCACTTCTCCGCGGTTGACGGGCTGATTGTGCAGCTGAGGGCCGGGGACCGCGTTGACAAAATCCACCACCAGACGATCGGGGCCAGTTAATGCGTTGATCTGAGGAACCACGCGGTCGCTGGTCTCGATTTCGATTTCAACCTGGTTTCGGGAATCAAGCACTCGCACTCGCCGAACCGAGGGCACGCCCGCAGCCTGGCCGGAGAGCGGACCAGGTGAACACACCGCTGCCCAGAGCAGCAAGACCACACCGGCTCTGAGGGAGGGGTACATGAACACCTTAAATTCTTTTGTATGGTTGCGCTTGGATCGATTTTAGCAGCGTTGCCAAGGGGAAACCCTTACGAAAGGATTACAACCTTTGATCCCCGGTCACACTAGGCGCAGAAGTAGAGGCGGCAGCGAGAGCCCCTCTACCTCCAATGTCCAGAGATCGCCGCTTGTGGTTAGGTGTCCAGCAGTAAGCGTGCCCGAGCTGACGATTTCACCAGCGACGAGCGGCTCAGCTGGGAATCGCTTTGCGACGGCCGCGCCGAGTTCTGCCAGGCTCAGTGCCGGGCTCTTCAAAGAGTTCTTGCCCGATCCTTCTTCCACAAACTCCCCGCTCTTCGACACTCGTACTTTGAACCGGGGCAACTCCTCCACCAGTTTGGCGATCAGATCGGGGCGCACTTGCAGTCTTTCGCCGACAACGAGCGCCGCGTGAAGTCCATACGACGCAACGAAATCGCTGGGCTGAAATTTCCAATCGGGAAAAGGGCAATCAATGATTTCGAATCCCAACGCCAGCCAGTCGCTCGCCTCAAGCGCAGCGTGGGCATCGGAACTCTCGCCCTCGACCGGGTGTTTCAAGCCGAAAACAATCTCGGGCTCGACCTTCAGCGAGCGGGGATGAGCGACTGAAACGGCGCCGGAGTTGCCGTCGCTGTAATGCACCGTGTCCTCGTACATGTGGGCCCAAACCAAGGTATCAAGTTTAAGCACGCGCCACATCGCCTTGTTGGCGTAACCGACTTTCCGACCGGCGGCTCTGTGACCGTCGCTTTCACGGAACCGTTTCAGCACCGCCTCGACCTCGTAGGCCGTGTCGAGATCGAAACCGGGGCGCCCAGAGGGGGGAACCGCGATCATCCGGCCCATCTCCTGTGCGGATTGCAGCTCGCGCGCTAAACTTTCAAACTCATCGTGATTATGCGACATGAGTCAGTGCAGCCTTCGTGCTATTCTTCAGCCCAAAACGGTGTTAACTTACAATCGTCCGCGAGCCGCGGTACTCCGCTGGCCAAGACCATGATTTCTTTTGAACAGTGTAGCGGCGATCAGGGAGAACCACAATGAAAGTACCCGCAAACTCTTCTGGCGCGGGCATTGCCCGGCGACTTCCTAGTCGCGGTTTGCTCTCATATGCCTGGCTGTTGTCCGTTCTGATCCTGGGGCTGCGCATCGCTCCTGCCAAAGCGCAACAAGCGCTCGTCCTGGTGGGAACCGGATCGAGTGTGCCTGCGCCTCTCTACGGCCGATGGGCCAAGGAGTATGGCAAGCGCAATCCCAACCTTCAGATGCGCTACCTCACCGTCGGCACCAGCGAGGGGATCGCGCAGATCTCTCACGGTGCCGGTGATTTCGCTGCCGGGGAAGCTCAACTTACCGATAAGGAGCGGAAAGAGGGTTTGATCGAACTGCCGGTCGTGCTCATCGGAATCGTTCCCATCTACAACCTCCCCGAGATCCACCAGGAACTCCGGCTCTCAGGGGAGGTGCTGGCCGAGATCTTCCTCGGTAGTGTGAAGACATGGAATGCGCCTCAAATCGCGAAGCTCAATCCCACGATTGCCCTTCCGAGTCGACCGATCCAAGTGGTCAACCGGCCCGCGGGAAAGGGATCCAATTACGTATTTACTGAGTTTCTCTCCAAGGCTAGTTCCAAGTTTCGCGCCCAGATCGGCACCACTGCTTCCCCCAATTGGCCTGTCGGAGAGGCGGCGGAACGCAGTTCGGATATGGCAGACCAGGTAAAACAGAATCCCGGCGCCATCGGCTACGTCGAGTATCAGTATTCCGTGAAGAACAGTATTCCCCAGGCTGCGGTGATGAATCCCAGCGGTAAGTTTGTCGCCGCATCCACTGAAAGTCTGGCGGCGGCATGCAAGGCGGCAGAAGCGCCGGGGTGGACTGGTTTCTCCGCCTCGCTCTCCAATGCTCCCGGAGCTGATGCTTATCCCATAGCCAGTTTCAGCTGGATTTATCTGCGAACTTCATCGTCTGATTCGGCTCGGGCCGCCGCCTTAAGCGATCTGTTGAATTGGCTATACACTGACGGCCAGCGCTATGCGGTTGAAGAAGGCTACTCCGAACTGCCTGCGCCGCTGCTCGAGGGTGTAAGAAAAAAAATCAAGCAATTGAAATAGGATTCCGTACGTTGGCTGCAAGCGTATGCACAATTCGCTTTGGTGGCTGTGGAGGACTTGTGAGGAATTTCTTCGTCATCGCTTGCATAGCGGGGCCGATGTGCGTGGGTCTGGCGCAACAGGCCACGATGCAAGCTAAAACTGGCCGTCCATCCAGCAGCGCGTCCGCGGCGTCAGCATTGAATAATATGTTCGATACGAAGATTAAGCAGGAATGGGAGGCGCTGAAAAAGAAGGACAAAAAAGCGTACGCCGAACTCCTCGCCGACGACTACGAAGGCGTCGAAATCGACGGCCGGGGCGAGCGGACGAAGACTCAAGCCATCAACGAACTTGCGGACACGAATGTCTTCAACTACACCCTTTGGGGGCTGAGTGCAACTCCTCTAGGGCCCGATGCTGCTTTCGTGGTCTACGAAAGCACCATGCAGTTCCCGCCCAAATCGGCGATACGCCTCTCGCGCGTGTACATCAGCGAACTTTGGGTCAAGCGCGGCGGGCAATGGAAGTTAGTGCACTACCAGGAAACACACGTGAAGTAGCTTTTCCCGCCGCGCAGATTGATTGCAACTGGCGCTATCGCCAGATCATCTGACTGAATAGGAGGAGAAATCTTGATGAGAACATTACTGGTCGTTCTGCTGCTTTCCGGCACCGTTGTTCTGGCGCAGGATAACGCTCCCGGCAACTCGAAACCGCAGAACTCGAAGGATTCCAACGGACAGGTTACCCTGCAAGGCTGCGTGAGCCGATTCGGCGGCGACTACATCCTGATGAAACAAAATCCGGCTGTGACTTATCAACTTGACGCGACCGGCAAGATAAGACTGCGGCACTACCTGGGGCAACGAGTGGAAGCGATCGGGAGCGAGTCCCCAACGATGAGCACAAGTTCCGACGCGATGGATAAAGTGGGTTCGGCAGCCCCGGTGACGTTCACCGTCACCTCGATCAAGACCATCGACAAGGACTGCACAGTGCGACCAGCCCCTTAGAGGTTGGCCTTCACGACCCTCCTCAGCGGATGAACTCCTCAGTCGCAGTCCGGGGGCATGGCCATGATTTCGGCTTCAGAATCGCACGGGGGCTTTTTCTTGGCCGGCTCCAGCCGCATCGGATGACTGTAGCGGAGGATCCACAAGCCTTCGTCGTTGGTCAGATAGATCAGGCTGTGTCCGCCGTCCGGAAGCAGGCTGGTGACTTTGTTGAACGTCTCAAGCGTTTTGGGGTTGCGCGGATCGGTCAAATCGAGCACCCGAACAACCTCTGTACGACGTGGATTGCTGGTGAGAGTTGTCGGCGTTTTTTCCGGAGCTTCGGCAATGGCTACCTGGGAGCTGACTATTTCCAGATTACCTGAGGTCGACTGATTCGGTTCCGCAGTGCGCTTTAAGAGGTCGGGCTTCTCGGGGTTGGAAACATCCACCACCATGAACCCTTGCTTTCCTGCTTGCTGCACGTAAAGATAACGTTTGCCGTTCTCGCGCTGCAGCAACATCTGGCTTCCGGTCGCTTGCGGCAAAGGCAGATGGGCGATTACGGTTGCTGGGACATCAGTCGGTTTGGGTGCAGCTTCCTCGCTTGCGCCAACCAGCATGCCCGCCACGGCAAGAACTGACAACCCAAGTACAACCTTCCGCAGGGATGCTCTAAGACAAATCTCCATAAACTTCTCCGAGCTTCATGCCTGAGGCAACTATACCACCGAGCGCTTTCTCATTGTTGGGCAGCGACCCCGACGCAACCGTAGGAAGCCAGACTCGAGCAGACCGCGCCCGCTTGCAGCGGAACAAAAGCATGGTTAGTCTTGGGGTCTACTGAGATGCTGTGCGCATTCGATCCGGTCGGCATATTGTAAAGCCAGTCGTTTGTGCCCGCATCAATGACGCCCATCACCGCACTGGGAAGCATGTCACGCGCTGCCAGATAGTATTTGTTGTCGGTGGGGTTGTACCAGGTCTCGTCCACGCCGCCAACGTTGTTGATTTCCACGCAGTTGGTCAGCGGCGCAGTAACGCAGTTGATGTCAGTGCCCGGCGCTGTGAAACTAATTATGTACTCGTTGGGAGGAAATGCTTTGCCATCGTGGTCAGCACAGGCTACGAGAAAATTGTTCCCCGGGCCATGGCTGACACCGGTAGGCATGCAGTTCGGGATCACGATGCTGTTGACCACGACAGGTCCGCAGGAGACCCCGCCGCAAGTGGTGTCTGTCAGCTGGGGATCGATGACATCGACACTCCCAATGTTGATGTTGCCGACTGAATTCTCATTCGTCAGCAGCAGAAGACCGGAGTTGGGGTCCCAGACCATCCCGCCCAAACCGGCTGGGGCTATGGCGCCGGCACAAGCGCCGGTGGGGGCAGTTTGGCTGCAGAATGTCCCCAAGTTCTGGTCGAGGATGGGGCCGTGGTGACAGGGGATAGTGTAGGAAACACCGCTCGGTGTAGTTCCGACGCCCAGTAAGCCCAAGGGACCATCCGCTGCTGCCGATCCAGAAACGCCGCTGAAGACATGCGGATTCGAAGGATCCGGGCACGGGAACGTAGCACCAACGGTGTCCACGGCAGTCGGCGGGTTGTTGAGTCCAACTCCTCCCGAGGCCGTGCCTCCCGCGCCGTCGTAATAAATCTGCCCGAGAATGCAGCTGGGGGGGTTGAATGACCCGCCGTTACCCGGGTCCAGCTGTATCGACGGCGGCACACCTGTGCCTGAGCCCTGAAGAGGATAAGTCGCTGGGTTGAAACCCGGCGGATATGGGCCGTACGCCAGGGTCTGGTCAATCGGCAAACAGTGCTGCCTCTGGAGCGTGTCCGCAGGGTTCCGGGCCACGACACCCGACATGTCAATGAAGGTTATGAAAGGGAATCCCGGATCCCCGTTAATGACGGCGAGAACCTGATGGACGTTGTCAAATGACATTTCGTCGGCGCGGTCATCCCCGCAATCGGTGGCGGATCCCGCTTCGCCGTTCCAGGAGGCAATGCACCCGGAGATGCCCTGGGGCCCGTCGTAATCCGCCCCAACACCTGTGGGTATGGTGGCCAAGATGGTGGGTGGAGTGGGTATTGGACTTGCGCCAAGGTTCATCGTGGTCAGATCAAACACGGCGACAGAAGAGTCGCCATTGCCGACGAACAGAGTATTGCCGTCCGCACTTACCTCAAGGCCGTCCGGACCCGACATTGGATTCACCCCATTGGCACGAGAAGCACAGCACTGCGCCCCGGGGAATCCTCCGAAGTTGTGATTCGCTCCAAAACCGGTGATGAGGTGGAAAGTCGGTCCCGAAGGTTGAGGCGGGGTCCGGAGATTAGCCGTCGACATGTCCGTCCTGCATCCGTAGCGGGTGAAATTGCCGAACACATCCACGATGGGCGGGATGATGTCCAGACCTTGAGTACTTCCAGCCGGGGGCGGGAGTTGGGGACAGGGACTCGCTCCGTTGCCCGCGCCGGCGACGGCGTTGGAGCCTTGAATCGAATTCACCGCCAGATCCTGGGCGGTATCGATGACTTGTACGGCGACGCCAATGCGGTCGGAAATGTAGTCGAGATTGTCTACGCCCGATAACCCTCCGGCCGGAGGAGGCGATATCCAGCTAATGTCAAAAGAGTTGAACGGACCGCCCGGCTCGCCGGTTGCATTATGCTCGGGCACGGGGATGACGTTGATGATCGAGTAAACACCGTTGATCGTCGTGCCGCACGTAGGGCAATTCGGCGTAGTGCCGCATCCGCTCAGAAGCACAAACAGCACGGTGAAAAGAATAGTAAGAAGAATCCTCGGTCTCATTCGAATTCCCTCCTCCGATTTCCCTTCAGGACCGGCCTGCCGCCGGCCCCGGCATCTACCGAACTTGTCAACCGTCCCATCCGCGATGTGGAGCGGACTAGAACCTGAACTGGAGTTGCTGCAAGACCACGTAATAGTTCTGGGGCTCCGCGCCGATCGTGCTCGGCTCCTTCAACTGATCAATACCCAGGTTGACCTGGTACTTGACCCAATAATTGGGATACCAGGTGACCCCAAAAGTAAACTCGTCGGTGTGATAATTAAACGTGGGCACAAATCCGGGCGTGTAATAGTTCAAGAAGTCCGCGCCCGGTTCCTTGGCCTGGATGCCCATGTACCGGAAACCAACTCCCCAAGCTCCGAACCCGCGTCCCTTGCCACCAGGAGTGTCGGGCCCGAACGTCGGATTCTTTACCCGCGGGGTGCCGTTTTCTGGTTGCTTTTCGCCCGTCAGCAAATACGTCGCACTAAGATCCCAAGCCTTGGCGATGATGGACGGCAGACTCAGGAAACCAATCCCCCCAACCTGCTCGGAGCCAACGTTGTTGCGTGACATATTGAGTTGATCGAATTCGCCACGGAGAGCGAACGCCGACTTGATGTAAGTAAACTCACCGTTGTACCGTTGGATCGGTCCGTTGATGGCGAACTGCGGGAAGAAATCGTAAACTCCGCCCGGCAGATTTCCGCTAAAGCTTCGATCCCCGGAAAGCCCCCTGGATCGCGCTCGATCAGCCGATCCGCCAAAGGCAAGTTCCTTCAGCCAGCCATCTTTGGATTTCCGGAACGGGTAGAAGCGCAGCCGCCCAATTACTTCCGGTTGATTCGTGTTGTTCGCCTGGGCGTAGCCTTTGCCGTTGAATGCTCCCACCCAGTACTGCACGACACCGCCGTCGATATCTCCGTGGAAGGCTATACCGGGACTGCGGTACGCCGATGCTGCTGAGGGGTACAACAAGGCTTGAAATCCGCGTTCGACGAAGTCCAGGTTGGTGGCGCCGGTTCCAGACTCCTGGGCAAACGGCGTCTTGAACTGGCCGGCCTGGAACTGGAACTCTGGCCGGATCCTCACGTTAAGGTAGACGTCACGTATGATCGATCCGGTTGTACTGGCAGCGTCGGTGAGCAGCGCAAAATTAAAGTGAGAACCAAAGTTGCCCTGAAAACCAAAACGAGCGCGGCGCAAGATGAACGTGTCAGAAGGCGCGCCGTCGCCTTTGTAGGCGCGATAGTCGGTATCCACATAACCATAAGGGCTTATGCTGAACTGTCCGTCCGCGCTCTTGATGAAAAAGTGTTCGCCATTCCATCCTGCGGTGAGAGGAATATCTTTCTTCGGAGCGGAAGCGGATGGCGCCTGATCGACCACGGCTACTTCCGGCGCAGGACCGGGTTCGAGCAGAACAGCATTCATGAGATGAATAGCGCCGGGGCCGGGAGCATCAGGCGGCGCCGCCGCCACTGGTCGAATCTGGGCTGCACCGCTGGCCGGGGCATTATCGGATGCCCGCGCCTGTCCCGCCGCCAGTTTCTCCACTAGAGTTTTCAGTTCCTCGATGGTCTGGCGCTGCGCGGCCACCTCGCTGCGTAACTGGTTGACTTCTGCCTTGGTGGCAGTCTCGGAGCCAGCATCACCCGTTTTGCTCGTGGGCTGCGTGCCTTGAGCGCGGGCAAGCAAACCCGTCACCATGAAAACGACCAGAAGCGCGAAAGACTTTGATAATGAGCGCATGTGCTTCCTCTCCCGGGACGATTTGCAACGCGAACCTGCCCTTGATGCACGCGGACATGAAAGCCGCGCTCTCCACTGTCCGTTCGGGCGGCGAACCAAAAAACTCTCCAGATGTTGCGAATGGGTGCTTGTCCGGTCTGATGAGCGGACCAGTTCAACGCGCGGGTTTATCACATTAAAACGCAGCCTGTCAAGAAGACTTTTCTCAGCGTACGGAAGATGATGACTCTGACATCACCCCGGCCTGTCAAGAGGGTTAGTCAGGAGTAATCGTTTCGAATCGTGACAACCAGCCGGGCCCGCGCGGAACTTAACTCCGGCCAAGTTCCCTCACGCTCGATTTGACTCCGCAACAGCGCGCTGCCATGATGTCGGCATGTCCGACCGCAAGCTCAGAATCGTCCGCTTTATCGGGAGTACTCCGAACACTGCATATTGCGATGTTTGCAAGCTCGCGTTTCGAACCCGGCAAGAATTTATTGTTGATGCGGATAAGGCCAAAGCCCAGCTGCAAGCCGATTTCGAAAAGCATGAGTGCCGGCCGGAAGAGGGCGCCGTCAATGATGCGCTTGAGCACATCCGCTGAGTTGATTTCATCCTATGGCATCGCATACTGAAAACACCTCGCAATCTATGAACTACGCCCCGGTGGGGTTCAATCCCCACAAGGATCTCCCCAAGGGATTCTTTGACTTCCTGGTGCCTCTGCACCAGCAATTCACTCCCCGGCAGCAGAAGTTGGTTGCAAAACGCGCCCAGGCCTTGCAGTCGTCGCATCGTGGGCATCCGCCGAATTACCTTTCGGCCTCGGAAGCAACTACCTCAGATTGGCAGATCGAAGTGCCCGATTGGTGCGCCGATCAGCGCAATCAAATGACTGGTCCAGCCGACGACGCCGAGTTGACTGTCAAGTTGCTGAACTCCGGATCGCCCGCCGTCATGATCGACCTGGAAGACTCCATGGCGAACGCCTGGGATCAAACTATGCTGGGCGTGAGAAATACTCTCGCTGCCTACAAATATGAACTCAGCTACGACGACAAGAAGCGCAAAAAGAAAGTCACGGTGCAGCGCTCGAAAACCGTGACTTGGGTTCGTCCCCGCGGTTTGCACGTCAGCCAGGGCGGAGTTATCCCAAACGAGATCATGTCCGCTTCCCTGTTCGATCTGGCTTTGATCTGGTACCAGATCGATCCCGCGTCGCTGCCGCACAATTTCTCTGTGTACATCCCCAAGAGCGAGTCTGCCGAGGAAGCCTTCTGGTGGCGCGACCTGTTCCAGGTGTTCGCCAAACAGAAAGGCTTGCCCAAGGACTACATCAAGTGCATGGCACTGGTTGAGGCTCACCCGTTGGCTTATCAGATGGAAGAATTTCTTTTCAATCTTCGCGAGCATTGCCTGGGATTGAACCTGGGCCGCTGGGATTACATGGCCTCGTTGATCGACTTTATGATCGAGGATCCGAACTGGATTCTGCCCGATCGCAACACCATCCCGCACGACGTGGCCTTCTTTCAAAACTTCCGTACGTTGATGCCGGAGGTTTGCCACAAACACGGAGCTTTAGCGATTGGCGGTATGACTGCGCTTTTTCCCAGCCGCGCCGACAAAGAATTAAACGAGCGCGCGATGAAGGTTCTGAAACAAGACAAGAAGAACGAAGCCGACTGCCTGATGGACGGAGCGTGGACGGGTCATCCAGATCAGAACGAGATCGCGGTTGCGCAGTTTCCGTATCCCAATCAGATCGCGAAGCGACCGAAGCTTCCCAATTCGCATCCCGATCTGCGGCCCATCCCGAAGGGTGTTGGCGAAATAACCCTCGCCGGAACGCGAGCAGCGGTGCGCACGGTGATTCGTTATCGCAACGGCGTGCTCAACGGAAAAGGCGCAAGCCTGCTCGATGGCTACATGGAAGACCTGGCTACCGATCGAATCTATCGCCTGATGATTGCCCAGCGTGTACGGCACAAGGTGCAAGTCGCCGGCGACGATGGCAAACCGGTCGAACATTCTCCCGCTCTGGTCACGCGATTGTTTGACGAAGAGTTGGCAAAGATCCAGAAGAACTTACCCGCAGAAATCGATCGCAAAGCAGTGGCGACCCTACCCGAAGCCCGCCGCATCGCCGAGGCGACGATCGTTCAGGGACACCATTCGCCCGTTTAGAGCGGACCATCTCGAACCGTGTCATCCTGAGGCCCCCGCGTTCTTTGCGGGCCGAAGGACCTCCGCACTTGCCGACAGCGCGGGTTATGGCGGTGGAAAGATGAGACGGAAGCCATAGCGGACCGAAAGCTAAGCGTCCTCAACTCAATGTAATTGGCACTCGCTCCTTCCGACTGCCATCCTCGAGACTCAATTTTCGCCGCTTTCCCTTCGCCCTGTGTCTTTTCCACCACTTTCCCCGCAGTCGCCGTAAGCCTATCCCTGCCCATCATTTGCCGCCCACGCACTATAGCTTTAAGGTGGTTTTCCGACTTTTCCGAGATTTCCACAGCGTTCCGGTAAATACCCTCTTATGTTCCGGCTGGAACATTCAAGCGGAACATCAGATCGCACGGCCCAACACTCACATCGTCAGCGCCATGGCGTGCGCCCCGCATCATGTCGTAATATCTAACATCTCTTACGAGGATCGAAGACTATGAGCGCCATCGAACAGCCGCAACCCGCCGCACTTCAATTCCCTGCCCTACAGCCGCCCCGCCGTTATCTGTTCGGTCCCGGGCCAAGCATGGTTCACCCCCGCGTCTACGAAGCTCTGTCAAAACCCATTGTCGGACACCTCGACGCCTACTTCATCCAGGTCATGGGAGACGTTCAGCAGTTGCTTAAGACAGCCTATGGAACCACCGAGGGCGCCACTCTGGTGATTTCCGGCACCGGCAGCGCGGGCATGGAAGCGGCCGTCACCAACTTCGTGGAGGCTGGCGCCAAGTTTGCGGTGTTCGCCAACGGATATTTCTCCGACCGGCTCACGGAGATGGCCAAGCGCAACGGCGCGGACATCATGCGCTTTGAAAAAGCGTGGGGTGAAACCTACACGGATGATGAAGCGCGAGAGTTCATCAAGCGCGAGAAACCCAAGGTTGTAGCTTACGTTCACGCTGAGACCTCGACGGGGGCGTTGCAATCTGGCAAGGCAATCTGTGCCGCTGCGCACGAGGCTGGCGCTCTGGTCATCGCCGATTGCGTCACCTCGCTCGGTGGAGTGCCCGTAGAGTTCGACCGCACAGGCATCGACGTTGCTTACAGTTGCACGCAGAAGGGACTGAGTTGTCCGCCGGGCTTGTCTCCGATGGCCATGTCTCCGCGAGCCATGGAATGGCTGCGTGCCCGTACCACCTCTCCGCGCAGCTGGTATTTAGACCTCAAGCTGATTCACGACTATTCCACCGTGTCGCACCGTTACCATCACACGGCGCCGATCTCCATGTTCTACGCTTTACGCGAGGCGCTCCTGGTCATTGCGGAAGAAGGCATTGAAAAGCGGTGGGAGCGGCATCGCCGCAGCAACCAGGCCTTCGTAAAGGGAATTGAAGCGATGGGCCTGCGTATGCACGTTCCCGCGGAGCACCGAATCGCGACGCTGAATACCGTATGCGTCCCCGCCGGCGTTGACGAAGCCAAAGTCCGCAAACTCTTGTTGGATGGTCCCGGCATTGAAATCGCCGGCGGTTTTGGACCGCTCGCCGGAAAAGTCTTCCGCATCGGCGTGATGGGACCGTTAGCTACCGAAGACAATGTGCAGTTTTTCCTCAAGGAGTTAAAAAAAGCCCTGACTGCATCGGGCTACTCGATCTAGTCGCTACTTGATCTGGTGAATGATTCCGGAGGTAGAGGCGAGGAAGAATGACACTGAAGTCGGTCGACACGCTACTTGACCTTTTGCATTTCGCGGACAGCCACACTGCCGTCATCGTTCCCGAGCTCAGCCTGCACGTCACCTATGATTCGCTCCGGCGGCAGGTTCTCGAGATGGCGAACGCTTTGGCTTCCGCCGGCATTCGCCGTGGCGATGCGGTGGCGATTGCGTTGCCCAACGGTTTGCCCGCTATCGTGAGCTTTCTGGCGGCCTCGATCGCGGGCAAGGCAGCCCCTTTGAATCCGGCGTATCCCTACGAGGAGTTTCACTTTTTCCTGGGTGACACCAATGCCCGGGTTTTGGTTTGTCCCCCGGTAGGGGCGGAGTTCGTTCGCACGGCCGCCGGGGACCGCAAGATCCCAGTGTTCTCCGTGGAAATGAACGAACGCGGCAACGTGCACCTGACGGGTGCGCCCACCGGGGTCACGGCGACCAACCCTACGGCGGATGACATTGCGTTGATCCTGCACACCAGCGGAAGCACGGGAAAACCCAAGCGGGTTCCGTTGCGGCATTTCAACCTGGCAGTATCCTCGGCGAATATTGCGAACACCTACGGCCTTTCCGAGGAAGACGTTTCGCTGTGCATCATGCCGCTGTTCCACATTCATGGGCTGATCGGTTCCACCATGGCGACTTTGCTTTCCGGAGGCGCCGTGGTTGTTCCCACCAAATTCAACGCGCTCTCTTTCTGGCGCACCGTACGCGAGCATCGCGTCACCTGGTATTCCGGAGTGCCCGCGATGCACCAGCTTCTGATGGCACGAACCCACCACAAGCCCGCGGAGGCTGACTCCCTGCGCTTCATCCGGTCGTGCAGCGCGCCACTTTCGTCCGAACTGATTCACAAGATCGAAGGGGTCTTCGGAGTGCCTTTCGTCGAAGCCTACGGGATGACTGAGGCCTCCCACCAGATGACTTCAAATCCCCTGCCTCCGCGCCACCGGAAAGCCGGTTCCGTGGGCGTGGGTGCGGGCCTTCGCATCAGCATCATGGACAAAGAGGGCAACCACCTGGGAACCAACCAACGGGGTGAGGTCGTGATTCAGGGAGCCAATGTATTTCGCGGATACGAAAATAATCCGGAAGCCAATGCGCGCGCTTTTGTGAACGGATGGTTTCGCACCGGCGACGAAGGAATGCTCGACGAGGATTGTTATTTGCATTTGACGGGACGCATCAAGGACATCATCATCCGCGGCGGCGAAAACATTGCGCCTCACGAGGTCGACGAGGTTTTGCTGCGCCATCCCGCAGTCGCAGCCGCGGTAACGTTTGGCTGCGCCCATCCCACACTGGGAGAAGAAGTAGCTGCCGCCGTCGTTTTGCACGAGCCTCACGGGGCCACTGAATCCATACTAATCAAGCATTGCCGGGAATCGCTGGCAGAATATAAATGTCCAAAGAAGATCTATTTGGTGAAGAGCATTCCGACCACGGCCACCGGGAAAATTCGCCGTCGCGCCGTCGCGGCGGCGCTCGTGGACGAGCAACGTGGGTAGCCAGCGTGGGTGAGGAACTGGGTCAACAACAATGAAATTCCTGATCGCGGGAGCGGGCGCCATCGGCGCCTACATCGGCGCGCGCATGGCGCAGGCCGGATTCGATGTCACGCTCTTCGCGCGGGGCCCCCACCTTCGCGCCATGCAGAAGCACGGCGTAGAGGTGAAAAGCAGCCACGGGGACTTTGTGGTGCGCCCTGCCATCGCGGGCTCGCTCGAAGAAGTGGGGCCCGTCGATGTTGTCTTTCTGGGCGTGAAGGCTCACGCGCTGCCTCGTCTTGCGCCGCAGTTGAAACCGGTTCTCGGTCCGGATACCACCGTCGTCAGCACGCAGAATGGAATTCCGTGGTGGTACTTTCAGGGTTTCGGCGGTGAGTACGAAGGATTACGACTAGAACGCGTTGATCCTGGCGGCGTGATTTCGGCGGCGATCGCGGCTCCAAGCGTGGTGGGGTCGATCATTTACTTCGCGACTGAGATTCCAACACCGGGCGTGATTCAGCACATCGAGGGCAACCGCATTACGCTCGGCGAACCGGACGGTTCACGCTCCGATCGCATCCGGGCAATAGCGGAGGCCCTCGTCTCCTCCGGGTTCCGCGCGCCCGTCACGACTCGCATCCGGCACGAGATTTTTGTAAAGCTCTTGGGCAACGCGTCCTTCAATCCGGTCAGCGCGCTCACCCGCGCCACCTTGGTCCAGATAGCCCGCGATCCGGACGCGGCTTCTGTCATTCGAAACATCATGCAGGAAGTGGAAGCGGTCTCCCACAAGTTAGGCATGGAACTGCCCATCACAATTGATCAGCGCATTGCCGGTGCGGCAAAGGTGGGTGAGCACAAAACCTCAATGCTGCAGGACCTCGAAGCGGGTCGACCCATGGAACTGGAGGCGCTGGTGGGCTCAGTGGTCGAGTTGGGAGAACGCGTGGGAGTTGCGATGACCTGCACTCGCACAGTGTACAACTGTGTGAAATTACTGGCCCAAAGCGCGGCCCAGCAACCCCGTTGAGATTGGCCGCATCGCCCTTTTTCATCCCATCCATAAAAATATTTGCTCGGGGGGTTGACAACGGGCGTATACTCCGTCCGTTGGCTGGTCCACTTATCGGACCACTTGGAAATATACCTTGCCCGCAGCGATCAAATCCGACTTCGAAGTCGTCCGCCGGAACAAAGTCTACGAGGAAGTCGCGAAGCAGATCGAACGTCTGATTCTGAAAAAGCTGCAGCCCGGCGACAAACTTCCCTCCGAACGCGAACTGGCAGAGATGCTTCGAGTAAGCCGCAGTTCAATCCGGGATGCGATACGAGGCTTGGAGTTGATGGGCCTGGTTGAGCCGCGTCAGGGGACTGGAACCATCGTTCGCGAAATTTCCGCCGAATCGCTAGTGAATCCTTTCGCCGACGCCCTGAAGCGCCGGCAGGAACTGGTCAGCGAGCTTTTGGATTTTCGCCGGATGCTCGAGCCGCCGCTGGCCGCGCGTGCTGCTACGCATGCATCCGCCGACGATATTTCCGACATGGAAGAAATCCTGCGGCGGCAGGAGGAAAAACAGAAGCAAGGAGACGCCGCAGTCGCCGAAGACACAGAATTTCACTACAGCGTGGCTCTGGCTTCCGATAACAGTGTCGTGCTGAAGGTGCTCGATATTCTCATGGATCTGCTGCGTGATACGCGGGAACGTTCACTACAGGTGGAGGGGCGGGCGCAAAAATCGCTCGCCGGCCATCGCCGGATATTGGCTGCCATCAAGCGTCGCGACGGCGAAGCCGCCAAAGATGCCATGCGCCGGCACATTGAAGATGTGGAAGAGATCGTACTTAACAAATTGTGACGAGGAAGTTCTAATTCACGGAGGGTTTTGTTATGGGCCGGTTATTTGCAATCGAGATTATCTATCGAGGAATTTTCCAAAAAACCATCGCGGGCAGACTGAGTCGCGCCATCGTGCTCGCCGCTCATCACGAAGGCAAAGTGGGCATTTCCTTTGGCCGTTACGGTGACAGTCCCGAGCGCAACGGCATTCCCGCGAAGGGCTTCGCAATCGTCGCTACTGACGAACAGACTCTGCAGGAAGGCATGGCGAAGTATGAGCCCAAGGAAGTCGACGTCACCATTTGCGTGGATGACACGCTATGCAAGGGAGTCGAGTCTTGGGCCTGGTACGGGCTGCAACCGGTGAATCGCCTGCTGAAACCGGGAGGCACGCTGATCGTCACCTCGCGCGAGGGCCCGGAAGCCATCATCGCTATGGCGCACCGCAAAGAGACTCCATACCAACTGTCCATCCTCAAGGGTACGGTGAGCTTCTCCGGCTTGTGGGTTTACAAAGACGATCACACCGACGTTCGTATTCTGGGCGCGGTGGCCAAGATCCTTCCCGAGCTGTTCAGCTTGAAATCCGTTCAAAGAGCCATCGTCGACGAGTGGCACGATGAACTGAAAGCAACTTCGGCCGCCAAGGCCTACGAGCGCACCACCAGCATCACGGTGACTCCGGACCAGGGCAATCCTGAAGTGCCTTATAAATTTGACCTCCCCAAGTGGCATGAAATGGGCGAAGGCATCGCCATCCCGAGCATTCCTGCGGGGCACAAGATGGACGATCCCTCGTCCCACGCGCACGGTGGATTCCAGCCCGACCGGAATCCGACGTTTCTGAAATTCAGCACGCGAACCATGCGTCCGGTGGTGAATTTCGATACCTGCATCAAGTGCACGCTGTGCTGGCTGCAGTGTCCGGACTCCTGTTTCGATGTGACTCCAGAAGGCTTGTACGACGCAAATATGAAGGCCTGCTGCGGGTGCGGCGTCTGTGAGGCGGTGTGCCCCGTCAAAGAATGCGTCACCATGGTGAATGAGACCGAATTCAAGGACAACAGCAGCCAGTGGGAAGACTGGCGCAAAGACAAAGACGCCTACAAGGTATGGCTCGAAGAGAAGATCAAACATCCGCCGGAGCGCTCGCACGGGTTCCGCTATCGCGGACAATATGAGGAGCAGATTCCGGAAATGCTCGAGATCGCTCAGGGGAAATAAACCATCATTCATAGCGCCCTTTACGAGGAGAGTCCGTCATGGCAGTGGCAACAGTAATCGAAGAACAGAAAAACAAAATTGAAGAAACCGCTCTAATTACCGGCAGCGAGGCCATTGCGGTGGCCTGCAAACTGGCCGATGTTGACGTGATCACGGCTTATCCGATCCGTCCCTACGACACCGTCATGCAATACGTCTGCAAGCTGGTGGCGAACGGCGAAATGGATTGCGAGTATATCGTCGCTGAGGGCGAACACTCGCAGTTTGAAATCGTAAAGCACGCCTCGGCCTGCGGCGCGCGCGTGTTCTGCGGATCGAGCGGCGTCGGCTGGATGTATGCCATGGAAGCGCT
This sequence comes from uncultured Acidobacteriaceae bacterium, assembly GCA_963809605.1. Classification (GTDB taxonomy): domain Bacteria; phylum Acidobacteriota; class Terriglobia; order Terriglobales; family Acidobacteriaceae; genus Sulfotelmatobacter. The sequence continues at coordinate 320,714 of CAWEKM010000002.1, read as the reverse complement.
GACGGTAACTCCCGCGCTCCGCATTCCCATGATTGCGATGGTTGGAAACCGGGCGCTCGATGATCCGGGCGCTTTCGGGGTCGAACATAACGACGCGTTGGCGGTCCGCGATCTGGGCTGGCAACTGGTTTGGGTCGACAACGCGCAAGAGGCTCTGGACACGGCACTCATCGCCTATCGCGTGGCTGAGGATCGCCGCATCTTCCTGCCACTCGCTATCAGTTGCGACGGCGCATTCTTGACCCACTCGCAAGCACTGGTCAAGATTCCGTCGCAGGAGAAGGTAAACGAATTCCTTCCGCCGTACGATCGTGCGGATCTTTTACTCCACCCCGACAACCCCATTACAGTTGCGCCCCAAGGCAACGAAGACTGGGTAATGGAAATTCGCCGCCAGAACTACGCGGCGATGGAACGTTCCTACGGCGTAATCAAAGAGGCTTACGCCGATTTCGAGCGTATCTTTGGCCGCTCCTACGGCAATCCGTTCTTCGAGGAGTACATGACCGAGGATGCCGACATCGTTCTCATGGGGATGGGAACGCTGTCGATCTCAGTAAAGGTGGCGATCCGCGAGATGCGCAAACAAGGCAAGCGCGTAGGATTTGTGCGCATGCGATGGTTCCGTCCTTTCGCGGCGGAAGAATTGTCGAAGTCTCTGCAACGCTTTGCCGCGGTCGGAGTGATTGATCGCGACTATTCCTTTGGCTCGCCTTATCTCGGTGGCGTATTGGCCGGCGAAGTTCGACACGCGCTGTATCCGGGACCGGGCAAGAAGCCGCCGGTGGTGGGCTTCATTTGTGGGCTCGGCGGACGCGAAGTAACCGTGCCTGATGTGCAGAAGATGGCTGACGCAGTATACGCGGCTGCCGATGGCAAGGCAGCTCCCTTAACTCAATGGATCGGATTGCGAGAGTAATCCGCTTTTTTTTGATTTTCGCAGACCTCAGAGAGGATAAAGAATTATGGCAACCTACGTACAGATCGATCCGACCCAGAAATTAGATCCGTTCAAATCCGTTAAGAAGATCCCGCTGGACGAGTACTTTACTTCCGGTCACCGCACCTGCCAGGGTTGTGAATCAGCTCTGGTGATGAAGATGATGGCTAAGGCCGCCGGCCCGCGCACCATCGTGCTCGGCAGCACGGGATGTATGTACGTGGCAAACACCACTTATTACAGCACCTCGTGGGTGCTTCCCTGGATGCATACGCAACTGGGCAGCAGCGGCTCGGCCGCTCTGGGCGCCTCCGCGGCTTTGAAAGTCCTGATGCGCAAGGGAAAGATGAAGCAGGAGCCCATCAATGTGATAGCATTCTGCGGCGACGGCGGTGGAGCCGACATGGGCGTGGGCGCAATCTCGGCTACGCTCACCCACCCCGACTACAACTGCCTCATTTTGATGTATGACAACGAGTCATACGCGAATACCGACATACAGCTTTCAGGCAGCACGCCGTGGGGCGCCAATACTACGTTCAGCACGCCCGGCAAGGTGAAAAGAATCATGCATCGCCGCTGGAAAAAGAACATGGCAGGCATGATGGCAGCGGGTCATCCCACGTGCCGCTATGTTGCAACTGTTTGCATGTCATACGGCCTGGCGGCAATGAATTCCATGCGCAAAGCTCTGGCCATCGGCGGCCCCACGTTCATTCACTCACTCGATCCCTGTCCAAAGGGTTGGGATTACGACCCTTACATTTCCCACGAACTGGGTGAACTGGCCGTCAATACTGGGATTTGGCCGCTCTACGAAGTGGAAGATGGCGTGCTAAAACTTACCGGCAGGACGCAACAGATTGCCGCCAAGAAGATCCAGCGGCAGCCAGTGCGGGATTACTTGCTAAAGCAAGGAAGATTCGCCCACTTTACCAACGACGACATCGATTACTTCCAGAGCAAAGTCGATGAGATGTGGGAAAAGTGGTTGGTCCCCGGTGTGATTCCGTTCCGGACAGATGTGGAGGCCGACGCTCCGCCCGCGTAGAACACAAGGCGGTATAAATCGGGCCGCACGTCTCTGGGAACAGATTCGCAGGTTAGGGGACTGATGGTTTGGAAGTGAGTCCTATAGTCTGACGAGGCACCAGGAGGTGTATCTATGGCTGAAACCACAGTAGGCCCGCTTATTCACCCTTCCCGCATTCCCAACCGCTGGGTTCAGCTGGTGGCCGGCATCGTCGCGATGATGGCCATTGCTAACCTGCAGTACGCCTGGACCCTTTTCGCCAAGCCGCTGCAGGCCCACATGCACGTCACGCTGACCGCCATCCAGTGGACTTTCGCTCTGTTCATCGCGCTTGAAACCTGGTTAGTTCCCTTCGAAGGCTATCTGGTCGATCGCATTGGTCCGCGGCTCATGCTGGGGCTCGGCTCAATTATGGTTGGCCTTGGCTGGATCGGCGCTGGCCAAGCCGAAACCGTGCGCAGCCTCTATTTCTGGTATGGGCTTGGCGGCGTCGGAGCCGGCATCGTCTATGGCGGCGTTATCGGCAACGCCTTAAAGTGGTTTCCAGACCACCGGGGCCTATGTGTCGGCTTGTGTGCCGGAGCCTACGGAATTGGAACCGCGCTCACCGTCGCTCCCATAGCCTCGATGATCAAGGCCTCCGGTTATCAGCACACATTCATCGTCTGGGGAGTTATCCAGGGAGTCGTCGTACTGGCGAGCGCGCTTTTCCTTGCCAGGCCCCCGGCCGGCTGGGTTCCCGATGGCTGGGAAAAGAAAGAAGCGCAGATCAAGTTGCACGTCAACAGTTCTAGCGTCGACATGACGCCCGGGCAAATGATGCGCACCAGTTCATTCTGGCTGATTTACGGAATGATGACGCTGGTTGCCTTCGGCGGCCTGGTGGTCACAGCGCAGCTCGGCCCCATGGCGGCTTCATACAAAGTGGATAAAATCATGGTGGCCTTCGGCATGACGGCTCTGGTGTTAGCGCTCGAAGTGGATCGCATCCTGAACGGACTGACGCGTCCATTCTGGGGTTGGGTGTCGGATCACATCGGGCGCGAGAACACTATGGCTATCGCCTTCACTTGTGAAGCCGTAGCCGTGCTCGCTCTGCTGCAACTCATCAGCCATCCGATTTGGTTTATTCTGTTGTCCGGTTTGTGCTTCTTTGCCTGGGGTGAGATTTTCTCACTGTTCCCCTCCATTACCGGCGACGTGTTCGGGAGAAAGTGGGCCACGACAAACTATGGGATCGTCTACACTGCTAAAGGCGTAGCCGCCCTGTTCGCGGCTCCTGGCGCCGCCTGGCTGTTCGCCAAGACGGGCTCGTGGACCAAAGTCTTTTGGGCGATGATTGCCTGCGACTTAATCGCTGCCGCTTTGGCGCTGTTCTGGCTGAAACCGATGGCAGCACGCACCGTTGAACAATCAAGCAGCGGACTGCATGTTCCCGGCTTATCTAAGGCGGAGGGGGCAAGAACCGCGGCGTAGCAAGTGGTAGCAGCTGCGCCGCAAGGTAGCCCGATAGAAGCGATTTACTCGTTGACATACCGCGGCGGTTGTTCAGGAGCTTTGCGGCCTGTGAGGAAGGACGCACGGCCTGCGGGCTGCCGCAGAGTTGTGGTGTTTAGCCTGGCAACCGTTCGCCACGCGTTTCCGCGCCGAATGGAATGAGGAGCAATCCGAACGCGAACGCAATCGATGTTAGCGCCACCGGCGTTCCGAGCGATCCGTAGTGGCGCACACCGCTTCCCACTAGAAGCGTAATTCCAGCCCCGCCAAATCTGGCGAATGAAGTGGAGAACGCGAAAGCGCTGGCGCGGCATTCCGTAGGATATTGCTCCGGCAACCAGAGAGTGTAGACCGCGAAGTTAGCTCCACCGAAGCCCAGGAAGAAAAGACAGACGAAAAACCACGGCAAGGCACCCGCTCCGAGGTAGAAAATCTTGCCGAAGGTGAGCGCGATAAACACCATCATCAGCGCAAAGAAAATCGCCAGCGCTCCGCGCCGCCCAAATCGTTCCGCCAGCCAGGGCATGGCCAGGCAGCCGAGAATCGTTGCGAATGAGACCAGCATGACGCCCCAGGAAGCCAGTTGCGCGGCTGCCGGGCCCACAAGTCCGCCCGCTTCGGCGAGAGCGGTGATGGCTGAGGGAACATACACCGTGCCAGCCCATAGCCCACAGATGGAGGCCAGCATGAACAAAGAATTCAAAATCGTGCGGCGTCGCCAGGCGGACGAAAACAGAGTCGCAAACGGATGCCAGACTGCCCACGCGCGGACCATACTCTCTTTCTTTTTCCAGGCAGCGGGCTCGACAACCCCGTGCCGAAGCCATGCGAGCAACAGTGCCGGCAACCCCCCGACGATGAACATGGCACGCCAGCCGTAGTGGCTGCCGATGCCGTAATTCGCAAGCGCCGCCAGAAATATGCCTACGTAATAGCCCGTGTGCATGAACCCCGCGCCCATGCGGCGGCGATTCTCCGGCCACTCCTCGGCGACGAATGTACCTCCCATGGCCCATTCTCCACCGATGCCGATGCCGGCGAGTAGACGCAGAATGGCAAGTTGCCACACACTGGTCACGAAAGCGCTCAAGAATGTGAACACTGAATACCACAGAATGGTCAGCATCAGAGTGCGCACGCGGCCGAACTTGTCTCCAATCGGCCCCCACAAGAACGCCAGTCCCCAGCCGATCAGAAACAGAGCAAATAGCAGGCCACCGTACTGCCCGACGTTGGCTTTGGTGGCCGCAATACCGGAGCGCGGCAGGAGTTCACGCAGAGACGGCACGAGGACCAGCGCATAAACAAAAGAGTCCATGCCGTCGAGGGTCCACCCGCCCCAGGATGCCCAGAAGCCGCGAATCTGATTTCTGGTTAGAGGTTGAGACGCGGTCGATGTGGGGTGGGTTGTTTCGTCCGCAGCGGATGGCGCCATGGTAGGGGGAACTATATCAAAAGGCGGCGGGGGCGCAACGAAAAAGGCACCTCGCTCGGCTTGGACTTGCCTGTGAATTCCTTTTGAAAATAAATTCAGTGCGGCTGGTTGATTCCGGGGCTGTTGAGGTGTGCTGCGGGGTCTGGTTTCGATACCCCCCTCCCCCCTGGGGTCTAGTGGATTCACCACGTTAGCAAGAAATTCCCGGCAAAATCCGGATGTCAAAGAACTTAGATACTAAAATCCGTGAAGCAAAGGACTTAGAGGCGCGACGATGTGGGTTCACCCGACCGTCACGGCCTCGACATGATTACTCAATTTCGATGACGGCACAAGGTCAGATGTCACAGTGGAGGTGTGGATTTCCGCATGAAGCCATACAGCGAGAGGTGGAGCGCTGACGCGACACCGCCGAGGCACGGGAGATCCTTCGCTCCGCCTGAAGACCGGCTGCGCTCAGGATGACGCTGTCGAGATAGAGTTCGAGGCTAGATCGGTGCCTCCAGCCTCACTATTTCACCAGCGGCAGTTCCAGTAAACTCGGGTGGTCGCTGTCGTGATAAAGGGTGACGTGCGCGGTGTGCGCATCTTTCCCCGATTCCTCCGCTACGACTCCGGCGCTGTTGTAGTTCTTCTCCATGTAGATGCTGTTCGGTGAGGTCAGCACGAGCCGCAGGCGGCTGCCTTTTGCGATTCGTCGTGAGAAAAATGTGAACCCACTGAATTCGTAGCGGTAGATCTCTCCCGGCTTGGCCATGTTCTCAGTGACATTGGAGTCCCGGTAGCGCGCACGCAATGCGTCTCCGGTGAGTTGGATACTCTTGCCATCCGGCATAATTTCGTAGAGATTCACGCTGAAATCGGTGTCGGGTACGTCCATCGACATCCACACCACGAGTTTCACGAAGCCGGTGATTTCTGTGTCTTCGGTGAAAGGTTGGCTGTGATACACGACGCCGTCGCCGAATAAATTCAAAGCATATCGTTCGTCGGTAATGGAGTTCTTGATGTCTTCCTTCTCCATTTCCGCCGGCCGCACGTCGAGCGGATCGTACACGTATTGATCGGGCCTCGCGGCGCTGGGTTTGGCCTCAGTCAGGCTGCCCGAGTGGAAGGCGTCGTTTGCCTCGCCGTTAGTGGAATTCAAGTAGAGGGTTGTCTTCGCATTCGAGATTGCTTCCAGGCTGTCGGCGTATTTCCACTGCTCGGCGCCGGTAACGTAATATGCGACCCGCTTCCTGAGGAACTCCGGCGGCTTTCCGTTCTTCATTGTCCAGTCGTACCAATCCAGGTGCAGCTTGTTCATGTCGAGCATGCTGGCCTCGCCGAAAGTCAGGCCGCCTACTTCCCTGTTGGGGGTGCGTGTACCTGCGTGGTCCCAGGGTCCGATAATCAGGTAATGCTTCGCCTTGGCTTCGTTCGTTCCATACTTCATGTGATCGCGGTAATACGTTATGGCGCCGGCCTGGTCGCCATCGTAGTCGCCGGTAATGGTCAGGATCGGGATACTGATCTTCTTGTATTGCTCAGGCGTGATGTCGAGCTTTTGCCAGTACGCGTCGAATGCGGGATGGGCGATCCATTTCTGGAATACGGTGCTGTCGTCGCCCACAATCTTGTCGAGATCTTTATACGGAAGGTGACTCATATAGAGCTCCCTGAATTTCTCGATCCAGAACGACGACTCCCCGAACAGATTCTGTTGCGGCGTCACTCCACTGGTGAACGTCAACCATTGCATGTCATACGCTCCCCAGATGCCTTTAAACATGGGGAAATCCACGCCCGCGTGGGCCGCGGCCGCGGGGACGATGGTAGCCAGGTGAGGCGGAAACTCTCGCAACGTCAGCCACTGGTCGTAGCCAGCGTACGACCCACCCCACATCGCCACTTTCCCATTCGACCACGGCTGCGTGGCCAGCCACTCGACCACGTCGTGGCCATCTTGCGGCTCCTGCTGGAATGGGTCGAACTGTCCCTCGGAATTTCCCCGTCCGCGCACATCGACGAGAGCAAACACGTAGCCATGCTGTGCAAAGTAATACGCCCGGCCGTGATAGTTGTCGCTGATGTAAGGGGTCAGCTCGAAGATCACGGGCAGCCCTTCTTTTTGATCCTTCGGACGATATACCGTAGCGTTCAGCTTGACGCCGTCGCGCATGGGAATCTTCACGCCCCAGGTCAAGTCCACTGCTTTGGGCGGCTCTGGGTCACGCTGTTCTTGCGCGAGTAAGGGCAGACAGGCCAGAATTAACGACGCAAGCAGCACATGGGACGTGAGGTTCCTGCTGACAGGGATTTTCATTTGGCTCCTAGCAGGCGGCATTCTACCATCCGCGCCTGCGTAGGAGTCTTGGTCTATGGATCGCAGTTCGGGAAATCCAGCGGGCTTTCGCCCGCCGTGGGCCGGCGGGACCCCTTCGGCTTCCCCTCAGCTTCGCTCGAGGCTTCGGCGGAAACAGGGCAGGCCGTCGGCGCTACTTTTTTGCGCGCAGGCGCTCTTCGAGCGCCTTCACTTCAAGATTCAATGCGTCGGGAAGATGGCTGCCGAACTGGGCGAAGTGCTCCTTAATCGACGGCACTTCAGCCAACCAGCCATCGATGTCGACGCTGAGCAGTTCGTCCACATTGGCGCCTTTGATGTCCAGGCCGGAAGTGTCGAGATCGGCGACCTCTGGAATCCGCCCGATCGGGGTCTCTTTTGCGTGCACCTTTTCGTCGCAGCGCTCAAAAATCCATTTCAACACGCGGCTGTTTTCTCCATAACCGGGCCACAGGAATTTGCCATTCTTATCCTGGCGGAACCAGTTGACATAGAAAATCTTTGGCAATTTCGAAGCGTTGGATTTCGAAGCGCTCGATCGCGCCCCGATTTTAAGCCAATGCGCGAAATAATCGCCCATGTGGTAGCCGCAAAACGGCAGCATCGCCATGGGATCACGGCGCAGCCGTCCCTCTTTGCCGGTGATTGCGAATGTCGTCTCGCTGCTCGCGGTTGCTCCGAGGAAAGTGCCATGCTGCCAATTGAAGGCTTCGGTGACCAGCGGGACAATTCCCGCGCGGCGGCCGCCGAACAGGATGGCATCGATGGGCACGCCTTTCGGATCTTCCCACTCGGGCGCGATCACGGGGCATTGCGACGCGGCGCAAGTGAAGCGCGCATTCGGATGCGCCGCTTTGCGTTCAGAGGCCGGAGTCCAAGGCCGGCGCAGCCAGTCCACTAACTTGGCGGGCTTCTGGTCGGTCATCCCCTCCCACCAGATGTCGCCGTCCAGCGTCGCGGCGCAGTTGGTGAAGATGGAATTCCGGGTCATCATCCGCATGGCGTTGGCATTCGACGTCATGCTCGTGCCCGGCGCCACGCCGAAGAAACCGTACTCCGGATTGATGGCGTAAAGCCGGCCGTCCGCGCCGAATTTCATCCAGGCAATGTCATCGCCGATGGTCTCCACCTTCCAGCCCGGAAGGGTTGGGATCATCATCGACAAGTTGGTCTTGCCACAAGCCGAGGGAAAGGCGCCGGTAAAATACTTTGCTTCGCCGGATGGGCTGGTCAGCTTCAGAATCAGCATGTGCTCCGCCATCCAGCCTTCGTCGCGGGCCTGCACCGAGGCAATGCGCAGCGCGTGGCACTTTTTCCCGAGCAACGCGTTGCCGCCGTACCCGGAACCAAACGACCAGATCTCACGCGTCTCTGGAAAATGGCAGATGTACTTGTGCTCCTTGTTGCAACTCCATGTGGCGTCTGGCTGATTTGGCCCGAGCGGTGCGCCGACCGAATGCAGCCCACGGACGAACTCTCCTTCAGCTCCAAGCGCGTCGAGCACGTGGCTTCCCACGCGGGACATGATATGCATGCTGACCACGACATAAGGCGAATCGGTGATCTCTACTCCAATTTTGGAAATCGATGACCCGATCGGACCCATGCTGTACGGAACCACAAACATGGTGCGTCCCATCATCGAACCGGTGAACAATCCCGTCAGCCTCTGCTTCATCTTCGCCGGATCCTCCCAGTTGTTGGTCGGTCCAGCTTCTTCCTGAGTTCGCGAGCAGATAAAGGTCCGGTCTTCGACGCGGGCTACATCGGCTGGGTCCGAGCGGACCAGGTAGCTGTTGGGCCGCTTCGTCTCATCCAGCGGGATCGCGGTTCCAGTGAGCACCAGCAGCCGCAGCATCGCCCGGTACTCCTCCGGCGAACCATCACACCAGTGAATCCGGTCGGGTTTGCACATCTGCGCCACTTCTTCGACCCAGCGCTCCAGCCGGGCATGCCTGTGGCTGCCCGTAGCTGTTTCAACCTCTATCGTAGTAGTGGCCATGAACGTAATGTCTCCATAAATGATGCGCGGATTGCAGTGCCGGCCGCTGAATGCGGCCACAGGGGTCACACGGTCGTCGGATGCCAGGGTAATGCCTGCCCGATACAACTCTAATATTCTCTCGCAGTTGTGAAGATTATTCCAGCAAATGATTCGGACGGGTCGTGGTGCAGCTTGGCTTGCGCACGGGGCCGGTTAAGCGGGAGATCCCTTCGACTTCGCTCAGGGCAGGCTCTTCGCTGCGCCTGAAAAACGGCTCCGCTCAGGATGACAGTCGTCCGGTAATAGCAATAGAGGCAAGCTGACGGATTAACCGAATGAAGCGACGGCCTGTTGCTGGTCTTGAAAAATCTCAAACAGATCCAGCAGGCAGATCATCTTCAACGTCTGGACTGTAAATTTCGAAGGATTAAGGAGCTTGATCGATCCGCCGCGCTGCTTGGCACTGGTCAGGATCTTGACCAGCAAACCGATTCCGCTGGAATCGATCCAGGGAACTTCGCTCAGGTCCAGCACGATGCGCGTGTCGCCGCTGTCCATCAGATCGTCCAGAGTTCCGCGGAAGCGATCGACCGCGTCGCCCAGACTCAGCTTGCCACGCAACTTGACCAGCTTCACCTGGCCCAGACTGCGAAGTTCGATTTCCAAAGTGGCCTCACCTCAAATGATCAGGGTGCGGGCTGGGGGTAGAATCCGTTGACAGCTTCCCGACCCTCTGTTAAAGTGCACCGTCAACTTAGAAGAAGCTCCGCGAATTTGCAAGTTGGGACTTCTGCCTCCCCCAAGGCTCAATAAGAGTATCGTGGTATTCCTCAGCGAGCTTCATGGCAACTCAGAGCCCCAATCTGGTTCTCGACATTGCCGCGATATCGGTGCATCTTCTGGAGGTACAGGAGGTCGCCCCCAGGGCGCGCACGGTTGCGCGCGATCTCGCCACCCTGCTGCCTGGCTCTGCCGTCAACGTCTACATGGTTTCGGAGACCGCCGAGGGAGAAGTCTGGACCGTGTGCGGCACGGCCGGCGACGCCGCGCCGGATGAAACCGTTCCGCTCGCTGCAGGAACTCTCGGCATCCTTGCTGCCAGCCGCAAACCTCTCCTGTTCGCCGGCAGAAGCCTCATCCGCGAGCAATACGCTCATCTTAATGTCCGCAAGACCTTGCACTCTCTTGCCTATCTTCCACTGGTGGGCAACGGGGCCTTGATCGGCGCCATTGAGATTCTCAGTTTCGATGAGCCGCTGGCGGAAGCGCACCTCGACATCCTGCAAGGTGTGGCCGAGGTTGCCGGTCCCGCTCTGGCAGCCGCCCGGCAGTATGAACTCGAGCGCCACCACTCTCTCACCTCGATCACCCGCCTCACCCACTTCTACGACATCGAGAAGGTTTTCAGCTCGACCATCGAGATGGATCAACTCGTTCCGCTGATTGGTTCGAAGATTTGCGAGACGCTTGAGTGCCGGGCCGTCAATGTGTGGATGGTGCAAGGCGATGGCAATCTTTTGCTCATGCATCAGGCGGGCCATGATCCGACTACCCGGCAAGGCATGACGCAAAAAGAAGGCGAGGGAATCGCCGGCGACGTCTCTGACAACGGCGAACCTGTGCTGGTTGCGGATCCCGAGGACGAACGGCTGGTTCGACGCAATCTGAACATAGAAGAGGGACGAGTCGAGTCTGTGGCGGTTGCTGCCCTGCTGGATAAAGAGTCTCTGGTCGGCGTTGTAGAAGCCGTGAATCCTCTCGACGGCAAGCCTTTCGATGAGGACGACCTCTTCGCGCTCAGCAGTTTGAACGAAACCGCAAGCATCGCCCTCCGCAATGCCAGCCTGCTGTTGGCCGAACGCAAAGTGGAGATCCTCGAGATGCTGGTGACCGTCAGCCACGAGATCACTTCTACGCTGAACCTGGAACGGGTTTTGCAGACCATCGTCAACGCACCACAGGCGGTCATCCCTTACGAGCGCGCTGCCGTCGCCCTCGAGCACGGGGGGAAATACAAACTCAGCGCTATCACTGGCGTCACGCAGGTCGATGCCGGCGCGCCGGACGTCGCCCCGCTAAACGATCTGCTTCGGTGGACGATGCTCTCCGAAGAAGTAGTGCACGTTCGGCAGCACGGCGACAAAATTGACGCCACGCGCGAAGAAACCAGAGCCAAGTTCCAAAGTTATTTTGCGACTTCGGGGATGCGGGCGTTCTACGCCATCCCGCTGACTGACGACACGGGGCGGGTCGGCGTGCTGGGCCTTGAAAGTGCGGATCCAGATTTTCTTTCTCCCGCTCATATAGAAATCCTGCAGGTGCTCGCTGGCCAAGCGACCGTGGCGCTGCGCAATGCGCAGATGTACAAGGAAGTGCCGTTCATTTCCGTGCTCCAGCCGGTGCTGGAGAAGAAGCGGAAGTTTATGGCGATGGAAAAACGGCGGCGCACCTTGACGCTCGTGGCGGCGGCCGCCGTCCTGATTTTCCTGGCAGCGGTTCCCTTGCCGCTGCGGGTAGACGGCGATGCAGTGGTGGCTCCTTTGCACTCCGCGCAGATCCAGCCCGAAGTGGAGGGAGTCGTCAGCAAGGTGTACGTTCGCGAAGGCGACCATGTCACCCGTGGCCAGGTTATCGCGAGCCTTGCGGATTGGGATGCTCGCTCGGTGCTGGCGCAGGCCCAGGCCAAGTACCAGATGGCCCTGCTGCAGATGAATCGTTCTCTCGCGGCGAATGACGGCAGCGAAGCCGGGGTGCAGCGCATTCAGGCTGACTTCTGGAAGTCGGAAGTGGCCAGGGACCAGGAACTGCTGGACAAGACGCAACTGCGTTCACCCATCGATGGCCTGGTTGCAACTCCCCACGTCGAAAACATGGTGGGAAAGCGCCTGCAGTACGGCGACAGCTTCGCCGAAATCGTTGATACCTCACGGGCGATCGTGGACGTCGCCATCGACGATACGGATTCTGCCCAGCTGCGCGCCGGCGAGCACGCCTCCGTCAAACTCAACAGCTTTCCCACGCGAATCTTTCGCGGCGACGTGATGGTGGTGAGTCCCAAAGGAACCCTGCAGGGTGATTCTCGCGTGTTCTTTGCGCGGGTTGCAGTCCCAAACGCCGACGGAGCAATTCGCTCCGGAATGGAAGGACGCGGCAAAGTACGCGTGGCATGGTATCCGGCCGGCTACGTCCTGTTCCGCAAGCCGTTCTTGTGGATCTATTCACGAGCCTGGTCGTGGTTTGGAATTTGAGTGTTTGAAGTGCGAGTAGTTGGAGTGTGCGCGATGCAAACTAGAAAACCGAATGCTTTTGCTTTGATCCTGCTGGGTGCGGCTCTAGCGGCCGGGTTGGCGTGTTCCGAGAAAGGCATGGAAGTGGCGGCCGCCCCGGCTCCATCGCCATCGGGCGCAGCGGCCCCCACCCCAGTCGCGAGCGTTCCGGCGAGCGACAGCAGCTTCACCGTATCGGGTCCGTTGATCGTGGAACACCAGCTCGACGTACTGGCGCAGCGTGACGGCGTTATCACGGAATTGCGGTCGGAGGCTGGCGCCCACGTTCACGCTGGAGACTTGCTGGCACAGATCGATGACCGGCAACTGACTGCCGACCTGGAAGCGGCACGCGCCAAGACCCGCAGCACGGAAGCTGACTTAAGGAACTGGGAAGCCGAAGCCAAGGTGATGGAGTCGGACTACGAACGCGCTCAGAAGATGTGGGATGCCCACATCATCAGCAATGAGCAACTTGAGCATGCAAAGTTCAAGGCGGAATCTGAAACCTGGGATGTTCGGCGGGTTCGCGAATTGCTCACCGATGACACCCAGACGCAGCGTTCCCTTGAACTTGAGCTGGAGAAGACTCAGATTCGCGCCCCGTTTTCGGGCGTAGTCGCCCGCCGCTACATACGCCAGGGGCAGCAGGTTGCCAGGGGAGAGCGTCTGTTCTGGGTTACGGCCGAGGGCCCCTTGAACATGCGGTTCACTTTGCCGGAGAGGTTCATGGGGCGAATCCAAAAAGGTGAGGTACTGCCCATGACGACTGCCGATCTGCCCGGCCAGAAGTATCAGGTCAGGGTTGTGGAAGTCAGTCCCGTGGTCGATCCCGCCAGCAGCACCATTGAAGTGGCAGTGGAACTCGAAGGCAAACCCGGCCCGCTCCGTCCCGGCATGGATGCGAGCGTCAGCCTCGAAAATCTGCGATGAACATCACTCAGGCTCTAAACGTTGCGCTGCCGGATTTGCCAGCAAGAATGGTCAGCCAGCGCTATCCCCGAGTCCACCCAAACGTTGTCTTTAAGGACCACATCGAAAAAGGCGAGCCCGTGGTCCGAGCGTTCGTCCCTGGAATCGAGGCGATGTTCACTTTTTCACCCGAAAGCTGGAGGCTGATTCAACTCTTTGATGGGCAGCGCTCCTACGCTGAGGTGGCCCAACTCTACTCACAAGAAACAGGGGCGGACCATCCAGAAGATACGGTGCGGGATTTTGCTGCCGAAATAGATGTAATGGATTTCTGGTACAAGACGCCACAGGAAAAAAACGTGAAGCTCATGCAGAAAACCGCCAATGAAAGGCGATCGCTGCAGAAGAAAAAGAACAGGTGGGGGGACCTGGCCAACGTCGCGTTTCCGGCGGTAAACCCGGACCGGTTCCTAACGTGGCTCTACAGCAAAATCGGATTCATTTACCGGCCGTGGTTCGTAGTGCTTACGCTCCTGGCTTTTGCTTTCAGTGCCGGAGTTTTTGCTGCGCATTGGAGCGAGGTCGGACGGGACACGTGGGAGTTCTATAACTTTGCCCACAAGAGTTGGTTCGATGTGACCGTCTTCTGGATCCTCGCGTCGGTGCTGCTGTGCATTCACGAGCTGGGCCATGGACTCACCTGCAAGCACTACGGAGCCAATGTTCCAGCCATGGGCTTCGTTCTCGTCTACCTGACCCCAGCGTTCTACACCGACACGACGCAAGGCGAGGTCCTAGGGGGCCGCTCCCAGCGCTTGCTGATCACGATTTCGGGAGTCTGGGCTGAACTCATGGTTTGCGCACTCGCCACTCCGATCTGGTGGGCGACGTCCCCCGGCACGTCGCTCCACAATTTTGCCTACACCATCATCATCATGACAGGATTCGCGGTGGTGCTGATCAACTGGAACCCACTTATCAAGCTCGACGGTTACTACATCGTGACCGACCTTGTCGGGATCCCCGAACTGAAGGAGGCGTCGACCCTCTACCTGTCATCGTGGGTGAAACGCAACATCTGGGGCCTTCCGGCAGAGGTGCCCAAGGTGCCCAAACGCCGCCGTCCAGGGTATGTCGCGTATGCCATTCTTTCCGGGCTATATAGCTATTCGATGTTGTACCTGTTTGCCAGCTTTATAGGTAACATCGCGCGCAACTTCAGCGCGGACTGGGGATTTCTCTTTGAATATGGCACGGCCTTCATGATATTTCGGGGCCGGCTTCGTACCCTTTGGAACTTTATGAAATTTGTTTATCTGGACAAACGAGATCGCATTCGTGCCTGGTTTACACCTGCCCGCAAGCTGGCCATCTCCGCGGTAGCCGTTGTTTTTGCGTTGCTTCCGCTATGGCATGATTCGTCTACAGGACGGTTCGTTCTCGAACCAGCAAGCTTCGCGGTAGTGAGGGCGCTCGTTCCCGGCGTAGTGACCCGCGTGTACACCGATGAAGGCCAGCAGGTTGCAGCAGGTGCGCCCTTAGCTCAGCTACGCAACCTTGCACTGGATTCCAGGCTGGCACGCAGCCAGTCGGAGCTAGCGATTGCAACTGAACGGACCAACTCGGCCATCCTGCGCTACGGCGAGTTAGGTTCAGCCGAGCAGGAACGCACCGGATTGTCTCTACAGACCGACGACCTTGCCTCCGAGGGCGCCCTTTTGCAGCTAAGCGCGCCCATGGCCGGGGTAGTAACCACCCCGCGTGTGAGCGACCAGGTTGGAAGGTACGTCCCGGTAGGTACCGAACTGGCCGAGATCGCGGACCTGCGCCGCCTTCGCGCGCGCATCTATGTCTCCGAATTCGATATGCACAAGCTCGGGGAGGATTCGCCGGCACGTCTCCAGGTTGATGGAACGGTCGGGATCCATGATGCCCGGACGATTGCGGTGGCACCGATTTCATCCGAGATTGCCCCGGGATTGATCGATCTGAGTAAGTATAAGGGGCAACGCCCACCGAGGTTTTACGTTTTTGATCTGCTCGTGGAGAACACAGGCGGCTCCTTGAGGCCTGGCATGGCAGGTACGGCCCGGGTCTACGGTCGTCGCCGGAACCTCGCAGAACTTGCGCTCCAAGAGGTCAACGATTTCATTGGGCGCAAGGTGTGGTAGCGATTATGATGGAAAGAGAAAGGGCTGCTCCCCCGGGCAGCCCCCTCTCGAACGAACGTTGTCAAACCAGCCCTCAGTAAGCCCTACCCAGCTTGCCATGCGTGCCCAGCTTGCCATGCGTGCCCAGCTTGCCGTGCGTGCCCAGCTTGCCATGCGTGCCCAGCTTGCCGTGCGTGCCCAGCTTGCCATGCGTGCCCAGCTTGCCGTGCGTGCCCAGTTTCTCGCCCGCGGGAGCAGCGGAACCGGCAGCCGGGGTGCTGGCGACGATAGCTTTCCTGGTGGTGTTCAGGGTGCTGATCAAGGATTTCTTCTGGATGGTCATGGGACGCTCCTCAAATTTTTGTTTTCGATTGAATTCCATCACTCGGCTTGACCTTTAGCACGAGCCGTGCCAAACCCGCGGGGTTGACCTCGAAAATCGCTAAGTCCAATAATTACAGATTCTTAGCAGTGGTATGGCTGGATTTGGACTCAGGGCCGAGCAGTGAGTAATTCTATTTCGGTTAATAATTAACTGCAACCGGGTTAATTTTTAACCTTGGTTTGCGTCCTACGGCTAAAGATGCAGCTTCCGGCAGAGATACTTCATGCGCTGAGGATCCATGTTGAGAAGAGTGGCCGCAGCGGATTTCCTGCCCTCTGTCCGGCGAAGCGCGGCGTTGAGATAGGCGATCTGGATCTTTTCCATCTCGGCGTCAAAGTCCACCCCTTCTTCCGGAATCAGGATGGCTTCGTGGCTGGCCGCGCTCGAGCGCAGAAGCTGGTGGGGCAGGTGTTGGGCAGTGATCACCGGGACGTCATTCATCACGACCATGCGCTGCACCACGTTCTCCAGTTCGCGAACGTTGCCCGGCCAGGAATAGTCCTCCATGATTTGCATAACATCAGGCTGCAGCTGCTTGATCGGCTTTTTGTTGGCGGCACAGTAGATTCGCAGGAAGTGTTCGACCAGCAAGGCCACATCGCCATCCCGCTCCCGAAGCGGCGGAATCAGAATCGGCACGACATTGATGCGGTAATAAAGGTCCTCGCGGAAGCGGCCTTTGTGCATCATGTCTTCGAGATCATCGTTGGTCGCGGTGATCAGGCGGAAGTCGATTTTGCGGGATGACCGGCCGCCCAAGCGTTGCACCGAGCGGTCTTGCAGGATGCGCAGCAGCTTGCTCTGCAGCGGATGGTTCAGCGTGGTGATCTCATCCAGAAACAGCGTGCCGCCGTGCGCCATTTCAATCAGCCCCGGCTTTGCGCCCTCTGCTCCGGTGAAGGCTCCTCGTTCGTAGCCGAACAATTCCGACTCGATCAGGCTCTCGGGCAGGGCTGAGCAGTTGAGGCACACGAAAGGCTTTCCCTGCCGGTTTCCCGATTGCACGATGGCATGGGCGACGAGCTCCTTGCCCACGCCGCTCTCCCCGCGCAGCAGCACGCTGGCGTTGCTGTCGGCCACGGCCTGGATTGCTCCGTAAACCTTTTGCATCCCGTCGCTTCCGCCAATTAGCCCGCAAAACGCCGACTTGCTTTCCACCTGGTCAAGTAGCCAGCGCCCTTCAAACTGCAGCGCGCGCTTCTCGATCGCTGCCAGCAGGACGCCGGCCAGCTGGCTGAAGTCCATGGAATCGAGGAAGAACTCGTCCGCCCCCGCCTGGCTGGCCTTCAGCGGTATCTCGTTGTTGCTCGATTCCGTGATTGCCACCAGCACAACGTCTTCGCGCAGCTTGCGGATTTCCTGCAGCACCTCAGTGCCATCCGCCGCTCCCTCACCGATGCAGTCGAGATCGAACAAAATCCCATGTATGCCGGGGTCATGCACAGCGGCTTGGATCTGCTCTTCCGTGCTGGCCAGCACGGTCCGGAAGGCGGGCGCAAGGTATCTGCCGATCTCGTGAAAAGAGGTCCCCTTCGCGGTGACAATTGCGACAGAGTACTTTTCTGATTCGGGTTGATTCGCAGGCAGCTGAAGGGATGCAGCCATAGTGGGCGCTCCGGTTGCGGATTATAGGTGAATTTCTCACCCTTGGGAATGCAAAAAGTCACCTTATTTCGCACCCCGGCCCTACCCGGCGACCTGCCCGGATCGCGGAGGCCCTCAGCTTCCAATCAGGTTTAGCTTGACTTCCGCCTTGCCGGGAGTATTGTGGTGGCGTTCAGTCCGGCCTTAGTTCTGCGGGTGATTGGGGCGCGGCTGAACTCTCGCGCTTCCCATCCCCGAGAGCGCTGATCGTCGTCCGCAGATTCCCAACTACTAAGGAGGCCTGTCATGGCTGCTAATCCCATCCCAATCTCAGAATTAAGTCTGGAAACGGTAAAGGCGCCCGATGAGACCATCGTCCGCTGTGTCGGCAGAATCAATTCGAGTACCTCGGCCTTGCTACAAACGACAGTCCGCAGTCTCATCCCCGGGACCGAAACCATTGTGTTGGACTTGACCGATGTGAGCTACATGGACAGCTCTGGCCTGGGTGCCATCGTTGGCCTCTATCTGTCGGCCAAGAGGCAGCACTGCAGCCTGAAGCTCGTCAATCTGAACCAACGCCTGCGGGAGCTGTTTCGCATCACCAAACTGGCTTCGGTGTTCGAGGGGCACGAAGACTTTCTCGGCCACACTCCCGACTGACAGGAGTGGGTTCGCCGAACCTCTGGACGGCTCGAGATGTCGCGGTAAACCAGCCCCGCTCCCGGGCCGACCTCTCTGAGCTGGGTGGGGTCGAAATCTGGGAAAGACCGTTTTTCACAAGGAAATCCCATATTCTTGTCTTGACAAATTGTTACGCTCGGAACAGAATGCTTGGCCGGAAATTGGGACCCGGCTGAGAAGGCGCGTCCAGCCTTGCGTTCAGCGCGCTGACGGTAAGCGAATGGAATTGACTCAGGCTGGAACGGAGAGAATATGGAAACGACAATTGGAGTATTCGCTTCGCGCGATGAAGCTGAAGGAGCGGTTAAAGAGTTGCTGGAACGAGGAGTGCCGGAAGAGTCCATCGTTTTTCTGACCCGGTCAGAAAGTGAAGCCAAAACGATAGCCAAGGAACTCGGCACATTTGTGGGAGGCTTTCTTGGAGGAGCTGCCGGCGTCACCACGGGAGTGGTGGCTGCGACGCTGCTTCTTCCCGGCATCGGAACAGTGTTCGCTCTGGGGATCGGCGCTGCTGCGCTGCTCACTGGCGCCGGAGCGGGCGCAGGCGCGGGCTCTGCCCTCGGCTCAGGAACACACGACACCGACGCTCCGAAACCAACCTCTGTCGAAGATTGCGCCGAGGACATCACGTTCTTCCGCGAAGTTCTCAAGGAGGGCCGCTCGCTGATCGTGGTGCGGACGGAATCGCAGGAACTCGCAACCGCAGCCTGCACAATTCTTGACCGACGCGGACTCGGAATGCAAGGATCGGCTCCAGTCAAGATGCAGGCCGGGACCCGCCAGGTGGGTCCGGTGACCGTCCTCGATATCAGCGGCAGAATTACGCTCGGCGACGGAAATATCAGGTTGCGCGAAATTGTTCGCGATCTGTCGGAGAAAGGACAGAAGGCGATCGTGCTCAACCTGGGCGGGGTTAACTACGTCGACAGTTCCGGGGTCGGCGAACTGGTCAAGGCTCACACCACGATTCGCAACCAGGGTGGGCAATTGAAACTCGCCAACCTGACCAAGCGAGTCCACGACTTGCTGGAGATGACCCGGCTGTCTGCGGTTTTTGACATTCAGAAAGACGAAGCTAGCGCAATCGAATCGTTTGGCGGTTCCTCGCAAGCAGTGGCTTAGGAACAGACTGTAAAGATTCAGCGGTAAAAAGTTCAGCGCAGCGGGTCCCCCAACTCACTGCCCGAATTGGCCCCAAGAATCCATGAAAATTGGTAGTGACAGGTCCCCCACCTGTCTTGCGTCTTGAACAGCACAAGAGATGAACTGCAATCGCCCAGGTTAAGTGTTTGTCATCGTCCGCCGCGGCCGTCAACAAGGCCTACGAAGATTCGAAAGTCTGAAAGCACGACTGGCAAGAACCAGCGTGAAGAAAACGAGGATATTTATGAAGCTAGCAATTACGAGGTTCGTTATTGTCGCCGCGATCGCGGTTTTGATGGTGGCTGTGGGAAGTACAGCCGCCTGGGCGCAGACGCCCTGCCCAAATTCTCCCAACTACAGTCCAGATTTTACTGGCGCCTCGATCCCAAGTTGCCTGACCGCGAATAACAATGGCGATGCAGGGTACCCGGGTTTGTACGCGGTGGTCAATCCTCCAACGCCTCCACCGACAGTAGCGACAGTACTACGGCTTACCCCAAATTCGGTCTACACGGCGGGATCTGTCTGGTACACCGCCCCGCAGCAGGTTTCCGCTGCCTTTTCCACCACCTTCACGTTTGAGCTGAGTGGGTCGAACACGTCCGTTCCCGCCGACGGCATTGCTTTCGTGATTCAAGGTTCAGGAACCTCTGCTTTGGGTCCTGACGGCTGCGGGATGGGGTTTGGCACGGGTAGCTGCTCATCGGGCCCTCCTCCTGGCATCTCGAACAGTTTGGCGGTGGCTTTCAAAACCTACGATGACGGCGATAGTTTTAACAACGGCAACACCGTCCTGATCAACAGCGAAGGGACTAACCCGAACTGCATAGGCGACTCATGTACGATTGCATACAACAACAACCTGCCGAACGCTCCCAACTCGGAGACTCCCATCAACCTCGCGGATGGGTACGCACATACGGCCACGATTTCCTATACGCTTACGCAACCACTTGCAACGGGGAGTTGCCTGTCGAACCCATGCCTTGATGTTGTCCTGGATGGCAACGACCTTTTCAATGGGGGAGTGCCGGTCAATCTGAGCACCTTGCTGTCTCTGACCAACGGCAGTGCTTACGTCGGCTTTACCGCGGCAACCGGCGGCGACGACCTCAATCAAGACATCCTTAGCTGGACCTTCACTCCGCAGCAAGTTCAAGGCGCCCCAATCAACACCTCAACTCCTGCCAGCTTGGTTCAGACAGCTTCGATCGTTGTCGCAGGGAATCCCATTACGGCTACTTTTGATTTCAGCAACGTCCCCCCCACTAACCTGGTCGTTCAGAGCGGCACGATTCCTTACTTTGGCTTCACTGGACTGACTCAGCCACAGTATGCGGCGTTAGTTGCCGGCACGGCGCTGGGTGGGACTACCTGCCTGCTTGCTACAGGACTCTTTGACTCAAACAATAACCCTCTATGCGAGGTCAATACTTTCACCGCCACGTCGACAGCGAATCCAACACAAAGCGGTGCCAACCTCCCTCAAAGCACCTCGTCCCCATACATACGAGACATTGTGTTTACCCAGACATTCAACCTCAATCCAGACCAAGGAAACCCGGTCAACGGTGCCGGTCTGCTCGTAATACCGCCCGGCATGGCCCCGGGAGTCGCGGAGTTCAACGACTCTGTCACCTGCCCTTACCCGATGGGCGATCCGCTCTACGGCCAGGCTTGTCCGCGCAGCATCATGACTTCGATCATCGACGGGCCGACGAAGCCTGGCGGAACTCCCAAACCCGCTGGATCTTCCCAGGTCTTCTTCTGTTGCGAACCTGAGTGGACTACGACACCAACAATTAGTTTGTGGACGAACCAACCTTCTTCGATTCCGGTCTCGTTCCAAAACAACCCACCGCCGCCAAACCCGCCAACCTTCGAACCGGCTCAGGGTCTGGGCGTCAGCTTCGGGGCTGTGGCGAAAGGTGTAGTGCTGGATCCGGTTCTCTCATTCCCGACTGAGCAGACCGCGATCACTTCTGCTTCATGTCCTGGAATGTGGTCGGCGCAACTAGCAGTGTCTTACAACGTCTCCGGCACCCTCACCCAGTACGATAACTCCGGAAACGGCGCGCCCTTTACAGAAGGCGCCTATAGCCTCCTGTACGCCCCGCTTGACTGCGATGAATTCCTGGGGCTGCAGTACCCTCCGTCCATCAATCTTAATGGCGCTGGGACAAGCCCCAACCTGGCGAGTTGGAACACCGCTCCCTTCGGCGTGGACTTGACAAATCCAAACTTCGGCACGATCACGCTGAGCCCTTCTGCACCGGGCAACTACTATGCAGCCGGATCCACGGTAAAAGCGTTCATGACTTGCACCGATCCGATCGGCGTGGCGGGCGCAGCGGCAGTGTCAGGCATAGCGTCCTGTGGGGGGATCCCAGCGCCCCTTACCAATGGGACTGGGCTTGGTTCTTTCACCGCCAGCGCTCCGCTTACCACTTCGTCGGCTGGAGCGTACAACTTCTCGTTCGGTGGTGCCGGCGCAACCGACGTAGCTGGAAACTCGTCCACAGGCTCGCCAACGCCGGTGTCGTACACGGTGGTTGGAAAGGCTGACCTCGCGATTGGGATGCTCGGTGGCTTGGTAGCCAAGACCGGGCAGACCGTAACCTACGTAATTGGAGTGGCGAACGCGGGACCAAGCACTGCTGAAGAGGTGATGGTGGTCGATACCGTTCCTTCCTACGCCACGGCCGTCAGTGCGACCTACGCTACGGGCTCCTGCACTCTTAGCGGAACGCCAAGTTGCTCGGTCACACCAAAAATGCCCTGCGCAGTCAGCGGCGGCGTTATCACGTGCAGTGTCGGGGCGCTCAACGCCTGGACCAAGGGAAATCCCGTCGGGGTGGGGATCCAGGTTACGGTCAAGGTAAATGCGGTAGTAAAGGCCAATACTGTAATGACGAACTCGGTCTCGGTGAGCGGCGTAGGCAATGCCGATCCTAACTTGAAGAACAATACTGCAGCCTGGCCAACGCTGATCACAAACTAGAAGGCGTTAGCGTTCCACTTTCCTCATGCCGGGCCGAAAGGCCCGGCCTTTTTTGTCAACGGGGACGGTTACACGCCGCTCCGAGGGAGCAGGGCATCAGTTTTGGGCAGGCGCGAATTGCGAGGCTTGCGTATATAGCGCTTTCAGATCGGCGCGGTCCAGCAGTTTCTCCGCGCCGGGATCTTTGCGCATGTCGTCGATCAGGCTGATGGCTTGGCGATATTGCGCGGATGCATCGGCGGTATTGCCGCTTAGGCGAAGCGCGTTGCCCAGAAGATAATGAACCCGGGCACTTTGATATCGCGATCCCAGTTTCTCGCTGGCGCTCAAATCAGTCTGCAGTTCTTGCTGGGCATGGGTGTAGTCCTTGCTGCCGATCATCGCTTCCGCCAGGTCCAGCGAACTCTGAAGCGAGAGATACCTCAAGCCGCGGCTGTCGGCCTGCTGAGCCAGGCTGCGAAAATCGCGGACGACGGACTGCCCGTGCCCTTGACCCAGCGCCGCTTCGGCAACATGAAGTTTTGAAATCAGAATCTCGTCCGGATCCGTGCCGCGCGAGGCAGCGCGCAAAGCCTGCTCATAAAACCCCTTGGCCGCTTTCCAGTCTCCACGATAACGCTCAACGTCTCCTTCAGTGTTGAGGATTTCCGCCTGAGCGATTTCATTCTTTAGCGTGGTTGCCATCTTCTGAGCTTCCTGCAGCAGGGGTGCGGACTCAGACCCGCGTCCAGACTGGGCAAGAGCTTCCGCCAGGTCGTTGAGTAAGTCAACCATATAGCTGCTGTGGTCGCCAACCGATTCGTAGCCTTTCACCGCATCTTGCAGGCCACTTACTGCGGCTCCCAGGCGGCCCTGATACTCGAACACCATTCCTACGTCATGCGATTCTTCAGATACACCTCGAGTATTCCCGTCCTGGCGCCGGAGATCTAGGGAGCGCATAAAGACCGGCAAGGCCTCATCGTACCGCCCGGTATTGGTATAAACCTGGCCGATGCTGGCCAGGGTTTCGGCGATCCCATCGGATGACTTGAGTTTTTCGCGCAATTGCAGCGCCTGCTGCAGGTAAATTAGGGCGTTGTCGTTGTCGCCCTTGCCCAAATAGACGTTCCCGATGTTATTCAGGCACAAAGCCTGAATGCTTTCGCCGCCAGCCTCGCGATGGATCTGCAGCGCCTCCTTGAAATTCTGCAGTGCCTTATCGTAATCGCCCTTTGACTGGTAAACCGCACCGATGAAGATCAGCGTATCGCCCACTTCCCTCTTCATGCCGATCTCGCGCTGAATCTGAAGCGCCTGGTTGTAGCCGGCAAGAGCGGCGTCAGGTTTCCCCTGCGAGTCCTCGACGCTGGCTATTTCCAAAAGATTGGTAGCCAGCCCGCGCTTGAGACCGAGCCGGCGGTTGATGGCCATCGCATCCTGAAAATTACGCATGGCATCGTCAGGCTTATTCATTGAGCTATACGAGAGGCCAATGGCGTGCAGGATCAGCGCCTTCATTTCCTGATTATCCATCTCGACTGTGAGCGAAAGGCCCTTGTTCAAGGGTTCGAGAGCGGCTTGTGGCTTACCGTCGGTGATTTCGACAATCCCCAGCTGCCGCAATGCCTTGATGTTCTTCGGGTCGGACTTCAGAAGGTTCGCGAGTTGGGCTCGAGCCTTGTCGTATTGACCGGCCTCCGTGTATAGCGCGCTCAGAGCAAACTCCACGTCGGCATTGTTCGGCATGCTTTTGGCCAGGTCTTCGTAGGCTTCGATCGCCTTCTTGTTGTCTTTCGTGACCCGCGCGTGGGTCGCCTGTATAAGGTACTTTTCTGCAATGGGTAATGGTTGACTAAGGTCGACTGCCTTGCGGGAAGCCTGCTCCGCATCGCTGTCGTATCCTAGCGCGGAATCCGCATCGGCGAGGCGGGAGTAAGCCAGGGCAAATTCTGCATCCTCTTTGATGGCAGACTGGAAAGCTTTAATAGCATCCTGGTTCCGGCCATCTCGCAGCAGTTGAACGCCTTGGTTGTAATCTCGCAGCGCCGGCGCCGAGCGGGAACTTGGCTGGAACGAACTGGCCTTGAGTTCCTTGACAACGTCGGTCGAGAACGCCAGATTGTTGCGGATCGACGCGGCCAAACGGTCCACTGCACCGGGAATATCTTTTTCATCAACCGCGTCGATCTTAATCGGGACGCTGCGATCATGCTTGAGATCCTGCAAAGTCGCGTCGATGCGTATTTGTCCGCCAAATTTCGCATACTGCCCAAAGACCATGGTGTCGGCGTTGCTGAATTCGGCAATGCGTCCAACCATGGTGGGATCGATCGAAGTTCCGGGGCTGATGCGCAAATCGGAGAGGACTTGATGAAGGCGGTCAGGCGCAATGGTGTGCAAATGCGCCGACTGGCCTACGTCGGTGCTCAACATCTCGGCCAGACTCGGCCCCAGCCAGTCAAAGCTAGGATCGCCGGAGGCATTGCGGAAAGGCAAAATGGCGAGCGAAACCGAGGGCCCGGTCGCGGTGGCCGTCGCCTTCTTGCCCGGCGCAAACAATTCCGCGCGCAACAAGAAGCCTATGATCGCCAACGCCAAGACCGCCGCCGTGCCGCCGATCCAGTGCCAGGGAATGGTTTGCCCCCAGGGCTTTTCGCTGGTGGGGAAACGTAATGTGGCGGCTGCGCTCTTGCCCTGCCAAACCTCGAGATCCTGCAAGAACTCACCAGCCGTCTGGTAGCGCAAGGCCGGATCGCGTTCCAGGCACTTGGCGACAACGTTGCTGAGTGCGCGTGGAATCGTCTGGTCATGATCGGAGACTGGAGTGGCTTGCTCCTGGTTGCGCTTGATCAGGCTGGCTACGGCACTCTCGGCTTTAAACGGCATTTTGCCGGTCAACAGCTCGTACAGGATCAATCCCATGCTGTACAGGTCGGAGCGTTGGTCCAGATCCTTGCCCAGCGCCTGCTCCGGCGACATATATTCCATGGTCCCGACCAGCGCTCCGGTCTGGGTCATGCCGTCGCCTTCGACGGTGCGTGCCAGGCCAAAGTCCATCACCAGGATGCGGCCAGTTTGATCGCGCATGATGTTTTGCGGCTTCAGGTCGCGGTGGATGATGCCGAGGGTGTGCGCGGCTTCCAGAGCGCGGCAAACCTGTTGCATTAGTTCGACCGCCTCTTCGGGAGGAAATTTTTTCTTTTCCTGGATCAGCGAACGCAGATCCTGGCCCTCTACGAATTCCATGGTGATGAACTTCACACCATCGGCATCGCCCAGATCGTAGATACGGATAACGTTCCTGTGAGTGACCTCGCGCGAGAGCAGAAGCTCCTGCTTGAACCGCGCCAGGATCGAGGGATTGGCGGCCAGCTCCGGACGGATCAACTTCAAGGCCACGAAACGGTCGAGTTCCCGGTCGCGGGCTTTGTAGACGGCACCCATTCCACCCTCGCCGAGCATCTTGAGTATTTCGTAGCGGCCGCCAAGAATGTCGCCGCTTTGCAGCATGGGAGCAGCAGCCTGGAAGCGGCCGTTTCTGGGGCCGGAAGACGGGGCGGGCGAACCGCGAACAAAGCCGGCGTCCACTACAGTAGCGTCCACATCCACCAAGGTGGCATCGGAGTCGACGAACGTCGCCTCGGGATCGGAAGTCGCTTGGGGAAAATCGACTAAAGTAGCGTCGGGGTCAACCGGAAAGTGCGAACCGGAGCTGTCGCCCTTTGCAGGAACGCTTACACCGGGCTGGTTTGTGGAGTTCGGCCGATCCTGAGGATCAGACCGCAGATTCCGGTTCTGCATGAGTTGCCCCGCCCTGAGGCCAGAATCAGGTGCCCCAATACTCGCACAAGAAAACTGAACAGAAGTATATACCGGCGCAAGGCCCACTGTCCCCAAAAACGGAGGCTCTACCTCATAATTGTGTTAGCGGTCGTGGTGCCCGGAAAGCCCGATTTTACTGGGGTTTAGATGGGTAGGCCAAATCGCGATCGAACCGACGGCCTCTTAATGGCGAACGACGGCATTCAGACCTTTATCCGCGGGTTTACAAACCTGAAGCTTCCAATGTGAGCTGGGCTTTCTGATATCCCTGCCCTGCTGCTTCTTTTAACCACTTCCTGGCTTCGTCAAGATTGGTGGGAGTTCCATCTCCGGAGACATAGCGCAGGGCCAGGTTGTACTGAGCTGCCGAATTGCCCTCCTCCGCGGCAACAGCAACCCAGTGCGCCGCTTGCGTGCAACTTTGCGGAACGTTGCGCCCAATCTCATAGGCCATCGCCAAGGTCAGAGCCGCAACGTCATCTCCGTACCGCGCTTGCCTGCTAACCGTTTGCATCTCATACCGGCTCAGGCCTGCCAGAAGGGACGAGGATGCAGCGTCCGTTACTCGCATGTGACTTGGTTCAAGCAACGCCGATGCCGGTGGTTCGAGCGCGGGCGGCTTAAACAGGGGCAGGATCGCAGGGTCCCCGCTCTTGGGAGTTACGGCAGATTGGGCATAGGCAACATAATCAGTCGCTGGCGAGTCAGCAGCTTTCACCGCCGTGACGGAAGGTCCGTGAATTCCCAGCAGCGAAAACACGAACGCGAGCAGGATCGCCAGCACAGCAAGGGGCCCAGCGTACGCTTTCGAAACGCTTGAGACCCGTTTCAAAGCGTATGCGGTTCGCCTGGCTAGTGCGCGTTCCTGGTCTCGATAGGTATCTTTGACTGGCACGAGACTGAGAGCCACCCGATATTCATCTTGCGACCGCACAAGACGGAAAGTTACTCGTCGATTGATCTGGGCGATGGCCATCTTTCCTCGCGCAGCCTGCTGCAAAACATCCGCCGCGCCAAAGGAGACTGGATCAGCGAGTGGTGAGCCACCGCGGTCCGCCGCCAGAGCCAGCGTTCCGGCAACTTCAACCGGCTGGGAAATTGGCGCGATCGTCACCCGGCTAGGAAGGGCGCTCGGATTCAAAATTTCGTAAATCTTTGGGGTGTGCGCCTCGGCAACCGCTCTGGCTGGTTCAAAAATACTGCTCGGCGATGGCAGGGCAAGAGCGGTTTTCAGTTTGTCTTTTTCGGATGGAACTGCGTCGGAGGGAACCTCGAGGACACTCACCCCTTTGGATGACTCAATCAGATGTGATTCGATCAGAGGCGATTCAATCAGGTGCGAGTGAATCATGCGCGATTCACTTAATTCACGATCGCGCTCACACTGGAGAACCCAGGCCGCTTCCAACAACTTTTGAAAGGAGGAAACATCGAGGTTAAATGGCTGATTCATACCACGATTCTCCACGCCCGGCCTAACCCATCTGGATGGTATTGTATCCGTCCGCTCGGCAACTGTCGAGAACAAGCGTTGGACGGGCGTTTGCGGGCGGTCTCCATTCTCGGACCGAGTGGTTGAAGAGTTGGTGGAGCTAGTCGGGATCGAACCGACGGCCTCGTCGTTGCGAACGACGCGCTCTCCCAGCTGAGCTATAGCCCCAACGTGGCTGGACGGATTCCTAGTTTCCGCACCCATTTTACCAGCGTTCTCACCTCCGTACCAAAACCCGCTGCAATTCCCTGCCTCTGGAATCGTGAAAGTTACCCATGGGCTCGACTGGAACAAACCATCTTGACGAACTCCCCCTCTCAGCGTCTAACCTTAGATCAATAACGTGGGCTGGGGGTTTACTCCAAGAATGTTTGCGCAACTGAATCCCGCAGGCTCAAGAAATCAACGCAGAATCCTGATGGGTTCGCTGGCGTTTCACGGCCTGCTGTTCGCCTGGCTGTTGCATACTCCGGAGCCGCTATTACTGACTGCATCTTCCGTCGCTGTGGGACGCAACGGCAAAGTACTCACGCAAATCTACTTCCCTACCGATTCTCCCGACGACAGCGCTACCAGTTCACCAGCCCGCGCGACTGAGATCTATCGCCATCAGCGCCTCGGGCACCAGAAGCTCGCGTGGACGCCAACTTCCAGGCCGCCCAAGCTTCCCCTGCCGACCCCGCTCGCTCCATCCGACGCTGAAGACAATTCGATCACGGCAATGCTCTCGAAGCTGGGCCATGGAGCGCCTGCAGGACTTCCCTACGGAAGTGTTCCCGGTGGCCCGGTCTATGGCGATGAGATTCGTCCGGCTCTGCCCGTTACCACTTCCGATCCCGTGGTCTACCCCTGGCAACGGCCGCAGTCCGAGGGCAAAGAGATCATCGAAATTACGATCGACGAACGAGGGGAAATCGTCCGCAAGAAGGTGCTGCAGAGCCTCGGTCCCGAGATCGACGAAAAGTGTCTGGCAGCGCTTGAGAACTGGCATTTTCAGCCGGCCACGCACAACGGAGTCCCCATTCCTTCAAAGCAGGACGCCATCTTCCCCTTCAAAGCGCGCGGTTGATTTGCTATTCCGAGCAAGCGCTCTTCGGGTAAGCTCCAGCCGCTATAATCAGTTGGTGGCCGCCAAGACAATTCAACCAGTAGCTTCCGCGGATTTTCCCACGCGCTGGGGCGCGTTCCGCATCTATGGATTTCGCGGAGAATCCAATGGGGGCCGCCCGGCTGAAGAAGCCGTCGCCCTCGTAATGGGCGACCTTCTCTCCACTCCTCCGCTAGTGCGGGTTCACTCGCAATGCCTCACCGGCGATGTTTTTCATTCCCTGCGGTGCGACTGCGGCCAGCAGCTCGAGATGGCGCTGTCGATGATTCGCGACGAGGGCGCAGGCATCCTGATTTACGAGCAGCAGGAGGGCCGCGGCATCGGCCTGATGGCGAAACTTCAAGCCTATGAGCTGCAGGATTCCGGTCTGGACACTGTCGAGGCCAACGAGCGCCTCGGCTTCAAGGCCGACCAGCGCGACTTTGCCCTGCCCGGCCAGATTCTCAAAGCGCTCGGCGTAAGCAAGGTGCGGCTGCTCTCGAATAATCCCGAGAAGGTCGAGGCTCTCGAACGTGCCGGCGTCAAAGTCGTCGAGCGCGTGCCCTGCGAAGTCAAACCCAGCGCGCACGCCGAAGAGTACCTGAAAACCAAGAAGGAAAAGCTCGGGCACTTATTCAGCTCGTGATAGGAGTCGACTTAAAGCGCTGCGGTTCCTCGCCGGCAAATCGCGCAACGCAGCCCGAGTCAGAGCAACATAGATTTCCCGAACTTCCGGAACCTCAAGTAACACTTTAAGGTGCCTCCCAACTGTCGCCACATCCCCGCGAGCGATAGGGCCGCTGAACGACGCCCCCGCACCCAGATTCGCGTAGTTAGCTAAGGTTTGCCGCAGAATCGGCAACATCCTCTCGCGTGCTGACTTTCGATTGATCCCAGCGGCACCAGCCACGCGCTCGCCGGCCGCCAACAAGGCCGTGAACAGTGGCGAGGCAAACATCCCCCAGGCGTGATATGCCTCTTTCTGCTTCCTGCTGATGGCGAAGGGCTGCCCGCGTAACCGCAGAACGATGGCCCGAGCCGCCCGCACCGCTTTGGGATCCCCCTCGATTGCGAATGACACTCCTGCGAGCGACGGCCGAGAGCCCCGCACAAACGTCATCAGCGGATGCACGGAAGCAACTGCCGCCCCCCGCTCCCGCAGCGCGGCAAGCTCATCGCTGGTCAGAGCGCCACTCGAATGCAGCGCGACTTTACCCCGCCAGTCAGCCGCATCAGTCAGGGAGGCTGCAGCGCGGGCAATCACTCCATCAGGAACGCAAAACCAAATGATGTCAGCTCGAATCTGCACCCGAGCCGCCACTACACCTGCAGCCCCAACTTCGCGGGCCAACCGCCGCGCCCGCCGCAAAGGCGCTGCCGGCCCGTGTGAAACGATCTGGTCGATCCGATAACCGGCCCCGCGCAGCGCTGCGGCCAGCGTGCCCGCCAGATTCCCTGCCCCGACGATTGTGATAACCGGCATCGCCGACTGTTTCGCAGACATGCCCGGCAGAATAGCAGAATGCCGAATTCCGAAAGCCGAATTCCGTGCTTTATATTGTCGTCATGGCCAAGCGCGCACGATCCAAAGCAAGGAAGAGGAGTTCCACTAAGACTGCACCCGGCAAGGCAAGATTGATTTCTTCCCGCACGGTATATCGTGGCCCGGTCTTCTGGGTGACCACCGACGACGTTCAGGAACCGGGAGGCATCCGTGCCCGCCGCGATGTCATTCATCACAGCGGCTCTGTAGTAGTTCTGGCAGTCGATGAATCATCTTCCACGCCGCGCGTCCTGCTGGAGCGCCAGTATCGCCACGCTGCCAACGGCTATCTGTGGGAGCTTCCGGCAGGCCGCATCGATCCCGGCGAGAAGGCTCTGCGCGCGGCCAAGCGCGAGCTTCTAGAGGAGACGGGATACGCCGCGAAGAATTGGCGCCGCATCCTCCGTTTCTATGCCAGCCCAGGATTCGTTGCCGAAACCATGTCGGTATTTCTAGCCACCGGCCTCAAAGCCGGCCCAGCTCACCCCGAAGCCGATGAAGTAATCCATAAGCGCCTGGTCCCGCTTTCCACCGCACTCCGCATGGTGTTGAGAGGAACGATTCGCGACGCCAAAACCATCTCGTCGGTCCTCTGGCTGGACCACCAGTCTCGCGAAAAGTGAAATGCTCATGCGGGGACAGCCGCCTCGGCTGTCCAGCTATGCGCGGCGAGGCGTCGGCGGCATCTCCGCCCTCCGTCCTCCGCCTTTCGTCTTGACACCCCAAACCCAATCGCTCCAAAATGCATTCTATGCGGGCACGTCCGGGGTCCCCCAACGCAGGACGTGCGGAAAGCGGGGGTGTACGTGGAACGTCTGAAAGGTACCGTCAAGTGGTTCAATAACGCAAAAGGCTACGGGTTCATCGGGCGCGCGGATGGTCCCGATGTTTTTGTTCATTACAGCGCCATCACTTCCGAGGGCTACAAAAGCCTTCAGGAAGGCGACACAGTGGAGTTCGAAATCACTGAAGGGCAGAAGGGGCCACAGGCCGCGAACGTCAGCAAGAGTGCCTGAGGTCGAGGTTGATCTGCCTTCTCCGTGCCGCACGGCCATGCAGCAGCCTAACCGGCTGACAGGTAGTTCTATTTTCCATCGCCTCATCTTTTCCCTGCGCCGCTGGCACTCCATTCCAATCTTGTTTAATCTTTAGTCCGTGGACAACAAATCCATCGCCAACATCTTGTACGAAACCGCCGACCTGCTCGAGATTGACGGCCAGGATTCCTTCCGCATCCGTTCCTACCGGAACGCGGCCCAGGCCATCGAAAACAATGCCGAGCAGATCAAAGACATCATCGCTGAACCCAAGAAAGTGCTCGCCATCCCTGGCATCGGCAAAGGAATGCTGATCAACCTGCAGGAACTTTTCAAAGACGGCAGCCTCAGCGTGCAGTCCGACCTGCTAAAGAAATATCACCCGTCGATGCTGCAGTTGTTGAAGATTCAGGGCCTCGGACCAAAGACGATTGCGCTAATCTGGAGCGCCCACAAAGTCTGTGACGTCGACGGCGTGGAGAAACTCGCGCGTGAAGGCAAGATCCGCGAACTGCCGCGCATGGGCGAGAAGCACGAGCAAAAGCTGCTGAAGGCCATCGAAGACTACCGCCGCATCTCCGGCCGATTCTTAATCGACGCCGCCGAGGCCGAGGCCGACAAGCTGACTGAATATCTAGCGAAGTTTCCCGGCATCGACCGTATCACTCCCGCGGGTTCCTTGCGCCGGGGCCGCGAAACTGTTGGCGACCTGGATATTCTGGTGACGGGCACCGCTTGTTGCGACGATCAGCAACGCGCGAGCGCCATCGAATACGTAGCCAAATATCCGCCTCTCATGGATGTGATCGCAAAAGGCGACAACAAGATCAGCTTCCGCCTGCGTAGCGATATGCAAGTAGACGTTCGCCTGCTACCTCCAGAGTCATTCGGTGCGGCCATGCAGTATTTCACTGGATCAAAAGCTCACAACGTTGCCCTGCGCCAGCGCGCCCTCAAGATGGGCTACACGCTAAATGAATACAGCCTCGCCGACTTGAAAACCGAAAAGCCTGTCGCAGGCAAAACCGAAGAAGAAATCTACGGCAAGCTTAGGCTCGATTACATCCCCCCTGAGTTGCGCGAAAATCTGGGCGAGATCGACGCTGCGGCAAACCATACGTTACCGAGTCTGATTACGCTCGATGACCTTCAGGGCGACGTGCACATGCACACCGTCGAAACCGACGGCAAGAACAGCATCAAAGAAATGGCTGAGGCCGCTAAGGAGCGCGGTTACAAATATATGGCTATCACGGATCACTCAAAGAACCTGGCCTTCGCCAATGGCCTTGACGACAAGCGTGCTATCGCTCACATCCAGCGAATTCGCGCAGCAAATGACAAGATCGACGGCATCAGCATCTTCGCCGGGATCGAAGTCGACATCCTCGCCGACGGCGATCTCGATCTTTCCGACGACGTCCTCGCCCAGATGGATCTAGTTATCGCAAGCGTGCATTCCGTCTTCAATCAGGAGCCGGCCAAGATGACCGAACGCCTGCTCAAAGCGATCGCGAATCCGAACACTTCCATCATCGGCCATCCCACGGGCCGCCTGCAGCTTCGCCGCGACGCCTACCATTTCGACATGGATGCGGTGCTGACGTCGGCCGCAAAACACAAAGTGGCGATGGAGTTAAACTCCTACCCCGACCGCCTCGATCTCAACGACGTGCACCTGCGCCAGGCCAAACAAAAAGGTATAAAGATCGTGATCAACACTGATTCGCATCACACCTCGCACCTCGACAAAATCCGCTATGGCATCCTGCAAGCGCGGCGCGCATGGCTCATCAAGGACGACGTACTGAACACTCGTCCCGTCCAAGAATTCGCCAAGGCGATGAAGCATCAGTGGAATTGAATTCCGAAGCTAGGAGTACAATCCGAAAGCGCGAACCACTCCATGCCCGATCAAACGCAGAATTCTGGTCCCGCTCCTCCGTCCGCGCCGGGCGCACCGGCAGACGCTGCGGCCACTAGCTCGCAACGTGGTCCCACGATCAACATCGCCGACGAATTCGGCACAGCCAAGCGCAACCTGCCTCCTCTCAAACCGCTCGCGCTGACGACAGCAGTGATACTCATAATCGTCGCCATCGTATCGTTTTTCCAGCGCGCCAAGCCGCAAGGCGCAGGATCGCTCGATGCCGTTACCGCGGTGGAACTGCCAGGACAGAACGCGTCGCTCGTTGCTCTCACCTTCACCTTGAGTAACTCCGGCAAGAAGCCGCTTTGGGTGCACGACATTCAAGGAAAGCTTGTAACATCTAGCGGAATGGCAAGCAGCGATGCAGTTTCGGCCGTCGATTTCGATCGATACTATCAGGCCTTTCCGGCGCTGAAGGCGAATACCCAGCCGGCTCTCTCTCCGGAAGACAAGCTACAACCCGGCGTGGAGGTCAAGCGGACGGTGATCGTCGCCTTCCCAGTGACCCTGGAAAACTTCAACCAGCGCCGTTCCGTAAGCGTGGTCATCCAGCCTTACGATCAACCCGTACCGGTGACTCTAACCAAGTGACTGCCAAGAACTGCAGAGTAATGAGCACTTGCGCGAAAGGTCCGGATGCGATTCTATAGAACCATGAAACTAACTCGGCAGATTCCTCGCGGCATTGCGGCCTTCCTCATCTTCGCTTTATCAGTTCTTTGCGCCGAAGCAGCACCCGCCTCGCACAAAAACTATTTCGTATACGTTGGCACTTATACCTCCGAAGCGGGCAGCACCAGCAAGGGCATCTACGGTTATCGTTTCGATTCGAACACGGGCGAACTCACGTCCCTCGGCGTGGCCGCCGACATCACCAATCCGTCGTTTCTCGCTGTGCATCCCAACCACCGGTTCCTCTATGCGGTCAATGAAACCGGAAACTATCAGGGCCAGAAAAGCGGAGCGGTCAGCGCCTTCTCGATCGATCGCGCGACCGGCAAACTAACGCTGTTGAATGAGGTCGCCTCCAAAGGCGCGGACCCTTGTTACATCACGGTAGACAAAACTGGTAAATACGTTCTGGTGGCCAACTACACCGGAGGCAGCGTCGCGGTATTTCCGGTCCTTCAAGATGGACGACTGGGCGAGGCTTCAGCGTTCATCCAGCACACCGGCCACGGTGCGGATCCCGAGCGTCAGGAAGGACCGCACGCTCACTCGATCGATCTGTCGCCCGACGAGCGCTTCGCCATCGTGGACGATCTCGGCCTCGACGAAACCTTGGTGTACAAGTTCAACCGCGCGAACGGTTCGCTCACTCTGAATAATCCGCAGATTTACACGACGCTCGCCAAAGCCGACCCCGGGGCTGGTCCGCGGCACTTCGCGTTTAATCCCAACGGCAAGTTCGGCTATGTGGTCAACGAAATCCAGTCCACGGTTTCCGTCTTCAGCTACGACGGCTCAGCTGGAGTCTTGCGCCGCTTGCAGACGATTTCGACGTATCCAAAAGACTTCTCCGCGCATAACGACGACGCCGAGATTCAGGTTCATCCTTCCGGTAAATTCCTCTATGCCTCGAACCGCGGCCATGACAGCATCGCCGTATTCGCCATCGACCCAGATAAAGGAACGCTGACACTGATCGAGTACGCATCGACAAAAGGCAAAACTCCGCGCAGTTTTGAGATTGCCCCAGGCGGTTCGCTGCTGTTCGCGGCTAACGAAAAGTCAAACAACATTGTCGTATTCAGCATCGACGCCAAAACCGGGCGCCTCACGCCGACTGGCAAAGTTATCGACGTGTCGGAACCGGTCTGCGTGAAATTCGTGCCGATCGACTAAGCTGCCGCTTAATTGGCCGTTACCGGTACGGGCGCGGCCTTCGGAGTGCTCAGATAGCCCGTCGCTTTCTTCTTGTCCACCGTCCACACTACCAGTTCAAACAGCAAGTGATCGCGTCCCGAATAGAACTGAATCGGCTCGGAGGTATTGCGATCCTGCTTCTCGATGGTCCTATCGTCAGAAGTCACATTCACCGTGAACTTGCCGCGTTTGGGATCGGTTTTCTTTAACTGAAGGCTCACCGTCGCCACCGGCTGAGGCTTCGCCCCCTTGAGCAAAGTGAATTCGTAATAATTGCGGTCGCCCCTATGCTTGAGAATTTCCAAATCGCTGCGCGTATTGGCGATCAATCCGCTCTGCACCCCCAGGTCGCCCACCGCACTCTGCAGCTTCGCTTTCGTGGCTTCCAGATCGGCCTTGGTGGAAGCCACGTCGGTCTTGACCCCGCCGACGTCGGTCCTCACCCCAGCCACTTCCCCGCTCACCTGCCCGATCTGCTCTTTTGATTCCTTCTCTTGCTGCGCCAGCCGGGACTCATCCACTTTCTGTTGCGCTTGCAGAGCGGCAGCGCGTTCCATCAGTTCTTTTTTAGTCATGCCCAGCTTCTGGGCGATCGTCTCTTCCTGAGCTTCTGAGGATTGCACCCGCTTTTGCAGTTCCGCCACCTGCGCCTGGCTCGCGCTTAGGTCCGCGGTCAGCTTCTGTACGTGCTGTTGCGTGGTGACGTACCCATACACCGAACCCGCGACAAAAAGAATTGCCAGGATCACCAAAATCCACTTCCCTGCGGTCGACTGCTGTTCAACCTGTATCTGTTCGCCTTCGTCCGGCATGTAGTTCCTCCGAGGATTTAACCGCCTTGACAGCGTGGTCCATTCAATTGTTTAGCACAAGCGCCGTAGTGTCAAACGGGGCTCGCGGAATTCCAGCAGGTGCAAAACACGCTGATGAATTTCAGAAGGACCAGCGCGAGGGAGCCAGGTTAGCGGCGAAGCGCCAGCGCTTCCTGCAGAACGGGGTCGGGATTGCGCCGGATCGTAGCCGCTTCGGACCCAATCCGGCCTTCGGCGCGCTTGCTGGCATCGGCGAGGAACTGCTTTTGCGACGAGTCGGGAAGAGCATTCTCCAGCCCGGACTTCACAAAACAAGCGTAGGCCAGTCGAGCCGGAAACCCGGAGTTATCGAGAAAACGCCCATAAGCAAGCCAGTCTTCGGCACTTGACTCCTTGTCGGCAATCGAATCATCCAGCAGCAGCGCGTGTTGGTAAAGCTGAAGGGCCTGCCCCAGTTTTCCGGCATCCGCCTGCAAGGCCGCCTCATTCACGTCGGCGACGCTCTCAAGCTTAGGCTGTTTAGTCCGATCCGCAATGGTTGCCGCCAATTCGTAAGACTGAATCGCCAGCGTTTTCTCAGACGCACGCCGCTGGCAGTCCGCCATGCGAAGCGCAATCGCAATCACCTTCTCTGGCGCCGGACGTTGTCCCACCGGCTGCCGCGCAACTGCGTTCAGAAACACTTCGTAATGCCCCGCCGCGGCGCGAGCCTTGCCTTCGTGATCGAGTTCATTCGCCAGGTAAAGGTGCGCAGCAATCTGGCCCGGATCGACAGAAATCGCCCGCTCCCAGCTCTCCACTGCCTGATCGGGCTGACCCAGGCGCAGAACCAGCAGGCCGCGGTCCACCAAGAGATTCGCATCTTTGGGAGAGTACTTCAGCGAAGCGTCCGTCAAGCTCAAAGCCTCATCGATGCGCCCCTGCCCGATAAGGAATCGCAACAACGCCTGCCGGGGTGCGGGATCAGCTGGGTTCACTTGAATTGCCTTTCGCCACGCCGCTTCCGCGAGCCGCGCCTGGCCTTCGTCAAGCTCTCGCCGGGCCAGACGCATCTGCACCGAGGTGTCGAAAGAATCCATCGCGGCGGCACGTTGTAAGTCCTGCAGATTATCGGAACGCAGCGACAGATAGTACCGTGCCTGATCCACCGTTCCCCACAGCAACAGCACCAGAGCAGCGCCGACCCGCAACTGGCGGGCGCCCGCAGTCGCGCCGGTAAGCCAGCTCCACACTTGAGATAGCTGGCTTCCGGCTCCGGAAGCAACAACGGAAATGCGCTCTCGCGAACTCAACAAAAGTGCTGCAATCTTTCCATCGCGCAGCTTCCAGATGGCACCGTCCAGAAGAAAATGGTGGATGTTCACCAGCGCGGTGAAGATGAGGAAGCTATTCGTGAAGTCGTGATGAAAGATGCGGCTCGCGAGCCAGGGCCCGGGGACAAACAAAGCGATGCCTCCAGCGATCAAAACAGCGAAGTATCCCCACGCCCGCCAAGGACGCTGGCCTTCACCGGCAGCCTCGCGCCGAGCATAGTAGCTGGTAATCCATAGGTATTGCGCGGAATGCATCACGGCCAACACGCCGGTACTGTAACGGCTCTGCGGAATTTCCCAACCTTTAATCAGTGAAATACCCGCCGGCAACACGAACCACAGAAACTGGGAAGAGAATAAGGTCAGCGAAGGCAACAGCTTACGCCAGCCTGTCTCTCGCGCTAGGCGCGACAGCCCAAACCCCGCGAGCGCAACGAACGCCACGGCCAGCAGAATCTGCTCCCACCGGCTTACGATGGCAGGAATTCCCAGAGAAATAAAAAGCGGATCGGCCGAAGCCCCGGTGTGGAAACCCAAAAACAGAATCAGATACGAAGCGATGAAAGCACCGTAGAGCGCGCGGCGTACCGCCTCGCTGGGCTTCGCACCAGCACGGCGCGCGAACATCATAAACAAGCCGTAGTTCTGGCCGCTGTAATGCCAGGGGCTCCAGGTCAAATAGATGGTAAAGATCCATGGCAGAACTCGAACCCAGGAATGCGCCAGCACTAGCGTCAGCATGATCAGTGCTGTGATATGCACCGTGAAGACTCGGTATTTGTGGAAGTCTTCTTCGCGATGGTAGGCCCGATAGATGGTCGCCATGTAATGCGGGTAATTGAAAAACAGCGCCAGCACGTAGAAGGCGACCGCCCATGCACGGGCGCTCGAAGCAATCGAGAAGTAAGAGATCAGCAACAGCGGAGCCGACCATGCTCCGCATCCGACGACGAGATCGAGCCAGGGACCATAAATCCACGGTGATGCCGCGGCAGTTCCCTCGCTCGTGTTGGGCTTATATTTAGCCATTGTTATGCAGTGGGTTTGATCGGATTATAGGGGGCAGAAGGGTAACCACACGGGTAACGAAAGTAACAGACTCTTCTACAATGCGGAGGTGAAGAATTGGGATGTAATCGTCATCGGCGGCGGCGTTATCGGTCTCTCGCTGTCGATTGAGCTCCGGCGCAGAGGCGGGAGTGTCCTGGTAGTCGAGCGGGGCGAGCCTGGCCGCGAAGCGTCGCACGCCGCTGGAGGGATGCTGGTCGATTGCCCGCTTGAAACGCCCGCCGTTCTGCAACCGCTAGCCACAGCCAGCGCGCACATGTATCCGGAATTCGCCCGGGAGATGGAAGTGGAATCAGGCATGAAAGTTGACCTGCGCGACCAGGGCACGATCCTCTTCCCTTCGGCCGAGCATCTTTCTTCTCCGTGCTTGAAACGAGCCAAGCTTCCCGCACCTCTGGTTGAACTCGAGCCAGCTCTCGCTGTTCTCAACCAACCTGCCTTCTATCTACGCGAGCGCAGCGTCGACCCGCGTGCCCTTACTGCCGCCGCACTGCAAGCGACAAAACGCCTCGGGGTGGATATCTCATCTGGCGAAGAAGTAACAGCTGTCAATCTTTCCAATGGACTCGTCGCTGGCGTCATCACGAGCAAAACCTCATTCCACGCCCCCAAGGTCGTCAATTGCGCTGGGGCATGGTCGGGACAGATCGCACCCCACGCTTTTCCCACGCGGCCGGTGAAGGGACAAATGCTCTGCCTGCTCTCGCCCTCGCGCAATCTGCTCAGGCACGTAATCCGTGCCCCGGAGGTTTACCTGATCCCCCGCAGCGACCGAAGAATTCTGGTTGGGGCCACCGTTGAAGAAGCCGGATTCGACAAGCGCACCGACGTCGGTACAATTCAGCGCCTGCACCACGCCGCGATCGCCGTCGTTCCCGAACTGCGCGATGCGAAGATTCTGGAAGACTGGGCCGGACTGCGCCCGGGAACTCCTGACGCACTGCCGATTCTCGGCCTTACCGCAACTCCCGGCTATTACGTTGCAACCGGTCATTTTCGTGACGGAATTCTCTTAGCCCCCATCACGGCGCAGGTCATGGCAGACGTAATTACAGGAACCGACTGCCGCTACGATCTCAAACCGTTCTCACCAGCCAGGTTTTTCAGCTAGACGAGCGCGCGTGAAGACATCCGCTCTCACATCCCCAGAGCAAGGCGAGGCGCTCCGCTCCCAATTCCCTCCGGTATACTAAAACGTTTTCGCAACCGCATCGTCGCCGTTGCGCTCGAGTACAGAAAGGATCACCGTATGGCGTCGCCCGCAGTAGATTTCGCCCGCAATAATCAGCAGCGCTTCTTAAGCGAACTGAAAGACCTCCTCCGCATCCCGAGCGTCAGCACGCTGGAAGAACACAAGCCGGACGTACAAGAGGCCGCCGATTTCGTAGCCAACGAACTCCGCCGCATCGGCATGGAAAATGTCGAAGTCATTCCGACTAAAGGCCATCCTCTGATCTATGCCGACTGGCTGCACGCTCCCGGCAAGCCCACGGCGCTCTGCTATGCCCACTACGACGTGCAACCGCCAGATCCGCTCGACGAATGGGTGACTCCGCCCTTCCACCCCACCGAGCGCAATAACAATATCTACGCCCGCGGCGCCGTCGACGACAAAGGCCAGCTCTGGATGGAAGTGAAGGCTCTGGAATCGCTGATGAAATCAGGCGGCGGCAAACTGCCCATCAACGTCAAAGTAATTTTTGAAGGCGAGGAAGAAGTAGGTGGCGAATCCATCACCGAGTATGTCTACAAGCAGAAAGCCAAGCTGAAATCCGATTTCGCCCTGGTCTGCGACACCGAGCTGTTCGCACCGAACCTGCCCACGCTGTGCATAGGCTTGCGCGGCCTGGTCTACACCGAAATCGAAGCCGTCGGCGCCAAGGTCGATCTGCACTCCGGCATGTACGGCGGCGCCGCGCCCAATCCCTTCTTCGCGTTGATCGAAATTATTTCCAAGCTGAAGGACGCCAAAGGAAAAATCCTCATCCCCGGGTTTTACAAGAACGTGAAAGCTCCCAGCAAAGATGAACTCAAAGCCTGGAAGCGCCTGCCCTTCAACGAGGAGCACTACAGAAAAACCGAAGTCGGCTCCAAGGTTCTAACGGGCGAGCCGGGCTATTCAGTTCTCTACCGCACCTGGGCGCGCCCCACGCTCGAAGTCCACGGCATGCCCGGAGGATTCATCGCCGCCGGCGCCAAGACTGTCATCCCAGCCAAAGCCGCGGCCAAAGTCTCCATGCGCCTGGTCCCCAACCAGGACCCCGACGACATCCTCAAACGCTACACCGCGTTCGTGAAGAAGCTCACGCCCAGGGGCATAGAAACCAAAATTAAAGTGTGGAGCAAAGGCCCAGCCAGCGTAGTCGGTACCGACAACCCCTATATCAAGGCGGCAACGGAAGCCCTGCACGACACATTCAAGAAAAAAACCGTGTTCATTCGTAGCGGCGGATCGATCCCCATCGTCAACGATATCTATCAAGCTTTAAAAATCCCCAGCGTAATGATGGGCTTCGGCCTGCCCGACGACAACCTCCACGCGCCCAATGAAAAATTCCACATCCCCAACTTCCACCACGGCATAGAAACCATTTGCATGTTCTTCGAAAAGCTGGGAGGAAGGTAAGCCTCGACAAGAAATACCTATGGACAGCCGCCCTGCTCTCGGCTATCTCACCAAACGCAGCGAAGCGCGTATCTCGCAGTGGTAGGTCTGGAGTCGTTGTCTTAGATCGCCAGTTGCGCTACCATAATCCTGCTCTCGCGGTTCTCCCACCTCGTCCTTCCCTCACCCGTAAACCATCCTTCTGCTGCAATGCATGTGCAACCCAACGCGCTCGCTCTTAAGGCCATACAATATATAGTGTTATATTGCTTGACCCCGCCCCGATTTCACCGTTACAGTAGCTCTAATTTATGCCTGCCTGATCCAGCCGGGGATAGGCGAAGTTTGGGCAAGAGCCGTTTCAGCGCTGGAGGTACCAGTTTGGTAAACAGGTCGGCATGCGGCAATTTGCCGGGCAGCAGAACTGGCAACTAGCCACTGGCAACTGTTTTTCCCAAGGAGTTCACGTTGCTTAAATTGAAGCGGCTTCAGATTCTCGGGTTCAAATCGTTTTGCGACCGCACCGACCTCAAGTTTCACGGGGACGGCATCGCCGCCATCATCGGCCCAAACGGCTGTGGCAAGTCGAATATTGCCGACGCCATCTCCTGGGTGCTGGGCGAGCAGTCGGCCAAGACGCTGCGCGGCTCGCGTATGGAAGATGTGATCTTCGCCGGCACCCGCGACCGCAAGCCCACCGGCATGGCCGAGGTCTCGCTCACTCTGATCGATCCCGAAGAGTATCCCGGCGCCGACGCCGGCGCACCGACCGAAATTGATATTCAAGATGAATTGCCGGTAAGCGCGGAAGCCTCCCGACGTCCAGCCGAGGACTGGGATGAAGCCGCCGTCCGCGCTCGCGCCGCCGAAGAAACCGAGCGCGCTGTAGAAGACGCTCAGCCCGGCAAAACCGAAGAAGTAGAAGTTCCGCGATCGAAAGTAGACACGCTGGCGCTCGCCTTCCCCGAAGACGAACCGGTATTCGCATTGCCGGTGCACGCAATCGTGCCGATCGCGACTTCCGCGGCCGCAAGCGGCGCAACCCAGGTCGTGCTGAAGATCCGCCGCAGGAAATTCAATCGGCAACAATTCCGCGCCGGAGAAATCGTAGTCACCCGCCGCCTGTTCCGCTCCGGCGACAGCGAATACCTGCTCAATGGCAAGCTGTGCCGCCTGCGCGACATTCAGGAACGCTTCATGGGCACCGGCCTCGGACCAGAGACCTACGCCCTGATTGAGCAGGGACGTATCGGCCAGATCCTCAGCAGCCGTCCCACCGATCGCAGGGCGATTCTCGAAGAGGCCGCCGGAATCACGAAATTCAAAACCAAAAAGCGACTCGCCGAAGCTCGCCTCGAAGACGCCAAGCTGAACCTCGCGCGCGTGAACGATATTTTCGACGAAGTCACGCGGCAGATGAATTCCCTGAAACGCCAGGCCTCAAAAGCCGAGCGCTACGCCAAGCTGCGCGATGAGATGCGGGCCCAGCTGCGCGTGGTGCTGGCAAGCAAGTTCGCGGCGATTGAACACGAGAGCGCTGAACTCGACACCCAACTCAACGCTCTCGCCGAAGACATGCAGCACCGCGCCGAATCCGTTCGGCAACTCGAGTCCGAGCATGGAGAAGGAACGGAGCGTGGCTATGCCATCGAGGCCGAGCTGCGGGAAAATCGCGAGCGCCTCAGTCAGATCGATCTGGAAATCGATCGCGCCAAAGCCCGCCGACGGCACAACGAAGAACGCTGCGCCGAACTCGTCGTCCGTTCAGCTTCGGCGGAGGCGGAGCTGGCTCAGGCCCGTCACCGCCTGACCGCGCTTGAAGCCGAGCGCGATTCCAACCGGCAAGTGCTCGAATCAGCCGCCGCCGATCTGGCTGCCGCTCAACACGAACTCGCGCTGTCGCAGCAGGAATCCGCAGCGGCCACGACGGCGCTCGCCGAACTTGAACTTCAGCAGGAAGAATCACGCGTCGCCATTTTTGACACCGTGTCGGCGGCCTCGCGGTTGCGCAACCAACTGGCGCAGGCTGAAGAGCGCCTCGCCGGCGCCGATCGCGAAGCCCGGCGTCTGCAAACTGAACTCACAAACGCCAACCTTCAGGTGGAAGCTTTCGGCGGCCAGCGCGGACAACTCGCCCTCGAATTCGAAACCATCACGCAGCGGGTCACCGGCATCACCGAAGAGATCAGCCAGCTTCGCCGCTTGCTCGAAGCCAAACACCTCGATGAGACGAAGGCCAAGACCCATCTCGACCTGCTCCGCGCCGAGTTCGCCACAGCTCTTGGTAAGAAGGGATCGCTCGAAGCAGTGATCGCGGAACATGGATACTCGACCGAATCCGTTCGCCGCCTGTTCCAGTCCGGAGTGATGCAGAGTGGCTTGGCCCCGGTCGGCGTGCTCGCGGATTTCCTTGAAGTCGAGCCGCGTTTTGAGCGTGTGGTCGAAGACTTCCTGCGCGACGAGTTGAACTACATCGTAGTCAAGTCCTGGGACGCTGCCGACGAGGGCCTTCGCCTGCTGCGCAGTGATGTGGATGGCCGCGCCA
Source organism: uncultured Acidobacteriaceae bacterium (assembly GCA_963809605.1). GTDB lineage: Bacteria > Acidobacteriota > Terriglobia > Terriglobales > Acidobacteriaceae > Sulfotelmatobacter. The sequence continues at coordinate 277,275 of CAWEKM010000002.1, read as the reverse complement.
CTTTCCTGGTTCATCCCGAGGACGCGCAGGCCAAGTTCTCTTTTATCCTTGACGAAGCCGCGCACTGCGCTCCGCCCACGGCTTCCATCGTGCCACTGAAGTCCACCATCCGCGTGCTCGACGGATTCGGGAAGTCGCTGGAAGTAATCCTCCCCAAGCTGCGCGATGGCTACATCGTCCCGGGCTCTGAGACCGCGCGTGGTCTTGCCCTCGAGAACCCCGATGCGTTCTTTCTCTCGCAAAACGGTGAATGTTTTCACAACGTGACCGTCACCGGCGGCAAACAGCGTGCTGAAGGCCCGCTCTCCATGAAGCGCGAACTGCGCGAAGTTCTGCGGCAACTGGAGGACCTGGAACGTGCCCTGCGTGAAGAAGAGATGCGGGTGCTCACGCTGGGCCGGGAAATTAAAGACTTCACTTCCCTGCTGGAGCGTCTCGACGCTGAAAAGCGCGAAGCCGAGCATCAATCCATGACTTCCGGCCACATGCTGCAGCAACTCGATTCTGAAATGGCCCGCGTCAGCGAGCGCGTGAGCGTTTCGCAAGCGGAGTTGCAACAGCTGTCCGCTGAGCAATCTGAACAGGAATCGATTGTCGCTGCACGTCACTCAGAGATCGCCATTCTCGAACAAACTCGCGCTGAACTTGAGCGGCAGATTGCGGCCGCTCAGGAATCGCTCGGCATGCTGCGTCGGCGTCGGGAAGATGCCGCCCAGGCGAATTCGCAGCGCGTGGCTCGCGTCGCGGGGCTCGAAGAGCGTCACCGCTCAGCAACTGCAGTGCTCGGACGCATCGATTCCCTTTTCGCCGAAATGAGCGAGCGCCTTCACGCTCTAGCCTCTCAGATTGAAGCGGCAGCTGCGGAGAAACTGCAGCGGGAAACCGAGAACCTGCAACTCGAACAGCAAGCAACCGACTTCGTGGCCGAGCGCAACGCAGCTCAAGCTCGCGAGGGTCTGCTGCAATTCGAAAAAGACCAGCTCCGGTCGCGACTCTCCGAAATCGACGAACTGCTCCGCCAGGCTCGTCAGCTTCTCGACCAGGCGCGCGACCGGCGTGGCGAGCTGCAGGCAGCAGCCGCCAAGCTGCAAGCGGATGCCATGTACATGGCGGATACCTGTCTGAACGAGCTGGGAATTGAGCGGGCTGTTTTGCTGGCCGACAGCACTCTGGCGTTAGTCACCGGCGACGAGTTGGTCGCTTGCGACCAGGCTCATCGCGAGATGCGCGCCAAACTCGAAGCCATGGGCCCCGTGAACATGATGGCGCTTGAAGAGTATCGCGAAACTGCCGAGCGTCACGGGTTCCTCGATGGCCAGCGCAAAGACCTGATCTCCTCCATCGAGAACACAACCGCCACTATTCGCGAGATCGTCGAAGTGTCGCGCCAGAAGTTCAAGGAAGCCTTCACGAAGATTAACGAGAACTTCGGAGTCACGTTCAAAAAGCTCTTCGGCGGCGGCCATGCTTTCATGAAGCTTACCGACGAAGAGAATTCCGCCGAGAGCGGCATCGACGTGGTCGCATCCCCTCCCGGCAAGCGCCTGCAGAGCGTTTTGCTGCTTTCCGGGGGCGAGAAGGCGCTCACGGCGCTCGCCCTGCTGGTCGGCATTTTCCAGTACACGCCCAGCCCGTTCTGCATCCTCGACGAAGTGGACGCGCCGCTAGATGAGGCGAACATCGGGCGCTTTACCGAACTGGTGAAAGAAATGAGTATCAAGACCCAGTTCGTCTTGATCACTCACAGCAAGAAGACGATGAGCATCGCGCCGGTCCTCTACGGTGTGACTATGCAAGAGCCCGGCGTTTCGAAACTGGTTTCGGTGCGCTTCGGAGCGGCATAGTTCAATTCGCATATGGAACGCCGGAAAGTTGTGTTCTGTTTTGGAACCTTTCGACAGGAGAAATGAATTCCTTGGTATCCAGGGCATGGAATCTGGCATCTAATAGAACAGGAGGAGCTGCGATGTCAGTTTTCGACGAGAAGTATCGCGTCGTGGGCGTCGAGCGCGATCGGCTGCTCCTGCGCGGAGTTCACAGTGGCGATGTGCTCACGATCGTCAATTCCGAACCTGCGATTCCGCTTACGCAGGAAGAGTATCCGGTAGGGAAATTGATTGCTCTCTCGGACCCATCCAGCACGCCTCTAAACTAAGAGCCATCCCCAAGATTCCTAGTCGACAAATAATAAAGCCGCAGACGCGTCTTTTTGTGAGCCGTCGAAACCTCCCGAATCAGCATCGTACTCGCGAAACCAGGGGCAGTAGAGTTAATCTAGATAACAGAATAGTCGAGGAGGGTGTGTGCGCTGCGGACGCTGCGGCAACGAAAATGACGGGGCCAACCGCTTTTGCGGAATGTGCGGAGCATCTCTGGTGGCAACAACTGTGCCTGCCGGCCGAGCACACGCCGCAGCGGCGCCACCGGAAAGCGTTGGAGCGCCGAAGGCAGCCTCGGTTCCGGCACCGCCTGTTCCAACGCAGTCCACAGCTCCGCAAATTGCGGGATCGGCCGGCCCTGAGCCTGCGCGATTCCGCCGAGCGAACGTAGACCCGCATTCGCCGCCGCTTCGCACTGAGACTCGCACGAACGAGATACGAACGGCCGAGATTCGACCGACCGATCTTCGACCAAGCGATGTCCGGCTGAGCGACGGCCCGGTGATCACAGGGCATTCATTTCTTGGCTTGAGCACTCCCGGACCCGCTGTCGATCGTCGTGCTGAGCCCGATGCTCTTCGGCCATCTTCGAATGTTGACTATCTGCTGGATGATGAGGAAGAACCGAAGCGAGGCTGGGGCAAGCTGGTTTTTATCGTTGTGGCGCTGGCACTGGCCGTGGGGATGGGCTACCTGCACTTCAAGCAAGCGGGCTTCGATGGACTGATCCCAACGGACAAGAAGCCAGTGGCGGCGAAACCGACGTCGGACGCTCCCCAGAGCCCCGATTCCGGCACGGCGACGGGCCCGGCAACGCCGAATAGCGCACCTCAATCAGCCGGGATCAGCAACAACGGGACGGCTCCAACCGCCAGCAACGATGCGGCGACTCCTGCGCAACCGGCTGCGCAAGCGCCGGCACAGTCCGCTCCATCTCAGACCGTTCCCGCGACTGCAATGCCGTCAACTGCTACGCAGACCCCCCCCGCTTCAGCACAGGCTGCTCCTGCTGCTTCGCAGTCAACTCCTGCTGCAAACACCCCTGCTCAGGCGGTTCCGTCGCAAGCTCAGCCGGTCGATCCCAATTTGCCTGCTGGGGCCGCCTCGCCAGCACCTTCGGGTTCCGACCGGCAAACGAGTTCGGTGGCGGAGGTACCTGCGCCGAAACCGGCTGTCCCCACTCCCGCAATGGCGAAGCCTCCCGCGGCGAAACCGATCGATCCCGTGACCAATGCGGAACGCTACATTTATGGACGTGGGGTGCGCGAGGACTGCGATCACGGCCTGCGCCTGCTGAAACAGGCTGCGGACGAGTCCAATGCCAAGGCGATGATTTCGATGGGCGCGCTGTACTCGACGGGAACCTGCACGCCGCGGGACTTGCCAACGGCCTATCGCTGGTTTGCGTTGGCTCTTCACAAGGAGCCAGACAATCTGGTGCTGCAGGACGACCTGCAGAAATTGTGGAGTCAAATGACGCAGCCGGAACGGCAGCTGGCCATCAAGTTGAGCCAGTGAGCGGGAGCCCAGTTAAACCTAATATCTTTCGGCAGGGCTCTAGACACACACCGCGCTTATTTATCCAGAACTACTGTGGCTTTCGGTGCCTCGGCGTGTTCTTTTCTGTAGGCGCGGGCCACGTCACCTAGAGGCGTCTCGTACGGGAGTGATCCTAATTCGGCGAGCGGAACTTCGCCCTTGGCATAGGTGTAGGGTGACATACCGCTGAACAGGCTGGTTTCCGTTGCCAGGGCGTGCTCAGAGGCGTGCAGCGGGTGCTCGGCCATCATGACAGGCGCCGGGGTGTTGCTCAGCAATGGAGCGCTTTGGGCGAAGGCGGCAGTTGCGCAGAGAAGGTAGAAAACAATGACTGTGGTCTTCATAATTGTGATCCTATCCGGGGGAAACTGCATGTTGATGCGAAAGAACTGGTGGAATGCCCGATTGGCGCGGCTTCCGGAAGTATCATGGCAATCCGCATACCAAACCGGGGCGTCTGTGATTCGAGTTAGGGACAAGAATACAGGGCTAGACGCAAGAATTTGCACATCTGTGGAAGATGGGCGGCGGATTTCCTCAACAAGGCTCAGTCGCCCACTGGCGCTCTATCAGTTTCATATCGCTTAAAGACTGAGTCGCGCGTGACCACGCCTTCCAACTTGCGGAAATTGGCGCGATTCACCACCGGCACCAGCGGGTAATCGTTCACGTAGCGCAGCGCCGAATCGAGCGGAAGATCAGGATACAAACTGGGAAGCGACTGCGGCGGGAGTACCGAGCCCAACGTGTGTTCTCCTTTGCCTTCGAGGAAAAACCGCTGAAGCTGGTCGTGGCTGATCGTGCTCCACCCGCTGGGGTGCATCCGCACCAGGAACACGGCATCGGTGGAATCCTGCACGCGGCGGGCGTTGGCGTCCACATAGTCTTCGGCATTGAGGATCGTCGAAGGCACGGGAAGCATGGCGTCTTCGACGCGGAGTATGGCTTCTTCGCGGTCTTCTTCGAGTGAGGGGAGGATGAGGCCATCCTGCCGTGTGAGCAGATCAAAGATGGGAACATCTTCCAGGCTGCGCGAGATGAGGTAAGAAAACGTGTTGGCAACGATGACGGGAACAATGATTTCGTAATTGCCGCTGACTTCGAGAACCATGAAGACAGAAGTCATAGGGACACGGAGGAATCCCGCGAAGAGGACGCCCATGCCGACCAGGACGTAGGTGCCAGTGGATCCCGTGAGCTGAGGAAAGAAAATGCGTTCAATGTCACCCACAGCGCCGCCAAGCATAGCTCCAACGAACAGCGTGGGAGCGAACATTCCGCCGGGAGTGCCGCTTACGAAGGAAAGTGTAGTAGCGACGATCTTGAGGACGGCCAGGATGGCGAGGATTTTCCAGGCGAACTGGCCATGCATGGCCTGGTCCATGGAATCGTAACCAGCGCCCATCACCTGGGGCGCGCCGAGGAAAGCGATGAGTCCGATGAGGAGTCCGGCGACGGCAGGCTGAAAGTATTGCGTCCAGCGCGGCCAAGCCTTCAGGCGGGGGCGCAGATAGCCGATCGATTTGGCGAAGGCGACGGAAGCGAGGCCTCCGACGATGCCGAGCAGGGCATAGGCAAGAAGTTCGCTGGGCCGCTTGAAGGTGGTGACGGGAATACGGAACAGCGGCTCGCTGCCGAGAAACCAGCGCACGATCACGACGCTGGAGACGGCAGAGAGGACTACCGAACCGAGGATGCCGGCGCTCCAGCGGCCGATAACCTCTTCGATGACGAAGAGGACGGCGGAGATGGGAGCGTTGAAAGCGGCAGCGAGGCCGGCGGCCGCGCCGACCGGAGCCATGAGCCGGAGTTTTTCGCGCGAGATTTCGAGCTGGCGACCGAGAGCGGAGGCAATGCCGGCTCCGATCTGGAGAGAGGGATCTTCCGGACCGAGGGATTGGCCGGAACCGATGGCGATGCCGGAGCAGATGAATTTTCCGATGACGGTGCGGAAAGGAATGAATCCGTTGAAGATGTACAGTGCGGCCTTAGTCTGATTCACCCCACTGCCGCGGATGCTGGGGAACACATGAATCACCAGAACAGCCACAACCAGGCCGGCGAGCGCAGGGACTGCGAACAGGCGCCAGCTGTGAGTTTGGGGAAGCGGGCCCAGCAGAGCAAGGTGGATCCAGTCGATGGCGAGGCGGAAGCAGACCACGGCGAGGCCGGAGAAGATTCCGATGAAGACGCAGAGGATGAGAAAGAATACTTCTTCGTTGAAGACGCCCTCAAGAGACGAAAACAAACGCCGGGGCCCCCGGAAGCTGGTGGCGACAGCATTGGAAGTCGGAGCGGCGTTGCTCATTGGTTGGCGGCCTCGCGCTTTTGAGAGATCAGAAGTAGTGCTAGGTCGAGGCCTTGTGGCTGCCCACAAGTCGCGGCGGTCTGTTGTTCGATTTGGAAGACCACATCCATGATCGCATCCGGTAGATCGGTTTCCGCGGGCGAGTGGAGACGAGCCAGATCCGGTTTAGCCTCTGTCCACACAGACTGCAGCGCAAGCAGCGGTGAAGGCACGGGTGCCGGCGCCGGCGCTGAGGCAGAGGAAGAGCCGGACGCCTCGGCTGGAGGTGCTGTCGCTTTCAGGTCGACGCCCTTCTGCTGAGCACATTCCTCGAGACGTTTTTCAGCCTGGGCAAAGGCGCCAGCGATGCGGCGATTGCGTTCGGCGTCGGAAATATGACCGACGAAGGGATCGTTGCGCAGAATGAGTTCGGTGGTTGCCAGAAGCTGACGGGAGTCTTCATCCTGCGGATTCGTATTTACCGCCTCCTGGAGATAGCGACGGGCGTTGATGTAGTTGCCGGCGCGGTAGGCGGCCTGGCCGGCCCCCGCCAGCGCAGCGGAGTTGGTGGGGTCGAAGCGGAGAACATCTTCGTACTGAGCCAGTTCGCCAGCGTAGTCCTGCGCCTGGGCAAAAAGCTGGGCAGCCTGGAGATGCGCGTCGGGAACCGGCGGCAAAGCAGTAGCGAGTGCCATGAGTTCTGATTCGGCTTTGTCAGGAGCGCGTTTCTTGAGTAGGAACTGGATCAGCTCGATGCGAGCTTTGCTACGGTTGGCGTCGGGATCGGAGTTCCACACTCCGTACATGGCGTTGTGGTAGTAACGAGTGGCATCTTCGATGGAACCGCGGCGAGCGGCTACGCGAGCCAGAGCCAGATTCACGGCGGCGTCCTGCGGGGCGCGCTGCCAGAGGGCGATGAGGTAGGATTCCGCTTCGTCGAGACGGCGGGGATCGTTGCTGTCGCGCAGGGCGCGGGCCAGGCTGAGCTGATACTGGGAGTTGGTAGGATCGCAGGTAAGCGCGGCGCGGAAAGCGTCGATGGCGTCGTCGTAGTGATTGGCCGCGGCATCGGCGAGGCCTTGCTGGTAGAGTTTGCGGCCCCGGGATTGCTGATTGGCGTTGTACCGGGCGACGAGATGGCTGACGGCGGCGAATCCGGTAACAGCGGCAAGAGTGAGAAGTAAAAGGATGACGGGCGCGGAGCGCGGGATCAGTTTTGGCAACCTCCACGACATATCTCGTATCACGATATCATTTGCGGGCTTGCAACGGCGGGACTGAGCACAAAATTGGTCTTGCCGGGTTCCTCATCAGGTAAGATACTTCGACTGCCGGTCCGCTAAAGAATGAATCGGGAATATCACAAAGGATACAGCCAGGAACTGCATCGGGATATGGAGGGGCTGGTCTTCGGGCATGCGGGGACGCCTCTGCTCGTGTTTCCGACCTCGATGGGGAAGTTTTTCGAGTATGAAGATCGCGGGATGATTGGCGTGCTCGCTCCGAAGATTGAACGCGGCGACCTGCAGGTTTTTTGCCCGGACGGCGTCGATACCGAGAGTTGGTACAACAAGAGCGTGCATCCCAAGGTGCGGGTGCTGCGGCATTTGCAGTACGAGCGCTACATCCTGCATGAGTTCCTGCCGTTTGTGCGGTGGAAGAATCAGACGCCGCGGCTGGCAGTGACCGGGTGCAGCTTCGGCGCTTACCACGCGGTGAATTTTGCTTTCAAGCATCCCGATGTGGTAACGCACTGCGTCAGCATGAGCGGGGCGTTTGATATCCATCGGTTTCTGGATGGCTACTACGACGATGATTGCTACTTCAATTGTCCGCCGGATTATTTGCCGAATCAGCACGACGACTGGTTCTTGAGCCGCTACCGGCAGATGAAGATTGTGCTGGGCTCGGCGGATTGGGATATGTGCCTGGACCAGAACGTGAAGCTGTCGGCGATTTTGAATGGCAAGGCGGTGCCGCACTGGCTGGATGTTTACAACGATAATTCGAAGCATGACTGGCCGCTGTGGCAGAGGATGGCGGGGAAGTATTTTTAGGAGCGGTGGGCAGTGGTCAGTGACCAGTATGAAAATTGCCATACCAATCGTCGTCCTTACACTAATTGCGCTGTGGGTCGGGGCAAAGCTTCGAGCTCAGACTTCCTCAACCGGAACGGAGTCACACATAGGACAAAAGCCACCAGCGGGTCCCAAAGAAGTTTATATCGGCCTCCGAAATTCGATGCTGCAGGGAACGCGATCCAAATTCGGATTGGTTGCAACATCCAGGCCAAACGAGCCGTGGGGTGTTTTGATGGACTGGGGCGTCCAAAATGGCACGGCGACGGTAGTCGCGGCGTCGGACGGCTCTGCCAGCGTTTACTTCAGTAGTGGTGGTGGATACATTGGCGGCAAAGGTCAGGAGTCTATCCGTGCGGCCGCGCAGAAGGCCGTGGTTATCTCCCGAACAGTGCAGTTGCCCGAACAGCCGACTGCGATTTACCCACTGCCGGAGACGCACCAAGTGTTTTTCTACTTCCTCACCGATGCTGGCGTATTCATGTTCAAGACAAGCGAGCAGGAATTGAATTCTCCAGTGCATCCCCTGAGAAAAACAGGTGACGCGATGCAAGGCGTTATCACCGAGTATCGTCTCTGGAATCGCGATGGCAGGCCAGGCGGTGGCGGAGAAATGAGAAAAACGCCATAGGGCACAGCCGATCAGTGCGTCGCCGCGGTGTCGTCCGGCGTGAATCGACAGCTCTCGATTGATGAGAATTCATAGGAGATATGCGTGAAAAAGATTGGGATTTTGTTTGGGATGGAGAATACGTTTCCGCCAGCGGTCGTCGAGAAAATTAACTCCCTGGGCGTTGAGGGGGTTTCGGCAGAGTTTGTGAAGATTGGCGGGATTCGGATGGATGAGCCCAAGAAATATGACGTAATCATCGACCGCATCTCGCAGGACATTCCCTTCTACCGGGCTTATTTGAAGAACGCGGCTCTGCAGGGAACGATTGTGGTGAACAATCCGTTCTGGTGGTCGGCGGATGACAAGTTTTTCAACTATGCACTGGCGCATAAACTGGGCGTTGCGATTCCGCCTACGGTGATCCTGCCGCACAACAAGCATCCTGAGGGAACTACTGACCAGTCGATGCGGAATTTGATTTATCCGTTGAACTGGCAGGAGTTGTTTGATTACGTTGGCTTCGCTGCTTTCTTGAAGCCCTATTCCGGTGGAGGATGGAAGCATGTTTATCACGTGCATTCGCCGGACGAGTTTTTCCAGCATTACAACCAGACCGGCGACTTGTGCATGACGCTGCAGCACGGTGTGGTGTTTGAGGAGTATTACCGGTGCTACGTGGTCGGGCAGGAAAAGGTGCACATCATGAAATACGATCCGCGCGCGCCGCATCATGAGCGGTATGTGAAGGGGAATCCTCCGCCCTCGTCAGAAGCTTTAAGGGCCAGAATTGAAAAAGATGCGCTGACTTTGTGCCAGGTGCTGGGCTACGACCTGAACACGGTGGAGTTTGCGGTGGAGGGTGGAGTACCTTATGCGATCGATTTTCTCAATCCGGCCCCGGATGCAGAGATCACTTCCGTTGGGCAGGAGAATTTTGACTGGATCGTGAACGCTGTAGCGGAGATGGCCGTGAAGATGGCTTTGAGCGGAGAGAATCCGGCGAAGGAGTTGCGGTGGGCTAGTTTTCTAAACGGACCGTCTGGGAAGAAAACTCGCAAGCCGGAGCCGGGATGGGTGGCGGAGCGGAAGCGGGGGAAAGTGGCGAAATAGCTCGCGATTGCGTCGTTACTCCAGTTCGGATCGTCTCAATGTTTCATCCCCATCATTCGTTATACTGTTTAGGCGTTCCCACGGGAGGGGCTCTGCCGTCGAAACAGCAGGTTTTTCGCTCCGCTTGGAACGACAAACCCTTGAGAGCTTATGCCACCTACTTTCACTATCGGGATTGAAGAGGAATATCAGACCATCGATCCGGAGACTCGGGATTTGCGGTCGCATATTCAGGCCGAGCTGCTCGAGAAGGGCAAGATGATCCTGCAAGAGCGGGTGAAGGCGGAGATGCACCAGTCTGTCGTCGAGGTGGGGACTGCTGTTTGCACGAACATCAAGGAAGCCAAAACCGAAATAAAGTTGCTGCGGCGCAACATTATCCGGCTGGCCGCGGAGAATGGGTTGCGGCTGGCGTCGGTGGCGACGCATCCGTTTGCGGACTGGAAAGTGCAGGAGATTCACCCCGACCCGCGCTACAAGAACATTGTCGAGGACATGCAGTTGGTGGCGCGGGCGAATCTGATTTTTGGGTTGCATGTGCATATTGGGATTGAGGATCGCGAGACTGCGATCCACATGATGAATCATGCGCGGTATTTTCTGCCGCACTTGCTGGCGCTGTCGACCAATTCTCCGTTCTGGCTAGGAATGAATACCGGGCTGAAGTCTTACCGGTGCAAGGTGTTTGACAAGTTTCCTCGGACCAACATTCCGGATTATTTTCCCAGCTGGGGCGAGTACGAGAACTTCATCAAGCTGCTGATCAAGACCAACTGCATCGATAATGCGAAGAAAATCTGGTGGGACATTCGGCCGCATCCATTTTTTAATACTATAGAGTTCCGCGTATGCGACATTCCCATGCGCGCCGATGAGACGATTGCGCTCGCGGCTTTGATCCAGGCGACGGTGGCGAAGCTGTACAAGTTGCACACCGCGAATCAGGGATTCCGCCTATACAGGCGGGCGCTGCTGATGGAGAACAAGTGGCGGGCCGCGCGCTACGGCATGGAAGGCAAACTGATCGATTTCGGCAAGCAGACGGAAGTCCCGGCCAAGGATTTGATTCTCGAATACCTGGAATTTGTGGATGACGTTGTCGATGAACTGGATTCGCGCGAGGAACTGAACTACATCCACAAAATGCTCGAAACGGGCAGCGGCGCTGACCGGCAGCTGCGCGTATTTCAGGACACGGGAGATTTGAAGAAAGTTGTCGATTACATTATTGAGGAGACGGAAGCGGGACTGGCCCAAGACGAGCCGGCTGCCGTTAGAAAAGTAGGATGACGAATATTTCTGCAGGACAAGTCAAAGCCCCTACCCTCTCGCCAGGAGCGCGAGAGGGATGGGGCACCCGGTCCAATCATATTTACTTTGATCCTGAATTTTCTCCTGGGGCTCGCAATGCGGTGAACGTGTGCATTCGGGTGCAGCCTGAGGAGAAGGTCTGCGTGATCACCGACGAGATTACGCTCGGCATCGCGGCAGCGATCACCCACGAACTCGAGAAGGTGGGTGCTCAGTACAACGCCTGGGTGCTCGAGGATTTGGCTCCGCGTCCGCTGAAGGATTTGCCGCGGGAGATTATTGAAGATCTGGAGACCAGCCAGGTCTCTTTCTTTGCGGTGCAGGCGCAGCGCGATGAACTGCACTCGCGCATGCAGATGACCGAAGTGGTGAACCGGCGGAAGATCCGGCACGCCCACATGGTGAACATCAACCCGCAGATCATGCTGGAAGGGATGCGGGCGGATTTTCAGAAAGTCGACCGGCTGAGCGCAAAGATTATCGCCATGGTGCGCAAGGCGCAACGGGTACGGGCCAAAACTGATGCGGGGACGGACCTGACCGCAGATTTAAATCCGAATTACAAGTGGCTGAAGACCAGTGGGATTATCACTCCGGAAAAATGGGGAAACCTGCCCGGTGGAGAGATCTTCACCACGCCTGGCGAAGTGAATGGGACGTTCGTGATTGACGGCGTGGTAGGCGACTATTTGTGCGCAAAATTTGGCAACTTGCGAGAGACTCCGCTGACCGTGCACATGAAGAAGAACCGGCTCACCGAGGCTCACTCGGAGAATCGCGAACTCGAAAACGATTTCTGGAAGTACACTCACACGGACGAGAACAGCGACCGCGTGGGCGAGTTTGCCATCGGAACCAACATCGACTTGAAGGAAGTGATTGGGCAGATTCTGCAGGATGAGAAGTATCCCGGAGTGCATATCGCGTTCGGGAATCCTTACAGAGCACACACCGGCGCGGAGTGGGATTCGTCGACTCATATCGATGTGGTGGGCCGGAAGTTCAACATCTGGGTCGACGACGAACAGATCATGCGGGATGGGAAGTTTTTGGTCCAGGCTTAGGGCAGACGTCCGTGCCGGAAACTCCTTGCCAGGCTTTGGGAGATTATTAGCTGATAGGGGTCCTTCGACTCCGCAAGACGCCCAATTCTTGGGCGGCTTGCTGCGCTCAGGATGACAAACTTCAGGGATCATGATTCCTTCTCTCCGAAATCAGTTCAACGCCAGCTTCACTCCCGATAAATATCAGACATTTCTGCGGCGGATCGATGATGCTTGCGGGACGCATGTGTCATTCCGGCTGTCGGAGACTCCCTGCTTCTTTCCCCAGTCGCTGCTGGACCGGATGGCTGAAGATGGCAAGGAACTGATTCGCCAGCTGGTCGAGAGTCCCGAGTATCGGGCGCGGTCGGAGGCTTCGATCCCGGCGGAGTTTCGGGTTCCGAACGAGCCGGCTCATCCCATGTTTGTGCAGGTGGATTTTGGTCTGGTGCGCGATGCTGGTGGCGAGTTGCAGCCCAAGCTGGTCGAGTTGCAGGCCTTCCCTTCCCTTTACGCGTATCAGATGACGCTGGCGCAGAGTTATATCCACGTGTATGGACTGGATCGGTTTGAAGGCGGAGAGCTTAAATTCTTCTTAAGCGGGTTGGATGCGACGTCTTACCCTGAACTTTTGCGGCGCGCGATTGTTGGCGGGCATGATCCGGAGAACGTCGTTCTGATGGAGATTCATCCGCAGGAGCAGAAGACGCTGCCGGATTTTCTCCTGACGGAGAAGATGCTGGGGATCGAAATGGTTGACATTGAGGCCATCACGAAGCAAGGATCGCAGCTTTATTACGAACGCTACGGAGCGCGGGTGCCGATCCGGCGGATTTATAACCGCGCAATTGTCGACGAGTTGCAGCGCAAGCAAGTGAAGCTGGCTTTCGATTGGCGCGACGATCTTGATGTGGAGTGGGCGGGGCATCCCAACTGGTATTTCCGCATCAGCAAGTTTTCGATTCCTTATCTGCGACATGAGTCGGTGCCGAAGACATGGTTTCTGGATAAGTTGGAGCGGATTCCGGAGGACTTACAAAATTACGCGTTGAAACCTTTGTATTCGTTCGCCGGATTGGGAGTGGTGATCGCGCCTACGAAAGACGATATCGCGGCAATTCCGGCGGAGAAGCGTGGGGAATACATTCTGCAGGAGCGGCTGCATTTTGAGCCAGTGATCGAGACCCCGTTTGGCGGGACTAAGGCGGAGGTGCGGGTGATGTATGTGTGGCTCGATCAGCTGCAGGCGGTGCTGACGATTATCCGCATGGGGCGTGGGTTGATGATGGGCGTGGATCACAATCGGAATCTGGAGTGGGTGGGAGCCTCGGCGGGGTTATGGGCGATGGAGTAGGAGCCGACGGCCACCACGGCCAGAGAGCCGTAGTAGACATTCCCCGCCGAGCCGGATGCAGCGCCCACTTCGTGTGCGTCTCGCTCCGCTCAGGATGACAGGGCAAGTGAGGTTTTGTCAGCCGATTCTTTTCACGATCGTGGTTTGGAGTTCCTGCCCGTTGGGGCGACGGAGATAAAGCTTGTCGCCCGCGAGGCGAACCGGGACGGGATCGCCCGGCTTCCACTCGCCGGGGGTATAGCCCTCGGCTGTGGTCGAATCGTATTCACCGGTGTAGACCACGCCTTGGACATTAACAACAACGGCGCGGCGAACCAGGTAAGGAGCCGACTCGCGGAGGATCTCGGCTTCGGCCTGGTACCAGTTCTCGAAGTCGCGACCCTCGACGGCTCCCTTCCGATGGTAGAGCTCAGTGGCGCGGCGGCGGATGGCTTCTTGCATTTCAGGAGAGTAGTTCCCGGAGCCCCGTGCCATATCGGAATCGCCTCACGCAATCAGGATTGCTAGCATCATACTAGTCGTGTTGGGGCAACCACGAACCCCCGCAAGCACACAAAAGGACAGGGCATTTATCAGTTTGGGAACGATTGCGATCAAAACGGGTCAGTTGACCGGAGCCGTTGGCGGGCCTACCATTACCGCGTTCAGGACTTGGATCTTCTCATGATCGGCCAGACCGTATCCCACTATCGCATCCTGGGCAAGCTCGGGGGCGGTGGTATGGGCGTCGTTTATGAGGCCGAGGACCTGAAACTGGGACGGCACGTTGCCCTGAAGTTCATCCCGGAAAACCTTGTAGGCGACCCCAAATCGCTGGAACGCTTCACGCGGGAGGCGAGGGCGGCGTCGCTGCTGAATCATCAGAACATCTGCACGATTCATGGCATTGAGGATAATGCCGGACATCCCTTCATTGTGATGGAGAAGCTGGAGGGCGAGAGCCTGAAGCAAGCCATCTCTGGGCAGGCAATGCAGACCGAGCGGGTGCTCGACATCAGCATCCAGGTCGCGGACGCGCTGGCGGCGTCACATGCCAAGGGAATTGTGCACCGTGATATCAAGCCGGCGAACATTTTCCTGACTCCCAGTGGACAAGTGAAGGTTCTCGATTTCGGGCTAGCCAAGCTCGTCCACAACGTTGGCACCGACAGCGATGGAGGAGCAGCAGCGGACAATTCGCTGACCGCAGTGGGAGTGATTCCGGGGACGGCGGTTTACATGTCGCCCGAGCAGGCGCGCAGCGACGAAATCGACTTCCGCAGCGACCTGTTTTCCTTTGGCGTGGTGATGTATGAAATGTCGACCGGGAGGAAACCGTTTACCGGCAAGAATTCGCTGATGACGCTGGATGCGGTGCTGCATCAGAAGCCGGTTCCGCCCGGAGAATTGAATCCAACTGTGCCGGTGGAGCTCGAAGGCATCATCGGCAAGGCAATGGAGAAGGATCGCAACGAGCGCTATCAGAGCGCCACGCAGATGAAGGCCGATCTGCAGCAATTGAAGCGGGAGCAGGAATCTGGGCAAGTGAAAAGCGGCCTGCATCCAGCCAAGCTGCGGGTTGCCAGCAACACGTTCGGCCGAGCGGGTACCAGCCGATGGCAGTTGTGGGTGTTGCTGGGAACGGCAGCGGTGCTGGTGACGGTGTTGGCGGCAGTGGGTGCCTACTGGTTTAAGCATCGGTCGATGGTGGGCCTGCAGGAGGCGAATGCGATCGCTGTCTTGCCGCTGCAGAATATGAACGGCGATTTTGCCGTGGATTATCTCCGCTTCGCGCTGGCGGACGAACTGACCAGCGTGCTGACCTATTCGCGATCGCTCGAAGTGCGGCCTTCGTCGGTCACGCGAAAGTATGTCGAAGTGGACCTTGATCCGCGCAAGGTAGGGCAGGAATTGCATGTGGGCAAGCTGCTGACCGGGCACTTCATGCGGCAGGGTGAACAATTAACCGTAACGCTGGAAGCGATTGACGTCACCAACGACCGGCTGTTGTGGCAAGCGAGCGTAACCTCAGGAGTCAACGACTTGATTTCCCTGCAGAATAAATTGACCACACAGGTGCAGCAGGGGCTGTTGCCCGTGCTCGGCGGCGGGGGAGGAGAGTTGGATACGGCGTCGCGCCCGAAGAATCCGGAAGCGTACGACCTTTATCTGCATAGCCTCGCGCTATCCCACGATGTCGCTCAGAACAAGGACGCCATCGCGGTTCTAGAGCACGTAGTCGGAGAGGATCCGGGGTACGCGCCGGCCTGGGATGCGCTGGGATACAGATACTATTACGATTCTTATTATGGCGGGGGCGGCGAGGAGATCTTCCAGCGTTCGAATCGGGCATATGAAAAGGCGCTGGCCCTGGATCCGAACCGGGTCGATGCGGCCAGCAGTTTGATCGCCCACCGTGTCGAACGTGGCGAACTGGGCCGGGCTTATGAGGCGGCCACAGACCTGGTACGACGTCGGCCGCAGAGCGCCGATGCCCATTTCGCGCTCAGCTACGTGCTGCGTTATGCGGGCATGCAGGAGCAGTCGACGCAGGAGTGCAACACGGCGCGATCGCTCGATCCCGGGAACTCCAACTTCCGGTCGTGTGCGTGGGCGTTTCTGGAACTGGGTAAGACCGACCAGGCGATGGATTTCGTCCATCTGGATCCCGGCACGGAGTGGGCGGCGTGGGTTTCGACGTACCTTCATCTGGCTGCGGGGAATGTGGCGCAGGCGCGCGAGAGCGTGAAGAACATGTCGAAGGCCCCGATCTACCATCGCGAGTTGCTGGCGGCGTGCACGCAAGCGCAGCGGCCGGCTGACATGGACCGCATTGTGCGCGAAGCGGAATCATCGGCCATGATGGAGCCAGATCCCGAGGCGTGGTATCACGTAGGCGCGCTCCTCGCGTATTGCGGGCAGACGGAGCCGGCCTTGCGTTTGCTGAAGGCGTCGGTGCAGCAGAATTATTGCGCATATTCGGCGCTGCTGGAGGATCCACTCCTGAAGGACTTGCGCAAGGACACGGCGTTCAACGACGTGCTGACTGCAGCCAGCGCGTGCCAGGAGGCGCTGAAGGAAGGGCGGCAGTAAAGCAGTTCTCAGTTCTCAGTTATTGGATTCTGGTCTTGGCACACCGGGTTATTCTTACTTCTCGCCGGCGTCTAATTTGATCGAGGGGAAAGAATTTGCGTCGGAGGCGGGGTAGGCCCCATCCTGTTAGGGTGAAATCTCCGAGAACTCACTACCTTGCCCGGCGTGTGGGACGGTTCATTCAACCTTTCGACCGCAACTTGATTGCTCGATCCTCATTCATATTTCTTTTCGCCATGCTGCCGGTTCTGTTGGTGGCTTCGCCGCAGCAGACTGCGGAAAGCTCGGCACGGCCGGCCGACGCGGCTGCTCATGCAAATCAGCAAGCCGTGGCCGCGGATTTTCCGCAGCTTCCTTACCAAGGCACTCCTCTTGTGCTCCACCAAGATCGAGGAATGCTCGGCCTCCGCCTGATGCTGCGGCGGCTAGGGACGACTGCGCGGCTGATGCAGACGGTGGCTCATCCCGACGATGAAGATGGCGGAATGCTCACGCTGGAGTCGCGTGGGCGGGGAGCAAGCGTGCTGTTGATGACTCTGAATCGCGGCGAGGGTGGGCAGAACAAGGTTGGCAGCAATTTGTCGGATGTGCTCGGTGTGCTGCGGACGCTCGAACTGCTGGCTGCGGACGAGTACTACGGGGTGCAGGAACGCTTCTCGCGTGTGGCCGATTTTGGTTTTTCGAAAAGCGCCGATGAGACGTTCGCGAAGTGGGGTGGACACGATGTAGCCCTCGCCGACATGGTGCGGGTAATTCGCACGTTTCGCCCGGATGTGCTGGTGGCGCGGTTTTCGGGCACGCCGCGCGATGGGCACGGGCACCATCAGGCTTCGAGCATCCTGACGCAGGAGGCTTTCCGGGCGGCGGCCGATCCGAAACGGTTCCCCGAGCAGATCGCGCAGGGGCTCCTGCCGTGGCAGGCAAAGAAGCTTTATATCGGAAATGTTTGTGGGTTCGGGGCAATGACTTGTCCGGACGCGAACTGGACGGTGAGACTGAATACCGGACTGCCGAACGCGGATCTGGGCGGGTCATACGTGCAGTTCTCCATGCAGGGATTACGGCATCAGCTCTCACAGGGCTCAGGGAACTGGAGTGTGGAACCGGGAGACCGGTTTACGTTTTACAAGCTGGTGGATTCGGTAGAGCCCGCGAAGCTGGATAAAGATGGGCACGAGAAAGATTTCTTTGATGGTCTCGATACAACTTTGCCCGGGCTGGCAGCAAGACTTGGGACCGAGGAATCGAAGGTTCCGCAGTTGCGGCGGGAATTGACTGAGATCGCAAAGAAGATTGCTGTTGCCAGCGAAGATGCCAGGGGGAGCGATTCGTCTGCAGCCGCGGCGCCTTTGATGGGAGTAGTGGTCGGGTTGGAGCGGATTCGTGCAGAGGTGTGCAAGAGTGCGGTTAGCCTCGGCGCAAAATCCAATCTGCTGGCGCGACTGGAAGAGAAGAGCGAGCAGGCGGAGACTGCTCTCAACGAAGCTCTGCACATCACGCTCGAGGCGACAATCGTTTCTCGCGTCGACGCGAACGGCACGCCGGTAAAAGAGGTCCTGAAAAAAGAAGCGGACGCAATGACCACGGTTTCTCCGGGGCAGGAATTTCTGGCGGCCGTGGATTTTCACAACGGATCAAAACAGTCGCTGGTGATGGATGGCATAAAGCTCGAGGTGCCCGAAGGCTGGGCAACAATCTCTGACAAGACGAAGCGGTTTTCGGTTCAGCCCGGGCAAGATGCGCGGGTAGTCTTTCGCCTGAAAGTGCCGAAGAACGCGGAGTACACGCGGCCATACTGGCACCGAGACAATCCCGATACCGACAGCCTGAATCACGTCGACAACGAGAAATATGCGACTTTGCCGTTCCCGCCTCCGGTGTTGCGCGCACGCGCAGACTATTCGCTTGCAGGCGGTGCAGCGGTGAAGAACAGCATCGGGGCAACCGTCGTCACAGAGTTCCTGGACGATACCGGCAAGGCAAGCGCGCGTCCGCTGGCCGTGGTGCCGGCTTTTTCGGTTGCGCTCGAGCCCGGGACGCAGGTGATCTCCACCCACAACGGTGCGAGTACGACAGTGACGGTGGGCGTAACTAGTAATCTTACGCACGAGGCGCGAGGTATGCTGCAGCTGGAATTGCCTGAGGGATGGCGGTCGGAGCCGGGCCAGCTTGCAGTGCACTTCGCCCGACGCGGAGACAAACAGGATTTCCAGTTCAAGGTCTTCCCTGCCGGCTTGCAGGAAGGTCACGCAAAGATTCGAGCGGTGCTTGAAGCTGGCGGCGAGAAGTTCAGCGAAGGTTACACGCTGGTGACCCGCGAAGGCCTGGGCAGCTTCTATTACTACCAGCCGGCACTGCAGCGCGTAAGCATGGTCGACGTGCAGGTGCCGCATGATTTAAAGATTGGCTACATCATGGGCGCCGGCGATGACATTCCCACCGTGCTGCAGCAGCTGGAGATGAATGTGACCTTGATTCCGGCGGAAAAACTTGCCAGCGAGAATCTAAGCCAATACGGAACGATTGTGCTGGGGATTCGCGCTTACGACACGCAGCCGGACGTAGTCGCGAACAATAAGAAGCTGCTCGATTATGTCGCCGCCGGCGGAACGCTGGTCGTGCAATACAACACTGGGGTGGGAGATTTTAACAATGGGCACTTCACGCCCTACTCCGCGGAACTGAGCCGGGCGCGGGTTTCGGTGGAAGAAGCTCCGGTGGAGATTCTTGCGCCGGAAGATGGTGTGTTTCATTATCCGAACACGATTACCGCTCACGATTTCGACGGCTGGATCCAGGAACGCGGCCTCTACTTCATGGATAAATGGGACGAGCACTTCAAACCGCTGCTAAGCTGCCATGATCCGGGCGAAGACGCGCAGAAGGGTGGACTGCTGCAGGCACAGTATGGCAAGGGAACTTATATTTATACAGGCTACTCATTCTTCCGGCAGTTGCCGGCGGGAGTACCGGGAGCAGTGCGGCTTTATGTAAATCTTTTGAGCGCCGGGCATGAGAAGCAGTGATCAGTGGTCAGGGGTCGGTGATCAGGGTCAGTTAAACCGAAGGTTTAAGTGGCGACCAGGAGAACGAAGCAAACGCGATGCACGCCATTCGCATTCACGCCTACGGCGATCCAGAGGTCATGCAGTTGGAAGAACTGCCCACTCCGGTTCCCGGCCCAGGGCAGGTTCGCGTGCGTGTTGAAGCCGCCAGCGTCAATTTTCTGGATGTGCAAAAGCGGCGGGGCGAACTTGTGGGACAGGCTTTCTACCGCCGTGCGGGCAACAGTGAACCGGACCTTCCGGCAACCATGGGCAGCCAGGGAGTCGGAGTCGTGGAAGAACTTGGTCCGGAGGTCCAAAACGTTCACGTTGGAGACCGCATCGTGTTCGTTGGAGATTCGTACGCGACGCATGCTCTTGCGCCGGCCGCGTGGCTGATTCCTGTTCCGGATGGCATCAGCCCGCAGGAAGCGGCGGCTGGAATGAACCAGGGATTTCTCGCTTATGCTTTCACGCATTTTGCCTATCCAGTGAAACCGGGAGACTGGTGCCTGATCCAGGCAGCGGCTGGAGGCATTGGACTTTTGCTTTGCCAGATGGCAAAGATTCGTGAGGGACGAGTGATTGGCGTTACCTCAACGGCCGAGAAAGCCAAATTTGTTCGAGAGGCGGGCGCCGACGAGGTCATCGTTTCCACCCAGTCTGACATTGCGAAGGAAGCGAGGCGGATGACAGGCGGGCGTGGCGTCAACGTTGTTTACGACGGAGTCGGCAAAGACACATTTGAGGCGAGCCTCGATAGTCTCGCTCCGGGCGGATATCTTGTGATGTATGGCCAATCCAGCGGATACGTGCCCCCGTTTGATCTCATGAAGCTGCAGGAAAAGGGATCCGTGTTTCTCACTCGCACCAACGGCAGTCCCTACTTCAAGGAATATCCGCGCTACTTGCAGCATTTCGTTGACTGGATAAAGCAGGTGAAACTTTCTATCAGAATTGACCGCACGTATCCGATAGCGGATGCGGCCAAGGCGCACGCGGCGTTTGAGCAGCGGCAGGTCAGCGGCCGGATATTGCTTCTTCCATAGCGGCGGGACATTCGACTCAGCCAGAAATGCACGCTCCATCTCAAAGCGATTCGAATTCGCCGGGCCTGATCCGCGGCATGGGTCTGGGGAGCGCTACCGCGCTCAATATGATCGACATGATCGGCGTGGGGCCGTTCATCACCATGCCGCTAGTGCTGGGCGCGATGGGCGGGCCGCAGGCTATGTTGGGCTGGATCGCCGGCGCGCTGCTCGCGGTGTGTGATGGACTGGTGTCGGCGGAACTGGGCTCGATGTTTCCCGGGTCCGGCGGATCGTATCGCTATTTGAACGAGATTTATGGGCCGCGAAAATGGGGGCGGCTGATTTCGTTTCTCTTTATCTGGCAACTGTCCTTCAGCGCTCCGCTATCCATTGCCAGCGGATGCATCGGGCTGGCGGGCTATGCTGCCTATTACTGGCCCGGACTCGAAACGACTTACGCGGCACACACGGCGGCCGTGCGCATCCCCGCAGCAGGCTCGCTTCAGGTCAGCTGGATTGTGACGCCGGGTACGGGGCTCGCGATCTTCATCTGCCTATTCACGGTTTTCTTGCTCTACCGGCGCATCACCGTGATTGGCCGGCTTTCAAAAATATTGTGGCTGGGCGTGATGGGTACGATCGGATGGATCATCTTCGCCGGGCTCACGCACTTCAACGTGGCGCGTGCGTTCGATTTTCCTCCCGGCGCCTTTAGCCTGTCGCCTGCGTTCTTCAGCGGCTTGGGCGGAGCGCTTCTGGTGGCCACCTACGATTATTGGGGCTACTACAACGTTTGCTACTTGGGCGATGAAATAAAAGACCCTACGCGCAATATTCCTCGGGCTCTTCTGCTTTCTATTCTGCTGGTCGCCTGTCTATATCTAATGATGAACGTGTGCATTCTCGCTGTGGTCCCGTGGCGCGAGATGTTGCAGGCGGGGCATAACAACAGCGGACTGTACGTTGTGTCTCTGTTCATGCAGAGGATTTACGGGCCGTGGGCAGCGCGGCTGGTCACGGGACTCATAATCGTGGCCGCGTTTGCATCGGTCTTTTCCCTGACGCTGGGGTATTCGCGTGTTCCGTACGCGGCCGCGCTCGACGGGAACTACTTCCGGGCATTCGCGAAGGTGCATCCTGTGTATCGCTTCCCGTATGTGTCGCTGGTGGCGCTGGGAGCAGTAGCGGCGATGTTCTGCTTTCTCAGGCTGCGGGATGCGATTGCGGCTCTGGTGGTGATTCGCCTGATTCTGCAGTTTCTGGTGCAGGCGGTGGGATTGATTGTGTTTCGCGTGACGCATCCTGAGGTGCTGCGTCCATTTCGGATGTGGCTGTATCCGCTACCGGCACTGGTCGCGATTGCCGGATTTCTTTTTATTTTGTTTAGTCGCGAGAACTGGCAGAAGGAAATGCGGTATGCGGTAGTGATTTTGCTGGCCGGGCTGGCGATTTACATGATTCGTGCCTGGAGAAGCCGGGAGTGGCCGTTTGGCGTGGGGGAACACAGCGTAGAGCATTCGAGTGGCTGATCATATTTCAGTTCCGGCAGTCGAGGGCATTGCGGTTCAGCATGTCGATGCGGCGTGGGCGCCGCTGCGTGAACCGCTGTTTCGCTCGTTGTGGATTGCTGCCGTAATCTCCTACACCGGAACCTGGATGCAGAATGTGGGCGCGGGCTGGCTGATGACGCAGCTCTCCACCTCGCCCTTGATGGTAAGCCTGGTGCAGGCAGCAGCCGCGATCCCAGTCTTCTTCGTGGTGCTTCCGGCAGGTGCGCTGGCTGACATGGTCGACCGGCGGCGCTTGCTGTTGTTCACCCAGAGTTGGATGGTGGCAGCGGCGGCGGCGCTCGGTGTCCTGACTTTGCTGCATACGGTGACTCCATGGAGCTTGCTGCTTTTTACTTTGGTCCTGGGAGTGGGCGCTGTTTTGAATGATCCGGCGTGGCAGGCGATTACGCCGGAAGTGGTTTCACCGGAGCGGCACGCCTCGGCAGTAGCGCTGAATTCGGCAGGATTCAACGTGGCTCGCGCGGTGGGTCCGGCATTGGGCGGCATTGTGGTGGCGACGGCGGGGTCGGGCTGGTCGTTTCTGCTGAATGCGGCGTCGTTCTTTGGAGTGATTCTCTTTTTGTGTCGCTGGCGCCGCGCGCCGCATGAAGCGCTGCCGACCCGCCGGGTGCGCGATGCGATCATCGAGGGCGTCCGCTACGTGCGCGGAGCACCGCAGGTGCGATCGGTGCTGATTCGCACGGGAGCATTCAGCGTAGGCGCAACTTCCCTCCTGGCTCTGCTCCCGCTAATCTGTCAGCCACATGGAGCGCAAGGGTATGGCTTCCTGCTGACCTGTTTTGGCGTGGGAGCGCTGGCTGGAGCGGCGCTGCTGCCGCGTCTGCGGCTGCGGTATTCGGTGGATGGACTCGTCGCGGCGGCGACCGTGGTATTTGCGGGAATGACCTTGGCGGCGGGGCAGGTACATGCCTTTGAGTGGCTTTGTGGAGTATTATTCACCGCGGGCGCGGCATGGATCGGAATTCTCGCCTGTTTCAATGTTGTAGCCCAGACCATGTGCCCGTCATGGATGCGGGCGCGGGCTCTGTCGATGTACTTGCTGGTGCTGCAGGGAGGGATGGCGATCGGCAGCGCGGTCTGGGGAGAGTTAGCCGCGCGCAGGGGAGTGCCTGTGGCGCTGGCCTGGTCGGCCCTGGCAATGGTGGTAGGCTTGACGAGCATTCTCCGGCATCGCTTAACCGCGCGTGAGTTGAAGATGGCTCCCGCAGTGATCAGGGATTAAAGGAGGAATCATCATGGCGAAGAGATTCAGCTGTCTAGCTTTCTGCGTATTAGTGCTAGCGGGGTTTGGCGCGGGCCAAAATCCCAAGGCTAAGGACGAACATCGCACGGTCACACAGGTGCTCGACCATTCGGTTTCCAGTGTTGAGCAGGAGTTTGTTTCTGCCGCCGACGCGATGCCCGACGATAAGTTCGGATTCGCTCCGACCAACGGCGAGTTCAAAGGGGTGCGAACCTACGGCCAACAGATAAAGCACGTGGCGGCGGTGAACTACATCTTCGGGGCGGCGATTCTCGGCGAAAAGGTTCCGGTAGATGTTGGCGATGAATCCGGGCCGGCATCGCTCAAGACCAAGGCACAGATCATGACCTACCTGAAAGACTCATTTGCCTACGTACACAAGGCAATTCTGACCATCAACGACAAGAACCTGGTGGAGCCGATGAAGAGCCCGTTTGGAGAAGGAACCGTAACCCGCCTGAGCCTGGCCACGAGCGTCTCTGCACATGCTTCCGACCACTACGGCCAGATGGTGGAATACCTGCGCATGAACGGCATCGTGCCGCCCTCCAGTCGGTAGGTTAAATGTTCCGTTGATTACTGGCGATGGGTCCGCGGTTCGCGTCGCTGGTCGCGAGCCGCGGCGAATACGCTGCATAGATGCTGGTGAAAGCTGAGCCGGGGCTCCTGGGCAACGTGGGCGGGATAGGAATGCAGAGCCTGAAGAAAATTCTGGATCTCCCGTTGTACCTGCGCACGGCGCGCTCGCGCGACTGTCGGCTGGATTTGACTCGTCTGGATCTGTCCGTGCATTTTAGACTTCCTAGTCATCCCTTTAGCAACTTAGCCTGCGCTTCCGAGGAAGCGCTGACCATACCTGACTCCGCAAGCACGCGCGCCGCGGATAAGTTTCGCTTGAGGGGGAAAAACGAAGTTATCCAGCTTTGTTTCCCCGGTAAATAGCACTTTAGTGGTGCACGGGGAAAACCAGATCAGCGGTGCCCACCGCGCCGCGAGATGGAAGTGAGCAGCAGTTCGGCGTGCAGTCCCCTGCCAGCAAGATGCGCGGCAACTACCGTTAGTGTTCTCTTGCTCGGTGAAGCGGGATCAAGAAAAACGATGACCGAGGGGCCTGCGCCGCTGAGGGCTGCGCCCAGAACGCCCGGTCTCCCAGTCAACTCCTGCAGGCATGGCAGCAAAGGGCACAATGAGGCGCGGTAGGGCTGGTGGATGCGGTCGTCGAGCGCGACGGAAAGCAGTTTGTGATTGCCTTGCGTGAAGGCCGCGAGCAGGAACATCGAATTCTGAATGTTCGCAACCGCGTCCGCGCGGGAGTACTGCGCCGGGAGCACGCGGCGCGCTTCTTGAGTCGACAGCACCTGATCGGGGATGGCCAGAAGAAGCGGCCACTTCCCTTTCGGGCGAATGCTAACCACCTGGGCCTCGGCCTTGCCATACATCCGGGCGACGGTAAGACCTCCCATCCAGCAGGCGGAGGCGTTATCCGCGTGGTGTTCGCGTCGCGAAGCTTCGCCAATGATCTGGGAATTCGTCCACTGCAAACGGCCAAAGTGATTGGCCAGGGCGATGCCGGCGAGGCGAGCGGCGGCGGATGATCCGCAGCCTTTGCCGATCGGGATGTCATTGTTAATGCGCAGCGAAAGAGGAACGATTTTCTGGCCTTGCCCCTGGAGAATCTCGCTGTAGGTCTCGAGGATAAGGTGATCCTCAAGATTGCGGCAGACTTCCTGGTCGCGCCCCGTGACTGTGATGGAGAAGGCTGACGCCGGACGCGCATGGATCGTAATGTACAGATCCATCGCCAGCGCAGCGGCATCGAAGGCCGGACCCAGATTGGCCGACGTAGCTGGAAGCGCGAGATGCAGCGCTGTCGCCCGCCAGATTTTTCTCCTGCTCTTCTTCTTGGACATTCGTCTTTTGTTCTTAATCATTCGAGTGCGTGGGGTCGGATTTTTCTGCTAGCTCCAGCGTTTTGATCACCGCATCCAGCGTAGCATCAAGAATGACGGGAGGGTGGCGGAACGGATTCAGCTTCGCGCTCTCCTGCTCGTACGGCGTACCCTTAAGTAAATCGCCGCGGTGAAACTCCATGGTGTAGTCGGGATCCTTGAGCAGGCTTCCCGTGAGAACCAACACCACGGTTTCTTGCGGCTTCACGAAACCCTGCTGCAGCAATTTTTTCAAGCCGGCCAGAGTCACGGCAGATGCGGGCTCGCAACCAATGCCTTCGGCGCCGATTTCAGCTTTGGCCAGCGCGATCTCGAGTTCGCTGACCTGTTCACAAGCCCCGCCCGTGGCCTGAAGAACCTTTACGGCTTTTTCCCACGAAGCGGGGTTGCCGATGCGGATCGCCGTGGCCCGAGTTTCTGGCTGCATGCTGACCAGACGCTTGCTCTCCCCTTCGCGCACGGTGCGAACCAGAGCATTGGCGCCCTCCGCTTGAATCACAGATAACTTCGGCAGGCGCGAGATCAGGGCGACGTCGCGCATCTCAAGCAAAGCTTTGCCGATCGCTGAACTATTTCCGAGATTACCTCCGGGCACGACGATGTGATCGGGCGACTCCCAGTCGAGTTGCTCAAGCAATTCGAAAGCGAGAGTTTTCTGCCCTTCGAGACGAAACGGGTTGATGGAATTTAGCTGGTAGACCGGGGCTTGCCGGACGAGTTCCTGAAGCAGGCGGAGACAGCCGTCGAAGTCGGTGCGGAGTTGGCAGGTGAGCGCTCCGTAATCGAGCGCCTGCGAGAGTTTGCTCCATGAGATTTTGCCTTCGGGCACCAGAACCAGGCTGCGCATGCCGCCGCGCGCAGCGTATGCCGCCATGGATGCCGAAGTATTGCCAGTGGAAGCGCAGGCTACCCAGCGGTAGCCGGCTTGGCGCGCGAAGGTGGCGGCGACCGTCATGCCTGCGTCTTTGAACGAGCCGGTCGGGTTCAACCCCTGATGTTTGGCGTAAAGGCGCGGCAAGCCGGTGACGCGCGAGGATTGCGGAAGCTCGTAGAGTGGGGTGTTGCCTTCGCGCAAGGTGACGATTTCTTGCTCGGATTGCGGTGCGGGAAGAAACTCCCGGAATCGCCACACGCCGCTCAGGTCGATCACTTCATTTAGCGTACGGCGTTCCCGCCACAGGGTCTTCAGCGCGGTGGGGTTGCGCGAGTTCCAGGACGCATCCGTGATCTCCAGCAGGTTGCCGCAGTCCGGGCAGCGAAAATCCCGCGCGGCCGACGCATTGACCGAACCGCACCCGATGCAGCGGAAACGAAACGTGGCCTGGCCAGGGGCGGAACCTTTTTCAGGAGTGGCGGAGGGAGGCATGGATTGGAAAATTACTTCTGCCCTCGCAGATATTGGTCGGTCTTGTTCATCCAATCGGCGCGCGGAGGATTAAATACGTCGAGGTCCACCGTATCTTCGAGCGCCTCGGCTCTGTGCGGCATGTTCGCGGGAATGCACAGCACTTCGCCGGCGTGAACCACAATTTCGCGGCCATCGATCGAGAACTTTAGCGCGCCTTCGAGAATATAGGTGAGTTGTTCGTTGTGATGGCTGTGCTCAGGGACAACGCAGCCCTTCTTCAAAAGCACCCGCGCCAGCATTATTTCCTGGCCGACGACGAACTGGCGCTGCAGAAGAGGCTTCAAATCCTCGAGCGGGATCGTGTGCCACGGAATGTGTTGCAGTTCGATCTTGCTGGCCGCGTGTTTGGTGACGGCGCGCTGCGCACGCGAGTGAGACCGCGCGTTCTTCGCTTTTCTGCCGGCGGTAGTCGTCCGATTCTTCGGTTTTTTTGCCATAGCTTGATGCCCGCCCCCTGATTGTACGGGAAACAATCCGTAGCACGCAGCCTTCGAGAATCTATAAACCTTTGTAAATGCCACCATCGACCAACACGGTCTGGCCTGTGATATAGGAGGCCCGTTCCGACGCAAGCCACACGATAGTTTCAGCGACCTCGCGGGGCTCGCCCAGGCGCTGCAGCGGAGTGTCGGCGGCCCAGCCTTCGAAAATCCGCTGCTCACTCTTGCCTGAAGCCGAAGCGCGGGCTTTGGCGAGTTCCTTCAGCCGGTCGGTCGCCGTGAAGCCGGGACCAACGTTGTTAACCAGGATTCCATCTTTACCAAACTCGTTAGCCAGGCTCTTGACCAAACCAACCACAGCCGCCCGAACCGCATTCGAGAGCACAAGATCGGCGACCGGCTGTTTTGTGGTGATCGAGGTAATGGTGACGATGCGGCCCCAGCGCTTCCGCTGCATGTGAGGAATAACTTCGCGCGCGAAATAAACCGTACTCAGGAAGTTTAGTTCGAGGGCACGCTGCCATTCTTCCAGCGTGGCAGCCAGAAAACTTTTGGCCGGCGGACCTCCAGCGTTGGTCACGCAAATGTCGACGCTGCCGAATTTCGCAGCCACGCCGGCGACGAACCCACTGACGGCTGCCGGATCGCTAACATCGAAGGCTTCGGCAAGAACTTCAACCCCATGCTGCTTCCTGATCGTCTCAGCGGCGGCCTGCAAGGTCAGCGCATTGCGGGCGCACATGGCGACACGGCAGCCTTCGGCAGCGAATGCCTCCGCCGTAGCGCGGCCAATCCCCTGACTGGAAGCGGCAACCATGGCGACGCGATTTTTCAGTCCCAGATCCATGGAACCGGAATTATAAACGGTGCCCCAAACCAGGCGGCGCTTGCGGGAGCGCTCACGGGCAATTAGTCTTAAAGGGAACGAGGTGTCCATGAAACGGCACTCACAACACTCCGAAACCAAGGCAGTGCGCGGCGCGGCGGACCTGGAGAGGAAAAACGGTCCTCTGGGTACGCCCATCTATCAGACTTCCACGTTCCAGGTGACCGACAACGACGAGCAGGTCCGGGTCACGCATACCGACCATTACTACACTCGCTATGGCAATCCAACCAATACAGTCGCAGAGAAGACAATCGCAGAACTGGAAGGCGTGGATGCCGCGCTAACCTTCGCCTCCGGCATGGGCGCAGTCACAACCACGATCATGGCTCTGCTCAAAAGCGGCGACCACGTCGTGGCGCAGCGCGATATTTATGGCGGCGTGAACAAGTTTCTTGCGCAGTGGCTGCCGAAGCTGGGAATCGAAACCACTTTCGTCGACACCACAGATTATGATCAGCACGCCCGCGCGATCCGCCCGAACACGAAGCTGCTCTACCTTGAGTCGCCGACCAATCCAACGTTACGCATAGTCGATTTCAAGAAAGTCGCGGCCGTGGCCCGGCAGCACAAGTTGCTGAGCATGGTCGACGCCACCTTCGGCACGCCCATCAACCAGCACCCCGCGGAATTCGGCATTGATCTAATCATGCACTCCGGGACGAAGTATCTGGCCGGGCATTCCGATCTGATCTGCGGCGCGGTGGCCGGGCGCCACGAGCTGATCGAGCAAATCTGGGATACGCGGACGACGCTGGGCAACTGCATGGATCCCCACGCCTCCTGGGTGCTGCTGCGCGGATTGAAGACCCTGGCAGTCCGCGTGGCCCAACAAAACGAAAACGCCCTGCGAGTCGCCGAGTTCCTGGCCGAGCACGCCAAAGTGCGAAGCGTGCATTATCCGTTTTTGAAGAGTCATCCACAGTA
Organism: uncultured Acidobacteriaceae bacterium; assembly: GCA_963809605.1. Lineage (GTDB taxonomy): Bacteria > Acidobacteriota > Terriglobia > Terriglobales > Acidobacteriaceae > Sulfotelmatobacter. The sequence goes on along the minus strand of CAWEKM010000002.1, from coordinate 248,210 downwards.
CGCCATAGCCCGCCAACAGATGAGTGGCGGCGGCGGCGTGGTCACGTTTGAGGTCGAGGGCACAGGCGAAGACGCGCGCCGCGCCAGCGAAGCCATGCGCCTGTTCACTCTCGCGACAAGCCTGGGCGGGGTAGAGTCGCTCGTGTCGATTCCAGTGCTGACTTCTCACGCCATGATTCCCGCCGAAGCCCGCGCCAGGATGGGTGTCACCGAACAGATGATCCGGCTCTCGGTGGGCATCGAGAACGCCGACGACTTGATTGCCGACCTGGAGCACGCCCTGGAAGCCGTGGCAGCGCCGCAGCAAGTGCAGGTGGGTTGACATTTCGAGGCACAGCTTGAAACAAGAAAAATCCCGGCCGTTTAGGCCGGGATATTTTTCTTCCGTCTCAATTCTGCAACTCGCCTCAGAACGTAAATCTCGCGCCAAACTGGAACTGCCGCGGGGTGTTCACGTTACCTGTGATCAACCCAAAGTTCTGCCCCGGCTGCTGGTTGGTGACAACGCTGATCACGTTGGGGTAGCCATACTGCGCAAAGTTGGTCATGTTGTACCCGGAGATGTCGAAGCGCAGCGCTTTCGTTTCGGTGATCTTGAACGTTTTGTAAAGGGAGAGGTCCAAATCGCGCGCTCCCCTCGTGCGTACGTTGGAGAGATAGGCGGGCGCGGTCCCCGGAATGTAGGGATTGGGCGCACCACCGTTCTCGGTTCCGGGCTGAACAAAGCAATTAATGTTGAACCAGTCATTCGCAGTATGCGGAGCGCCGGTTGCGGGATTGCAGACCTCATCGGCCCGCTGACCGAGCGGCGACAAGGGTGTTCCCGAACTTGGCGAGGCGATGGGAACACCATCGCTGAGGTAAAGAATCCCGTTCACCGTCCAGCCACCCAGAATCGCGTTCCCTGCACCATTCAGATTGACTGCCCGTCCTTGGCCAACCGGTAAATCGTAGGACGCCTGCCCGGTGAATGAGAACTTCAGGTCCTGTGGGCTGACCGAATGCTCATACGACAGATTTCTCCAATCCTGGGCCGCACCGTTATGAGTGCCGACGAAACCAAGAGGAGGATTTCCGTCGTCAGTCATCAGCTTGCTCCAGGTAAACGTAGCGAGAGTGGTGAAGTGGCCGGTCAGCCTCTTTTGCACCTTGGTCTGCAAAGAGTTGTACTCGGAGTCGCCTGCGTCATAGCCACTGATGATCACACCGCCGCCGCCGTAAGAACCGTTGCCGAACTGCGGAAATTGCTGGAGTGTAAACCACAACGGTACCGTCGCCTGACCATTGAATGCGCCAGGAAGGCCAGCGTAAGGGTTGGGCGCGGTGCTGCAGCTCGGATCATTCGTGATGCACAGCGCCGCACCGTTCCGTGCAATCGTGCCCAAGTCGGGTTGATTCAGGTCAACATTGCCGAGGGGCATGAAGAGCCCACGGCTGCCTACATAGGCGGCGCTAACAACCACCTGATGCGGCAACTCATACTCCAGGTCGAAGTTGTAATTATAGGTAGCAGGCGTGCGCTGCGAACGCAGCACGGAATGCAGGGTCGTTCCCAAATTATTAGCCAGACCCGTCGGCGGTGCGGTGAAAATCGGCACGATTCCTCCGGGAGTGCCGGGCGGAACGGGGAAGGGGTTGCTCAGAGAATAGGGGCCGTCGAAAACGTCCGTTGGACTTCCTGCATTTGTTCCGCAGTTGGCGCTGGTGAAGATGGTGTTTTGGTCCGCACCGTTATAGCAGGTGCCCAACCACGTGGACTGTGAAGAGAATCCATCGGTGTTCATGCCTGGAGCACCAACGTTGTGGGTGCTCGGCCCGTAATAGATGCCCGCACCGGCGCGTACCACAAAATGCGTCACGGGCTGGTAAGCGAAAGCCAGACGAGGCCCAAAATCATGCAGATTCGTGGTATATGGGGAACGGCTGCCACTGTTGACATACAGTTCAGCGCCGGTGTACGAGTCGCCATTCACACTGTTGGTTGCGTTGGGATCGAAATACTCCTGACGGTTATAACGCTCGTTGCGTCCGCCAAATATGTCCCAGCGTAGGCCGGCCGTAATGGTCAACTTCTCCGTGGCATGGTACGTATCTTCGATGAACGCCGCGTAGTAGGGGTTCGATTCGGCAGCGAAGACATCTTTGGTGAAGTTGGGATAATCACTCGATTCGTTGCCTGGGGTTGTCCCCATGCCAATGAGTGTGGAAGCGTAATCGCTGCCGCCATTAGCACTGGCCACGGACTGATCCGTAGCAGTGATGTCGAAGAGGTAAGACCCGGCCGGTGCCGGTGGCTGGCCCACGTTCAGGTAGCGCTTCATCCATTCGAAACCGAACGAGATCTCGTGCTTGCCGTGGATTTTTGTGATGGTTGCATTGGCATCGCTGTTCTCGCTGGCATAGACGAAGTTGTTGTAATCGGCGGTGCCACCAACGCCCCCGCCTACGTCGCCAAAAATAATAAACGGAAGCTGTTTGAAAACCTGTTGCGCTGCCAGTGACGCCGGAAAACCAACCGGAGCGCCGTTAACAGTACCGAGATTGGTAATGTCGGTGTTCAATAACGAAGGCGGACCGCCCTGTTTCTCGTAATGGCGGGTGAACGAGTAGCGCAAGTTCAGGACGGTAGAGGAGTTCAAGGTTATGTCATCGGCCACGAGGGCATTTCGTCCGTTCGTGGTGTTCAGAGCATAATCCGGATCCCACCCGGGACTCGGAAAGACGTTGGCCGTAGAGAACTTCAATTTGTCGTAGGAAAACCTGGTGAAAATCCTCTGCTTTTCGCTCGCAACCCAATCCACACGAACATCGAAGCGGTGTGCGTTGAACGGATCCAACCCCGGCAGGGCGAAGTTGGGGTTGACATCGCTAGTCGCCTGATCGCAGGTAGCTGGGTTGGGGAAGTTGCAGTGCGGCATATTCGCCAGAAACAGCAGGCCGATGGGATTCGGATTCGTAATTATATTTCCAGGAAAGGCCTGCCGCGTCCCGTCGGGGTTATCGGGCTTGGTCGGGTCGTAAATGACGATGGGCGAGGGCCCGTTCACGGGATCTACATAATTTAAAAGAGCTGAGAAGTCGCCGGTCCTCTCGGCGCTGGTGGGAACCGAGTAGGTCTTGAGTCCCTCAAGTTGTACCTGCTGCGTGTCCTCATAATCGGCGAAGAAGAACAGTTTGTCCTTCTTTATGGGTCCACCAATTGCGCCACCCTCCTGATAACGGTGGAATGCAGGTGGAGTATTGGACTGCCCGTTCTGGATCTGACTCTGCTTGTTGAAATAGTCGTTAGCCGCCAGGATGTCGGGGCGAAATACGCCGAAGCCGTCGCCATGGAACTTGTTCGTACCCGATTTGGTGACCAGGCTGATGACTCCCGCCCCGCCACTCAGATAAGATGCCGGCGTGTTCTGGGTCTCGACGCGAACCTCGTCGACGCCATCCTCGGGCACATTCATCGCGGGAATAATCGCGGCGGAGTTGTTCTCCGCAATGCCAATCGGGGCTCCATCGATCATGTAGTAAACGGATCCGACGAGCGAGCCATTGATCGTGTCAGCGGAGACATCCACTCCCGGGCGGCCGATCGAAATGTTCTGAACTGTCTGCATCGAGTCGCTCGAGTTGGGTGAGCCATTGACTGCATTCACGCCCGCACTCAGTTGGATGAGGTCGTAAACGTTGCGCGACACCAGGGGCACCCGGTCGATGGTGGCGGACTCAATTAACTGGCCGACAGTAGAATTGCTGGGCTCGACCAACTGGACCGCTTGGGTGACTTCGACCGTCTCCGATATGGCGCCGACTTCCAGCGTGATGTTCACCTCAGTGACCTGATCAACGGTCACCGTGACTTTGTCCTGGGCGACGTTCTTAAAACCCTTCTGGCTGGCGGTGACCTGATAGACACCGGGGTTTAGGGAGATGAAGGTGTAGAGTCCCCCGGAACTGGTGACGGTGTGCTGGCTCACCCCAGTGGCTTGGTTCAGCAGGACCACTTTGGCTCCGGCGACGACGGCCCCCGCAGGGTCGGTGACCAAACCGCTGACGCTTCCGCGGCCGGCCTGAGCGAGCGCTACCGAAGCCGCGCAGAGACAGAGAATACCCGCAAAGAGAAATTTCAATGCTGTCTTAAGCAATGCACTTCTGCGATTCATGAATCGCCTCCCAAGCTTGAGTCACAAAGCGATAATGGTTTATTAAATCGTATGAATAGTGCGTTTATTGAGCATCTCATGTCAAGAGAAAAAGCGGGCCGCAGGTCAGAGACCGCCCTCGCGCTCAGATCCGCGGGCCGCGCTTTCACCCCTCGTCTATAGCAGGCTCCGCGTAGACTCCCGAGCCACCAGTTCGGGCGCCACCTTGCGATGGTGCGCGGCCACCTCCCGCTTTTCAAGTACCAAGTTGATGCCCTCGAGCACAATCCCGACCGCGCCCGCTCCCATCGCCTCCATGGGCTGCCGGATGGTGGTGAGCGGCGGAGTGCACAGCGCCGAGGCGGCGACATCGTCGAAGCCAATCACAGAACAGTGCTCGGGCACACGCAGCCCGCCGTTGCCCAGAGCGCGCATTGCCCCGAAGGCAGTCATATCGTCAAAGGCTAAAATTGCGGTGAACGGCCGCTTCCGCTTGAGCAGATCCTCGGTGAGTTTCTTCCCGGCCTCAAAGCTGGAAAGCGGATCGCGCGACTCGGGCAGGTCGACGATGAGTCGGGAGTCGAGTTCGAGGCCGCGTTCCTTGGCGCTGTTGCGAATGCCGCGCCAACGCGGTGAACTGTCTCCCAAAGTTTTCGGTCCGCGGATAAAAGCGATCTTGCGATGACCAAGCGAGTGCAGATGCTCGAGCGCGAGATAGCCGCCTACCTCGTTGTCGACGATGACCGAACTCATCGCATCGCCTTTCAATTCGCAACCGATAATCGCCGTCGGGATGCTGCTCTTTTCCAGATCGGCGAGCAGGTTGATGTCGAGAAACAACCAGTTGGCGAGCACGACCAGGCCTTCCACGCGGCGGTCGAGCAGCATCTCGAGATAACGCTCGAAGCGGCTGCGCTCGTTATGCACGTCGGTCAGGATCGGCAGGTATGAAGCCTGGTAGAGCGTATTCTCGATCCCGCGCAACACCAGCGTGCAGTAGGGATCGGTCATGTCGAACACCATCACTCCGACGGTGTGGCTGCGCTTGCTGCGCAGCGAGCGGGCAAACTGGTTGGGACGATAGCCCAATTTCTCTGCAGCGCGCTCAATCCGCTTCTTGGTTACCGCTGGAATATAGCGCGCCAGCGGTGCGTCGTTGAGAACGATCGACACCGTGGTAGAGGAAAACCCGCTCTCCTTCGCGACATCGCGGATAGTGACCATTGAATTCTTGAGCCTGTTGCGAACTCCGGAACCCCGCGCTACCAGATTCCGGAACCGGCAATCCCCTCGCGCTTGAATTCAACGCGCAGGTTGGCGGACACTACAGCAGAGAGCGAGACAGGTGTCAAGAGCGCGCGTCCCGCAAAAGACCGGCTGGAGGGACTGGCGCCGGCCCGCTTAATTGGCCCGACGGTTGGCAGGAGTGACAACTCTAGTCTAAGATTCTGTCTGGGATTTTGTCTGGCGAACTCTGCTGGAGATCCGTCATAATTTACATCACTCTTGCAGCTGCTTGGCCGGCAGCATTGTTTTGGGCTGGCTCAGGCAGCTTTTGCGCCGATGGAGGAATCGAAGGTAGTGAGTTCTTATCCGCTCATGGTGAATCCCAGGCAGGCCGTTCGCCCAATCATTCTCGCATCGTTGCTATTCGCTCTCTCAGCCGGATCTGTATCGCTGGCTCACGGGCAACAGTTCACCCTGTCAGTCTCGGCCTTCACCCCGAAAATAGGCGTGGATCCCGGCGGATCCGCAACCGCCACCATCGATCTCGAGCCGATCGGAACCTTCAATGAACCGGTCTCGTTGAGCTGCGCGGTAACTTCGAACCAGTTCACGACGAATCTGCCGCAGTGCCTCGTCAGTCCCAGCTCTGCGATTCCGCCAGCCGACGGTCCTGCGCTCACCATTACGACCACAGGCGGCACGGGCGCGTCTGCCACCCCCGCTGGTACCTACCAGGTCACAGTAACGGGCACGGGTGGAACCACAACGCAGACTCAACTTTTGTACTTGAGCGTAGCGGATTTGACGGAAGACTACACGCTGTCGGTGTCGCCCACGACTGCGATCCCGAGCCCTCTACCCGCGGGAAGCGCCGCCACCACCACCGTGACCGTGCTGCCGATCGGCAGCTATTCAGGTCAAATCACGCTCGCCTGTCTTTCGATTTTTCCCATCGTCACCGGCGCGCCGTATTGCTCGTTTGATCCTCCGACGGTAAGCATCAGCAGCAGCACCGGAGCTACTTCCACGCTCACCATCACCACCTTCGGGCCTGCGACCAGCACGAGGCTGTGGAACCTTCGCACGTTCTATGCCGTCTGGCTGGCCGTTCCCGGGCTGCTGCTGATGGGAGCGCGCCAACCCCGCAGTGGCAGGAGAAAGCTGCTCGCGGTATTTTTCTTGCTGTTGATCGCCACAAGTTTGTTATTGCTGCCGGCCTGTGGGGGCAACGTCGGCACTAGATCCCTGAATAACCAAATCACTCCGAATAATACTTACACCCTGACGTTGACTGGCGCGGATACAAACGGTGCGGCCCCCAGCAACGTCCCTCCCAACGCAGACGTAGCGACCGTCACACTGGCGGTGACGACCGCCCACACGGCGAACTGAGCTACGCCGTCAACTTTCCCTGGTGGTTGTTTTTAAGCCTCTGGCCAGTGGGGTCCGGCAGCTCGCCGAAGGCCCACCGAAACCTAACAGCGGAAGCGGGCTTCAGGAGGCGCGGCGCTGGCGTTCGAGTTCGGCCGCCTGGCGCAGGACAATGTCACGCAGCGAAACCAGCCCTTTCAATTCCTTGCCCTCCACAATGGGCAGGTGCCGGAACCCGAACTCGTGCATGATGAAAAAACATTCCTCGATCGTCTCATCCACATTCACTGCGCGGGGGTTGGCGGTCATCACTTCCGAGACGGCAGTGTGGCCGGGAGTGCGGCCCGCGGCTACCACGCGGTTCATGATGTCGCGCTCGGAGAAAATGCCGGCAAGCTCTCCGTTGCGGAGCACAGGCAGCGCGCCGATGTTGTGTTCCATCATGAACCGCGCCGCTTCCAGCACGGTGCGCGCGGCGTCAATGGAGTAAACTTTGCGGTCTTTCACAATGTCGCGGAGGGTAGGCATAACGGACTCCTTTGCGAAGGTGGCGAGGACCCAATTCCTGGGTGCACTACTTTACCACACCGCGCTCGCCCGGAAATCATCCCGACTTTCGAAATTCGCTCGCCTGCAGTTGCAAAAAGGGCGGCCTTGAAAGGCCGCCCATTACCGTATTCACGAGTACTAGAAGCGGAATTGCGGCCCGAGACTCACCCTGAGATTATTGTGGACCCCGTTCAGAAAAAAGATGTCATCGCCGATCTCCGCACGAACCCCGATCGGACCGGCAAAAGCTTCTATGCCTCCTCCCGGGTACACCGCGAACCGGGTCGTGCCTGTGGTCAAACCCACTGAATTGGTGAACCCGGCGGTCGCTCCACTATTCGTAACACTGAAGTTGTCAAAGCCGACCTTACCCGTTACAAAGAAACGAAACGGGCCCGAACCGGTTTGAAACTTAGGACCGAAAAACCCGTGCAGCGTCCGGAAATGTGCGGTCACAGTTTCCGTGCTGACTCCGTTGCTGTAGGTCTGGGTATAATTCCGCGCAAAATCGTATGCCATTTCCGCTTCTATCTGAACGTCGCGCTGAACATTGAATGCGGCCCGGCCGCCAAGGCCAAGGAAATTCTCCGCGGGCGACGCGTCGCTGAACCGGTAATAGTCGGCAAAAGCGCCGAACTCGACGTGATCCGAATCCTGGGCCACCAATGCCGGCCCGGCGAACAACAGAAAAATGATTCCCAATCCCAAGTAACGTTTCGTCATTTTAATCGACTCCATTCCTCAGTAGTTTTGTCCCCGCGCACACTTCTCTCCCGACTGGCAGAACACGCTGGAGAAATGCGGCGCGGATCGTTGAAATTCAGATGAGGACAAAACTGAAGAGGGTTGCTGTATCGCAGCATCAGTGCGGAACCATTGCGAACGCCCTACCAGCGCCACTCCGTCCCGCTCCGGAGATTACTGTACGTGGTTCAGCCGGAGACTCTCGCATCAGATTGGTTCAGCGCTCGACTAGGCTTTCCAGCGTGGAAAAGAATGCCGGATAGGAAATAGCTGCACATTCGCTGCCGCGAATCAGGGTCTCACCCTGCGCTCGCAGAGCCGCGATGCTGAAGGCCATGGCGATGCGGTGATCGCCGAAGGCTTCGACCTCAGCCCCGTGCAGCGACTGTCCGCCGGGGATCTTCAGGCCGTCTTCGCGTTCTTCTACCGCAGCTCCCATGGCGCGAAGGTTGGTCGCGATCGATGCGATGCGGTCTGACTCCTTCACCCGCAACTCCTTCGCATCGCGGACCTCGATTCCCTCCTCGGTATAGGGAGCGATCGCAGCCAGCACCGGAATCTCGTCAATCAGTGCGGCGGTATCAGCGCCGGCGATGGTCGCGCCTTTCAGCCGCGCGCCCTCCACCTGCAGCGTGCCCGCCAGCTCGCCGTGGACTTCCTCCAGCTGTGTAACTGAAATGCGCAACCCCATCTGCATGAGGATATCGAGCAGGCGCGCGCGCGTTGGATTCATCAGCAGACTGGTGACCGTCAATTGCGAACCGGGAAAAAGAGCAGCCGCGCAAAGAAAGAAGGCAGCACTCGAAAGATCGCCGGGAACTCGCGCTTCGATGCCGCGCAAACGCTGGCCGCCGCGAATCCGGACTTCGTTGCCTTTGCAATCGAGCTGGGCGCCGAATCCCTTGAGCGCCACTTCTCCGTGATCACGCGTCCGCAGCGGTTCTTCGATGCGCGTTTCGCCTTCGGCCAGCAACCCGGCGAATAGCAGGCATGTCTTTACCTGCGCGCTCGCCACCGGCATCTGGTAGTGGATCCCTTTCAGCTTCGCGCCGGTTACGCGCAGTGGCGGGCGTCCGTTTTTCGACGTGATCTGCGCGCCCATGGCGGTGAGCGGCGTGATCACGCGCTCCATAGGCCGGCGCGAGAGCGATTCATCGCCAACCATCTCGCTTGAAAACGTCTGCGCTGCAACAATACCGCTCAACATGCGGATGGTCGAACCGGAGTTTCCGCAATCCAGCGGCTCATTCGGAGCAGTCAACGACAGCCCGCTGCCCTGCACCGAGATAACGTTGTCGGAACCATCTTTGCGTTCCCACTTCACGCCCAACGAGCGCAGGCAGCCGAGCGTGCTGGCGCAGTCCGCGCCGGTCGAATAATTTTCAAGGAGCGAGAGGCCGTCAGCGATCGCCGCCAGCATCGCGTAGCGGTGCGAAATGGATTTGTCGCCCGGAAGACTTACACTGCCGCGCACGTTGCGCGCCGAACGCACCACAACCTGATCCTTAATTTTCATCCTGAGATCAATATAGCGGAAGGGAGAAAACAAAAGCGGTCAGCGGCAAGGGATTTAGTTTTTCGAACTGGCCACCGGCCGCTGATCACTGACCACTTAGTGCCTTGGCCTCGGCAGCAGCCTCGCGCAGCACGTCCGCAGGAATTTCTTTCAGCCTCACCCCAAACTCAAACATCGGGGTTTCGCCGCCGCGCCCCCACCGCGCCACGTCCCAGTGCGCCCGCACGAACTTCACATCGGGATCTGCCGTCAGATCAAGCAGCAGCGGCGACTCACCACGATAAAATTTCTGCGGAAATGCCGCCAGGGACTTCGCTCCCCATGTGGTGCCGTCCGCAGAACCGTAGACGCTGACGTCGAGCGATTCCTGCTCGATGATCTGCGTAATCTCAAGGGCCAGCAGAAACACGCGGCCGGCTGCTCCGCTCACATCCACGCTGGGGCCGTCCCCCTTGGCATTCACGACAGTCTTTGCCGCAACCAGATCGGTATCAATCATGCCGGATGGATTGTAGCAAATCGCAGGGAGCTCGTGCGGTGGTGCCTGACCGTTCCAAGCCATTCATCGTCCTGAAAACAATTGGTCTCAAAATGCTTGGGCCTCGCAGTGGACTTTCAGCAGGCAAAATCACGCTGCGATTCCGAAGTGACAGCGCTTCTCGGCCCGCTTATATTTATTCGCAATATGTCCGCCACCCAGACGCTCGCCGGCACCGCCGTCCCCGGCTCCGCCAAACCGCCCTCCCAACGCCTGCTGAGCCTCGATATCTACCGCGGCCTCGCGGTCGCGGGCATGATTCTGGTCGACAATCCGGGCAGCGACGACCTGGCCTACGCCCCCATCAAGCATGCTGATTGGAACGGCTGGACCTGCGCCGACTTCATCTTCCCCTCGTTCCTATTTCTGGTTGGTATCTCAATGGTCTACTCGTTTGCCGCCCGTCTGCAGCGCGGAGAATCGCGAAAACAAATCTTGTGGCACGCCTTCAAGCGCAGCCTCATCCTGATCGCCATCGGCCTTTTTGTGAATGCCTCTCCCATCATCGGTCTGGACTTACACACCTGGCGGATCGAAGGCGTCACCCAGCGCATAGCTCTCTGTTATTTCGCGGCAGCGATCCTGGTTTTGTGGTCCAACCGCCGCGGAGCTTTCATCGCGATGTGCGCGTGTCTGCTCGGCTACTGGGCCCTGCTGCGTTTCGCCCCAGTTCCCGGCTTTGGAGTGCCGGGCCGCGACATCCCTTTCATGGACCCGGATCGCAACCTCGCCGCGTGGCTCGACCGCAAGCTCTTCATGGGACATCTCTACAACGGAACCCGCGACCCCGAAGGAATCATCAGCACGATCCCGGCTGTTGCAACCACATTAATCGGGGTACTCACTGGCTACTGGCTGCAATCGCAGAAAAGTCCAGCCACGAAAGCGCTCCGGATGCTGTATGTCGGAATTCTCGGTCTGGTGGCAGGCGAGGTTTGGGATCTCTGGTTCCCGATCAACAAGAATCTCTGGACCAGTTCGTTCGTGCTCTTCAGCGGCGGCTTCGCTCTGGTCTTCCTTGCCTTGCTCTACTGGATGCTCGAGATCAGGAAGTGGCGCGGCGCCTGGACCATGCCGATTCTGGTTTTCGGAATGAATGCGATCGCCGGGTTCGTCGCCGACTCATTCGTGTACGGTCCCGGCTACTCCTTCACCGTGAAAGGCCCCAATGGTCCGGTGATGTGGCATGACGCGGCACAGGCGAAGCTGGTATCTCTGGGCGCGAGCGCAGCCAACGCTTCGCTGGTCTACTCGCTGGGTGCAGTTCTGTTCTGCTGGATTCTGCTGTGGTTCCTCTGGAGAAAGCGGATCTTTCTCAAAACGTAAGACTCAAAACGTAAGACCACGCTCACTCCGTCGGATGCGGTCCGGTGAAATCGTTGCAGCAAGGTTTCTGCGTGGGTTTGAACTCCATCAGTTCCACCCGCGAGAGATCCGGATCAAACACGTCGAGTTGCCATTTCCCGTCCTTGCCGATCTCCGCTTCCTCATCGCCGTGCGGCTTCCAGCCGTGCGATTCCATGATCGCCTCTGCCTTCTTCATGTCGGCGACTCCAAGCGAGATGTGATTCATCACACCCGTAAGTTGCAGGTCCATATGTTCGGCCTGGTTCAACATATATTCCAGCCAGTCGGTGCCGTCCGGAACCTGCATCGCGACCCAGTCATCCGAAGTGCCAGGCTTATCGTGGCCGTGCCAGTAAAGCCGGAAGCCGAGAAGGTCGCGATAGAATTTGTCTTCAGCATCGCGGTGGTAAACCACAAAGCCGGTGTGGATCATGTGCCGCGAAACCGCGGAATCGGCCGCTGGAGCAGGTGGTTCAGTCACGCTGCGCTCAACAAACTCAATGCGATGGCCCTCCGGGTCAGCCATCGCAAAGCTCAGGCTGTGGTCCGCATGGCCTTCGACCGCTGGCACTTTCACACCGTTCGCGATCAGATACTTGCGGAGCGCCGCAATGTTGTCGGTGGTGAAGGCAACGTGATCCATACGGTCGGTCGCCTTGGGATCGGGCGCCACGCTGTAGCCGATCCACTGCCTGCCCACCATGTATCTCACAAGCCCACCCGATTCCACCGGTGCCGCCGAAGCGAGCCCAAGCGTGCCGCTGTAGAGCGCCTTCACGCCATCGGAGTTTGTGGTGAAGAATGAAACGTGATCGATACCGAGAATGCGCGGACGAGGAACTGTGGGACCTTGCGCGAAGGCAGAGATACAAATTGCGGATATCCCGAGAACAAGCACTGCAAAAGATTTCTTCATGGCGCCCCTGATTCTAGCCCACTGCGGACCTCGAAAGCACTCGTTCTAAACCCGCTCCAGAAATTGACGCAACAGCTTGGCCGCTTCCTCAGCCTGTTCCCACGGCGAGTAATGGCCGGCTTTCGGAATGACGCGCAACTGGCTGCCGGAAATGTGCTGCCGCATCAGTTCGGCTTCGTTCACGCCGGTCAGGATATCCTCGTCTCCGGTTACAAGCAGCGCAGGCACATTGATGGTCTTCAATGTATCCACGGAATCCGCACGCTCGGCCATGCCGCGCTGCACCAGGGCCACATCTTCCGGCGACATCTTCCGCATCATACGCAGCGCGCCGTCGACCAGATCAGGCCGCGTCTCGCATGTGGTCTTGCCCAGGAGACGGGGAATCATGCTTTCGAAAAACGGCTCGGTGCCGCGCTCGAGTACATCGTTTGCCGCCTGCAGTCGTGCGGCACGCGCATCGGCAGAATCGGCGACCGCTTTCGTGTTGCAAAGACCAAGCCCGGCCACGCGTCCACGATACCTCCGCCAGAATTCGAACAATGCATATCCGCCAATGGAGACCCCGATCAGCGGAGCGCGGCCGATATCGGCATCATCCATGACGCGGGCAATGTCGCCAGCGTGTTTATCCATGGTGGCCGCACCCTCGCCCACGCCAGAATCCCCATGCCCGCGCAGATCAGGCAAAATGACGCGGTAGCGCGTGGCCAGCTCCTTAGCCACTGGCAGCCAGAATTCGTGATTCACGGGAAAGGGATGCAGCAGAACTAGCGGAGGGCCTTCACCCAGCAAGCGGTAGACGATTTCGGCATCGCCGCTGCGGATTTGCCGAATGGCAATACTCTGCATCAGTGAATTTAATCACAGCCCAGCGCATCGCGTCCCATGCTGGGATTTACGGATTAGCCTACGGATTCGCCGCACGCTGCGCGCCCGCCGGCTCCGTCAGCAGCAGCGGCTCTTCGGGCATGACAATCCACGCGATGGGATAGGCGAAAAGCCCAATGCCAGTCAGGCACGAAGCGATCAGCCACACCAGCCGGACCACGGTAACATCGACATCGAAGTACTCGGCGAACCCGATGCAGACCCCTGCAATCTTCCGCCCCTGCCGGGGCCGCACCAGGCGCTTGCGCGCGATCGATGCTCCCACCCGGGTACCGCAATAAGCACAAACCGCCGCGTCGTCCTGAATCACTTTGCCGCAATAGTTGCAATACATAGCTCGGCCTCCAAAACGCCTCTACAAGACAATACGCAATTCTAGACGGAAAGTTCCAGCGAGATGAAGGGGTCCGCCATGACCGCTCATCCCCGGCAGCAAAATGTACGATAGTTAGTAATCGGGGCTTTTTGTGCGCACAACCATCGAAATCAATGAGCGCTTGATTCACCAAGTAATGAGGATTACGGGCCTTCGTACTAAGAAGGCGGCCGTTGAAGCCGGGCTGCGATTGCTTGCCGAAACACACTCTCAAGGCGCCATCCGCCAGCTGAAGAAGAAAGTGGGCTGGCAGGTCGATCCGGGTCGTTCACGTCGGGCACGAGCCCCATCGCCGTAAAAGATGCGCGGACGGAAAAGCTGAGCGGCCAGAATTTCCCGGTTCCCGCTCACTCCCGGTACGCTTCCCTAATATGCTCCCGAGCCTTTTCCGCGGGAGGAGTGGCGCCATTCTCGGCCAGCACAGTCTCATACTTCCTCATCGCCAAATCGCGCTTCTGCAGCAGATCGTACATTTCCCCGGCAGCCAGGTTGGCCTTCTGCAGGGTCTCAGGATCGGGCTCCGGAGCCTCCTCGACAAGTTCATACGCGGCCGCAGCTCCGACATAATCTTTCTGGTTGCGCAGCAGCTCACCCAGACCCCACGCCGCCATCTCATAGTGCAGGTTGCCGTACTTCCCTTCCCGCCCATTCTGCCAAACCTGGCGATAGGCTGCCGCTGCCTGAGGCGCACGGCCGCTGGCCCGCAGCAGATTAGCTTCCTCCAGCGGAAACAAATAATTCCTGGGATACCGCGCTGCCAGCTCGTGCATAAGCACGCGCGCTTCCTCGTAGCGATGCTCGCGCCGCAGAAACAGGCTCAGCACCACTTTGGCGTCCACGCTGTTTTCCCCGTTGCTGTCGGCCACTTCGCGCAAGTATTCGAGCCCCTTTTCTTTCGTTCCGCTCAGCCCCACCAGCGCCACCGCAACCTTCACACTCCAGGGCAGGCTGCCCATCACGTAGTTGTGCGTGCCCACGACCAGCTTGGCATCCACATAGTGAGGATCGAGTTCCAGAACCCGTTCGTGATCACGGCGCGCGCCCACGGCGTTGCGCAGCGCGGAAAACCAGGCGCGCTCGACCAGCGCCGTATAGAGCGCGAACTGCGCCCGGGTGACGCCGCGGGCGTAAAGCGCATCCACATTGTTGGGATTTCCCTTGAGCTGCTGCTCTTCCAGGCTCTCGGCGCGGTCCACTAACTGTTTGATCCGCTCCGTAACCTTGAGGTCGGCGGCTCGATGCGCGTCGCCGATAAAGCTGTCGTTGGCATACTCGCCGCTGTTCATCGCGCCCATGCGGTAAAGCTCCCGCATCAGAACCGCGGTCAGCAGGTGGTTCACCGCCGAGGGGTCGCCCGGATGCCGATCCAGCACCTTCTCGAACTCCTGGATCGCCCGGTCGTATTCGAGGTTATAAAAATGGTTGGAAGCCGCCTCAACCAGCGGATCCTGTTCCCCGGAATCAGCC
This sequence comes from uncultured Acidobacteriaceae bacterium, assembly GCA_963809605.1. Lineage (GTDB taxonomy): Bacteria > Acidobacteriota > Terriglobia > Terriglobales > Acidobacteriaceae > Sulfotelmatobacter. Next base: position 233,135 of record CAWEKM010000002.1, on the reverse strand, counting down.
GTAGACGATGGAAGAGCCGCTCCCCCCGCAGGTTGAGCGACCACCTGAGCGCATAACAGGCCAAAAACAAACAGCAGGATTTTGAGGCAGAACGCCGCCTTCCTGCCGCCCAACCGTTTCACTATCAGACTCGACTGCATCCCGACGTAGCCTTCGAACTTTAGTCTAACCGAGTTTTCCGAGCACGGGACGAACCAAAAATGTAATTGGGCGAACCTAACAATTTCTCGAAACATGCATGGGTCGGATCCTATAATTCACTAACCAGGTCTGAAAAAAACCAAGGTACTGGGGCATCTTTACGGGTTTGCGGGTAATAATTGCGCGGGATTTACTTGCAACGCGATGGGGGAAAGTTGCAAGTATCTGACTTGAAAACACCTTAGTCGGCCGTGCGCTTTGGTTGTCGGCTTGCCTTTCCCAAAATAGACGTTCCTAACATATGGCTGAAGTTGTTCAAGAAGCTCCGCAGGAATTCTGGCGGTCCCCCCTCGTGCTAGAAGCACCGGCGGTCGCAGCTCCCCCGGCTGCGGCCCCGGCTTTGGCAGACGCCTGTGCCAATTGTGGCACCGAGTTCATGATCGGGGCCAAGTTCTGCCATGCTTGCGGACTCCGCCGACCGAGCGCGAACGCCAGCCCGGAAGCCGCTTTGGTAAGTGGTCTGTTGCTGCGGACCGTAGCGCGGGCCAGCACCGGCCTCCGGTCGTCGATGCGCCTGGTCGCCGCCGCCTGGCAGGAGATTTCCTCCCCCGACTGGCTGCACTATCTTCATTTCCATGAGATCAAGCGCTGGATCGGTCTACCAACTGCTTCGCTCATCGCCTTCATGGTCGGCCTCGGCTGCGTGGTGGGAGCGATCGGCGTCAGCGTCTTCTTTCGCGCATCGAATCTGGCGGAGTTCCAGGCCATCCAGATGTGGCGGATCGAGTGGCTGCTGGCCGCAACCGCATCGTTCGTAGCCGGGATCCTGCTGAAGAAACCGTCCGACACCGAGTAGCGCCGGCGTCCCGTCGGCCGTCCTCACCTACCGAGTTGAAGGCAGCGAAGCCAACGTAGTTCGCCGCCGAAGCGCTGGCGCCGCTGTTCTACGACTCGCTCCCCGTCCCGGCCGCCCGCCGCTGTTGATTCATGCGATAGAGATGATGCACAGGTCCGGTCCCGTGCCCCAGCGGATGTCCGGCGGCGATCGCCGCGGTCACGAACGTCTTGGCCAGCAAGGCAGCCTCGGCTAATCCACGGTCAAGCGCCAGATGGCATGACATCGCCGTAGCAAAGGCGCAACCCGTGCCGTGAGTAGAATTCGACCGTTGCCGCTCCGCCTTGAATACTTCTTCCTCCACTCCGCTTTTCGAGTTGAAACTCAACAGATCGGTAGCCTTTTCCAGATGTCCGCCGGTAATTACCACAGCAGCCGAGCCCATCTGATGCAGCTTCGCCGCCGCCGCCCTCATTTCATCGAGATCGGTCACCTTCAAACCGGTCAGGACTGCAGCCTCCTCCACATTCGGCGTGATCACATCGGCCAGCGGGATAAGCTTCTCGATCAGCAGCCTGGTCCCGGCCGCATCCAGCAGGTCCGCACCCGAAGAAGATTTGAGGATTGGATCGAGGACTACGTTTGGCAACCTATCAGGACGCCCTGCCTTCCCCGACCGCCTGGCGAGGAACTCCGCCACTGCCTTGACGACCTTCCCGGCACCCAGCATCCCGATATGGACGGCTGCGATGGGAATGTCGGCCGCAAGCTCCTCCAGAGTCTCACTAACCAGTCCTGGATCCAGCGCTTCGACCCGGCGAACCCCGGCCGTCGATTGCACCGTGAGTGCGGTAATGCACGCCACCCCGTAGCAGCCGTGGGCGGCAATCGTCTTAATATCGGCCGTAACCCCCGCCCCGGACGAGGGGTCGAACCCGGCGATGGTCAGTACAACAGGTGGTTTTTCAGCCATAGTCCTCAAAAAAAAATAAGCTCTACTCTATGCAACCTTGTACCTAAAATGCTCTCCTTAAACAACTTAGAAAGAATTGTCCGTAAGCCATTGAATCCATTGAGGATGAAAATTCTTCTCGAACTACATCCTTCTGAGTATTTACTATGTAATAAACATGTAACCTAATTGTTTTGAATGACTTGTTGCCCATTACTCATGATTAACAACAAGTTACGTGAGATATCGATAACTATCACGTCACCATAGGTCATGCACTTTCGGGTTGACAACCCCTTCCCAGCCCCCTACCATTTACAGAACCGTAACCAAACAGCCTAGCTAGGACGACTTTTGAGTATGCGAGGAGAACTGAATGCGTGGACGTATAGCTCATGGACTGATGATCGCTTTATTGGTCGTCGGACTGGGAGCGGCTCAGGGACCGAACAACTCGGAGGCCAGTTCAGCCCAAACTAGGGCAGTTCAAGCCAAACCCGAAACCCGCAACCACAACACTAAAACCCAACCGTATCAAATTGGGACAGCCTCCTGGTACGGCGAATATTTCGTCGGCAGACCGACCGCCAGCGGCGAAGATTTCGACATGTACGATATGACCGCCGCCCACCCCACGCTTCCCTTGGGAAGCTACGTGCGGGTCACCAACCTGCGCAACGGACGGGTGATCGTGGTCAAGATCAACGACCGCGGTCCGGTCGTACCCGGCCGTATTATCGACCTTTCCTTCGGTGCCGCCCAGGTGCTGCAGTTCGAGCAACGCGGGCTGCAGCGGGTTCGCCTGGATCTGGTAAAACCCCGGACTGAGCGCCGGCAGGTTTACCAGACCGTAGCCTACAACCATCCTATGGCGGAACTCCAGTAAACGAACTACACTGTTCGGGATGCAGGCCACTCTGACCAACCGCATCCCGAACGATCCAGGCGTCAATCCTGCGCGCGAGAAGCTGATCGTCGCTCTCGACGTCTCCACGGCGGCGGCCGCGCAAAAGATCGTGTCGGCCGTCGGCGACTCCGCGCTCACCTATAAAGTCGGCATGCAGCTCTACACCGCCGAAGGCCCGGAGGTCGTTCGCGATCTCGTCGCCTCGGGTCGGCGCGTGTTTCTCGACCTCAAGTATCACGACATTCCCACCACGGTAGCTGCAGCCGTGCATGAAGCCGCGCGTCTCGGAGTGAGCATGTTGACCGTGCACGCCGCCGGCGGCGCCAAAATGCTCCACGCTGCCGTCGAAGCCGCGCACGCCAACAACCCCGCACTGCTGGTGCTCGGCGTCACCGTCCTCACCAGCCTCGATGAAAACGAAATGGAGAAAGTCGGATTCCGCGGCCCCGTGCGCGAAGAAGTATTGCGCCTAGCCGCACTGGCTCTCGATCACGGATGCAAGGGCATCGTCACCTCCGCCCGCGAGACGGCGGCCGTCCGCGCTGAACTAGGCCACAGCTTCGCCATCGTAACCCCCGGCGTCCGCCCCGCAGGCTCACGTCACGCAGATCAAGCCCGCGTAGCCACTCCAGCCGAAGCCATCGCCGCCGGAGCCACCCACATCGTCGTAGGCCGCCCCATCACCGAAGCCGCCGACCCCGCAACCGCCGCCCGCGCAATTCTGGACCAGATTAGTTAATAAGCTGCATACGGACTCATAAGATTATGTGGGGACAGCCGCCCTCGGCTGTCCGTCGAGCGCAAGCTCGACTGGCACTTCCGCGACCACGTTGCCAAGTCCCCGCCTCCACGTGCAAGCTGATACAAATGCCAGAACTGCCCGACATCGCCGCCTACATCACCGCGCTAGAACCGCGCATACTCGGCCAACCCCTCGAGCATGTACGACTGCAGAGCGCCTTCCTGCTGCGAACCGCCCAACCGCCGCTCGCTGACGCGGAAGGTCGCATCGTCCGTGAACTGCGGCCCATCGGCAAGCGCATCGCAATCGGACTCGACAATGATCTCTGGCTAGTCCTTCACCTGATGATTGCCGGCCGCCTGCACTGGCGCCCTCCCGAGGCAAAGCTGGCAGGACGCCAGACTCTAGCCGCATTCGATTTCCCCAACGGCTCCCTGGTCCTAACCGAGGCCGGCTCCAAGCGCCGCGCGTCCCTGCACCTTGTGCGCGGCGAGGAAGCCCTCCGTTCCTTCGACGCCGGAGGCATCGACGTCTTCTCCAGCGATCTCGATTCCTTCCGCGCAGCGCTCACCGCCGAAAACCACACACTCAAGCGCGCACTCACCGATCCGCGTCTGTTGAGCGGCATCGGCAACGCCTATTCCGACGAAATCCTGCACGCCGCGCAACTCTCCCCGCTCACCCTGACGCAAAAACTGAAGCCGGAAGAATGGGAACCACTATATGCAGCGACCCGCCACACGCTTCAGTTCTGGATAGACCGGCTGCGGATGGAAGCAACCGCCACCTTCCCCGAAAAAGTCACGGCTTTCCGCAAAGGCATGGCAGTCCACGGCCGCTACGGTGAACCGTGCCCCAGATGCGGCGACAAAGTACTACGAATTCGCTATGCCGACAAGGAAACCAACTACTGCGCCCGCTGCCAGACCGCCGGCAAAGTTCTAGCCGACCGCAGCCTGTCCCGGCTCCTAGGATCAGACTGGCCAAGAACTCTGGAGGAACTGGAAGCGCTAAAGCACCGCTAATGGCGTGCAGATCACACGTTGACCATCTTTGATGACTATGGTCTAATAGATTGATGAAGGAAGTGGCCATCTCCGAATTCAAGGCCAAGTGCCTTGCTCTGCTCGATCAGGTCCAAAAGACGAAGAAGCCAATCCTTGTGACACGCTTCGGAAAGCCGGTCGCCGAAGTCATACCGGCGCCGCCCAAGGCGGGTCCGGGGGACTGGATTGGCTCGATGAAAGGCTCCATGAAGATCTTGGGGGATATAGTCTCTCCCGCTAATGAGGAAAGCGACTGGGAGGCGTTGCGCGATTGAAGCTGCTTCTCGATACTCACATTTGGCTGTGGAGTCTGCACCAACCGCATCGCTTAGGGAGAAGGGTGATGCAAGAACTAAAGAATCCAGAAAATGAATTCTGGCTTTCTCCGATCAATACTTGGGAAGCGTTGACGTTGCAGGCCAAGGGCCGAATTGAGTTGCCGGCAGATATCAGCGCGTGGGTCGCCCAAGCGACAGCTTCGTTCCGGGAAGCGCCATTAACCCACGAGATCGCTCTCGCCGCGCAGAAATTGCCATTGTCACATCACGATCCTGCTGACAGGTTCTTGGCTGCGACCGCCCAGATCCTCCATCTCACCCTCGTCACCGCTGACGTCAAGCTGCTCGGTTTGGGAGACATTTTGACTCTTGCGAATCGCTGATTCCGCCCATCACTTCAGCAAACTCCTCAACACCGCCACCTCCGCCCTAATCCCAGTCCGCAGCGCCGGATCCACATCCGGGGCAAACAGTGGAGAATGATTCGACGGCAGCATGGTCCCCGAAGCCTTAGCCTGCGCCAGCTTCTCCGGATCCGCTCCGCCCAAGCCGAAGTAGAAGCCCGGAATCCCCTGCTCCACGAAATAAGAAAAATCTTCCGACGCAGTAGCCGGCGGTTCCGTGATCACATTGTCTTTACCAAGCGCCGACTCCAGTACCCCGCGCATCCTCTCCGCCAACGCCGGATCGTTGTAAAGAGAATCCGTCGCCTCATAATGCTCAATCAATGGCGGACGCGGCGCTCCCGCCGCTTCCGCTTCCGCGTCCGTGATCCGCGTAATCGCGGCAAGCACCTGCTTGCGAACGTCCGCCTTGAAGGTCCGCACCGTCAGCCCCAACTCAGCCTGATCGGGAATGATGTTATTCTTCGTCCCGGCTCGAATATAGCCGACGGTCACCACCGCCATTTCTCCCGGCTTCACCTCGCGGGAAACAATGGTCTGCAGTGCCAGAATCGTCCGGGCCGCAATCACTATAGGATCGATTGCCGTATGCGGCGCCGATCCATGCCCGCCTTTGCCATAAATCGTAATTCGCAGAGAATCCGCGTTGGTACTCATAACTCCAGGAGTCACCCCAACCTGCCCCGCCGGCAGCCCATTGCCAACGTGCAACGCCACAATCACGTCAGGCTTGGGAAAACGCGTAAACAATCCATCGTCGATCATTCCCTTAGCTCCGAGAATCGTTTCTTCCGCCGGCTGTCCGATCAGCATCAACGTCCCGTGCCACGTGTCTTTGCTGTGCGCCATGATCGCCGCCGTCCCGATGATCGACGCCATATGCAGATCGTGCCCGCAGGCATGCATCACCGGAACCTCGTGCCCGGCGTCATCCTTGGCATGAACCTTGCTCGCATAAGCCAGCCCGGTCTTCTCTTCCACCGGCAGCGCATCCAGTTCCGTGCGCAGCATCACGGTCGGCCCCGCGCCATTTTTCAGGACGGCCACAATTCCCGTCCCGCCAACATGTTCGGTCACCTCATAACCGAGGCCTCGCAACCGGCCAGCCAGCTTCGCCGCAGTTTGAGTTTCATGCGAAGAGAGTTCCGGGTGCTCGTGAATATCCAGATATAGCGCATGCGCGTCAGGATAGACCGCATCGACCTCCTTCGACGAAGGAGCCTGAGCCCACACAGAACCAACCAAAGCAGCGAGAAGCAGAAGATTTCTAGATTTCATGGCTCACGGATCATATCCGCCCCAGCGCCCATCTGTAAATTATTTTGGTGGCTTGTCATCCTGAGCGAGACGCTTTTTGTCTCGCGAAGGACCCAGGCGAGCCGCGCGCCTCCACGGAGCCTGCCCTGAGAGAGCGACAGCGACCGAAGGGCGCGTTTGGCTCGCTTCCTTACCGAACTCCCTCGCCACCATTACCTGTTCCAAACTTTCTTCGCTCGCTCCGCAATTCCCAAAAACGTCGAACCCTCAAATCACTTTTTTCGATTACAGCTTCACACTCTTCTGCGGGTGTACAATCACGGAAGAAAGCACTGGTTTGCGCGTCGCCGTCTGGCAAGCTTGAGGTGCTCATGAACGTTCACGTCAGTTACCGCCTTCATAAAACTCCCGCCGTAGAAAAAGATATCCAGCATCAAGTCGAAAAACTGCGAAAGCGCCTGCAAGTCTTCCGTCCCGAGTTGATTCACCTCAAAGGCATGGTCGAGGAGATGTCCGCGCGCGAAGGCACCAGCGTTTCCCTCAACCTGCGCCTGCCTTCAGGACAAATGGCCGTCCAGGCCAAAGCCTCGACCGCCGCAGCCGCGGTGAAGAGCGCCTTCGAAGATCTGCTGCAGCAGGTCAACAAGCACAAAGACCTGCTGCGCTCCTCCCACAAGTGGCCGCGCCGCCAGCATGAGACCTCAGCCCGGCGCAATCTTTCCGTGCCCTTTGAGCAGACGCTCGCCGCGGTATTCCCGGCAATGGTTTCCGCCGAGGACGTACGCTCTTACGTCAACGTAAATCTCTCCCGCCTCGAGCGCTTCGTCGAACGCGAAATCTATTTCCGCGAAGCCTCCGATCTGGTGGCGCCAGACTCCATCAGCAAAGAAGAAGTGATTGATGAAACCATCGCGGCCGCGCTCGGCGAGGGCGACGGCAATCACAAAGACAAGCCCGAGCGCCTCGCCCTCGAGCCCTGGCTCTACCGCTTAGCCATGAAGGCTCTCGACGAACTCTCACGCCCCGAGGCCAGCAACGGCAGCGCCGTACATCTCCGGGATTCGGCCCGCAAACAAAACGTAAAAGCCACTGACGAGGCCGAACTCCAGTTTCACCAACCCGATGAGGCCATTACCGAAGAAAACATCATCGCGGACGGCCGCGTGGCCACTCCCGAACAGATCGTCGGGTCCGATGAAATGATGCGCCTCATCGCCTCCGCTCTGCACGATGTAAGCCCGGCTCATCGCGAGGCTTTCATCCTGCACGCCCTCGAAGGCTTCGGCGTCGATGAAATCTCCGCCATCACCGGCGCTTCGCCCGCCAACGTATCGATCTCGATTGCCGCGGCGCGCGACTACCTGCGCAAATCGCCACGCCTCGTCCGGCAATTTAAAGGGAGGTTCGCCAATACCGGCACCGCATAAATCACCTTTCTACTTCTTGAAAGGACTGGTTTGAAAGGATTGGGATTACGGAATGATCACTCGGGAAGAGATTCACGAACTCGCAGAATTTGAAGATCCCTCAGCCTGCGCTCTCAGCTTCTATTTTCAACCCGCCACACCTCGCAACAAAGCACACAAGGAAGAAGCAATCCTAACGAAAGATCTGGCGCGGGAAGCCATGCGCCAATTAGAGACCAGGACCAAGAGCAGTAGCGCTGGTAACAACAATATTAAAAGCAATAGTAATAGTAGTAAGGACAAGTTCGAGTCAGCCCGTGCCGATCTCGATCGCATCGTGCGCCTGTCGCAAGATCTACGCGGCAACGGCACGCATGGCCACGGCGCCCGCGCCAAAGCCGTGTTCGCCTGCAGCGCGCGCGGCTTCTGGCGTGAGTACGATTTGCCGGCACAATTGAGCGGCACGCAACTTCTGGTGAACCGCCATTTTCACCTCAAGCCTCTCGCCCAGTTGCTGGGAGCATTTTCCAGCCTCGGCATCGTGCTGGTCGATCGTCATCGCGCCCGCCTCTTCGATCTCCGACTGAGCGAATTAACCGAACGTATGGATTTCTTTCATGCTCTAACCCGCCGCGGCCGCGGCGACGGCTTCGGCGGCTACGATGCAGGCCACGTCGAGCGCCGCGTCGCTGATGAAGCCCGTCAGCATTTCAAGTTCATCGCCGAGTTTGTAAAGGATGCGCTAGGTAGCAGCAATAAAGACAAAGGCATGTTCGAAAACTGGATTCTCGGCTGCCAGGACATTCACTGGTCGCAGTTCGAACCGCAACTGCACCCCTACGCCAAGCAGAAATTACTGGGCCGCTTCACCGCCGAGGTTGCTCACGTGAGCAATGAGGAAATCCGTTCGCACACGGAAAAGATTTTTGCCGATGCCCAAGAGCGCCGCTGTGAGGAAGTGGTTCGCGAAACCCTCAACCAGGCTCATCACCAGGCCCGCGGTGTCACTGGATTGCGACGCGTGCTCAACGCGCTTGAGCTCGGCGAAGTGCAGACCCTGCTCGTCGGTCAAAACTATCACTCCCAGGCCGTCGAGTGCTCCGGCTGCGGCCATCTCGACGCCCACCTGGTCAACTTCTGTCCCGTCTGTGGCCGGCAGACTCGAGAGGTGGTCGACGTAGGCGAAGCCATCCTGCCCTGGGTCATCCGCCAGAACATCGAACTTTTCTACGTCAAGGACGATCCCGAGTTCGACAAGGTCGGAAACATCGCCGCACTGCTGCGCTTCCGCTCCGAGCAGAACAGGAACAACCTGCGATCCATCGCCGACGTCCCGCGGAATCCGTCTCTAAGCCGCCGCACCGGTCTGGTAGGCCGCTACCGCGGATTAGCCAGCGGCTAATTATTGGCACGTGTGAATTACTGAAAGATGGGTGCCCCTCGATAAGAGCGAAGGCGGTGTCAAGGACAAAGACATCCTGTCGGTGTTTTTGGCACCGCTTTCTCGCCAGAGAGGGTTGAGGACAAAGACTCTGGAAATCTCACGCAAAATCACCTGCGGCGGAACGTCGTTCCACCAACCATCGATTCGACCTTACTCGTCGGCCATGATTCTTCTATGCGAACATCCCGTCTGTACGGGATGCGAGAGCGCCCAATCAATCTCACGGTCTAGCTTGCGCCGACCAGGGGCACCCGCGGGCTGCTCTCGATGCGAACGACTTCCGGATACGGCCTCTGCGTGCGCAGCATCCAGTACAGTCGTACGGCCAACTTGCGCGCCGCTGCCACCTTGGCCACTGCTTTCGGCTTCTGGTGACAACGATGCAAATACTCCTTGCGAAGTCCGGGATCGAAGCGCACCGCAATCTGCGCCGCCTCCACTAACAACATTCGCAGCATGCGGTTGCCTTGCTTGGTGATCGCGCCCAGTTTCTGACGTCCGCCCGAAGAGTGCTCGCGCGGAATCAGTCCCAGGTAGCTGGCCACCTGCTTGCCGCGCGGGAAGCGGCTTACGTCACCCATGGTCAGCACATAGGCCAGCGCCGTCACCGCTCCCACTCCCGGCTGGGTTTGTAACAGGAGCGCCATTTTGTCTCGTTGCGCTTCTTCTTTCACTGCCCGGTCCAGCGGCTCAACCTGCTGATCGAGCATGGCCAGCAACCCCAGCAGATCTTCCCGCCGACGCGCCGCCCACGGCTTCAACGGCAACTCCCGCAGCACCTTCTGTCCCGCCTGGCTCCACAGCTTGTGCTGGCGCCGCACTCCCTGATTCAGGCACAGATGTTGCAACTCGTTCTTCACCCGCGCCCGTATCGTCACCAGCTTGTAGCGATGCAGCAGCAACTGCCGCAGATCCCGCACCTCACCCGACGGCATCCAGATGCGCGGAAACCGTCCCTCCTGCAACAGGATTCGTATGTGCTCCGCGTCCCGCCGGTCCGTCTTCTGCTGGCGCACGCAACTGGCCCGGATCTGCGCTGCGTCCCCCACCCACAACTCGTGGCCCAACTCGGCCAGCAAATCCACCAGCCAGTGACAGTTTCCCGTCGCTTCCATCCCGATCAGCGCTGGCGCCGGCTGTTGCCGATAGAACCGTTCAGCATCGCCCGAGGCTTGCACCAGCTTCCGTTCCCCAGTTTCTCCCGTCTCCGTGTCCAGCCAGGAAACTTGTTGCCAGCTGGGATGAAAATCACACCCTATAATCATCATCGAAGGCTCCTTTCTTTCCCAGCGTCTTCGTCCTCAAACAAAGACTACCGGGTTTCGGATCGAGCCTTCGCTCTTATCCAATCAATTTCTCGCGTTCTGTGCGAGAAGTGGGATTCCACGAATGCCGATCCTTAGGTGTTTTGTTAGGATCACGCTCGAATCGCGGTCAGGACCAGCCCGACCTTCCGCCGATCTGGGTCGAAAAAAATCGCGCATCAAATCTGCTTAATTCCTTGGAATCAATCACTTGCAAGACCCTGATTCGGCCGAAATCCAGCTAAAATATAGAATCCAAATAGCTTGTCCGTAAAATATTGCGGATAAAACAGTTAGGTGCTCCCTAATCCCGTAAGTTATTTAGAATCATTGAAGCTATTTCTGTCGAGACTGAAAACAGCCGAACCTTGCCGCAAGATCTTGTGGGGGAGGGACTTAGCCGCGCGATATTCAGTTTTCAATGAGCTGTCTCTTACTGCCTCTGCTGGGGCAATCATGGACGAAATTTTATAGAGGCACAAGGTTAGATGTCACAAGGATGCACTGTGGAAATCCGCGGAGATCAAAATCCGAAGGGACTAGCGTTCGTGGAATCCCACCCTAGTCGCAGAGAGCGCGACTAGGATTGATTGGATAAGAGCGAAGGCTCGATCCGAAACCCGGTAGTCTTTGTTTGAGGACGAAGACGCTGGGAAAGAAAGGAGCCTTCGATGATGATTATAGGGTGTGATTTTCATCCCAGCTGGCAACAAGTTTCCTGGCTGGACACGGAGACGGGAGAAACTGGGGAACGGAAGCTGGTGCAAGCCTCGGGCGATGCTGAACGGTTCTATCGGCAACAGCCGGCGCCAGCGCTGATCGGGATGGAAGCGACGGGAAACTGTCACTGGCTGGTGGATTTGCTGGCCGAGTTGGGCCACGAGTTGTGGGTGGGGGACGCAGCGCAGATCCGGGCCAGTTGCGTGCGCCAGCAGAAGACGGACCGGCGGGACGCGGAGCACATACGAATCCTGTTGCAGGAGGGACGGTTTCCGCGCATCTGGATGCCGTCGGGTGAGGTGCGGGATCTGCGGCAGTTGCTGCTGCATCGCTACAAGCTGGTGACGATACGGGCGCGGGTGAAGAACGAGTTGCAACATCTGTGCCTGAATCAGGGAGTGCGGCGCCAGCACAAGCTGTGGAGCCAGGCGGGACAGAAGGTGCTGCGGGAGTTGCCGTTGAAGCCGTGGGCGGCGCGTCGGCGGGAAGATCTGCTGGGGTTGCTGGCCATGCTCGATCAGCAGGTTGAGCCGCTGGACCGGGCAGTGAAAGAAGAAGCGCAACGAGACAAAATGGCGCTCCTGTTACAAACCCAGCCGGGAGTGGGAGCGGTGACGGCGCTGGCCTATGTGCTGACCATGGGTGACGTAAGCCGCTTCCCGCGCGGCAAGCAGGTGGCCAGCTACCTGGGACTGATTCCGCGCGAGCACTCTTCGGGCGGACGTCAGAAACTGGGCGCGATCACCAAGCAAGGCAACCGCATGCTGCGAATGTTGTTAGTGGAGGCGGCGCAGATTGCGGTGCGCTTCGATCCCGGACTTCGCAAGGAGTATTTGCATCGTTGTCACCAGAAGCCGAAAGCAGTGGCCAAGGTGGCAGCGGCGCGCAAGTTGGCCGTACGACTGTACTGGATGCTGCGCACGCAGAGGCCGTATCCGGAAGTCGTTCGCATCGAGAGCAGCCCGCGGGTGCCCCTGGTCGGCGCAAGCTAGACCGTGAGATTGATTGGGCGCTCTCGCATCCCGTACAGACGGGATGTTCGCATAGAAGAATCATGGCCGACGAGTAAGGTCGAATCGATGGTTGGTGGAACGACGTTCCGCCGCAGGTGATTTTGCGTGAGATTTCCAGAGTCTTTGTCCTCAACCCTCTCTGGCGAGAAAGCGGTGCCAAAAACACCGACAGGATGTCTTTGTCCTTGACACCGCCTTCGCTCTTATCGAGGGGCACCCGGCGACAAAGCCCAAAAGTCCCACCGGCCGCGTGATATGCTTCCCGGTTTCCTACCACAGGAGAAACCGATGACTTTCTCGCGCCGTGATTTCGTAAAGACGTCCGTTCTAGGAGCAGTCGCCGCCGGAGTAGGAGCTCGTGCCCAAGAAGAAGAATCCAAACAAGGTGCCGTAACCCAGGAACACGGTGCGCAATCCGGACCCTACAAGCGCCCCATCATCGTCTGCGCCAACAACGGTTACGCCTATCTCGACGACGCCTACGCCTTCCTGAAGAACGGCGGCGACACTCTCGACGCCGCGCTAAGAGTGGTCAGGGGACCAGAAGACGATCCGAACGACACCAGCGTCGGCCTCGGCGGACTTCCCAACGAAGAAGGCGTGGTCGAACTCGACGCTTGCTGCATGCACGGACCCACGCGCCGCGCCGGCTCCGTAGGCGGGGTGCGTAACATCAAGAATGTCTCGCTGGTTTCGAAAGCCGTGTTCGAACACACTGGACACGTCATGCTCGTGGGCGAAGGCGCCGAACGTTTCGCCGCAGCCGTCGGCTTCCCGCGCGAGAACTTGCTCACCGATCACTCTCGCAAGGTCTGGTTACTGTGGAAGGAATTCCACTCGAACCAGGACTGGTGGGGACCAGGCCCGGCCGACCCGCGCTGGCAGGCTCCCGGCGTAAATCCCGACAAACCACAATCGAAATTGTGGCAAGAGCGCATCCAGAATCTGCAAGCCCGAGCCGCCGAACTCGGCATCGAGCCCAAACTGCAGCTCACCGCCGTGCGCCAGGTTCTGTTTCCACCAACGGGAACGATTCATTGTTCCGCGTTGAATGACAAAGGAGAAATTTCCGGCTGCACCACTACCAGCGGATTAGCCTTCAAGCTTCCCGGCCGAGTTGGCGATTCGCCCATCATCGCCGCGGGTTGCTACACCGATCAGGACGTGGGTTCAGCCGGAGCCACCGGCAGCGGGGAGGAAAACATCAAGGTCGCGGGCGCGTACACCATCGTTGAAAACATGCGCCACGGCATGTCTCCGCACGAGGCCGGCATGGAAACACTCAAGCGCATCGTCCACATCTACAACGGCGATATGAACAAGCTGCGCTTCGTCGACATGACGTACTACATTTTGCGCAAAGACGGCGCCTACGCCGGCGTCTCGCTGTGGGAGGGATATTCGAAGGGCCATCCCCACAAGATCGCGATCCACGACGGCGCCCGCCGCAGTGAGGCAACCGTGAGCTTGCTCAAGGGATACTCGCAAGAGTTTCCGCCGGTCCCCGAGCTACCCGAGGATCAGAAGAAAGGTTAGGAGTATAGAAAAGAATATCTCTAGGCGAACCGCACCTTCACATCCGGACCTTTTTCCAGGTGAATGCTCTCGATGAAGCGCACCTTGCCAGTAAGTTGAGTGAGGATTACAGACGAAGTCCGCGTGCCTTCGCCGAAGAACCGGACTCCTTTCAGCAGCGCGCCGTCGGTGACGCCCGTGGCCGCGAAGATGAGTTGCTTGCCGGGAGCAAGATCTTCGGCCTCATAGATACGGCTCTTGTCCTTGATGCCCATGCGTGTGAGGCGCTCTTCCTGGTCGGGCTTCACGACCAAGCGGCCGAGCATGTAGCCGTTGAGGCAGCGGATGGCGGCGGCGGTGATCACGCCTTCCGGCGCACCGCCCGATCCCATGACCGCGTGCACGCCAGTGCCAATCACAGCGGCGGCGATGCCCGCTGAGAGGTCGCCGTCGCCGATCAGGCGGATGCGCGCGCCGGCAGCGCGTATATCGGCGATCAGTTTTTCATGACGCGGACGATCGAGCACGATAACGACCAGGTCTTCAACATCGCGCTCCATTCTCTTCGCGATGTTTTTCAAATTGTCGGCCACGGGCGCATCGAGCTCGACGGCATTCTTGCACGATGGCCCGACCACGATCTTTTCCATGTAGCAGTCGGGAGCGTTCAGCAAACCTCCGCGCTCAGAAGCGGCCAGCACGGTGATTGCTCCGGGCGCGCCGGTGGCGCAAAGGTTCGTGCCTTCGAGGGGATCGACGGCGATGTCGACCTCAGGGACCTCGCGGCCGTCGGGAAAATCGGCGCCGACTTTCTCGCCGATGTAGAGCATGGGAGCTTCATCGCGTTCGCCTTCGCCGATAACGATGGTGCCGCGCATGGGGATGGAATCCATAGTCTGCCGCATCGCCTCAGTAGCCACCTGGTCCGAAAGCTTGCGTTCGCCCTGCCCCATCGTATGAGCCGAAGCGATTGCCGCCACCTCGACTACGCGCAGAAATCGCGACGCCAGGTCGCTTTCAATGTTTTCCCCGAAGCTGCGAGCTTTGCCTTCTGAACGAGTTTGTGTACCCATAGGAGTCTCCCAACAGGCCTAACGTTGCCATTCTCGACCGGCCTGAGAATATATCCCAATCGCGACAAGATTGAAAGAAACGGCTGGTGACATAGGAATAACAAATGCTCCGGCAGCAACAGCCGTGATATTCTCTCAACCCTGTTACGAAAAGGGATCCATGCCCGAATCGCGCCCCCTGACTTTCCTCTGCATCACGACCTATGAGAAGGGGCAGGAATTCATGCGCGAGTGCAAGCGCCAGGGTTGCCGGTTGCTGCTGCTTACAGCGGAAAAGCTGCGAGATGCCGATTGGCCGCGGGAGAGCCTCGAAGATACCTTCTATCTTCCGGCAGAGATTTCTCTGCCCGACATTGTGCAGGCCGTCACCCACCTGGCGCGCACGCAGAAAATTGATCGTATAGTCGCACTCGACGAATACGACATGGAAACAGCCGCGACTCTTCGCGAGCACCTGCGCGTTCCAGGGATGGGCCTGACCACGATGCGTTATTTTCGTGACAAGTTGGCGATGCGCATGAAAGCACTAGATCGCCACGTGCGCGTGCCTGATTTTGTTCCGGTCTTCAATCACAACGACATCCGCTATTACCTTGAACATGTTCCCGGACCGTGGGTATTGAAGCCGCGCCAGGAGGCATCGGCGATCGGGATCAAGAAGATTCATGCGGCGGAAGAGTTGTGGCGAGTGCTCGAGCAACTTGGGGACAAGCAGTCTTCGTTCTTGCTGGAAAAGTTTGTTCCGGGAGAGGTCTATCACGTGGACTCAGTGGTTTCGGAAAACGAAGTGCTGTTTGCCAGCGTGAGCAAGTACGGCAAGCCGCCGATGAACGTGGCGCAGGGCGGAGGAATTTTTACCACCTGCGTTATACCGCGAGGCAGCGATGCGGACCTGGGCTTACGTCAAGTCAATCGCGATCTGATTGCGGCGCTGGGACTGGTGCGCGGCGTTGCCCATACTGAATTCATTCAGGCGCATGCTGACGGACATTTTTATTTTCTGGAGTGCGCGGCTCGGGTGGGCGGCGCCTACATCAACGAGATGGTCGAGACTGCTACAGGGATTAATTTGTGGCGGGAGTGGGCCCGCATCGAAGTTGCCGGCGGGGATGGAACGTATAAGCTTCCTCCGGTGCGCGAGGAGTATGCGGGAGTGATTCTTTCGCTGGCGCGGCAGGAGAATCCGGATACTTCGGGGTACAACGATCCGGAAGTGTTCTTGCGGATCAAGAAGCATCACCACGCTGGTTTGATTCTGCGATCGTCTGATTCGCAGCGCGTAGACGCGCTGCTTCAAGATTACAGCCAACGATTCGCCGAGGAGTTTCTCGCAGTAGAACCGCCGCGGGATAAACCGACTGCGTGAGGATTTGACGGTTCTTTGACCTTCTCAGAAAAACACTTCCGGTGAGACATGAAATCGCCGGCTGAGCCGCCGGATGTGTTCCGTGGTGAGCTTGCGTTTTCCGCGGAGAACTTCCGAGACAATGCTCGGGGTGGCGAACACATCTACAAGGTCTTTCTGCTTCAGGTTGTTGGCCAACATCAGTTCATTCAAAACATCGAGAGCGCTGGCAGCCTGGAGCGCGTAATGTTTCTCTTCAAAATCCTCGACAAGTAAAGTGAGCAGCCGAGCCAGACGCCGTTCGGCCGCGCTCATGCGGCTGCCCTTGTGGTCGAGTTCTTCAAGCGCGTTGATGTAGCGCTCGTTCTCAGCTTCACTCCCGATCACCGAAGGCAAAGTCCTAGTCAATAAAGAAGCGTATTCGGACCTGACTGCGCTCGCGCTCATTGCTTCCAACCTCCCCGGTCATACTCGGCATGGGTCAACACATGACGGATGTAAATCCGGCCAAATGTGTAATTGATCTCCGCGATCAGTCTGTATCGGTTTCCCTTGATGTTGAAGGCCGTCCACTTGCCAACGGCGTCCGCGCTCGAAAAGGTCATCCGGACGTCTCCCAAATTCTTCCACAAGGCTCTCTTAGCAACCCGAAACCAGGCGTCGAGCGGGCCTTCCAGTTCACCGTGCCGGACGGCGGCTTCCTTGAGTTTCTTGCGGCTGATGACGTGCACGCCGCTCCTCGCGAGTTCGCAATATGCGAATAGTGTACTTCGCAATACGCGAAGATGTCAAGACGCTAGAACGCGTCGATCCCGGTCACGCTCTGCCCGATGATCAGCGAGTGCACGTCGTGCGTGCCTTCGTAGGTCTTTACGGATTCCAGGTTCATCATGTGGCGCATGATGGGATAGTCGTCAGCGACGCCGTTGGCGCCGAGGATGTCGCGCGAGAGGCGGGCGCACTCGAGGGCCATCCAGACGTTGTTGCGCTTGGCCATGGAGATGTGCTGGTGCTCGACCTTGCCAGCATCCTTCAGGCGGCCGACCTGCAGCACGAGCAGTTGCGCTTTTGTGATCTCGCTGATCATCCAGGTAAGTTTGTCCTGCACGAGCTGGTGCGAGGCGATGGGTTGGTCGCGCCACTGCTTGCGCAAGATGGCATACTGCAGAGCGCAGTCGTAGCAAGACATGGCCGCGCCGATCGCTCCCCAGGCGATGCCATAGCGCGCTTGATTCAAGCACATCAACGGCGATTTCAAGCCATCGCTTCTTGGCAGCAGGTTCGACTCGGGGATGCGAACGTCCTGCAGCGAGAGGCCTGAGGTGACCGAAGCGCGCAGCGACCATTTGCCATGAATGTCGTCGGCCTTGAAGCCGGGACGGTTCGTCTCGACGAGGAAGCCGCGAATCTTGTCGTTCTCGTTTTCCACCTTGGCCCAGATGATGGCAACGTCGGCGATGCTGCCGGAGGTGATCCACATTTTCTCGCCGTTGAGAATGTATTCGTTGCCCGCCTTGCGGGCGCGGGTACGCATGCCGCCGGGATTGGAGCCGAAGCCCGGCTCGGTGAGTCCGAAACAGCCGAGTTTCTCTCCCTTTTGCATGGCGGGCAGCCAGGTCTGCTTTTGCTCTTCGCTGCCGAAGGTATGGATGGGATACATCACCAATGCGGACTGCACACTGACGAAGCTGCGCACGCCGGAGTCGCCGCGTTCGAGTTCCTGGGTCACGAGCCCATATTCGACGTTGCCCATGCCCGCGCAACCGTAGCCCTGCAGCGATGCGCCGAAGAAGCCGAGATCGGCCATGGGCTTAACCAGTTCGCGTGGGAAGCGGCCGGCGCGGTTGCACTCCTCGATGATGGGGACGAGGTTGTCTTCGATGAATTTGCGGGTGGTATCGCGGACCAGACGTTCTTCTTCAGTGAGGAGCGAATCAAACTGGATGAAATCGACACCGCGAAATTTGATGGCAGGCATGATGGGCCTCCTTGCAGGGCAAACATATGACGGTAGCAGGGGCGAGGAGTGGGGTCAACGCCACACTGACCGCGCAAGACAGGCAGCAGGATCTTACTGTAAAATGAAGTGTATGGAAGAGAGACAAGACGCGGCTATAAGAATCTTCCAGAGTGGATTTTCCGGTTAGGCTTTCTGAAATAGGCTTTCTGAAATATCCCATCCACACAAATGTCCGGTCGAGAAATTCGGCGGATCGCTGCGCACATATTAGAGAGATCAGGAGAAACGAATCATGGCGGTAGGCGCGAAGATTGCAAAAACTGCAGACCGTAAGAAGGTGATGGACACCAGCAAAAGCACGGATTGCCCCAAATGCGGTAAGACTACGCGCATCGTCAAGCGCATGAAAGACCGCGAGCGGGGCGTGCCTGGCGGGATATATATTTCTTGTTCGGCGTGCGAGTTTTACGAGAAGCTGTAGGGGTGAAACTTAGATTTTTGTGCTCCCTGTTTCAGAGGCTGGAGAGGGTGGGCTTCCCTACTCCGGCCTTCTTGATCTTGGCGCGGCCACAGTCCCGCGAGTGATAGAATTGAGCCTGGATTTGCCGATGAAGAGTCAGAAAACGTTCACTGTTGTGATCGAGCGAGACGAAGATGGTTACTACGTCGGGACAGTTCCTGCTCTTCGGGGCTGTCACACTCAAGCGAAGACCCTGGACACTCTGATGAAACGGATGCGTGAGGCGGTCGAGTTGTGCCTAGAGACAGAAGATGGCGCGGGCCAGTCGCTTGAATTGGTCGGGGTTCAGCAAATCTGGATATGACGCGCCTTCCCCGTCTCAAGGGCAAGGAAATTATTCGCATCCTCGAGCGGGTGAGCTTTCGGACGGTTCGCACCAAAGGCAGCCATACATTCCTCAGACATCCAGATGGACGAGCGACCGTTGTTCCCGTTCATTCCGGCGAGATCATCGGGCCGGGTCTGCTGCGGTCGATCTTGCGCGACGTCGAGATGCCGGTTGACGACCTGCTTGAATAAATCCAAAGATTCTAAACCGCGACCGTGACCGACGTCTCAGTCCGCGTAACGGGGCGGTAGAGCGTGTCGCGCTCGATGGGCTCGCGGCCGGCGGCGCGGATGAGGCGCTCGAGTTCTTCGCGGCGCATGCCTTGGGGCGTGGTCGCTCCGGCGTCGTGATAAATCTTTTCTTCGATCACCGTGCCATCCATGTCGTCGGCGCCGAAGCGCAGGGAGATTTGCGCGATCTTGGCGGTCATCATCTGCCAATAAGATTTGATGTGCGGGAAGTTGTCGAGCACGAGGCGGCTGACTGCGATCTGCTTGATGTCGAGCATGCCAGTAGTTTTCGGCAAGTGCTGCAGCGGCGTGTTGTCGGGATGAAACGCCAGCGGGATAAAGGTTTGGAAGCCGCCGGTTTCATCTTGTAGAGCACGCAGCTTGAGCAGGTGGTCGACACGGTCTTCGTCATTTTCGACGTGGCCGTAGAGCATGGTCGCATTTGATTTCAGGCCGATCTGGTGGGCTTGTCTGGCGGTGTCGAGCCATTGATCGCCGTCGATCTTGTGGTCGCAGATGATATGGCGCACGCGGTCGGCGAATATTTCTGCGCCGCCGCCGGGTAGCGAATCCACGCCTGAGGCTTTGAGCTGCTCCAGCGTTTCGCGAATGGAGAGTTTGGCGCGC
This sequence comes from uncultured Acidobacteriaceae bacterium, assembly GCA_963809605.1. GTDB lineage: Bacteria > Acidobacteriota > Terriglobia > Terriglobales > Acidobacteriaceae > Sulfotelmatobacter. The sequence goes on along the minus strand of CAWEKM010000002.1, from coordinate 213,088 downwards.
TTCGACAAGTACGCGACCTCGACCATGGTGAAGGCCTTGAGATGAACCTGCGGAAAGCGCTGCTTCAGGCCGGAGCAGAGATCGAGAAAATATTGAAAGGGCAGGTCGGGATGCAATCCGCCGACGATGTGAAATTCGGTCACGGCCTCACTGTATCCGGAGGCAGCTGTTTCAAAAGCTTCGTCGAGTGCCATGGTGTAGGCGCCGGGAGCGTCCTTCTTACGGCCGAACGCGCAAAGTCGGCAGGCGGCGACGCAGACGTTGGTGGGATTAATGTGCCGATTGACGTTGAAATACGTCTTGTCGCCATGCATGCGCTCGCGGACGTGATTGGCCATCCAGCCCACGGCAAGAATATCGCCGGTGCGGTAGAGAGCGAGCGCATCGCTGCTATCGAGACGCTCGCCAGCCATCACCTTCGCGTGAATCGGCTGCAGGCGCGCGTCATCGGTTTGAAACGAATGATGTTGTCTCCAGGAAGACATCCCCTTGATGATATCTCAGGATCGCACCGAAGTCACAGCCGATATCATCCGGTATGGGATTGGACATTACATGCGGTCAGCGTGCTGCGATGACGCGGTCGCGGATTTTTTCGTACTCCTCTTCCGAAACAACGTGGCGTGTCACCAAGTCATGTGCATTTTGGAATGGCCGATCGGCAATGATGCGGTCGGCGTCACGTTCGGTCAGACCCGGCAGGTTGAGCAAATCTTCGCGCGAGGCTCGATTGATGTTGACCGCCTGCTGGTGCCCCATCCCCTCCTTCACGCCTTCGGCCACCGCCTGGGCATCGCGCCTCATGGTCTCCGTAGCTTCGGCCGTGCGCCGACGGATTTCATCTGGGTTGTCCCGGTGATTTGTGCAAGCGGCGACGCCGACTAACGACAGGCCAAGCACGAAAACTCCCACGCGATGGAGAGGCAGGAACGGCACATTGGTTCGATGCGATGTTGACATTTGAGGTTGGCGACATTCTGACAGCCACTCACTTTAAAAATGCATCGAATAAACAGCAGATTAAGACGAGTATTGCGCCCCTCGGCTTAATAAGCCTCAAAGCTGATGAAGGAGGTCGTAAATGAAAACGGTTCTGATCAGCATTTTCTCGGGTGCCCTGATGCTGGCGGTCGCGTCCGCACAAAGTAATCCGGCCCCAGCTCTGGCTAGTCCACCTTCCGGTCAGCAGACCTCGACGCCGGCTCAGCCTTCCGCACAGCCGACGGCGACGGAGTCCACCACTCAAGCACGGCCCGCGCGAATCGCGTCGGGCAGTGTTATTCCAGTGTCATTGACCAAGACTATCGACGCGAAAAAAGTGAAGACCGGCGATGAGGTGGTGGCCAAAGTCACGCAAGACCTGAAGACCAACGCCGGGGCGGTAATTGTGGCCAAAGATACGGAGGTGGTGGGTCACGTCACGGAGGCGCAGGCGCGCAACAAAGAGCAAAAGGAATCTGAGGTGGGAATCACATTTGACCACGCTGTGATGAAGGACGGAAGCGAGATGCAGATGCCGATGTCCATCCAGGCGGTGGTTGGTCCACAGAATTCTGGTTCGCAGAATTCGGGTCCACAGAATTCGGAGAGCAGTGCAGCGGGAAATAGCGAAGCAGCTCCGAGCGGCGGAACAGGCGGGTATCCGAGCAGCGCCCCGCGAGCCGGAGGGATGGGCGGATCCATGCCATCGCCTGCGCCTCAGGCAGCGTCGCAAAGTAACATGCCAAGCGACACGCAGACGGGAGCGAGCGCGCGTCCCCGGATCACGGCGCAGACAGAGGGAGTGGTCGGAATCTCCAATCTTAAGCTTACGTCGTCGCCTCCGACTGCTAGCCAAGGCTCTCTTCTCAGCTCAGAAAAGAATAATGTAAAACTTGAAAGCGGGACGTTGATGCTTCTGCGCGTGAACTAACCGAGCGAGCTAATTGGGTTGAACTAACATGTTTTGGTACTTTACGGAAGCGCCGGCCAACAGGCCGGCGCATCTTCACTGAGCCCCCTGTTGCCGGATGACTCTTTGGCTGCTCGAGGCCAGTCTTTCCCCTGCCTCGCGTGCTGTACAATCTGCACTTCAATGAGTTCTCGCGTGAAATGGTGGCTGTGTGTGGCCGGTGCGCTGCTGCTGGCTTTAGCGGCGCAGGCTGAGCCAGTCTCGCAACTTAAAGCAACTGATTACGTCAACGACTTTGCTCACGTTCTGGATCAGAACACGATCGCGCAGATGGACGACATCTGCCACCAGATCGAAGTGAAAGCGCATGCCCAGATCGCAGTGGTGACCATCCATTCGCTTGACGGCTCGGATATTGAGAGCTACGCGGTCGATCTTTTTCATCAATGGGGCGTGGGCAGCAAATCCAAGGACACGGGGGTACTAATTCTTTATGCCATCGATGACCATCGCGCGCGCATTGAGGTTGGCTACGGGCTGGAGCCGATCCTAACCGACGGTAAGGTCACTTCGTTTCAGCGGGAGGCGATCCCGCTTATGCGGAGCGGAAACTATAGTCAGGCTTTGCTGCTGGTCACCACGCGCGTAGCGAACGTCATCGCACAGGATGCGGGAGTTCAAATCACGACGCCGCAGCTTGCGCCGGCTCCAGCTGAGCAGCAGGAGCAGCCGAGCAAAGGCATGTCGACCGGCGGAATCATCTTGCTGGTTATCGTCGTAATCATCGTTCTCGTTACTCCGCTTCGCAGCTTGCTTTTCTGGATTTTGTTTTCAGGAATGTTCGGCGGCGGCGGCGGATACAGAGGCGGCGGGGGTTGGGGGGGCGGGGGAGGAGGGTTTGGCGGTGGGAGTGGGTTTGGTGGCTTTGGCGGGGGCAGTTCCGGTGGTGGTGGAGGCAGTAGCAGCTGGTAGCCAGCGAGGGCACAAATGGTTCCGGAAAAAACGATTAACGAGTTTGTCAGCCGGCTGCGCGCGGCGGCTGGAGCGAACCTGGAGAGCGTGATCTTGTTTGGATCGGCGGTCGCGGGAGATTTTCATCCAGAATTCTCGAATGTGAATTTGTTCTGTGTGATTCATGACGGCTCGTTTGCGGCGCTGCAGGCGCTGGCCCCTTCCGTGAAATGGTGGAATGCGCAAAAACAGCCTCCGCCTTTGTTCATGACGCGTGACGAGATCAGGCGTTCTACTGACATTTTTACGATTGAATTACTGGACATGCAGCAGCATCACCGTGTTCTTTTCGGCGAGGATGTTATACAAGGCTTGCCGATTCCGGCGAATCTGCATCGCGTTCAGGTGGAATACGAGCTGCGGGAAAAACTGGCCCTGCTGCGCCAGCATTTCCTGCTCGCCTCCGGTAACGACTCCCGCATGTGGGAGTTGCTGCTGCGATCAGTCTCGTCATTTGCCACGCTTTTCCGCCACGCGCTGATCGTGCTCGGCCATGATGCACCGGGGGGCAAGCGTGAGTCTGTGCAGGCATTGTCAAAACAGGTTGGATTTGATGCGTCGGGGATTCTGCAGGTGCTGGACGTCAGGGAGCGGAAATCGGACCGTAAGAAGTTCAATGTGTCCGATGTTTTTTCGCGATATCTCGCCGCAGTAGAGCAAGTGGCGGCGGCAGTTGATAAAATGCTGGACTCGGGTGCCGCAGGTTCTAAGTAGAATTCGCGGACACTGGTTTTCAGGAGAAAGTCATGAACAAGGCGTTGATCGCAGTGCTGGTTATCGTGGCGATTGTATTGCTGGGTTGCTTGTTTGTTTTTGGCCAGTACGTGAGCGTGAAGAATACGCTGGTCGCCAAGAATGAGGCCGTAAAGGCGGCGTGGTCGCAAGTTGACATCGTGCTGCAGCGCCGAGCGGACCTGATCCCAAATTTGGTGGAGACGGTAAAGGGCTACGCGCAGCAGGAAGTCACCGTATTCGGTGACATCGCCAAGGCGCGCTCTGCGCTGCTTTCCGCGGGCACGCCGCAGGAGAAGATCGCAGCCAACGGGCAGCTCGATGGAGCGCTTGGCCGCCTGCTGCTGGTGGTTGAGAACTATCCTCAGCTGAAATCCAACGAGAATTTTCTTCGCCTGCAGGATGAACTTGCCGGCACGGAGAATCGGATTGCGGTTGAGCGCAAGCGCTATAACGACACCCTCAAGGATTACAACACTTACGTGCAGCAGTTTCCCAACAGCTTTTTCGCTGGGATTGCGGGATTCAAGCCGAATGAAGCTTACTTCGAAGCATCGCCCGGATCACGTGAGGTGCCGAAGGTGAATTTCTCCAGTCCGGGCGCGGCCGCTCCTCAGACCACGCCGCAGCCTGCGCCGGTGCATTAACAGATTACGGAAAACTAGCCGCGGGTGAAAGCGGCCCTCGGGCGCTAAAGCGCGGACACTTTCTGGACGACTTAACGGCACGACTAAACGTCGTGCCCTTCCCGACACGCTCGAACTAGAGTTTTCCGCAGCCTGCGAGAGTACCAACGGAAGCTGACGATGAACTTACTACTGAGGACCGGTAGGCAGTTCCCAGCCTTCGTTCTTCATCTTGTTGTTTGTCCAATGCTGTAGCTGCTCGAAGAGAGCGGGGTCGATCACGGCGAAACGAAGGCCGACGCGGCCTTCGCCGCCGAACCAGACGATGCGGGCCTTCGCTCGAAAAATAGTCTCACTGTCAGGGAGCGGAAAACTGACGTCGAGCAGGCCGGTAAACTTCATCGGTTCTTTCAATCCATCCACGCCCATGCCGCCGGTGCTGAGGTTCACGCCCTGAACGCAAACTTCTTCGCCCTGCTGGTTCTTTAGCGCAACCGCAAGCTGAATACGGGCGCGGAAAAACTTCTGCTGCTGGAGGCTGACATATGCTAAAGAATCGGCAGCGTCGGCGGAATTCATGTTGATGTTGTATTCCTTCAGCTTGCGGCTGAGCGTGCGGCGGGAGATGCCAAGTTGTTCCGCGGCCTGGCTGCGATGGCCGCCACTTCGCTCGAGAGCGCGAATGATCATCTGTTCTTCCATGCTCTCGAGATTGCCCACCGGCATGGAAGCAGCCTGACGCTGCGCGACCGGATTGCCGGACATGGCGTCGGTAATCTGTGATTTGTGGATCTCAGGACCGCGCGATTCCACGGCGACGCGCGCGATGAGGTTGCGCAACTCGCGAACATTTCCCGGCCAGGAATGCGAGAGCAGCGCGGAAACCGCATCGGGAGCAAAAGAGCTGCCAGGATTCTTGAGGCTAAGGAAGTGCTCGGCCAGCGCGACGATATCTTCAGGACGCTCGCGCAGCGGGGGTACGCGAAGCTGAAACTGGCCGAGACGATGGAAGAGATCCTGGCGAAAGCGGGCGGCGGCGACGGCAGCGTCGAGATCCTGATTAGTCGCGGCAATGATCCGCACGTCGACTGTGATCTTGCGATGGCCTCCGAGGCGGTAGAAGGGAGATCCATCCAACACGCGCAGCAACTTCACCTGAGTTTGAAGCTGCAGTTCTCCGATTTCGTCGAGAAAGAGCGTACCCTTGTCGGCGAGTTCGAAAAGGCCGGGCTTGGACGCATCGGCGCCGGTGAAGGCGCCCTTTTCATATCCGAACAACTCGCTCTCGACCAGGTTCTCAGGCAGCGCTGCGCAGTTGATATCGACCCACGGCCGGCTGCGCCGATTCGAAGCTTGATGAATTGCGTGGGCGATCAGTTCCTTTCCTGTTCCGGTTTCACCGGTGACCAGCACGCTCTCGGCATGGCCGGCAACGCGGTCGACCATGCGCATGAAGCGGTGCATTACGGGACTAGCGAGTATAAGATTGGTGCCATCGATTTCGCGCGAAACCGTGTGCGCGGACTCGTCTTCATCTTCACCATGATGTTTCGTATCGCGCGCTTGGGTAGGCAGCGAGCCGGAGATCGATTTCGCCTCGACCAGCGAGAGTATGGCGATTATTCCTGCCGGCACGGATTTATCGTCACGCAGCAGTGTGAGCGTCAACTCGGCCGTAAACTTCTTCTGGGCCTTGTTCTGACACGAGTGTGAAGATCGATAGTGGCCGTGCTCAAGCACCGCAGTGAGCATGGTCTTCTGCCGTTGACTCTGCTCTGCGCCGTTCTTCCCTGAGATGAGAGCCGCCAGCGTTTGGCCAATGACTTCCTCGGAGGTGCAGCTGAAGACCTTCACGGCAGCTTCATTGCAGCCAGTTATTTTCCCTTTGAGATCGGCGGACAAGACAGCGATTCCGCCGACTGCGCCGGCATCGGGCGTTGACCTTTGCTGCGACCCTTGCGGCTGCGAATTGAGATTGACTGGTGGCATCCCGCGCGTTTGGAGTTGATCTTGCCACAGTGAACAGCGCTTGGACCGAGTATGCGGTTTCAGATGATCACGAAAGTAACCGCGCACGCTGGAGAGCGCATGAGTCAGTCCCTCAGGTTACTGAAGTAAGCTACTTAAAACCCTCTAATCGCAATAGCATTTCCCTGAACAGGCTCGTCTTGAAGTGTGCGCGGGAAGGACTTCTCGCGCCGTGGACGCAGTCTGCCGCCTCCCCCTGCGATAGCGGTAACGACGCAATGTCGACTCGGACGAAACTATTTGTCGGGATCACGGTCTCGCTCGGAATGGTGGTGCTGGGCTCCGCCCTATGGCACTGGCAGTCCGCGGACCTGACTCGGTTTATGTGTTATCTGGCGGTTGCCGTCCTGGCTTCCAGCCTGAAAGTGCAGTTGCCCGGCATCGACGGCACGATGTCTGTGAACTTCCTTTTCATTCTTCTGGGCGTGATGGAACTCAGCCTGTCCGAGACGCTGGTGATCGGCTGCGTGGCCACCCTGATACAGAGCGTCTGGCACACAAAGAATCGATTGGATCCGGTTAAGGTTCTGTTCAATGTTTTCGGCATGATGGCGAACGCGAGTGCGCTCTGTTACATCACTTATCATTGGCTGGAACCGAGAGTCGGCACGAATAAACCTATTTTGCTGATGATGGCGGCGCTGGTGTTTTTTCTGGCGAATACGCTGCCCATCTCTGTGGTCATCGCGCTGACGGAAAACGAATCGAGCCGCAAGGTTTGGAAAGAGTGCTACTTCTGGTCGTTTCCTTACTACCTGGTAGGCGCGGCAGCCGTGGGGCTGGTTGGAATCATCAACCAGCGCGCCGGATGGCAGACCTCGCTGCTCGTACTGCCGGTGATCTATTGGGTGTACCGCTCCTATCGACTTTATCTGGGACGGCTGGAAGCTGAGAAGGACCGTGTGGAAGTTGAGAAGCGGCACGTGGAGCAGATTGCTTCGCTGAACATGCGAACCATCGAGGCTCTGGCCCTCGCGATCGAGGCCAAGGACCACACCACGCACACGCACCTGCAACGTGTGCGGACCTATGCGGTGGAAATCGCCAAAGAGATCGGACTGTTGCCAGATGAAATCGAAGCGCTGCGGGCAGCGGCGCTGCTGCATGACATTGGCAAGCTCGCCGTGCCGGAGCACATCATCAACAAACCGGGGCGGCTCACGCCCGAAGAGTTCGAGAAGATGAAGGTGCATCCGCTGGTGGGCGCTGAAATTCTCGATCGCGTCGCCTTCCCTTATCCCGTGGCTCCGATCGTGCGGTCGCATCACGAGCGATGGGACGGTTCTGGGTATCCCGTCGGGCTTAGCGGCGAAGCGATTCCGATCGGCGCGCGGATTCTTGCGGTCGTGGATTGCCTGGATGCCATTGCCTCAGACCGGCAGTATCGGCAGGCGATGCCGCTCGATCGAGCCATGGATCGAGTGAAGGAAAGAGCAGGAACCTGGTTCGACCCGAAGATTGTGGAAGTTCTGCAGCGCTGCTACGTGGATCTGGAACGCATCGCGCAAATTCATGAAGACGGCTTTGTCCCTCGCGGATTATCCAGAGAACTCCGGGTCGAGCGCGGCCTTGCTCCTGCCACCGGGTTCGAGAAATGCTCTGACAACTCGCAGAGCGACTCCGACTTCCTGACCTCGATCGCGTCGGCGAGGCAAGAGGCGCAAGCCATGTTCGACTTAAGCCAGGATCTGGGGAACTCGCTGAGTTTGAGCGAGACCCTCTCGGTGCTATCGATGCGGCTGCGCAAGTTAATTGCGTATGACTCCATTGCCGTATACGTGAACCGGAATGGCTGGTTGCTGCCGGAACTGGTGAGCGGCGAAAACTTTCGCGTTTTGTCGTCGCTGAAAATCCGTGTGGGCGAAGGGTTGTGCGGCTGGGTAGCGGAAAACTGCAAGCCCATCATCAATGGCAACCCTAAGGTTGAGTCAGGTTATGTGGCCGATGCGAAAACCGTGAGCTTATCTTCAGCTCTGGCGGTTCCGTTGCAGGGATTGAATGGCGTCGTGGGCGTGCTGGCGATGTATCACTCGACTCCGGACGCTTTCACGGCAGACCACCTCCGGATTCTCTTAGCCGTGGCTTCGAAGGTGGCGCTCTCGGTGGAGAATGCCTTGAAATATCAACAGGCGGAAAGTTCTGCGACCACGGACTTTCTCACGGGACTGCCGAACGCGCGCTCGCTCTTTGTGCATCTGGCGCAGGAAGTGACTCGATGCCGGCGCATGAAGACTTCACTCGCGGTGATGGTCTGCGACATCGATGGGCTCAAAAAGATCAACGATTCCTTCGGTCACCTGGAAGGCGACAAACTGCTGCGCGAGTTCAGCACGCGCCTGAAGGATGCTTGCCGCGGTTATGACTACGTTGCGCGGATGGGCGGCGATGAGTTTGTAATCACGGCTCCCGGCCTCACGGTGGAAGCGGTCGAGGAAAAGACAATTCGCTTGAACGAAGCGGCGGTCGATGCGGGGCGGCACACTTGCGGGCGCGACGTTGTCACCTTGAGCGTTGGAACAGCCTTCTGCCCCGAAGACGGTTATGACGTGGAGGCACTGCTCGCAGAAGCCGACCGGCGCATGTACTCCATGAAGCAGACCCACCATGCGAAAGGTGCCGCCGGCAAAGATCCGATTGCGCGCGGCGCCTCCGGAGAATAAATGCGACTCCTGCGATGGAAAATTGCCGGGCACGCGCTGGCCCTGCTGGCAACAGTTCTCGTCGGAGGATTGCTTTCCGGAACGCTGGTGCGCCTAGCACCGGGCTTCAACGTGGATGAACGGGAGTTGGATCCGCACCTGAATGCTCAGAGTCTGCAGGCGCTGCACGATGCCCGGAATCGAGATAGCAACGTTTTTCAGTTTTATTTCTCTTACATGAATCGAGCCGCGCATGGCGATTTGGGAACCTCGCTCGCTCTGGGGCAGCCGGTGCGCACGCTGCTGCGCGATCGCGCGCCGCTCACGCTACGCTTGCTCGCCATGGGTCTTGGCCTCGCATGGCTACTGACCCTAACGTTGGCATTGAGTGCGGCGTGGCTGCGGCTTTCGGTTTACGACACACTGACCACGGTGCTGAGCGGAACATTTCTTTGCCTTCCGGCCGCCGTGCTGGCGCTGCTTTCAGTGTTGTGGAATGTACCCGGGTCGTTAGCGATTGCACTGATCGTGTTTCCGCACACGTACCGGTATGCGCGAAATCTGCTGGTGAAGGCTTATTCGCGGCCTCACATCATCACCGCGAGAGCTAAAGGCCTGGGCGAGGCGCGCATTCTTTTTTGGCATGTCGTGCCGGTAGTGACTCCGCAGTTGCTGGCCGTTGCTGGAGTGTCGGTGAGTTTGGCCGTAGGCGCGGCCATTCCTGTCGAAGCTTTGTGTGGGCTTGCGGGAATCGGACAGCTCGCATGGCAAGCCGCTCTGGCCCGCGATCTTCCGCTGCTGGTTAACATCACTATCCTGGTGACACTCGTAACCTTGCTGGCTAATTCCGGGGCAGATGTAATCGGTCATGTGGTTCGAGGCCAGGAAGCATGAACTTCTGGCGCAAACTCGCGTGCATGTTTTTAATGCTGGTGATCGGTGCATCGCTCGCTGCGAACTGGCTGGCTCCCGCGGGATACGCCAAACAGTACCGCGAAGCGGCCAATGCGCCGCCCTCACGCACGCACTGGCTCGGAACCGACGAGATTGGGCGCGACCGCTTTGCCCGCGTGCTCTACGGAACCCGGATTTCTTTGCTGTTGGCTCCGGCCGCGGCTCTGCTTTCAACGTTGATGGCGGCGTTGATTGGAGGACTCGCAGGATATCTGGGCGGAATCTGGGCGAGGATGGCAATGTCGGTGACCGACTTGTTTATGTCGCTGCCCTGGTTATTTCTGCTGATCACGGCGCGGGCACTAATGCCGCTGAATGTTTCTCCGTTGGTTTCGGTGCTGGTCACATTCATGTTGCTCGGACTTTTGGGCTGGACCGCGGCAGCTCGCGTGTTGTGCACGACTGCAGGATCGTTGCGTGCGTCAGATTTTGTCAGGCAGGCGCGGGCGGCGGGGCTTCCTGGACAACGGCTGTTTTGGATCCATGTAGTACCGAACTTGAAACCCGTGCTCTACGCGCAGTTTTGGATTTCGATTCCGGTCTTCATCTTGAGCGAGGCCAACCTCGGAATCCTCGGGCTGGGGGTGGCCGAGCCCATGCCCTCGTGGGGAAGTCTGTTGAAAGAATTGGAAGGACTGGTTTCGGTGGGTGAAGAACCATGGAAGTTTGTGCCGTTGATTTTGCTGATGGTGGTAGTGACGTCGTTTCAGGTTTTGCTTTCCAGGCAGGAGGAGTTGGCCGCATGATGCGTCGTGGAGAAGAGCTAAGGAAGTTGGTAAATCTCTGCGGAAAGGCAGTCGCGGTCGCAGTGCTCTGTCTGGGATCTCTGCTGGGGCCAGCGCTGGCGCAAGGCGGCGGTCAATTGAGGTTTTGCCTGCGCTCAGAACCGAAAACGTTTGACCCGCTGAAAGTTGAGGACGATGCCTCTGGCGCCATCCGTTATCTGACCGGAGGGGTTCTGGTTCGGATGAATCGCCAGACTCAGGAACTCGAGCCGGGTTTGGCGATGTCGTGGAAAGTCTCAAAGGATGGTCGTCAAGTCTCGTTTCGCCTGCGCAGCGGAATTTCGTTTTCCGATGGCACGCCATTCTCCGCTGAAGATGTGGCTTATACGATTCAGCAATTGATGGACCCCGCGCTACACTCACCGACTGGCGACGCCTTCCGTTCGGGTGCGGGGAGTGTCGAGACCAAAGTGATTTCTCCGAGTCAGATTTCGATCCGGTTTCCGGCTCCTGTCGCCGGACTCGATCGCCTGTTCGACCAAGTCGCGATTCTTTCCGAGCGTTCTCCGAAGAAAGAGATGGCTGTGCTCGGTCCATTTATGGTGGCCGACTACAGGCCCGGATCATCGGTCCTTCTGAAACGCAATCCCAATTACTGGAAGACGGACGAACAGGGCCGGAGACTGCCTTATCTGGATTCCATACAGCTCGATATCCAACCCAACCGCGATGTGGAGCTGCTACGCTTCAAGCGCGGCGAGTTGGACTTGATCAATTCTCTCGATAGTGAGTATTTCGACAAACTGGCCGCGACGTCTCCTCAGCTCGTCCACGATGCAGGACCGTCGCTCGATAGCGAGCAGCTCTGGTTCAACGAGGTAGCGAAGTCGCCGATACCAGACTACAAAAAGAACTGGTTCCGGTCGGCCAGCTTCCGGCGCGCAATTTCGGAAGCGATTAACCGCGAGGACCTAAGCCGCGTGGTCTTCCACCGCCATGCCCAGCCCGCCGTGGGGCCGTTCTCGCCGGCCAATAAATTCTGGTTCAACAGCAAACTGAAGCCTCAGACCTACAACCCCGATGCCGCTTTGAAGGAGCTGCAGGCTGAAGGCTTCCGCATGGAAAACGGGACACTCAAAGACAAAGACGGAAACGAAGTGGTGTTTTCCATTATCACGAACTCCGGCAATAAATCGCGGGAGCGCATGGCCGTGCTGATCCAGGACGATCTGCAGAAGATCGGCATCCACGTGAACGTGGTTACGCTCGACTTCCCTTCCCTGATCGAGCGCATGACCCAGACTTTCGATTACGAAGCTATTCTTCTGGGGCTGACCAACGTTGATTTGGATCCCAACGGCGAAATGAATGTATGGCTGAGTTCTTCGGAGAATCACCAGTGGAACCCGCAGCAGAAGGCTCCGGAAACCGCGTGGGAAGCCGAGATTGACCGGCTGATGCGGGCCCAGGCGTCCTCGAGCGATGTGAAGAAGCGAAAAGAAGCCTTCGACCGGGTGCAGGAGATCGTGGTCGAGGAGGAGCCGTTTATTTTCTTGGTCAACAAGAATTCTCTCTCGGCAGTTTCGACGGCAGTACACGGCGCCGCTCCGGTAATTCTGTCTCCGCAAACTTTCTGGAACGCGGAATGGCTTACCGTGCCTGGGAAGTGATCGACGATTCTTTGCCACGGATTTTCACGGATCACACGGATCCTAATTTTAGGATGCACAGGTAATTAACGATGTCGTCTGAGGGTTTGCAAAATCAGATTCTGCTGTCGGCGCAGATTTCGGTGGGCTATGCCGGCAAGCCGGCCGTTCTGCGGGGCGTGCGGCTGGAAATCCAGCGCGGCGAAGTGCTGGGGTTGGTAGGACAAAGCGGTTCTGGCAAGAGCACGCTTGCCCTGGCGATCCTCGGGCTCCTCGACAAAAAAGCGCAGGTCGAAGGCACAATAAGGTTCCAGGAATCTGATCTCGTGCAGCTTTCGGAACGCGAACTGCGCTCTCTGCGGGGACGCGCCGTTGCTCTGGTGTTGCAGAGTCCCCTGTCCTCTCTGAATCCTGCGCTCAAGATCCGAACCCAGCTCAAAGAAGCATGGCGTGCGCATGCGTCGGGCACGGCCGCAGACTGTGCGAACGCGGTCCGCGCTTCCCTGCAGAGCGTTTCCCTGCCCACTGACGACGATTTCTTGCGTAAGCATCCTTCTCAGATGAGCGTAGGACAAGCGCAGCGCGTGCTGATTGCCATGGCGGTGATGCATCGTCCCGCCCTGCTCATCGCGGATGAAGCCACCAGCGCTCTTGATGTGATTACGCAATCCGAGATTCTGGCGCTGTTTCGCCAACTGAACCGCTCTACCGGGATGGCGATCCTCTACATTTCTCATGATCTCGCGTCGGTTGCTGGAATTTGCGACCGCATCGCGATTCTTCATCAAGGCGAGATCGTCGAGTGCGGACCGACCGCGCAGATCTTCGCCCGTCCGCAACAGACATACACCCAGCAACTGATGGCTGCGATGCCGCGAGTGCTGCCGTCGGCCGCGCAGTTGCCAATGAAGGCCGAGAGAGCAACCGCGCGATAGAGGCCACCACCTTTCGAACTTCGGGTATCGCATTTCCATCCTCTCAGCAACTAATTCCATTCAAACCAAAGGGACGAAGCCGGGCGGGACAAACTGTCCCACGCCCCGCATGGAAGGACAGAGTGGCCCAGGGCTCCCGGGACGGCTCCGTTCATCTCCAATCATCCCAGTCACTTACGGGCGACGAATTGGAACCCATCGTGCACAACCGAAGGTGGTACAGCACAATTTCGCACCACAAATTCGTTCGCACACATTCGCCGCACCAGACAGGAAAGGTGAGAGTTATGTTGCACAGACTAAAAGCTAAGAGCCCGGGTCGAGACCAGCGTCATAGCGCAGCTTGGGGAAAGCGCCTGAGCTTGCTGCTTGTCCTGGTCGCTGGAACTGCATTCGCCCAAAATACCGGAGGCGACGGACACTTCGTGGGCAAGTTTGCGCCGGACCTCGCGCCCTTCGCGCGAGCCCACGGTGCGGCAGCGAACGAGACTGTGCAGGTCATCGTGCAGTACAAACAGGTTCCTCAGACAGAGCAGGAGGGTCGAGTGCAACGCCTCGGCGCACACCTGAACCACAGACTCCACGTGGTCAAAGGCATGGCCCTCACGGTTCCGGTGAGCGCGCTACCCGCTTTGGAGGCCGATCCTGACGTAGTGTCGCTCAGCCTCGACCATCCCATGAAAGAACTGGATGACACCTCGGACGTGGCGACGGGCATGCCCTCGGCCTGGAACGCCGGCTACAACGGGGCGGGAATTGGCGTGGCCGTGATCGACAGCGGCATTAACGACAGTCATCCCGATCTGTGGAATTCAACCGAGACTCAGTCGCGTGTGGTTTATCGTCAGGATTTTACCGGCACCTCATCTTCCAATTTGAGCGGCGCAGAATACGACCTGTACGGCCACGGCACCCACGTCGCTGGAATCATCGGCGGTAACGGCTACCTTTCCGGCGGAAACTACACTGGAGTCGCGCCCGCGGTAAACCTGGTTGACCTGCGCGCGCTCGATCTCAACGGCGAGGGCACCGACAGTACCGTAATCGCCGCAATTCAGGAAGCCATTGCGCTGCAGAGCACGTACAACATCCGAGTCATTAATCTGTCGCTCGGACGCGGCATCTTTGTCAGTTATACTCAGGATCCTCTTTGCCAGGCGGTGGAATCGGCGTGGAAAGCCGGGATTGTGGTGGTGGTCGCAGCGGGGAACTACGGCCGAGTGAGCATGAACGGCAGCCACGGATTCGGAACGATTACGGCTCCTGGCAACGACCCCTTCGTGCTTACCGTGGGAGCCATGAAGAGCAACGGATCGTCTTCTCCCGCGGCCGAGACCAAAGCCAGCTACAGTTCCAAAGGACCCACCACTTACGATCACGTGGTGAAGCCTGACATTATGGCTCCCGGCAACGACATCGTGTCGTTGGCGGCTCCCGGCGCAACCCTCGAAGCGGATTATCCAGGCGAACTGGTTACCGGCAATGACGGAAATAACGACTACTTCACGCTGAGCGGCACCAGCATGGCAACGCCAGTCGTCGCCGGAGCGGTGGCGTTGCTCCTGCAGCAAAACAGCGCGCTGACCCCAGACCAGGTGAAGGCGCGTCTCATGAAAGATACTTACAAACAATTTCCCAACTCGAGCGCCGCCTACGTTCCCCATCTGCAGCAGACATTCACCGACTTCTACGACCTGCTTTCGATCGGTTCGGGCCTGCTGGATATGCAGAACGCCCTCGTCGACACCAGCCTCGCTCCGGCCAACGTGGGCGCGGCCTTATCTCCGTCTCTGGTCTACAACCCGTCGAATGGCGTAGTTTCTCTGGTTGAAGGAAACGGCAGCATCGCCGCGGGCTCGGTGGTCTGGGGAGCTTCGGTGGTGTGGGGTGCTTCAGTGGTTTGGGGCGCGAACGTAAGCGGGAGTTCCGTGGTTTGGGGAGCTGCATTGCCCTGGAATGACAACTTGCTGGGCGCATTTAGCGTGGTCTGGGGTTCAAGCACGGGCACGGGTCCACAAGCTACGAGCGTCGTTTGGGGTGCGGCAGTGTCGACGGCCGACGGTGCGTTCTCTGATGCCGGAGACGATGAGCAGTAGCCGTGCGCAATCACTAAGGAAAGGAGAAGATATGCGGCGCAATCCACGGCTAACCAGGACCTTCATCGGCGCCATGACGCTGGCGGCGATTGCAAGCACGGCATACGCCGCACTCGCCAGCCACACACTGCACCCGGGCTACGCGCTGGCCATACTGGCACTGGCGGCTGCGACCTCGCGCATGAAGATTAAGCTGCCGGGCATTGACGGAAACATGTCAGTGAACCTGCCCTTTTTGCTGATGGCAGTGGTGAATCTGAGTGCGATTGAAGCCGTCTTGATCGCGTGCCTGTCGACGGTCGTACAATGCTGGCCGAAATCGGGCAAAAAGTTCCTGCCGGAACAGATGCTATTCAACGTAAGCATGATGGCGTTTGCCGCCAGCATGGCCAACTTGATCTGGAATGCCGGCTGGCTGGGAAGATCGGGCTTGGGAAGATCAGCCTGGGCTTCCGAGCCGCTCATGCTGGCCTCGGCAACCGCCGCGTTTTTTTTCGGACAGACCGCTCCGGTGGCGGGCATCATTAAACTAGCCGAGGGCACAGCCATGCGCCGCGTCTGGCTGAGCATCGTGCAACTCTCATTCCCCTATTACGTACTCAGCGCGGGCATGACTTCCATGGTGAACATGGTCAGCCATCACCTGGGTTGGCAGGCCGCGTTGGTGGTGTTTCCGGTAATGTATGGCATCCATCGCTCTTACCGATTCTACTTTCGCCAGGCCGAGGAAATTCCGCGCACTGCATCACTGGCCAGAGCGGCCCGCGCCGGAGCGTGAGCCAGCCGAAATTCTAGGTGACGCAAAGGCCGCCCTCCGAGGCGGCCTTCGCTTTTCTTTTATCTTTTCGCTCAAAGGCGGATTCGCTTGGTTTGCTTTCGCAAGGTAAAAAGCCTAGATTTGAGCGCGCGTGAGTGGTCCAAACAGGGTCGCGTCGAGTGGCGGCCGAGCAATCCTGAAATCTTTGGGAGCGTGCTCAATGCGAAAAACCTGGTTCCCGATTTTTATCCTCGGCATAGCCTGCACTTCATGGGCGCAAGGCGATCGAGCGTTATGGACGAATCTCAGCGCCCTGCGTCCGGGCCAGAAGATTGAGATCGTCGCAATGAACTCCTTGAAGCGCTCCGGAATCTTCGTGAGTTTTTCCGAGGCAGCGATCTTGTACCAGGACGCGGCAGGCGGACAGACCATCCCCAAGCAAGACATTCGCAAAGTAAGACTCATGGAAAGCAAACACCATCTGCGCAACATCATAATCGGCGGAGTAGTGGGCGCAGGAGTAGGCGCCGGGATAGGTGCGGCGAAACCCGAATGCTCGGGTCCCAATTGCATTAATGTGATTGGGAGAGGTGCTGTGGCCGCCATTGGCGCCACTATCGGGGCTGGTGTAGGCGCGGTCGTTGGAGCTCTGCTCCCAAGCCACCACACGATTTACAGCGTAAACTAGTACTCGCGTGGAAGAGATCAGAACGCGCACCGCCGACCCCGCGGATGCCGAAAATATTTCGCATCTGGTGAACGCTGCATTCCGTCCGGAACGCTTCTTTATTGATGCGGATCGCACGAATCCGGACAAAGTGCAGGCGCTTCTACCCAAAGGCAAATTCCTGTTGGCCGAGGAAGACGGCGTTTTGGTCGGCTGCATCTACGTTGAAGTGCGCGGCGAGCGAGGGTATTTTGGCTTACTCGCAGTCGATCCCGCGCGCCAGCGAGCCGGCATGGGATCTCGTCTGATCGATGCCGCCGAAGATTACTGCCGCGCCGCCGGCTGCCGTTTCATGGACCTCACCATCGTGAATCTGCGGAAGGAACTGCCCGGATACTATCGAAATCGGGGATACGTGGAAAACGGCACGCTGCCTTTTCCCAGCGATCAGCATCCTCCCAAAATGCCTTGCCATCTCGTCAAAATGTCCAAACCTCTCGCCTAGGAAGCAAAACAGGCAGGTTAAAGTCAACGGCGCTTGGCTCGAATCCCCCGGTCCGCCCGGCCAGAACAGGCCTTGAGAAGCAAATTTATTAACCGAAATTTTCCTGCTTTGGCGCTACAATACGACTGCGAGATTGCAGCCTTGCGCATCTCGTGGTTTTGCTATCGCCGCGCGGCACTGGAACTCAGGCAGGAGTGAAGCTCTCGGGACCTTCGCTCAGAAGGAAAGATGATATGACGAACCGGATACTCTTGACACTGCTGTTGTCGATGGGGCTTGCGCTGTCCGCCGTGGCGCAGCAGAATACTTCAAGTTCGACCCCTCAGCCGGCGACATCCGCGAACCAAGTCGCTCCTCCTTCCCAGCCCATCGCGGTCTACCACAGTGAACCCTTGCAATCTCCGCCGCGCCAGGATTTCTGGGATGGCGACGAGCCCAGCCTCACCTGGCTCGTCCTGCATCCTTTCGCCAGCAAAGCCTACGTCCGACGCCATGTTCAGCCCATCCAGGACCGGGTCAACGAACTCGATGAGATCACGGCAGAAAGCAGCCGCATGATCAAGGACATCGATGCCCGCGCCCAGCACGGCATCCAGTTGGCTTCTGAAAAGGCAAGCCTTGCCGATGAACACGCGCAGGATGCTGCCAACAAAGCTCAAATGGCGCATCAGACCGCAGCCTCCCTTGACACTCGCATCGCCAACGACCAGACCGTGGTCGGAAGCCTCGATCAGTACAAGTCCGGCGCGCAGACCGAGATTCGTTTCCGCCCCGGCCAGACCGTGTTGAGCAAGCAGGCCAAGGACGCGCTCGATGAACTAGCCGTGCAAGTGAAGGGACAGCACGGTTACATCATCGAGGTGCAAGGCTTCTCCGCAGGCCGCGGCCAGGCTGCCATCCTCAACTCGAAAAAAATGGCGGATTCCGTCGAGCGTTATCTGGTCCTGAACCAGGAGGTTCCGGCGTATCGCATCTACGTGATCGGCATGGGCAACGCTGCCGAAGAAAAACATACCGTTGGCACACGCATCGAAGTCAGCCTGCTGAAAAACGACGCCGAGCAGACTGCCAAGCAATAGCATTTAACAAGTGTTTTTTCACCTGCCAAGGGGAATATAGCTCCTCCTCAAGCACCGTTGTCATTCAACTTCCCTCCCATCACCGCGTCTCCCGGGAAACTTGAGATGACGTTAGTGACCAAGCCAGCACTTTCGGGCCGTTGTTTTCTCTTCCGATTAGAGGAGAATGCTGGAAAGCGTCGCGACCGAGGCTGCGACCTCAACATCTAAAGCTGTGGGCGAGAAAAAGCTGTGAAGCGAAAAAAGGGGCCAGCATGAACTTCGGGGAACCAGCGGATCACGAGAAGAATCCACGACTGGCCGGACAAAAGGCCGGGGCGCCGCATGATGAAGATCAAGATGCCGACGAGGCCCGAAGAATCCGCCGCCTCCAGGTCATGATGAGCATGGTAACGTCAGTGATCAGCCAGGACCCCGGCCTCACCGTAGAAGAAGCCTCCGAGTTAGCGGCCGGCGCCAAGCGCGCCGCGCTCGCCATGTTCCCCGACAAAGAACTGGCTTACGATCTGCTCTACAAACCCCGCTTGCAACGCTTGATGCGGGAGAGATTTCGCCTGCAGTGAGCCGGCTGTTGGCTGTCGCATGAGTCGGCGGCGTAACATTCAGCCCGATTTGCCGAATCGGCTGTTGTAGGCCTCCATGTGGTCCGGAAATAGTTCACCGTAAGACGGGTTGGTGACACCGTTAAGGTGAATTTCAATTCCCGCGTCACCGAGTTCAGGGCTCAAGTCGATGATTTGAACGCTCCCACTGCACTCAATCGTTGCGCCGCCCGGCAGCGCGACGCTAAGTTCAGGAATTGGTGCCCAATTGTCCCGATGCTCGATGCAATATCGCTGGATCAAAGAGTAGGAGTCGTTTGGCACAAACCGACCAAACGCGACGCCCATTGGCGGATCTCCGGCCTCTAGCTCAGTGAAGCCGATCGTCTCGTCGCCGAGCCTAACTTCGAAGCGCACTCGGGCTCCTATTCATCCACCACAGAATTCCTTAGCGTCCCCACTCCCTCGACGCTAATCTCCATCACATCCCCCGCCACGACGGGTCCCACCCCCTGCGGCGTGCCCGTAGCAATGAGATCCCCCGGAAAAAGCGTCATAACCTGCGCGATGTACCGGATGACAACATCCAGCGGAAAAATAAAGTCCCGCGTATTCCCCGACTGCCGCACCGCGCCATTGACTCGCGTCTCCACCCCAACCCCGGCCCATGGATCAAGATCAGCCGCCTCCACCACCACCGGCCCCACCGGACACGACGTGTCAAAACCCTTGGCCCGCGCCCACTGCCCATCTTTATTCTGCCAGTCGCGGGCCGTCACATCGTTCAGGCAGGTGTAACCGAGAATGTAGGGTCGCACATCCTCATCCGCCGGAGGCTGATAACAAGTCTTGCCGATGACCACGCAGAGCTCGCCTTCATAATCCACCCGCTCCGAAAGTTTCGGCCGCCGCACCACGCCGCCCGGGCCGAGCAGCGCCGAGCTGGGCTTGAAAAACAGCAGCGGTTCCTTAGGCACTTCGTGACCAAGCTCTGCCGCATGTTCCCGATAGTTGCGTCCCACGCACACGATCTTCGAAGGCCGCACGGGCGCCAGCAGCGCAGCTTCTTCCAGCGCGATTGGTTCGATCCGGCGTGTGCGCAGGCCCTCAATGTCGCCATCAGATTCTTCCGGAGCTGTCAGCAGAATCCGCAAGATCGACTCGCGTCCCGCAACCGGCTCGACCAGCCCGTAGTGAGCTTCACCCTTTAATTGAAAGCGGCAATATTTCATCGTCCTCTATCTAACCACGAGACCCGGAAATTTCTCCAAACTTTTTTACTGCATCCTGAGCGGAGCATGATCCTCTCTTCCCCGCTCTGTCATCCTGAGCAAAGCATGATCGTCTGACAGGACGGTCATGCGCAGTCGAAGAGCCTGCCCCGAGCGGAGCCGAGGGGACCCCTTGCACCACCGCAGCACCACGGGCAACGCAAGGCGTTTCTACCACCGCCGTACGTTCTCATCCGCCTGCGAAAACATCCTACGGCACACTCTCGCTCGTTTGCTCCGACCGCGCACTCTCATTCCCCCGCAAATCCACCGTCGACACTGAATAAAAATACCTCTTGCCCGAGACCACCTGTACATCGCGATACGCCGGCATTTTCAGCAGTTCTGAATTCACTTTGACCGGCGTACCACCTTCCTCATGGCGATAAACGTTGTACCCATCAAGGTCGGCGTCGGGAACCGGAGCCCAGATCAAGTCAATGAACGGCTGCTGCCCCGGCCCGGAAAACACGGCCTGCAACCCCGAGGGCACGGCCGGCGGAAACACATCATCGGCAAACACTTTTACTTCAGGCGTATCGTCGCCCTCGATCGACACTTCCGGTTTCCCAGGCTGCGAGATCACCGTAAAAGTCGTCACGCGATAGTAGTAGGTTTTCTCCCACTCGAAACTCTGATCGGTGAGCGATTGATTCGGCTCGGCCACGCTCCTTTCGCCGACGAGAATCTCCTGCCTGCTGCCCTCGACCCGGCGATAGACGCGGTAACTCAGTCTAAGGGGGTCGCCCGCCCTCACAGACCATGGAACCCCCGTCCACTTCAGCGCCACGCCCTGCGCCGTCACTCGCGCGCTGAAATCCGTCGGCGCAGGCAGAGTTTCCGCCAGAGGAACATGCACTCGATTGGACAATCCGGCGCCGCGGCCGTCCCGGTTTAATACTTCCACGGCGTAAGTCGCCGAGCTGAAGGCAGTTCGAAGCCGAAGGTCGAGCGGCAAAGTGTCGATATAGCTGGCCGTCAACTTCTGGCTGCCCGGCTCATTCTTGCGCGCGAAATCCGCCGGTGGCCGCGCCTCGCCCACAGGAGTGCCGCACGCGGTAGGAGTGGGATCCAGGCTCCGGCAAACACTCGTCTTCCCTAAATAGCGCACCCGCTGCCGGTCCATGGTTCGCGGAGGGATGGTCCAGGTAAGCGTAACTTTATCGCCTTTGCGAGCCGCCCGCAGGTCTTCTGGCGGCCGCGGCAGTTCCAGCGAGGGCGGAAGCGGCGCGCCAATCGATGCGCAGCCGGTCGACCAAACCAACGCCGCCAGCGCCAACCAATGTCCTCGTAGAAGCTTCATGCGCGAAATGTACAGACTACATCAGTTGTCCGGCCCGCGTTTGTCTGCGATCTTCTCACTTCGCCAGCCGGTTGTACTTCTGCAGCACCTCGCGTAGTTGATCATGAGGCAGCGCCACCACCGTGTGCCCGTCGACACCGGTCATTGTCTTCGCCGCGACCATCGCATTCACCACCGCTTCTTCCGTAGCCTGCACGGTCGCCAGAAAAACGGGATTGATGTCATCGTTGGGCAGCATGCTGATTTGAGTAGCATGGTTCGCCAACGCCGCTCCCGCATTCGCCGTAGAAAACGCGATGAAAATGTCTCCCGATCCATCGCCGGAATAACTACCGTCCCTCCCCAGTCCCAGCGACACTCTCTTGGCGACGCGCTTCAACTGTGTCGGAATCAACGGAGCATCCGTCGCCACAATAACAATGATCGAACCCACATCGTCATCCCAGACCTTCGCTCCGCCGATCTCTCGTCCCACCGGCACACCTGCAATCCGCAACTGATCACGCTGTCCATAATTGCACTGCACCAGCACGCCCACAGTGTATCCGCCATATTTCGCATCGAGCACTCGCGAAGCCGTGCCAATGCCGCCTTTGAATTCGTTGCAAATCATTCCCGTCCCGCCACCCACATTTCCTTCTTCCACCGGACCGCCGTGAGCGCTATCCAGCGCATGAAAAACGTCTTCGGGCTTCACATGAAATCCATTGGTGTCGTTCAAGTATCCATCCCAGGTTTCGGCGACGACCGGCAGCGACCACGAATAGCCGCCCTTGTCAGGCCCGCCATGTTTCAAACGCCACGCGATCACGGCGTCGCGAACCGTGCCCACGCTGTGCGTATTCGTGATCATCACCGGACCCTCGAGAAAGCCCGATTCCTCAACCCATGTCGTACCCGTCATCTCGCCATTGCCATTTAAAGTGAACCATCCGGCAAATACCGAATCACTCGACTCTTTTCCACGCGGAAAAACCGCCGTCACGCCCGTTCGCACCGGCCCCACGCCCACCTTCAAAGCTCCGTCGCCAGA
Source organism: uncultured Acidobacteriaceae bacterium (assembly GCA_963809605.1). GTDB lineage: Bacteria > Acidobacteriota > Terriglobia > Terriglobales > Acidobacteriaceae > Sulfotelmatobacter. Next base: position 190,645 of record CAWEKM010000002.1, on the reverse strand, counting down.
GATCAGCGTCGTGTGCCCAACCTCCACTCCTTTGACATCCGTAATCGCATTCAGCGGCCCTGGCACCCCATCAAAAGGCACTCCCAGGTCCCGTGCGCGAGGCTTGGCCTGAGCGCACACCAAACCCGTGAGGACTATGCAAACAACGAAGACATGAACGTTATTCAGGTCGGACTTAGGCATCGAGGGTTCTCCAGTCTGTGCGATCAGAGTATCCCTCAACTGTATCCGCTTTTATACTTTCATCTTCTCAAGGTAATCTGCCTGATCATCGCCATGGGTGACATGTAACCCCTCGCGCTAGAGAGGCAACCAACGTTTGCACCACGCTATCGAACAAGATGTACCTCGGTTACTATGGTGAGATCGAGCCCCTTGTTTGCAACGACTGAAGTTTATATGCTACAAACAGGTGGATCGGAAGCCGTTCCTGAGATGTCGATGCTACGACATTTCGCAGGTCAGTGGCGCAAGACTTGGTGCGCGCTGGTCGTTTTCGCCGCTGTATGCTCACTGACTGTGAGCGTGGCGACCCGCTATTCCTCCTGGTCGGATGTTTCGGCGCCCACGGTGAAAACCGTGCAAGCGCACACAACGCCAGAGGCGAAACGGCAGCGTCTCGACAAGGATGCAGCCAACTGGGTGCCTCCCCTGGTTTGTTTCGATGCCCTGCGATCTCCCAGTTCTTATCGCCAAACCGCGCCGGCAGAACCTCCCGCGCAAAACCTCCTTCTTGAAGAGAGCCTGTTCAATCGACCGCCTCCATCCTCTGCGTTTCTCTCGTAAGTACTTTCACGGCGAGCCCCAGCACACTTGATAGCAGATCTGGCTGACTGGATTACGCCTCAGATCTGCACTTCGAAACCTGGATAAGAAAGGTAGCGGGCCAGGGCGGGGTTCCCCACCAGTGGTGCAAGATTCCCGAAACCGAGCAGACGAAGCCGCATCTCTGAATGCAAATCACGTCCCGAAAGGAAATACATGCCGGGCGCACCTTTATTGACCGAAGAAGAGCTTGACACCCTGCGCCAGTTTGACACCTGTATGGTCGCAAACGCGATCGAATCCTTTGATGTCAGGCTGCGTAACACAGGATTTGCCGACGCCAGCGCGCAATGCATGTTCCCGGACGCGCCCCCAATGGTGGGCTACGCAGCTACAGCCCGCCTTCGCAGCGGTGAACCTCCCATTGTCGGTACCTTCCGTGACCGCGGCGATTTCTGGAATAGCATTCTCGAAATCCCCGCGCCTCGCATTCTCGTCTTGGAGGACATGGATGATCCGCCTGGACGCGGCGCTTTCGTTGGAGACGTCCATGCCGCGATCCTGAAGGCTCTGGGCTGCGTCGGCTACTTGACCAATGGCGCCGTGCGTGAATTGCCTTCCGTGCGCAAGATGGGCATCGAGTTGTTTGCCGGAAGCGTCGCCGTCTCCCATGCTTATGCACACATCTTCGACCATGGAGCCAAGGTCAACATAGGTGGAATGGAAGTGCGGCCTGGAGACTTGTTGCATGGAGACCGTCATGGCGTTCTTACAGTTCCGGCGGCAATTGCAACTAAGGTTCCCAAAGTTGCGGAGGGACTGCGAAGTGCCGAACAGAAAATAATTGACCTTTGCCGCTCACGGGATTTTTCGGTCGCAAAGCTGAGCGATGTTATGAAAACTCTGAGGTAAAATCCGGCTAGGGAACGCTGATCAAAGGAAACTCGATGACTCAAAACCAAAACAGCTCCCATCAGAGCCGCCCTGGTAGATCAGGGAGAGAGAGTTCTTGTGCTTTTGCTGCTGTTTTGGCCGCGGTCGCTCTCGCTTTTTCGTCCTGTTCCGGACGCGGAAACGAAAGGGTTCAAGCCAGTGGCCCTACGATCACGGTCGGTGTAACGAAGGTCGTGAAGAAATCGCTCGGCCGGGAAATCACTTTATCTTCCGAGCTGGTGCCTTTTCAGGAAATTGACGTTTATGCCAAAGAGTCGGGCTACGTGAAGAGTCTAAGCGTTGACTATGGGACTCACGTGAAGGCTGGCCAGGTGATGGCGATTCTGGAAATTCCTGAGTTAGAAGCGCAGCTTCAGGAAGACCAGGCAGAAATTAAGAATGCGGTGAATCAAGTGAGCCGCGCGCAGCATGAGTTGTATCGCTATCAGGCGCAATACAACGCTCTTCACCTGCAGTACACGCGTCTCAACGGAGTCTTTCAGAGCCAGCCCGGCATTGTCGCCCAGCAGGAAGTGGACGACGCGCAGGGAAAGGATCTGGCGGCATCCGCTCAGGTGGACGCTGGCCAGGCGGAATTGGAAGCGGCCCAGAGTCAGCTCTCGGTGGCCAAGGCAAAGCTGGTCCACGATCAAAGCCTATTCGACTATTCGAGGATCACGGCACCGTTTTCCGGAGTGGTGACCGAGCGGTATGCAAACCTTGGAACTCTGGTGCAGGCCGGAACTGGTTCGAGCACCCAAGCCATGCCCATTGTCCGGCTGTCCGAGGACGATCTTTTCCGGCTCGTGATTCCGGTTCCGGAGTCCTACGTTCGATATATCCGTATTGGCGATCATGTGGATGTTCGTGTTCCGTCACTTGACCGCACTTTTCCGGGAACGGTTGCGCGGTTTTCTGTGGATGTCAGGGAAGACACCCGCACCATGCACACGGAAGTGGATGTTCAAAATCCGCAACGAGTTCTGCTGCCGGGTTTGTATGCCGATGCGGAGCTTTCGCTCGACCGAAAAAACGATGTTCCGACTGTGCCGGTCCAGGCCTTGAATCACGAGCGCGACAAAACAACCGTCTTTGTCGTGGACCGGAATGAGGAACTGGAAGATCGTGTTGTGCAGCTTGGATTGCAAACTGCGAGCGATGCCGAAATTGTTTCCGGATTGAATGAAGGAGAACAGGTCGTGGTGAGCGATCGCAGCGGGCTGAAGTCCGGCCAAAAGGTTCATCCGCAGACAGTAGCCGTCATGGAGTACCACGAACAAAGCGCGCAGTGAACGGTGCGGATCTGGCCATTTGAAGCAGCGCGAATGCAACAAGGACAAAGTTTATGCCGGGCTTCTCAATTCGCAATCCCTACTTCATCATAGTGATCTGCCTAGCCCTTCTGGTCATCGGTGTGACCAGCCTGGCGCGGATGCCGGTCGATTTATTCCCACCAATCAACCTGCCGGAAGTAGTCGTTGCTACGTTCTATACAGGCATGCCGCCGGAGGATATCGAAACCGACATCACTGATCCCTTGGAAAGATTCTTTACTCTGGCATCCGGCGTCGACCACATGGAATCGCGGTCCATGTTAGGCGTCAGTATCATCCGCGTTTACTTCCAGCCCGGAACCAGCGCCGATGCTGACGTGAGCGAGTTGTCCAATTTAGCTCTTGCTGATCTGAAACGCCTGCCACCGGGAACGCTTCCTCCCGTGGTTCTTAAGTTCGATGCCTCCAGCTTGCCCGTGGCCCTGGTTACCGTAAAAGGCGAGGGACTCAGCGAAACTCAACTCCACGACTACGCCCAGTTTCAGATTCGCAACCAGATCGCAACCGTTCCCGGCGCCGAAATTCCTGGCGTGTTCGGTGGCATCTACCGCCAGATCATGATCTACGTCGACCCCTACAAGCTCGCTTCGCGTCAACTAAGCGTGATGGACGTGGTGGGTGCGGTCAACGATTCCAACCTGATCTTGCCCGCCGGCGACGTGAAGATGGGCCCATTCGATTACTACGTTTACTCCAACAGCCTGGTTGACAACATGGACGAACTGGGAAAGCTCCCTCTGAAGGTCAAAGGCAACTCCTGGGTCACGGTGAACGACGTGGGCAAAGCGGAGGACGCTCATCAGATTCAATACAACATTGTGCGCGTCGATGGTCAGCGATCCGCCTATATTCCCATCATGAAACAGGGCGGTGACACCAACACCATCGCAGTCGTGGACGGGGTGCGCCAACTCATCAAGCACCTCTATGACATTCCCCAACAGATGAAGACGAGCATCGTCTTTGATCAATCGGTATATGTGAAAGAAGCGATCGACACCGTATTGCATGAGGGTTTTCTGGGGTTGATTCTTACCAGCTTGATGATCCTGATCTTTCTGGGAAGCTTCCGCGCCACGTCGGCTGTGCTGCTCTCAATTCCTCTATCCGCGCTGGCTGCATTTGTCTTTCTGGCCCTTCTGGGCGGAACTGTCAACACAATGATTCTGGGCGGAATGGCGCTGGCCTTTTCGCGCGTAATCGATAACTCGGTCATTTCCCTGGAAAACATCTACCGCCATTTAGAAATGGGAGCCGCTCCCATGATCGCGGCCGAAGTCGGCGGCCAGGAAGTGAGCCTGGCGGTCTTAGCCGCCACTCTAGTGGACGTAGTCGACTTCTTCCCCGTCATTTTTCTCTACGGCGTTGCGAAGTTTCTCTTTTCGGCGTTGGCCCTGGCTTTTTGTCTATCGCTGCTCGCCTCCTTCGTGGTGGCGATGACGGTGATTCCCCTGTTCTGCTCGCGGTTCTTGAAGGCCAAGCCGCACGGCGAAGTTCACGACGACAGGGAGTATGACCCTGCCGTGATAAACCCCTCCAGGATGGACCGATTCAACGCTCGTTTCAACCGGATGTTTAATAAGGTGCTGGATTATTACGAATACTGGGTGAGGCGGGCGCTTGTGCGTCCTGGACTTACCGTAGCAATCTTGAGCGGAGTATTCCTGGCGAGCCTGGCAATTTATCCCCTGCTCGGACTAGCTTTCTTCCCGAAGACAGATGCCGGCCAGTTCACCATCAATGTCAAGGTGCCAACCGGCACGCGTATCGAGTTAGCAAACGAATACGTCGCCAAGGTGGAAGACTTGATCCGCCATGAAATAGAGCCTAGGGATTTCAAGCGCATTGTTTCCAACATCGGCGTAGTTCCGGATTTTTCCGCGCTCTATACAACTAACTCTGGGCCCTATACCGCAACCATCCTCGTGGCACTCAACGAATCGCACCATCTCAGCAGCTTCGAGTATATGGATCGGGTCAAAAAGGCGATGGCCAGCCAGTTTCCCGATATTCGCACATTCTTTTCGAGCGGCTCGATGGTCGACGCCATTTTGAATTCAGGTGCGCCGGCTCCCATCGACGTGCAGGTCAGCAGCCCTGATCTGGACCAGATCTATGGCATCGCGCAAAGTTTGGCTAATCGCATTCGTGAAGTGAAAGGCGTCGGCCAAATCTACATTCCGCAAGATATGAACTATCCCGCTCTGCGGCTCGATGTAGACCGCGTGCACGCCGGCGAACTGGGACTTACGCAAAAAGATGTGGTCGACAACGTCATTACGGCGCTCAATTCGAACTACATGATCGCCCCCAACTACTGGGTCGACCGCAAGAGCGGGAACGACTATTACCTCACGGTGCAGTACTTCGAGCATGGCGACGCCGCGATTCACAACATGGCCGACCTGGGACAGATTCCCCTGCGCGATCCGGGCAACGGGGCAGGAATGTCTTGCGGCCCCTCCGGTCCGCCGCAGCCCGGCACGGGGCACTCTTCCTGGGCATGCCTCGGAGGAGGCAGACCGACTACCGTGCTCAAGAATGTAGTCGACGTAAAGCAAGTCCTGACGCCGACCGAAGTGGATCACTACCAGATTCAGCGAGCCGTCGATATCTTCGTTACCCCGACCGGGGAGGACCTGGGACGGGTCACCAGTTCGATTCGCAACATTCTCGCCACGGAGAAGATCCCTTCCAACGTGCGAGTGAATCTGCGCGGGATGGTGCAGGGGATGGAAGCATCCTTTAGGAGTTTCGCCTTCGGATTCCTGATTTCTTTTATGTTGCTATTCCTGATCTTAACCGCGCAGTTCAAGTCTTTCATCGATCCCTTCCTGATCATGCTCGCGATTCCGATGGGATTTGTCGGCGTGCTGATCATCTTGCCGCTCACCGGAAGCACCTTGAACGTAATGTCACTGATGGGAGTGTTGATGCTGGTCGGTATCGCCGACTCCAACAGCATTCTGATTGTCGATTTTGCCCACAATCTGGAGAAACAGGGAATGTCGCCGGCTGATGCAGTGATCACCGCGTGCCGCGTACGCCTCCGGCCAATTTTGATGACCTCTCTGGCAACCATTATTGGAATGATTCCGATGGCGCTGAAATTGGGGACGGGCGCGGAACAGTATGCCCCAATGGCCAAGGCCATCATTGGAGGCTTGACCTCTTCGGTCGTGCTCACCATCTTTATCGTGCCCGCTGCTTATTTGCTGATCTACCGCAAGCGCGGGACCACGGATGCTGGAAACCCGGCGCCGGAGATCGCGAAATGAAGCAGCAATATCCTGCGTAATAGCGCTCACAGGCCTGCACGGCGCGTCATGAAGGAGGTCAACAGGCAACCCGATGACCAGAACCAATATTTTGATTCGTTGCACGCTGTCGTTATCAGTATGGGCACTTCTGCTCCCGCGTGGCGTGGCACAAAGTCCAGCCAATCCGCCCTCGGCCGAAGACCTACCCGCGGCCCCGCAGCCGCAGGTCGCACAAAATCAGCCTCACAGCGTGACGCCTGCCGAGCCTCAAGTCGCGCTGGCTGCCAGCTTCGCGCACGGATCCTCATCGCAGATGCCTTCCGCCGCTGATTCTCAAGCCGCGCCGTCTCCCCAGACACCAAATGCTCCCCTGCATCTGAACCGAACCCAGGCGGAGCAGTTGGCCATCAAGAACAATCCGCAGATCAGTGTGGGGCGTCTGCTTGCGCTGGCCCAGCATCAGGTCTTTCGCCAGACCAGGGCCGCGGAATTGCCCAATTTCAATGGCGCCATAACAGGCGTCGATGCCAACGAAGGCAGCCGCATCGGCGCGGGAGCGCTCACCGCATCCCGCCTGCTTGAACACGCAGGCGCGGGAGTGACCCTCAGCCAGATCATCACCGACTTCGGACGCACCCTCAACCTCGTCTCCTCTTCCAAGCTCCTGGAGAAAGCTCAAAACGCCAATGCCCTTGCCACCACCGAAGATATCGTTCTAGCCACCGACCAGGCCTTCTACAACGCCCTGCAGGCGCAGGCCCTGCTCAAAGTCGCCCAGCAAACTGTAACCACTCGCGGATCCGTGGAGAATCAAATCAACGAGCTGACCAAGAGCAAGCTGAAATCCACTCTGGATCTGGCTTTTGCCGAAGTGAATCTGTCGCAAGCCAAGCTGTTGCTGCTCGACGCGCAGAACAACGTCGATTCCACTCTAGCCGCATTGACTGCGGTTCTTGGCTTCGACAGACAAGTGCAATTCGAGTTGAGCGATGACGATGCGCAGCCCCCACCCCCGCCGCGCGATGTGGATGTTCTCATCAACACCGCTCTGCAGCAACGTCCTGACCTGCAGGCTCTCACCTATGGCGAACAGGCGGCCGAGAAACTCCGCCGCGCCCAGCGCGATCTGATCTTGCCAACCATCAGCGCTCTTGGCATTGCCGGAGTTTCTCCGGTACGCCCCGACTGTTTCACTGGCGGCGCCTGCTCTCCCAGCTATTTTGTTTCCAGTTGGTACGGCGCCATCGGCGTGAACGTGAACGTACCCATCTTCAATGGTTTTCTTTTTACCGCGGAAGCTGCCGAAGCCAAGTACCGAGCCAACGCTGCCACCCAGAGCACCCGCGATCTGCGCGACCGGGTCGTGCGCGATGTGCGCACGGCATGGCTGGCAACGAATACAGCATTTCAGCGCGAGGATGTGGCTGCGGAACTCTCCAAGGAAGCTGATTTGGGCCTCAGTCTCGCCCAGGAGCGGTACCAGCTTGGCTTGGGCTCAATCGTCGAACTCAGCCAGGCACAGTTGCAGCAAACCGACGCCGCGATTGGATACGTCAACGCTCAGTACCAGTATCGCCTGTCTCTCTCAACCCTGAACTTCGAGATTGGAGCACAACCCTGAAGCCCTCGCAGGACGAGCCGGACCACAACAAAACAGCGGCGTCGTGAGCAGGCTCGCAGCAGACTTGTTTCAGGTGCGCCGATGGCCGGAACCATGAAGGTATGGAAGAAGAAAAAGAAGAAGAATGAGTCGTCATTCACCACCTTTCACGGAATTGTTCTTTCACTCGCGATCGGCGCATTTGTTGGTCTTGTGTTCCTGTTGGTGGCTCTCTACTGGCACCCACCCCATTAGCAAGCGCAACGTATTCGCCGTGGTACGGAGCGTGGTCTATCTTGCTTTTGCCGCCGCGCCGGTCGTCTTTTGTGTGATCGATCATTCGGTTTCCCGGGCGGTATGATTGTCGATATGCTTCCCTTTTGCCTCTATTTCGTCGCAGGCATCGTCACCGGGTTCCATGTTTACACCCTAGCCTTGGCTATGTACGGGGCCGGGTTGAATCCATTAGAGCTCGTCTCCTTATTAGGATCGTTGTGTCTTTTGATTGCCGCGTATGTCAGCCTTTCTAAGCCGAACGCCGCGGCAAAGATCGCGCTCCTCGCTTCCCTGATGATTTGGTGCTTCTACGGCCCAGCCATTGCGAAATCCGTCCGGACGAAGTTCAACAAACATAGTTCTGTGCTCTCCGGCCGGGATCTGTCGCCTTCGCCCGAACTCCAGAAGTTGCTCAGCTTGACCACGCTCTCGATCAAGGACGAAGGAGGAATCGTCTCGCCGCGCTGACTTGGTCCAGACTAGAATTCCTTGCCGCAGAACTTCGATGATATTGCCATACATGGCCGTCGCTCTCTTGGTTTTCGCCACAGTGTATTCCGCAATCGTCAGCCTCAAGCAACCTGTGAATTACAAGCACAGGTGGATTTTTCCAGATGCTGCAACTCGTTCGACGCGAATCGTCGCAGGCGTTCTTACCATTGCACTGTTGACCGGCTTTGCGTGGTGGCTGCGCATCAGTGTCCAGAATTCGACGCACCGCTCATCGCGCTTTCTGATTCCCCAGGGATACAAGGGTTGGGTACGTGTCGAGTTTGAGGTGCAGGGCGCACCGCCGTTGCCCATGGAAAGCGGTCAGTATGTTCTCAAGATTCCTTCCAACGGGGTACTCCGAACGTCATCCGCCGAGCAATATGGATGGGCGAACGATCACTACTATTACTATTCCGCGCAGGGAGTGCGCGCACTCCCAGACTCTGGACCAGCGGAGCTTATTTGGGGCAAGATCAACGGCGAAGAATCTGCAACCTCCGGCAAGCGCAAGTACGAAGAGTTTTTTGTGGGCACCACGCAGCAGTTCAGAGACCAGCGAGAAGGAAGAGAATAAAAGGGCAATGGAACGGACGAGCATTCAGACTGTGCGTTAGCACGCGGCCGTCGATGTGCGATTCCTCCCGCCCTCGAAACGTATTCCGCAATACTACGGGAGCAACAGGTAACGACCCCAATCAGCTGATCCTAAAAATGGTGCCGGGAGGGGGAATCGAACCCCCACAGAGCTTTCGCCCCTGCGGATTTTAAGTCCGCTGCGTCTGCCAATTTCGCCATCCCGGCGCGTCGTCGCTCACCGCGCACTACGCCGCTCGCACCCTGTCAATATCGCACAGGCGCTGCACAGCTGCCAATTTGCGTTTGTAAGAATTCAGGGCGCGGCACGCCTAAGAAACAGCGGTAACAATTTCCCCGACCGCACACCTGTACCGGACAACCTAACTCTCAAAAGTCAAGCCAAAACCGTCCGCTTCTGTCTCCACAGCCCCACGCCGGCCAGGCTGTAAACTCCCACCGCGACCAGCAACAGAGCCCGCATTCCAAACAATAGCGAAAGAGTTTCCAGCAAACCTCCCGCAACCGCGCCCAACATATTGGCTCCCAGCGCGGCGCTCGGCGACGCTGTCGCTCGAAATTCCAACGCAAACAAGATGCCCGCAAATACCACCGGCACCGAAAACACCACCACCGCAATCGTCCCGGCTACCGACGGCGATCCGCCAATTCGCTCGAATGGGAACCAGTACGCAATCGCCAACCCGGCAATCAGCGCTGCCCAAATCCTCAACCGCGGCAAATTTTTCCCGCCGCGTTCGACCAACGCATTCGCCAACAACAGAGCAATCAGCAATGCGGAAATCACGATCCCGTTCACCTGCCAGACCGTTCCAAAGAACAGCGCCAGCCGGCTGATCACCTGCGTCTCCAGCAGAAGAAATCCCGCGCCCATGCTGAAGAAAAACAGCGAAGGCGCATTTCGCCGAACTCCTCCAATCTGCGCATACAAGCCAATCGCGATCAGAATCACCAGCACCCCAATCGAATAGTAAGTCCGTGGAATCCACTTCCCTTCCTGATAAAGATAAGGCCAGTCGTCCGTGGTAACCGGAACCGGTTCCGCCGGCACCGCAAACGTATTCTTGCGCACAAACTCCGCCAGCCGCGGATCGGCGCCCAGAGCCTCATCCACGCGGTTCCCCTGCGAGATCACAAAGCACGTCGCCGACGCGCTGTAATTCGACTCTGCCAGAAAGACCACCGGAGCCTTCCCAAACGTCTGCTGCAGAATCTCAACCAGCCTCGTTCCCAGCCAGGGATGGTCAACCTGAAACTTCACAAAAATAACGCCATTCGGCGTCAGATGCCGTGCCGCCTCGCGAAACGATTCCGCCGTGTAGACAAAATTGTCGATCCGCATGTTCGCGTAGTCGGAAAACTGCGCATGCGAATCCAGCAACCCGAACAGGATCAAATCGTAGTTCTGCTTCGTCCGCTTCAGAAATGCGCGCGCATCGTCCACATGAATCGACACTCGCGGCGAATCATAAGGATGCTCCGGATGTTTCCGCTTCCCCAGCCCCAGAATTGCCGGATCAATTTCCACCGCATCCACCAGCCGGCTGCCATGCCGCAACGCCGCCGCCACATCGTTCCCCGTTCCCGACCCAACAATCATCACCGCCGGGTCGGGCACTGCAAAACGAAACGGCAGGTTGTAAGGATTCTCATCCGGCGCTTCCTTCATCGCACGCGGATGCCGCGCCAGAAATGCATCGGATAAATTCACGATCTTCTGGTAGAGCGCGTGGTTCACCCGCATCACTCCGCCGTAGACTTCGCCATCTGGAGTGTGCAGGGGCGTGTATTGCACTTGCTGGTACGGCGTCCACAAGACCGTGGTATCGGGACCAGCTTCGCCATGCGGCAGCAAAAACAAAGGAACGACGAGGCTTGCGACCAGCACGATGTCCCGCCGCGAAGCCTGCAGAAACGCAAAGCCGACCAGCACCGCTCCCAGCCAAACCGCAGGCGGCAGCATCATGAGGCTCACCGCGAAAAAAGCTACTACGCCCACCAGGCTGCACCACCAGATTCCACGAGTAAGCCCGCAAGGCGCTCGGCGCAAGGTCCATCTGCCGGCTCACGGTTTGCCCCAGCGGCACAAACACAGAAACGATCAACAGAAATAGCGCTCCCGCAACCAGTACCGCCATCCCATACTGCAACCAGTTCGAATTATTTCCCGTGGCCCAGATCGCAATGTCCCCCGCTCCTCCCAAACTTTCCGAGAGTCCTTCCAGCAATTCCGCGCCCCGCCACGGCATTCGCACGATCAGCAACAGCCCCAGAAAAGCCAGCAGAGCGGACTTCCACCGCGCTCGTTGTCCAGCCAGCGCGCATCCCAGCCCGAATCCGACAAAGCAAAGCAGCAGCGCCAGGTTCTTGAAATAAGCAAAGACCCGCACCTCCACCGCAATCCAGCGAATGAAAGCCAGCTCGGCAAAGAGCGTGAGAAAGCTGGCCAGCAAAAGCTGCCGCGTGCTCCAGCGCTCAACCGCACCACCGTCCGCTTCAAGAAAGGGCCGCCCGCGCCGCTTCGCCGCAAAAGCCGTGATCCAAACCACGATCAGGATCGCGACCGCCAGAAAAAAAGTAAGAGGCTGTGAATTCATAGTTTGACGATTAGGCAAAAGTTCTCACCCAAGACGAACGCCGCATTATATCTGTTTGATGGAGCAGCGATTCAGATCCTTTGTCATCCTGAGCCCCGCGTGCTCCACGCCGCCGAAAGCCACCACGCGAAGGACCTATGCATTTTTTTGGTGTCTGCACGGCCCATGCTAGGGGCCAAGATCGGGAAGGGTAGGGCTTTCGGCATGTCGAAAGGCACTATATTCCCCGCCATCATTTCTTCTGCTGCGCATACTCATTGGCGCCCATGAAATGCAGCGAGACATAAGGCTCGTCGCCGACCACCCAGCTGTCATGCCCCGGCGCGATATAAAACAAGTCGCCCGCCTTCATCTCGATAACCCGGCCATCGTCCATGGCCGCCGTCGCCCGACCAGAAACCACCAGGCCAACATGTTCCACCATGCAGCTTTTCACACCCGCAGCCTTCCCCACATGTAAAGACCACTTCCAGTGGGGCTGATAAGTCGCGCGCCCAATCGTCACCCCACCCACCTGGACAACTTCGAACTTCCCTTTTTCAAAAGTTCGCACCTCATCCGGATTCTCAAACCGCTTCAGAATCACTTCGTACATGACTCCTCCTTACAGCGCAGCAAGAAAATGTTCTCTCTATAATAGCGGGGCCCTTTGATCGTCGACGGGACACTCCTGTCCGTCGCCTTTGGCCCTCACTATCACTTTGATTTTTGTTGTGGATTTGTCATCCTGAGCCCCGCGTGTTCCAGAGCCGACGAAAGCCACCGCGCGAAGAGCCTACCCTGAGCGAAGTCGAAGGGTGCCCCAAAACTACTTTGCCCGAGCACAAGAAAGGCCACGATTCGTATCGTGGCCTTCATGTTTTATCCGCGTGAATCCGCGAAAATCCGTGGCGAAAGGTTTCTAGTGTCTCCCGCCACCAGGCCCGCCACGTCCACGATCGCGCCCGCCACCACCAGGCCGGCCCCCGCGCCCGCCGCGTCCACGATCCCGCCCGCCGCCCGGACGTCCGCCGCGTCCGCCACGGTCTCCGCCATGCGGACGATCACCGTGAGGCCGGTCACCGCCACCGCCGCCAACATGCGCAACGCCGTCGCGGTTGAAGTTCGGCTCGCTTTCAGCCTCGTCAGGAAAATCGCCGCCGCCCTCAATCACCACCGTACCTGTTGCTGCCGTAACCGGAGCAAACTCGCTCTCGGCCCCAGCCGCCGCCGGCAAGCCTTCCGCACTGCCGCCGCCCATCTTGGCGCGCTGCTCTTTCAGAATCGCCTTGCGCGACAACCGGATTCGGTTGCCTTCCACCGCCAGCACCTTCACCAGAACCTGATCGCCTTCTTTCAACTCGTCGCGAATATCGCCAATGCGATGCTCCGCCACTTCGCTGATGTGCAGCAGTCCGTCGGTGCCAGGAATGATCTCGACAAACGCACCGAAATCCGCGAGACGAGTAACCTTCCCGAGGTACGTCTTGCCGACTTCCGCGGTCGCCGTCAGATCGCCGATGATCTGCAGCGCCTTCGCCGCCGAAGCCTGATCGCTCGACGCTACCTTCACCAGCCCGGAATCCTCCACATCGATCTTCACTCCGGTCTGCTCGACGATCGAGCGAATCATCTTTCCGCCCGGCCCAATCAGATCGCGAATCTTATCGACCGGAATCTGCACCGTATAGAACCGCGGAGCGAAGTCAGAAATCTTCTCCCGTCCGCTGGAAATAACTTCTTCCATCTTCCCGAGAATGTGCAGCCGCCCCCGCTTCGCCTGCGCCAGCGCCTCGCGCATAATCTGCGAAGTAATGCCGGCAACCTTAATATCCATCTGCAGCGCAGTAATGCCGTCGCGAGTTCCGGCAACTTTGAAGTCCATATCGCCGTAATGATCCTCGGCTCCAGCAATGTCGGTAAGGATGGCATACTGCTCACCCTCCTTCACCAACCCCATCGCGACGCCCGCCACCGGAGCCTTCAACGGAACTCCGGCATCCATCAGCGAAAGCGAAGCCCCGCAAACCGTGGCCATCGACGACGACCCATTCGATTCCAGAATGTCCGATACCACGCGCATCGCGTAAGGCCAAGCCTCTTCAGTAGGCAGCACCGCCGACACCGCGCGCTCTGCCAGCGCCCCATGTCCAATCTCTCGCCGTCCAGCCCCGCGCAAGAAAGCAACCTCCCCCACCGAGAACGGCGGAAAGTTGTAGTGCAGCATGAAGCGCTTTTTGGCTTCGCCTTCGAAGCCTTCCAGGCGCTGCATGTCGTCGCTCGTTCCAAGCGTTGTGGTTACCAGGGCTTGGGTTTCGCCGCGGGTGAACATGGCGCTGCCGTGGGTGCGGGGCAGGATTCCGGCTTCGATCCAGATGTCGCGGACTTCGTCGAAGGCGCGCGCGTCTGGTCTTCGCTTCTTTTCGATTACTTCTTCGCGGAAGATGCGTTCGCGGAGAACCTCGAAGTATTGCTTTAACTTTGCCTGCGCTGCTTCATCATCCGCCGGGATTTCGGCTTGCAGCTTTTTCTTTACCTCTTTGGCCAGCGTGTGGCTTTCCGCCTTCGGATGTTTCCTGGTGTCGAGTGCGTCGGAGAGTTCCGCGCCAGCTTTTTTCTTCAATGCGTCGTAGTAGGCTTGATCGAATTCCGGCGGGGTGACTTCTCTCTTCTTCTTCCCTGCTCTCGATTGCAGATCTTTGAGAGCGGCACAAATCTTTTTGACTTCGGTGTGCCCGAACTCAATCGCATCGACCACGGTCTCTTCGCTGACTTCTTTCGCGCCCGACTCGATCATCACGATGAAATCGGAGGTGCCTACGACCATGATGTTCAGCACGCTCTCGCGCATTTCGTCGTACGTGGGATTGATGATGAACTTTCCGTGGATCTGGCCTACGCGGACTGCGCCGATGGGGCCGAGAAACGGGATATCGGAAAGCGTGAGCGCGGCCGAGGCGCCGTTGATGCCGAGCACGTCGGGATCATTATTAGTGTCGGCGGAGAGCACGAAGGCGATGACCTGGGTCTCGCACTTGAATCCGTCGGCGAACATGGGACGCACCGGGCGGTCGATCTGGCGGCTGGTGAGCACTTCGCGCTCGCTCATGCGGCCTTCGCGCTTGATGAAGCCGCCGGGAAAGCGTCCACCGGCGTAGGTGTATTCACGGTAATCGACGGTGAGGGGAAAGAAATCAATTCCCTCGCGCGGGTCGGCGTTCGCGGTCGCAGTGGCGAGCACGACGTTGTCGCCCTGGCGCACCACGGCTGAGCCGTGGGCTTGCTTGGCTAATTTTCCAGTTTCAAATGAGATTTGTTTGCCGCCGGCGAGGTCTACGGTAACGCTGCTAACTTCTGGTTTCATGTTTCATCCTTATGGAACAGCTATCAGCTTTCAGCTCTTAGCTGTCAGCTTCCGGCTCCAGGCAGATTGGGAGAGAGACGCGCGTCTGTACATTCATCGATCTCGGATCGAGATTGGTGTGGTGGGATGCGCTCAAAAGATGCACGTTGCAGAAGATCCTCAATGGCCGGCCGGCTTCGAGCGGAAGGCGGCGTTCTCAGATACGTTATGGGAACAACTTCTGGATTTACCTGACCCAGAATTACTTGCGGATGCCGAGCTTGCCAATGACCGTCTTATAGCGCTCGGAATCGTATCTCTTGAGGTAGTCGAGCAAGCGACGCCGCTTGCTGACCAGCATGAGCAGGCCGCGGCGCGAGCCGTGGTCCTTCTGGTGCGTCTTGAAGTGGTCCGTCAACTGGCCAATGCGTTCACTGATGATGGCGATCTGAACCTCGGGACTCCCCGTGTCAGTCGCGTGCGTCTGATACTGGTCAATTACGGATTTCTTTTGCTCTCTGGCTAACACTAACCTGGTGCACTCCTGTTCTGGTTTCGATTTATCTTGGTGACTTAGTGAGGATAGCAGGCGGGGGGTGGGGGTGTAAAGGCGGCGACCTTAGCGCAGGGCTCGCCGCCAATAACCTTTAGCTTCAGAGCAGCAGCTGTGGGTTATAATTCTCGTCCTTCCCCGAGGGTGGTCGTGTGGACAACAACCCAACGTCTCTGATTTGCAGAATTGCTGCCTTGATTCTGTGCCTAGGTGTCTTGGCGATGACCTTGGCGTGCGGGTCGAGTTCGAGCATGTCCAGTGGCGGCGGAGGGGGAAACCCTGTTCCGTCGATTACGTCGCTGAATCCAACATCCGTTGGCGCAGGAGAGTCCGGCTTTACCCTGACGGTCAACGGTACTGGCTTCATCTCGAGCTCGGCGGTGGAATGGAACGGCAGCGCCCGGACGACGACCTACGTCTCAAGCACAAAGTTGCAAGCACAGATCAATGCTGCGGATATTGCGAACGGCGGGTCGGCCACGGTAACCGTCGCAACCCCCTCGCCCGGAGGCGGAGTCTCTGCCGGTGCGAAAATCACAATCAACTCAAACGCAGGACTCACGATTACCTCGCTGAGTCCAAGCTCAGCGTTGGCGGGCTCTCAGTTGGCGACTCTGACCGTTAACGGAACCGGCTTCGTCTCCGATTCGCAAGTGCAGTGGAACTCTATTGCGCGATACACCACGTTCGTCTCCGGCGCCGAGTTGCAGGCAACCCTATATGGCGACGACACCTTGAATTCGGGAGATATCTCGGTGACGGTCCTAAATCCGGACGGGGAGACCTCGGCTCCGGCCACATTTTCCATTACGAATCCCGTACCCAGTATTGGGAATGTCGGGAACACCTCGGCGCAGGCGGGAAGTTCTGGATTCACGACCGTAGTAATTGGTACAAATTTCGTCCCATCGTCGCAGGTGGAGTGGAACGGTTCGCCCCTGGCGACGACAAACTACGGAGGGGGCGAACTGATGGCGGCGATTCCTGACGCCGACCTGGCGGTCCCGGGAACCTATGCGATTACAGTGGTGAACCCTCCTCCTGGGGGTGGAACGTCGGCACCCGTGAACTTCAGCGTTATCGCCGCCGGCTATTACACGCTCACTACGGTGGACCAGGCGAGCAATGATTTGGTCTGGGACCCCGTGAACGAGGTTATCTATCTTTCGGTACCGAGCACCGCAGCCGCGAACGGAAATACGATCTCGGTTTTGAACCCTGCGACCGGGATTATTGTCTCGTCGCAATTTGCGGGGAGCGAGCCGGACGTGCTCGCTGTCTCTGCCAGCAGCGGATACCTCTACTCGGCCTCAATGGAGGATACTCCGTGCAGCGGTTCACTCTGCCGGGCTTGACTCCTGACATCAATTACTCTCTGGGAGCCAGCCGTTTTGGGCAAAACTACGCCATCGACCTTCAAGCCGCGCCCACAGATGCTCACACCACCGCGGTGACTTTAGGAAGCTACGGTGTCGCTGGCGCAGTTGCCGGTCTCGTGATCTACGACGATGCCACTCCGAGGCCGACCGCCGCTCCGGGATCTGGGACCTACGGAGGCAGCTACTTCGACTCACTGCAGTGGGGCTCAGATAACACAGCATTGTACGCGGCGAACAATGAGGACAGTGCGTTTGATTTCTACACGCTCACCGTCAGTTCCAGTGGCGTGGTCCTCGACCAAGATTATCCGAACGTTTTCACTGGATACAATTTCAGAATCCATTACGATCCCGGCACGCAACTTGTTTATGGGGATGGTGGCACCGTAGTGGTGCCATCGACGGGTCTGGTCGCCGGTACATTTCAGGTGTCGGGTCTGATGGTGCCGGACTCCACTCTGAACGCTGCGTTCTTCCTGGGTCAGACCGGCTCTCAGCTCGGCGGAGGAAGTTTCACGATCGAGTCCTTTAATCAGACTCAATTCACTCCGGTCG
The DNA here is from genome assembly GCA_963809605.1 of uncultured Acidobacteriaceae bacterium. Taxonomy (GTDB): domain Bacteria; phylum Acidobacteriota; class Terriglobia; order Terriglobales; family Acidobacteriaceae; genus Sulfotelmatobacter. Next base: position 172,985 of record CAWEKM010000002.1, on the reverse strand, counting down.
CCGAGATCACCATCCCCAACGTAAAGGGTAACCCACTTCGGTTGATCCGCTGGGGACAGGACGGGCTGGCCTTCAACACCGACGGGGGTGAGGTCTACATAATCAGTGGAACCTTTGTAGGCGCCGTTCCTCAGAACCAGAAGAGCAAAATGCCGCCCGCCTTAACGGCGGTTTTCAGGACATGGAAAACCTCGAAGAAGACGCCAGCGTCGGAGTGAAGGCCCTGGCCCACCTTATGCACTACCACAACTGAGGCTGCCCCACCCTTCGCGGTTTTCGAAGGGTGGGTACCTCGGACGATGTATTCCGGGGATTTCGCGGATGTGAACTTCGGCTCTCGCGCGGAATCCACGTGGCTGGATCGACGAATCAAGACGAAGCTCGAGGTCGGTGGCGCCCATCTTTCGAAAACCGCGAAAGGTGGAGCAGCCTCATTCGTGGAACTGCAGGCGAGTTGCATGGGTCCCTTCGTTGGGAGTCGCCCTGCTTTGCGGGCGACTCCGCTTCCTCAGGATGACAATCGAGCAGCGGGTTGCCTCAGCGGCTGAAGCCGGGTTCCATTTTGGTTTGCGGCACGGCTTAAGCCGTGCCCTTCCCGGTCAAAAGCAAGAGCCCCGGGGCTGAAGCCCGCTTGAATCGTGGGGCTCTACGCGGCGCTGAAGCGCCGCTCTTCCACGTCACTGCACGCCTCCTTCCACTGCCGCAGCCTTCTGATCTCTAACAGAGGCTGGGCCGCTTGCACTACCGCGACTGAGACTGCCCCACCCTTCGCGATTTTCGAAGGGTGGGTGCCTCGGACGATTATTCGGGGGGATTTCGCGGATGTGAACTTCGGCTCTCGCGTGAGGCCTATCTTGTTTGGAGCGACGAATCACGACGAGGTCGAGGTTCGTGGCGCCCACCCCTTCGGGTGGGCAGCCTCGTTCGTGGAACTGCCAGCAAGTTGCATAAGTCCTTCGTCGGGAGCCACCCGCTTCGCGTGCGACTCCGCTTCCTCGGGATGACAACGAAACTCCAAGCAGGTTCCCTTCGGCTTCGCTCAGGTCAGGCTCTGGCCGGGCTTTCAGCCCGGCTCGAAATGCCGAACCATTGGCCGGAAATGAGCAATTTTGGACAGCCTTGCGTTCGGGATGCCGCTTACTATTTCTGCGAACTAACCTGCCGTGGCCGGTCGCGGAGGAAGTCATGGAGAACTACGCTGATTTGATGCAGAGACTGCTTGAAATCCATAGTGGTGAAAGACGAAGCCCAAAGCTGATCGCCGAGGATGAGCGATTGATGCGCACTCTGCAGAAAAGAGATCTGGCGGGAAAGCCCACGCAAAGATTAGACCTGAGCGAAGAATAGGCTGAGCAGCAGCAATTCGGGGACTTTCGTTGTCATCAGGATGACAAGGGGACGGCAGGTTCCTCACCGGGCCTTCAGCCCGACTCGGAATGACATCCCTTGGCTAGCGGGGGGTTGCCTCAGCGGCTTAAGCCGGGTTCCATTTTGGGGGAAGCTTTGCGGCACGGCTTAAGCCGTGCCCTTCCCGGTCCAAGTCAAAATCAAAACCATCGTCAACGGCCCAGAGTGGCCAAAATGAAACAGATTTGCATCACACACTTCTGCGACACTCGCAGCCATGAGCACTCAAACGATCGCAGAATACCTTGACGAAGAGCGGGAGAAATATGCCGCCAATCAGCTACGAGTGGATGAAGAAGCTGCGCGCATCCAGCCGTTGCAGCATGGCCACCATCGCGCGGGGAAACAGCCTAAGCTGGAATTGGTGCCCGCAGTCAAATCCGCACCCAAGAAAAAGAATAACAAGAAACGAAGCGTCGCCGCAGCTCGCACGAAACCGCAGACCGCGAATGCAAGAAAGATGGCGGCGAAAATCCGGAAGAGCGCGTGACTCGTTGTCGTGACCTGCCCGTAGTTTCGAAACTGTCCGACAAGGCTGCTGTTTAAATTCAGTCCATCTACCCGGTTCTCCCGATGGCCCATGCGAGATACACGCGATAGGATTCAAGCACAGGATGGCCTCAACCGCATTCGGAAGAATGCCGCAACGAGACAAAATAGAGGAGGAACTCATGAATAAGGATCAGGTGACTGGCAAGATCGATCAGGCAGTGGGCAAGGTGCAGCAGAGCGTCGGAGAAAGTGTTGGTAACGATAAATTAGCGAATAAAGGAGTGGTCAATCAGGCCAAAGGCGCGGCGAAGGAAACCTGGGGTGACGCGAAAGACGCCGCGAAGCAGATTCACGACTCGCACAAGCAAGCGGCTTCCGAAAAGGCCGCCGAAAGCAGGGAGAAGATCAGCCAGTCTGTGGATGACACGAAAGAGAAGGCCAAGGCCAAGATCGAGGAATTCAAAGAACGCCACTCCGCGTGAGATTTGGTGCGGCCCCGCCCTTGGTCGAGTCCTGCCTAGGCTCCGCCACAGCTGAGGGTACTCGACTGGCTTTATCCGGGCAAGAGTTCCTTTATCAAAAGAATGTGCAGTCGGAGTTGGCCCGTGACACTCATCAGGCGGTAGTAGCTCAAACTGGCGAATAGAGAAGAGTGATGGTGCAGGAGAAGGCGCCCCGCCTTCTCCTGCCGTCGCGGTTTTCAGCACGTGCACGTCAATTCTTGCTGCAAAACATTTTTGGAGACAGTCGCTTTTATATCTAAAGATTATTTTATCTAGAGATCCAGGAAGCGGCCGCGATCCTGATCTGGGGGAAGCATACAGACTTCGTAGCGGCCGAAGATGCGGTAACGGCGGCGCGCTACGGCGTTGTAGACGGCATCTCGGAGGGATTTGGGCATAAGTTGCAGCAGCGATGCGAGTGCGCGCCAGGGACCTGCCAGGTCCCTTAAGACGAAGAGGATGGCTTCGGAACGAGAGAGCACATATTCGTCGGGGAGTTCATGATTGACGACGACGTAGACTGTGTCGAGATCGGTGGGGCTGGCGCCGTGGCGGGTTAGGATGGGCGCGGCGAACGCGCTCTGCAGCGAGGCGAAGCGGAAGACGGCGTTGTGATCGCGACGGAGGACGAATTGGACAAAGCGGTTGCAGAGTGCGCAGACGCCGTCGTAGAGGACGATGGGGTGGGGCATGGGACATGGAAGACTTTAGCATTTTTGCGAAGTCAAACGCCGACCCCTCGGCATTGCGCAGGGCTCAGTCGGGGGCAACGAGCAGAATTGGCGGCGGGGAGTTGCATAGGTCCCTTCGCGTGGTGGCTTTCGGCGGCATTCGAGCGCGCCGGGCTCAGGATGACAAGTCAGAATTTGAGCCCAGGCGGAGTAGTCCTGAGCGCAGGCGAGGGTGGTGCTGGGTTTGGCGGAGGTAGGGCGGTTCGGTGGACGCGCTTTTGGCGCGGATTATTTTTGTCAGTTGGTCTTTTTCGTTACGTGTCCAACGGGATAGGTTGGGGATTTCGGACAGGACGAGGGACCAGTTTTCCAGGGAATGTTTTTGCTCTTGCGTCCAGCGCGTGGGTTTGAGGTTTAGAGCTTGGGTTACCGTTGTCGTCGAGGCTTGACGGATTCTCTGACTATCTCCGTTGAATTCGCGCGACATGCGGCGGTTGATTCTGAGGCCGAGGTTGCGGGTGGAGAAGGTGTCCCAGGGGCCGGGGACGTTCTTTCGCCCCTTCGGGGCTTGGTCACTTTTGTTGTTTTTACCCAGGGCTTGCGCCCTGGGCTGCATTCTTGCGTCGCTTCGCGGCTGATCGACGTGCTGACTAGCGAGCGGAGGATTCAGCGGCTGGCGCATATCATAGAACATGTGGGCTTCGGCCAGGCGCCTCAGGGTGCGGGCGGGCGTACGGTATTTTGGGTTCGCGGCGATTCTCTTTTCTTCTCGTTCGCACAACTTTTGGAGATCGGGACGGCCGGGGCGAAAGCCTAGTTTTCGATAAAACCAGAAGGCGCCGCTTTCGATGGCTTCGTCGTTGTTCTGGCCGATCTGGTACGGGTAGATGGAAATGCAATCGGCGTGGGTCAGGGCGCGGAGGCAGCGCAGGGCTTGGGCGTAGATCCAGGCGGTTTCGCCCTGGCGGTAGGTGTAGAAAGTGTTGAAGCCTACCTCTATCCATTCGCAAAGGCCGATGGCTTCGATGTAGTTGATGGGGACTCCGTTTTTTTGGGTGTAGCCGGCGACGTAGGCACGGAGCGGGAGACGGCAGGTCGGAGGCAATCCCCAAAAATGCATGATTACGCCGCGGCCGAGGTCGGCTTGGACTACTGTGCTTGGGTCGCCCAGCGTGGTGCCGTAGAGTTCGCGGTAGCGGACTACCATGATTTCGCGGATGGATTGCATTACGGATTCTCCGGCAGCGCGGGAGAGTTTGTGTAGTTTAGGAGCGGGCTTGGATAGCTCTTGAGCGAGATTGACTTCGCTGCGCTGGATTAGCGCGGAATCGTGGAAGTAGAAACGGCGGGGACGGGTCCAGTTGCGGGTGCGGGAGAGTTTTAAATTCTCCAGTTTCCAGCGGAGCGGAAGACGCAGGGAATCGTAGAGTTCCGATTGCTGGCGGGCTGGGAGCGGGAGTTTGGCGAATTGGTTTAGCAGCCAGACGATTGCGTTCTCGCGGCCTCTCGCGGCGTCGATCCAGCTTGACCATGGGATGTTGGCTTCTACGTCGGCGTCCTCTTCTAACAGAGGAATGAAACGGGGCCAGGTGTTGCCGCGGGCGCGCTCGGATTGGTAGTCGTCCCAGTAATCGTTCCAGGCGATTTCGATGTTCTTGGGAATGCGATGCACGAGCCAACGGGCTACGTCGAAGGAGAGTGTGTCTTGCATGGCGGTGCCGGCTATGCCGGACGTGTCGAAGTCGTCGAAGATGGACATGTCGGCGTTTGCCGCGCGGAGTTTTTCTATGCGCTGATGGAAGGTATTCAGGAGATTTTCTATGCGCGGGATTTCGGACGGGGCGTGCGGGAAAGCGCGCAGGAATAGAAGCGCTTCATGGAAGCGGATTAGCTGGTGGGGATCTAGTTGGAGATTGGAGAGTTGGGTTAGGAGCTCTTGGATTTTCGTGGCTTGGCCGGGGTTGAATTGGTTTTTAGCGGCTTCTAGATAGGTTAGGAGGTCGTTGGGATTATGGGAAGTGCGCGGCATGGCGGCGAGATAGTGTAACGCACGAGCACCTCAGGGGCTAAAGCCCGGTTCCACGTGTTTGAGCTTTTAATGCAGGCCTCGAAGGCCTGCTCCACCCGCTTTCGGTTCGTCGAGATTCAGATATCGTGAGGTCTGTGGTCGTGGCGCCTTGCTTCGCTCGGCGGGACCCTTCGGCTTCGCTCAGGGCAGGCTCCCGAGGCGGCCATACCCACGTGGGCATCTTCGATGGCCGGCGGGACGCCGGCGCTACGTGAAAATCAGGCGTAGCCTTTTTTCTTCCAGACTTGCCAGTCGTCGCGGACGGACTGGAGCATTTGTTCGGCGGCCTGGTGCAGCCACTTTGGTTTTTGTTTGTCGATGTGGCGGAGGACTGCCTTGCGGGCGGTTGGCGTGCCCAGGTGAATGTTGGCGGTTTCGTATCCCATGGCGTGGAGCAGGCGGAGTTCGTTATCGGGGGCGCGCAGGGAGGCGAGCAGGATGCGGGAGCAGTCGGGGGCCAGGCGGCGGACGATCCAGCGGCCGCGGAGCTGAACGAAGTGATCGGGACAGCGGACGGCGCGGTTGATGATGGTCTGGTAGAGGATTTCGGCGGGGCCGCAATTCCTATCGGCGTCGATGCTTTGAGCCCAGTGCGAGGACGACGGGACCAGCGCTTTGGCTTCGCGGGCGATGCGGCCACCGCGCCAGTCGGCAATGGCTACGTAGCGGGCATGGCCGAGGCTGCCGAGTCCGGCGATCCGGTGGGCGAGGCGATAGGAGAGGCCGGGAGCTGGCATGAGATGCTCGAGGGCATCAATGGCGCTGATGGGGCACTCGGCTTTGAGGGTGGGGAGCGCGTCCATTTTCTGCCAGAAGTGGACGGGGTCGCGGAGTTCGCCTGTGGCGATGCGGCGCAGCCATTGATGACTTTCTCCTAGAACGAAGGGGCAGCCTTTTTGCAGCACGGATTCGCGATAGCCTTCGAGAATGGCGCCGCAGATGTCTTCGCGCTTGACGGGCAGATGTCCGGCCTCGGCGGCTAGGTGAGCGCTTACGGCCAGGCGGACTAAATCGATGGCGTAGGACATGGGCCAGGCTTCGTCGAAATCGTTGACGCCCCAGATGAGGCGGCCTTCGATGTCGCGCCAGGTGCCGAAATTTTCGACGTGGAGGTCGCCCACGGCCAGGACTTTTGGGGCATGGGCGAGGTCGGGACAGACTTGCGGCCAGAGTTGCGCCCACCGGTAGTAGGTGGCGCGGAGGAACATGAAGCAGTCTTTCTTCATGTTGGAGTGTTTCAAGCGGAGATCTTTCTGATCGATGCGGGTGCGCTGGGCGAGCCAGGCCTCGAATTGGCGCGTGGCTTTGACTACGTTCATGCGGGCAAAGATAGCGGCGGCGGGAACGGGAAGTCAAATGGCCCGGGAAGAAGCTCTTCACCACAGCGGCGCGGAAAAAACCAGGAAAGAAAAGGAGCGGCGTCTAGCTGTGTCTGGCTGGATGCAGTGACATCAAATAGCCACACCAGAGCGATTCCGCGACTTCTATTAAGCCCCGCATTTTCAATACCGTCACGATTGGTCCTCATCCTGCGATAGAGCTTGGCGTGCAGCACGCGCACACGGGAGGCTCTATGCAGATGACGATCACATTTATGGCGGTGGTGGCGGGCCTGATTTTTTCGGTGGCGGTGGCGTTCCTGGCGGAGGAGCTGATTTTCGGGCAGGTGTTCCGGCTGTTCTTTATCCAGCAATCTGTCCCGCAAACCGCGCGACAGAGCGTCGCGCAGACCGTGCCGGAAAAGGCAGAGCAGAAGCGCTGAGGCGCACAGGAGAACTACGATGCTGGCTTTGCGGGAGTTGCTGATTACTTGCGGCGTGGCGATGATGATCGCGGCCGTGTGTATTCTCACTTACGATTTGTATCGCGAATTTTTGTACCGGAGATTGCTGGCTACTCCAGGAGGAGCGGTCAGTGCGGCTCCGGTGGTGGTGCGGTGGCGAACTTCGCTGGCTTTGGCGATGCTGGCCTGGGGACCGCTGCTGGTGGCTTTCAGCATTGTGGTGGTACCGAGTGGCATGGCTGGGGTGCGGATCAGCGATGTGAGCGGAACGGTGCCGGGGACGCTTTATCCCGGAGCGCACATGGTGATGCCGCTGGTGGAGGATGTGGCGCTGTTTGACACTCGGGATCAGATTTTTACTACGGGGGATTCGGAAGTTCCGAAGCCGTCGGCTGGTGGTCTTCCGACGCGGCCGCAGCTTCTTGATGTGCAGGCCAAAGAAGGACTGACTTTGGGGCTGGCGATTACGGTGCGGTACCGGCTGGATGCGAAGCGGCTGGACTATATCCAGGGGAATTTGCCGCGTCCGGTGGAAAAGGAAATTGTTCCGCCTACGGTGGCAAGTGTTTGGCGGGAGATCGTTCCGAACTATACGGTGCGCGATGTTTTTTCGGCGAAGCGTGAGGAAGTGCGGCAACGAGCTTCGGCGCTGATCACGCAGAAGCTGGCGGCGGATGGGATTGTGGTGAAAGAGGTGATGCTGCGGGATATACAACTTCCCCCGGAATACGCCAAGGGACTGGAGACTTTGCTGCTGAAGGAGCAGGAGAATGACCGCATGAGTGTCGAGACGGAGTTGAAGACTAAGGAAGTGCGGATTGCCGAACTGGAAGCCGAAGCGGCGAAGGTGCAGCAGGTGAAGCAGGCGGAGGGTGAAGCGCAGGTTCACGTTTTGCAGGCGAAGGGCGAGGCCGACGCGATGCAATACACTTTGCCGCTTAAGGAGAAGCAGATTCAGCAGAGCCGGTTGGAGGCGCAGGCACGAAAGGAAGCTACCATCCAGAATGCGGAAGCGGAAGCGCAGGCGAAAGAGATCGACAGCAAGGCTGAAGGGGAGCGGCGGAAACTGCTGGCGGACGCCGAGGCGCAGGCCAAGGTGATGGACAGCAAAGCTGAAGGGGAGCGGCGCAGGCTGCTGGCGGACGCGGAGGCGGATCGCATCCGCGTGACTGCGGTCGCGGACGCGGAGCGGCTGCACAGCGAAGCGGCGATATTGAAAGACAATCCGCTGCTGATTAATAAGATTGTGGCGGAGCGGCTGTCGGACAAGCTGCAGATCATGATGGTACCGGCGGATGGGAAGTTCTTTTTCGCTAATGATGTGTTGCGCGGCATGGATTTGGCTAGTCAGGGCAGACCGGGAAAATAGTGGTCAGGGGTCAGGGGTCAAGGGGCCTGTGGTCTCTTCGGACCACTGGCCATTTTCTTTGGCTCCAGGAAATACTCACCGACAATTGGGGAAGGTTTGCTCGGAGAACCCGCGGGCGTGGTGGCGCGGCTGAAGCCGCGCCTTTTCCTTTCATTCCGATGAAGCTGGATGGTGAGATATCATGCAAACGATTCCGTGGCATCCTACAGAATCTGGTTCGGATGGAGTTGATCCGCGGAAAAGAAAGGCAATGATGTTTCGCCGCAAACTGCTGACCGTGTTCGCGCTGACGGTTTTCTTATCGGTTGCGGCGGTGACGTTGCTGGTGTCGGCAGTGACGCGGCGGGCGTTTGAACGTAGCGAGGACGAACGGACGGCGGCGCTGGTAACGCAGTTCCGGCGCGAATTCAATCGGCAGGGCGAGGACGTGGCGCGGCGGGTGGAGGCGATTGCAGCGTCGGAAGATGTGGGGCGCATGGCGGTGAAGTTGAATCGTCCCCAGGCGGATGCGGGGCCTTATTTTGAGCTGGCGAAGACTATCGCGGAAAATAGCCGGCTCGACTTTCTGGAATTTGTGGAAAGCGATGGAACGATTATTTCGTCTGCGCAGTGGCCAGCGAAGTTTGGTTATGCGGACAGCGGAGTTGGGAGCTTTGCTGCATCGGGTGATCAGGGAGCGTTTCTTAAGCAAGAGGAATTGCAAGACGGAACGGCTCTGGGACTGTTTGCCGTGCGCGCGACGCGATTGGGGGAGCGTCCGGTCTATGTGATTGGCGGGCGCCGTCTGGACAAATCTTTTCTCTCCGGGATCGATATGCCGGTGGGAATGCGGGTCTTGCTTTATCAGAACCGGGGCGAGCGGTTTGCGGCGGAGTTGCTGGTGGATCCGTCTGAGTCAGGCTCCCAGGCCGGGCGGCCGGCGGAGAAGCTGGAACCTTTGGTCGATGCGGTGCGGCGGTCCAAAGAAGAAGCGAACGGCCTGGTGCATTGGTCGGGGGACGGAGCGGAGGATGAGGTGTTTCATGCCATCCCGCTGCTGGGTGCGGGTTCTGGCAAGGATCGTCCAGTGCTGGCGATATTGTTGATTGGGAATTCGCGGCGGAGTTATGTGGCATTGATGCGGCACATACGCTCGGCGGCGTTCATGGTGGGAGGCGGAGGGATTCTTCTGGCGATTCTGCTGAGCAGTTGGGCGGCGGCGCGGGTGACGCGCCCGGTAGAGCAACTGGCGCATGCCGCACAGGAAGTAGCCGAGGGCAATTGGAATGTGCGAGTAGATGTGTTGGGCGACGACGAACTGGGGCAACTCGCTGATTCTTTTAATCGAATGACTACGGAGTTGCTCGGGCAAAAAGAACGGCTGATGCAGGCAGAGCGGGTCGCGGCCTGGCGGGAGCTGGCACGGCGGCTGGCGCATGAGTTGAAGAATCCGCTGTTTCCGCTGCAGCTTACGGTGGAGAATCTGGTGCGGGCGCGGCAGCAGACGCCGGAGCAGTTTGAGGAAGTGTTCCGGGAGAGCTCACGAACATTGTTGGCGGAGATTGCGAACCTGAAGGGGATCATTGCGAGGTTCAGCGAGTTTTCGAAGATGCCACAGCCGCAATTGCAACGGCTGCAGGTGAACGAAGTGATTCGCGGTGCGGTACAACTCTTTCAGGCACAGCTCGAGGCACCGGGACGTGCGAAGATCAGTTGCGACCTGCGGCTCGATCCGCATCTGGGAGCGATCTCGGCAGATGCGGAGTTGTTGCACCGGGCGATTTCAAACCTCGTGCTGAACGCAATGGATGCGATGCCGCGGGGCGGAACGCTGACGCTGCGGACGCGCAACGATGGCGGCCAAGTGGTAATCGAGATTGCGGATACGGGAGCGGGGTTGACGCCGGAAGAGTGCGAGCGAATCTTTACTCCTTATTATACGAGCAAGGAGCATGGAACTGGACTGGGGCTGGCCATCGTACAGTCGGTGGTGAGCGATCATGGAGGCAGAATCCTTGTGCGGAGTTTGCCGGGGAGGGGGACAACGTTTGTGATTGAGTTGCCCCGGAATGCGGAGTCCGCGCCGAACGCGGGATGAGGTTATTCAGATATCGGAGGACGGTTGCCGACCAAAGCAAATTTGCTGATTGTGGATGATGAAGCGAACACGCTGGCTTCGCTGTCGCGGGCGTTCCGGCTGGCTGGGCATGAGGCTACGGTGTGCGACAACGCGGCGAAAGCGCTGGAACTGGCCAAGGCGCAGAATTTCGATGTGATCCTGTCGGATGTGGTGATGCCGGGAAAAGGTGGACTGGCGCTGCTGGAGGAATTGAAGGTGCACGGAGTGACAGCGCCGGTGGTGATGATGTCTGGGCAGGGGGACATTGAAACGGCGGTGCGGGCTACGCGGCTGGGCGCGCTGGATTTTCTGGAGAAGCCGATCTCGACCGAAAAACTTTTGCTGACGGTGGAGAATGCCCTGAAGCTGCAGCGGCTGGAGAGCGAAAACCGGCAACTCAAACAGCGGCTGGGCAAGCATGAGATCGTGTGGCAGGGCGCGGCCATGCAGCGCGTGATGGCGCAAGTGGAGCGCGTAGCGGCGAGTGAGACGCGGGTTTGCATCCTGGGAGAAACCGGGACGGGGAAAGAGTTGGTGGCGCGGACGATTCATGAGCGCAGTGCGCGGTCCGGCGGGGCATTTGTGACCTTGAATTGTGCGGCGGTTCCGGCAGAGCTGATTGAGTCGGAACTTTTCGGACATGAGAAAGGATCGTTCACCGGAGCGGCGGGCCGGCATATCGGAAAGTTCGAGCAGGCGGATCGCGGCACCTTTTTTCTGGATGAGATTGGCGATATGCCTTTGGGCATGCAAGCCAAGCTGCTGCGCGTACTGGAAGAAGGAGAAGTGGAGCGCATTGGCGGCGATAAGCCGGTGAGCGTGGATGTGCGGGTGGTGGTTGCGACGCATCGCGATCTGGAAGCGCGGGTGCGCGAGGAGAAATTCCGGCAGGACTTGTTTCATCGAATTTATGTTTTTCCGCTGGTGCTGCCGCCCTTGCGTGACCGGCGCGAAGACATTCCGTTGCTGGTGGAGCATTTTGCGGCGCAGGTGAGCGCACAGAATGGATGGAAGGCGGTTCCGTTTACGGCAGAGGCGATGGCGGCGTTGCAGTCGTATGCCTGGCCCGGTAATGTGCGAGAGTTGCGCAACATGGTGGAACGGTTAATGTTGCTGGCGACCGACGGGCAAGTTGATCTTGCGACTGTCGAGATCGCGCTGCCCAAAGGTGGAGGCACGGGCGTTGCCGTCTCTTCTCCATTTTCGTCGGGAGCGCTGGCTGAGCGCGTAGATGCTTTCGAGCGGGAAGTGATCCTGTCGGAATTGAAGCGGAGTCATTCGAACGTCAGTCTGGCGGCTAAGTCGCTGGGGCTGGAGCGGAGCCATCTTTACAAGAAGGCGGAGCAGTTGGGGATTGATCTGCGGGCGATGCGGCGGGAACAGGGATCGCAGGAGTAGTTTTCTTTCTATCCACACGTCTAGGAGATACCGTTGATCAAAACGGATCGTCGTTGGACACTCTGGGCTTTCTTCTTCGGGTCACTAACATCTATTTTCTTTCCCTCTGTAGCTTTTGCGAGCGAGCCGCCTTCCCCGCCCACCTATGGAGTTCGCATGGAGCAAGCCTGGATTCCCATGAAAGATGGCGTGCGACTAGCGGCTACGCTTTATATGCCGGATGGCGCGAAGGCGGGAGAGAAGTTCCCTGCCCTGCTGGAATATTTGCCTTATCGAAAAGATGATGGCACGGCGGCGAGAGATTATCCCAAGCACGCTTATTTTGCGCGGCGCGGGTATGTGAGCGTGCGGGTGGACATTCGCGGATTTGGGGCGAGCGAGGGCGCACCGCCGGAGCGGGAATATTCGGAACGAGAACAAGTCGATGGCGAACAGGTGATCGCGTGGCTGGCTCATCAGGCCTGGTCGAATGGGAATGTGGGAATGTTCGGCATTTCGTGGGGAGGATTTAATTCTCTGCAGATGGCGATGCGGCATGCGCCTGGGTTGAAGGCGATTCTGGCTACGGATGCTACCGCGGAATTGTTTCATGATGATGTGCATTACATCGACGGCATGGCGCACATCGATGAGTTCGAGTTGAACATGGATATGGCGGAGGGATGGACGGGCGCGCCGGATTACACGCTTGACGATAAAGTTCTGGGGCCGAGATTCGAGACGCCTCCGTGGTCGCTGCTTTATTTGCGACATCAGCATGATGGGCCGTTCTGGCGGGAGCGAGTGCGTCCGCTGAAGGAGATTACGATTCCAAGTTTTCTGATCGGGGGTTTGCTCGATGGTTATCGCGACAACATCACCGACATGCTGATGCAGTCGAGCGGGCCAGTGAAGGCGATCGTGGGGCCGTGGAACCATACGTTTCCGAATGAGGCTGTGCCGGGGCCGCAGATTGAGTGGCGAAATGAGGCGGTGCGCTGGTTCGATCATTGGCTGAAAGGACGCGACACCGGCGTGGAGCACGATCCGAGGCTGGTCATTTATATGCAGCACTGGCATGCGCCTGATCCGAGTCTGGAAAACGTGCCGGGGGAGTGGCGGCGGCTGGACGTTTGGCCTCCGAAAGATGCGCGGCCGTCGACTTTATTTTTTCAGTCGAATCACTTGCTGGCGGAGAGTGCCGCGCAGATCGACACGCATCAGCTTAAGTATGTGCCGTCGATTGGCGTGGAGGCTGGGTTCTGGTGGGGCGAACTGTTGAGCGATGTGCGGCCGGTGGATGCGTTCAGTCTGGTGTACGACTCTACCCCGTTGCAAGCTGACGTGGCCATCCTTGGACGTCCGCATGCCTTGTTGCGCGCCTCGGCTACGGCGCCGTTGGCGGATTGGTTTGCGCGGCTCTCGGATGTGGCGCCAGATGGAACGGTTACGCAGATTACCGGAGCAGGGATCAACGGCGCGCAACGAGATTCCATGAGCGAGCCTCGCGATCTGGAGCCGGGCAAGGTTTATCCACTCGACATTGAAATGCATTTAACTTCGTGGGTGTTTCCCAAGAGTCATCGCATTCGCGTGGCTATCTCGAATGCACTGTGGCCGATGATGCTGCCTACGCCTTATTCGATGACGACCTCGTTGGAACTCGGCGGGAGCGATGGTTCGCGCATTGTGTTGCCGGTTGTGCCTGAGCACGGGGTTGCGGCGCCTGCATTTTCGCCGCCTGAGCCATCAGAAGAACGGACCGATCTTAAGAGCGAAGGGTTTCCGTGGCCGGGGGAGTGGACTGTCGAGCGCGACGAAGCTCGTCACAAGACTACCGTGCACTGGAAGGGGCAGGAGAGCGGCGAATATCCCTGGGGGAAAGAAATTGATTACGAAAATCTGACCTACGATGCCGACGATGCGCATCCGGAGGCTTGTTCAGTGCGCGGCGAGGCTGAGACTGTTTTTACTTTGAAAGGGCGCTCTCTGACTTGGCGTGGACATTTGCTGGTTACGACCGATCAGAAGAACTTTTATTACAAGTACACGCGTGAGTTATTGAAGGATGGGGCGATGATTAAGTCGAAGACCTGGCAGGAGACGATCGCCAGGGATCATCAATAGACAGGGACGCCGGGGCTGAAGCCCGCGTCGATTCACGCAGAGCTCATTGTTTGTAGATCTTGCCCTCTTTCATTACGAATTGAACTGTTTCGAGTGTGCGAATGTCGGTTAGCGGGTCGCCGGTTACGGCGATGATGTCGGCGTATTTTCCTGGCTTGATTGAGCCGAATTCGTTGGAGTGGCCGAGCAGATCGGCGGCGCTGCTGGTGGCGGCTTGAATGGCCTGCATGGGAGTCATTCCGTATTTCACCATGAAGGCGAACTGTTTGCCGCTGGTGCCATAGGGACAGACTCCCGCGTCGGTGCCGAATGACATTTTTGCGCCAGCGGCAACGGCTTTGCGGAAGTTATCACGCTGGATCTGGCCCAGCGCAGCATCGTGCTCGAGGAAGTCTTTCGGCATCTTTCCGAGTCTTCCTTCTTCCTGAATGCACTCTTCATCGTAGATATCCATGTCGAGATAAGTGCCGTGCTGCTTGGCGAGCGCGATGCCTTCGTCGTCGATCATGGTGGCATGCTCGACCGAGGCCACGCCCGCGCGGATTGCGTTCCTGATGCCCTCGGGCGAGTGGGCATGCGATTCGACTCGCAATCCAAAATGGCTGGCCTCGTCGACTGCGGCTTGAAGTTCCTCCAGCGTGAATTCCTGCGAGTGAGGATTGCTGCCGTGAGTGAGCACAGCGCCGCTCGAGAGAACCTTGATGTGGTCCACTCCATCGTGCGCGAGCTTGCGAATGACTTGCCGCACCTCCCACGGGCTGTTGGCTTCGCCGTAGTGCATGTCCCAGGGCAGCGTGATGTCGGGAGCGAGGCCGGTATCGGCGCCGGCACCGCCGGTAATTGTGACGTAAGCGCCGGCGACGTACATGCGGGGGCCGATGATGTCGCCACGATTAATCGCATCGCGCAGAGCAATATCTCCCAAAGCGCGGTACGTGCCTACATCGCGCACAGTGGTGAATCCTGATTCGAGCGTGACTCGCGCGTTGGGCACTGACTCGAGCGCGAGTTCGGCGGCCGTTTTTCGGAATACGCCCATGGGTTCGGAATCGTGCGCGCCATCGGCGAGATGAGTGTGACAGTCGATGAGACCGGGCAGAACGCTCATCTTGCTGAGATCGATGATCTTGGCATCAGATGGGATTGTCACGTTGTTGCCTACATCTTCGATCTTGTTATCTCGGATCAGGATCGTTTGGTTAGTTAGAACTTTGCCGGAGTCTGGATCGATCAGTTTGCCCGCGTGGATGGCGGTGACCTGGGCGGCGGCGGAAGCGAGCAGTGCAGAGCAGGCAAAAAAAGTCAGCAGGAGCGCACGGATGGTAGCGGCGATTCGTTCTTTTCTCTTTTCTTGCGTCTTGATCATTTTTCCTCGCCGTAGCTTTCGCTCGATTTTTGGTGGTGCGAACGCGAGAATTGGTGCCGTCCCTTCGGGACTCCCCTTGCTTCCCTGCCCCCGGACTTACGTCCGGGGCTAATGAATGCCATCGATAGGGCGACTAGAGTTGGGTACTTTTAATCGGCAGCGGCGGATATCGGCTCTGCACCGCGTTTCAAATCGACCGCGAGGAGCCGGTGAAATAATTGTTCTCCGGCTTCGCGGCGGACTGAAAGGCGTCCGGCGCGATAAGCTCGCGATTTCAGGCCGCGCTGCACGTCTTCGCAGATGCCGAGATCTTCCTCCTGCACGCGATTGCCTACGTTTACCGACTGCTCATTGTATTCGCGGCGGGCGTCGCTGATGTCGCCGAAATAAAAATCGAAGATCACGCGGCAATGATCGACGTCGACGGGGATCACTAGATTCGTGTCCATGTATCCCTCATAGCAGTTGATCATGAGGTTGGGATGCTGCCAGAAATACCAGGCGCGGTCGCCTTTGCGAGCGGCCCCGGTTGCGGCGTCTGTGTCGGAAGAGACCATGGGGCTGGACTGCAGGCAGTAACGGTCCTCGTTCTCGATGGTGTACTGCTTGTAATCGAGAACTGAATTCAAACCTTTGTGCAGATGCGGGACGTGGTAGCCGCCGTCGAGGTAGTTATCGACGAAGACTTTCCAGTTGCAATTGATGTCGTAGGTGCGGCGGTCGAAGTAGTGCAGTTTACTGATACCTAGAGGCGCCATACGCCGGACGAGGCCTCCGAGAAATTCTGCTAGCGGGGCAGCATAGGTATCGAGGTTGATGAAGACGAAACACTCCCAGGTTTCGACTCGAATGGGAACAAGTCCGTTTTGCGCGCGATCGAAATTCTCGACGCCTTCGAACTCGGGCATGCCTTTGAGTGAACCATCGAGGCCGTAGTTCCAGCCGTGATAGGGGCAATGCAAGAGAGCAGCCTGTCCGCAGGGTTCGGTGACGACGGCGGCGGCGTGATGGCGGCAGACATTGTAGAAAGCGCGCAGGACACCGTCGTTGCCGCGGACTACAACGATGGGCTCGCCGGCGACTCTGGCGCTCACAAACTGCCCGGGGGATTTCACCTGTTCAGTGCGCGCGACGAGTTGCCAGGTTTTGCTGAATACGCTGAGGCGCTCTAGTTCGGCGATGCGGGAATCGACGTACCAGACAGCGGGAATGGTTGAGGCCTGCGACAGGGGCGCGTGGTCGTCGTAGCTGGAAAGGATCTGTTCGATGGAAGTTTGCATGATCTGAACTGCTCTTACAAGTTCTACACTAATTTGCGCCGCGCCAGCTTGGCTTGCTTATAGAGCCTTCGGCCTGGCGACCAACTCGACGGGAGCGATCTTGCGTATCTCACGCTGGCCACGAATCGCAGCTGCGGGAGCGGCGCCAACCGCGCCCTGCAATAGCGCGAGAAATTGCCGAATGCGCGCTTCTTTTTTCTCCGGCATCTCGCCCTGCCTACGGAAAAGGCCGGGATCCAGTTCGGCGGTGAGCAAGGCATCCTGGAAGCGCTCAAAGGTCCAATCGAGCAGGGAGACGATCATTTCAATGTCCATATCCTTGCGCAACTCGCCGCGCTCGATTCCGAAGCGCACGAAGGCGACGGTGCCGTAGGGATCTTCAGTGGTGAGGAAGCGATTGATCTCACGCTTCAACACCAGATCCGTACCGTAGTTGCCGAGCAGCGAGATGCGGTAGGGGATCCAGTCTTCGCGCAGCAGGTGTTCGGTGCGGACCAGCCAGTAATAGAGAACCTCGAAGAAGCCCGCGGCACGCACGTCGGCGGGCGCGTCCAGATATTTCGAAAACGAGCGCACGGCGCGTTTGTAGACTTCGAAGAACAAGCCGTCCTTACTGCCAAAGTGCTGGAAGACGGAACCTTTGGCGATGCCGAGCGAGGCCGCGATGTCGCCGACGCGGGCGGCGTGGTAACCGTTCTCGGCGAAGTGTCGCATGGCAGCGTCGATGATGCGGGAGCGTTTGGCTTCGGACCGCGGACGGGGTGGGTGCTGCCGCGTGTAGCGCGGAGGGGCGACGGGATTGCTGGCGATTCCACTCATGAATGACTCCAAGTCACGAAAGCATATACGAGAAGAGTCTAACTTTCAACTTCATTTTTATTGGGTAGTACAGTAACGTATGGTTCCGCGTGGCAATGCGGCTGACTACGAGTCAGACTTGCTAAACCTGTGAGTTCGCCCTGGTGAAAACGGCTTCCAACTTTATTTATGACGCCATTGTCGTCGGCGGTGGTCACAACGGCCTGACTGCGGCGGCGTATCTGGCGCGGGGCGGACTTTCCACGCTGGTGCTGGAGCGCCGTGAAATCGTCGGCGGATGTTGCGTGACCGAGGAGATCGCTCCGGGCTGCCGGGTTTCCACTACTTCTTATATTGCCAGCATGCTGCGGCCGGAAGTGATTGCGGAACTGGGGCTGGCCGATCACGGCCTGCGCATGATTTCCTGCGACCCGGCGATTCAAGTTCCCTTCCCTGATGGGCAGGTGGTGCCGTGGTGGGTGGGTCGAGAACGGGCGAAAACGGAGTTTGGAAAAATATCCGCGAAAGATGCGGCGCGGTTCGTCGAAGTCGACGATCAACTGAAAAAGCTCGCGCGCTACCTGCAACCGTTTTTCATGGAGCCGCCGCCAGAGATCGATACGACGACGGTTGGCGGATGGACCGATTTATTTCGCGTTGGCAAACGGCTTCACGGGATTTCGAGCGCGGAGATTGCGCAACTGATTTCGTTTCTTACCGGCAGTCTGGGAGAGTTTCTCGATCACAACTACGAATCCGACAAGATGAAGACGATGTTTCTGGCGAACAACGTCTACGGCAAGCATGGCGGCCCGTACCAGCCGGGAACGGCGATTGGGCTGCTGTTTCATTTGCTGAGCGGCGGAGAGCATGAGTTGCAGGGCTTCTACGGACATGTGATGGGCGGGATGGGCGCGATCACGCAGGCGCTGGCGGCGGCCGGGCAAAAGTTAGGCGTGGAGATTCGTACCTCCGCTTCGGTGGCACAAATTGAAGTTCGAAACGGACGCGCGTGCAGCATCGTACTGGAAGACGGAAGCGAGGTTCGAGGGCGGATGATTCTGTCGAATGCCGATCCCAAGCGGACATTCTTGAAGATGGTTGCGTCGCGCGAACTGCCGGAGGATTTTCTGTTTGCGGTGCGCGGCATCAAGATGGATGGGCCGTGCGCGAAAGTGAACTTCGTATTGGCGGAAGAGCCTCGGTTTATTGGGACCCCGCCCCAGGCGACACCTTTGGAGCGGACGTTTTACACGCTGGTCCCATCACTGGAATTCGCCGAGCGCTGTTATGACATTGCAAAATTTGGCGAGATTCCCGAAGAGCTGTGGGTGGATTGTGTAGTTTCCTCGAACGCGGATTCGTCGCTTGCGCCGCCGGGCAAACACATTCTGACCTGCTTCGTGCAGTATGTGCCTTACAGATTGCGTGAGGGAAACTGGGATGACAAACGGGAACTGCTCGGTGATCGCGTGGTGAAGAAGATTGCCGAGTATGCGCCCAACGTGCCGGGCGCGATTGTGGCCCGGCAGGTTCTTACGCCACTGGACTTGGAACGAACTTATGGATTGACCGAGGGCAATATTTTCCACGGGGATTTGCGGCTGGAGCAACTTTTCTTTATGCGTCCGGTGCCCGGCTGGGCGCAGTATCGTATGCCGGTTCGCGGGCTTTATTTGTGCGGGGCCGGAGCGCACCCCGGCGGTGGCGTAACCGGCGCGCCGGGACGGAACGCGGCGCGGCAAGCTTTGCGCGATTGGAAGAAGGGTTGGTTCAAAGCAGCAGCTTAAACCTTTGACCGCGAAGGACGCTAAGGACTCGCGAAGAGGAACATCGGGATAAGGAGGAAGCATGAAAAAGAAAGGGATTCTGGAGAGATTAAAAGAAGGGCCGGTACTGGGCGATGGCGGATATCTGCTGGAACTGGAGAAGCGAGGGTGGGTGCGCGCGGGTCCGTTTACTCCGGAGGTTGTGTTAACGCATCCCGAGGCATTGCGCGAATTGCATGTGGAATTTCGCGAAGCGGGATCGGAGGTGCTGCAGGCGCTAACGTTCTATGCCAGCCGGGACAAGCTGGCGACGGTCGGTCTTGAAGATCGACTGCAGGACTTGAACCGGGCCGCTGTGCGAATTGCTCGCGAGGTTGGGGGAGATCAGTGCCTGGTGGCGGGGAACCTGAGTCTGACCTGGATGTACGAACCGGGTAGCGCGTCGGCTGCTGACCGTGTGCGGCGAACCTTCGACGAGCAGTTGGCGGTGCAGATCGAGGAGGGCGTGGATTTCATCATCGGCGAAACGTTTTCTTTTCTTGGAGAGGCGCTGATCGCAGTGGAGCGCGGAAAGAAAACCGGCTTGCCCACCATGGTCACAATTTGCTTCGAGAACAAAGACGAGACCACCGACGGCAAGAGCGCGGGCGACGCCGCGAAAGCGTTGTTCGACGCCGGGGCCGATATTGTCGGCATGAACTGTCTGAGGCCGCCAGAGCACATTCTCGGGCCGATGCAGCAGATGCGCGAAGCAGTATCAGGCTATCTGGCGTGCCAGCCGGTCGCCTACCGCACTCCAAAGGCGAAACCGGACTTCACCAGCTTGGCAGAATTTCCTTACGCCTTGGATCCGCTGCAGCTTACGCGCAAGGAGATGGGCGAATACGCATCGCAGGCTCGCGATATCGGGATCAACTTCATCGGCGCGTGCTGCGGCACGGTGGCAATGCATATCCGGGAAATGGCGCGCGTGCTGGGCAAGTTGCCGGAGGATTCGCGCACCTGGAAGAAGGGCGGCGAAAAGCCGATGTCGGCCTACGAATATTACGACCACGACAATCTGAGGGCAGGCAGCCGGACTTAGCCATCCGAGACAAGAATTCAAAGACAACTCACGAGCAGGCTCTACGGTGAGAGCCTGCTCGATTTATTTGAGACCGGTTAGCTGGCGTTGCGTAAGCGGGGCTGCTCTGCGTGCACTAAAGGCGCGTCGACCAGGTGCTCGCTGAGGAACCAGGCTTGGAGTTCATTGGTGCGCAGCACGTCGCTGACTACCAGATCATTGGTGCCATCGTCTCCAATTTCGTCGGCGCGGCGAGCCAGGGTACGGCAATGCCCGATGATGATCTGGTGAGCGTCGAGCAGGCGGGAAATCTGCACCGGCACTTCTTCCCTGCCCCGCGGTGGCCGCTCAATGCGCGTGGTTTCGGCCACGTCGGCAGCCATCGCGATCGAAACGCCACCGAGAAGCTGAATTCGCTCGGCGATGGTGTCGACGATTTCTGATTGCTCTCCATAATGCTTGTCGAACAAGAGATGAAGCTGATAAAAGGTTGGCCCGGCAACCTGCCAATGCGATTTCTTGTAGAGATCGCGCAGGGTCATGGTGTCGGCGAGCAACAGGTTCAGTTGCTCGGTCATTTCCAGGCGAACCGGCTCCTCAAGATCGAGAGGCAACATGTGCGAAACCGTGCCGTACTCCTGAATCGCATCGGCTCGCTGGTGAAGACGAGGCTGGGCACTCACGGTCCCTCGCTCGCTGGTGGGTGTTTTCGGATTGAGATCCTTCTTGGCCATAAATAGTGTCTCCTTGCGGCGCGACTATCCTGAGTTCCTAGTTTACTAGAATCTCCACGAACGGAATCTCGGCGTTTGTTCGATGCGGGGGAGCGGGCCTGGGATGCGCCCATGGCGAGATCCAGGTGCGATCTGAAAGAGCGGAATTCCACGCAGCGGAATCCGTAGGGAACTCGGCCCCCCGCCGGGCCGGAAGTTTGACGATGCCGCAGGCATTGTTTATGATCGAAATGCGGGGTGGAGCAGTCTGGTAGCTCGTTGGGCTCATAACCCAAAGGTCGGTGGTTCAAATCCACCCCCCGCAACCAAAGAACTCATAGAAAATAAAAGAGATAAAAAAGGGAGCCAACGTTGGCTCCCTTACTTTTTGCCCTCGCTATGCATGTTCTGTGCGGGCTACTGAACCCTTGCAGGCATCGCCACAACTTTGGTTTCCGCAATCGCGCTCTTGCCCGGGCTATTATCGTGAAGTGTGATTGAAAAGCCCGACGTACGCTCCGAGACATCGCTTCGCAGGCCTCTTCTCCGATCCTTTGTTCGATGGCTTGTCATCGGCGCAGTGCTCGTTTGGCTGCTTGCCGCGCTGATCCTTGTCGCCGCTCGGTGGATCGACCCACCGACAACCGCGGTACACATCCAGCGGCGGTTGCAGGCTTGGATTCACAACACGCCCTATCACGAACGCTACATATTTATTCCGCTCAACCAAATCTCGCCGGATCTACAACACGCGGTAATCGCTGCGGAGGACGCGCGCTTCTACCAGCACCACGGGTTCGATTGGCATCAGATTCAAATCGCTGCCGAAGACGATTTGGAAGGAGGTCGCACTCGCGGAGCTTCCACAGTCGCGCAGCAACTTGTAAAGAACCTATTTTTTGGAACGAGCCGCTCGTTCCTCCGCAAGGGTGCCGAGTTCACGCTGGTACCGGTGGCCGAATTCTTCCTTGGCAAGCGGCGGATTCTGGAGATCTATCTCAACGTAGTTGAATGGGGCCCTGGTATTTATGGTGCGGAGTCGGCATGTCGTTACTATGAGGGAACCGCGGCTCGAAGCATCGGACGGGAACAGGCAGCGCGGCTCGCCGCGATTCTGCCGGCCCCGCTGAAGCGACGGCCCGAGCGCATGAATAACTACAGCGTCCTCATCCTGGAGCGGATGCGCCAAATGGGTTGGTAATCGCTTGAAGGGATCAATGGCGACCTACTCGAAGCCGACTCCGGGACAGAGTCGTCGGAGTCCGCGAGGCTGCCGGTTACCGCGCCACTCAGGAACCGCGAAGTCCAGGTGTCGTGGTGCAAACCCTCGAGCGGAGACCGAATCCTCCATAGACCACTCGTCCCTGCGCTATCATTGCTGGCTGTCAGATTTTTCTCAACTGAAGACCCGAAGGAGAAATTCTGTGAAAATCAACACTCGACGCAACTTCCTTGGCAAGATCGCTGCGATGGTGGCTCTCGTAACCGGCGCTCTGAAACTCTTCGCAACTCAGCAGGCTCCTGCTGCTGGTGCACCCACACCCGCTAGCGCACCTGGCGGAGATACACCTCGCCGCTCTGGCGGCGGTAACCACACACACGATGGCATCTACTATTTCTCTGGCACGGGTTCCAATGACGGCTATCCCAAAGAAGATCATGTGCTGGTGACGGATCCTTTCGAAAAGCACGTCACGCGTACTATGGACGCGCTTAAGAAATCGGTCGAGCGAGCAGGCTGCACCATGGACAGCATCATCCATCTGCAGGTTTTTCTCTGTCTGCCTCTTGCCGACACCATCCCCATGCCCACCGGCAAGGCGCGATTCGAGGCCCACAAAGCGCAGTACGACGCTTTGAACAAGATCTACGGGACCTACTTCTCTCCGGGCAAAGCTCCGTCCCGCGCCTGCATGGCTCTGGAATGGATTCCTGGTGACTCGCTGATTGAAATCGTAGGCAGCGCGAAGGTGGTGAATTTACTCATCCCCGTTACTGATAAATAAGTCGCGAAGACGTGAAAGGAAGCTGTGAATGAATTTGAAGTTGCGTTGGAATCGTCGCTCATTTCTCGCCGCACTCGGGGCTGCCGCTGGCAGCCTCTATGCTCCGGCGAAGTCAGGTGCTGCGAGCATCTTCGGAAAGAAGCCCAAGCCGTCTGCGCCCGCAATCGATGGCAACCCCATCGTGCCGATCACTACAGGCCTGGGTTCCACCGGCAACATCTACGCCGAGCTGGGGGTAACTCCTCTCATCAACATCAATGGCACTGTAACCGTCATCGGTGGGTCGGTGATGCAGCCGGAAGTCATGGAGCTGATTCGGAGAGGCAACGAGCACTTCGTTCTGATCGATGAGCTTGAGATTGCGGCCGGAAAGTTCATCGCGAACTTGTGTAAATCCCCAGCTGGCTATACCGGCCTGGTGACTGGCGGAGCGGCTGCAGCCATGGTGGTCGGTTACGCCGGGATGATGACCGAAGACCTTGAGCCTCGCATGCGCGACATTCCCGACGTAAGCAATTTCCCCCGGAACGAGGTCATCATCCAGAAGAGCCATCGCTATCCGTTTGATCATCAGATCCGGCAGACCGGCGCCAAGCTGATCGAAGTCGAGACGCGCGAAGAGATGATTGCCGCAATTAATCCCAAGACGGTGGCGATCCACTTCACCAACATTCTGTCGGACAAAGGCCAGGTCAGCGGACCCGAGACGGTTGAAGTCGCCAGGGCACACAATGTCTACACCTTCAACGATGCTGCAGCGGACGTTCCGCCGAAAGAGCGGCTCTGGGAGTACCCGGCGCTCGGCTTCGACATGGTAACGTTCAGCGGCGGCAAGGATATCCGAGGACCGCAGGCAGCGGGCATCTTGATCGGCAAAGAAGATCTGATCCACTACACCCTGCTCAACATGAGCCCGCAGGAAGATCGCATCGGCCGTTGCTGCAAGGTTGGCAAAGAGACCATCTTCGGCATGCTGAAAGCGCTGGAAATCTTCGTCAATCAGGACCTCGATGCTTCGTTGAAAATTTATGACGAACGCGCGCAGGTGATCACCGATGCGGTAAAGAAATTCGGAGTGACGGCGCTGCCGCGGCAGTTCAACCCGCAAGCTCTGGGCAACGTGACGCCGCGTTACAGCTGGCAGATCGATCCCTCGAAGCTGAACATCGCCGGGAAGGAAGTCATGCAGAAGCTGGCCGACACTCGGCCCGTTGGTATTGGGAGCATGGGAGCCGGAGCCAGCGGCATGCGGGGGCGCAATCCCGATGCTCCGGCTGGTGGAAATCATTCTGGTAACAATCATTCCAGTGACAATCGTGGCGAACATCATCGCCATCCCAGTGACCCGAGCAGTTTCGGCTTCGCGGTCTGGCAGCTCAAGGATGGCGAGGACAAAATAATCGCGGATCGCCTGGTCGAGATCTTCAGCGCAGTTCCAAAGGCCTAGCCTTTCGAATGCAAACGGCATGCGCCTGCGACACTCGCGTATTAAATCGATTCAGTTCTGCACAAAAGAGTTGACACACCCGCTGTGGCTGAGATAAACGGTCATCCTGGCAGGTGGTGGACTCTAAGCGAAACGAACAGTTTCGCTGGATGAAAGTACGCGTTCTTCTTGGATCCGCGCCGAAGTCTTTCTTTGAGTGCGACGGCCTGGAGGAACCTGCATGGAGGCAGCAATGGTGTCGAGCATCAAAGGCCGAGTGCTTGCAGTTTGTTTCGGGATCGGGGTCGTTTTTTCGGGAGTGAGTTGGACAACGAGCGCAGCAATCGCGCAGACGGTCACCGTTGACGCTGCGCCCTCCCACGTTGCCAACACGTTCAGCCCGGTACACTCTCTGGGCGCGGCGATCGACCGGCTGAGGACCGGAACTCCCGACCACTTGCTCACTGACCCCGTCCTCAAGGAGATTCTCGGCGCAGGATGGCAAACCGTGACCTATCGCCAGAACACAGAGCTGATGGTCGAGGCTTGGCATTGGAACCCGAACGGCACCTGGAGCGATGCAGAAAAACAACAGGGTTACTTCGTGGGCAATGCAGAACCGACTGCGGAGATGATCCGCCATTCCTGGGCCGCTCCGCTTCCGCATCGCGGTTTTAGCCGTGGCGACGGAAACGGCTGGTCCCGGCTGACCGACGGCGATACGAAATCGTATTGGAAGAGCAATCCGTACCTTACGAAAGCCTTTACCGGCGAAGACGACTCACTGCATCCGCAGTGGGTGATGATCGATCTGGGCAGTAAAGTTCCGCTCAACGCCATTCGGATTGCGTGGGCCGAGCCCTACGCGAAGCACTACTCAGTTCAGTTCTGGACCGGCGAACTGGAGCCCTTCTATGACGGGACCACTAAGGGCACGTGGCAGACTTTTCCGCTGGGCACGATCACCGAAGGCAAGGGTGGTACGGTCACGCTGAAGCTCGTTTCCTGGATGATCCCTGTGCGCTATCTCCGCATCTGGATGACGGAATCGTCCAACACCTGCGACAGTCACGGTTCTGCCGACAAACGAAACTGCGTGGGATATGCGATCAATGAACTTTATGCCGGAGCTCTCTCGGCGGATGGCGAGTTCAACGATTACGTTACTCATTTCCCCAGCCGCAATCAGACTGTGACTTGGCCTTCTTCGGTTGATCCGTGGCATGCGGCTTCTGATATGGACGAATCGAGAGGAGATCAAGTCGGGTTCGATTTCTTCTTCACCAGCGGCGTTACCCGCGGACTTCCCACCATGGTTCCGATAGCTATGCTGTATTCCACTCCGGAGGATGCGGCGAACGAGATTGCCTATTTATACAAGCGCCACTATCCCATCTTCTGGATCGAGATGGGAGAAGAGGCCGACGGACAGCACATACTGCCCGAGGACTATGGCGCGTTGTACGTGCAATTCGCTACCGCGATTCATCGGCTCGTTCCCGAAGCCAAGCTCGGAGGTCCTCCTTTCGAAGGAACGTTCGATGATGTTGAAGTGTGGCCAGACGCAGCCGGGAAAGTCTCATGGCTGGGACGATTTGTCGATTATCTGAAAGCCCACGGGCGCCTGAGCGATTTCACTTTCTTCTCTTTCGAACATTATCCCTACCAGGACAAGCCCACCTACTCTTGGGCCGATCTGTACCCCGAACCGGAATACGTCAAACACATCGTCCAGGTTTGGAAAGATAACGGCTTGCCTCCCAACATTCCCTTCTTCATGACCGAGGGCAACATCGGAGGCGGAGCCGGAGTTTCGACCGTGAAGGGCGCGCTATGGCTCGCCGATTACGTAGGTTCAATGATGACGGCCGGCGCCGGGGCCACTTACTATTTCCACTACATGCCTTCGCCGGGCCACTGGGGCGCTTACCCTCTCCTCCTGCTTGACGAACATTACAACCTGATCGGCTATCCTCCTCAGTACATGGCTTCGCAGCTGATTACAAAAGAGTGGGTGCAACCGATCGATGCTCCGCACAAGCTCTTCAGAGCTTCAAGCGACGTAACCGACGCTGCGGGAACGGTGCTGGTCACGGCCTACGCAGTCGAGCGTCCGGACGGACAGTGGTCTGTAATGTTGGTGAACCGGGACCAATCCAATGATCACGCAGTAAAGGTTGTTTTCAACGATCCTGGAACGGGGCGCGACCGCCACTTCACCGGACAGGTGGATCGCATCACGTTCGGATCGGCCGAATACAAGTGGCACGAAGCAGAAGGTGGCCACGCGGATTCGGAGGGCTCATCGTCCAGGTCGGGAGACCGCGGCCACGCAGATCCTGATGGCCCACCTTCCAGGTCCAAGGTAAACGGCGGCGCGGAAACGCTCTACAAGCTTCCGATGGCATCCATTACGGTGCTTCGTGGCTCCATCGGAGATCAGTAACAAACATGATCTGCGAGCAATCATCATCGCATGCCTGCACACCTCTTGCCCGCATCCGAAGATTGTGAAGCTCACCTTCTCTCGGGCGCCGCTCGACAAGCATCACTGCTCTGAGCTTGGGTAGAGCGGCACTTCGTCCGAGACAATCTCGGCTGGAGGTCGTTTTAGAGAAATTCTGCGTAGATTTCCAACTCCTGCGCCTATACCTCGCACGAAATTGCTCTCAAGGCTTTGCACTTCATAGCTTGACTCCTAGGTGCGAAATCCTTCGCGCCAGTTTATGCAGAATAACGGCCGCACCCTTTACGGTGCGGCCTGAGAAGAACCCCTACGGATTAAGTTAGTTCGAGGCGCCATCCAGTGGCGCGTCGAATTTCAGTAAGCTAGAAGCGAACCCGGGCGCCCACCTCGATCTGCCGGTTGCCTCCTGGTTCTTCCTGCGCCGAACCGCCCGACAGGGTCCCGAAACCGCCTGGTCCTGAACCGCTGAAGAGACCGGTTTCGTAAAAGCCGTTCGGGTCAAGGAATTGATCGTGGTTGAAAACGTTAGCAAAGACTCCTTGAATTTCCATGCTGATGCCCTCTGCCACCCGGAAATTCTTCCGGACGCTGAGGTCCATGTTCCAGTAAGGCAGGCCGGGGATACAGCCAAAGCCGCAGTCTTTGTTATCTAACCCCAGAATCGGATTACGGAAGTCGTTCACCGCAGCCGGGCCGGCCTTGAAAAGATTGGGAAACTGGCCACCGGGTTGGTCGTAGCGGTGACCGCTCGTGGCGTGCGCCACCGGAACGATATTTTCGTTGCCAAAGTAGTTGACGTTATCACCAGCTCCGTATTCCTGACCATCTCCGGTCGAGGTAAAGAGTTCGACCGGCGAACCGCTGCCTGCACTGAATACGGTCGAGAACGTCCAGCCGCCCAGCGCGCGTCCGAGCAGCCCTGACTGTCCCTTGAAGAAGGGAGGCTGGTAGACGAAGAAGAAGTTGTAAACGAATTTGCGGTTAAAGGTTTGATTCCCATACATCGTCCCCAAATTGAAGGGATCGTCTGGAGTGTACCCGCTGGTTGCCTGGACTAGCGCTCCAGTTCCCAGCGCCTTGGAATATGTGAAGTTCGACTGCAAGGTCAATCCCTTCCAGTCGGCCATCTTGAGGGATGCGAAACCAGCGTTGTAGTTTCCATAGCCGATGCTGGCATTATCCGAAGGTCCGGACGACATCTGGGGCGACGTACCCCCGATGGCTGCGTTGATGTTGTTCATCATCGTGGGTCCGGACAGGGCGCCACCGTTGGCCTGTTGCATCGGGCCGGCGTCCAGGTCGCTCCAGAGATTCCAGACCAGGGCACGGGTGAGGTTGGTAGTGGGATTGTTCACGGCAACGCAACTGCCCACGCCAGGGGTGCAGCCATTTCCATAAGCGTTTCCCTCGTTGTAGACCACCGCCGCAGTGCAGCTCGGGAAGCCGGAGCAGTAAGGAGAACTCGTGCCCCCCAACGCCGTCTCGAAAAACTGTTGCGGGGTGACTGAGGTGGGGCCGGTTGTGCTCGCCCCGGCGCAGCCGCCGCCAGCCAGCCCCGCCGCGCCCCCGCAGTATTGCAGCACGAGGTTGGCGTACGCTTGCGAGAACTTCTGTCCGCCCAAGGTCATCATGTAAGGTACCGCGTTGAGGTTGACGGGCTGGTACTCGTGAGTGATTCTGCGTCCGATGTAGCCGACCTCCAATATGACCTTGCGGGACAACTGGCGCTGAATGGTCAGGTTAACCGAATCAACCTCGTTGGGCCGGAAATTCGGATCCAGTACGGAGGCAGTAGCAGACGAAATGCCGTTGACTCCGGGATAATACGGTTGAGGCAACGTCGCCGAAGCCGGCTGAAGCGGCGCGGTCAAGCCATCCACACCGATGCGGAAGGCGGTCTGGGCGGTATTGGTGTTAGGAGCGCCGCAGGTGCCGTTAATGAGGCCAGTGAGGCATTGCGTGGGCTGGAGGAGCCCGGGACCCAGCAAGGGCACCAGGACCAAATCCACACCGTTCAGGCGGCCAAAAATGCGGCCGTAGCCGACGCGAACCACGGTATCTTCGTGACCGAATAATTTGCCGGCAAAGGAATCGCCATCGAAGCGAGGGTTCCAGGCCGCAGCCACGCGCGGGCTGAATGAGCCGTAGAACGGGTTATAGGGATACTTCGGCCCATTGGCGGTGTTGCCCAGCAGTGCAAAACCGATTTCGGGATTATAGACTTGGCCCTGCAATGCAGCGCGCTTGCGAGCATCCAGATACGATACACCCGAAATTACCTGATCTGAGGAATCCACGAGTTCCACCTGCTTGCCACTCTGTTCCACCGGCGGCATCTCCAGGGTCCAGCCCAAGCCGTAAGTCAGGGTGAAGGTCGGCTTCATGTGCCATGTGTCGCTGAAGTAGACGTTGTAGTAGGGGATGGTGCTTTTGTCGAACGCCGGGGTTCCGATTGGATTCAGCGTCAGACTCGCGCCGGAACGAGTGTACGCAACCTGCGCGATGGAAACGATGCCCAGAACCGCCGCGCTAAGCGCCTTGCAGTTGGAAATGGTGACGCCTGCCTGCCCGCAAAGCGGTATGTCTTGCGCCAGAAGCGACCCGGAGGTCCCGTCGCCCAGTTCGTAGACGACCTGATTGTTGATACCTCCTCCGTTGTCGGTGCGCTGGTGGTAATCCCAATTGTGTTCGTAGGTACCGCCAAACGTGAAGAGATGATTGCCTTTCAACGTGGAGATATCGTCGCGCAGCATCTGGTCGTGCCCATCCCAGAAACGGTTGCGCGTGTTCTGCGTGTCTACGTTGTAGGGCCCTAGATCATTAACTTGCCCGAACCCGGCCGACTGGCCGCTATCGATTTCAAGCGCTCCGCCGAGCGTGGCCGTCTGCGGCGTATCTCCAATCCGCTTCCACTGCCAGAAGTTGCGCAGGAAACTATAGTGCAGATCGTTAGTGGTGTTGGTGCTGATATTGGTAGTCAGGCCTGCCGTCCACAAAAAGGCTTGTTGCGGAAGATTAGATTGAGAAGCCGGAGTGCCGAGAGTGTCCCCGGGGAAGAAGCCACCGATATCGACCTGAGCATCCGCGGCAGCTTTCAGCTCGAACCAACGATAGCTGGACATGAAATGCCACTTCGAAGAAAAATCGTGGTCCAGGCGCCCGACGGCAAACTTGCTGGTCGTTGGTTGAGCGAGATTGGCCGAGAAACCCTGAACGTTCGAACCGTCGCATAGCGTCTGAGTGCAGCTAGCGCCATTCCAAGCTGGCTCGTACTTGTTCCATATCATCTGCACCAGGGGATTGATCCCAACTCCACGCGGGTCGTTGGCAGTTCCCGGGTAAGTAATGCCGTTGTAGGTCACGGCAGTAGGGTTCAAGTTGTAAAGGGTGCCAGTCGCGTCGTCCGTCAACAGCCCCAGCCTCAACGCCGCCGAAGGGAGGTTTCTTGCAATGGTTTCGGAGTCGGGAAAATTGAAACCTTCGTAATTGAAAAAGAAGTAAGTCTTGCCGCCCAGAACTTCCTTGGGGATAAGCGGGCCGCCAATCGCTCCGCCGTAACGACTGTAATGAAAGCTGGGAATCGGAGTGATGGGATCGTTATGATTATTCTGCCAGCTATTCGAAGACCAGTTATTGTCTTTGTAATATTCGTAGGCTGTCCCGTGCCAGGCATCGGTTCCGCGCTTGGTGACCACCTTTACCTCGGAACCGGAAGAACTGTTGAAGTCGGCGGTCTGGCCGGCAGTATTTACTTTGAACTCCTCGACGCTGTCCTGGGGAGTGGGTAAAACCCCTGTGGCGCCGCCCACGCCCTTGCCGCCCTCGGATGGCCCTACGCTATTTTGATTCGCCACACCACCGCTCGGGTCGCCGGCAAAACTTTTCGTATAGACGTTCATGCTGCCGTCCATGTCGTTGGTGTTGTCGCCGCCATCGAGCGAAAAAGCGCTTTGATCGACAACCGTTCCCGCGACGGAACCATCGGGGCTTACCCCCGGCTGCAACGCGATGAAGGTGCTCACGTCGCGGCCCAAGCTCGGCAGATTATCTATGGTGAGATTGGTGATGGTGTTGCCAACGGTTGCATTCATGGTCTGGAGTTCATTGCCAACAGCCGACACCTCTACGACGACGTTGGCGCCACCAACTTGCAGAGTTAGATTAACAGTCAAGCTGGCCCCGACCTTTACCTCCTGGTGTTCGGTTTTCGTAGTCTCAAATCCCGCCTTGCTGACCGCAATGTTGTAAATGCCCGGGTTGACGTCCACGTAAATGTAGCGCCCGGTTGCGTTGGTGGTAGTGGATCGCGCGACATTAGTCGCGCTATCGGTCAACGTAACCGCTGCGCCCGACACTAGCGCCCCCGTGGGGTCGGCCACTGAACCGGCAACCGTGCCAGTCGAAGTTGATTGCGCCCACGCGGGAAGAGCACTGCCCGCGCAAACCACCAATAACAGAACCAGAGTGAACTTCACGCGCATGTGCATCGTCTCCTCCGAGCAATAAATTGAGTGTGGCGACTCGCGAGACAAATCGATGAGTCACCAAACACTTCCACTGCGTTGAATGTTTGCAATTAGCGAACCAGACGGAGCCGTCAGGTTTTCAATCGGTTACATGAATGATCGGATCCGTCGTTATGAAATGCGGGATTCCAACTGCACGGCGTCACAGCGTGGCTGCCCAACTTGAAGTTGTGCGCTGGTAAGCCTGTCCCTGCGCGGTGTACGGCTACATCAAACAACATACGAATTACAGAACTCTGGATTTGAGGAGATTCTTTTCGCACCTGGCTCTGTTAATTCGACGACCGGTTCGTATGTTAGCTATTAGAAAACGGATGCTACGCACGCGGGCGAACTCGCAGGATTCGGCTTGCAACATAACAACTCACGCGGATGCGGTAGCGCTGGGCCGCCGGGTGATCTCCCGATCATCTTTAACTTGTTGTGAAAACTCACTTGCAACTCGCAAGTTAAGTGTGAATACTGTTTGGCAGTGGAACTGCAGCGTCATAAAAGCCGGATCGTCAGAAAATCGGCTCTGAAAGGGGAAATCTATGCGCCGGAGAACGTTCGAGATAATCGGATTAGCAAGCTTCCTGCTTGTTGTCGCGCTGGGCGCGCGGCCGCAATTGCAGGCACAATCCGCCACCGCCTATCCCATCATGGCTCCGCTTGACCAATACCTGATGGATCGCGATGCCGAGATCGCCATGGCTCGGAGCGCGGCGCCGGAGGCCATCTCACGCGATGCCGATGTCCTCGTCCTTGGACGGCATGGCTATGAGACGGCAATCAAAGGCAAGAATGGTTTTGCATGCCTCGTAGAGCGAAGGTGGATGGGCCAATTCGAGGGCGAAGGTGCTGACAACTTTTGGAACCCTAAAGGTCGAGGACCGATCTGCTTCAATCCGCCGGCTGTACGCTCGATCCTGCCAATTACGATTAAGCGAACGCAGTTGGTATTGGCTGGTCAATCCAAAGCTCAGATCTTCGAAGCCATGAAGGCATTTGTAAAGCAAGGGCTGCCGCCCCTGGAACCTGGAGCCATGTCCTACATGATGTCGAAAGAACAGCACCTTAACGATGGCGCTCACCCCAACTGGATCGCTCACCTGATGTTTTACACCCCACTCATGGACGGTTCCGTTTGGGGTGCAGATGTGCCCCGTACTCCCGTCATGCTGAATCCACAGTTCCGTGGAGATCCGGAACCAATCGACGTATTCATGGTTCCGGCGGGCTGGTGGTCGGATGGAACAGCGGACCCGGTCAACTCGGATTAGCGATGCGAATGAGTGTGACAGGTGCCCTCAACAGTCAGGAGTTGGGGGCAAACGGATGCGGTCTTCATTTGAAAATCGGAAACCACATTATGAAAAATGGAAACAACATGATGAAAAACGTGTTGTGTTCGATCCTTGTTCTGGTTACTTGTCTTGCGCTGCTGGCCGCTGTGACTGAAGAAGAAAAAGCACCCAAGCCCCAATATGACCAGAAAGGCGAGCTTATCCGGCCTGCCGAGTACCGGGAATGGATGTTTCTCTCTGCTGGATACGGCATGAACTACAGTCCTGCGCCCGGGAGCCACGAGATGTTCACCAACGTCTTCGTGCAGCGCTGGGCGTACAACGAATTTCTGAACTCCGGGAAGTGGCCAGAGAAGTGCATGTTCGTGATCGACGAACGGGATTCGGCGAGCCGAAGTTCCATCAACCGGAAGGGTCACTATCAGACCGATCTGATGGGGCTGGTGGTCGAGGTGAAAGATTCGGCGCGGAATCCGGACAAGTGGGCGTACTACGCTTTCGGCAGCGACGGCAAAACGGCCAAGGCCATGCCCAAGGACGCCTGCTGGTCGTGCCATGACGATCATGCCGCGGTCGAGCACACATTTGTGCAGTTCTATCCCACGCTGAAGCCAGTGGCGAAGAAGTTCGGGACATACAACGAAGCGCGGGAGCAAGTAACGGAGGTGAAGTGAAAAAGCGGGAGGTATTGGCTGGATTGTCTGAAGCTCAGATCCTCGACAGCATCAAACATTCGAGAAGAAAGGGTGCCGCTCTTGGAACGGGCTGCATCACCGATAGGACGTCGAGCAGGGATATCTTGCAGATGACAAGGGCCGCAGCAAGGGAGCCAGATGAACTGGAAGTAAATGCCGATTAACGGCGATGCAGGTCACGATGGACTTTGGGCGCAGGAGCAGCAGCAAAACGAGTAATGAAAGTTTCCTGGATAACGTCGATCCGCGACCAGAGGCGGCGTGTGAGGAACTGCCGCTGCCAAAGCGGCCTGCACGGATGCTGGCGACGGGAAAGTCTGCGCGGATCGCGATCAAGGCCAAAGGTAGAATTTTCTTCATCGATGCGGCAGACGTTATCGCCGTAGAAGCCAAAGGAAACTATGTTTTGTTATTGCATACCTCAAGTTCGCACATGCTGCGAGAGTCTATTTCGACCATGGAGGAAAAGCTCAATCTGCACGGGTTTGTGCGAATTCATCGATCGGTGCTGGTGAACGCGGCACTGGTTGAAGAGATTCACCCACGGTCCACGGGCGAGTACGGGCTGCGGATGCGAGGAGGAAGGGAGTTCACGGTCACTCGTACTTACAAGCAGAATCTGCAAGTCCTGGCGCAGTTGTGGATTGGCATGGAGGGTTTTTCTGCCGAATAGGAGCTGCTATCGCTCTTACTGGTCCGCGCGATTCCCCGCTTGTCAGCTCCAGGAGGCTCTGCCGGCAACTCACGGACCTTTCTGAATGCTGCTTTTCCTAGGTCGACATAAGACCACCATCGATCTTGGAGCCAGCATGTATTTCGTCCGCTCTAAACGGATTCCGTCGTCCGAGAAATCATCTGGACTGGGCAACGCAGTGTCCACGATTCTCTTCCACTCCTGTGCTGTTCCCTCCTGCACATTGAACTCCAACTCTTCCCAGTACGCATTGATCATTGCGTAGATGTCGTCATCATCTTGCGAAGCGCCGTGCAGACAGAATGCCAGACTGTGCGAGTCGTGGGAGAAATCAACCGCGGGGCCGACGCCGTACCAGGAGACATCCTCGCGCCAGAACCTGCTCCGACTCAGCGAGGGATGATTCTTGCGGAACGCAATCATCTTCTTGAAGAATAGGAGAATATCCTTATTGGATTCGAGTTGGCTCCAATCCAGCCATCCAATTTCGTTGTCCTGGTTATAGGGATTGTTGTTGCCGAATTGGGTGTTCAGGAATTCGTCGCCGGCGCGAAACATCGGCGTACCGTTCGATAAGAAGAGCAGACAGCAGAAATTCTTTACCTGCTTCCGGCGCAATGCACGGACTGCCGCAGAGACGCCTTCATCCCCTTCCTGCCCACAATTCCAACTATAGTTCGCGTCCGTACCGTCCTGATTATTATTTCCGTTTTGCCAATTGCGCTTGCGGTCATAAGAGACAAGATCGTACAGCGTAAAGCCGTCATGGGACGTTACATAATTCACACTCTGATATGCGTGATAAGCGTCGGCGCGGCTGTCTGGAAACAAATCATCGCTGCCGTAGATACGTCGGATCACCTCGGGAACCATGCCTGTGTCGCCCTTGACGAAACGACGAACATCATCATGAAACCGGCCGTTCCATTGGAGCCAAGTCAGGCCAGGAAATCCGCGCCCCAGCTGATATGCGGCCGTGTCCCAGGGCTCCGCGATCAAACGCACCCGGCCTAATTCCGGGTCGGCGGCGATTTCGCTGAAGATGGGCGCTTCGCCCCAGTTGAGCGATCCGTCTGCATTGCGGCTGAATACCGACGCCAGATCGAAGCGGAATCCGTCGATATGCATCCCTCGCTTCCAGTAACGCAAGCTATCAATCACCATCTTGCGCACGTGCGCCTGGCCGAAGTTCAAGGTATTGCCGGTGCCGGAGTAATTGGCGTAGGGGTTTGCCGGATCGGAGGAAAGCATGTAGTAGCCGGCGCTGTCGAGACCCTTGAAGCTGTAGATCGGCCCTTTCGAGTCGCCTTCACATGTGTGGTTGTAGACGACGTCCAGCACCACGCCGATGCCGGCCTGATGAAAAGCCTTCACCATATTCTTGAACTCGAGATGCTGCTCATCAGCACGGCGTGCGCTCGCGTACTGAGCATGCGGCGCGAAGAAATTCAAAGGCATATAGCCCCAGTAGTCGTCTTCTTGCGGATCACGCTGAAAAATCGGCATCAGCTCTACAACCGTCACCCCGAGTTCCTTTAAATAGGGGATCTTTTCCACGAGGCCGGCGTATGTGCCGGCACGCGATGGGTCGACACCTGAGTTTGGATTCTTCGTGAAACCTTTCACGTGAAGTTCATAGATGACCGCATCCGACTCATGATACGGAGGCCGCTCCCGCGACCAGTCGAATGTCGATCGGCGATCCATCAGCACTCCCAAGGGCGCGCCGCCGGCGTTCGATCCTTCTCGCATGGCCAGGTTCCGATCAAAACCAGGTGGGAAGAAAATGCACTTTGCATATGGATCGAGGAGAACCTTCTGCGGGTCGAAACTGTGCAGTTGAGGAATGGTCTCGCCCGAGACGGAGTACGCGTAGTAGCGAGCCTCAGTAATCTGTTTGACTGGGACGCGGCAATGCCAAATCCGCCCCGACTTATTGCGCAGGAAATCCAGTTGAAGCCTCAGAAGAGGATTCACTAGATCGGCTGGAGAATAGAGCAATAGCGTGACGCTCTCGGCATGCTCGGAGTGAACGGCAAAATTGAATGCTTGCTCCTCTTCGATCCAGCTGACGCCAAGCGGCAATGGGTTTCCCTCAGCCTGCTCCCAAGTTGTTCGTTTTATCGCCGTGACGGAATTGCCGGATTTGGCCGGAGCATCCACCTTGGCGAGTTCATCAACAC
Source organism: uncultured Acidobacteriaceae bacterium (assembly GCA_963809605.1). Classification (GTDB taxonomy): domain Bacteria; phylum Acidobacteriota; class Terriglobia; order Terriglobales; family Acidobacteriaceae; genus Sulfotelmatobacter. The sequence goes on along the minus strand of CAWEKM010000002.1, from coordinate 136,818 downwards.
TTGAACTGATCACCGCTCCTCACTTTCATCCACTCCGCTGGCTTCGCTCTCAATGCGGAAGTGCTGCAACTCCCCCAAGCTGCGGCAACGAACTAAGCAATTTGCTCGCGCCGTTCCACAGAATCTGCACACCGATGCACACCAGCAGGAACGCGGAGAGCTTTAAAATTACGATTGTCCCCGTGGGGCCAATCTTGCTGGCGAGTCGATCTGCGTAACCGTAGGAGAGATAAATGGTGACTGCCACGAAAGCGGAACCGATCGCCGCTGCGAGAGTTACCAGCAGGTTTGCGCTCAGGTGCTGCGGCGCATTCGCGCCCAAAGTGATCGCAATCGAAATGGAGCCGGGACCCACTGTCAAGGGAAGCGTCAGCGGGTAGAACGCCTGGCTCAGAGCGTCGGCGCAAGTCACGGTTCGCCGGGGTGAGTCTTGATCGTTCCCGTCTTTCTGATTCAGCATCGCCCAGCCCGTTGAAATCACGATCAGCCCACCGCCGACCTGCACAACCGGGAGCGAAATCCCAAAGAAGGAGAGCACGTGCGCCCCGACGGTATAGGACGCGATCAACAGGATGAAACTGTCTACCGCAATGCGGCGAGCCAGCACTCGTCGGGTTTCGGCCGCATAGTCTCGAGTGAGCAGCAGAAAGACCGGAGCGCCTCCGATCGGATCTACGATCGGAAAGAGCGCGCTCACGACCAGGAGAATACTCTTGGCAACTTGAAGCACCAGGCTAACCCCCGTCTGTTCCTAGATTTGAGCCGTCGCACTTTCCCGGTCCAGATGCGCCCTGACGAATGCTGCAGGACCGACTGAGCGCTTGGAACTCTCCGTCAAATCCCGCAGCCATTGAAAAGCCTGGGAAGAAAGCATGTCTTCTCGCACCCGCCAACGCCAGTTCCCATCGGCACGACCCGGCACGTTCATGCGACCTTCGCTTCCCAAGTTAAGCAGATCCTGCAAAGGAGCAATCGCGAGCGCCGCTGGTGACGACCATGCCAGCCGCATCAACTCCGGGGCGGCATCGGCACTGGTTCCCGGCGTACGCTTCAGGTAGCTCCATAAGTTCTGCCGCTGGTAGTCGGGCGATTCCTCATACCACTCTCGAGTTGTGGCGTTGTCATGCGTGCCGGTATAGGCGGCTGTATTGTGGACGAAGTTCTGCGGCAGATATGGATTGTCGGCATGACCATCGAAGGCGAATTGCAGGACGCGCATCCCTGGCAGCTGAAACTGGTCGCGCAGGACCCGCACGTCGGCCGTAATCACGCCGAGATCCTCCGCAATGAATGGTAGATTACCCAGCTCTGTTTGCACCGCTTGAAAAAAGCTGGCTCCCGGACCCGCCACCCACTGCCCGGACTGAGCCGTTGGCGCTCCGGCGGGAACGTACCACGCCGCCGCGAACCCGCGGAAGTGATCCAAGCGAATCACATCGACGTGAGCCAGCAGAGCACGCAAGCGATCGATGCACCACCGATAACCAGTGGAACGCAAGGCATTCCAGTCGTAAACGGGATTGCCCCACAATTGACCCGTCGCGCTGAAATAATCGGGAGGAACTCCAGCAACGAATTGTGGCCGATGCTGCTCATCGAGCAGGAATAGCTCAGGGTTGGCCCAAACGTCGCTGGAATCCGGAGAAATAAAGAAAGGCAGATCGCCAATCAAGCTAACGCCCCTGGCATGCGCATGCTCCTTGAGTCGATCGGCCTGGCGGAACAGCAGGAATTGCGCGAAGCATACCTGATCAATTTGACTTGCTAACTCCCGCCGCGCCTCGGCGAGAGCATTCGGGTTGCGCAGGACCAATTCTGCTGGCCACTCCAGATAATAAGCGCCGTGATACTTTTCTTTCAGCGCCAGGAACAGAGCGTAGTCTTCCAGCCAATGCGCCTGCCTGGCGCAGAACTCGCCGTAAGCGGAGACGAGAGCTTCGGCACTGCGCTGGCCGGCTTTGAAGTTTGCCAATGCCGTTTCGAGCAGCCGCTGTTTGAACGGGATAACGGAATCGTAGTCGACCGCATCCGGGGAGAATTGAGACCGAGCGTCGCTGGCCTGTAATAGTCCGTCCGCGATGAGCTGTTCGGGACTAATCAGCAGGGCGTTGCCGGCAAACGACGACATTGGCTGATAAGGCGAGTTTCCGTAACCGGTCGGGCCGAGCGGGAGCGCCTGCCACCACTTCTGGCCGGCATCGTGGAGACGATCAATCCATGAGAAGGCTGCTGATCCCAAATCGCCGATGCCATAGGGAGAGGGGAGAGAGGTGACGTGCAGCAACAGGCCAGAAGCGCGATATTCGAGCGGAAACGGCGCCGCATTCGTGAGTCCGCCGTCGGCGCTCATTTCCGGTCTCCCGAGTTAGTCATGACTGCCGTCGAACCCAGCGCCTTGTTCACCATCTGCTCCGCCTCGCTGATGATCGCGTTCAGATGGGTCTGGCTCTTGAAACTCTCGGCGTAGATCTTATAAATGTTCTCAGTGCCGGAGGGTCGCGCGGCAAACCAACCGCTCTCCGCCACAACTTTCAAGCCGCCGATTGGGGCATCGTTGCCCGGGGCTTTCGTCAGCTTGGCGGTGATTGGCTCGCCCGCCAGGTCTGACTCCTTTACTGCGTCCGGGGTGAGTTTTGCCAACTTTGCCTTCTGCTCGGGTGTGGCGGGCGCGTCGATGCGCGTGTAGTACGGGATGCCGAACTCCGCCGTCAGTTCGCGGTAATGTTCTCCGGGGTTTTTGCCGGTGCGCGCGGTAATCTCCGCCGCCAGCAAGTCCATGATCGGCCCGTCCTTGTCGGTCGTCCATACCGTGCCGTCAAGACGAAGAAAACTCGCTCCGGCGCTTTCTTCCCCGCCGAAACAACAGGAGCCATCGACCAGGCCGGGCACAAACCACTTGAAGCCCACCGGCACTTCGCGGAGCTGGCGGCCGAGCTTTTTGACGACCCGGTCTATCATGCTGCTGCTCACCAGCGTCTTTCCCACCGCAACTGTGTCACGCCACTGGGGCCGGTGCGTGAGCAAATATTGGATGGCCACGGCAAGGTAATGATTCGGGTTCATCAAACCCGCAGCCGGAGTTACGATCCCGTGCCGATCGGCGTCGGTATCGTTTCCGAAGGCCACTTGATACTGATCTTTTAAAGCGACGAGCCTCGCCATCGCGTAGGGACTCGAACAGTCCATGCGAATTTTGCCGTCGTGGTCGACGGTCATAAATGAAAATGTCGGGTCGATGATTGGATTGGTGACGACGATGTCCAACCCGTAAATCGAATTGATCGGCTCCCAGTAAGGCAGTGAAGCTCCGCCGAGAGGGTCAACGCCAAGTTTGAGGTGAGCGCCGCGAATCGCTTCCATGTCGACGACATTCTTGAGATCACGAACATACGGCAGGACGAAATCTTCCTGGTGAGTGGTCGCGGAATTGATGGCTTTAGCAAACGGAATGCGCTTGACCCCTGCATTCCCTGCCCGCAACAATTCGTTCGCGCGATTCTGTACCCAGCCGGTCACGTCGGTATCAGCCGGGCCACCGTTTGGCGGATTGTACTTGAAGCCTCCATCCTCCGGAGGGTTGTGCGAGGGGGTAATCACGATGCCGTCCGCGAGATGTTCTTTACGGCCACGGTTGTAAACCAGAATCGCTCGCGAGATGACCGGCGTGGGAGTTATGGCGTCGTTTTGCTGAATGATTGTCTCCACGTTGTTCGCCGCCAGCACCTCGAAGGCGGTGCGCTGCGCGGGCTCCGAGACCGCGTGGGTGTCTTTCCCCATATAGAGCGGGCCGTCGGTTCGCTGCCCGCGCCGGTATTCGCAGATTGCCTGGGTAATGGCGAGGATGTGCGCTTCGTTAAATGTGCCGCGCAGGGGCGAGCCACGATGTCCGCTGGTGCCGAAGCTGACAAGCTGGTTGGGATCATCCAGGTCGGGACGCCGGTCGAAATATTCCTTCTCTAAGCGAGCCACGTCCACCAGCAACCATTTCGGCGCTGGTTTGCCCGCCAACGGCGAAATCTTTTCGCCTGGCTCGGACTGCGTTTCTACAGTACTGGGCACGGTTCCACCTTCCAGATCTCGCTTGCGTATTCCGCAATCGAGCGATCGCTCGAAAACTTTCCGGAGCTGGCGACATTCAGGATTGCTTTCTGCGCCCATGCCCCGGGATCGGCGTAGAGCGCGCCGACCCGCTCCTGTGCATTGCTGTAAGAAGTCAGGTCCGCAAGGTTCATGTAGTGGTCCTCTTGAGTCAGGAGCGCATCGCGCAAGGGAGCAAACACCCCCGGTTCATCGCGGCTGAAGTGATCAGAGAAAATCAAGTCCAGGGCGGCTCGCGTCTGCGGCTCATGTTCATAATGCCAGTTCGGGTTGTACCAGGCGCGGCTGTTCTCGACCTGCTCCACGGTGAGCCCGAACAGGAACATGTTTTCTTCTCCGGCTTCCTCGGCCATTTCGATGGTCGCACCGTCGCGAGTTCCGACGGTTAGGGCTCCATTCATCATAAATTTCATGTTACTCGTTCCGCTGGCTTCGTAACCGGCGGTCGAGATCTGGTTGGAGACATCGCTGGCTGGAATCAGCCGTTCCGCTAACGAAACGTTGTACTCAGGGAGAAAAACGACATTGAGCCGGCCGCGCGCCACCGGGTCGCCATCAATCGTATCCGCCAGGTTGTTGATGAACTTTATGATGAGCTTGGCCAGCTTGTAGGCAGGCGCCGCTTTGCCAGCGAAGAAAAATGTCCGAGGCACGATCTTCATGCCGGGATTTTCCCGCAGCTGGTGATAAACAATCACGATCCGCAGCGCATTCATCAATTGCCTTTTATATTCGTGAATGCGCTTGATGTGGCAGTCGAAGATAGTGTCTGGGTCGACGACACGCCCGGACGTTGACTTGAGCCAATCGGCGAATTGCACTTTGGCTTCTCGCTTTGACTTCAGGAAGCGTTCGCGTGCATTGGAATCCTCCGCGAATGGCTTGAGCTGTTTGAGCAGGCTAAGATCCGTAATCCAGCGATCTCCGATGACTTGCGTGATTTCGCGGGCCAGGGCGGGATTGGACTCGAGCAGCCAGCGCCGGGGCGTCACCCCGTTTGTTTTGTTGTTAAAACGCTCGGGAAAAATCTCTGCGAGATCCTTGACCGTCACCGTCCGCAGCAGCCTGGAGTGGACAGCAGACACTCCATTGGTGCTATGCGAGCCGACTATGGCAAGGTTGGCCATCCTGATTTTGCGCGGGTTGCTTTCTTCCACCAGGCTGACGCGCTGCACGCGTCCCTCGTCGCCCGGGAAGCGGACCCGAACTTCATCGAGCAGCCGGCGGTTAATCTCGTAGATAAGTTCCAGGTGACGAGGAAGCAATGTCTCAAACCACGCCACCGGCCATTTCTCCAGAGCCTCAGGCAGCAAGGTGTGATTTGTGTAGCCAAGCGTCTTCTTCGTCAGATCCCAGGACTGGTCCCATCCCAGGTGCACATCGTCGAGCAAGATTCGCATCAGTTCAGGGACCGACATGGAAGGATGCGTGTCATTGAGTTGAATTGCGGCTTTCTCCGGAAACTTTTCCCAATCTGAGTTGTGGCGCTGGAAACGGCGGATCAGGTCGGCCATGGAACACGCGACCAGGAAATACTCCTGCAGAAAGCGCAGCCCCTGTCCCTTCGTCGTAGAATCGTCCGGATAGAGCACGCGGGTAAGTGACTCCGCTTGGAGAGTTTCACCGAGCGCGCCCACGAAGTCTCCCGTACCAAACTTTTCGAAGTCGAAATAATCGGGCGCCGCCGCAGCCCAGAGCCGCAGCGTGTTGATCGTCTTTCCTCCATAGCCCACCACGGGACGATCAAACGGGATACCGATCAGGCTCGACGGCCGGTCGGGGATGACTTGAAAATTACCCTCCTGCAACTTGAATGAGACGTTCAGCTTGATTTCAACCTTCTCGTGAAGCCGGGCAATCTCCCAGGGATCACCGTAGCGGAGCCAGTTGTCGGGATTCTCTTTTTGCCAGCCTTCTGCGATGGTTTGGTTGAACATGCCGTACTCATAGCGCAGACCATACCCGGTGCCCGGGAGTTGCATGGTGGCCATCGAATCGAGGAAACATGCCGCGAGGCGTCCCAATCCGCCGTTGCCTAGGCCAGCATCTGGTTCCTGCTCGATCAATTCCAGCCAGTCGATACCATTCTCTCGAGCTGCGTCCAGCAAAAGCGGATCTAGCAACAGGTTGGTGATGTTGTTGGCCAGCGAACGTCCGATGAGAAACTCCATGGAGAGGTAATAGATGCGTTTGGCATTCTGTTGCTCATAAGTCTTCTTGGTCTGCACCCAATTTCGGGCGAGAATGTCTCGCACCGAATGGGAGAACGCCTCAAAGCGCTCGCGCGCACTCGCTACTTTGGGATCGATCGCTCTGTCGAAAACCAGGTGCCGATCATAAAAAGCGTTTTCCGTACCGATGAACGGCATCGCTCCGTACCCGTACTTTTGCAGAGCGTCTGAAACATTAGTTGCGCTAGCGGTCATGGGAACGACTTTTGCGGAACTCGGGGGCACAACGCGATTGGTGCTCATAGAATGGACCTTTAGTTTTCCAGGTTGTGGAACGGTTCGTGTTCAATAATTCAAAGCCAAGCCAGTCAAGAGTACAGGTCCTCATCTGGCCCGAGCTGAATTCCCGACGCTAACAGGTATGCACGCATGGCCTTTTCGGCAGCGAACCAATCAACTTCCGGTGACCCAAGCGGACTGCCTCTTTTTTCCCAGTGTTGGTACGCGAGTTTTTGCACGAGTTCATGACGATCCTCTGCATAAAAATCGGTCAGTGGCTCGGACCGCTGTACGCGGCCTTCCCTTCTGGGCTGTTCAGTGATAGCGCCCAGAACCAATTCTTCGCCGTCGGCCTGGCACGATGTCAAACTGCGATCGCGAAGATTACGAATTGGAAATCCGTTTCTGAAATCGGTTTTATTCGTCTCCTGTGTCTCTGCCATGAGTTGCCTCTCGAGCTATTCGATACCGCAGTGTCGAAGTTGGCGGCTGTACTATTTCTTCGGTACTATCGAGGCATCTTCCGCACCAGCCTTGTTCCACCCGTGGAAAGGCGACAAGTTGCCCGCGTTCCATGCCTCGCGGAGTCCAGGTTTGCTCAGATCCCAGTCTGGGCGGATTTCGCTCGTCACGACGCGGAGGTCGCGCCAAAGATCGACGACCGACGGACGACCCCAGAACCAGTAGCCGTTGTAGACGCTGTAGATCACGAGGCCCGGCTTGAGCACGAGCGTGTGGGGGATCATGGGATTGTGCTCGGGGTCGGTGTACTCCTGGATGTCGAGATCCTTCTGAATCGTTCGCTCGGGGTCTGAAAGGAATGGCCACTGGGCTCCGACTGATGCACGGAATTCCTGCAGAGTATGGTGATCGTCGGTGGCGATCGTGGCGATCTGGGTGTATGCCACTGCGATCTTCGGGTAGAACGCAGCGAGTTCTAAATGCTGCTGGTGCTCCTTTGGGCAATAGTGCCCGCGAGCCAGCGTGAGGATCAGCGGATCCTCGCCCTGCAGGTCGCTCAGCTTGCGTGGTGTGCCCGTATGATCGGGCAGTTCGTAGTTGGGGAAAATGCCTCCGGGCACAATATCAGAACGCATGATTCAACTCCTCTTGTTTCTCTCAAACATCTTCTTCTTAAGGATCTTCTCTTAAAGATCCAGCGTGACACCCGCGCTTGGCTGGGAGCAGCACACCAGCACATTCCCGGGAACGGGCCGCTCCAGCGGCTCAGGGTTATAAGTAATCGATCCGTCAATTTACTGAAAGCAATCGGGGCATGCCTACCTCGTCGAAGTCCAACGTGTCGTTAGAGTCCTTATATTTTCTACCAGCGCCGAGCCGGAGCGGCGCCGTCCACGTGGAGAATCTCTCCGCTCACATGACCTGCCTGTGCCAGGTAAAGCACCGCCTCGACAATATCCTTTACCGTCGCCTTTCTCACCGCCGACTGCGGATCATTCTGGCGCATCGGTGTATCCACTTCGCCGGGGGCGACGGCATTAAAGCGAATGCCGTCCTTTGCATACTCGGTTGCGAGATTCTGGGTCACTGAATTCAACCCACCCTTTGTAATCATCGAAACGGAGCCATTTACGCCGGCGATTGGCCGATCGGCTAACGCTGCACTGATGCTCACAACGCACCCGGATCTCTGTTTCAGCATCTCCTTTACCGTGCGCTGAGTCATATAGAAAAATCCAAGCAGATTAGTGGAGACAAGGGCGTCGAAGTCCTCGGTTGTGAAGTCAGTGAAAGGCTTTTTCAGAAAGATGCCCGCGTTGTTCACTAAAACATCGATGGTTCCGAAGTTTTTGATTGCTGCTTCGACAGCATCGGCAGCAGTTTGCTGCTTGCCGATATCACCCTCAAGGAGAACCAAGTTGTCCGAGGCCGTAAACTTTCGATTGGCGTCACGAGAAGTCGCGACGACGTTATAACTCTCTCCCAAAAACCCGTCGACTAAACCCGCGCCAATACTCCCCGATGCTCCGGTTATGATTGCTGTTTTCTTGCTCGGCACAAATGACCTTTCGTTTTAAAGGCTCGAACCCAAGACGCACCTATCATCAGAACAAAAGCATCGGAGATGTACAGTTGGACGATGGTATCGTCGATACCATGGTATCGGCTCCCCTGCCAAGCTTTCCTGCTGATGGGCACCTGCCAAAAAATTCGCAGGTTATCCTGCCCAAGACAAATGAGCAGATCTCTGATAGAACCCCTTAACAATGGGGGCGTCATCAGCCACTCGTCGGCATTTTAATGCAAGTTGAGCCAACGCACGTTGGCCAAGAATGGGGTTGACCCTTGTCGGATGTTACGCCCATCGTGTTGCGTCGACCAGACCCGTTGCCTGATCCTCGACGTTGCTATGCCTGGGATGAGCGGACCGGAACTTCAGGGGGAACTAAGGCTTCGTCGGCCAGACATTCCGATTGTCTTCATAACCGGTCAACGAGAAGAGACGGTTCGTCCGCAAGTACTCGAACGGGGACCCGTAGAGTGCCTGTTCAAGCCGTTCAGTGACACGGCTCTGCTTGACGCCATTAATTCCGCACTTCGCCCGAAGTGAGAGTTCCGCACCTGCTAATTGCTTACTTTATTCCACAGCTACTCAATGCCGAGGTATCGCCAATATCAGGCAGTCGAAAGCAGTCGAACCAGTCGCAGTTTTCTTCATTCAGCCAATGATTTATGCTTATGTGACCACCTTGGAGGTGAATCATGAAAGCAATCGTTGTCCACCAATATGGCGGTCCGGAAGTACTGAAGTTCGAGGACTATCCTGATCCGGCCCCAGGTCCGGGCGAGGTGCTGGTGCGGGTCGCCGCTACCAGTGTGAATCCGATCGACTACAAGCGGCGCGCTGGTTTAACCAAGGATTTTTATCCCATGCATTTCCCCGGCCTCATAGGAGTCGATGTAGCAGGGACTGTGGTGAAGATTGGAACTGGAGTGGAAGGCTTTTCCGTCGGCGACCAGGTGTTCGCCATGGCGGACAATACTTACGCCGAACTTTGTGTTGTGAAGGCAGATGTGTTGGCGAAAGTCCCAAAGGGGTTGGATTTGATCCAGGTGGCGGCGCTGCCGCTGGTGACGGTGACCGGCAACCAGCTCATGTCCGCTACGGAAATCAAAGCGGGCCAGACAGTTCTCGTCGTGGGTGCTGCAGGAAATGTCGGGCGTTCGGCTGTATTTACCGCCAAGGCACGCGGGGCGACTGTGATCGCGGGGGTTTTGAAGAGGCAGATAGATGAGGCGAAGAATGTGGGCGCGGATCACGTGGTCGCAACCGACGACGACGCTGCGATTGCGAATCTTCCACCGCTCGATGCGGTGGCAGATACGGTCGGCGGAAAAACCGCCGAGAAGCTGATCGCCAAGGTCAAGCCAGGAGGAGTATATGCATCAGTTGTCGAGGCGCCGCAGAACGCGGCGAAGTACCCATCTGTAAAGGTCCTGCATGTGTTCTCGAAATTCGACAGAAAAACGCTCGAGTTCATGGCCGAAGCGGTGCGCGATGGCAAGCTGGTAATCCCGATCAGCGAGAAACTGCCACTCAGCGAAGCCGCCGAAGCTCAAGCAGAGGCAGAAAAAGGTCGTATGGGGAAGATCTTGCTGGTGGCTTGATATTATTTTGCGAGCAGACGACACGAGAGGAAAATCAGAAGTGAAAAAGGGTCTTCGGGGAATCAATCCCGCTTCGAAACCAAGCGGCGACGGATGTGTGGAATGCCTGGCGTCGGCGAAAGGTTGGTGGTTTCATCTTCGTCGGTGTGCCGAGTGCGGGCATATCGGATGCTGTGATAGTTCTCCGAGTCAGCATGCATCAAAACATGCGGCGGCAACAGGGCATCCATCATTGCCAGCTTCGAGCCGGGTGAAGACTGGTTCTACGATTACGAGACGCGGGCGATGATCAAAGGTGCAGAATTGCTTCCCCCACATTCGCATCCGAAAAGTCAGCCCGCACCCGGACCCGCAGGAAGGGTGCCAGCCAACTGGGAATCGCTCCTACACTAACTGCTCGTTACGGGGTCGCCAGCGGATGAACGCTTCCTTTGGAGCGTAGGAATTTCCGGTCACGCTCCAATTCATCGACCACAGGTGGCCCTGCATGAATCTGCCCCACGCGCCGATTGCACGCGAAGGCTTCTTCGCAACCCACTTTTTCACAGTGAATCAAAGGACCTCTATGTCCGAATTCTTGCGTTGGGGAGCGTCTCTAAGGCCGTTGCTTGCCATGCCACTACCCGGCTGAAATCGTGCTCCCCTCACCGACCCGGGCGCGGAATCGAATGCAACCTTCGTTGACCGATCACCCCAGCAACTTGCCTGCAAGCCAGTAATCGACACTGAACTTTCCCGGGCCGGAGCAGATCAGCCAGATAAAGAAGAGCACATACAAGACTTCCGGAAGGTAGAGGAAATCGTCGAGCCAGTTGAGAGGCGAAAGTCCTTTAGGCAGGGTAGAAAGCGAGCTGGTTAGGACAGCGACAGTCATATCGATCAATAAAGCCACGCAGGCCGGAGTCGAAAGAAGCCCTGCGGTCAGCAAAGATCCGCAAACAAACTCGACACCCGCCACGAAATAAGCCGTCTGGCGGGGAAACGGAACTTTGGCCTTAACCAGCGTGTCGTAAACAGGTTTCGTGCCGCCGGTTACAAACAATTTGTTCGCCCCCGAGATGGCGAAGAACAACCCGATCGAAACGCGCACCAGCAGGGTGGCGTATTGTCCGAAATCGCTGCTACCCTGCAGCGCGAACTGGATCAATTGTTTCCAATCCATCTCTTACCCCTTCGTCGGAGGATTAGCCGCAATCCGTTCGACCCATTTAGCGCGAAATGCTGGAGCCGCGAATGGATCAGCAAAGTACTGCGTTTCCCGCGCAACTTTGTCCCCCGTGAACTCCATGATGCTAACGGTGTAGGTCGGCTTGCCATCATAGGTCAGGATGAGTTCGGTGACCCAAAGATCGCCGCCGCCAATGATTCGTTGTACAGTAAACCGTTTCTTGCTCGGCTGACTTGCGCGTTGGCCCTGTATGTTGCTTCGACCGCGGGTTCGCTCGCCCGACTGCGGGTAATCGAGCACCGCGTCCTCGCGATAGATGAGGTGCTCCGTTACAAAATCGTTGGCATCGGACGCCGCCCAATGCTGATCCAGTGCTGCACGGATTTCTTGATCTCGCACTGCAGTATCCTGCTCCTTCGTTCGATGATCGTTCATCTTAAGCCCTCAATTGACAGGAGGCTAGATGCTTTAGCGGAAGCGGAGTGTATCACGCGTTAAGCTGCGCTGTTTCAGCCGGCCTGGCGCGCGATTTCGCCGAGGTAGTATCTTAGCCGATTTTCGACATCCCCCGGCTTCTGGAATCCGCACGCCATCAGCGCCTTGATCCCTCGGTGTACACTGAGGAACAAAAAAGTGAGGTCAACGTAACATTTCACGCACTCCTCATCCAAAATCGTTCGTTGCACAAGACGCATCGCTGGGCATGGAGACGAGCATCACGCGGCGCGACTTTCTCGGTTCCGCTTTGTTGGCTTCCGGATCCGCGTTGCTTGGAGGCATCTCTCCGGCGGAGCTATTGGCGCAGAATGATGACTTCACGGGTTACGGTGGAGTTGGCGACTACAGCAACTCTAATGGCAACACTCTCGCTGTTCTTGAAGCCGGTCACGCGATTCGTGACCGTGTGTACGATCCACTGCCGAAAGACGTCATCGATACCGGGGAGATCCTCGACTGCGTGATCATTGGTGGTGGAATTAGCGGACTCGCGGCCGCACTGTTTTTTCAGCGTGGCGCCGGCCCGGGAATGAAATGCCTGATCGTTGAAAACCATCCCATCTTCGGCGGTGAGGCGAAGCAAAATGAGTTTTTGGTGGAAGGCAAACGACTCATCGCGCACCAAGGCTCCGCCATCTACCAGATTCAATACCCGCATAGCTTCCTGGCTGGATTCTACGAGTCTATCGGGTTACGGACTCCGCGGTTAACGTATCAAAGCTGGGCTGGGCCAGGGCCAGAGTTCCCTCTCTGCACTACTCCGTATCAAGCGGTGGGTTTCCAGCACGGACAATATGGGTTTTGGTTTGGCGCAACGTTTAATCAGAAACCGGGCATGTGGTTGACGGATCCGCTTGGAAAGAAACTCGATGGCGCTCCGGTTTCGAACGCGACCCGACTCGAATGGCTGCGCTGGCTGAAGGGCGAAGAGTTGGGCGGCGCGAAGTTCGAACATCCCAAAGTGGAAGGAGATGCGATTTCGCGGTATCTCGACTCCATCACGCTCGAACAGCACTATATGGAACGCTTCGGCCTAAGCCGCGAAACGGTTCGGATGTTCCTCTCGCCAGTAGAAGGCGGTGGCGCGGGCTTGGGACCCGATGCTTTATCTGCGTATTCAGAGTATGCGTTCGAAATGCTTCACCCTTTGCCGGAGGAAAATGGTGGTTCTGATCAGATGTTTCCAGGAGGTAACGCGACAATCGCGAGACTCATGCTGAAAACTCTGATCCCCGCCGCCATCTATGGTCCACATAGCGTGGAGGGAGTTTGCCGGAACCGCGTGAACTTTGCCGCTCTGGATACACCGGGAACGGCAGTGAGAATTCGTCTGTCGTCTACCGTCGTTCATGTCGAGCATGACGGGGAAGCCGGTAAAGCCGGCACGGTTTCGATCGTATATTCGAAAAAGGGCAAGTTGTACCGCGTCAAGGCCCGCTCCGTTGTGATGGCGGGCGGATGCTGGACTACGAAACACATTGTGAAAGATCTTCCGCAGACCCAGCGCCAGGCATATGCTCAGTTTTATCGTTCTCCCTGCATGATGGTGAACGTCGCGGTTAGAAATTGGCGGTTCTTGTACAAGATGGGAATGAGCGGCTGTCGCTGGTTTGAGGGGTTAGGCAACTACATGGAGGTCTGCAAGCAGGCGCTCACTGGTGTTGAAAGTCCGACGATCGGTCCGGATTCACCGATTGTACTCAGCTTGAAAGTTTTGTACTCATATCCGGGATCTTCCACCGAAGAACAGGGAAACCGAGGCCGTGCTGAGTTGCTGGGAACCTCTTTCAGAGATTATGAACGACAAGTCCGCGAGCAATTCAGCGAGATGTTCGCGCGAGGGGGCTTCGACGCAAAGCGGGACATTGCCGGAATCATCTTGAATCGATGGGGGCACGCCTATCTGAGTCCGCAACCGGGGTTCTTCTTTGGAAGTGGCGGCCAACCTGCCGCTCGCGAGATTCTGCGCAGCGCGCCGTTTGGGCGCATTGCATTTGCCAACACCGACCTCGCCGGAGCTATGGATCATCGTTATTCCATACTCGAAGCAAAGCGGGCTGTCGGCCAACTGCTTGATCAAGTTTTGAGTTGACACTTAATTTTCTGCCGATCAACCTTGTCCGAATCCTGGAGATGTCTGCTATGCCGCGACCATCAATACCGCACCTGCTCCGAATGCTCTTGACGGGTTTGTTGGTTCTCGTCGCATGTGTCGCTCAATCGTTTGCGCAAGCGCGCCAGCACGGCAAGATTTTCGGAGGCTACTTCGAGGAGTGGGGCATTCAGTATGCCAGTTACAACATCGCAGACTTGCAAAAGAACGGCGTGGCCGACGAACTGACGCACTTGATCTACGCCTTTGGCAATGTGACCCCGATTTCTCCGCCGGCGTGCGCGATTGCTGATCCCGTGGCCGCTTACCAGAATTCGAAGCTTCCGAGTGTCAGCGGCAAGCCCTACACCGCGCCGCTCTATGGAAATTTCGGCGCGATCCAGCAACTCAAGGAACTTCATCCCGCTCTGAAAGTATTGATCTCTTTGGGCGGACAGGCAGGCAACGTTGCGGGTTTCGTGACGGCCGCAGCCACCGCTGAGGGCCGCGCCGCGCTTGCCTCTTCGTGCATCGACATCTTCGTGAAGGGCAATATCGCTGTCGGCGTCGCGGCTCCCGGGTTGTTCGACGGCTTCAATATTGATTGGGAGTTTCCCGGCCCCGCGGACAAGCAGAACTTCACCGCTCTGTTGAAAGAGTTCCGAACGCAGCTCAATGCTTTATCGAAGACGACGGGCAAGCAATATGTGCTGACGTTCGATTCGCCAGCGAACCCGAAGAAATATGTAAACATCGACCTTAAGGCCGCTGCCGCGCAAGTAGATTTCCTCACCATCGACGGCTACGACTACGCCGCGCCGCAGGACAAGCAAACCAATGAGTCGTCCTCGCTGTATGACACAGCCGCTGACCCGGTTTACGCCGAGGATCGCTACATCGACGCGACGGTAAGAGCTTATCGCCGCGCCGGTGTGCCGGCCGCCAAGTACACAATGGGGTTGCCCTTGTACGCCGTCGGCTGGACGGGCGTCCCTGACGTGAATCACGGCTTGTACCAGAACGCAACTGCTCCGGCTCCGGTTCCTTTGACCGACGGATCAGGGCTCTGCCGGAACACGAATAGAGCCACGGCTTCGCCCGGCTGCGATACTGTGCTGACCGCGGGGTTTGTCACTTACTCGACGATTGAGAATCTCACGAATAAATACGGTTTTACCGCCTGGTACGATTCGGGGAGAGTCGGAGCAACGCTCTACAATCCGGCTACTGGGACTTTCTATAGCTATGACAATCCCGCGGCAGTAGCAGCAAAAACAGCGTACATCAAGAAGAAGAAGCTTGGCGGCGCCTACGTGTGGGCGCTGAACGACGACGATGCCAGCGGATCTCTGACGAAGGCGATTGCGGCCGGGCTACGGTAATCGCTTCCGAGAGAATCAACCGTAAAAAAAATGGTGCGCGTCGACCTTCGCCTCTGCGTAGCCTCCAGTTTGTTTGCATCAAGTTCGTTTTCCGTAACAAGATGTCGCGATAATCGCCGTTTTCGTATTTCCTGAAGTAAACCTGGCCCCACCTTGAACGCCCCACGCTTTCTAGCGGTTAGCGAATCGGGCAATAATTTGTAGTTCGGATCGCGCAACAAGAAAAAAGTTTCCTGACTCAGCTGACCGGGGGGAGTACGCTACTTTCGCAAATGCTATAGAGCAGTTGGAGGTATGGATTTTGCTGGAACCTTGCTCTTTTCAGATCTGCAAAATATCGCGATCGATAAACCACTGCTCCGTGAATCTTCCACAAGTGCAGCATATAACCAACGCTCGCGACAGAGATCTCGATCCGACGACCGCTTGGGCTTGTTTCCTTTAATCATCCAACCGCGGGCGGACCGCGCTGGCAGCGTCCCCCGAATAAAGGAGCCACAATGAAGCGTGCTTTACTCTCTCTATCCGTCCTCTGCGTCTTTATGTCGGTTTCGCTGTTGGCGCAAGCGGCAGTCACCTTAAGCCCGTCGAGCTATAACTTTGGGAGCACCGCGGTCGACACAGGTACGGCGTGGCAAACCTTCACACTCTCCAACAGCGGTAGCTCTGCCGTGAGCATCAGTAATGTCACGGTCAGCGGCCCATTCGTTGTGTCCAGCAATTGTGGATCGTCGGTGGCCGCCAACGGCTCGTGTCCAATCTACGTGTATTTCTACCCAACTGCGTCAGGCGCGGCGAGCGGCACACTGACAGTGACCGACAACGCCACCAATAGTCCGCAGACGTCCGCTCTGAGTGGGACTGGCGGGAGCGGCGGCAGTTGCACGACCACGCCCAGCGCGCCAACTGGACTGGCCGCATCTGGCACGACCAGCTCCGGGACAAATCTGAGCTGGACAGCGGACACTCCTCCCACAAACTGCACTATCAGCAGTTACACCATACTGCAGAATGGAGCTTCGATCGGAACCGCAAGCGGCACTTCATTTACCGTCAGCGGACTTGCGGCATCGACCGCTTATAGCTTCACGGTTGAGGCGACCGACGCGAACGGTACCTCAGCCGCAAGTTCGGCAGTGAATGTGACCACGCTGGCGAACTCCTGCACGGCTGTGCCCAGTGCTCCGACTGGATTGGCAGCTTCCGGAACAACCAGCTCCGGTACCAGCTTGAGTTGGACGGCAGTTACTCCGCCCGCGAACTGCACGATCAGCAGTTACACTGTATTGCAGAACGGAACTTCGATTGGAACTGCAAGCGGAACTTCGTTCGCCGTGAGCGGGCTTTCCGCTTCGACCACTTACAGCTTCACGGTGGAAGCGACGGACAGCCACGGCACCTCGAGCGCAAGTTCGGCTCTAAATGTTACGACGCTGGCAGGCGGCGGTGGCTCGTGCGCCACAGCCTGGAGCGCCACTGCGGTCTATACCGCGGGCATGACGGCGAGCGTGGGTGGAGAAAACTACGTCGCCAATTTCTGGACGCAGAACCAGAATCCGGCGACCAATAACGGCGGAGCCGGAACCGGCGAACCCTGGACTGCCACCGGGGCTTGTTCGACTTGCTCGACCGCGCCGCCCGTTCCGACGGGATTGGCGGCTTCGGGCACCACGCAATCCAGCACAAACCTTGGTTGGAGCGCGGTCACCCCACCCGCAGGATGCAGTGTCGGCTACAAGGTCCTGCAAAACGGAACTTCGATCGCAACCCCAACCACAACATCCGATGCCGTGACTGGTCTTACGCCTTCGACAACTTACACCTTTACAGTAGAGGCGACAGATGCCGCGGGCACATCAGCCGCGAGTTCCGTGGTGAATGTGACGACTCTGGCAAGTTCGTGCACCACCAAGCCCAGCGCTCCAACGGGATTGGCAGCCTCGGGCACGACTGATTCCAGCACCAACCTCAGCTGGAATGCAGTCTCTCCTCCTAGTGGCTGCACCATCACCAACTACACCGTGTTGCGAGGGGGGACTGCGGTCGGAACGACGACCACCACGTCCTATACACCCGGCGGGCTTTCGCCTTCAACCAACTACAGCTTTACAGTTGAAGCGACGGACTATGCCGGTACGTCAAGCGCCAGTTCAGCCGTCAGCGTGACGACGACCGCGCTTACAAATCTGTTCATGGGCGGATGGTATGAAGAGTGGGGCACTTACTACGCCAACTACAACGTTGCGCAACTGCAGACGAATGGCGTAGCCGGCGTCCTGACACACCTGATTTATGCCTTCGCCAAACCGGTCGCGAACGGCAGCAATGTGAATTGCGCGCTCGCCGACTCCTATGCCGATTACCAGAAAGTCGTCCCGCAAGTTACTGGTGCTACTCCAGCCACTGCCCCGCTGCAAGGGAACTTCGGTGCGCTGGCGCAACTCAAGCAGCTCAATCCGAACCTTAAAATATTAATCTCGATCGGGGGATGGAATCCCCCCACCTACAATCAGCTCTTTGATCTCGCAGCCAGCACAGAGGCGCAACGTCAGGCCTTTGTCGGCTCCTGCATCAACACGTTCATCCAGGGCAATATCGCCTCGGGTGTTTCCAGCGGCACTCTCTTCGATGGCATCGATCTCGACTGGGAGTTCCCGAACGCAAGCGATACGGCCAACTTCACCGCGTTGTTGACCGAATTCCGCAACGAACTGACTACGTTGACCGGAACAACCGGAAAAACGTATCAGTTACTGGCGGATCTGGCTGCCGGCCCGTCAACGCCGGGCGCGGCACAGGATTCGGGCAACGATGGCGGCTATGACACCATCAACATCTCGGCAGTCGCCGCGGAGTTGAATTATATGAATGTCGATGGCTATAACTATGCCGGAGACTGGTCCAACGCCACCAATGACGCCTCGGCGCTTTACGACGAAACCGCCAATCCTCTGTACGGAAAACCTGCTGACGATATCGACGCGACGGTGCAGTACTATCTGTCACAAGGTGCGCCGCCGGCCAAGTACACCATGGGTTTCCCGCTCTATGGTGCGGGTTGGGCCGGAGGTTTGACCTCAGCAAATGGCGGGATGTACCAGAACGCAACCGGAGTTACGGATCCGACTGGAGCTCTCACTCCAAATGGAACCTCTCCGGTTCCCAATGCCAATGGTGTGGGGAACTGCTCGACGGGTGATAACCAGAGTTCTCCTGCGGCGGGATGCGATTTCCTGTTGACCGACGGACTCGCGACCTACGGCACCATCGTAAACCTGCTGAACAACGGCTTCACGCCCAGCTATGACTCCACGCGCTGCGCGGCCCGCATGTTCAACTCAACGACGTCCACTGTGTTCAGCTACGACAATGCTGAATCGGTGCAGTGCAAAGTGAACTTCATCAAATCCAATGGCTTCGCCGGCGGCTACGTATGGGCCATCAAAGACGACGACCCGAACGGAGACCTGACCAAAGCCATTGCTGGTGATCTCAATCCGTAGAGAGACTGCGCCAGCAAAAACGACAAAGGCAGGCCGGCCTAGAAGTCGACCTGCCTTTGATTTTTGTTGAGTGTTCGTGTTGGACGATGCGGTGGCAGATGCCTTCGCATCGTCCAGAATATCGCTGCCCAAAAATGGGGCATTGCAACTTCCGCTATATAGCTCTATACTCCGGCGGTTCGTACCTTACGAAGTCTGGAGGCATTTGCCATGTCAATCCGTTTCCTGCCGCGCCTGCTCCGAATGGCTTTACTTACTTTGTTGGCCCTCGTTGCATGCATCTCTCCCTCATTCGCTCAAAACAACAATCGAGGCAAGATTGTCGGGGGATACTTCGAAGAATGGAGTATCTATTACGCCGGCTACAATATTGCCAATCTGCAACAGAATGGCGTGGCCGATAAACTGACGCACCTCATCTACGCCTTCGGCAATGTGACGACGACCCCGGCGCCAGCCTGTGCTATAGCCGACACCTGGGCCGACTACCAGACCCCATACCTGCCCAGCGTGAACGGAACCGCCTACCTTGGTCCGCTGTACGGAAATTTTGCGGCTATCCAACAACTTAAAGCGCTGCACCCAAATCTGAAAGTGCTGATGTCTTTGGGAGGGGCGTCTGCTGCGAATACCGCGGCCTTCGTCAGCGCTGCCAGCACTGCTGCCGGACGCCAGGCCCTCGCTGCTTCCTGCATCGACATGTTCATCAACGGCAACATTGCCGCGGGCATCACTGCGCCCGGCTTGTTTGACGGTTTTAATATCGACTGGGAATTCCCCACCGCGACCGACACGCAGAACTTTACAGCTCTGCTACGAGAGTTCCGGAGCCAACTGAATGCCTTGAGCAAAACCACGGGCAAGCAATACACCCTTTCGTTCGATGGGCCCGCGGGCTCGCAGAACTACGTTAACATCGACCTTCGCAAAGCTGCCGAGCAGGTTGATTTCATCACCATCGATGGCTACAACTATTCCGGTTCATGGGTGACGCAAACTAATGACGCATCGCCGCTATTTGATTCCCGCCAGGATCCGTTGTTCGGCCAGGATCTCGACATCGACGACACGGTAAATGCGTATCTGAAGGCGGGTGTGCCGCCGCACAAGTACACGATGGGCATGCCTCTTTACGGCGCCGGCTGGACTGGTGCGCCTAACGTGAACCATGGCCTGTACCAGAACTCAACCGGCCCCTCTCCTGTGCTCTTGGCGAACGGAACAGCCGTGTGTACGGACCTCAGCGGTAATACGGCGGGTTGCGACACTCTGCTGACTCCCGGACTTCTCACCTATTCGACACTCTCGACGCTTACGTCGAATGGCTACACCAATTACTTCGATCCGCGAAGGGTCGCCGTATCGCTTTACGACCCGACCGGCGGGACCTTTTACACCTACGACGATCCCTTCACGGTGTTCTTGAAGACGATCTATATCAACCTTAAGGTTCCGGGAGGACTTGGCGGCGCCTACGTTTGGGCACTGAAAGACGACGATGCGAACGGAACCATGGTAAAAACCTTGGCTGCGGGGTTGGGCCGCTAGTTTGTAGAGGCTCTGGCTCTTAGCTTAAAGAACTTTGGCAAGCTGGTTGAAAAGCCAGCTTGCCTTAGTTTTTCGTGGATTGACTATTTGCGGGTGCTTCGGGGACCGCGCTGACCAAATCACGCAAGGGCTTGATCACCGTGAAGCGAACCAGTGCCTGCGGTTTCTCGACTTCATCCAAAAGAGCCAGTTGCTGAGCCTTCCAACCGGCAGCCGCAGGCAGTCCGGATGAGAGATGAGACACCGCCTCGAGACCGATCGTGCCCAGTACGGTGAGTTGCTGAACTCGCGGTTCTGCTCGCTCCAGGATGGGTGAGGCAGCCATCAAGCGCAGAATTCCAGGTTCCGCGGCGATCCACGCTTTGAAGTTGGCGGTAAGTTCGGTTTGTCTCTGCGATCGAGTTTCGGGATCCTGAAGATAGGCATTCACCAGTTGCTCGAAATTGTGGCGCGACGGCGGATCAGGCGGAAGAGCGTCGATCAATTGATTGAGTGGCGTGAGTTGATTCGGGTGCTGCATGTGTGCGCGATCGTGGAAGGTGACAGGCTCGAGCACGGACGCGAGGACAACGAGGGGATCAATCTGTCCGGTTCCGGCCAGCTGGCGGAGGCTCACAGCTTCCTGCGAGATGTGCGTCAAACCCAGAGCTTCCAGCCGCAGTGACTCGACGGCCAGTCGGCGGTACATGTCGTCCACATCGGATACGGAGCCGGGTGACCAGAAGCGCTCGGCGATGGCCGCCGCGCGGGGCCAGACGCGGGAGTCGAGGTCTCGTGAAGTAGTCTGCTCGTCCCACATACACGCCTCTCCGCCGAGAATGCGTGCTTGCTCCTCTGGACTCAGGCCGCTGGCTTTGGGCAGAGGGTCTACCGCGTAGTGGGCTGCGGCGGTGCTCATAAGGTTCAGGTAATAGCCGGCGGAGAGAATGCTGCTGTAACCCGCTTTCGCTCCGGCAGCGAGCGAATCGAAGCCTCTCCAGCTCTGAACGACGACGTCCTTGGGCAGATCGGGCGTTAGAATTTCATCCCAGCCGATCATGTGTTTGCCATGCTTCTCAAGAATTTTGAGCAGACGCTGGTTGAAATAATTCTGCAGGGCGGCTGTGTCGCCTAAATTGTGTTCGCGCATGAAGGCCTGGATGCGCGGATTGGCTTTCCATTCTACGCCGTTGTTCTCATCCCCTCCGATGTGCATGAAGTGGTCAGGGAAGATGGCCGCCATCTCTGCAACAAATGTATCGAGAAACTTATAGGTACTTTCGCGCGTAGGATCCATCACCGGATCGAAGACGCCGAACTCCCGCTCGATGTGAAAGGGACCGGGAGCACTGGCGAGATCGGGATATCCCACGAACCAGGCACTGCTGTGGCCCGGCATGTCGAACTCCGGCACCACACGGATGCCGCGGTCGCGCGCATACGCAACAATTTCTCGGGCTTGCTCCTGGGTATAAAAAAGTCCGTCGGAGCCCAGTTCGGTGAGCTTGGGGAAAGCTCGGCTCTCCATCCGGAAGCCTTGGTCTTCGCTGAGATGCCAGTGGAAGACGTTAAGCTTCACTGCGGCCATTCCGTCGAGCGTGCGCTTGATAACGCCAACCGGCATGAAGTGGCGTCCGCAGTCGACCATGAGGCCGCGCCAGCGAAAACGTGGAGCGTCCTGAATCGACACCGCGGGAAGGAAATAACCCGATGCATCTGACTGTATCAACTGTTGCAGAGTTTCGAGGCCATGCATGGCGCCGACGACTGTAGCGGCGTGGAGCCGCACTCCGGAAGGGCTAACATTGAGAGAGTACGACTCGTCTTCGTCGACTGACTGGATCGTCTGTCCGGGGCCATCGACACTGATGGCCAGAGCCCCAGATGCGTTCGCGCCGGAGGGAGATGTAGGAATTGAAATGCCGGTTTGTATCTCGATTCGCTGAAGGCAGCGCGCTACGGCGGCGTCGAGTCGGGCGTTCGTGTAGTGGTCCGTGATGACCGTCAACGAGGGTGAAAGGATGAGCCGTCCTTCCTGCGTAGAAACTTGCGCGGGTTGCGGCATCAGAGTGTTGACGAACCCAGGCAAGGATTGAGCTGGCGTCGCTTGCGTGGAAGCGCCCGGCGATCCTGCAAGGCTGGCAAGAATCATGGCAACGGCTAGGTGCATCATGGCCTCTTTTCACGGGCCGCTGGCTGCGACACCTTAGCGGAAGCGCCGGATAAACAGCGTATGCCGTTCGGAGCGGTAGAAACCGACCACATAAATCGTAGCCTTGCCCGTGGTTGAGTAGATAATCTGGCGAATGCGCAGCACTGAAGCTCCTCGAGGCACGCTAAGAAGTTCGGCAACGTCTGCGTCGGCTGATGTCGCATCCACTTCTTCGTCTGCGTATGCCAATTTCGTGGCATAGCTATGCTCGAGAATCGCAAATAGCGAACTCCGCCCCAGAGGGGCAGAAGCCAGGTCGGGAAATTCGGCGGCCGATAGGTAGCAGGTTTCCAGCGCGAATGGGTCTTCCCCCGTAAGCCGGAGGCGCTGGATCCTTACCACTCGGCTGGCCGCCGGCAGCCCCAGCCTGGCCGCAACTTCCGGATCGCCCTCGATCACCTTTGCCACCAGCACGCGAGAGCGCGGAGCCAAACCACGGCTCGACATTTGCTCGGTGTAGCTCATTAACTTGTTGAAGTGAATCTTGGGGACGGCGACGAAGGTGCCTGCTCCGAGCCGGCGTTCAACGACTCCTTCGTGTTCCAGGCCAGCCAAGGCGTGGCGGGCTGTCATGAGGCTCACCTTGTGGGTCTTGGCGAGTTCGCGCTCCGACGCAACCGGATCTCCCGGCCTGAGGCCCGCGGAAGCAATGCGGTTGCGAATCTCGCTCTGGATCCTTTTGTAGGCCGGAGTCCGATTGCGATGATTTCCAGACATAGTTTATTGCTTCCAGAATCTCTTGAATGGCTGGCCGCCGCCGAATTTCCCACGCAAACACTTCAGCGCCTTATGCTATATAGCGTATTGAGAGGTTGATGTAAAGCTCAATTCCTGAAGGACGGCGTTCGATGGCCCTTCACCCGCGAGTTGCGGCGCGATTGCGGCTGAAACGGCGCTGCCCTCCAGCAAATCAAAGAGTGGGGCACCGCGAAATCTGGCCAAAATCAGTAATTCATGCGGACTTAACGCAGTTATTTCCCGATTTGGGATTAGCCATGGAGTTCCAACATTTCTCGTTGTGGGGTTTTCTTCTGTAAACCTGACGAATGCCTGAAGGCCGAGTAGGGACACTTTTTTCAGGCTATTGCTTTTTTTCTTGACTATAGGACATCGCGTGCTATATAGCATAGTTCGTTTGTATTAGGAGCCTGTTTGTAACCCGGTTGGTGAGTGCTTTCAGGAGGAGCTGCGTATGACGAAATTGACGTGCCGAAGGCGTAGGAACCTGGGACAAGGGAACGAGTGCGGAACTGCGCGGAGGCTGGTTTCATTGCTGGCGGCCTGCGTGGTCATCCTCGGCCTGTCAACAGCAGGACTGGCGCAAGAGCTGGCGGCTACGCTTACCGGTACAGTCACCGATCCCAGCGGAGCCCTCGTGGCTGGTGCCACGGTCGTGGTTCACAGCAACGAGACCGGCATCGACGTTCGCACCGTGACCACCACCAGCACCGGTAATTTCAATATCACGAACCTGCCGGCGGGCCGGTACACCGTGACGGTAAAGAACGCCGGCTTTCAGACTTACGTGGCTAATGAAGTTGTTCTGAACGTCGCCGAAAAGCACACCCTCGATGTGCAGTTGAAGACCGGGAAAACCAGCGAAACCGTCGAAGTAGTAGCGGAAAACACGCCTATCCAAACCACGACGGCAGAACAATCCGGGACAGTCACGGGCGATCAGATACGAGAGTTGGCGCTGAACAACCGAAACTTTGAGCAACTGGTGGTGATGCAGCCGGGAGTCGCCAACCAGTTGGGCGATGAACCAGGATTTGGTCTCTCCAGCAACACCTCGATTGCTATCAATGGGGCGCGCATGGGCGCCAATAACTGGACCGTGGACGGCGCCGACATCAACGACAGCGGCTCGAATGGAACTCTACTGAACACGCCGAGCATTGATGCTATTCAGGAATTCACCCTGGAGCGCAGCAACTATGACGCGTCCTTTGGGCGTAGTGGCGGCGGGCAAATCGTGGTCCAGACTAAGGCGGGAACGAACCAGTTTCATGGCACGGGCTATTGGTTCAATCGCAACAATTTTTACAACGCGAATACGTTTGAGAACCGGCAGTCCATCGCTGACTCCAAGTACATTTCGGGCCTTGGGGGCAACGGGACCCCGATTGAGCGCTACAATGACTGGGGGTTCACCATCGGTGGCCCTGTCGAAATCCCAAAGCTTTATCAGCCGACCAAGAACAAGACCTACTTCTTCTGGTCGGAGGAGTGGCGCCACTCCAGTCTTCCGGGGAGCACGGAAATCAGTGTACCTACCACGGGACAACTCAGTGGCGTGTTCACCACTCCCATCACCCAGGCGCCTGCTGGATGCGTGACTACGGCTGGATCGGGGTCGAGCGAAACTTACACCATCAGCCCTACCTGCTACAGCCAGAATGCCAACGCCTATCTAAAAGCATTCATAGCACCCAATCCGCCCAATGTGGGTACAAACTTATTGGATGAGAGCTACAGTGAGTTGAACAACTTCCGCCAGGACATCATCCGCCTCGACCAGAACGTTGGCGACAAGGTCCGCCTATACGGCCGATATATGCAGGACAGCGTGCCTGAGAACTTTCCTTTCGGGCTGTGGGGCACAGCGAACTATCCCGGAGCGGATCCGATCTCGCTGAACGCCCCGGGCCGCAATCTTGTTTTTAATGCTACCGCGAGCATCTCGCCGAAAGTGGTGAACGAAGTCGAGTTTGGCGATTCCTGGGGGGCGATCAACGCGGCGTTGAGCGGCTTCGCCAACTCGCCAGCCTTTACCAGTCAACTCACCGGCCTGACTGCCTATCAGGATCCCTATGGACGCGCTCCTAACGTCGAGTTCGCCAACTCGCAGTACACTGGCTTAACCAACGGGAACGGGCCATACTTCGAGAGAAACATCGATAAGAACATATTCGACAACTTATCCATCCAGCACGGCAACCACACTATCCGCCTCGGTGTTACATCGATGTGGATGACGAAGACGGAGAACGCCACCAGCGGTGAGGCAACCTTCAACTTCAGCAGCGCGGTTAACGGCCAGGATGCTTTCGCCAATTTCCTGCTGGGACAAGCGGACAGTTACTCGCAGCCGAGCAAGGATACGGTTCCAGATCTTCACTACACAAATTTCGAATTCTATGTGCAGGACGATTGGAAAGTGACCCCGCGCCTAACCTTGAATCTGGGCGTCCGCTACAGTTATTTCCCGTCGCCCACCGATGCTAAAGACACCCTACTCAACTTCGATCCCGCCGTTTACAATGCGGCCAACGCTCCCACAATTATCACCTCGCCAAGCACCCCCAACGGAGACTTCGCGCCCGGTGGAAATGCCGCAATCTATGCCAATGGCTTAATCTTTCCAACCGGGGCAACCTGCTCGGCGGCCACGGCCATTGCGCCTTTGGCAACCTGCTCTCCCTACGGCGCCAGAGTCAACCCCAGCTCGAATAACAACTGGGGCCCACGCTTCGGTCTTGCCTATGATCCCTTCGGAAACGGCAAGTGGGCAATCCGCGCAGGATACGGCGTTTTCTACGACCGCACGCTCAACGGTATCTGGGAGCAGAACGCGTTCGACGATCCTCCGCTGGTTCAGACCACCACCGTCACGAATAATGGAACCTCAGGCCTGGATTTGTTCGACAACTATCGGGTCGGAGCGGCCCCACCTGCCCCCCTCGGCCCCAGCGGCCTGGTCACAACAGGAGGGGGTTTCTCGGGCCAACAGCCGACCTTCAAGGTTCCCAGCTACCAGGACTACAACCTCTCGGTGCAACATGAAATTATGCCGAACACGGTAGCGGAAGTTGCATACGTCGGTACGAAGGGTGTGCATCTGTTGGGAGACATCGATTACAACCAGCCCACGGTGGCGACGCGCATAGCCAACCCTGGAGTCGGTATAAATGCTATAGCTCCATTTATCGGCTATGGGGCCATCACCTCGCGCGATCCAGTCTTTACCAGCAACTACAATTCACTGCAGGCCACGCTAAACCGGCGACTCAGCCACGGGCTGACGCTTGGCGTTGCATACACCTGGTCCAAGCTGCTTGGGACCAATTACGAGGACCGCGGCTCGGCGGCCTACGACACCTACAACCTGAAGGAAAACTACGGGTTATCTAGCACGAACACGCCGCAGATGTTAGGCATCAACTACTACTACCAGGAGCCCTTCTTCAAGGAACAGCATGGTTTGGGATGGCTGCTCGGAGGATGGGAGCTGTCTGGTATTATCACCATCCAGTCTGGACAGTCCCAGACCATAACCCAGAACAACGATCCGTGGGCGCTGGTTACAACAACCAACTCAACGCAGGCTTGCACAATCGGTGGAACAACGACGACTTGTCCCCTCTATCCCGGTGGCTTGGGGATCGGCCCCAGCACGATCTTCCCTCGCCCCAATCAATCCGGCGATCCCCACGGTCCAAAAACGGTCAACGAGTACTTCAACACCGCGGCGTTTTCAGATGCGGTGGGGGAATTCGGCAACTCGGCTCCCGGTGCAGTCTTGGGACCGGGCTTCCAGCGGTGGGACACGTCACTCTTCAAGAACATAAAGTTCGGGGAACGCGCAACCGCGCAGCTTCGGTTGGAAACTTTCAACACATTCAACCACGGCAGCCCTAACTCAATCGTTACAAACGTGGACTCCGGATCCTTTGGACAGGTCAACGGATATCACATTCCCCGCACCGTGCAACTCGGTTTTAAATTCAACTTCTGATGATTCAATGCAGCTGCCACAAAGCGCACGCCTCGGCGTGCGCTTTGCATTTCTGAAACATTCAAGCGAATCACCGAGCCTGCTTCACTGGCTTTCATTCCTTTTGATTGCTGCCGCTCTTCCCTTCTCCTGGATCGCTAGCGCGATCTTTTGTTCGTTCGCTGCTTCGGCGGTCTGGCCTAGCTGCCGCAACACTGTGCCGAGAACAAAGTGGGCTTCAAAGTAGTTGGGATCGATCTGGATGGCTTTGCGAAGCGGCTCAAGCGCCGCGCTGGGATGTTGCAGCGCGAGTTCAGTCTTGCCCAGGCCAAACAGAGCTTCGGCATAGCGGGGATTCACCGCCAGAGAAGCCCGAAAATGAGGCTCCGCCTCTGCGGCCAGCGATTTATCCAGAAGTATCTGGCCGAGAATGCAATTTGAGACTGGATCGCTGGGAAAGCGCTGCAACTCCGCCCGGTATTCTTTCTCGGCGAGCTCGTTCTCGCCTTCTCGCCAATACTCAAATCCCAGGCCAGAGTGGACTCCCATAAAGTTCGGGTCGGCAGCTTCGGCGGCTTGATACTCTTTGATGGCCTCCGGTCGATTCGACATCTGGTCGTAAGCTGCGCCCATCATGATGTGAGCGGATGCCGAGTTTGGATTTACCTGCATGATTCGAGCAAAGACGCTCGTGAGCGCCTTGTAGTCCTTGATCCGGAGATACGCCTTGCCCAGCATGTCGAGCGTCTCCAGATCGGAGGGCTGCGCCTGGTTCGCGCGTTCCAGATAGCTGGCCGCCTCCGGATAACGATCCAGAGCAAACAAGGACAGACCGGCCAGGTCGAGAATCTGAAAGTCGGTGGGATACGCCACGGATAACGGTCGAAGCAAGCGCCACGCCGGCGCGTACCGCTGGGCTTTGAAATCAGCGATCGCGAGATTGCGTTTTGTCGCAGGGTCGTCCGGATGAAATTTCAGCGCTTCTTCGTACAACGGGATCGCCTCGGCAGGGTGCCCCATTCGGGCCATAACAATTCCCAAATTGTTTAGCGCGGCGAGTGATTGCGGATCAATCTTCAATGCGCTCCGCAGAGCTTGTTCTGCAGCCTCATTGTCGCCTTTGTGCATCGCTTCCGCGGCCTGTTCGAGGTCTGCGTGTAGCTGTATTTCCTTGCCGGTAGGGGCTGGCGGGTTGCGCGGCACTTGCGCTTGACCCGCCACACCATGCGCAACAAGCAGCCAGATTGCACAGGTGCTCACGATCTGCCAGGCGCGCAGTTCCATTCGCATACGCCAAATTCTAACCCAGAGGTCGACACAGCTGTACGTTTTGGTCTCCAACTTTGAGCTTCAACGCCGGCCTCTCCACGCCCTGTATAATCGATTTCTGCCTATGCAAGCACTGCTTTCCGTGTGGACACTTTCCCTAGGGATGGGATGGCTACTGACTGCGATGCCGCTCGCACAGTCTTCTCCAGTCAAGCCTCCGGAACAGCCTCACCCGCAGTTCGAAGATGTCGCGCAGAAAGCCGGACTGACGGTGTCGCACATTTCTTCTCCGGACAAAAAGTACATCGTCGAGTCCATGAGCGGCGGGGTGGGGCTGATCGACTGCGATAACGACGGCAAGCTCGACATCATCACCGTCAACGGCTCCACGGTCGAACGCTACCGGCACGGCGGCGATCCGATGATTACCCTCTACCACCAGGACACTGATTCGAAGAACAACGACCCCAAGAATAACGAGATTCATTTCACCGACATTACCGAATCCGCCGGCCTCACTCATAAGGGCTGGGGCATGGGCGTTGCCGTGGCTGATTACGACAACGACGGTCTGCAGGATATTTACGTTACCGGCTACGGCGGCAACGCGCTCTATCACAACCTGGGCAACTGCAAGTTTGAAGATGTGACCGAAAAAGCCGGTGTGGGCGCCCGCGGCTTCAGCACCGGAGCCGCGTGGGGCGATTACGACCGAGACGGCCGAGTAGATCTCTTCGTCTCGCGTTACGTGCACGTGGATATCAACAACCTGCCGCAGTTCGGCAACGATCCGCGCTTCTGTCGCTACAAGGGAGTGTTGGTGCAGTGCGGTCCGTGGGGCATGCTGGGCGAATCGGATTTGCTGTTTCATAACAAGGGTGACGGTACCTTCGAAGAAGTGTCAAAGAAGGCGGGCGTCGATGATCCACACCATTATTATGGGTTGGGCGCGACCTGGGGTGATTATGACAACGATGGCTGGCCTGATCTTTATGTGGCCAACGACGCCGGGCCGAACTTTCTGTACCACAACAAACACGACGGAACCTTTGAGGAGGTCGGATTGCTGGACGGAGTCGCGCTCAGCGGTGACGGCATGGAACAAGGGTCGATGGGCGTCGACTGGGGCGATTATCTTCACGAAGGCCGGCTGTCAATGATTGTCACCAACTTTTTTGAGCAAGGCTCAACCTTGTATCACAACCTTGGCAAAGACAATTTTGCCGACGTCAGCGTGCGCGCCGGCCTGATGAAGGCAACTTATCCCCTCGTCAGCTGGGGCACGGCGTTTTTTGATATGGATAATGACGGCTGGCTCGATTTGTTTATCGCCAACGGCCACGTCTACCCCCAGGTTGACACGATTCCGGGAGGAACACCGTACCGGCAGCCGATGCTGCTGTTCCGCAATCGTCGCGATGGAACTTTCGAGGACGTTTCCCAGGCGCTGGCAAGCATGCCTCCGCAATCGAGGCGGGGCGCGGCCTTTGGAGACATCAACAACGACGGCAATGTCGACATTGTTGTGCTCAACGTGGGCGAGCCGCCATCGCTCCTCATGAACCATAACGACAGCCCGAATCACAGGGTACTGTTTAAGCTGGTGGGAATGAAAAGCAACAAGGCTGCGATTGGCGCTCGTGTGACCGTGAAGGCCGGCGCGCTGGTGCAATTCAGTGAAGTGCGCGGCGGCGCCAGCTACCTCTCGCAAAATGACTTGAGACTGCACTTCGGTTTGGCGGCGAACGACAAGATGAGTGAAGTGAGCATTCGCTGGCCGAATGGCGAAACCGAAGTCCTGCGGGACATCGCAGCAGATTTCATATACACCGTTGTCGAGGGCGCAGGGATTCAGCAGAAGGTGGCGCTTCCGCCTTTGCCGCGGCGCTGAGGCCTACCTCTAGTCGGCGGGCGAGAAGGAGAGGCACAGATGAGCCGATGGGCGCGCAGCACTCGTTTTGGTGTGTTTCTCTTTGCCGCCATTTTCAGCCTCGCAGCTCGGCTGCCGTCTCAGAGTAGCGCTGAAGCCGGGCGTGGCACGCTAGAACTTACCTCCGGCCTTGGGCGCAAGCTCTATTCGCTGCCGGATGACCAAAGCGTTGTGAATGCTCGCAAAAACCTCGCAGCAGATCCGAAGAATGTCGAACGAGTTCTGCAGCTTTCTAAAGCGGAAGCAGGGCGCAGGCAGTACAAAGAAGCGGTGGCCACGTCGACCGAGGGATTAGCTCTTGCTCCGAAGAATGCGGATCTTTATCTTGAACGGGGCCATCGGGAACTCGGACTGCGGGAGTTCAACGCTGCCCTGAACGATCTGGAGCAGGCAACACGGCTCGCTCCGGAGATGCTGGATGCTTATTATCACCTCGGGCTGGCGCATTATTTCTTGAGCCAGTTCGATGAGGCAGCGGCATCGTTTGACAGAGCGCGAGCGTTGGCGAAGAACAACGACAGCCTGATCGATTGCTCAAACTGGCTCTACGTTTCGCTGCGCCGTGCGGGCAAGGACCGAGAGGCGGCTCAGGTTTTGGCGCGCATTATGCCCGACGTTAGGAATACCGAGCCCCACCTCTATTTCTATCTGCGTCTTTTGCATTTCTATCAGGGACAGCTTACCGCCGAGGCTGTCCTGCCACCTCCGCCGCAGGGACCAGAGGATCTCGAGGGCGAGCTAGCCTTCGACACCGTGGGCTATGGCGTCGGGAACTGGCATCTCTATCATCACAACTCCGCCAAGGCGGTTGGTCTGTTCCAGAAGATAGTAATGGGTGAGGCGTGGAATTCGTGGGGATTCATCGGCTCGGAAATGGAGCTCATCCGCGCAGAGAAGTAGCGTAATCGCCGGTTTCTGGCCTAGCCCTCGTACTGCACTATCGTCATGAAGCCGAAGTCCATGTGCAACTGCTGATGGCAGTGAAAAAGAGTGGGACCGGGATTGTCTGCCGTAAAATCCACCTCGACTTGCTGTCTGGCGGGCACGACGATTACGTCTTTCATGACGCCCGCTGTTGCCTTGCCGGCGAACCTGGTTAACTCAAAGCTATGACGATGCAAGTGGACGGGGTGCGCTTCATCGCTTTGGTTATCGAAGCGAAGGCGGTAACGATAGCTGGCCCGGACTCGAATGGGATCGGTCTTAGGGAAGGATTTGCCGTTGATGGTCCAGTGATCTACCCAACGGTTGCCAGCAAATTTCTTGCGAAAGACGAGCGGCACGATACCGCCCGCCGGTTCCGGGGTCTCCGCTTCGCGACCAAATATGGTGTAGTCCCAGGGAGCATTCGGCGCTGAGGTCCACTGCGGTGGTGCGCTGTGGTTCGCATATTCCACGACAATGCCGAGTCCGGCGTTCCGGACTCGATCATTCGTCTCACCAAGAATCCACACGCCAGGCTGGTTCATCGTGACGAGTGCATCCACGCGCTCCGCCGGACCCATCTCGATCACGTCGACCTCGCGCGGCACAGGAACGGCGTTCCCGTCGAGGCTGACTACTTTGAACTTGTGGCCGGAGAGGGCGATGCGGTGCTGATCCGTGGCGCTGGCGTTCAAGATGCGGAAAAGAACCTTCTGACCCTCCTTCACGCGAACCGGGTCGCCTGAACCAAGAGCATGGCTATTCACGGAATAGACTGGGTACAGAGCTTCCAGACTGCCATCGCCGCCCTGGCTGCTTAAATAGGGGTCCCAGCCGTGCAGCGCGAGAAAAACTTCCGCGTCAAACTCGCCTCGGTCTTCCTTCGGCTCAATGTAGAGAAAGCCAAATTGTCCCGAGTAGGTGGCCCGCCTCAGGTCCCGGCCTGCATGAACGTGGCTGTGATACCAGCGAGTGCCTGAGGGACGGGGGATGAAGGAATATCTCCGCACGCCGCCCGGCGGCACCAGCGGTGTCCCTTCCTCTTCAGAACCATCCACGTCAGAAGGAATGAACAAACCGTGCCAGTGAACCAACTCTGGAATTTTCGTCTCGTTGAATACATCCACCGTAACGCGTTGGCCTTCACGCAGGCGCAAGACCGGGCCAGGAGCGGAGCCGTTGTATCCGCTCGTCCTGATTATTTTCCGCGGTGCGACTTCCCATTCTACTGGCGAGATGCGAAGGGTTATGTCTGCCTTGGGATTCTCCTGCGAGGCTTCCACGCCCATGCGCCGCGCCAATTCGGCGCCGGCCGTGGCTCCCAGCAGAGCCAGAAAGTGTCTGCGATCCATACTGTGATCCATGCGGTTAAGGGAGCGTCCGCCAGTTGCAGTTACCCGCTCAGAAATTAAAACGATAACCCAGAATCATCTTGGCAATCAGGTGGTCGGTCGCGCCCGTGAGTCCTACGCCGAGGCCGAAATTTATCTCCCATTGCGGCGCGATACTTAAGTCGATTGCCGGGAAAATCTGGTGTTGTTGTTGCGACAGCGCATCGAATCCGGTTACAGGACCCACCGAACCGTAATATTCCAGACCTCCCGCGACTTTCGGCGTAAAATCGTAGCTGAATTTGAAGTTTGGGGAAAAGACGACGCCCTGGTTCACGCTCTCGCCATGAAACGAGCGGTCGAGCGTCGGGTTCAATGCCCAATACCATCGGCCGAACTTTTGGTCCACGATCGGACGGATCTCCCACGTCCAGGTGTCCACCGAATATTGACGCCTTTGGTAGCCGATTTCATTGGAAAGGCTCAGACCCACCGGCCAGTGCCACTTCGCTGGAACGGCAACCCGCGGCCGGATGTGGTCTCCTACCCACTGCCAGCCTTGACCTTCAGTGACCGAAGTAAAAATGTAAAAACCGCATTCGAACCAATCATTGAAGCCATGCGTGATCTCAACCGTCTCATGTTCGGCGTGATTGGTAGGATAAACACCATCTACGACGGCCTTCGAGCCGTCGATCGTGAAGTTGCTGTGAAGTTCGACCATGGTGTGGCCAGGATCGACCAGGTCGGAGCCGTACACCTGGATTTCGTAGTTATCCTGGGCGCGGGCAAGAGGGGCAGCCAAGCTTAACGTCAGCAGCGGGAGCGCGAGGAGGAACAGACGTGATCTCTGCGGGATGCGGAGTGCAGCGGGTTTTGCCGGAATCATCGTCTAGCCTTGTCGAATCCGTAATCCAGACACCTTTCCTGGTCTTGGCGCCCTCATCCGAGAATACCGGCAGGATTTTGTCTGCTGATCATTTGCCTGCCGATTCCTCGCCAGTTCCGATGGCCTCGCCGCGTTTCAACGTCCGGTCAAAGAAATCGGCGGTCGCAGTGTAGGCGCGCATCCAATCTCGCCACCTCAGGAACGCGTGAATCTCATCCGGCAGAATCAATTGTTCGAAGGGCACGTGTTGCTCGCGCAAGCGCTGCACCAGGTCTACAGTTTGGCTGAAGGGCACGTTGCGATCGTCATCGCCGTGGATGAGCAGCACCGGAGACTTCCAAGTGTTGACGTAGGCATCGGGCGAGGAATCCCACGCCAGCTTTATCGCCGCTTCGGTATCGGGCGGACGCAGGGCCAGATTGCCGAAGTAGGGCCGCTCCGTGAGGAAGACGCTCCAGTCATGCACCCCGTGGAAGTCTACGCCTGCCTTGAAGAGATCTGAATTTCGCGCCAGACCCATGGCAGTGAGAAATCCGCCATAGGAACCACCCCACAAGCCAATCTTTTCTGCGTCAACTTCTGGAAGAGATTGCAAATAACGTCCCGCCGCAACCACATCTTTATATTCTGCCGCTCCGCGCCACACGGTGTTCGGAGCTTCGCGAAATGCGCGTCCGTACATAATGCCGAGCCGGTAATTCACTGACAATACCGTGTATCCGCGGCTCGCTAGATATTGATTCTCGGCGTAGGCGTTGTGGTAGTAATCCATGTAGTGGAAGCCGAGCAGCATCTGGCGGATTGGCCCGCCGTGCATGAAGACCAGCCCGGGAACCTTCCCCTTTACGTTGGGCGGAAGAAAAAGTTGGCCGTGCAGCCTGACTCCATCGTCACTCTTGAAGATGACCTGCTTGGGCGTAACCAGCGACGCCGAAGGAAAGTCAGACAGCAGGGCTTGCCTCGCGATCATTTCGCGGCCCTTCGCGGTAACCTCATACGGCATAGGCGGTGAGGTTGCGGTCGACCCCAGGCAAAGAATGCTCTTGCCGTCGCTGGTCTGAACCGGAGACCACTCGATCGTCTCGCCGCTAGTCAGCGCCTGCTGCGGTGTTCCGCCAGCGATCGCCACGCGCCACAAGTGCCTCCGGTCGACGTCATCTTGGTTCGAGGAATAAATTACCGATGCCTTATCCGCGCTGAGCGTGACGTCTTCCACATCAAAGTCACCCGGCGTGAGCAGCGTGGCTCCGTCTCCACCGGCGGCAATTGAATACAAATGATTGCGGCCATCCTGCTCGGAAGCAAACACCACCCGGCCATCGGCAGCGATGTTGAGCGAGCCATCTTCAGTGAGCTCCGGTAAAGAATCATCGAGCTTGCTGCCGCTGCGCCATAGCACGTGCCCCGCGCCGGTAGCGGCGTTGGCGATCCACAGCGACCAGGGCTCGGGACGCACAGGAATCAGCGGCATCTTCTGTTCGTCCCCGGCGGTGCGCACAAACACGATCCACTGTCCATCGGGCGACCAGCGCGGCGTGGAATCCTTGTCGACGCTCGGCGCCAGGTAACGGATGGAACTGCCGCCGAAGTCGTAGATGGCGATGAAGCTATGGCTGTCACGATGGCTGACGAAAGCGATGTGCTTGCCATCGGGTGACCATTTCGGCTGATCCGACGATCCGTGCACTGAAGCAAGTTCCTTGGGTTGCTGTTTTCCATCAACACTTGCGAGCCACAACTTCTTTTTTGCCGACCAGAGTGCCCATTGGCCGTCGGGCGAAATCTCAACGTCTTCGCAGCCCTCTTCCGGGCAACCCATCTCGCCTAGCAGGCGAGGCGCATTGTCTTTAGCTTTCTCGTCCACATCGAGCGCAAAGACTTGCTGCTTCGCGCCTTTGGTCCAACTCTCAGGGTTCGCGCTCTCTTGCTCGCCGTTCAGCTCGCTGCCCACCACAAAAACCACAGTCTTGCCGTCAGGAGTGAGCCGCAAGCTGGCAATGGGCTGACCATTGTCGGCGTCGTAGTGAGTAACCGGGCGCGCGGTATGAGCGAAGTCTGGGCCGTCGGCGATCCACACGTTGCGGACTCCTTTGGCATCGAACACCCAGGCCACGCGGCTCCCGTGCGCGGCCGCCACCAGGTTGGTGGGGAAGGGCGAACTGATGACCTGCTCCACAGTGAACGGAGCTTGGGCCCAGGCGGCCGTGGGAGAGCCGAGCATCGAAGCAATGAAGATCGAACCAAGAATGATCAAACCGGGGGCGACCTGGGAGCGAAGTTTGGAAAGTGCCATAGGCCGCTAGGGTAAGCGAAAGCCGGTCTGCTTGCCAATAGCGGCGCACGAGTTCAAATCTGCTCGGGGACGCCGGCTTTGCTTTCCAAATTATGCGGCAGGAGTTCTCGGCAGAGCGCAGCGCCCCCAGCGATGCCTGCATCGGAGCCGTAGTGGGCCGCCACTAGCGGGATTTCCCGGCAACGCGAATTCACGCTCCAACTGGATAGCCGCTCGCGTATTTCTCCAAAGAAAGGTTGCAGCATGGAAGCTGCGCCGCCGCCGATTATCATGACGTCGGGTTCGAGCAGGTCGACGATATTTCCCAGCCACACGGTGAGGAACATCGCAGTCTCTTCTAAAACCTCTTTGGCCAGGAAATCGCCCGCGCAGTAGGCTCTGCCTACTGTCTCGCCGGTGATCTGGTCAATACGGCCTCCTGCCAATTCCAGGATGGAAGAGCGGCCACCTGCATTGATCTTCTCCGAAGCCCGACGGGCAATAGCCGGGCCGGAGGCCAGGGCTTCGATGCAACCCAGCTTGCCGCATCCGCAGCGCGGGCCGCGATAGTCGATGGTGTTGTGACCGCCCTCGGCTGCGGCTCCGGTGCGGCCGTGATAAATGTGGCCGCCGAACACAATGCCGGTACCGATCCCGGTGCCTATGGTGGCGCAGAAAATGTTGCGATAACCGCGCCCAGCCCCCCATATGGCTTCCGCCAGAGCCGCTGCGTTCCCGTCATTATCGACTCGAACGGGCAAGCGGTAAGCCTTAGACACTAAGTCAGCCAGAGGGAAATTGCGCCAGCCCGGAAGATTCGGAGGGTTGATGACAACGCCGGTTAGGGGATCGAGCGGACCAGGGGCGCAGATGCCGATACCGGCGATTAAGCTTTTCAACTCCGGATTATGCTCAGCCGCGGCAAGCACTGAGTCGATGGCAGAGGTCACGGCCGCCAAGCCGGCGGCGGCATCGGTTGCTACCATCGGGATGCGGGTCTGGTGGGTGATTTCACCGATGGAGTCGACGAGCCCGCACGCTACTTTCGTGCCGCCGACGTCCACGCCGATAAAACATGGGTCTGGAACTTTCATCATGCACTTCGCGTAGAGTCTCTAGCGGCGCACGCGGGCAGCACGCGCTATTCGATCGCGAAACCCCAGAACATCTAGAAGAATATACAGGGGAAGTCGATCCGGCGTACCTACGATTCGCAAGCAGGAGAGAGAGCTTTTCAGGGATCGGCTAACACTTTCGCGTTGGCTCGGTCCAATAAACGGAGGGATGTGAGACCTTGGACATCCGGGAGGTTCTACAGCAGACAGCCACGTCGATGGCGGCTCACCGACTGCGGAGCTTTCTGACGATGTTCGGGATCATCTGGGGTATCACGTCCGTCATTTTGCTCGTAGGCCTCGGAAAGGGATTCAGCCGCGATCAGAAAGAGCGCCTGAAGACGATTGGTGTCGATCTGGCGATTATCTGGGGTGGACGAACCAGTGAACAAGCGGGGGGATACGCCGCCGGACGTCCCGTTCGCCTCTCGATCAACGATGCTTATCTGATCAAGCAGGAAGCCTATCTGATCAAGACCGTCAGCCCGGAGCTGAGGCGAAGTGTCGCCGAGGTGAGCCGTTATAACGCAGCATCGCGTCCGGTGCGCGGTGTATGGTCCGATTACCAACGCTTCCGCTCACTTAAGGTGCAGGAAGGCCGCTTGATGACAGAAGATGACGATCAGGAAGCCCGGCGGGTCGTTGTTCTCGGGATCGAGTCGCGTGATCAGTTGTTTCCCGGCAGGCCCGCGATCGGGGAAACTCTGATGATGAACGGCTCGCCTTACACCGTCATTGGCGTGCTCGAAAAGAAGAAGCAGAATGGCAGTTACGGAAGCGGACCTGACAATACTCAACTCTTTGTTCCCTATGCAGCCATGGCACGTGATTTTCCGCCCGAGGAACGGCCCGGTATCTTCAAGGGATGGATCAACAATCTGGTAGTCGAGGTCGCCGATCCGGATCATCATGAAGAGGCAATGGACCAGATTTATCAGATTCTTGGCCGTGAACACCACTTCGATGCCAGCGACAAAGACGCGCTTTTCATCTGGGATACTCTAGAGGGATCGAAGTTAGTGGAGCGAATCTTCGACATTATGACCATCTTCTTCGGAGCAGTGGCTCTGATGACGCTCACACTCGGCGGCATCGGGGTCATGAACGTCATGCTGGTTGTGGTTACGGAACGGACTCGCGAGATTGGTGTCCGCAAATCTTTGGGGGCCACGGCAGCCGACATTCGCAACCAGTTTTTCGCCGAGTCATCCGCGCTGATGATGATCAGCGGAGCTCTCGGTCTCGGCATCGGCGTCGGGACTTGCGTAGGGATGAACCAACTGCCCTTGCCGGACTTCGTTCCGCATCCCGTAATCTCTCCGTTGGCGATTGTGGTGTCGCTGTTGACGCTGGGAGTGATTACAGTGGGCGCGGGAATGTATCCGGCGCAGCGCGCCGCGGCGCTGAGCCCGATTGAATGCCTGCGCCAGGAGTAGCCGAATGCAGATAAAAGAGCTGATCCTGCAAAGCTGGGATGCCCTGACCCGCAACCGTCTTCGGTCGATCCTGACCATGATGGGGATCGTGTGGGGCCTGACCACAGTCGTGCTGCTGCTCGGCTACGGCGAGAGCGTAAGTCAGGGCGTGCTCAATGCGTTTCTCGGTATCGGAAACAGCGTCATCATGGTTTGGGAGGGTCAGACCAGCATGCAGGCCGGCGGTGAACGCGCCGGCAAGCGCATTCACTTTAAATATGAAGATATTCAGGCCATCCGGGACGAAGCTCCGCTGGTTCGTCTGGTGAGTGCGGAGTGGGATGACCCGTTCGCTTACAAGTACGGCGACAAAGTAATCTCGGTTTCCACCAAGGCCGTGCAATATCCCTATCGCGAGCTACGCAAACTGAATATTGCCGAAGGCCGCTACTTCGAAGAGAGCGACTTCAGCGAACACCGTCACGTTCTTATCTTCGGACCTAATGCCGCCAAGAAGGTATTCGGCGGTCGCGATCCCGTGGGCGAACACGTGACCATCAACGGGGAAACCTGGGATGTGATCGGACTGCTGCAACTCAAGATTCAGGACTCATCCAACAACGGCCCGGACAATGAGAACGTCTTCATGCCTT
This sequence comes from uncultured Acidobacteriaceae bacterium, assembly GCA_963809605.1. GTDB lineage: Bacteria > Acidobacteriota > Terriglobia > Terriglobales > Acidobacteriaceae > Sulfotelmatobacter. The sequence goes on along the minus strand of CAWEKM010000002.1, from coordinate 97,743 downwards.
TCGAAAGTATGAGCGATGTAAATGACAAACGCGATCCGGAAATGATTGTGTTTCAGGCGGTCACGCCGCTGCTGCACAAGGCGGCGCTGGCGCAGGTGCGGGAAGTGCTGGCCCGGCGCCACAATTTCAATCCCAAGGATGACAAGTCAACTCCCGAATGGGATACGGTGGATGACACCAAGGACATCGAGCAGTTCGGAATCGCGCTCCGGTTGATTTTGGGGTTTGTGGGGGCATTGACGCTGGGAGTTGGCGGGGTCGGCGTGATGAATATTATGCTGGTCAGCGTAACCGAACGCACCAAAGAGGTGGGTTTGCGGAAGGCGCTCGGGGCGCGTAATCGCGATATCGCGCTGCAGTTCCTGGTGGAGGCTCTGGTGCTCACCTTCGTTGCCGGTGCGGTGGGAATGCTGGTTTCTGTCGTCTTGGCGCACACGATCCCACCCATGCCGCTCTATTCCGACATGTACAAGACAGCCAATCACGAGGGCGACATCTTCTTGAGAACAAACTTCAGCGTGATGGTAACTGCATTCCTGATTCTCACCTTCGTCGGCATAGTATCGGGGATGTGGCCCGCACTGAAAGCCGCCGGCATGGAACCAGTGGAGGCGCTGAGGTACGAGTAGAGCGTAGCGAGTCTTCCGATAGTTGTATCATTTAGCTATCGTCATGCCTCGTCATTTTCTAGCTTCCGATCCCCACGCCAAAGATCTTCCGGTAAAAGATCATCAGTTGATTCAGATCGTGGACTCCGCTCTGGCTGAGGCTGCGCGCCGCAGCGGCGAGTGGCTGGTTTGTCGCCGAGGGTGTACGCAATGCTGTATCGGAGCATTTCCGATCAATCAGCTGGACGCTCTGCGGTTGCGGCGAGGACTTGCCGATCTGGAACTGTTTGCGCCCGAGCGCGCCGAGGGCGTTCGCAGACGCGCTCGCGAGTCGGTTGCGCGGTTATCGGGAGATTTTCCCGGCGATCCAATGAGCGGTATTTTGGACGAGGGAGACGGCGCGGCTCAACGTTTCTCTAATTTTGCGAACGACGAGCCTTGCCCCGCGCTCGATCCTGAAACGGGGAATTGTGAACTCTACGAATCACGCCCTATGACCTGTCGCGTTTTTGGACCGCCAGTTCGATCCGAGGATGGTTTGGGCGTCTGCGAACTCTGCTACCACGGCGCTTCCGAAGAGGAGATTGCAGCCTGCGAGATGAAACCTGATCCCGACGATCTGGAATCTGCCTTGCTCAAAACGGTTGAAGCGAATACGGGAGTTCGCGGAAACACGATCATTGCCTTCTGCCTGGCATCGTGAGCAGTCAATTCTTCTTTTTCTCCAACTCAGCCCAGCGGGCATAGAGCTGATCCACCTTTTCCTGAGCCGCTTCCATCTCTGCGTGTGCACTGATCAGACGTGGAGGGTCGCTGACAATGTCGGGATCTTCCAGTTGATCGCGCTTGGCCTGCAGTTCGAGCTCGGCATCGGCAACCCGCAGCTCGATGGAGTCATATTCGCGCGCCTCGAGGTATGACAGTTTCCTTTTCCCGGGAGACTGCCGGGCGCTCCCGGTCGATGCAGGAGAGCTCGTCGTAGCTCGCGCATTGCTCCTCGCCGTTTGCTCATTCTCTTCCAGCCATGACTCCCACTGGGAATAGTCGGCGAAAAGCCCCGCTCTTCCCTGCCCGTCCAGCCCTAAAACCACAGTAGATACGCGGTCCAGCATGTAGCGGTCATGCGTCACCAGAACGAGTGAGCCGCGAAACTCCAGCAGGCTTTCTTCGAGTATGTCGAGCGTCGGGATGTCGAGATCGTTGGTGGGCTCATCGAGCAGAAGAACGTCGGCGGGCTGCAGCATCAGCTGGGCGATGAGAACCCGCGCCCGTTCGCCACCGGAAAGCTTGCCCACTGGTTGATTGAGCTGCTCGCCCACAAACAGGAACTTTGCCGCCCACGAAGCCACGTGGACCTGGCGGTCTTGATACACGACGGAATCGCCTTCCGGAGCCAGAGCGCGGCGCAGTGTTATGTCGGGGTCGAGCTCGCGGCTCTGGTCGAAATAAACAATGCGCAACCAGTCGGCGCGTTGAATCTGGCCGCCTGCCGGGGCTGATTCTCCGCGCAATATTCGAAGCAAGCTGGTCTTTCCGCTGCCATTTGGCCCGACTAATCCCACCCTCATTCCGGCGGTAATCACGAAGTTCAATCCTCCAAACAAAGTGCGGCCCGCAATCTCGCAGGAGACGTCGTCCAGTTCGATCAGCCGCTTGGTCTTTCGATCGGTGGCGGAGAAGTCAATTAGCGCAGTTGCGCTGCGGCGTCTGGCATTCAGGTCTGCGAGTTCGCCCATCAGTTCGCCAGCCTTGTCGATTCGCGCCTTGGATTTTCTTGTTCTTGCTTTGGCACCACGGCGCAGCCACTCGATCTCCCGGTGAACCAGGTTCTCCAACGCTTCCTGGCGCTTGGACTGCGCGTGCAGGAATTCTTCTTTTTTCTCCAGGAACCGGCTGTAACTTCCGGAAACGCGCAGCAACCCATCGGGATAAGTCCGGTTCAGCTCGGCCATTTCGGTGGCGACGTTCTCAAGAAAATAGCGATCGTGACTGACAACCACACAGGCGAAAGATGCGGCCTCAAGCAAAGCTTCGAGCCACTCGATTCCCGCCAGGTCGAGGTGATTCGTCGGTTCATCAAGGAGCAGGATGTCTGGCCCCTGAACCAGGGCTTCGACAATCGCGAGCCGTTTCTGCCAGCCACCCGATAAGGCTGAGGCTTCCGCATCGAGGTTTTCGAAGCCAGCGCGGCCCAACGTTTCGGCGAAGCGAGTGCCCCGCTCCGACTCGGGCACCGCGGCTTGCTCCATTGCGCTCTGGGCGACGGAGCGGACCGTCGATCCGTGCTCGAATTGCGAGTCCTGCTCTACATAGCTGAGCCGAATGCGTTTTCGCACGGCGATTTCGCCGCTGTCGGGAGTCACGTCGCCCGCGAGAATCCGCAGCAGCGTGGATTTGCCTGAGCCGTTCGGGCCGATCAGACCTATGCGGTCACCCTCCGAAACCGTGAAGCAGATGTTCTGAAACAGCGGATTGGCTCCAAAGGCCTTCGAAATTTCCTGCGCATTGATGATCGGCGGCAACGACTTAGGCTCTCCTCGTACCTGGATTCAGATTATCAGGAAAGGCATCGTTTGCATTGGATGCCCAAACTGCCACGTCCATTTGAGATGCTGCGTGGTCTTACCGTCTTGGCTAAAATAGAGTGCGAAGTCTACGCGGGGGCGCCAGCAATGGAAGATAGCGACCGGGATCGCTCTTTCCGCGAGGAGCAGCGGCCGGAACGAAGGGTGCACCCGCGCGTCAGAGTGAAGGTTCCGGTAGAGTTGTTTGCCCCGGGCAGCGATGTTCCCCAGCGTGGCGCAACCTCCGACCTCAGCGAAGCTGGTTGCTATATCGAAACCATGTTTCCGTTTCCTGTCGGAACCACTCTCGAAATGAGCCTCCAGCTTGAAGGCACGCTGCTGGCGGTGGGCACGGTGGTCACCTGCGACCCGCAAGTTGGGAACGGGATCGAGTTTGCCAGAATGCTGCCTGAAGATTTGGAAGAACTGCGGGCCTTCGTGATGGCCGCACAGGAAGCTGAGTGACACGAACTTCCGCCGGGCTTGGCCCGCCGGCGACAAACCTTCAGCGACCGTTCATAATGTCTTCATGCCTCCCGATAAGACCGTCCGACGCCTGAAGACCTATGCCGGCAGTCAAGGCTACGTCTACCAGTATTACTTCGTGGGTCAGCGTGTCGCGCTGGCCGGCGATCCTGAGGCGCCAGCGATCGAATTCGTTTTCGATGTCACTTCCGATCGCAAGATAACCTTTGCGGTCAGCGTCTTCCTTCCTGAAAAGGCCGTGACTGCCTGGTCTGCAAAACACGGACGTCCGCTCACGGATTCCGAACAGTACGCCGCCGCCAAGCTGCGGCTGTTCCACGCCTTCGACGAAGTGGAAGACGTGAAAACCCACGGCCGCCGGCTTGTGATCGATGCCAGCGTGCTTGAAGAAGCGCTCGCTAGTTTGGGCGTAGAGTAGCATTCTCAAGTCGGTTTGCCTGACCATTTCGTCGGAACTCACGGGAGGAGTTCTAAGAGTGAGAAGACTCAAACACGGATTCATGACGACAGTGCTGATCGCCCTTGCCTGTTGTACCGGTGCGGCATCGTCGCAAACGACAAAATGGTCAGAGCAAAAGGCGAACGCTTGGTATGCCCAACAGCCATGGCTGGTTGGAAGCAACTACATTCCCAAGTCGGCGATTAACCAGCTGGAGATGTGGCAGGAGCCAACCTTCGATCCCGTCGAGATCGACAAGGAGTTAACGTGGGCCGAAGGGATGGGCATGAACACCATGCGCGTCTTTCTACACGATTTGCTCTGGCAGCAGGATGCCGCCGGCTTTCGACAAAGGATCGACCAGTTCCTGACCATAGCTTCGCGGCATCATATCCGTCCGATGTTCGTGCTCTTCGATTCCTGCTGGGACCCGTCGCCGCATCTTGGACCGCAGCATCCGCCCATTCCTGGCGTTCACAACTCGGGCTGGGTGCAGAGTCCCGGCGCAGCGGCGCTTGCGGACCCGAACCAGTATCCACGGCTCAAAGCGTACGTGCTGGGGGTGGTGGGAGCGTTCGCGAACGACGACCGCATCCTCGCCTGGGATATCTGGAATGAACCCGGCGGCGTTAGCAGCGAAACCTACCCCACTGAAGAGCTGAAGGAAAAGGACAAAATCGCTCGGGTGACGTTGCTTCTGCCGCAGGTGTTCGCGTGGGCACGGGAGGCGAGTCCCACGCAGCCTCTCACCAGCGGTGTGTGGACCGTCGACACTTCATCCGAAAGTGGAAACCTTGGCGACATTCAGGAAATCCAAATGCGCGAGTCCGACATTATCAGCTTCCACAACTACGACTGGCCGGAGTCTTTTAAGCGAGAGATAGTATGGCTCAGACAGAAATACCACCGTCCAGTGATTTGCACTGAATACATGGCGCGTTCGGAGGGCAGCACGTTTGATACGGTATTGCCGATCGCCAAGCAGGAGGGAGTCGGGGCGATCAACTGGGGTTTCGTCGCGGGCAAGACGCAGACTTACTTGCCCTGGGATTCGTGGCAACGTCCCTATGTTCTGGAGCAGCCGTCTATATGGTTCCACGAGGTGCTGCGGTCCGACGGAACACCGTACCGGCAGGCTGAAGTGGACCTGATACGGCAGCTCACGGGCAGACATTAATCGAGCATTGTGATTCGGATCACAGGCGTGAGTGACGCTTGCCGTTTCCGCCTGCTCGTTCTCGCCGCAGAATATAATGCGTGAAAGGGACAGCGCCCCCTGGTTGGCCTGCACTTGCTGTACTTGCATTAAACTCGCCGGACTCTGATACTTACCTAGCCTATGGCATTACTTTGGTTGCGTTTCGCGCTGGCTTGCTACTTCATTGGGTTGATCTACGCCTTCTTTGCGCTCAGCCGCACCAGCGACCTTTTTAGTCGCATCGCGTTTCATGCCGCCAGCCTGGGCATGGTCTTCCACTTCGTTTCCCTGGTCGAATTGTTTCTTTCCGATCACGTGGTCTGGGCCTCGGTGCATAACGGCGAGTCACTTCTAGCCTTCTTCTCGATGACCTTTTTCATGATCATCTATGCCATCTACCACACCACTTCGCCGGGCGTAGTCGTTTTCCCTATCGTATTTTTCCTCACCTTTGTGGCGGCCCTTGACGAGCAGCCTGTCCTGCAGACGTCTTTTGTTCAGCACAAGGGATGGCTGATCGCGCACATCATCCTGATCTTTACTGGATACGCCGCTCTGGTGCTGAGTTTCGGCGCCAGCCTGCTTTACCTTTTGCAGGAGCGCCGCTTAAAGGCTAAAAAACCAAGCAGCCTGATTTCCTTTTTGCCTGCGCTTGAAGTGATTGACCAGATCGGGTACCGATCGTTGCTGCTCGGCTTTCCTTTCATGACGCTCGGGCTGATTACCGGATCGGTTGTGGCAATGTCGGCGTACGGTCATGTGGACTTTGAAGATCCGAAGATTTTGCTGTCGATCCTGATGTGGGCCGTGTACATGGTGATGGTTATCACCCGGTGGAGTTCGGGATGGCGCGGCCGCCGCGCCGCGGTGCTGGCGACATTCGCGTTTGTGGCCGCCATCGTGGCCTGGGCCGCGAATTACTTTTCGACCATCCACAGGTTTGCCGCCTCATGAGATACCAGCTCATTGGCGTGAATCATCGGAGCGCGCCGCTCGAGGTGCGTGAGCGGCTGGCGATTCCAGAGTCGCGCCTGGCCGATGCGTGCCGCGATCTTGCTGCCCACCCCGGAATCGAAGAAGGCATGATTATTTCCACCTGCAACCGCGTGGAAGTGGTCACGCATACAACCAATGGCTCGGCTGACCTGCGCGGGTTTCTGCACCAACATTTTCGTCTAAAAGCGGAGGACCTTGACTCGCACCTCTACGAGTTCCGCGAGAAAGATGCCGTGCGGCATGTCTTCCGCGTGGCTGCGAGTCTGGATTCAATGGTGGTCGGCGAGGCCCAGATTCTCGGCCAGGTAAAAGAGGCTTATGCGACGGCGCGCGCCGTAGGCTGTGTTCGCGGCCAATTAGATCAGCTCTTCACCCGCGCCTTTGCGGTGGCAAAACGGGTGCGCAGCGAAACCGCCGTGGGAACGTCTTCAGTTTCCGTAGCCTCGGTTGCGGTGGAACTGGCCAAGAAGATTTTTGGATCGCTGCAGGGCAAGAGCGTTTTCATCGTCGGCGCCGGCAAGATGAGTGAACTCGCCGCCCGCCACCTGATAGCGCACGGATGCGCCTCCATCTTCGTGGCCAACCGCACCTACGACCGCGCCATCGGGCTGGCGCAGAAGTTCAACGGCCAGGCCATCAAGTTTGAGGATCTCTATAGTTCCTGCGACCGGGCTGACATCGTTATCACTTCGACTGGCGCACCTCATGCCATTTTTCGACGCGAACACGGCGAGCAGTTCCTCGCTCGCCGCAAGAACCGGCCGATGTTTTTCATCGACATTGCCGTGCCCCGCGACGTCTCGCCGGAGATCGCCAAGCTCGACGGCATCTTCGCCTACGACATCGACGATCTGCAGCAGGCCGTCAGCACTCACGTTGCGGACCGCCGTCACGAAGCCGAGCTTGCCGAAGCTATCATCACAACCGAAATCGAGCGCTTCGAAGCCCGCCTGCACACCCTCGACGTGGTTCCAACCATCGTGTCGTTGCAGGATCATCTGGAAACCATCCGCCAGGCGGAAATCGACCGCGTGCGCAGCCGCATTGGCCCGTTGACTCCGGAACAGGAAATGGCAGTCGAGGCTCTGACTCGCGGCATCATCAACAAAGTCATGCACACCCCAATCACCACACTGAAGACAGCCGCCCGAGACTCCGAGGCAACCACGGTAATCGATGTGGTGCGAAGACTCTTTAATCTGCACGAGAAAGAAAAAGGGCGAGCATCGCAGGGCGGGGATGGTGAGGCGTCGGGCAGGAACGCGCAAGATGGAAGAACGGGATCGCGCCGTGATGCCTAGCCTCCGCATTGGCTCCCGCGGCTCGCAGCTCGCCCTCTGGCAGGCGAACCATATCTCGGACCTGCTGCGTGCGCGTGGCCACAAAGTCGAGATCGAAATCATCCACACCACCGGTGACAAGATCACCGATGTCGCCCTCGCCATGGTTGGCACTAAGGGCATGTTCACTAAAGAGATCGAGGAAGCCCTGGCCGCTGGACGCGTCGATCTTGCCGTACACTCGTTGAAAGACCTGCCCACCGAACTTCCCCCGGGATTCGAAATTGCCGCGATCACCGAAAGGCAAGATCCGCGCGATGCTTTCTGTTCGCGGCTTTATTCCGCAGTTGAAGATCTGCCCAACGGAGCGCGCGTAGGCACGTCCAGCCTGCGCCGTCAGGCCCAGCTGAAAGCCATTCGCTCCGATCTCGACATTCATCCTCTCCGCGGCAACGTCGATACGCGCCTGCGCAAACTCGAACAAGGAGAATACGACGCGATCATTCTCGCCACAGCAGGCCTGAGGCGCCTGGGTAAAACTGAATTGATCAGGCAGATCATTCCCGCCGAAATGATGTGCCCTGCTGCAGGGCAAGGAGCGCTCGGCATCGAGATCCGCGAAGGCGACTCGGCCACGCGCCAGCAACTCGCATTTCTGGATGATGCCGCCGCCCGCGCGGCCACCACTTGCGAGCGTGCCCTGCTCAACCGCCTTGGCGGTGGCTGCCAGGTTCCCATCGGCGCCTTCGCGGAAATTCGCAACGGCAAGCTACATCTCGATGCCATCGTCGCCGATCCCGATGGCTCGAGGATTTTGCGCGAATCCCGCGACGGCAACCTCAATGATCCCGAACAACTCGGCAATGCGGTCGGCGAAACCCTGCTCGACCGCGGTGGCGACGAGATTCTCGAAGCCGTTTACGGTCACGGCGTGGCCGTACCTCCGCAACCATGATTGCGGATCAATATCTCAAATGAAAAGCGGCAGCGTCCTCCTGCAACTTCTAGGCGGTACCAGGCGCTCCCATGCTCTGCGGCGCTGGATCAACTTCTGGCCGCCGTTTCTCGGCATGGGCATTCGCATCCGGCGCATCGCGCCTGACATGAAGGCCGTCGACGTCGAGATGAAGCTGCGCTTCTGGAATGCCAACTATGTCGGCACTCACTTCGGCGGATCGCTCTTTGCAATGACCGATCCGTTCTATATGCTGATGCTGATGGCGAACCTGGGCCGCGATTACATCGTTTGGGACAAGGCCGCGACTATCCGCTACAAGAAACCGGGCAGAGGAACGGTGCGTGCGGAGTTCCGTCTTTCCGATAGTCAGATCGACGACATTCGCGAGAAACTGAAGACGTTGCCGAAGTATGAGCCCGTCTTTACGGTAGAAGTGAAGGATGAGGCCGGCGTTGTGATTGCCGAGGTTGAGAAGGTGCTTCACATCCGTCGCAAACCGGCAGCCGAATCCTCCGGGCAATAGGAAGCGAATCGATCGTGTACATTCCTGAATACTTCCGCGTGCGTGACCATGATGACGCTTTAAAGTTTATGCGCGCGAATCCCTTCGCGATCCTGATCTCATCCACCGAGGCCGGCCCTTTCGCTACCCATCTTCCTATTTTCGTACGTGCCGAAAAAGGGGAAGAGAAAGTTGTTCTCCGCGGCCACGTGGCCAAGGCCAATCCGCACTGGCGTTATCTCGAACAGCAGCCCCACTGCTTGACCATTTTTCACGGGCCACACTCCTACATTTCGCCGAGCAACTACACCGTGCGCGAAAGCGTCCCCACCTGGAACTATGGCGCAGTGCATCTCTACGGAAACGCGCAGGTGTTTTCATCGCCGGAAGCGCTGCAGGGCATCCTCCACGAACTGATGCAAACCTTCGAGCCTGCATACGCCTTGCAGTGGGCCAGTCTGCACGAGGCTTACCGCGAGCGCATGCTTCGGCAGATTGTTGGTTTTGAGATCGAAGTTACGAAGATGGAGGCGAAGTTCAAGCTCGGCCAGAACCGTGCTCGGGAGGATCAGCAGAACGTGATCGCATCTTTGGAAAAAGCCAACGACACGGCCGCTTCTGGAGTTGCTCGCCTGATGAAGGACCAGAAACTTGGCCGGATCGTGAACGGTAAGGACAATAAATGAAGTCGCGGTCCGTTTCCTCTTCCCAGGCGCCGCTCCCGCTCTCCGGCGTGCGCGTGCTCGTCGGCCGGGCGCGGCACCAGGCCAGCGCTCTTTCGAGGGAATTACGCGAACTGGGCGCGACCGTGCTTGAAATTCCGTTCATCGAAATTCGCAAGCCGCGCAGTTTCAAGCCCTTGGATTCCGCCTTGATGAATCTTGATGACTTCGACTGGCTGATCCTCACCAGTGTGAACGGGGTTGAAGCCATGTGGAAGCGGCTTGCCAAGCTGCGCCTGCCGAAAACTGCTCTCGAGCACCTAAATATCGCGGCAATCGGCCCGACGACCAAGAAGGCGATTGAAGAGCGCGGCATTGAAGTGGATGTTGTTCCCAAGGAATACGTGGCAGAGTCTGTGGTCCGCAGTCTGCGGCGGCGAGTGAAGGGAAAACAGGTGCTGCTGGTGCGCGCCAAGATTGCCCGCGACGTGATTCCGCGCGAGTTGCGCAAGGCTGGAGCGCGGGTGGATGTCATCGAAGCTTACGAAACCGTTGTGCCGAAGTCTTCGCGCCCGCGCTTGCGCAGTTTGCTCGAGAATCCGCTGCGGCATCCGCACGTGATCACGTTCACAAGCTCTTCGACAGTGCGCAATTTTGTGTCTTTGATGGGCCCGCGGAGCGCGAAGCTTGATGGCATACGGCTGGCCTCAATCGGCCCCGTCACTTCCTCAACTTTGCGAGAGATGGGCCTGGGCATGGACATTGAAGCCAAGGAGTTCACCGTCCCTGGGCTGGTTGAGGCCATCCTGGGTGCGCTGCCGAAGATGCGATCAGCTCACTCTGTCAGCGAGCAACTGCAATCGGCCGGGACGACGTGGGCCAGCAGGAAATCGGCGACGCGTTGATAGGCGTCGATCTGATTCTCCACGCGCGCGAAGCCGTGGCCTTCGTTCTCATAAATCTTGTGGTCAACGGTGCCACCGCGTTTCTTGATGGCATCGACCACCTGCTGCGTCTCTGATTTCGGGCAGCGCGGATCGTGGCCTCCCGCAAGCAATAACAGCGGCGCCTTGATCTGATCGATAAAGTTGATGGGCGAGCGATCTTCATACAATCCCTTGTTCTTTACTACATCGCCCATGGTCGCCAGATCAGATTGCTGCAGCACGGGATCCTCGTTCTCGATCTCGGTGAACCAGTTGACGAAGGGAACGATGGGCACGCCCGCAGCCCAAACGTCAGGCGCTTTTGTCACCGCCATCATGCTGAGATAACCGCCATAGCTGCCGCCCATCACGGCAATCTTTTTCGGGTCGAGGTGTCCGGTCTGCTTGATCCAGTCGACTCCGGCGAGCACGTCCTGCAGATCGCCGCCGCCCATGTCGAAGAGATTCGCCTGCTGGAATTCCCTGCCATAACCTGTCGAGCCTCGATAGTTGGGGGCGAGAACCATATATCCCTGATTGGCTGCGTATTGAATGAAGCGGTTGAAGGAGTTCATAGTCTGCGCCGTCGGTCCGCCGTGGATGTAAACGATGGCGGCGTTTTGCCCGTTACGCGCCATGTTGAAGGGCACGTAGAGAAGCGCAGAGATGCTCCACTTGCCGTCGCGGCTGGGATAGTGCACCAGGTAAGGCTCGACCATATCTTCGGAACGCACACCGGCAACGAGTGAATGCGTGACTTGATGCGACTTCCCGGTTGCCAGCGTATAGACCCAGAGATCGCCGGGCGCAGTCGGACCATTGTGATAGTAGAGCAGGCGCTGGCCGTCTTTCGTGAAAGCAGAACGGCCGCCGGTAGGCTCGTTCACTCCTTTCGCAATCGGTAGGACTGTAGATTTGCCCGTCGCGAGATCGTGGAGGTAAATGTCCTCATTGCCGTCCACGTTCGCGCTGAAAGTGATGCGCTTGCCGTCGGGCGAGAATTCTCCACCGTGAATCTCCCATTTGTCATGGGTGAGCCAGGAGACCTTCCGCGTCGCGATTTCGAGAAGGCCAACATTTTCGTAGCCATTGGCGGCGTTCGAGGTGAAGAGAACGTGCTTGCCATCGCGAGAAATGTCGTCATTGGAGTAACGCTGCTCGCCTTCATGTGGCGTAAGCAGCGTGCTCTTTCCCGTCGCAACTTCAGCGATGAAGATATTGGAGTCCGTACCTTTGGCCTGCTCCTGAGAGTAGACGATGTACTTGCCATCCTTCGACCAGGCGGGATTGAAATTTCCCTTGTCCTGCGGCGTGCCGGTGGTAATGTGCTTGACCTCGCGCATCAGCGTGTCGTAGACGTCGATCTCGTGAGCGGCCGAGGTCTTTGGCTTAACCAGATACGCAAGATAGCGTCCGTCAGGCGACCAAGTGGGATCGGTTTCGGCGATCTCGCGTGTGCTGGTGAGATTGACGACTTTACCGGTCTTAGGCGAGACCAGAAAAATGTCCCATTGCTCGTCGCCGTCGTAATCGGATTGGTAGGCGATCCATTTACCGTCTGGCGACCACGCGGGTGAAGTCTGGCGCTGGTCGCTGACCGTGAGCTGGACCGGCCATCCGCCTTCGGCGGGGACGAGCCACAGGTTGTTGCGCCCGCTCATATTCGAGATGAAAGCGATGCTTTTGCCATCGGGTGACCACGCGGGCTGGCCCACCTGGCGCGTCATGTAGAGTTTCTCGATGGTCAGGCTGCGCGGCTCGACCTGCGCGTTGGGTTTGGAGGTGATCTGTTTGGGATCAGTGACGGCCTGGGGAATGTTGAGACTTTGCGCCGCGACGGTTTCGGTGACGACTGTGCTCATGAGTATGACGATAGCAAATGAGATCGAAATGCGCATGGGGTTGGCCTTCGGAGCATGTGGAGAACAGAAAGTTTATCAGAACGCGCACTGTTCGAAAGCAGCTCGATAACGACCGCGGTTACGCTTTAGCGTTCTTGTGCATGTCGACCGTGCTCCACGTCTTGTCGGCGGCGTGGCAGAGATTTTCGAGCGAACAGTCCACACACTTCGGCTTGCGCGCGATGCAAAGCTTGCGTCCGTGCCAGATGATCTGGTGGGAAAAGAGAATCCACCTCTCGCGCGGGATGATGCGCATCAGGTCCTGTTCAATTTTCTGCGGGTCATTGTTCGTGGTCAGCTCGAGGCGGCGCGAGATGCGGTGCACGTGAGTATCGACGACCACGCCTTCGGCCTTCTTGAACCACGTGCCCAGCACGACGTTAGCAGTCTTGCGTGCGACGCCAGGAAGAGAGAGAAGCTTTTCCATGTCGTCGGGGACTTGGCCTCCGAAATCGGCGACGATCTTTTTCGCGGCGCCAACGACCGACTTAGACTTGTTGCGGAAAAAGCCGGTGGAGCGGACGTCCGGCTGGAGCTGCTCGGGAGTGAGCGCAGCAAAGGCTTGCACCGTGGGGTATTTTCGAAACAACTCCGGCGTGACGCGGTTCACATTGGCGTCGGTGGACTGGGCGGAGAGGATGGTCGCAACTAAGAGTTCCCAGGCGCTCGAGTGAGTCAGAGCGCAGGTGACCTCGGGATACATCTGGTCGAGGCGCTTCAAGATCTCGGCAATGCGGTCTGGAGCCAGGGGATTGTAGGCGGCCGCTCTTTTGCCGGTTTTCTTCACGCCTTTCGGCGCTGCCGCCGGAGCTGCGCTCCGGGGACGGGCAGGAGTGCCCGTCTCCACACGAACGCCTTCCTGGCGGCCAGTGCGGGCGGGTTGCCGGGGTGTGCGTCCGCGGGGCATGAGGGCAACATCTTAGCAGAGACCTCAGTAACCACGCCGATGATTGACGCGACCGATATCCCTCGGTAGTCTGGAGTTCACACTCTCTTCAGACAGCGCTATGGCCGTAAGTTCCATTCAACTCGGGCAGGTCTGGCGCAGCGACGCCGATGGCCAGGATTATCTCGTCACCAAGGTTTATAACGAGGTGTTTAGTCAGTATGCGATGCTCAGGCCGGCAGGCATCGCCGCACCAGATGCACCAACTGTGCGTGTCAAAGTGACCAAGAACCCGCAGGGCGCGGCGCTGCCCGGCTACACCTTCACTCAGGACGGCTCGTTCTAGGAACGGCATTCCCGCATCTGATTTCCGATACACTAAAACCCAGTACTCAGTTCCCAGTTCTCAGCCTGCACGTCAAGAGGGGTTTTACTGAGAACTGAGTCCTGAGAACTGTCTTCCGATGACCGAAAAACTCCTAACCGTGATTTTTGCGTTCATCAGTTCCGTGATGAGCGTGACCGGATACGCCGGCGTCGCGCTGCTGATGGCGATTGAATCAGCATGCATCCCGCTGCCTTCGGAACTGATTATGCCCTTTGCCGGCTATCTCGTCTTTACCGGCACGTTCAAGCTGCTTTGGGTGGCAACGGCAGGGGCGCTCGGTTGCAACCTGGGATCGCTGGTGGCGTATGAGATCGGGTGTTATGGCGGGCGTCCGCTGGTGGAGCGCTACGGCCGCTGGATTCTTATGGGCAGCCCCGAGCTCGACGCGGCGGATCGTTTCTTTGCCCGCTGGGGATATCTGGCTGTCTTCGTCGCCCGGCTGCTGCCGGTGATTCGCACCTTCATCGCGCTGCCGGCAGGAGTGGCACGCATGCCACGAGGACGGTTTCACCTCTACACGTTTCTGGGGTCGTGGCCGTGGTGCCTGGGGCTGGCCTATCTCGGCATGAAGCTGGGACAGAACTGGCGCGAGTTGGGCAAATATTTTCACAGGTTCGACGCGGTGATTGGGGTGATGCTGGTGGCGGGCGCAGTTTATTTTGTTTGGACTCACTGGCAAAATCGAATGCGGACAGCGGGGTGAAGAGATGCGTAGGACGCGCGAACAGATACTGGAGGCGCGGCGCCAGACTAGAGCGGCTTACGGGGAGCTATTCGATGCCACGGCGGCGCTCCTCTTTTGCCACGATCCGATCAGCATCAGTTTCGGTAACCCAAATACCGACGAATATGAGCCCGAGGTTGAAACCATCCTGCCCCGACTAAGCAACTGCCACTCTTCGGAAGAAGTGCGGCGTGTCGTTCATGAGGAGTTCGTCCGCTGGTTCGGCGCGGATACCGCTGGCCCTCAAGAGCGTTATGAGCAAATTGCTTCTGAGCTTTGGCAGCTCTGGCTGAGAAGCGGTAAGAGCAGATAAAATGGAGCCATGTCCCCCGAACTGAACTTCGGCCCCTACGTCGACAACGAGAACGGCAAGAAAGTAGTCAAGGATCTGACCTTCGGTAAGCCCACACCGGAAGGGCTGGTGCTGACTACACTCGATTCGGCCGTCAACTGGATGCGCAAGGGTTCGATCTGGCCGATGACGTTTGGCCTGGCTTGCTGCGCGATCGAGATGATGTCGATGGGGGCGTCGCGATTTGATATTGCGCGCTTCGGGGCTGAGGTATTTCGACCTTCGCCACGGCAGAGCGATCTCATGATCATTGCCGGCCGGGTCTCGAACAAGATGGCGCCAGTGATCCGGCAATTGTGGGAGCAGATGCCAGAACCTAAGTGGGTGATTTCCATGGGAGCCTGTGCCACTTCTGGGGGTGTCTTCCAGAATTACGCGCTGGTGCAGAGCGTGAACCAGGTGATTCCCGTCGATATCTATGTTCCTGGATGTCCGCCGCGTCCTGAGCAACTCATCTACGCCATCACTCTCCTGCAGGAAAAAATCCAGAACGAGCGCGGGACGATCAAGAAGGCCCTGAACCTGAAGTAGCGTTCCACGTGAGCTATTTAATCCTGATCTCGGCTGCGCATTCCCCTGCATTTTCATCTCCCGCCGTGTGCAAATGTTTTACCCGCGGAGTTGTAACCGGCTCCCAATACGGGACTTGGAGGTGGTTAGTCCATAGCGGTCACATATCACATGGAGGAATGCGAAACCATTCCCTGCCTGGATGAATCTAAGTATCTGAGTGGTTGCGTGTTGAAGCTCGTCAGGCAAAGGGGGACAGCACACTCAGAACAACGCAGGCAAAACCAACCCCAGGGTGTGGAAGGTGCTCCATGGTAGCAAAACTGATTGATGTATTTTTCGGTTGCCGGCACTCCCGGTACAGCTTTCCGGTGACCATTCGCGGTGCGGCGCGGCGCCCTCAAGCTGCGCTATTAACCGGAACCTACGTAGCCTGCCTGGATTGCGGCAGAGAGTTTCCCTACGACTGGCAGGAGATGAAGGTTATCACGTCATCGGCCGAGCGACGCGAGTATGGTGCCACGCTCGCCACCAAGCAAGCGGCGTAAGACCTAGCGTGCCGGAACGGCCGCCGCAGTCCGCTTTTCCATCGCTACAAACTGGCGCTCGTCGTGCCCGGTATAAATCTGCCGTGGCCGGGTAATCTTCTGCTCTGCATCTGTGACCAGTTCCTGCCACTGCGCCAACCACCCCACCGTGCGTGGAATGGCGAACAGCACGGTGAACATTTCGGGCGGGAATCCCATCGCCTGGTACATGATCCCGGAATAAAAATCGACGTTGGGGTAGAGTTTTCGCTTCACGAAATACTCGTCCTCGAGCGCGATGCGTTCCAACTCCAGAGCGATGTCCAGTTTCGCGTTGCGTCCTGTGACTTCGAACACCTGCTCCGCCGTCCATTTAATGATCTTCGCCCGCGGATCGTAATTCTTATAAACCCGGTGTCCGAATCCCATCAGCTTCCCGTGGCCGTCCTTCACCCGCTTGATGTAGGCCGGCACGTTTTCTTTGGTACCAATCTCATCGAGCATCTTCAGGACTTCTTCATTGGCGCCGCCGTGCAACGGTCCGGCCAGAGCCGACGCCGCCGATGCCATCGACAAGTAGGGATCGGTTTGGGCGCTGCCCACCGTGCGCATCGCGCTGGTGCCACAATTCTGTTCGTGATCCGCGTGCAGAATAAAGAGGATGTCGAGCGCGCGCGAAAGGACGGGGTTGGCCACGTACTTCGGCTCGACCATTTTCCACAGCATATTCATGAAATTCTCGGTATAGCTCAAATCATTGTCTGGATACACGTAGGGGAATCCCACGTTGTGACGGTATGACATGCCGGCAATCGACGGCGCTTTGCCGATCAGCCGCTTGATCTGCAGCAAGCGGTTTTCCGCATCGTGAACGTGCCGCGCTTCCGGATATACGCTGGAAAGCGTGGCTACCGTGCTCACAAACATCACCATGGGATGCGAGTCGTAGCGGAAGCCCTCCATAAACTTCTTCGTAGTCTCGTGCAGCATGGTGTGGTGCGTGATGTCATGCACCCAGTTCTTGAGTTCAGTCTGGGTTGGCAATTCGCCGAAGAGCAGAAGATAGGCGACTTCCAGGAAGGTACAGCGCTCAGCCAGTACTTCGATGGGATATCCGCGATAGCGCAAGATCCCCCGGTCGCCATCGATGTAAGTAATACTGCTGCGGCACGATGCCGTGTTCATGAAGGCCGGATCATAGGTCATCAGTCCAAAGTCTTCCGGATCCGTCTTGATCTGCCGCAGGCTCATCGCCCGGATCGTGCCGTCCTCAATGGGGACGGTGTACGTCTGACCGGTGCGGTTGTCGGTGATGGTGAGTGTATTCTCCGGCATGAGATGCCTGCTCCTTTGCACCTAGACTAGCGTAGTTTAGCTTATTTCGTTTCCGCAACAACCCGCTGTGACGAAGGTCACAAGACGCTGATTATGCCGCGCTTTGCCCCCAGGACGGCCTGGTGACCAGATTGCTCTGCAGCGCACAACAAAAAACCGGCGGCCGCAGCCGCCGGTATGATGCTTTCGGGTCGTGTCACAGTTAGTTCGACGAATCATCCCGCCGCTTCAAGGTTGGACGATCGTCATCGGTCTGCCCGTTCGGGTTGTTGCCGTCGTTGCTCGAAGTTCGCCGCAAGCTCGGCTTGTTTGCATCCTTCGGATCAAGCACTTTATGGCGATTCTCGATCGAGGCCAGCCTCGCTTTGACCTCGTCGAATTCCGAAGTGGTCACAATGTACTCTGCCTTGGAGGGCAGTATCTTGCGAATTTCTTCCTGGGTCTTCTCAATACGATCCGGAGTCTGTGGGTGCGTGTCGAATGCCTTGGAGAGCGTCCCAGGCTTCTTCTTCTCCATCGCCTGAATCTTTTCGAAAAAAGAAACAAAAGCGGACGGATCGTAGCCTGCGCGGTACATGTACTGCACTCCGAGGTAGTCGGCCTGGGCCTCGAAAGTACGGGAGAACTTCAGAAAGGTCATGGGAATCGCGAGACCAGAAGCCTCGTACGCTCCATAGCCGATCGCACCGCCAATGAAGATCAAGGGAATTGACGCCATCTGCAATAGCTGCGCGCGCGTCATTTCTCGCCCGTAGTGGCACGCCGAAACGTGCGCGATTTCATGTGCCATCACGCCCGCCATCTCGGCTTCTTCGTCGGCCGCCAGGATCAGTCCTGAATTCACATAAAAGAATCCGCCGGGAAGCGCCATGGCATTCACCACGTCGGAGTCGATCACCTTGATGGTGAACGGCACCTGTGCGTCCGAGTTGCGCACAATATTCTGCCCGATGCGGTTCACATATTCGGTGACCACCGGATCGTTCACCAGTTTGACCTGGGATTCGATCATCTGCGAGTACCTGCGACCGTCCGCGACCTGCCGCTCGATCGAATACCAATTCCCCACGCCACGCCCGCAACCTACGTTACGGTTCCCTACCGCGTCCACGTCGGCCTCGCCGCCGTCGTGCTTAATCTGGCTGTCGTCCTGCGTGGGAAGCGCGGCCGGTGCCTGCGCCGGTGCGTTCTGTATATCACCAGCCTTGGGCTGGCCTTGGTTAGGATCTGAAGCTGGAGGTTGTGTCTGAGTCTGACCTGGATTCTGTGTCTGCGCTAACGTCCAGGGCCCCGCGCTGAACGCCGCCAATGCCACCGAGATTGCAAACCAACGCAGTTTCATGGGGAACTCCTTTGCGGCCACGATACTCTTGCCGACATTATACGCCCGGTCCGAAGCACACCATCCCCCGTTTTTTCCACTCACTTAGACGCGCCTAAGGAGGGTGGGGTTATCCCGAAATGTGGCCTGCCGAAGGGATCTGAGCCGTGGAGCGGAGGACTTGCTATCCTCCTTGAGGATTCCTTCGCCCGGTCGTAACATAGCGCCTTCTCGTCTTCCGTTCAACAGGAGGTGCCATTGCTCGACCGCCGCCGCTTCCTCACCACTGCCACTACCGGACTCGCTGCAACCCTGGCTTTCCGCGGAAATCTCATCGCCCAACTTGAGAAGGCTCCTTCCGCCCTGCCCGACCCGGCTCTCTTCGACAAGAATGAAGACGCCTACTGGGCCGAGATCCGCCGCCAGTTCCTCATCCCGGAAGACGAGATCTACCTGAACAACGGAACCGTCGGCTCCAGCCCGGCACCCGTGCTGCGCGCTGTTTTCGACGGCTATGCCACCACCGAGCGAATGGACCAGCAGGATCCAGAGGATTACCCCATCTGGGGATACGCAGCATGGAACGAGTTTCGCGATCCCCTGGCTGCCTTCGTAGGGTGCCATCGCGATGAGATCGCCTTGCTCCGTAATGCCACTGAGGCTAACAGCTACATCGCCAACGGTATCGATCTGAAACCTGGGGACGAAGTCCTGATGACCGATCAGGAGCATCCCGGCGGCTTGCATCCCTGGGACCTCAAGGCCAAGCGCTACGGCACTGTGGTGAAAAAGGTCACGCTGCCCCTCCCTGTTAAAGATGCCACCCAGGTTCTCAATCTCTTCAATGACGCGATCACTCCCCGCACGCGCGTCATCTTCTTCAGCCATATCACCACATATTCCGGAGTTGTACTGCCCGCGAAAGAACTCTGCGCGCTTGCCCGCGCGAAAGGCATCCTCTCGGCCGTCGACGGCGCCCACGTGCCCGGCATGATGCGACTGAACGTGCAGGACCTCGGCTGTGACATGTACTCATCGAGTCCGCACAAGTGGCTGCAAGCGCCCAAAGGCTCTGGATTCCTCTACGTGCGCGATGAGGTCATCGACCGCCTCTGGAACACGATCGTCACCGAAGGCTGGGACGATCCTAAATTGCGCGCGGAACGCTTTCAGCGCATCGGCAGTTCCAACGTGCCGGCGCTGTGGGGACTTCGCGCCTCCATCAAACTGGCCAACGATATCGGCTTAGACCGCATTGAACGCCGCCACCGCAAACTTGCCGATTACACGCTGGATGAAATGAAAAAGCGCGGCGCCGAATCCTGGACCTCGCCCGATCCGGCCTTGCGCTGCGCCATCGTCACGGTTAATGTTCCGCCGGTTCCCCGCATGGACCTGGAAACCTGGATG
Source organism: uncultured Acidobacteriaceae bacterium (assembly GCA_963809605.1). Lineage (GTDB taxonomy): Bacteria > Acidobacteriota > Terriglobia > Terriglobales > Acidobacteriaceae > Sulfotelmatobacter. The sequence goes on along the minus strand of CAWEKM010000002.1, from coordinate 77,770 downwards.
TGGAAGACATACAAAATCCGTATCCGCGGCGGCGACCCAAATAAACTGCGCTTGTCGACCCCGTACTACCTGCAGAAGAAAGACATCGACCGCTTTCTGGAGAAGTTTGACGAATACAAGCGGGAGAAGAAACTGGCATAGTCTCGCACTGGTCATCTCGACTTGACCATGTCTGCTATAATGTGTCCATGAAGGAGATTTCCGCTGCAGTCTTCAAGGCCCAGTGCCTCACTCTAATGGAGGACGTGCGCTCCACCAAGCGTCCGCTGGTGATCACGAAGCGCGGCAAACCGGTTGCGAAACTAGTCCCCATCGAGGAACCGAAGGACGATTTTATCGGCAGGCTAAAGGGTGTGTTTGAAGTGGTCGGCGACCTCGATGCCGACCCGCCGGAGGAGTGGGAGTCGGCGTTTTGATTCTGTTGGACACGCATGCCCTGTTTTGGGCAGTCGACAATTCGAAGTCTCTTTCGCGCCCAGCAGCTTCCGCGATCCGCCGCGCACGACGGCAGGGAGGGATTGCAATTTCTGCAATCAGCATTTGGGAGCTCGCGTCTATGCTGGCGCGCGGACGCATTCGCCGTTACGGCACACTCGAATCCTCGCTCAACCTGCTGATCGAAGGAGTCACCGTTCTGCCGATCACACCCGAGATAGCCACCTTGGCAGCCCGGTTCCCGCGCGACTTCTCTGTCGACCCCGCCGATCGCATCATTGGGGGCACAGCCCGCGCCGAGAGCCTTACGCTGATCACGCACGACGAGAAAATCCGTCGGAGTCCGCTGCTTAGGACGCTGTGGTAGTTCGGCCGCCCCATAACCTCAATCGTAATACTCCAACCCCAAATGCGTGATGAGTTCCTCGCCTTTCAAATGCCGCAGCGTGTTCTTCAGTTTCATCAACTGAATAAACAGGTCGTGCTCGGGATACAGCCCCGGCGCCGTCATCGGTGACTTAAAGTAAAAGCTTAACCATTCCTGAATTCCGATTCCCTTCAGCGCCGAACAGCGCTTAGCCAAATCGACCAGCAGCACCAGGTCGAGCACAATCGGCGCCGCAAGAATCGAGTCGCGGCACAGGAAGTCGACCTTGATCTGCATGGGATAGCCCAGCCATCCGAAGATATCGATGTTGTCCCAACCCTCTTTATTATCACCGCGTGGAGGGTAATAGTTAATGCGAACCTTGTGGAAAATATTTCCGTATAGCTCGGGATAAAGCGAGGGCTGCAGAATATGTTCCAGCACCCCCAGCTTCGATTCCTCTTTAGTCTTGAAAGACCCCGGATCGTCGAGCACTTCCCCGTCGCGATTGCCCAGGATGTTGGTCGAGTACCATCCGCTCAGGCCCAGCAGCCGGGCTTTGAACGCCGGCGCCAGAACCGTCTTCATCAAGGTCTGCCCAGTCTTGAAATCTTTTCCGCAAATCGGCGCTTCGTTCTGCCGCGAGAGTTCGAGCATGACCGGCAAGTCTACCGTGAGATTCGGCGCTCCATTGGCGAACGGCACGCCCTCCATCAATGACGCGTAAGCGTAGATCATCGAGGGCGCAATCATCTCATCGTTCTCGCGCAGCGCCTTCTCAAACGACTTTACGGACTGATGGGCCGCCGTTGCCTCAATGTAGGACTCCGTGGAACCGCACCACATCGTGATCAACCGGCTCGCACCGCTGGTTTTCTTGAAATCGCGGATGTCGTCGCGCAACTGCCCGGCCAGATCCATTTTCGTCTTGCCCTTCTTCACGTTGGGCCCGTCAATCTTTTTCACGTAGTTGTGATCGAACACCGCCGCGCGCGGCGTCACCGTCGAAAGAAATGGCTTCAACTGATCAAGCAGCCTCTGGTCGAGCACGCCCGCATTCGACGCTGCTTCATACATGTTGTCTTCGAAGATGTCCCAGCCGGTGAAGACCAGGTCGTCGAGCCCGGCCAGCGGCACGAACTCTTTGATCTTCGGCGATCGTCCGTCGGTGCGCTTGCCCAGCCGCACCGTGCCCATCTGCGTCAGAGACCCAATCGGTTTTGCCAGGCCCTTGCGAATCGCCTCCACACCCGCGACAAACGTCGTCGCCACCGCCCCCATGCCAGGGATCATCACCCCCAGTTTCCCTTTCGCTGGTTGGATCGTGCCGTTATGCCGGGAAGTGCTGTGCGCCTTACCTTCTGCTTTCACTTCAATACGAGGTGCCTTTGCGGTCCTCGCAGACTTATTCCGTGTCGCCATATTTTGGACGCTTCCTCAAGTAAGAATCTCGATGGATGTGCAAACCTTGTATGTTCTCGCATTGGGCGGAGGTTTTGCAAACCGCCGCAGCCAAACGCGCAGAAAATCGCTTTAACGGGGTGGGATGAGCGTTGGGCGGGAAGCCGGAGCGCTTTCCAGTAAAGCTTTCAATGTCTATGTCAGGCCGAACACCAATGTCCCCAGCAGCAACCACACGTAGGCAACCGACACGGCAAAAGTTTCGCCCTTTCTTAAGTTTAGAATCCTCAACACGGGAAAGAGTGCAAAGCTCACCAGCAGGACAACAGCCCGAAACCGGTGGTGGGAATCGAAGCTGGCCCATCGGTCATAGACGACCAAACAAACCACAGCTGTAACCGTAACCGCCGTCACTTTATTCGCCCAACTCGAGAATGGGCCAGTCGCGACATCATCGCCAGCATTTCCTGGTTCCATCGCACTTCACCTCGTTCGTGATTATAGCCCTCGCCCCTGACCTAAGGGGCTCTTGGTCAGGGCTGGCCAGGGCGACGCCGCTGCTGCTGCACCGCACGCGCGAATCGCTCCCATAGATATTTTGCGTTGGACTCTGGCGCCAACTTGCTTCATAGTGAAATCACTTCGCAAACCATCTCTGTAGCCGGTTCCGCGAAACTGATGTTTGCATGCCAGCCCTGCTGCGGCATTGCAATTCTCCTGACCCTGTTGCTCTCCACTTCAATCTGAGCCCACGCCATTCGGCCTCAGGCCGGTAGTGTGCTCTTCAGACTACGAATAAAACAGGAGATCCCATGAACTCGATTCGCAGATTTGTCTACGCCGCTGCTTTGGTCTTGAGTGCGCTGAACTTCACACCCAGCCTCGCCTCCGCTCAAGATGCGGCCGGAACCTTCACCTTGACCCACGAAGTACACTGGCAGAATGCTGTTGTGCCGTCAGGAAAGTACCGCTTCACAGTCGCAGCCGGCGGCCCCGGAGAAATGCTCACCCTGCGCAAGGTTGATGGCAGCGCAGGCTTCATGCTGTTGGTTGCTGATGCCGAAAACTCGCGGCCTTCAGACGATAGCCAGCTTGTTCTAGTTTCCCGGCCGAGTGGAAGCTTCGTCAGCACGATGCAGCTTCCGGGATCCGGCCTCACGCTGCACTTCACGGTGCCGTCCGAACCGCGAGAAATGGCGCAAGCGGTCGCAACCGCATCCGCCGCCCGCTAGCTCATCCGCTGAAAAGCTCGAGAGTGGATAAACCTATCCACTTTCGGGCTTTCTTCGTGATTAGCACCCTGAACAGGGATTCACTGCGAGGCAATCGTCGCCCGTCTTGCCGGCTCCATTAGGTCAGGTTTGGAGCGGACGCGTTCCCTCTCACTTCGTCGCTCAGGACGATGGCCCCGGCAATTTCCTTCATCGCCTTGCGCTTCTGCCGGCTCTGGCGCTGCAATGTCAGGTAGGCCTGCTCCTCGCTCAACCCGAGATCGCGCTGCAGGATTCCCTTGGCGCGCTCCACCACTTTTCGCGTCTGCAATTGTTCCGACAGATTGGAGTTCGCATCCTCGAGCCGCGCCATCTCAATTTCCGCGCCCACCAAAAACCCGATGGTTGAGATCAAACGGATTTCCCGCCGGCGGTAAACATGATGCTGGCGATGCTGCAGGTTGATCACTCCCATCACGCGCGCGCGGCACATCAGAGGCACGGAAAGGAATGCTTCGTAGGTATCTTCGGGAAGTTCGTGGAAAAACTGGAAGCGCGGATCCTGTGCCGCCTTTTCCGAAACCGCGACCGGCTCCTGATGTTCCGCCACCCATCCCGTAATGCCCTGCCCCACACGCAGCTTCAGGCGATCGACGACTTCGGGATGAGAATTCTTCGAGGCACGCAGAACCAGTTCGTCGCTCTCCAGCACATAAATCAGGCAGGAGTCGCACTTCACCAGGGCAGAAGCAAAATCGACCACACGAGTCAGTACTTCGTGGAAACCGTCCGCCGTTGCCAGCCGGACGCCAATCTCGTGCAGCAAATCAACATGTGAGTCCTCAACCGATAGTAAGGGGTCCATGAATAAGAGTATGGGCTCTTCTCGGGGTGTGTCTAATTCCAAATTTCAATGACTCTCATAAAGAATTTCCCGCGAGATTGTTACACTCATTTAACATCTTCTAAGGAAGCTGGGAATCGTCCTAGCGCATGTAGAGGCAGCTGCCCGTGACGCAAAAATCCAGCTCGCGATGAGGCGCATCCTTCCCTGGAAGTGGCACGAAAAAGTGATCGCAAATTTCCTGAACATCGACTGAGGAAGATGCTGGTGGAAAGCGACGAGCGGCAGATTCTCAAGTTGTTCGAAGACGGAGACCGCGCCCTGCTTGCGGTCGACCTCCCTGAGCTTTCGCGCATCTTCGCCGACGACTACGCTCAATATGACGAGAGCGGCACAGCATCTGCCAAGCAAGACGTGCTGAACAAACTGGAGTCCGGCGCGATTCGATATATTTCGATGATTTCTACAGGTCGCCACATTCGTCTGCTGGGCGAAAACGTGGCTCTGGTGCACGGCTCCGAAGAGGATGAAGTCGAGCAGGCCGGCAAGCGCTGCTCGATCCGCTACATCTACACGGACGCGGTTGTGAAGCGCAACGGCGAGTGGCGGATTGTGGCGTCTCAATTGGCAAGACCGGTTGAAAATTCGGTGGGGTGCTACCAGGCAGAAGAGACGAGCGCACCAACACAAAGCTAGACAACAGTCGTGTTTCTGTTGAGAATGTGTGGCTGTCGGGTTTATCCGTTACAAAGTCTCCGGAGGAACGATCCCTTGCGCACGACGACCCTCGCCCTTTTGGTTGCCAGTCTTATTACTTCAGTATTCGCGCAGAAACACCCAGCCAAGCAAAACGCCGATTCGACCCAGAAGCAGGCGGCCCAGCAGACCACGACTGCAGCCGCGCCAACCGCGGAAGACAAAGACAAAGAAGAGGGCGAGGACAAGAACCCGTGGAAGGGTTTGCAGTATCGCCTGGTCGGTCCATTCAGGGGCGGCCGCGTGGTCGCGGTAGCTGGTGTGGTCGGCCAGGATAACGTCTATTATTTCGGCGCAACTGCCGGAGGCGTGTGGAAGACGACCGATGGCGGCCTCAACTGGAAACCGATTTTCGACAAAACCAAAGATGCGTCGCCGGCGATTGGAGCCATTGCGGTTTCCGAGTCTGACCCGAATGTGATTTATGTGGGAACCGGAGAAGCGTGCATTCGCGGCAACATTGTCGGCGGTAACGGAGTTTATAAATCGATCGACGCCGGTAAGACGTGGAAGTTCGTTGGCCTTGCCGACACGCATGCCATCGGACGTCTGGCCGTGAATCCCAAGAATCCTGACATAGCTTTCGTAGCCGCCTTGGGACATCCCTTTGCCGACAACGAAGAGCGCGGAATTTTCCGCACGCAGGATGGCGGTAAGACCTGGCAGAAAGTGCTGTACAAGGACGCCAAGTCTGGTGGCATCGACGTGGTGTTCGATCCCAGCAATTCCAACATCCTGTTCGCGGCATTGTGGCAAGCGAGGCGAACTCCGTGGAGTCTCGACAGCGGCGGGCCCGGAAGCGGCCTTTATCGCTCCATCGATGGAGGCACAACCTGGAAGGAACTGAAAGGCCATGGACTCCCCGAAGGCGTTCTCGGCCGCATCGGAGTTACAGTTTCCGGCGCGAATTCCAACCGAGTGTGGGCGGTTGTGGAGGCAGAGAAAGGCGGAATCTATCGCTCCGACGATGGCGGCGACACCTGGCACATAACCACCGACGACCATCGCTTCCGCCAGCGTGCATGGTACTACTCGCACATCTTCGCCGATCCCAAGTCCGAAGATACGGTGTACATCCTGAACACCTCGGCGTACCGGTCGAATGACGGAGGCAAAACTTTCGCCTCGATCCACGCGCCGCACGGAGATAATCACGCGCTGTGGATCGATCCCACGAATCCCAAGCGTCTCATCAACGGCAACGATGGCGGCGCCACCGTTTCCACCGACGCCGGCGATACCTGGACCAGCCAATATAACCAGCCCACGGCGCAGTTTTACCACGTCACTACCGACGACCGTTTTCCCTACTACATCTACGGCGCGCAACAAGACAACTCTACCGTCGCCATCGCGAGTGCGAGCGCCGAGGGCGCGATTGATCGTCCTGACTGGTATGACGTTGGCGGCGGCGAAAGCGGTTACATTGCACCCGACCCGACCGACCCCGAAATCGTTTACGCCGGCTCTTACGGCGGAGAGATCACGCGCTACGATCACCGCACCGGCGAGGAGCAGTCCATCAATCCCTGGCCCATAAACCCAATTGGATGGGCTGCCGCCGACGTCAAACACCGCTTCCAGTGGACTGAGCCCATCGCCTTTTCGCCGCACGATCCGAAGACGATGTACTTCGCAGGCGAGGTGCTGTTCAAGACCACTGACGCCGGCATGAGTTGGACGATCATCAGTCCCGACCTGACCCGCAACGACAAGTCAAAACAGGCGTCTTCCGGCGGCCCGATTACCAAGGACAACACCGGTGTCGAAGTTTACGACACCATCTTTTCAGTCGTGGAGTCGACGGTGCAAAAGGATTTGATTTGGGCAGGAACCGATGATGGACTGGTTCAGCTCACCCGCGATGGAGGCCAGCACTGGGAGAATGTGACGCCCAAGGCCATGCCGGATTGGGGCACCGTCAGTATGATCGAAGCTTCTTCGCGCGACGCTGGCACTGCATACCTCGCGGTCGAACGCCATAAGTCGGACGACTTCGCGCCCTACGTGTTCAAGACCACAGATTTCGGCAAGACGTGGACCAAATTGATAGCAGGACTTCCGGCGAATGATTATGTCCACGCCGTAAGGGTCGATCCGCGGCGTCCGAATTTGCTCTTTGCAGGAACCGAGCTAGGTGTCTACGTTTCCTTTGATGATGGCGCGCGCTGGCAGCCGTTGCAGCTGAATCTGCCGGCAGCTCCCGTAAACGACCTCGTGATCAAAAACACCGACCTGGTCGTGGCAACCCACGGACGCAGCTTCTGGGTGCTCGACGACATCACTCCGCTGGAGCAGTACGAAGACTCGATTTCTCAGCAGGAGGCTCACCTGTTCACGCCCTCCGTGGCGAGTCATACCGTTTTTCGTGGCTCGTTTTTTGCCCCCAGCGGAAATGTCGGCAAGAATCCGCCTGCAGGAGCCACCATCAATTACTGGTTGAAGACTTCCCTCAAGAAGCCAGACCAGGCCAAGCCCTCCGGCGCTGGTGCTGATTCTGCGAAAGCTGAAGTCACCCCGTCGACTTCTTCCACCGGAACCGAGAAAGCTGACAAAGAAGAAGCCCCAAAGATTACGCTTGAGATTCTCGATTCCTCGGGAAAGGTCATCCGCAAATATCCCAAGAAAAAAGAGGAACAAAGCGACGAAGGAGAGGAAGATTTTTTCAGCCGCGGCGGCAACGCAGGCAGCCTGCCCGCCGATGCAGGCCTGAACCGCTTCGTGTGGGACCTGCGTTACGAGGGAGCGACTAAGGTGCCGCATGCGCCGCTCTGGGGCGGTAGCACCGACGGCCCAGAAGCGTTGCCCGGGACCTATCAGGCGCGGTTGACGGTCCTGGGAAAGACCTACACTGCGCCCCTGGAAATCAAGGCGGATCCGCGGCTGAAGATCAGTGCCGAGGATCTGGCCAGGCAATTCGATCTACTGCTCAAGATCCGTGACAAGGTCACGGAAACGGACGACGCCATCATTCAGATTCGCGACGTTCGCGAGCAGATAAATGCAATCAACAAGCGCCTGAGGGACGATCCCCGAGCCAAGGCCATAGCCGACGCTGGCAAAGCGCTCGACACGAAAATGACCGTCGTCGAAGAAGCGCTAATCCAGACGAAAGCCAAGAGCGGCCAGGATGTGCTCAATTTCCCGGTGCGGCTGAACAATGATCTGGTGGCGTTGAGTGGTGTTGTGGGCAGTGCTGACTCGGCTCCCACGAAGCAATCCTACGAAGTTTTCGATACGGTCAGCAAGGCGGTCGATGAACAACTGGCGAAATGGAAGGCGATCGTCTCCACCGAAGTGGCGGCTTACAACAGCCTGATGAAACAGCAGGACGTTCCCGCACTCATGGTGAAGCAATCAGAAGCAGAAAAGTAGCCCGGCGGTCTTGCGCCAGTTGGCGGATGTTCTTCCACCCTGCGGCTTGCTGAAGCTGAAATTGGGCGATTCCAAACTTCGATCTCCAATAGTTTGATCAGTTCTGCTACTTTCATCTGCTCGGTCTCGCGCCGTTGCGGTCCCCGCGACGGCGGGTTCCTGCCGCGCGGGGTTGCGGATTGAGCACATTCTTGATCTGCTGGCGCAGCCAACGATTTGCGGAATCGTTCTCCACGCTCTCATGCCAGTACATCTGCGCCTCCAGTTGAGCGGTTTTCACGGGAAACGGATAAACGCGGTTGCCGAGTCCAGCGTTTAGGATCTGCGCGTGCCCCCGGGACAAGGTCAACAGAAGATTGGTATCGCGGACCACTCGGCAGGCCGCGAAATTGTGCTGGCAACGCAGAGCAATCCTCCGGCGGAAGCCAAGCCGGCTCAGTTCTACATCGATCAGACTGGGGCCGTAGCGGCGGGAGGAAACCAGAACGTGGGGCTGCGCTAGATAAGTATCGAGATCGAGGGTCCGCGAGATTCCCGGATGCCCGGTGCGGGCCATCACCACGAACGGTTCCCCCAGCAACCGTTCTTGATGAATGGGTTCGCTGGTCGTCATCGGAACGTCGATGGCGAGGTCGAGGGAGCCGCTCGCGAGTTCCGCTTCCAGATCTCTGCGCTTTACCCGCGATGTGGTGATCGACATCTCCGGAGCCTCGCGCTCCAGACGCTGTAGCAAGGTCGGGAGGATCAGGGTTCCGACGTATTCCCAGAGCGAGATGTGGAAATTGCGGCGGGTATGCGTGGGATCGAATTGGTGACTTTCGCGGAGATTTGCCTCCAGGATCTGGAGCGCTTGCCGCACCTGGTCGATCATGTTGCGGGTAAACGGAGTGGGAATCATGTGAGCCCCGCGGCGAACGAACAGAGGATCTTTTAGGAGATCGCGCAAGCGCTTTAGGGCGTGGCTTATGGCGGGCTGGGTGAGGTTCAGCTGATGGCCCGCGCGGGTAATGTTGCCCTCGCGGTAGATCGCTTCCAGCACAACGAAGAGGTTGAGATCGACCTGGCTCAAATGCACGAAACATATATTACTGGATTCGTAAGATTCATTTGATGAATTTTGCCGGGCTGTGTAGCTTGTTCGGGACGCAACCTGACTTCCACTATGGATTTTGCCGCCTCACCCCGCTCCCAGAAATATCTGCACAGGCTTGACGCTTTCATGCAGGAACATGTGCTGCCTGCAGAGGCCAAATACTTCAGCGAAGTCCGGAATGTTGCAGACTGGCGCACCTGGAAACAGCCGGCGATCATGGAAGAACTGAAAGCCAAAGCCCGGGCCGCAGGTCTGTGGAATCTCTTTCTTCCCGAAAAAGAGTACGGCGCGGGACTATCGAACGTGGAATATGCACCATTGGCCGAAATGATGGGGCGGTGTTCGATTGCGCCCGAGGTCTCCAACTGTAATCCTCCCGACACCGGGAACATGGAGGTTCTGGTTAAATACGGCTCCGAGGAGCAGAAGCAACTTTGGCTGAAACCACTTCTGGCCGGCGAAATTCGGTCCGCGTTCTGCATGACTGAACCCGCCGTAGCCTCTTCAGACGCAACCAACATGCAGGCTACAGCCGCTATTGAGGGCGACCAAGTGGTATTGAACGGACGCAAGTGGTGGAGTTCGGGCGTCGGACATCCTCACTGCCGCTTGCTGATCTTCATGGGGCTGACCGACTGCGCAGCGCCGAAATATAAACGGCACTCGATGGTGTTGGTGCCGGTGGCTACGCCGGGAGTTGAGATCGTGCGCATGGTGCCGGTTTTTGGTGGCTATGACGCTCCCTTCGGCCACGGAGAGGTGAGCTTTCGCAACGTGCGCCTGCCTGTGGACAACATCATCGCGGGACCCGGACGTGGATTTGAGATTGCACAAGGCCGCCTCGGGCCGGGGCGCATTCATCACTGCATGCGAACCCTAGGAGCAGCGGAACGTGCTCTGGAACTCCTTTGCCGGCGATCGTTGTCGCGAGAGGCCTTCGGCAAGCAGTTGGCGGAGTTGGGAGGAAATGCGGATGTGATCGCCAATGCCCGCATCCTCATCGAGCAGGCGCGCCTGCTCACTCTGAAAGCCGCATGGATGATTGACCAACACGGCGCCAAAGGAGCGAAGAGCGAAATCTCGCAAATCAAAGTTGTTGTGCCGAACATTGCGTTGGCGATTATTGATCAGGCAATCCAAATGCATGGAGCAGCAGGAGTGTCGGAGGATTTTCCGCTGGCAGAGATGTTCGCCTCGATACGAACCTTGCGCATTGCGGATGGCCCCGACGAAGTGCATCGCGCGCTGATCGCTAGGCTCGAGTTGGGTAAATATAAGGTAAAGGATTCGGAAGCCGCCTGAAGCGCATGCCAGGGGTCGACCGGCTCCGCGGATCACCTGCCCTTAAAAACCGGGGCGCGCTTCTCCAGGAAGTGGGCCACACCCTCTTTGAAATCTTCGCTGCGCAAACTTGCCACCATTTCCTCCACGGCAAGGTCGAAAGACTCGGCTAAGGTCTGAAACATCGCCCCATAAACCTGACGCTTAATTACCCGCAAGGAGCGCGGACTGACCCGCGATGCGAGATCGACAGCATATTCGTTGACCTTGGCGAGAAAGTTCTCCTGAGCAAAGACTTGATTCACCAAACCCATTCGCAAAGCTTCCGCGGCATTGATTTGCCGGGCGGAAAATAGCAAGTCGAGGGCGTTGGGAAGCCCGACGATACGCGGCAGCACCCAAGCCATGCCGTACTCGGCGATCAGCCCGCGCTGGGCGAAAGTGGTCGAGAAGCGGGCAGTGTCGGAAGCCAGCCGCAGATCGCAATAGAGCGCAATCACCAGGCCAAGGCCGACCGCCGGACCGTTAATGGCGGCCAGAATCGGCTTCTCGATTCCAAGCAGATAAGAATACTTCTTCTGGAAATCGGACCGAACTCCCTCGCGCTGCAGTGAGGCGCTGCCCAAGCGCGAGACAGCATCGTTCTCCCCGCCCGGCAGCCCCTGCGTAGCGACGGAGCTCAGCAGCGACATGTCGGCACCGGCGCAGAAGCCGCGTCCCGCGCCGGTCAGCACGATGGCGCCGACCTTGTCATCGCGCTCGGCCTCTTCGAGGCCGGCGCGCACTTCCTTTTCCATCGTGGCCGTCCAGGCATTGAGCTTGTCAGGACGGTTCAATGTAATGGTTGCGACTCGATTCGCGACCTCGTAAATCGTTTCCTGCTTCGGCATACCTCAGAAAGACAAGCGCACGCCAAGCTGGATCTGGCGTTTGGGAAAAGCGGAAGTGAAAGCCAGCGGCGTGCTGGGCGTAGCGGTCCCGCCACCCGCAAGGGCCGCGCCTGGTCGAATCCCACTCACGTTGAACGTGGTGAATCCTGGATTGAAGCCGAATAGGGGGCTTACTTCGTTGTTTACGCTTGCAAAATTTGTGCGGTTTGCGATGTTGAATCCCTCCGCGGTAAATTGCAGGTCGGCCGTCTCGCCCAGTTTGTGCCGCCAGCTCAAGCGCATGTCGAAGTCGTAGTAATTAGGGCCAAGACCCGTGTCGCGCGGGGCCCCGATGGGGCGCTCATTAGTGATGTGATTGTTTCCGTTCACCTCGCCCCCCGCCAGCAAATTGAAAGGATGCCCGCTGTGGTAGGAGAAAATCGGAGCCAGCTGGAAACCCGACAAGATACTCTGTTTCCAGGGGCTGTCGAACACTCCCGCGATCACCACCTTGTGCTGCTCATCGAACTCGGAGAGCGCGCGATCTAAATTGAGGTTCGTCGGATCCTGCGGTCCGTAGTCGGAGTTGTAGTCCGTGGACGTGTCGAAACCTTTACTGAAGGTGTAATTCCCGAACAACGTGAAATGATCACTGAAGCGCTTCTTGACTTCCACGATGCCGGCTTCATAAACAGCATATGCCTCGGAGCTATATTGGTTGTTCTGTACAACCAGTGGATTCACAACGCATGGATCGACGTTAGGAGCGGGCTGACAAGGATACGCCGGAACGCCCCCCACCTGCGGAACCTCCGTTCCTCCCAGTGGGTCAGCTGCCGGACCGGTATTCCAGTTTCGATAGGAAACCGTCTGGCCGTTGGCCAGAGTGACCGTGCTGAACGGCGCTAGCATCCCGCCTGGCACTAGGGACGCTTGAGTGTCGTTGGTGTCGATCGCCACCGGGAGTCTCTGGGTATGCGAATAGATACCGCTAACCGAAATTGAGAGCCCAGGTCCGACCTCATGTTCAATTCCAAACGAAGCCTGTTGGGCAATCGGGGGACGATAGCCGGGCTGATTCACGAAGATTACCTGTAGCGGGGAGAGGGGGCCGGTATTGGTAACGTCGAAGCCAACTTGTGATTGTCCTTGTCCATTGGTAAACGGGCCAGCTGCGGCAGCCGGCGTAATGCAGGCGCTATTCCCTGGAGTTGGTGTGGTGCACTGAATCAATCCCTGCCCAAAGAGTCCCTGGAAAATCGTTGCCGACCCAGCTATACCCAATGGCGGAACCCCGGCGAACCCAACTGCATAGATGGAAATTTCCCGGTTGCACGGGCTCGCACCGGTACCGGGGATTATCGTTGCCCCGAACTCGGAGACTCCACAGATCGCGCTGACGTTCGCGACTTGGCTGGGTCCAGGGCCGTTCTCGACCGCAGACTTATTCTTGTTGAGGACACCCAGACTCAAGTCGACGTCTGGGATCTGGGCATCTATGGGTCCATAGAAGATTCCGTACCCGCCACGGACCACGGTCTTGTGATCGTTGAAGGGATCCCAGGCGAAGGAAATGCGGGGGGCAAAATCCTTCTTATAGGTGGTCAAGGGGGAGAATTGGGTGTCTAGTTCATAACGGAGACCGTAGTTCAGAGTGAAGTTGGGCGTTATCTTCCAGGAGTCCTGCCCGTAGAACGCGGTTAGTGGCCGAGCGTAATAGCCGTAGGTGGGATTTCCGAAGCCCTGTTGGTAAAACACCGGCGCGCCCAAACCCGCCGCTTGCAATGAGTTGATGCTGGCGCCTGATGGTGTTGGTGTTCCAGTGCAGGGGTTCGTTCCAGTGGGAGCGAAGCACGGACTGATTGCTTCTCCGGGGAGCGAGCTGAACACAAATCGGCCGGGGAAAAAAGTGTGCGACTCGGTGTGATTGCCCCGGAGCAGCTCGTAGCCGCCGAACTTAAAAGTGTGGCGGCCGCGGATTAGGGTGAAATTGTCGGCGAATTCGTAGCGGCGCAGGATGGTGATGTTGGGTATGAAGATATTCGTCCCCAGGTTATTGATGAAACCGGGAATCTGAAGCCCCACCTCTCCCGGCTCGTTAGGAATTACGTTGAAGCTGTTGTAATCCCACTGCACTCGGGCTTCATTCTGGGCTCTTGCACTAAACTGGCGATACCAGGCGGCTTGCAGATTATTGTCATAGGTATGGATCGAACTTCCCGCCGAAAAAGCCGTCAAAGACTGCACATCCGGCGACTGCTCGAGATCGTGGCCATACCTGTAGGTAACAGAAATTTCGTTGTTCGCGTCGAAGCGATGGTCCACACGACCCGACGCCAGGTATTCTCGCGTGTCGTATGGAAAGATTCCACCATCAGTTTCAAACTGGTTTACCAGAAAGGCGTTCAATGCGGTCTGACCCGCGGTTACGAATGGGTTCGTGCTGGTAGTTGGGTTCACCGACAGAATGCCCTGGAGGGCGAAGGCGCAAACTGGGGCAGCTTCGCTCAGCACCGTCCCGCTGGGGGTGATGAGGCATGGAACGCTCGGGCTTGATGACTGGGCCAGGGTACTGACAATCGCCTGTTGCGCAAACCTCGGATCGCTCTGGGCGAAGGGGTTCGCGGTGGCGCTCGCGGAAGGACCTGCGAAGATGGAACTGGCGGTCAAAAGAGGAACTGAATTCTGTGAATTCTGCCGCAAGCCTTCGAAAGAAGCAAACAGGAAAGTCTTCTCTTTCTGAATGGGCAGGCCAACCTCGCCGCCGTACTGCTGGCGGCTGAGCGAATTTTTAATCGGAAGGCCGGTAGAAGTGGTGTTGAAATTAGAGAAGGTCGGGTCTGGGGCCAGGGCCGAGTTGTAGGCGAATGGGTCGCGGGCGTCCATCGCATCGTTGCGGAAAAATCCATAGAGGCTGCCATGCACCTTATTGGTGCCGGACTTGGTCACAATATTGATGGAAGCACCGGTGGCCGATCCCAAGTCCGCGGCGTAGTTGCTGCGATTGATTTGGAATTCCTGCACCGCGTCCTGGCTTAAGGTCAGGCGCTGGCCCCCGCTATCGCCTGAGGTCTCACCACCGTCGATTGTGATGCTGTTTCCGCGGCCATTACTGCCGTAGAACGACAGCCCGCTTTGCGGTGTTTGCTTGACTCGGAAATCCTGATCCCCCGCCAATCGGGTAGCATCAGAAACGCCAGGCGCAAGCAACGTAAACGTAAGATAGTCACGACGGTCAATGGGCAGGTCGGTGATGTATTGTTGCGAGATTCTATCCGCCTGGCTACCTCGTTCCGTTTCCACCACTGGCGGCTGGTCCGTCACCTCGACCACCGTCGCGACCTGCGACGGTTTCATTTTGAAATCGGATGCAACCGTCTGCCCGATAGCAACCGGGATGCCTCTTCGAATCTCAGTGGCAAACCCCGGCATCTGCGCACTAACGTCGTAGGTGGCCGGTGAGAGCCCCACCACTCGGAACTGTCCCGTACCATTTGTAATTGTCGTGCGCTTCAGACCGGTCTGAGTGTCGACCACATTGATCGTGGCTTTGGGCAAAACCCCGCCGGAAGCGTCCGTTACCGTCCCCGTGATCTCTCCCGATGAGCCAACGCCCTGCGCGTGGACCAAACAGGTTGAAAGCAGGAAGCACAGAAGAACGCATGCGGTTGACGCCACAGTGGAATTGACAAGAAATCGCCTCCATGAAGATGCCCCGCAACGTGAGGCCGCACGTCCATCCAAGCCGCTCTGTACCAAACCCATATTTCCCCCTTGCTCAGGCGTTGTCTGAATTACGCAAAGGCACACTCATCCCACTTCAGCGCGCCGCATCGGGCACGAGCGTAGCTGCGTTTTTCGGATTCATCAAATGAATTTTATGGATGACTGTGTATGCTTCAAAGGAATTAAGCTAGCCATTCGACGGATGGACCGCAGGCTGGCTGGAATATGCCCTTCCCGCAGCCTACCCTCTTCTTTCGCCCACCTTTGCGCCGACCGGTTGCGCAGCCAGGAATTCCAAAATGGCTGTTTCCGCGGCCCCGGGTCGATCAGTCGAGAACAGATGGCTCGCCCGTTCGATCAAGACGAGCTTGGCACCGGGAATGCGTGCCGCGATCAATTCCCCGTTGCCGGCCGGGACCAAGCGGTCGACCTTTCCGTGAATTACGAGCGTTGGAGCCGTGATCTGAGGCAGGCGGCTGAACGATTCCCACCCAAGTATCGCCTGCAGTTGAGCAAGATAGCCGGCCGGGCTGGTCGGCCACGGCTGACGCTGGGCGATATCCTGATCGATTAGCTGCCGTGGCGTCGCGGAGTCGTAGATAAAAGGAACCGCGGCTTCCGCTGCTTGTTCCCGGCTCATCCAAGTGCGGGCTTTCAGCATCTCGATCGCGGCTGGCTCGGCGCGCTGCGCGTTCGGTCCTCCGGCCGCTGTACATCCGAGAACAAGGGTCTGCACACGTCCGGGATATTGCAACGCAAATTCCTGAGCAATCATTCCACCCATCGATACTCCAAAGACGTGCGCGCTGGAAACACCGGCGGCATCGAGCACGGCGGCTGCGTCTGAAGCCATCAGGGCAATCGAATAAGGACCGGGGGGCACATCGCTTTGTCCCGCACCTCGATTGTCGAGTGCGATCGTGAGGTAGGAAGCCGAAAGTGTCGGCCGAGTGCGATGCCACATGGCAGAGGGGTAGCCCAGACCCATGATCAACAAAATCGGCGCCCCTGTTCCTTGCTGGTCCCAGTAGATTTTTGTTCCTTGGTTGTCAGCAAACGGCATTCAAACTCCTCTTCAAAACAAATCGACTGAAACCGCGATCAGAACCTGCGACTTTCGGCAAGTTATGATCAGTCCGTGGCTACTTTGAGAATCAATTTGCCGAGGTTCTCCCCTTTGAATAGCTTCAGAAAGGTGTCGGGAAAGGTTTCGAGCCCTTCGACAATATCCTCACGCGACTTGAGCTTCCCGGCTGCCATCCAGCCAGCCATTTCTTCCCTAGCCTGAGCATAGCGGTCGGCATAGTCGAAGACCAGCATGCCTTTCATGGTCGCACGATGGACTAATAGCGAGAGATAGTTGCGCGGGCCCTGAACCGGACCAGTATTGTTGTATTGCGAGATGGCGCCGCAGATTACGATGCGAGCGCCGCGCGCCAGGTTCGCGAGAGCAGCCTCGAGTATGTCACCGCCCACGTTATCGAAATAGATGTTCATCCCTTGCGGGCAAGACTTTCGCAGCGCTTCAGTCACGTCTTCGGACTTGTAATCGATGGCAGCGTCAAATCCGAGATCGTTGACGAGATAACGGCACTTCGCGGCGCCGCCCGCAATGCCGACTGCGCGGCAACCCTTGATTTTGGCAAGTTGTCCTACGACCGAGCCTACGGCCCCGGCCGCAGCTGAGACGACTACGGTATCGCCCGCTTGAGGCCGACCCGTTTCGAGCAATCCGAAATAAGCGGTCATTCCCGTCATGCCCAACACGTTGAGGAACGTTGGAAGCGGCGCCACACGCGGGTCAACCCCGACCAGGCCCTTCCCCTCGGAAATGAAATATTCCTGGACTCCAAAGGTCCCTGAGACATAGTTTCCGACGGCGAAAAGGGGATTCTTCGAAGCAACCACCTGGCCAAGCCCTAGAGCCCGCATCACCTCGCCGATGCCAACGGGCGGAACATAGGATCTGGCCTGCTTCATCCAGCCGCGCATAGCGGGGTCAAGCGAAATAAACAACACCCTGATCAAAAGATCGCCTTCGTGCAACTTGCGAACCGCCTCTTCCTGATAGGTCCAGTCGGTGCGCTTCGGCATTCCACCAGGGCGGGAAGCGAGGAGGAATCTGTGATTGACGAACGTCATGAAGTCTTCCTTTCTGGTCAGACGCTGTAGCGTTCACTGGACAAGAGTCGAGCCGCAATCTGTCGACGAAGCGCGATCGAGTTCACCGGCATGTGGTCCGCATAGCCCCGCACGGTTGAGAGATGCTTGCGCAAGACGTCTCCTTCCGAGCAGGCGCTCAGCACGGTGCGTGAGAATGCCTCAATCCGGGAAATAGCATCACGCAGGTATACAGCGCAGATGTCGAGGGAGTTCTCGCTTTTACCGGAGGATGTCAGCTTCTTACTGCGAAGCAGGCTGGATTCCATTGCGAACACCTCCATGGCGATGTCGGAGAGGTTCATGATGACCTCCTGCTGTTTTTCGAGCTGAGCGCCGTTTTTTTCGAGAGCAACCGCAAGCGTCAGGAGAAATATTTTCTTCGCGCCGCGAACGAGACGATCTTCTTCAGTTTCAGTTTCGGTAGCACTTTGCTTTTTGTCCGAGGAGCTTGGGTTTGCGCTCTGGTTCAAGACGGAGCGCGCCGCTTCCAGAAGAGGCAACTGCCCGCGGCCCGCCCGCTTCAAAGGCATGCCCATAATGACCAGCCGGTTAATTTCGTTGGTGCCTTCAAAGAGGCGATTGATGCGCGAATCGCGGTAGGCTCGCTCGACTGCATAGTCCTGATGAAAGCCGTAACCGCCGTGAATCTGGACGCCTTCGTCCACCACGTAGTCGAGCATCTCAGAGGCAAACACTTTCACCATCGAGCATTCCGCGGCGTACTCCTCGACCGCCTGCATTTCAGTGACAGAACTGTTTCTCCGCTCGGCTGACCTTGCCTGCATCTGGCTTTCGATGAGTCCGGCTACACGCCAAGTCATGGACTCGGCTGCAAAAATCCTAATGGCCATTTCGGCAAGTTTGTGCTGGATGGCGCCGAAGTCAGCGATGGCAGAGCCGAAAGCTTTTCTCTGCTTGGCGTACTTGATGGAGATGGCGAGCACGTTCTTGGCGGCGCCGACGGACGCGGGACCGAGTTTCAGGCGTCCGATATTGAGCACGTTAAAGGCAATGACGTGGCCGCGCCCGATTTCTCCAAGAACGTTCTCGGCGGGAACAGGCACGTTGTCGAGATAAACCGCCGTAGTCGAGGTGCCGCGAATGCCCATCTTATGTTCCTCTGCGCCGCTGCTGACCCCGGGAAAGGCTCGCTCTACCAGAAAGGCGGTGAACTTTTCGCCTCCGACCTTGGCGAAGATGGTGAACAGATCGGCTGCGCCGCCGTTGGTAATCCACATTTTTTGGCCGTTGAGGATGTAATGCTTGCC
Organism: uncultured Acidobacteriaceae bacterium; assembly: GCA_963809605.1. GTDB lineage: Bacteria > Acidobacteriota > Terriglobia > Terriglobales > Acidobacteriaceae > Sulfotelmatobacter. The sequence goes on along the minus strand of CAWEKM010000002.1, from coordinate 58,981 downwards.
ATCGGGAGCCAGGTCGGCGCGAGTGCGCGCGGCAAGAGCGTCTGAGCCGGACAATGGTTCCGTCAGGGCATAAGCAGCCAACAGTTCCATGCGCGCCAATCGAGGCAGATATTTTTTCTTCTGTTCAGGGGTGCCAAAATAAACGAGGGGGAGGGTTCCGATGCCCGTATGCGCGGAATGCCAGCCGGCGTAGGAGGCGTCGCGTCCCATGTGCTCTGCCGCCACCATCAACGAGGGCAAATCCATTTCCATGCCGCCAAATTCTTCCGGTATGGTCATGCCTGTGAGGCCCAGCTCCGCGGACTTCCGCAGGACCGCAAGAGCAAGGCCCGGCTGTTTCTCCCGCATAGCAGGAAGATTGGGCTCGACTTCGCTGGCCCAAAATTCATCGATCATGCGGCCAATCGCAAGATGCTCCTCTGTGAGATCTTCCGGAGTGAACACCTGGGCGGGAAGCGCATCTTCAAAGAGAAAGGCTGAACCTCTTGTCTTGCCGGAAATTTCTGTTAGTGTCGTCATGACTGCGATGCCCCCTTTCCAAATTGACCATCTCGATTCGTTAAGAGAATTCGAAGGCCGCGAACTGCCACCAACGGATTGGCTCGTTCTGACCCAGGACCGCATCCAGAAGTTTGCGGACGCTACCGAAGACCAGCAATGGATACACGTCGATCCCAAACGAGCGGCGCGTGAGTCGCCCTACGGCGCCACCATAGCTCATGGTTTCCTCACGCTCTCCCTGGTGAGCTATTTTGCCGCGCAGGCGATTTGGGTGCGGTACGGAGTAGGGATACGCATCAACTACGGACTGAATCGCGTACGCTTTCCATCGGCGGCCCGAGCGGGTTCGGCGATTCGTGCTTGTGTGACTCTGCTTTCGGTCAAGGAATCTGCCGAGTTCGTGGACATAACCTTCTCCGTGAAGATCGAGAGTGAAGGCGCCGACAAGCCCTGTTGTGTCGCGGAGTGGCTGGTGCGGTATTACCGGGCATAATGCGATGCGGAATCGAAAATAAATCATATAGTCCCGCTTTCCGCGCATTGCAGCGAGGCGCGCATCAGGACCGCGATCCGATGCGGCATGGTGGCGAAACGATCATCCTGCGTGAGCCCGCGCGCGTAGCGGTAATAAATCTGTTGGACAATCACAGCCACCTTGAAACGCGCAAAGGTCAGATAGAAGACCATGTCGTGGGTGCCGCGTCCGGTGGCGTGTGCATAGCGTTGAGCCAGCTGGGTGCGCGTTAAAGTTCCGGGAATTGTCGTGGGAGCAGCACCGATTTCCTGCACCTCGTCTGGATCGCTGGGATCGGTCCAGTAGGCCAGGGTTGTGCCCAGATCGGAGAGAGGGTCACCCAGCGTGCACATCTCCCAGTCCAGAACTCCGACGATTTTTGTAATGTCATTCGAGTCGAGCACTACGTTGTCATACTTGTAGTCGTTGTGAATAAGGGTAGCGTCGCTCGACACTGGAAGGTGCTGCATCAGCCACGTGGAAATGCTCCCGACTTCAGACAGATCATGAGTTGCTGAATTGTGGTAGCGCTCGATCCATCCCCTCACCTGGCGTTCGAGATAACCTTGCGGCCTACCCAAATCACCCAGGCCGATTTTGTCGTACGGGATGGCGTGCAGGCGCACGAGGTGGTCGAGGAAAGCCTCGCTGAGCTGGCGCGCCACGTAGGGTGAGAAACTCAGGCCCGGCGGTAGTTGCCGGCGCAGGATGATCCCTCGAATCGGCTCCATAACGTAAAAAGGGGCATTGAGAACGGAAGGATCATCGCAATACAGAATCACTTTAGGCGCAACCGGGTAGATTTCGTGTAAACGGGAAAGCACGCGATATTCGCGGCCCATGTCGTGAGCAGACTTAACCTGGCTGCCGAACGGGGGCCGGCGCAGCACAAATTCACGCCCGCCCCAGGTCACGTGATAAGTCAGATTAGAATGACCTGCGGGGAACTGCGCGACCGTGAGCGGGCCGGAACCGTCGAAATGCCTGCCCAGGTATGCGCTGAGCCGAACCGGATCGAGTTCTTCCCCGGCTCTTACGGCGACCGCGTTATCACAAGAGGCAATCATGGTTCCGAATTTTTCTGTCTCTATTTCCCCGCACTCGTGAATGCCTACCTATATGTGAGCAAGCGCTCGTCCTCGAGATGCGGGTGCGCGTTGAATGTACTGAGCGTGAAACGTTCACCCGAATTCAGAAACTCCGTGAACGAAGCGTTGCGCGACATCCAGGTCAATTGCAGCGCGTCTGCGTGTGACAAATGCAAAGCACGCCGCATGGCAACGCCGATTGGACCTCCTGAAGTAAAAACCACGGAATCGCCGGCTGGCGTGGAGCTGTTTACGATGGTCGTAATGCCCCGATCGACACGCACACAAAAATCCGGCCACGATTCCGCACCGTCAATCACTAACTCACCGCTCACCCACATGCCAATGACCGCCTCAAACATTTTCTGGAAAGTTCTTTTTCGTTCGTCAATGCCCTCGGCACACTCGAACGCGCGGTGAAGATCGCGGACATCTTGAGATTTCTCCAGCACTCGCGGCAGACCTAACTTCAGGACAGCTTCGGCCGGATATTCGTCGAACTCCTTCATCACAGTCACTTCAGGAAACTCCCGTCCGAGTCTTCGGTAGGCTTCCTCGACGATGCGCGTGGTCTGCACCTGCCGCACACGAGGGCCCGAGCAGACGCAGCCGAACTGCACTCCGCGGCGTGCCCAGTATTCTCCCAACAGGCGAGATTGCTCTTCGCCGACGGCGCAGAGTTTGTCATAGTTCGGCTCCAGAAAAGACGCCTGGGCGTGTCGCACTAGAATGACGCGGCTCATAATTCCGGGGCTTACGCGTTAACGACATGTTCCTTACCGAACTCGGCAAATGTCTGATTGGCTTCAGCCAGGCGTTTGAGCAAGGGAGCCGGCTCCCACAGTTCTCCGTGCTGTCGACGAAATTCGCACACACGGTCGTATACGTTCTTCAACCCAATCGTGTCGGCATACCACATGGGGCCCCCGCGGTACGCTGGAAACCCATAACCATTCAGATAGATGATGTCGATGTCGACAGCGCGCAGCGCATAACCCTCCTCAAGAATGCGGGCGCCTTCGTTTACCAGGGCGTACACGCAGCGGTCAACTATTTCGGGAGTAGCAATTTTGCGTTGGCAAATCCCAGCTTCGGCGGCCCACTTCCGCACCGGAGCGCTCACCTCCGGATCAGTTGCGGCGCGACGCTGGTCGTCGTAGCGGTACCAGCCAGCCAGAGTCTTCTGGCCATACCGGCCCATCTCGCAAAGACGATCTTCCGCGATCGGCTGACGAACACCAGGTTTTTCCAGATGGCGAAATTCCCTACGAATCCGCCAGCCAACATCCAGTCCGGCAAGATCGCCCGTCGCGAGGGGACCCATGGCCATCCCGAACTCGACGAGCGCGTTGTCAACGGCCTCTACCTCGGCGCCTTCCTCGACCAGGAACTGAGCTTCGCGGCGATAGGGCCCGAACATGCGGTTTCCGACAAAGCCTCGGCAATTTCCAACGAGCACGCCAATCTTGCTGAGCTTTTTCGAGAGCTGCATGCAAGTGGCGATAACTTCCTTACTTGTCTTTTGTCCGCGCACAATTTCGAGCAAGCGCATGACGTTGGCCGGGCTGAAGAAGTGGGTTCCAATCACGGACTCCGGCCGCGAGGTGACGCTGGCAATGTCGTCGATGCTCAACGTGGATGTATTGCTCGCCAAAATCGCGCCTGGTTTACACGCGCGATCCAGCTCCTGAAATACCTGTTTCTTGAGCGCCATGCCCTCGAAGACGGCCTCCACCACCATATCGGCGTCGGCGAAGTTGTCGTAGCTCAGTGTCGGTGTGATCAGCGCGAGCCGCTCGTCGACGAACTGTTGCGTGAAGCGTCCGCGCTGAACTGAACTGGCGTAATTCTTTCGAATTTTGGCGAGGCCTTGGTCGAGCGCGGGCTGATCGACCTCCTTCAGCAGAACGGGAATTCCCGCGTTGGCAAAAACCATCGCAATGCCTCCACCCATGGTCCCGGAACCGACCACAGCGACACTTCGAATTGGCTTGACTGGCGTATCTTTCGGCACATCGGGAATCTTTGCCATCTCGCGCTCTCCAAAGAAGACGTGGATCAGAGCTTTGGATTGATCGGAGAACAGACACTCTGTGAAGAGTCTCCGCTCAACCTCACAACCTTCCTCGAAAGACAATTTGGTTGCCGCTTCCACAGCATCGATGGCGGCACGCGGGGCTTTCAGCCCCCGCTGCTTCTTCTGGAGAGTCTCGCGGGCAGCCGCAATGATTGCAGCGTTCTCTTCACCCGTACCTAGTTTCTCGCTGCGTTCGCGCGTTCTAGGGATCGGTCTCCCAGCCATTTCGCGGGCAAATGCCACCGCTCCGGCAAGCAGATCGCCTTCGATCAAGCGGTCGATGATCCCGAGCCGGAAGGCTTCCACCGCAGGGACCGGTTTGCCGTCAGTACACATTTCAAGCGCCTTGGCGACACCGGCAAGCCGGGGCAGGCGTTGCGTTCCCGCAGCACCCGGAATGAGGCCAAGCTTCACTTCAGGCTGGCCGACCTGCGCATCGCTTGAGGCCACGCGATAATGGCCCGCCATCGCGAGCTCCAGCCCTCCGCCAAATGCGGCGCCATGAATCGCCATCACCACGGGCTTGCAGCAGTTTTCGATTGCGAGAAGCAGTGGCAGCAGGCTGGCGCCGCGCGATTTGCCAGAGGTCATCTTTCCGAATTCTTTGATGTCAGCTCCCGCGACAAACGTGCGGCCACCGCCGATCAGAACCGCCGCTTTCACGCAGGGATCGTTGTTGATCTCTTCGATGGCTCTCGCAATTCCATCAGGCACGCCGGGGCTTAGCGCGTTCACGGGAGGATTGTCGATGGTGATGATGGCAATATCGTTCTCTTGGTTTCTGCTCAGCCGGACTAGAGTGCTCATCGTGAACTCCGATCATTGCGGCGCGGCGACCCCAGCCCGGCACCTGCGATGTCGATGCCGTGGCCGCCGCTGTTACAATTCCGTGATAAACCTCGCTGCCGTGCCCCGGTATTTCGCCCGCAGTTCTTTCTTCAACACTTTTCCAGTCGCAGTCTTGGTCAGGGTCTCGGAGAATTCGATCGAACGCGGACATTTATAATGCGCCAGATTAGAGCGGCAGAACTCGATAAGTTCCGCTTCCGTCGCGGGACATCCCGGTTTTAGAACGACCACTCCTTTGGGAACTTCCCCCCACTTGTCGTCCCGGACCGCAATCACCGCAGCTTCGTATACCGCAGGATGCCTCAACAACGTTCGCTCCACTTCGAGCGATGAAATATTTTCACCACCGCTCACAATGATGTCTTTCTTCCGATCGACGATCAGGATGTAACCGTTCTCCATGACGACGGCCATGTCGCCAGTGTGAAACCACCCCCCACGCAAGGCTTCCGCGGTGGCCTCAGGCTGATGCCAGTAGCCGGCCATCACACTGTCGCTACGGGCAATGATTTCGCCCATGGTCTCGCCGTCGCAAGGCACGTCCTTGTCATCGAGATCCACGACCCGCAGTTCCACTCCCGGATAGGCATAGCCAGTCATCGACTGCAGCACATAGCGCTGCTCAGGTTCGCACCCGACATCTGATTTGAGCTCGGCCGTGGCAAGAGAGGGAGAGCACTCGGTCAGACCGTATCCGGAAAAACACTTGCAGCCGAGCTTCTGTTCGACATCGCGCATCAGAGAGGGAAAAGAAGCGGCACCGCCGATCGTAACCCACTGCAGCGAACTCAAGTCATACTTCGAACGCTCCGGGCAATTCACCAACGCAGCCGCCATGATGGGCACCATGCTGAGCGAACCAACTCTCTCTTGCTCCACCAGGCGAAATATGTCTTGCGGGATAAATCGCGCGCTCATGACATGGGTCGCTCCGACGAACGTGACGGTATGTGCCGCACCCCAGCCGTTGGCATGAAACAACGGAATCGTGTGCAGGAAGACGTCTTCATACTTGCTCTTGTGAAAGAGAGCTATATACAAGGCGTGGAGATAGATATTCCTGTGAGTGAGCATCACGCCTTTGGGGTCGGCGCTGGTCCCGCTCGTGTAGAAGAGTTCGCAGAGGGAATCCTCATCAAACGATGTAATTTCCGCGCGGTGCGGCGTCGCGGAGCCCAGGAGTTGTTCATAGTTCTCAGGGGCAAGCCAGCTGGTCTGTGGCGTCGCATCCAGCAGGTGGTAGGAGCTGACGCTGGCCAATTTCATCCGAAAGGAATCGACCAGACCAACGAAGTCCTGCGCCAGAAATAACTTAGTCGCGCCAGAATCGTTCAGGATGTATGCGAGTTCCTCCGAAGCGAGACGGTAGTTGAGCGGCAGCAGCACGGCTCCGGCATCGAGGACTCCAAAGTAGGCCTCCAGCAGCCGATGACAATTCATACTGAGAAAGGCGACTCGATCCCTCGCCTTCACTCCAGCCGCACGCAATGCGCCCGCCAGCCGGGCCGCGCGATCGGCGAACTGCGCGTAAGTAAATCTCTGATCGTGGCAAACCACCGCCGTTTTATTCGGAAATTGCTGCTCGGCATAACGGAGGAAGCGGACGGGCGTGAGAGGAATATTCATGCTCGGTGACTCTTACCAGGCAGTCTGACCTCCGTCCACGATAAGAACATGGCCCGTAACATAAGCCGAGGCGTCCGAAGCCAGAAAGATTGCCGCGCCTTTCAGGTCATGGTCGCTGCCAAAGCGATGAAGAGGAATCTTAGCCAGAATGGACTCTTTGTGGTGCTCAAGAATCCGGCTGGACATGTGCGTAGGAAACCAGCCGGGAGCGATGGCGTTGACTCGTATATTGTGCGCCGCCCATTTGCACGCCAGATCTTTGGTGAAGGCGATGACTCCGCCTTTGCTGGCGTGGTAGCCAATGGCTTGCAGATCCGAAGAAGCGCCACCCAGGCCAGCCACGGATGCGATGTTGATGATCTTGCCGTGTCCTTGCCCGATCATGGCTTTACCCACGGCTTGCGAGAACAGGAAAGTTCCCGTGAGGTTCGTGTCCATGACCTTGTTCCATTGCTCAAGCGTCATTTCTTCGACCGGTGCTCCCCACGAAACGCCCGCATTATTAATGAGGATGTCGACGCGGCCGAAATTTTGCAAAGTCAATGCCACCACTTCCTGAATCGCTGCGGGATCTTTCACATCGCAGCTCAGCGCGAGAGTCTTGACTCCCAGTTTCGCCAACTGGTCAGCCGCTTCCTGACAGCGCTCCTTCTTGCGAGCACACAGCGCGACATTCGCCCCCATCTCGGCCAACCCTTCGGCCATCTGGCGGCCAAGCCCGATGGAACCGCCGGTGATGATCGCGACGCGCCCGCTAAGGTCGAACAACTTCCTGGCATTCACGATATGAAAAGCTCCCGGCCAGAAGTTTTTTCTTTGCGCAAAGTGATAGTCAATATCACAATATAGCGACTAACGTCAAACGCATATGCTCATCCCGAGGAAGAACCTACGCGCCAATGCTTAACGCAAGTCGGCCGGAAACCAGCCCCCGGCGCAGCTTCTCCAGGACTTCGTTCGCTTCGGACAATGGTCGGGTTGCTACTTCACAGCGAACCCTCCCCGCCGCACCCAGGGCGAGAATTTCCAGCAGATCTTGTCGCGTGCCGACGGCGGAAGCCTGAATGCGGATTTCACCCGCCGCCATCAGGATGGGCGGGAAACAAATGTCCTGGGCAGGCAAGCCCACGGCGAGCAGAATTCCCGTGGGACGCACACAATAAAACGCCACGTCGTAGGCGGCCTTGGCCGCGGACGTCACCAAGGCGACGTGGACTCCGCCTTGTGACCGCAATTGCTGAACAACTTTGTCAGATGCTGCGTTCAGCGTCTTGGAGGCTCCAAGTGTCTTAGCCAGAGCCAGCTTTTCTTCATTGATGTCAATTGCGGTGACGTCAGCCCCGAGCCCGCAGCCGATCTGGACCGCAAGGTGCCCCAGGCCCCCTACTCCAAACACCGCTAAGCGTTGCCCCTTCGTGAGGCGTGACTGCTTAAGAGCTCGATAAACCGTAACCCCCGCGCATAGCAAGGGAGCGGCCTGCTCCGAAGCAAGATTATCGGGAATCTTGGCGACGTGGCTAGCCGGTGCTTTCACAAATTCGGCGTACCCCCCGTCCACGGTTACGCCGGTGATTTGTTGACGAACGCATAGGTTCTCGTTGCCTTCGCGGCAGAACTCACACTTACCGCAGGTCCAATGGATCCAGGGCACGCCGACGCGCTCGCCGACCTTAACGCTTTGCACGGCCGAGCCGGCCTCAACAACTCTTCCCACCACTTCGTGCCCGAGGACGAGCGGTTTCCTGACGATCCCAGCCAGCTGCGACCAATCGCCATCAGCCACGTGCAAATCGGAGTGGCACACCCCGCAAACTTCAACCTTGATCAGAACTTCGCTCTCTGTGGGCTTGGGAACAGGAACATCTTGAACAGTAAGTGGAGTCTTGAAGTCGCGAAGCACTGCAGCTTTCATCTTCTTCCCTCTCAGGGAGACGCGATTGTCCTCGAATCAATAATGGGCTGCACCGATCGAACAGTTCAGAGCCCGAGTCCTCGAAGGAAAAACTCTACCGCGCTGCGTACTCGCTCCGTAAGCTTGTGTGGTCCGGTCAAATCCACCGCCCACTGACGGACCACCGTGTTGTAGAGGCCCTCCATAAACTCCGCCAAATGGACAACCGGAAAATCGCAAGTAATCTCGCCCCTCTTTTGTCCTTCGGCTAGAATTTCTCGCAGCAAGCCAACCGTGGCTTCCTCATGTCCGCGCATATTGGAGCAACGCACCGGGTCCATGGCGCCCGAAAGGACAACGGCCTGCCACAATCTGCGGTCCGCCTCCACTTCCTTCGCCATGCTGACGTACAGCCGGCGCAGGCGCTCTGCCGTGCTCGCATCCGTCGATAACTCCGAGCGCAACCGGTCTCTTATGCAGGCAAATCCATGTTCCCCGACTTCCCTCAGAACCGCGTCTTTGCTGGAAAAATACCGGAAGAACGTGGGCTGGCTGATCTCGAGAATTTTTACAATGTCGTCGATCCGCGTGTTCTCAAAACCGCGTTTGCGAAATAGTTTGATCGAGGTTTCGATGATCTGCTGACGCAATCGGGCTTTCTTGCGCTCACGAAGTCCCGCCGTCATATCATTTTCATATCGTTCGGCAACAGTTCTGCGCATCGCCCTCACTCGAGGCATCAGTTTCCCCAGGCACTGCCCGAAAGCATGTCGTCGCCGCCCACGCGGACAATGTGACAGGCACTATAACAAAATAGCGACTAACAAATTGAAGATTTCTCACGTGTCCACCACCCCGCTTGCTTTCCTGAAAAGTTCACTGTCACCAGCAGAGCCACATGGATTTTGGTTTCATGATGTTGTTTCGCTATGTGTGAATCGCGAGCCGCACCAGGGCGGAGTGCTCTGCCCGATGTCGGTTCATAATCACACCTTTCTATCCCAACCACTGCGGATTCTGGTAGGTGCCATCGAAGTGGTGGCTGGTCTTATACATTTCATATTGGCCTGCGCGTGCGGCTTCCGCGGTTTTCGCCAAGAGGGCTGCGACCTGCTCCCTGCTCATCGTCCGAAAACTGCGCGCAGCGTCCAAAGCCTGTTGCAGGATGGAAAGAGAATCGCATCCCGTAATGACCACGCTAGTCGGCAGGTTCATAGAGTAATGCAAGCACTCGACGGCGGTCACCGTGTTGCTCTGAAGAATGAAATGGTCGCCCATGGGTTTCATCCCCAGGACTCCGATATTTTGTTTTGTTAATACTGGAAGAACCTTTGCTTCGAAGCTATCGAAGTGAGCGTCCATCACGTTGAGCGGCATTTGCACGGCATCGAACGTGAAATGGTGCGCCGACGCGGCGGTCAACATCTTCAAATGAATATCGGGACTCTTGTGCCCGGTGAATCCGATGTAGCGTGTTTTGCCGGCTTTCCTGGCTTCGAGTACAGCCTCGATCGCACCTCCGGCCCCGAAGATGCGGTCCGGATCGGAATCACGGATCACTTCGTGAAACTGTAGGAGATCGACGTGATCGGTCTGCAGGCGCTTCAGCGATTCGTTGATCTGATTCCTTGCGGTTGATTTGTCGCGGCCGTCGATCTTTGTCATCAAGAATGCCTTTTGCCGGTAGCCATCGCGCAGTGCCTTGCCCATGCGGATCTCGCTCTCGCCGCCGTTGTAATCCCAGCAGTTGTCTAGAAAGTTGATACCTTCATTCAGCGCCGTGCGAATGATGCGAAGGCTTTCTTCGGTGGTCTGATCCGGTTTGCCAAGATGATAGCCACCGATGCCCACGATGGAGACTTTTTCGCCACTGCGTCCGAGCGTTCGGTATGGAACGCCGTTCTTCGTCTCGGCGCCCGTCTCGGCGCCGAATGCTTTGGGGCCCAAACCAGATGTCATCATAGTTGCCGCCGCAAATTCTAAGAATTGTCGCCTTGTGGCCATGGTTCCGAACCTACCTCAATCTGTTTTGTTTTGATCCAAATTACGCGACTGTTTCCCTAAGAAGTTTTAGCTAAATTTATCCTACTCAGCGGCAACTCGCGAACGCGCTTTCCCGTTGCCACGAAAATCGCGTTGCACAGTGCGGGAACAAACGGCGGAACACCCGGTTCTCCGACACCTGCCGCGGGAGCATCGCTATCCACGAGATATACGTTCGTCTGACGTGGCGCTTCGTCGATGTGGGCAACCGGATAATCGTTGAAATTCGATTGTTCGATCACCCCATTCTTCGCGGTAATTTCCCCGCTCAGTGCCACGCTCGTTCCAAAAACAGCAGCTCCCTCGAATTGAGCGCGCGTTACCTCGGGATTCACTACCAGACCAGCATCTACAACCGTATCAACCCGTGGAATTATGATGTCGCCTTCGTCATCAACTTCAACCTCAACCACGCTAGCAACGTAGGTGAGAAAACTGCGATGTGCGGCGATGCCCAATCCTGAACCGTTGCCAAGCTTCCGTTTTCCCCAACCCGACTTCTCGATCACCATCTCCGTCACTCGCCGCAAGCGTCCAGTCTCCCAGGGGTAAGTCTCTAGAGAAGCTCCGTAGTTTGGATACTCAACCCCTCTGAAATCGATCGTGCGAGGCGTTCCGATCAGTTCGAGCAGGTATTCCGCAGGATCGCGCCCCGCACGGTGGGCCAGCTCGTCGGTAAAGGTTTGGATTGCAAATCCATGATAGATATTGGCAACTGAACGCAGCCATCCGATGCGGACGTGCGCCTTCGCGGGACCGTTTTCGATTCGCAGGTTTGGAATATCGTAGGGCATATCGGTCCATCCCTGCTGCAAGTGGCCGGGATCGCCGTAGACGGCGTTCACGTCAAAGATGGAGGTAATCGGGGGGAAAACGGACCGCTGCAGCCATGCGATCGGTTTGCCCTTCGCATCAAGTGACGCTTTCAGGTACAACGCGGCAACCGCGTTGTAGTAATCGAACTTGATGTCGTCTTCGCGAGTCCAGACGACCTTCACCGGTTGGCCAACTTTTTTCGAAAGCACCGCCGCTTCGGCAACGTAATCGGGTTTTGATTTTCTTCCAAATCCTCCGCCCAGCAGCGTGACATGGCAAATCACATTTTCTTTTGGAATACCCAGTTCTTGCGCAATGATGGCTTGCGCCGCCTGCGGGTTCTGCGTTGGCGCCCATGCAGTGACTTTCCCGTCCTTGAATTCCGCCAGCGCCACCATCGGCTCCATGCTCGCGTGGGCGAGAAGCGGAACATAGTAGTCACCTTCGTGAACCGAGTCACCTTTGGCGAATGCGGCATCTACATCACCCTGCGAGCGAACCACCTTGCAGGGCTGACGTGCTGTCGTTTGCAATTCTTTCTTATATTCGTCTGAGCTGTAGGTTTCGTTAGGTCCGTTGTCCCAGACGACATTCAATTTCTTGCGGCCCTGGAATGCTGCCCAAGTGTTGTCGGCGATTACAGCGAGGCCGCCCAGTGGCTGGAACGCGCACGGGGGCTTGAAAGGATCAATGGGAATCGTTTGCTGCACGCCCTTCACCTGCATCGGCGCTTGCGCGTCGTACGACTTTACCTTCCCGCCAAACACCGGAGGATGCTCAATCGACGCGAAGACCATGCCGTCCACATGAGCATCCATGCCATACATTGCCCGGCCGGTACACAAGTCCGTCAGATCATAGCTGACCATTCCTTTCCCGACGTATCGCCACTCGGCCTTGGGTTTTAGTCGCACATCTTCTTTCTTGGGCACAGGGAGTTTTGCTGCCGCGCTGGCAAGTTCGCCATAACCGAGACGGCGCCCGCTTGCCGGATGCACAACCACGTGCAAATCGGTCTTGCACTCCGAGGCCGGAACCCCCCATCGTTGGGCTGCAGCCTGAACCAGCATCAGTCGCGCGGTCGCGCCGGCTAAGCGCATCACATCATAAAAACTGCGAATCGAATGCGAACCGTCAGTATTCTGGTCGCCGTAACGGCGATCGCCGATGGCTTGGTCGATCTTCACCCGCTTCCAGTCGGCATCCAGCTCGTCGGCAACCACCAGCGGAAGGGAGGTGCGAATGACCGTCCCCATCTCCGAGCGATGCGCCACAATGAACACAGTTCCGTCCGGGTTGATCCCCACAAACACACTGGGATGCAAAGTGGCGAGATCCGCATCGGTGGTGTAGGTGAGCGATTCAATTTGAACGGCGAACGCGGGCAGATAACGAACGCTCAACACAAAAGCACCTGCTCCGGCCAATCCTTTCAGGAATCCGCGGCGATTGATATCTGTGATCGAGTTCATACGCGTTCTCCTGCAGCAGCCTTGATGGCGGCACGGATCCGCTGATAGGTTCCGCAGCGGCAAATATTCCCAGCCATGCCCGTGTCGATTTGCTCATCCGTGGGTTTGGGCGTGCTTGCCAGCAAGGCAACAGCTTGCATGATCTGACCAGATTGGCAATATCCGCACTGCGGAACGTTCAGCCGGATCCACGCTTCCTGTATCGGAGTAAGCTTATTTGCGCCGATCCCCTCAATGGTGGTGATCTGCGCGCCCGCGACCGAACCCATGGGCGTGACACAGGAGCGGATCGCCTGGCCGTTGTTGTGCACGGTACAGGCGCCGCACAGCGCTATCCCACACCCGAACTTGGTCCCTCTCAGACCGAGAACGTCGCGGAGATACCAAAGGAGAGGCATTTCCGGATCGCCATCGAATGACCGGTCGAGTCCGTTGACCTTGAGTTGAATCATGGCAACCTCCGAGAAAATGTGATGCCGCACTTTTTGTTCCAGACGCTCCGCCTGACGCAAAGGCTAAAACAGTTTGCACCGATCGAGGAGTATTAGGATGCGAGTTGCCGACTGTCAAGACGCAAACGTTTTAATCGACTCTTTCATGGTCAGGCCAGTTATCGTATCTCACTTTGCGACTCAATTTGGCGTATCACGGCTGAACAAGATTCTCCCGGTGGCTCGTCTGACTGATGCACACGAAATGCCAAATAAGATCTGGCTTTAGCATTTGTCCATGCTGTCTTTTGCCTGGCCGACAGCCCGTTGTCCGAAGCGGTTTGGTGCGCACGGGGATTGATTCCGCTGCTTGGGCTCGCAGATAATCCCGCAGTCGGCGCCCTTGAACTGATTCCAAGTGTCAGCCGATTGACACCTCCAAGAGCTCGACTGGCAAGCCTCCGCCATTCATCTGGACCGGTCTGCGGTTTTCAGCCATAAATAACGTCCTCCATGGCCTTACATTCCTCACAAGCACCAGAGAGCGATGGCACTCTGAGTGCATAACTCGAAAGTGCCCGGAGTGAAAAGTAGCTGTTTTGTCAAATCGCCCTTCGGGTTTCGTGAGAAGGAATAGCGATGTGGATCGTTCGATTAGCGTTGCGCCGACCCTACACCTTTGTGGTGATGGCCATTCTCATCCTGGTAATGGGGTTGATCGCGATATTCCGGACGCCAACCGACATCTTTCCTAACATCGATATTCCCGTGATCAGCATAATCTGGAACTACGCCGGACTTGTCCCGAAAGACATGAATGACCGGATCATCAGCATCACGGAGCGATCCCTCACCACCACAGTCGACAACATCGAGCACATCGAATCTCAGTCGCTCTATGGAGTGGCGGTGGTCAAAGTTTTCTTGCAACCCACCGCCAGTGTAGAGCGTGGCATTGCGCAGATCACGGCGATCTCGCAGACGCAACTCCGCCAATTGCCGGCGGGGACAACTCCGCCGCTCATTCTCGCGTACAGCGCATCCAGCGTGCCTGTATTGCAGTTGGCTCTCTCGGGACAGGGACTTTCCGAGCAGCAACTTAACGACTACGGACTTAATTTCATTCGCACCCAGATCATCACCGTTCCGGGGGCATCGGTGCCTTACCCCTATGGAGGCAAGCAACGGCAGGTGGAGGTGGATCTTAATCCGGCCGAACTACAGTCAAAGGGCTTGTCCGCGCTCGACGTGGTCAACGCGATCTCCCTGCAAAATCTGATTCTGCCGACCGGCACCTCGAAAATTGGCGGCAAGGAATACGACGTTGACGTTCCCAACGCAGCCCCGCAGACGATCGGTGAACTGAACCGCATCCCGGTCAAAACCATCGGGAGTACCACGATCTACGTAGGAGACGTTGCCTGGGTCCGCGATGGCTTTCCTCCGCAAACCAACATCGTTCGCGTGAATGGACAGCGCTCAGTGCTGCTCACCATTCAAAAGGCCGGAGACGCTTCGACTTTGAAAGTGATTGCCGGGGTCAAGTCGCTTCTTCCGCAGATTGCAACCACTGTTCCACCGCAACTGAAAATGGAACCCCTCGCCGACCAATCCATATTTGTTCTTGGAGCAATCAGCGGAGTGGTCCGTGAAGCTCTGATCGCCGCGTGCCTTACGGCTCTAATGATTCTGATATTTCTAGGAAGCTGGCGCAGCACGCTCATCATCGCGACCTCAATCCCTTTGGCGATCCTCACATCGCTGATTGTGCTGAGCGCGATCGGGCAGACCATCAACATCATGACCCTGGGAGGACTGGCGCTCGCCGTCGGCATCCTTGTAGACGACGCGACTGTGGAAGTAGAAAACATCAACCGCAACCGCGAGGCCGAGCCAGACAAGGACATGGATGAAGTCGTCCTCGACAGCGCAATGCAAATCGCTACGCCGGCGTTTGTCTCAACGCTTTCCATTTGCATTGTATTTGCACCCATGTTTTTGCTTTCGGGCGTCGCGCGGTATCTTTTTCTGCCGCTGGCAGAGGCGGTGGTCTTCGCCATGCTCGCTTCGTATCTCCTGTCGCGAACCATCGTTCCGACCATGGCGAAGTATCTCTTGCGGCACCAAAAAATAGGGCAGGAGGGTGAAACCAGCCACAATCCGCTCGTTCGAATGCAGCAGCAGTTTGAGGCTGGCTTCGAGGCATTTCGCCGGAGCTATCACGGGGTCTTAAAGCGTTGCTTGCACAACCGGAAGGCGTTTCTCATAGGATTCTTCGTAGCATGCCTGGGATCGCTTGCTATTGTGATCCCGTGGTTGGGTCAGGACTTTTTCCCAACTGTCGATGCTGGCAGTTTCAAGCTTCATCTCCGCGCGCCCACAGGGTTGCGCATCGAAGACACCGCCTTTCTGTGTGACCTCGTGGAAGATTCGATCCGCAAGCAAATCCCGGCGGACGAAATCAAGAGCATCATCGACAACATCGGCCTGCCTTATAGTGGCATCAATCTTTCGTATAGCAACTCGGCGCCAGTAGGAACTTCGGATGCGGACGTACTTGTTACCTTGTCGCCGAATCATCACCCGACCAGTGAATACGTCGACAAGCTGCGCCTGAGTTTGGCGAAAGAATTTCCCGGGGTGATGTTCGCTTTTCTCCCCTCGGACATGGTCACGCAGATTCTGAACTTTGGGTTGCCCGCTCCCATCGATATTCAAGTGATCGGCAATAATCTCGAAGGCAATCGCGAGTGGGCAAGCAAGTTGATGCAGAAAATCAGATACGTGCCTGGGACGGCTGACTTGCGCGTGCAGCAAGCCTTCGATGAACCCTACCTGCATCTCAGAATCGAACGCACCAAAGCGCAGGAGCTCGGTTACACGGGGGCAGATATCGCGCACAATCTGCTGATCTCCCTAGGTGGTAGTTTTCAGACTTCGCCGACATTTTGGGTGGACCCAAGAACCGGCGTCAGTTACTCGATCGCAACCCAGACTCCGCAATACCGCGCCGACACTCTGCAGGATCTGGTGAATATTCCAGTCACCAACACGAGCGGAGGAGCAGCGCCTTCGCTAATGGCGAGTCTCGTATCGGTGAAGCGTGGAGCCGGCATGGCGGTGGAATCTCACTACGACATCGCTCCGGTGATCGACATCTACGGTTCGGTCTCAGGACGCGATCTCGGCGGAGTTGCGCGTGACATTAACAAACGCATCGATGCCCTCCGCTCGGAGCTCCCGCGAGGATCGCACGTGGTGGTTCGCGGACAGGTGCAGACCATGCGTTCCTCTTATGTAGGCCTGCTTAGCGGCTTGGCGTTTGCGATCCTTCTGGACTACCTGCTGATCGTCGTGAATTTCCAATCCTGGCTCGATCCTTTGATCATGATTTCCGCTTTACCTGCGGCTCTGGCTGGAATTGCCTGCTTCCTTTTTATCACCCACACCAGGTTGAGCGTTCCGGCTCTGATGGGAACCATTATGTGCATGGGCGTGGCGACAGCGAACAGCATTCTGGTGGTTAGTTTCGCGACCGAACAAATGGCGGAAGGAAAAGATGCTATTTCCGCGGCGCTGCAGGCGGGTTTCACTCGTTTTCGTCCAGTTTTGATGACAGCTCTCGCCATGATCATCGGTATGGTTCCGATGGCGCTGGGACTAGGCGATGGTGGCGAACAGAACGCTCCGCTGGGACGAGCCGTCATCGGGGGCCTGCTTTTCGCCACTGTTTCTACACTGCTCTTCGTTCCCACATTCTTCAGCGTGCTGCATGACCGGCGCGAAACGCAGGCTCTGGCGGAGGGAAAGCCATTGGACAAAACACCTGGTGAATAATATGGCGCAAAGCGATGTTAATAACGAAATCGGAATAGCGGAGGTCGGTACCCGAAACGGCGGGAACCGAAGGGGCGGCCCGCTTCGACGCTGGCTAATCCCCGTGATCATCGCGGTGGCCGTAGCTGGCGTCTTGATCGCAGGAATCAGGTCTCGGCTCAAAGCGGAATCGACCCTTCGCACGGTGACGGCCCAAATGGCGGTACCCTCCGTTACTGTTGTCCTACCTAAACGAACCGCGCCGGCTCAGGAAATCATTCTGCCCGGCAATATACAGCCATTCATCTCCTCACCGATTTACGCCCGAACCGACGGCTATCTACAGAAATGGTATTTCGACATTGGGGCGCACGTGAAGGCCGGCGATCTGCTCGCGACCATTCAGACTCCGGAAGTTGATGAGCAGCTGGCGCAGGCACGCAGCACGCTGGCAACCGCGGCAGCTAATCTCGCACTGGCTCAGATCACGAGAGACCGCTATCAGTCACTGCTGACGAAACATGCCGTCCCCCAGCAATCCGTGGATAATGCCGTCGGCACCTACTCCGCAAGTAAGGCGATTGTGGATGCGGATGAGGCGAATGTGCGCCATTACGTAGCTCTCGTGTCTTTCGAAAAAGTGTACGCACCATTTGATGGAGTGATTGTGGCGCGTAACACAGACATCGGCGACCTCATCAACTCGGGAAGTAACACGGCGCCCAGAACTGATCTATTCGACATGGTTCAGGCGCGCACCCTGCGTGTCTACGTGAATGTGCCGGAGGAATACTCGCAAGGAGTGAAGGTGGGTGAGACCCAGGCGGACCTCTTGTTGGCGGAATTCCCCGGCAAGCGATTCCCCGGCAAATTAGTACGAACGGCTGATGCGATCAACGCAACCACGCGAACTTTGCTGGTCGAGGTAGATGTTGCGAACCCTTCCGGAACTCTTTTCTCCGGGTCGTACGCCGAAGTGCACCTGAAAATTCCGACGCAAAACTCGACCTTCTTGATTCCAGTTAACACTCTGATTTTTCGCTCAGAGAAACTGCAGGTAGGGATTGTGCAGAATGGAAAAGTGACAGTCACAGACGTGACTCCCGGCCATGATTTCGGGAACGAGATTGAGATTGTCGCCGGACTGAAGGCCAATGATCAGATAGTTCTGAACCCGCCCGATTCGCTGGTCTCCGGAGAGGAAGTCGAGATCGTAAACGCGGCGCTGCCCGGAGATTCGAAATGAAGGGATCGCGAACGACACAACCGGCAATGAAGGAATCACATGCACGATGGAGTCTTCTTCTGATCACGTGTGTGCTTCCATTTGCCGGTTGTGCGGTGGGGCCCAAATATAAAGGTGCTCCGGCGATTCCAACGCCGCCGGCGTACAAGGAACTCGGAAACTGGAAGACCGCGCAACCCAGCGAACAGAATCTGGGGGGGAGTTGGTGGGAGATATTTCAGGATCCGCAGCTCAACGCCCTGGAGGAGCAAATCAACGTTTCCAACCAGAACCTGAAGCAAGCGGTAGCGAACTACCAACAATCTCGAGCCGCCTTGCGGTACGTGCGTGCCGATTATTATCCGACGATTAGCCTGTCTCCCTCGGCCACGCGGGAACGGTCTTCCAACAATCTGGCGCCTCCAACGATTAATGACGGACTTACCTTTAATGATTATGTGGTGCCTGCGAATGTGTCTTACCAGACAAATGCCTGGGGCCGGGTGAGCCGCAACGTGGAATCTTACCGGGACCAGGCGCAGGCTAGCGCCGCCGATCTGGCGGTCGTCAACTTGAGCATGCACGCTTCGCTCGCCGTAGATTACTTCGCGGCACGCAGCCTGGATGCCGAAGAGAAGCTGCTGAGGGACACCGTTGGACAATACGAGCAGGCATATCAGTTGAATGAAGACCTGTACACGGGAGGACTTGGCTCTGACGTAGAAGTGGAGCAGGCGCGAACGATCCTCGAAACCACGCGCGCGCAAATGATCGACGTCGAGATTGCGCGGGCGCAGTACGAGCATGCGGCAGCGGTTTTGATTGGCAAGTCTCCGGCGGATTTCACTCTGCCGCCGTTGCCGCTTACCGCCCCACCCCCCGTAATTCCTCTTGCGGTACCTTCACAATTACTGGAACGGCGTCCCGACATAGCCGAAGCCGAGCGGCAAGTGGCTTCTGCGAATGCCCAGGTTGGGCTCGCCAGGACCGCTTATTATCCGTTGGTGAACATAATGGCTACTGGCGGATTGGAGAGCGGGAGCATCACGACGTTACTCCAGGGACCGAGCGCTCTCTGGTCTGCCGGGGCTTCTGCCGCGGTCACCATCTTTGATGTTGGTCGGCGGCGTGCACTAAACGATGAGGCAAAGGCTGGCTACGATTCTTCCGTCGCGTTCTATCGGCAGACCGTCCTCTCGGCGTTTCAGCAAGTCGAAGACAACCTGGCCAGCCTGCGAGTTCTGGAGCAAGAGGCCGGAGTGCAGGCGACTGCCGTGCAGGCAGCGGAGGACTCCCTCGCCCTCTCGAACATGCGCTATGAAGGTGGTGTCACAAGCTATCTGGAAGTGATCACCGCCCAGAATGCTGCACTCGCGGATGAGGTTACAGCCGTCAATATCCTTGGTCGACGCATGGCAAGTGCGGTGTTATTAATTCAGGCTCTTGGCGGTGGATGGGATCGAAAAGAATTGCCGAACCGGCCCGAATGCTGCGGCAAGCTGATTCGCAGCTCTAACTGATCCCAGAAGTCCTGCCAACGCACATTTCTCTTTGTCCAAATAATGACTCCGTGTCAATTTCCGGACGGCTTCGACCACATCAGGAGTTCATCGGCGAATCTGGCAGGGTAGCTAATGTCCTGCAGATAAAGCGGATGCGAAAGCCGCCGAGGGTCTCGCGTGATGGCGCCTGCTCAACTTCACTTGGCCCGCATCGTGCACTAACAGAAACGCAGAAGGAGAATTCAGTGAAATCATGTGTCCGTAATCTTATTCATCACATTGAAATATTCGCTCGCAGCATCGCCGTTGTGCTGATTCTCACGTGGATTCCTGGGAACTCAAATCTCCTGGCGCAGGACCAGCATTTTCGCGACGCTCCCGCATCCAGCGGTGAGCTGACAAATCCATACGCGGGTCAAGCCTCAGCGGTTGCAGCGGGGGCGAAACTGTATGCGGCGAACTGCGGTTCGTGTCATGGAATTGGAGGACGAGGCACCGGAAACATCCCCGCGCTGAATTCTCGGGCTACGCAGTCCGCCCCGGACGGAGAAGTCTTCTGGTTTATTACCATCGGATCGGTCAATAACGGCATGCCTTCCTGGAATAGTCTGCCCGAGCCGAAACGATGGCAGCTCGTCACTTATCTGAAATCGCTCAAGAACGTTGCCCAATCGCCACAAAACCAAGCTGCGAATGTTGGAGGTCGATCATGAACAAGGTAGAAGTTTCTGCCCAGTTTGCTGGGAATGTTTCGCTCGGCGGTGAACTTTCTGTTCATCGTCTCGGCTTCGGAGCCATGCGCTTAACCGGACAAGGGATTTGGGGTCCACCAAAGGATCGAAAACGTGCGCTCGCGGTCCTGCGGCGGGCCGTGGAACTAGGTGTCAACTTCATTGACACCGCCGATTCCTACGGACCGCATATTAGTGAGGAGTTGATCGCAGAGGCGTTGTTCCCCTATCCGAAAGATCTTGTCATTGCGACCAAGGGCGGATGGAATCGTCCGGGACCAGATCAGTGGACGCACGACGCCTCTCCATCGCATCTTCGCAAGGCGGTTGAAGGCAGTCTCCAGCGGTTGCATCTGGACCGCATCGACGTTTATCAATTGCACATTCCAGACCCCGCCGTATCGTTCGACACATCGGTGGAAACTCTGGCGCAGTTGCGAAACGAAGGGAAGATTCGGCTGGTGGGATTGTCCAACGTAACGCAAGAGCACATCGAGCGAGCACGCAGGATCGTCCCAATCGTTTCTGTACAGAACCGCTATAGCTTTGCCGACCGTGAGTGGGATTATGTGGTCGATTACTGTGAACAGAACAGGATTGCGTTTATCCCCTGGTATCCTTTGGCCGCAGGAACGGTTGCAGGGGAGGCGCTTAACCGAATCGCTCAGGCACGCGGCGCGACCCCGATGCAGATAGCGCTGGCGTGGCTCTTGCGGCGATCTCCTACCATGCTGCCGATCCCGGGGACATTCTCGATCGAACACCTGGAGCAGAATATTGCGGCGGCTTCAATGCGTTTGTCTGGCGAGGAATACGAAAAGCTTTCTGGAACGCCTCAATTGGTAGAATCGCGCTGAAAGTACTGGGCCTGGCACGAACTCCTTTACGGCTGAGGAGACGGGCTATTCGCGATTCGATGCTTGCTATAACTACTAAACGCTGAGGAAACAACGGAGATCAAACTGTATGAAAAGCCTTACAAGAAATCAGGTGAAACTCGGATTCATTGGACTGGGCAACATGGGGAGCCGAATCGCAAAACGGCTCCTTGATCACGGATACCCGCTTATCGCCTACGACATGGATATCGCTAAGGCCGAAGCCGTCGCTGGAAAGCGAGGTTTCACCGCTAAGAACATTGTTGAACTGGTGCGCACGGCCGATGTGATTCTTTCGTGCCTGACCAATGATGAAGCGGTTCAGAGCGTTTACGCTGGGCCCGTGGGAGTTTTTGCGGAAGCGCGGCCGGGAACCATCGTGTTAGAGATGAGCACGATCTCTCCGGAAAGTTCGCGGGAAGTGCACAGGCTTGGCGCCAGTCGCGGTATCGACGTATTGGATGTCGCTATCTCAGGCAGCACTCCTGCTGCGGAACAAGGCATCCTGACTCTGCTGGCCGGAGGCAACCGAGACTTGTTCAACGCCGCTGAGCCAATATTCCAGGCGATTGCAAAGCAATACTTTCTTCTGGGCGGTCCTGGCTCAGGGACAGCGATGAAGTTGGTGGTCAACACGCTGCTCGGCGTAGGCATGCAGGCGATCGCTGAAGCCGTCGCCCTCGGAGAAAAAGTCGGCCTCGATCGCATGCGATTACTCGAAGTTTTGTCGAAAACCGCCGTGGTTGCCCCGGCCCACGTTGGAAAGCTCGCGAGGATCGCGATTAACGATTACACTCCGCAGTTTCCTCTCCGCCTCATGAACAAAGATTTTGGATTGATTTTGCGGGCGGCAGCAAGAGCAGATGTCTCTATGCCGGTGACAGAGGCCGCATTTAGGGTGAACTCCGAAGAATTGGCGGGGGGTGGTGATGAGGACTTCTCGGCGGTGCTCCGTCGAATAGAAGAAGTTGCAGGGATTCCAAAGCTGGCTGTCTCGCACGCTAGTTGACCCCGGCCGCAAGGCTTTGGTGGTGGACTCCTGCGTGCAAGGTTCCGCGGTATCTATCTCGGACTATCCAGAGCGGCAGCGGAACCATCTATGCATTGTGAAGATGTGTTGGCGTTTGTTCTCGGACTCATTGCATTGTTTGGATTCGCGCTGTTCGTGATTCTCGGAATTACATTCAGTGAAGACAAGACCGGTCACCCGATCTACAGAAGCACAAAACACTCTGCAGGCGGGCGACGCGAAGAAATTGAACATTCCTCGAATTGAGATGATGGGTTGTGATCGGGCAAAGCTAAGATCACAATCGCGGCATTGTGCACGTCCGGCATGCACGAGGCTATGGGCCGCCCGCCGCCCGAAGCAGCAATCGCCTGAGCTTCGCGCGAGCCCGTGCCAACTGAGCTTTTAATGTTCCGATCGGCAGGCCTAGAATGTGCGCTGCTTCGCTCGTGGTCAGACCATCCAAGTCGCGCAACTCGAATGCCTTGCGCAATGGAGGCGAAAGCAGCGTCGCAAGCTCTTTCAGGCGCGCACGCAGTTCGGAACTTTGACACTCGTCCTCAGGGCTCGGCCGGCAGTCTGCCAATAATTCCGCCATGGAGAGTTTCTGCTCCTCGCCGCCGGGTTCGTCCAGTGACACGTGGATGTGGCGTGGCCGCTTGCGCAGCTGCATGCGAGCAGAATTAGACACAATAGCGGTTAGCCATGTGGACATCTGCGCCTCACCCCTGAACTGGTCGATGTGCTTGTAAGCGGACAGGAGAGCGTCCTGAACCGCATCCTCCGCATCTGCTGCATTTTCCAGAAAGCGATAAGCACTTCTGAGGAACGAAGCTCGGCTGCGCGAGACAGCCCTGTTCATTTCTTCGTCTACGCCGTGGCCGTCGCCGACGTTGAAGGGTGGTTGAATTCCGGTGTATACCTGTGCCTCTTGCACGTTCTTCCCTCCTGACAAGGCATCATGAGGCACGTCGCGTTCCAATCGCACGCAATGACCTAACCGCGTATCTTCCGCGGCCGCGGACTGAAATGCGGTGCTCAAGAAAGTTTCCTCTGCGAGCGGCATAGACGCAAATTATCGTTAGCTCACCAGGTCGGCAGCACTTCGAGGCGCGAACTGCCGAAACGTAAGCGGACAGGCCGGATGGCTGCATTGACACGCGATCTCCACGTCTTCGCTTCCCGCGTCACGACAGGCTTCTCCGCAGTACTCTTCTCCATCCGGTACTTCGCACAGGCACGGTATGTGCGCGCACTTCTTCATCATTTGATTCGCCATTTTGATTCCTTCCTTTCCGGGTCACTTCTCCAATCCCAACAGCACAATTCTCGACGTAGCCCCGTTGGCTGTTCGAACCCTGGAGCTTGGGGGAAGCGACTCACTCCAGGCCGTCAGTTTTTGGCGGCTACGTCATTTCGACTGATTGCATGCGGATCTCCAAACCTCGCCTCGCCGGGGAATGAGGCTTTGGAAGGGTTTCGCGCTCAGCTGTAAAACTCGACGAAGTCTCGAGTGTCGGCAGGAGGATGGCGCGTCGGCATGTGGACGGTCTCGTGGCGGTGTCTCTTCTTATCGAAGTGAAGATCGACTAAATTCGAGGACCCGACGCTCGTAAGTGAATTGATCTATCTGCTTGTGGGCTCTCTTCCATCCTTCTATTGACTGGAATAAAACGTGTACTCGGCATGCGAGACCGCGAGGCACAGCCACTAAGGTCGCGCAGCACTTGATTGTAATGGCTTTGAAACCGAGCTACAGTTATGGAACTAGCTTCTTACAACGCGTCTATCCGGATGATCAAGTACTGGGAACATGGTTAATTTCTTTTGATTGAAGCGCAGGTGGCTGTTCCTGTGGCACCTGGCTGGGGTCAAATGGCTGCCGTGAACTTGATTAGCTCCTACAACTACTGGCTCGTGGCGCTCTCGGTATTCATCGCCATGTTCGCGTCGTACGCTGCTCTGGATCTCGCAAGTCGAGTAACAGCCGCGGCCGGTTGGACTCGGGCGCTTTGGGTGCTCGGCGGCGCCTGTGCGATGGGCACAGGCATCTGGTCCATGCACTACATTGGGATGCTCGCGTTCATCCTGCCGATTCCCGTGGCTTACCACTGGCCAACCGTTCTGCTGTCACTGTTTGCGGCTATTCTCGCGTCTGCCATTGCGCTATACGTGGTCAGCCGACAGAAAATGGGCGCATCTCAAGCGATCGTTGGAAGTGTGCTGATGGGTGCGGGTATTGCCGGTATGCATTATATCGGCATGGCCGCCATGCGCTTACCAGCTATATGCCTATTTAACTCCTCTCTCGTGGTCCTGTCCGTTGCGTTAGCGGTTCTGATTTCTCTCGCGGCCCTGTGGATTACGTTTCACTTCCGAGATGAGAAAACAGGGGTCGGCCGGAAGAAGTTAGCCGGAGCCGTCGTGATGGGTGCTGCGATCCCTGTCATGCATTACACCGGTATGGCTGCCGCCAGTTTCACGCCCTCCGGCATGCCAGTGGACCTGTCTCACGCCGTGAGCATCTCCGCACTCGGCCTTGCTGGAATTGTCGCCGTCACCTTTATCGTCCTCGGGCTGGCTCTGCTGACGTCCTGGGTGGATAGACGATTTGCCGTCCAGATCTTTGAACTGCAGCAGCGGCGAAGCGAAGCGTACTTGGCGGAAGCCCAAAGGCTCAGCCACACGGGCAGTTTCGGTTGGAAACCATCTACTGGCGAGCTCATCTGGTCAGAGGAAACCTTTCGAGTCTTCCGATACGACCGAACCAGGACACCGACTGTGGAACTCATTCTCCAACGGGTTCATCCGGAAGACGTGGCGCTCGTGAAACAGACAATTGAGCGTGCGACACAGGATAGAAAGAATTTTGAACATGAATATCGTTTGCTCATGCCGGATAGTTCCCTCAAGCATGTCCGTGTTGTGGCTCATGCCTTAGGCGATGAATCGGGCACCTTGGAGTTCGTAGGAGCGGTGATGGACGTCACCGCTGCAAAGCAGGCGGAAAAGACGCTTCGGGAGAGTGAGGCATACTTAGCGGAAGCGCAGAAGCTCAGCCATACGGGAAGTTGGGCAAGGGTCTCCGCCACGGGCGAGATGAGGTACTGGTCCGAAGAATGCTACCGCGTGCTAGGTTTTGATCCGCGCGACGGATTGCCGCATTTTGAAACATTCCTGCAGCGCGTCCATCCGGATGATCAAGCCAAAATCAGTGAACTATCGGCGGCGGCAGGTCGTGCCAAGTTCGACTACGAGACGGATTACCGGATCGTCCATCCCGGCGGCGAGATCAGAGACATTCACGTGGTAGCTCACCCCGTTTTCAACCCATCCGGCGACCTCCTTGAATACGTGGGCACCGTGATGGACGTGACGGAACGCAGGCGGTCTGAGGAGAAGCTGCGGGAGAGCGAGGCATACTTAGCCGAAGCGCAGAAGCTTACACATACGGGAAGTTGGGTCTGGGATGTAGCTGAAAGACGCACGTCGCATCTATCCGAAGAATGGTATCGCGTGTATGGCTACGATCCGAAAGAGGGCATTCCGGCTTGGAATAAGCCAGTGCAGCGCATGCATCCGGATGATCGAGCCAGGTGGCAACAAATATTCGACCGAGCAATAAGTGAAAAGTCGGATTACGAAGCTGAATACCGAATTCTTCTTCCAGACGGAGCCGTAAGACACATCCACAGTGTCGGACATCCTGTTTTGAACGCTTTCGGGGATCTGGTGCAATTCGTTGGCAGCTCCGCCGACATCACCGAACGCAAACAAGCCGAAGAAGCCTTGCATCAGGCGCAAATGGATGTCGCCCGCATCAACCGCATCACGACGATGGGAGAGCTGACTGCCTCTTTAGCGCACGAAGTGAAACAACCGATCGCCGCGGCGGTCACAGACGCTAATACTTGCGTACGGTGGCTTTCGCGCGATAACCCCGACGTGGAAGAAGCCCGCGAGGCTGCGTCGAGAGTCGTTAAGGACGCAACGCGCGCGGCGGAAATCATCACCCGGGTCCGGCATCTCTTCAAGAAAGGTACTCCTGAACAGGCATTGATCGATGTGAACGAAATCATCCGAGAGATGATCGTCCTTCTAGGCAGCGACGCAACGCGATACGACGTCTCAATTCAGACCGAACTGGCGACAGGCCTGCCCAAGGTAATGGGCGATCGCGTCCAATTGCAGCAGGTACTGATGAACCTCATGACCAACAGCATCGACGCGATGAAAGATCTGGATGGTGCGCGCGAGCTCATCATCTTCTCGCAAGCCGAAAACGGCCATCTCATGATATCGGTCAGCGACACTGGCGTCGGGCTCCCGCCGAAGCAGGCGGATCAAATCTTCGATGCGTTCTTTACGACCAAGCCCCAAGGGACCGGCATGGGACTTCGCATCAGCCGTTCCATCGTTGAATCGCATGGGGGACGCTTGTGGGCTGCCGCCAACTCTCCTCGCGGAGCCAGATTTCATCTCACCCTACCCATCGAAGCCGAGGCAGGTGAATGAAGTCCGAGGCCGCCGCCCCCGTAATCTTCGTCGTCGATGACGATGACTTGGTGCGCGCGGCCATTCGAGGGATGTTGAAGTCGGTGGGCTTGCATTCCGAGACCTTTGCGACGCCGCAAGAATTCCTGCGCAGCAAGCGCTCGGAAGGACCAAGTTGCCTTGTCCTGGACGTGAGACTTCCTGGAATGAATGGCCTCGACTTTCAGCGCGAGTTGGCCGACGCGGGTGTTCACATTCCCATTATCTTCATCACCGGTCATGGGGATATTCCAATGTCAGTGAAGGCGATGAAATCCGGCGCGGTGGAGTTCCTTACGAAGCCTTTCCGCGACCAGGACCTGCTGGATGCGATCCACCAGGCTTTGGACCGCGACCGGGTGACGCGCCAACAAGAGCATGAACTCGCCGAATTGAGAAAGCGGTACGAGTTGCTGACCGCGCGCGAGCGCCAGGTTATGAGCCTGGTGATTTCAGGCATGCTTAATAAGCAGGTTGCTTTTGAGCTGGGAACCAGTGAAATCACGGTAAAAATCCAACGCGGACAAGTGATGAGAAAGATGAAGGCTGAATCGCTGGCGGAATTGGTCAGAATGGCGGCGAAGCTTGAGCTTTCCCCCGGCCGGCGCCAATGAGAGCACTGTCCAAACTTCAGCGTTACGGTCTGGCGGTTATTTCTTGCGGCATCGCGCTGGCGGTGGCATGGCCTATCGATGCGCCGGCATCATGCTTCCTCCTCGCTGTTGCGGTGAGCAGTCTCTTCGGAGGATTGGGGCCGGGGCTCTTCTCGATTGGTCTCTCCGCCGTGGCTTTCGGTTCATTCTTTCTGCGAAGGACGATCCCGCCAGCCGTCGAGCCGGCGGTTTTCTTCCGATTTGCGGTATTTCTGCTGGCGACTTTACTCATCGCTGGGTTAATAGAAATAAAACGACGGGTTGAGGATTCCCGCAACCGTGCCGAAGAGGCTTTGCGTCGGGCGAACTCGGATCTCGCACGCGTCAGCCGGATGACCAGCATGGGGGAATTAACCGCCGCTCTCACGCACGAGGTAAATCAACCGATTGCTGCCGCAGTCACCGATGCCAATACGTGCTTGCGATGGCTTACGCGCAATCCACCCGAGTTGGAAGAAGCGCGCAAAGCTGCATCGAGAACCATTAAAGACGCCACTCGTGCTGCAGAGATCATCAGCCGCGTCCGGCAGCTCTTCAAGAAGGGTACGCCACAACGAGAGTTGGTTGATGTAAACGACGTCATTCAGGAGATGGTCGTCCTGCTGGGCAGTGAAACTGCGCGTTATTCCGTATCTGTCAGGACGGAGCTGGCGGCTGATCTGCCCCATGTAATGGGCGATCGCGTCCAATTGCAGCAGGTGCTGATGAACCTCATGATGAACGGCATTGACGCTATGAGGGATGTAAATGGAACGCGTCAGCTCACCTTCAACTCACAGCGAGGCGATGAGCATCTTCTGGTGTCGATCAGCGATACAGGCGTGGGGCTCCCGCCACAACAGGCCGATCAGATCTTTGACGCGATCTTTACCACCAAATCTCATGGCACCGGCATGGGACTCCGGATCAGCCGATCAATTGTGGAATCGCACGGCGGGCGACTGTGGGCTGACGCCAACTCTCCGCGCGGGGCCAGCTTTCACCTCACCCTTCCCACCAAAATCGAAGTCCACGAATAACTCCTGCAGCCACCTCCATGATTTAGGCAGGTACTATGGCTTTCATACCAAGGTGTGATTGCGCTCTACGCCGCGGAACGATAGTTTTCCATTATGCCGAGTCAAAGGAAGAGGAAAATGGTCGCGATTGTCGATGACGATGAGTTAATGCGCAGTGCATTGCAGGGCATGCTGAAATCCGTCGGTCTGCCGTCACAGGCTTTTGCGTCAGCGGAAGAATTTTTGAAGTCCGGCCAGTACAAGGACACTGCATGCCTGATCGCGGATATTCGTATGCCGGGAATGTCGGGTCTGGAACTGCAGGCCAAATTGAACACTGAACAATGCAGAATCCCAACCATCTTCATCACGGCACACGGCGACACAAAAATGCGTATGCAGGCACTGAGAGCAGGAGCGGTGGAGTTCCTGGCCAAACCGTTTGACGATGAAGTGCTGCTCGAGAGCGTTCGAGCAGCTCTGGAGAATTAGCCGATAAAAAGCGCGTGGGGCGCCAGGAGGTTCTCTGTGGGAGCTTTCCAGAAATTCTCGAGTGGTGATCAGCCGTCATATGAGCGCAGATTCGAGCAGGTGATCGGCAGTAGTCCTGCTCTGGAGTCGGTACTCGAACAAGTGGAACGGGTTGCGCCCACGGATTCCACCGTGCTTATCCAGGGAGAAACCGGCACCGGAAAGGAGCTGATTGCCCACGCGATTCATAACCTCAGCTCGCGGTGCGGACGACCGTTCGTAAGACTGAATTGCGCTGCCATCCCGCTGGATCTGCTGGAGAGTGAACTCTTCGGCCACGAGAAGGGTGCGTTCACTGGAGCTATCGCGCAAAAGATTGGCCGTTTCGAACTGGCAGACAAAGGGACTCTTTTCCTGGATGAAGTGGGGGATATTCCGCCGGCCTTGCAGCCAAAGTTGCTCCGCGTTCTGCAGGAACAGGAGTTCGAGCGCTTGGGCAGCACTCGCACACATCAGGTAGATGTTCGGTTGGTCGCTGCCACAAATCGTAATCTGGGGGAGATGGCGAACCGCGGTGAGTTTCGCAGCGATCTTTACTACCGTCTCAACGTCTTTCCAGTCCTGTTGCCGCCTTTGCGTGAACGTCGCGAAGACATTCCGGCCCTCGTGGCCCACTTTGTCGAGATTTACGGCCGCCGGATGAGTCGCCAGATCGACCACATTCCCTCGACAACGATGTCTGCGCTCACGTCGTACCAGTGGCCAGGCAACATCCGCGAACTGCAGAATTTGATCGAACGCGCCGTGATCCTTTCCGATGATGGCGTGCTTCCCAATCCTTTGCCGGCAACAGAAGCTTTGACTAGCACCCCTTCCCCGGCGCCAACTACTCTAAAGGATTCCGAGCGCATTCTGATTCTGCGCACGCTTGAATCGGTTGGTTGGGTGATCGGTGGGACGAAAGGAGCAGCGACGAAGCTTGGTTTGAAGCGCACTACACTGATTCATAAGATGCAGAAGCTGGGGATTTCCCGATCCTCTTACCAACGCTCCCCAAACACGATGAGGGCAGGAGGGCAAGATCTGGTCTCGCAGTCGCAAGTGCAGTAGCAACGATCCGCGTCAGACTCGATGTAGACGAGCATTCGCCCTTGAGCGTGCCGATGATTATCCATTCTCTTCCTGCTGTGGTCATTCGCGAGGCGCGTGAATCTACGCTTGCCAGAACAATGTCAAGCCAACGGCGAAAATCACTAAGGACGTTTACGCCCAAGTGGTGACGCCCGCTAAGCGTAAGGCCCAGGGAAAAGTGGTGGCGATGCTGCGGGACACAGAGAGGAAGACGAGCTGAAACTTATTGCGTCCCCGCTGTGTCCCCGCGGAACATTGGGGTTTACAGCAAGTCTTTTATTTCGTTGGCGTCCCCGACGGGATTTGAACCCGTGTTACCGCCGTGAAAGGGCGATGTCCTAGGCCAGGCTAGACGACGGGGACGGATGTGAGGCGGGGTGCTCGAGGCACCAGTTGATCGTAACAAGGCCTTCACAACCCTGTCAAAACGAGGAGTTGCTCCCTTTTCCCGCGATCGCTGGACAATTTAGAATAGTACCGACCGCAGGTGACACTCACCACTATTCGAGGCGATTGTGTCCGATCCACTTTATCTCAGTCTTTGGTTTTCCGATTTTTCTGGCCCGGAGATGTTGCCGCACGCCTTCGCAGTATTGCAGCAGTTTCCTTTCTCGGCGCAGCGTGCTGGGATCACTTACTTCGCTCTCCATCCTATTTCCTGGGATGAGGCCACCGTGCTGGAACGACGCTTTCCCTCGGGAATCGACCCCGGTCAGGCAGCGCTGATCGCTGCCGAACAGGTCCACGACGATTATGCTTACATCTTCGAAGCCTATTGGGATTTGTGGACGCCCGATGCGTCGAATGAGAACTGGGTGCTCGAACCGGCAATTGTGAAGTTCATCGTCCAGGGAGAAGAATTTGACGAAGGCGCCTACCAGCAGACGGGACACATCGAGGTTGACTTTGGTCCGGACTCGTACTTTCTGCAGCCCGAGACTTCACTTACTGACCAGACTCGCGCCAAGATTCGGGACAACGTCGGGAAGCTCGTGGAGTTTTCGGTGAACGTGGAGAAAAATAGTGGCACCAGTTCGCGGCTGCTCTGGTCGGATTCGGAAGAGAGCCTGGCGCAGAAACTGATCGCACGCCTGCAGAAAGTGCAGTAGCTCACAACGCAGAGGACGCAGAGCATCCTTCTGCGTTCAGCTCTATTTTGTTCGCCCGCCCTCAACCTTTAGCGCATCCGACGCTCCCGCTTGCGCCGCTGCCAAACGCGCCGTCAGCACGCGGAACGGGGAGCACGACACGTAGTCCATGCCTACCTCATGGCAGAACTTGACCGACTCCGGTTCGCCGCCGTGCTCGCCGCAGATCCCGATCTCCAAGTCCGGGCGCGTCTTTCGGCCCCGCTCGATCCCAATCTTCACCAGTTCTCCCACGCCCACCTGGTCGATCGCGGCAAACGGATCCTGCTTCAGAATCCCTTCCTCAAGATACGACGTCAGAATCTTGTTTACGTCGTCGCGCGAGAAGCCGAACGTGGTCTGGGTCAGGTCGTTGGTGCCGAACGAGAAGAACTCTGCTTCCTTGGCAATCTCATCCGCGACCAGGCAGGCGCGCGGCAGCTCGATCATAGTGCCCACCAGGTAATGAACATGCTTTCCCTTTTCCTTGAACACTTCTTCCGCCACGCGCCGGACGATCGCTCCCTGGTTCTCCATCTCTTTCACCGTTGCGATCAGCGGAATCATCACTTCTGCATGAGTCTTGATGCCGGCTTTCTCGACCGCCACAGCTGCTTCAAGGATGGCCCGCGCCTGCATCTCGGTGATCTCCGGATAAGTAATCCCCAAGCGACATCCGCGAAGCCCCAGCATGGGATTGAACTCGTGCAGTTCCTCCACGCGCGCCAGCAATCTGGGAAGAACCTTTTTCAGATCGCCAACTCCCTTCGCGCCATACTCGCGATATTCCTCCACCAGAGCCTTTTTCTGCTTCGCCCGAGCGCTGGCCAGACTGGCGATGTCGACCATGAGTTTTTCGCGCTTGGGCAAGAACTCGTGCAGCGGCGGGTCGAGCAGGCGGATCGTCACCGGCAGCCCATCCATTGCTTTGAAGAGGCCCTCGAAGTCTTTTCTTTGGTAGGGCAGCAGTTTCTTAAGCGCCGAACGTCGATCTTTCTCGTTGTCGGCCAGGATCATAGCGCGCATGTGCGGAATGCGATCGGGAGCGAAGAACATGTGCTCGGTACGGCACAAGCCGATACCCTGGGCGCCAAACTCGCGCGCCTTCTCCGCATCACGCGGAATATCAGCATTGGCGCGCACGCCGATCTTTCGAAAAGGCTCGGCCCAACTCATTAACTTGTCCAGCTTTGCCAAATTCTCCGGGTCCGGCGGAAGCAGCTTTCTCTTGCCTCTCAACACGCTGCCGGCCGTACCGTCGAGCGTGATCCAGTCTCCCTCCTTGAATACCTGCCCTCGCGCCCGCATCTCGCGCGCTCTTTCTTCAACCACGATCTCACCCGCGCCAGCGACACAGGTTTTTCCCATGCCACGCGTGACGACCGCCGCGTGACTGGTCGCGCCACCCTGCGACGTCAGAATGCCAATCGCAACTTCCATACCGTGAATGTCTTCC
The DNA here is from genome assembly GCA_963809605.1 of uncultured Acidobacteriaceae bacterium. GTDB lineage: Bacteria > Acidobacteriota > Terriglobia > Terriglobales > Acidobacteriaceae > Sulfotelmatobacter. The sequence continues at coordinate 26,143 of CAWEKM010000002.1, read as the reverse complement.
GGAGTGGTTTCGGCGCGAACCAGGATTACCGGGTTCTTCTCCGCACCGTGTCCGGCTTTCTCAACCGCATCGTCGGCGGTAAAAACGATCTGCCCCGCGACCGCCCCTGGAGAAGCTGCGATACCCTTCGTGGTCAGCACATCTTCAGGCCGAACGTCTTTGCTGTCTAGCCGGGAGACAAAAAAATCGACGACCTGGTTGGGATCGAGACGGAAGATCGCCTCTTCCTTGCGGATGAGTCCCTCGCCCACCATATCGAGCGCGACCTGCACCGCAGCAAGACCAGTGCGCTTGCCGTTCCGCGTCTGCAGCATGTAGAGCTTGCCATCCTGGATGGTGAACTCGAAATCCTGCATGTCTTTGTAATGTTTCTCGAGCCGCGTCGTGATCTCGCGGAGCTGGCTGTATACATCGGGCATAACCTTCTGCAGTTCCAAGATCGGCACCGGGGTGCGCACGCCCGAGACCACGTCTTCCCCCTGCGCGTTCATCAGAAACTCGCCGTAGAACTCCTTCGCGCCGGTCGCAGGATTGCGCGTGAAACCTACACCGGTGCCGCTAGTATCGCCGAGGTTGCCATACACCATCGCCTGCACATTGACCGCGGTCCCTAGCATGTCATCGATGTTGTTGATGCGGCGATAATGTTTGGCGCGGTCGTTCTGCCAGGAACGGAACACCGCGTCGCGCGCCATTACCAGCTGCTCGTGCGGATCCTGCGGAAAGTCGCGTTTGGCGTGCTTCTTCACGACCCTCTTGTACTCTTCAATCACTTCTTTCAGCGCCTTGGCATCGAGTTCGGTGTCGAGCTTCGCTTTTTTCTGCTTTTTCTTCGCGTCGAATACTTCATCGAATGCATGCTTCGGAATCTCCAGCACGACGTTGCCAAACATCTGGATCAGCCGGCGGTAGGAATCCGCAGCGAACCGCGGATTGTTGCTGCGTTTGGCCAGCGCCTCCACACTCTTATCGTTCAATCCGAGATTGAGGATCGTATCCATCATGCCGGGCATGGAAAACTTCGCGCCTGAGCGCACGCTCACCAGCAGCGGGTTCTCGCCCGTTCCCAGCTTCTGCTCTTGCAGCGCTTCGAGGTTGGCCAGTGCCTCCTCCATCTGTTGGTCGACTTCTTTCGACACGCCACCGTTCCGCATGTATTCGCGGCAGGCTTCGGTCTGAATGGTGAACCCCGGAGGCACGGGTAGTCCAGCGTTGGTCATCTCGGCCAGACCGGCGCCTTTGCCGCCCAGATCATCTTTCATCTTGCCGTTGCCATCCGCTTTGCCGCCACCGAAAAAGTAAACGTACTTGGTTGTGGCCTTCTTGCCTTCCTGCACCGGAGCTTCGGGGAGAGTGATTGTCGCCATAAATGATTAGTCCTTTGTGATTCGATTCTGTAGCGGCGGCGTGCCGCCGGCAATTCGCACATCTAAACTTGTTGGGAATTTCAGGCAGTCACGCCTTGCCTTCCGTCACGATCTCGGAAAAGTCCGCAATCGTCGAAAATTCTTTCAGCAGAGTCCGCAGCAGCGCCAAGCGGTTCGCCCGTACCTTCTTATCTTCTACCATCACCATGACTTTGTCGAAGAATGGATCAACGCGCTCTCTTGCCGTCGAGAGCAGCATGAGGGCGTCGCCGTATTCTTTCTTCTTTCGAAGCGCATCGACCCGGGATCCGTTCACTTCGATGTACGCCGCCAGGCTCTTCTCTTCGTGAGCTGACTCCGGCAAGTTCTCGAACCTCGCAGCAGGGGCAATTCCCTTCTCTTCCGACTGCTTCAGAATATTCCGCATACGTTTGCAAGCGGCGCCAATCGCCAGGAACTCGGGCATATGCAAAACCTGTTTCACCGCCTCCGCCCGAGCTACAGCATCCACTACGTCATCAGCGTCGGCCGCCAGCACAGCTTTCACCACGTCATACGTATATCCGCGAACATCCTTCAGGTAAAACTCCAAACGCTCGCCGAAAAACGTTTTCGCCAACTCCATGAACTTCACGTCGTCAACAAACTTCTTCTCCGCTTCGGACCCCTGATAGCCAGCCCGCGCATCCCTCATCAAATCCGTCAGCTGCAGAGGGAGTTTTTTCTCTGCGATTACCTTGACAATCCCATTCGCCTGCCGCCGCAACGCAAACGGATCCTTCGACCCGCTCGGGACCAGTCCCAGCGCAAACATTCCTGCAATCGTGTCCGCCTTGTCGCCGATCGAAAGCACCGCACCTTCGATCGATCGCGGCACTTCATCTTCGACGGACTCGGGCCTGTACTGATCATAAATCGCATCCGCAATCGCAAACCGAGTTGCCTCGGGCAAGCTCGAATCAAGCGCCTGGGCCCGCGCGTAAAGCCCACCCACAATGCCCTGCAGTTCGGTAAACTCCTTCACCAACTCCGTAGTCAGGTCGGTTTTCGCCAGGCACGCCGCTTTGTGGATCACGCCCGCGCGCACCGCCATCCCACTCTGCTTGATAATCTCACTGAGCCAACTGCACAAACGCTGCACCCGCCGCGTCTTTTCGTAGTAGCTGCCGAGATCCTTCTGGAAAGTGACGTGCCGCAGCAGCTCCAGCCGCTCCAGCAGCGAGCGTTTTTGATCTGTCTCCCAGAAAAATTTGGCATCGCTGAAACGGGCTCGCAGCACTCGCTCGTTGCCGTGCCGGATCAATCCGTTCCGGTCTCCATCAGTATTTAACACAGCTAGAAAATGCGGCAGAAGTTTGCCGGCGGCATCTTCTATGGCAAAATATTTTTGGTGGTCCCGCATCACCGTAACCAGAACCTCCTCCGGCAAAGCCAGGAACTGCCGATCGAATTCGCCCAGAATTGCGGAGGGAAATTCCGTCAGGTTCACCACCGTGTCGAGCAAAGATTTGTCTTCCCGCCACCGCGCCCCCGGAATCGTACGCGTGGCAGCGTCGAGCGCTCCGCGAATCTGCTGCTCACGTTCCACACGGCCCAGAACCTTCGCCGCACGCAGCGCCTCTACATAAGCAGATCCAGCCCGCGGGATCGTGACGACACTATGGGACAACATCCGGTGCCCGCGCGAAGTTGTCCCTGCCCAGATCCCGTCAAACTCCAGTGGAATGGTCTCGCCGTCGAGCATTGCCACCAGCCAGCGCACTGGCCGCACAAAGCGCTCGTGCGGCTTGCGCCAGTACATACTCTTGGGCCAGTAGATCGAGGAGAGTTCCTTCGGCAGAGTCTCGGCGAGGATATCGGCCGTGCGTCGGCCCTTCCTGGTAACCTTCGCCGAAAGGTATTCGCCCTTCACGGTTGTAATTTTCTCTAGTTGCGATACGTCGACTCCAACCTTCTTGGCAAAGGCATGCGCCGCGGGCGTGGGCTGACCATCTTTGTATGCGACACTGGTCGAGGGACCAGTCACCTGCTCGCCGACATCCGGTTGAGCCGCGGAGATGCCAGATGCAATCACTGCCAACCGCCGTGGTGTGTCGAAATATGTAACCTCGTTCGGCGGCAGTCGCTCACGGCTCAGCAGGGCCCTGACGCGCTCGCGCAATTCCTGCGAAGCGGCGTCGATCATCCGCGCCGGAATCTCTTCGCACCCGATCTCTAGCAGAAAGTCTGGCATGCCATTCAAAACCGTAGCGCCGGCGTCTCGCCAGCTGTTCCCAAGAGCGTCCCGCCTCGGCGCGTCAGCTACAACCACTGCAATTACGATCCCACGGGCGACAATTTCTCCTGCTTCGCCTTCATCTCGCGAACGGGTTTTTTTTCGTTGGATGCGCCGCCCACGGTTTCGCTCTCTTGCTGATCCACCCAAGCCTTCGCGATGCCTACGGCGAGCGCTCGCACCCGGCCAATCACGCCCACGCGCTCAGTCACGGAGATCGCTCCACGAGCATCGAGGATGTTGAACAGGTGGGAACACTTCAGACAAAGATCGTAGGCTCCCAAGAGGGGCATGCGCGATTTTTCACAGACAATCCCATCACCCTCAACTTTGTTCTTTTCCAGCGCCGCATACCGCTGTAGCAGCTCCTTACACTCCGCTTCATATAGGCGAAAATGCTCCCAGGTCTTCTCCACATCCGCCACTTCGAAATTGTAGACGGAAAACTGCAACTCATCGGCCAGCCGCACATCACCATATGTCGTCGCCCGCCCCATCTCGGGATCGCGCGCCCACACAATGTCGTAAATCGAGTTGACATCTTGCAGAAACGCCGCGATGCGTTCCAGCCCATAGGTCAGCTCGGCGGAAATCGGAAATAAATCCAGCCCGCCACACTGCTGGAAGTAGGTGAACTGCGTGATCTCCAGCCCATCGAGCATGACCTGCCACCCCACGCCCCAGGCGCTCAGTGTTGGAGCTTCCCAGTTGTCTTCCTCAAACTTGATGTCATGCTGGCGCAGGTCGATGCCAATCGCTCCGAGGGACTCCAAATACAATTCCTGCACATTCTCGGGCGGAGGCTTCAGGATGACCTGCAGCTGCATGTGCTTGAACAGCCGGTTCGGATTCTCCCCATAGCGCCCGTCCGCCGGACGCCGCGAAGGCTGTACATAAGCAACCTTGTAAGGCTTCGGCCCCAGCACGCGCAGAAATGTCTCTGGCGCCATGGTTCCAGCGCCTACTTCAACGTCATAGGGTTGCTGCAACACGCATCCGCGCTCCGCCCAAAACGTCTGCAGGCGCAGGATCAGTTCCTGAAACGTGAGCGATTTCGAGTGAGATGAGGTCATGGATGAGTTGCTCTGAAGTCCCAGCGCCAGGAGCTAAATCGCGCAATGCGTAGAACCGCCGCAGTGTAAGCATCGATTGTACTGGAAGGGAGCTGTGCCCGTCAGCCTTGCGCACGGAAAATTGGCCAGAGATTGACCCTGCGGCGTATACTCTCGCACTAATCAGGCGTTTTTTTCTTTCGGTCTTATCACTGGGGCGGAACACATGAAAACTTCGAAGTCGATCCCTTCAGGGATTGCAGCTGGGATTGCTGCGTTTTTCCTGCTAAGTCTGAGCAATGGCTGCCAGAGGGCGCCAACCCTTACGGCGGCTGCATCGCCAGTGTCAGTACTGGAGATGGAAACGATACCGCGCACACCAGAGCGGCTGGCGCGGGGCAAGTACCTCGTGGAGGGCTTGCTGCAATGCCCCTTCTGCCATTCCGAGTTTGATTTCACCCAACGTCCCTCACGGCCAGTCGAGGGAAAGAAGGGCGGCGGCAACGTCTTTACCGGCGGCGAGCTGGGGTTGCCCGAGCCCAACCGCGTGGTAGCACCGAATATCTCGTCTGACCCGGAATACGGCGCTGGGAAATGGAAGGACGCAGACTTTGTGCGGGCGTTGCGCCAGGGGATTGGTCACGATGGGCGTACGCTTTACTCAATGATGCCGTACCAGTACTTCCGAAATCTCTCGGATGAGGATTTGGCGTCGGCGATCGTTTACGAGCGTTCGCTGGCACCCGTGCACATTGAGCGGCCGAAGACGGTGCTCACCGATGATATAAAAAAAACACTTCAGCCGCTTGCACCGCTGGCGCACGTGCCAGAGCCGGACAAGTCCGATCGACCGGCGTACGGAAAGTACCTGGTGACGGTGGGGCATTGCGACGGCTGCCATTCCCCTACGGATGATCTGGGCAACAACCTTCCGGGGATGGATTTTAGCGGCGGTGTCCCGTTGATCGGGGCATGGGGACCAGACCCGAAGAAGATGATCACGGTCGCCTCGCTGAATTTGACGCCAGATCCCTCAGGGATTGGTTATTTCGACGAAAAGATGTTCATCGAGACGATTCGCACGGGAGCAGTCAAGGCGCGGCCCCTCGCTAACATCATGCCCTGGGCATTTTTCCGCAATCTGAGCGACGATGATTTGAAAGCAATCTTCGCCTATCTCCGGACTCTGAAGCCGGTCCAGCATCGGGTGGATAATACCGAGCCGCCGCGTTACTGCAAGCTTTGCCGTGGCAAGCACGGGTTTGGAGACAGAAACTAACGGAACGATCGTGAAACATGGATCAAAGCTGCGTGCACTCTAGAACCCGCCACCCTTCTCCAGCATCCCCGCCGTTACGAGCTTCTTCTCAATATGCCGCTGCAGTATCTGAATCAGAAACTTCCGGAGATCGGCGCCCTGCGCTTTAGGCCACGGCATCCCTGCAAAGCTCTCCACCGGAGCGCGAAACATCAAAGCCGCCAAATCTCGCGAGTCTTTCGAAATCTCGGACGACGCCAGCCGCTTATCCTCGGGGCACATCAGTCCGTCAGCGAGCGCGTGAAAATAAGCGCGACTGCCGTTCAAGCTGCGCCCGCAGACTGTGCACTCTGTCAACTCGGGCAGAAATCCGACCAGCCGGGTCAGCCACAGCTCGAAGTAGGTGACTGCCATCCATACTTCGGGACCCTGTAGAGCATGCAGCACGGAAAGCGTCAGCCGAAAGACGGCGTCGTTGGCTTCGCGATCGGGCAGCAATTCGTCGAGTAACTCGGCCACATGCGCCAGCGCCACCGCCCGCGCATAACTGACTTCACTGGCCAGCGGAGACTCGAGCACCTCGCAGGCATCCAGACGAGCCAGCTCCTGCCGCTCGCGAACGTCGTAAAACGCCCGGACATAAGTCATCGGCTCCAGCGCTCCGCCGAAGCGTCGCTTCGATTTCTTTGCCGACCGCGCCACGCCGCGCACCTTGCCCTCGGCGCGCGTAAATAGCGTGACTAGCAGGTCGGCCTCGCGCAGCGGATACGTGCGCAGCACGATCGCTTCCGACTCCATCAATGCCATGGATTCCCAGCGTGTGAAGCGATGATTCTAACGGAAGAGCTGTCAGGCGTCACCGATCCTCGGTCCGAGACAGGAGTACGCGAAGCTTTGAGATCGCAATTTGCGACCTCAAATGCGAAGGCGCGCATCCGAATGGACGCGCGCCTTGAAAGCTGAAACTTCTTTACCGGCCGAAGTAGGCAGCGTTTCTGGCAGTGAACTCGTTCCACTTCTCCGGCAGATCGTCGAGCGCGAAGATGGCCGATACCGGGCACACCGGCACGCATGCCCCGCAGTCGATGCACTCCACCGGATCGATATAGAGCAAGGGCTCGGTTGCATACTTGGGATCATCTTTCTTGGGATGAATGCAATCCACCGGACACGCATCCACGCACGCGGTGTCTTTTGTGTTAATACAAGGCTCAGCAATCACGTACGCCATAAGGGTGTCAGTCTCCTGAGGTCTATGCAGATATTTTACTACTACAGCCCGTCTCCGCGAACCGCACATTCTAGCAAGAAACCCGGACCGGGGTACAGGTTTATTGAGCCGCCCCCGGCAAAGCCCTCTGATAGCCCAGAAAAAGAAACGGCCGGCAGCGTCTGCTACCAGCCGTTTTCCTTGACTCTTTCGTTGGGGAATCAGGAAACTCCCGCTCCACCACGATTACCGGTGCCCGCCACCGCCGTGTCCACCACCGCCGCCATGGAACCCACCGCCACCATGAAACCCACCGCCACCGTGGAACCCGCCGCCCACTGATCCGCGGAAGCCGCCAGCCGGACCACGCGCAAATCCGCGCTCGCCTACGAAGCCACGTCCGCCAGCGAACCCGCGACCATAGCCATAGCCGCCGCGTCCGTATCCATAGCCAGCCCGTCCGTAACCCCAGCCCCCACGACCATAGTAGCCATGACCCCAACCACCCCAACCCCAACCACGTCCCCAGCCATACCACGGACCGGCGCCGATAAACACTCCACCGGCAAACCAGTCAGGTCCGTAATAGCCGTAAGGCGCGCAAGCATAAGGGTAATATCCGTAGTAGCCGTAGGCACATGTTGGCGGCCCGCCGATTCCCACTCCCACCGCGATCTGCGCGTGCGCAGACTGCGAGTAGGTCAGCGGCAGCATCAGAACCCCGACTAAAGCCAAATATTTTAGGTAGCGCATATCAATCTCCCTTTTTCAGATCCACCGCTCTTCCCTGCCGGATCTGCCAGGTCTTCCAGATCTTGCTCTCGATCCGAAGCGCCTACTTATTTGAACTCGGATCGCGGAAAAAAGTTGCAGAGCGGGCAGTGGCTGATTTCGGCCACCCTGTCTGAGTTCAACCACTTACAGGCAGCACAGGTCCGGAAAAACTCGCTAAACCCCCACCAACGGCTCGCTCGGCTCGTATTCCACGATATATCCCGCCACGGCACTCGCGGCAACCGTCAGCGGCGAAGCCAGATACATCTGCCCCGGACCGCTGCGTCCGGGGAAGTTGCGGTTCTGCGCGCTGATCACCACCTGGTCGGGACGCGTCGAAACTCCCGGCCCCGCGTTGATACAAGCGCCGCAACTTGGTTCGATCACTATCGCTCCAGCTTTCTGAAACACATCCAGATAGCCCTTGCGCAAGCAGTACTCGCGCGTCTCCTGCGATCCAAACTGGATGTAGAACTTCACTGAATCGGCCACGCGCTTCCCCTGCTTCAAGGCGTCGGCCAGAACGGCAGCATACATGTCCATGTCTTCGTTTTTGCCTGCCGTGCAAGTGCCGCCGTAAGCAATCTCGATCGGCACCGGCGTATTCAGCTCGCGCACGTATTTTCCGTTCCCGGGGTCGCCCGGAGTCGCGACCATCGGCGTAATCTCCGCCGCATCGAGTTCGACCACATGCGCATACTGCGCATCCGGATCGCTATATAAGCCCGCAATCATGGCCTCGGCTTGTTTCCGGTCCATCCCCCGCCGCTCGACCAGAAAGTCGACGGCCTTCTTGTCCGGCGCAACGATGCCGGTGAATCCGCCGATCTCGGCCGCCATGTTAGTCATGGTGGCACGCTCATCCACACTGAGTTCCTCAATCGCCTCGCCCGCGTACTCCATCACTTTGGCCAGCGCTTTGCCGCTGCGCACGTAGTCGAGGCTAAGAATCTTAAGGATGAAATCTTTTGCCGTCGCATTCGCGTGCCTCTTGCCGCGGATCACGATCTTCACCGACTCCGGCACCTTCACCCGCACATCCTTCGTGATCCAGGCATTGAACACGTCGGTGGTGCCGATGCCGAAAGCAACGCAGCCAATCGCGCCCACGTGCGGCGTGTGTGAGTCCGAGCCAATGTTCAACTGCCCCGGCAGCGCGTAGCTTTCCAACACAATGGAGTGGCAAATACCCTCCGAGCCTTTGCGATCTTTCAATTCTCCGTGCAGTTTGATTCCCTGCCGGGCGGCGAAATCCTGCTGTTTGAGCTTGAGTTGCGTCGCCAAGTCGAGCAGGCCAAGCTTCTTTTTCTCCTCCGAAATAACTTCATCGAGAAACGTGAGGTGGTCGCGGAAGAAAATAATGCTCGAAGCATCGTTGACCTTTGCATCTTTGCCGACATAGCGCTCAAAAAAGATAGCCGCCATTGGCGTGACGTACTCGTGGCTGAAGCGCAGGTCGGCCTGAGCGAATCCCGTGTCCCCGGGCTTCACCCAAGGAACGCCAACTTCGCCACGCTCATTAATCATGTGCCGCGCGAAGATTTTCTCCGCCAAAGTCATGGGATGCTTTGCGGTCTTGACCGGCGGCAGAAACACTAATTTCTGCATCCGCGCCACATTGAACGGAAACAGCCCGCCATATTCAATCACCTGCCGCGTGATCTCATCTTCCCCGGCAGTGAATTCGGAGAGCGCAATCTCGTTGCCGCCCCGAATCCTGTCGATCAACGAAAAATCTGTCGAAGTCAACACTCCGAGGTTCTGGCAATTCTGCTTGTAGATGCGCTCAATGTTTTCCGCGATCACCACACGGATGCCGGCGCACATCTCGGCGTAAGGCGATTGCTCGCGGCTCGATCCTTTGCCGCGCCGTTTCCCGCTCACGGCACACACAAATCCACCCCGCTTCACTTCGCCGCGCCCGATCGGCGTCGCGCTGCCGCACTTCAAGCCAAGATAAGGAATCTCGCCCAGGGTCTCGTCAAAATAAAAGCAGTAGTGCGCCGGAGTGATCTCGTCGGTTGAGATATCATCGCGCAGCTTGGGATTATTCGCAGGATTCTTCGTATCCCACGGCAGGTCTTCGCCGGCGAGTTGCCGCTTAATCAGTTCCGGATCTTCCGTGAGGAAAAGAATGCGTCCTTGCAGCCGCACTCGGTCGGGCCGCTTCTCGATCTTGCGTTCCAGCAGAGAGTTGATCACGTTAGGCCTGTAAGAGTCAGAGAACTTCGGGACAGCCGAAAAATACGTATCGCTATCCCTAGTTATTGTAACGCGGCGCAGGAAGCGTGATTCGTCGGTCAGTGGACCTTAGTGGCTAGTGGTGACCATGTGCCGCCTTATCAAACTTCTCGCCCGCGGGAATTGCCACGGCCAGCCGGTTCTCCTTCGGCGCCAATGGACACGTGGCATAAGGAGTCACCGCACAGGGAGGATTGTAGGCGCGGTTGAAGTCCAGAACCACTTTTCCGTTCACCACCGGCTCGCTATCGAGAAAGCGTCCGCCGGGATAGGTATCGCCCTTCGCCGTCAGATCGTTGAATACGAACGACAGTCCGTTCGATGGATCTCCGCCCAGTGCAGTGAGCCTCTGCTCCTGGCCATCGATCTTGAACACAACTGTGCCCGCAACCGGCACCGCAGTCACGTCGCCCAGAACATTGGGCACGTCGATCGTCTTCTTGCCGTCGGAGGGCTCCCACGTGGCCGTCACGCGGTAATTCAGATCGAGGGGATAAAATATGAGCCCTTTGAAGTTGGTGACGGACGCACTCTCCGAATCCTTGACGCGAATACCGACGCGTTCTCCACGCACGATCACGTGAAAGCGCAGCGTACCCATCTCCACCAGCGAGGCGTGCCCAGAAACATCGGGAGCCAGCTTCGCGCTGGTCAGCGGCACGCCAGCCAAGGTCGCGTGCACATCGGGAAGCAGCTTAATGGTGACGTCTTTGCCCTCAAGATCGAACTCGCCAGCGCGCGGCGGACCTTTAGGAAACACGACCGCATTTTCCGGCGCCGTGCCAAAACTATTGACGCCCGGCTTCAGCCAGAACAACCCAGCCAGCGGCAGCCAGTTCTGCTTCAGGTCGGCAATCTGTTCCGCCTTCCACTTCTCAAACGACTGCAGGTAAGCAGCATCGGGGGCGGCCGGCGCAGAACTGGGGGCACCGACGAGCAGAACTGCCAATCCCAGCAGGACGATCGCGACTGGGATCACCCGCATAGTTTTCTTAAGCATGCTTGCACCTCGATATCCACTGCGGTTTTGGTTCATGCTTTGTAGACCCTCGGATTGGGCAGCGGCTCCAACCCGCGCCCCGCAAAGACATCTTCAAACTCTCCGAGCAGCGCTTTGTGAATCAGCCCGTTCGAGGCCACCGTTTCGCGGCTATTGATTTCAAATGGCGACCCGTCGAAGCGGGTCACCTTGCCGCCCGCTTCTTCCACAATGAGAACACCCGCTGCCGTGTCCCAGGGATTCAGGTTGAACTCCCAGAAGCCGTCGAAGCGGCCCGCAGCCACGTTGCACAAATCAAGCGCCGCCGATCCCGCGCGTCGTACTCCATGCGAGTGCAGCGTGATCTGGTGATAAAAGTAAATGTTCGGGTTCTTGTGCCGCTTCCGGCTGGGAAAGCCGGTGGCCAGAAGACTTTCCTTCAGCGCAGCCGTTTTCGAAACATGGATGCTCTCGCCGTTGAGCTGCGCGCCTCTTCCCTGCTCCGCGGAAAACAGTTCGTCGCGCGTGGGGTCGTAGATTACAGCAGCGACGCGTTCGCCTTTATGCTCGCGTTCATGGTGCTCCAGCGCAATCGACACGCAGAAAACAGGAAATCCGTGCGCGAAGTTCGTCGTGCCGTCCAGCGGATCGACGTACCAGCGATACTCGCTGCCCTGGTCACTGAGACCCTGCTCTTCGCCTAGAATGTCGTGCGTAGGCCACTGTTGGCGAATGCGTTCCCGGATCAAGAGTTCTGCAGCGCGGTCCGCCGCGGTCACCAGGTCAGCCTCACCCTTGTATTCGATCTTCAAGTGCTGGTGGAAGTGATGCATCAGCAAAGCGCCAGCTTCGCGGGCGATGACTGACATGGCCGGGAGGAAACTTTGGTTGCTGTGAGACTTTGTTAAGTTTGTCATCCTGAGCGGAACAAATGCTTGCGCGCTCAACGCAACCACTCGCATAGTCGAAGAGCCGCCCGCGGAGGCATCGGCTCCATAGAGACTTCTAAAACAAGCCTTACTTCTTCTTCCCGCCGTCTTCCGCGATATACATGATCTCGTGTTTGAAAATAAAAAGATTCGGAGCGCCTTCGCGCGTCAGGCGCACCATGTGCTTGTCGTAATACTCGATCCAGCCGCTCACCGTCTGACCGTCCATCAGCTTGACGCTCACTGATTTCTGTTTCTCGCCCAGGGCTTTGAGGAATCCAGCTTCTTCAAAAGTCTCCTCGGGAGGCGGAGTCCGGCCGCGTTTGGCGGCGTTGGAGTTTCCCTGCGGACGGAAAGCCATGCAGGCATTGTACACGCAGCTCCTTAAGCTCGATTTGCCCCTTCGGATGCAAACCGCTGGTCCCGTTGAGCGCAGGGACGGGAGCGTCAGCACCGGGCTCCGGTCGACTCTAAAAGCTGATCCGCAATCCGAACTCGAACTGGCGCGGAGCCCCAAGCGCGAACGTTCCCGACTGGAAACTCGTCCGGAACGGCGTATAGCTCGAGCCCGAAGCGACACCGCCTACAACATTCGGCGCCAACACCCCGTTTGGGCCGGGCAACAACGAAGCACTCGGCATGTTGCCCGACTGGAATGCGTTGGCGAAGTTGAAGACGTTGAATACGCTCGCGCTCGGCTCGATGGTCACACGATCCTTAACCTTGATTGGCCAGGATACTCTCATGTCCATCGTTTTCAGCCAGGGGGAGGCCAGAGCATGGTTAGCTATGGAATCGATCGTAGGCATGATCCACCCCAAAGCAGCCATGTCCTGACTGGTCATCACCATCGGGCCGCTGATCAGCCCCGGACAAGCGGTGTGATTGCCCACCAGGCACTCCCCCGCAGGAGTAAGCGATGAGGCGAAGGTGTGGTTGTACGAGTTGATCGTCTTTTGCAGGTTGTCGATATTTACGCTGTGGTTGTACTGGCCGATCTGAGTTCCTGGCACGGGCTCCGGAGCCGCCGCCGAACCCAGTCCAGACCCCAGCCAGTCAGTCGCAAAGATTTCGCCTCCATTAGTTAGTTCCGGGAGCAACAGGCTCTGGGGAAGCGGGCTGTAGAAATGTCCGATCATGCTCAACTTCAAATTGAACGGCAGGTCGAAGATTCCGCTAAACGAGTACTGCTGCTTCCGGTCCAGAGCGCTCGGCCCTGTGAAGCGCAGCGGATCGTCGTTGTCAATCGCCAGGTTTGTGGTGTCCTGGTCCTGCACTTGGCTGACCAACCGGGAGAGCGTATAGGAAAACTGGAAGTTCCCAGTCTTCACGCCCCGCACAGGCCTGTCGACGTGCGTCACCACCTTCACCTGCACGCCGGTGTAGACTGACCGCCCGTCAGGAAAGAGCATATCGACTCCTCCCACCGCACCGGTGTTGCCGATGATGGGGTTGGTGCCGGGAAACGCGCAGTAGGAGCAAGGCCCACCGCCCGTCGCCTGCAGGTTGGAATCCAGTCCTGCCGCGGAGTAGGCCCGTTGCGCTCCGGCCTGCCCCAGCGCAGCAATCATGCAGGTAGCTTGTCCATAACCTACAGGGCATCCGTTGGCCACCTGAGCCGCGTCACGAGCCGCAACCGCATTGGCCTGGTTGAAGCTGCGCGCCGCTCCGCTATGATTGATGTCCTGGCCGATAAGGATGTGCTCGCCGATGTCACGGATGTAGTCGACACTGAGCACCGTCCCCGGGCGCACCTCTTTCTCGATGCCTAGATTCGCCTGCCATGAGCGCGGCGTGCGGTAGCCCGGATAAAAAAGATCGTAACTGGGATTCAACGCCGACAGTGTCGTGCCCACGTAGTTGCTATTCGGCTGGGACCCCGTCACACTCGCAGCCGCCGCTTGAAAGGCGTTGCTCAGCGCCAGAATCTGCGGCGCGATTGCCGAAATGGCGCCGCCGCAAAAGTTCGGCAACACCTGCAGCGCTCCCGTAGTGGGGTTGGTCACGACCGTCGCAGCCGCTCCCGCGATCGGTGCTCCCGCGACTCCAGGATTGGTCGGCCAATTGAATGCATTCGCAACGCCTCCCTGACAAACCTCGGGAGCGTCGGTAAAAATTCCTGTGCTGAGCCGGGACGGACCGTCCAACAAGGCGTTGTTCCATAGCGAGTTCTCATAAAATAACGCACCCCCGCCGCGGATCACGGTCTTGCCGTTGCCGCCCGCATCCCAGGCGAATCCCAGTTGAGGCGCGAAGTTCACATTCGGATTACGAATCTTCTCGCCCAATCCCGCGCCCCATTGATTCAAGTCCGGCAACGCACCCAGACCGCTATCCGTGCGCCCGCTGTCGCGCACATAATGCAAACCGTAATTCAGTGTTAATTTCGGCCTGGCCTTCCACGCATCTCCAACGTACATTTCTATGCGGTTGTCGGCAGCCAGGCCTCCACCGGGAAAGCCGAACGAAGATTTGGCGGTGGAGAAAGCAATGCCATTCCCCAAGCTCACCCAATCTGCGGGATAGGATGTCGGATCGGGCGATATCGATCCCGCCAGCGAAGTCGTACCCACCTGCGGAAACGCGGAGTAGTCCGCCAGGTGCGCAGCGTCGATGCGGTTAAACGCAACCCCGTAGCGAATGATGTGTTCGCCCATCACCCGGCTGCCGTCATATCTCGCCAGTTTGTCGGATTGAACGGTTTGCTGCGGCCCCAGCCAGCTCGGGCCACCACAATAACTGCCGCCTTCGCTAAAAGCGCAATTCCCCGCGGTGGACGCGCCAATGTTGATGCCCAGCCCAGGAATCGGATTCTCGACGCCGACGAGAGCACCCGTGGCATCCTCCACTTCATTTCGAAGCTTGAGATATTCAAAACGGAGACTATGCGCGTACACGCCAGTGTTGAAATCGACACCCGCCGCATTGGTCGCAGTGTTGTTGATGTCACGGAATAGCTGTGTCGAACTGGCCGAGCCATAGGGGCGAAGGTCGCTGTTCTGGAAGAAATTGAAGCGATAGAATGCCCGCGTGCTGTCCCTCATGTTCCAGTCCACGCGCTCATCCGTATTGAATTCCCGGTAGGGTTCGTTGAGCGTGGCGCTCAGCCCATCAAAGGGAAAAGTAAATGGCTCGCCCGCCGTAAGATTCTGTTGCGCGCGTTCAGCGTCGGCGAATCCGAAGACTTTACCCTTGATGATCGCGCCCCCCGCGTCGGCACCGTACAGTTCCCGCTGAAACGAAGACGCCGTGGTGCCTGGCAGATCTGCCGCCCCCTGGTTGCCGCGGAACACCCCAAACGCTGCTCCGTGGATCTGATCGCTGCCTGAGCGGGTAATGATATTCACCGCCCCAGAGGATGTTAATCCTGTCGAGAGATCGAGCAACGACTGGCTCAGCTGAAACTCCTGAATTGCGCTTGCCGGAATATTCTGCGTGGTGCCGCCCACCGTTTCATCGCTGATATCGACCCCGTCCAGCTCAATTCTCTCTGAACGGCCGTACTGGCTAAGAAATGAAATCGACGAGAGCCCATCCTTGCCTTCAAAGAGGCTTCCATCCTGCATCTGCACTCCGGGCTCTAGCTGCGCCAGATCGAGAAAATTCCGTCCATTTACCGGCAGTTTTTCCATCTGGTCGCCGCTGATCACACTCTGCACCGTGGCTTGCTCAATGTTGACGGTCGTGCCGCCCGGAACCTCGACCTGTCCAACCTCCGGCCCCAGCTTCATCGCCACATCGACGCGAGTCACGTTGCCCACCTGAACGACCACGGGTAGCAATTCCCGGTTGAATCCTTTGACCTCCACCAACAGCGCGTAGTCTCCAGGCTGAATCGGTCCCGAAGAGTACAGCCCCTCCGAGGAGGCAGTCACATGAACGTGCGCCCTGGTCGCCTTATTGGTGATCTCCACCTCGGCTCCGGGAATCACCTTGTGCGCTGGATCAGTGACGATGCCTACGATGCTGCCTGTACCCACAGTCTGAGCTTGGGCCAACGGCGAAGCACATAGAAGGCCCACCGCAGCGAACAGCCCGAATCGTGCAGCAAAGCAAAGCGCGGAGTTGAAGTTCAAGATCGCAAACCTTCCCTTCGAAATCTTCACAGAACCTCTCTCAACAGTTTTCATTATTTCTCGCTCAGCAAGTCCCGGCAGCGCCTCACCCGATAGCCCAGCCCTTCAAGATACCATTCAAGAGAGAACTCTCAGAAGTTCGACTTCGTTGTGTAGTACCCAACCCGGTGTCTCACATGGTAAGAGGACGCTTCGGCGGTCCCGGAAACTCCAACCTGAATGCGCCGAAACTCCGAGTTCGATGTGCGTTGTGACGGATAATAGGCCAGCAGGTACTGGTTGCGGAGTTCTTCGCTGATCTGGTGGAAGGCGTCATCGAGTTGGGAAATCGAAGTCGCATAGTAATACTTGCCACCCGTATCCTCCGAGAGCTGGATGAGCGCATGCTCACCGCCGATTTCGCGTCCCGCGCTGTTCTCGATCGGCACCACGATGATGCTGTAGACCAGGGCTTCTGCCTCTTCCGCGGCACGCACTGCCCCTTTGTAGTCGATTCTGCTGATCGTATCTCCGCCGTCGGTGATCAGCACCAATACTTTCCGTCCCTGGCGGCGGTCGAGCGAGCGCGAGGCCAGATAGACGGCGTCAAACAACGCCGTGGCCGCACCCAGGTGGATGTGGTCAATCCCCTCGTCGATGCGCTTCATATCTGAGGTGTACCCAAAAGGAGATTGCGACACGGCCTCGCTAAAGCTGAACACCGACAACGCATCCACCGGGCGCACGATGTCGTGGGCAAACCGCTTGGCTGAAGCCTGTTCCAGCGGCAGGTCGTGACGAGTACTCAAGCTGGTGTCGATGGCCAGGGCAATGGAAATCGGCAACGCTGATTCCTTGTCGAACACCTTGATCGTCTGCTCGCGGCCATCCTCCCGCACTACAAAATTCTCTTTCTTAAGCCCGGCCACGGGCGCTCCATGAGCGTCAGTCACGGTGACATAAACATTCACCAGCTTGACGTCAACCTTGAGCGTGCTCTCCGCGTCGGTCGGCGATTGGCTCTGGGCCACCGGCTCCCGCGCATACGACACGGCGCAGGCCAGCAGCAGCAGAGTCACGGTGGCGGATTTTCTCATTCAGTAAGAGAAGTATACGTTCTATCAAGACAACTCTGTCATCCTGAGCGGAGGTCGAAGAGCCCGCCCTGAGCTTGCCGAAGGGATCCCTACCCTGCCGGCGCTGTCTGCTGCGCGGCAAGGCATTTCTATCACGCCCGGGGGTTGCACCTTCCGACTTGCATCCCCGCAGTCTCAGCCGCTCACTTAGATGCGTCTTCCCCTACCGGGCTGCCTTGACCACCGAATTTCAACGCGGAATTTCCTCGGGAAACGGTTCGCCGTCCGCCCACACGGCTCCGTCCTCAAAATATTCTTTCTTCCAGATGGGTACGGTGCGCTTAAGAGTATCAATCAGCCAGCGGCAAGCATCGAAAGCCGCCGCGCGGTGCGCCGAGGCGACTACGATCAACACGCTGGTTTCGCCGATCTCCAACCGCCCCAGCCGGTGCACCAACCGAACCTCGAGTACTTGAAATTCTTTCAGCGCCTGATCGGCCAGACGCTCCATCTGCCGCAGTGCCATCTCCTCATAAGCCTCGTAATCGAGGTAGAGCGTACGGCGCCCTCGCGTCTGGTTGCGCACCACTCCTTCGAAGGCGACAGCAGCCCCGTCCTCGCCCTGCTTGATGTCACCAAGCACGCCCTGCGTGTCGATGGAATCGCGGACAATCAAAGCGCGCCCCGACCCGCCACTAACCGGCGGCAGCAATGCGACTTCGTCGTCGGATCTCAGCTCAGTCTCAGCTCCGGAATATTCCTGGTTCACCGCGACAGCCAGCGAAGCCGCCAACTCACTCATCCGCGGAACCTGCGCCAGGTAGTGCGCCAGCACATCTCGCACCACGGCGCCTTCCGGCAGCTCCAGCAAGTCGCTGGATTTGCCCACAATATCTTTTAACCCGCCGAAAAAGAGAACGCGCACGCGCATGGAGAACGGTTGTCAGTAGTCAACTTCCACAACAAGTTCTCACATTTTGATTCCGCTAGGGAAGGCCCGGGGGACGATTCCGACAAAAAAAGCCGCCAGTTATGAACTGGCGGCTCGCAACTGATCACTGGCCACTGACCACTGCGTCAAGACTGCCAGGTGACAACCTTGTCGTGAGTCACCACCGGCGCCTGGAGAGGCTTAGCTGTCTTACTTTCCGCCTTGGAATCGTTGGTCTCCGACTCCAGGAAAACCTTCGCAGCCAGCGCCTCCGCTACTACCGGCAGCGACACGCGCAATGCTTCTTCGATGGTCTTCACATAGTGAATGCTCAGGTTCTCAACCTGTTCAGGCGTGAGATCTTCCTCAACATTCATCTTGTTCTCCGCCGGGAGAATGATCGTGGTGACTCCCGCGCGTTTCGCGGCCAGCACCTTTTCTTTAATACCTCCCACCGGAAGCACATTGCCACTGAGCGTGATCTCACCCGTCATCGCGGTGAGAGGACGGATGCGGTGCCCAGACAGCAGCGAGACCAAAGTAGTCGCCATGGTCACGCCCGCCGATGGACCATCCTTTGGGATCGCTCCCGCCGGCACATGCATGTGAATGTCATGGTCGGCAAAGAAGCTTTCCGCAATGCCAAGCTGTTCTGCGTTCGAGCGCACCCAGGTCAAAGCGGCCTGCATGGACTCCTGCATCACCTGGCCGATCTGCCCGGTCATGGTGAATCCGCCTTTGCCCTTCATGGCATTGGCTTCGACGAAAAGAACGTCGCCTCCCGATGGAGTCCAGGCCAAGCCCACGGCCACCCCGGGACGCTCGGTCCGCTCCTCGATCTCACCTTCCACGCGGATCTTGATGCCGCCCAGAAATTCCTGAATAATTTCCTGCGTCACCACCAGCTTCTCAGTCTTGCCTTCCGCTAAGCGACGCGCCTGTTTGCGGCAGATGGTTCCGATGGTGCGCTCGAGACTCCGAACGCCCGCCTCGCGCGTATAGTGACGAATCACATAACGCAAAGCTTCGTCCGGAAACTCGATCTGCTCAGCCGTGATGCCGTTCTCTTCCACCTGACGCGGAACCAGATAACGCCGCGCGATGTGCAGCTTTTCTTCCTCGCTGTAGCCCTGCAGTTCGATGATCTCCATGCGATCGCGCAGCGGCTCGGCGATTGGGTCGAGCATGTTAGCAGTCGTGATGAAGAGAACTTTCGACAAATCGAACGTCACGTCGAGATAATTGTCTCGGAACGTCGAGTTCTGCTCGGGATCGAGCGCTTCGAGCAGAGCCGAAGCCGGATCGCCGCGGAAGTCACGACCTACTTTGTCGATTTCGTCGAGCATGAAAACCGGATCTTTGGTTTCTGCGCGACGAATGCCCTGGATGATTTGTCCCGGGAGTGCGCCGATGTAGGTGCGGCGATGTCCTCGAATTTCGGCCTCATCGTGCACGCCTCCAAGCGACAGCCGCACGAACTTACGGCCCAGCGCGCGCGCGATCGACTTGCCGAGCGAAGTCTTGCCCACGCCTGGAGGCCCAACGAAGCACAGGATCGGCCCCTTCATATTCGGCTTCAGGCGGCGCACCGAGAGGTAATCGAGGATGCGATCCTTGACCTTCTCCAGATCATAGTGATCGGTGTCCAGAATCTCTTTGGCTTTGGGAATCTCGATCTCCTGCCCGGAAGTCTTGTTCCAAGGCAACACGGCCAGCCACTCGACGTAATTTCGTGTGAGTGAATAGTCGGCGGCCATCGGAGACATGCGCGAGAGGCGGCCCAATTCCTTGAGCGCTTCTTTCTTCACCTCATCCGGCATGCCGGCATCGTCGATCTTTTTCTTCAAGTCATCGACGTCGCGCGCGCCTTCATCCTGCTCGCCGAGCTCTTTCTGAATCGCCTTCATCTGCTCGCGCAGGTAGTACTCACGCTGCGTCTGCTGCACTCGGTCCTGCACTTCGCTCTGGATCTTGTTTCGCAGTTGCTGCACCTCGAGTTCCTTGGCGAGATGCTGGTTGATCTTTTCCAGACGCACGCGGATGTCGAGAGTCTCGAGCGTGTCCTGCTTATCGGGCGTCGATAGCGACGGCAAAGATGAAGCGATAAAATCCACCAGCCGGCCCGGTTCGTCGATGTTGAGCGCCACCGTGGAAAGCTCGTCGGAAAGGGTAGGCGAACCGGAAACGATCTGCTGGAACAGAGTGAGGACGTTGCGCTGCAGCGCTTCGATTTCAGAGCTTTCCGGCTGTGTCGGCTCTGGAATGACCGAGACCTTGGCGCGCATGAATGGAGCTAATTGCGTGAACTCGCCGAGACGCACCCGCTCCAGACCCTCGGCAAACACAAAGAGGCTCTGGTTGGGCATCTTGACGACTTTGTGGACCACGGCGGACGTACCCACGGTATAAAGATCACTAGCCTGTGGACTATCGACGCGGGCCTCGCGCTGCGCCACCACAACGATGGTCTTGTCTTCGCCCAGCGAATTAATCAGCTGGACAGAACTCTCCCGGCCTACGGTAAGGGGCAGGACGGCGTGCGGAAACAGAACTGTATCCCTCACAGGAAGCACGGGCAAAGCCCGTACGTCATTTGTTTCCCGATGCTTAGGAACTTGCTCGGAAAGCGGCTGTTGGCTCATTGGCTCTCCTTGAGTGTAACTCACTCAAGCTTAGATGATACTCCGCCGGAAAGGTTTCAGGCTGCCGGTAGTTCCCGCCAACTGAATTCTATTCTTGCCACGGACGCTGCAGCTAATGGCAGGCGAGCGCTTTATTCGAGTGAACGGTCGAGATGGCCGTTCCCCATACTCCCTTATGCTGCCCGATAGATTCCCAAGACTTTGACGAACTCTGCGACTTCGCCCAGATGGCGCAAGGCATTGCGGGCTGGTTCGTCATCGCCGCGCAGGAAGTCCACGTAGAAGACATATTCCCAGGGCCGCCCGCGCATGGGTCGCGACTCGATCTTGCTGAGGCTGATGTCGCGCAGGGCGAAGACGCTGAGCGACTTGAACAGCGCTCCGGGCACGTTCTTCACCTTGAAGGCGATGGAAGTCTTATTGGCGCCGGGCGGGATCAGCCGTTGGTAGCTGGGCGCAGCTTTCCGCCGCTTCCCCGTCAACCTGCGAATCAGAAAAAAGCGGGTGAAGTTGCGCTTGTCGTCCTCGATGCCGGCCTGGAGAATCCTGCCGGAGTATTCGCGAGCGGCGTGGCGGCCGGCGATGCCCGCAGCGTCGGCAAGCCGATGAGCGACCACATGCTTCACGCTTCCCGCCGTGTCGTAGAACGGGACCGGCTCAATGCGGGGACGGTGGCGAAAAAAATCGCGGCACTGATCGAGCGCAACCGGATGCGAGAGTACCTTGCGCAGAGCGGCGAGCTTCACTCCCGGCGCAGCGATGACGTTATGAACGATGCGCAGCAGAAATTCGCCTTGCACAAACACGTCGCGAGTCACCAGGAGGTCAGCATGTTCAGCGACAGTGCCGGCCAGCGAATTCTCGATGGGAATTACGGCGGCGGAAACCGATCCGCGCTGCACTCGGTCGAATACGTCGACGGAGCGTGCACAGGGTACAACGACGCAGTGCCGCAGCATGCGCTCCGCGGCTTCGTGGCTGAAGGAACCGAGTTCGCCCTGAATGGCGACTTTGACGGCGGCGGGTTTCATTACATGGCAAGGTAGCTGGTGAAGGCGGGTAAGCGCAAATTGATTCTGGGGCGGCGGCGCTGGAGGTGCGCTCAAGAGCACGGCCAGTACGGTGCGGCTAAAGGCATGCCTTAATACAAATCTTCAGTAGGAGCGTTAGGGGAGATCCTTCTGCAGCACCAGCGCATCCACGGCGTTTGAATAATAGCGGGGGAAAGTCTTGATGACGCTGTATCGGTGGCGCTTGTAGAACGCCAGGGCGGAGGAGTTGTCCACAGCGGTTTCCAGCTCGATGGCGCGGCATCCAGCGGCGCGCAAACGATTTTCGGCAGCGCGTAGCAGCAGCGATCCCACGCCAAAGCGCCGGGCCGAGGCGACTACGTCGATGGTGATGATATGACCGTGACCCCGCCCATCCGCTTCGGCCACGATGAAGCCAGCGACCGGGCCTTTGCTCGCAGTAGCTGCAGCATCTTCCGCGACCAGCGTGAAGGATCCGCGACGCCGCATGTAGAGCTTAAGCTCGGCCCGCGAGTAGGAAATGCCGGGAGGAAAACACTCCTGATCGACGCGCCACAGGATTTCGAAGTCTGCCGGCTGAAAGTCGCGAACCGTGAAGGGCACATCGTCATTGTAACGGGGGAGCTTATGGCCGGGTGGTTACTGGGACCGGATTGCAGTGAATTTGGATTGCCAGGAACTGACTGGTCGTCAACCCGACAATTCCGAACTGGGATTGCTCCGAGTTTTCCACAGCTAATCCGGGTTAGGCCCCTTGGACGGATGAATTGTGACCTGTCCCCCCTTGCTTCGCCGCATCCCCGGACGTACCATGGGCATCAGAGGAAGCGTTGTGGGACGCCTTCTGCTGATCGACGTGGCCAGTTCGGTCGCCGTGCTGGGACTGTGGTACCTCGTGTTTGCCGTCTACAACCGAAGGAGGGGAGCGTCGGCCTTGCGCTGGGTACAGACAGCATGCGCCGGCAAAGGACGGATCCTCGACTCGCACTGGGTAGGGCTAGGCAGTTCCCGCCTGCAGGCCCGACTGCATTTTGCTTCCCGCTGGTTCGAAAACGCGCGCGTCACCGTGAAATTCCGCCCTCGATCCTCCCCCGTACATTGGCTGATCAGCTGCTGGCATCGCCAGAAGGAGACTCTGATCTTCGAGGCCGACTTGGGTGGTTCGCCGAGCTTTCATCTGGAAGTAGTGCGCCATCGCTGGTCCGCACATAACCGCGGGCTTACACAGGCCAAGCGCGATGGGCGGGAGTGGGATCTCTACGAACCCGGCCCCATTATCCTGACCACGCGAACACACTGGAAGCAGGATCCCACGGCGGAGTTGAACGCCCTGATGTCGGCGCGGCGGCAAGACTTTCTGGAAGTGCACTTCCGTCCCGAATCGCCTCAGTTCTCAGCTACAGTCCCTCTCGAAGCATTGGCCGATCCGGCTGCCGCCGCCACCTTTGTCAGCTCTCTGCGTGAGATTGCCGCGGGGGTTTCGGCCCACCGGCAGTAGACAGTTGTGATCGCTTCTCCCCTTCCCAATTCCCTCTTCCTTGGGCGGCAGATGCCGTGCTATCGTTCCCGACCATCAGTAATAAAGCATGACTGAATAAAGCATGACTGACAGTTTAGACAATCCGGTGCCGCAGTTCGGCACGGCTGAGTACTCTGCAGGCGATCGCTGCCGGATCTGTCAGCAACCGACTGGAGGAACATACTATCGGGTAAAAGCCTCGGTGGTCTGCCCGAGCTGCGCGCAAAAGATGTGCGGCGCAATCCCCATGGACAACCATGCCGCATTTGTGCGCGCTCTCGCGTACGGCACCGGTGCTGCCGTCGCGGGATTGGTCGGATACGCGCTGATCGCCATCCTGCTGCAGGGCTGGGTGATCAGCTATATGTCGATTGGCGTGGGCTGGATTGTGGGCACGGCCATGATCAAGGGATCGAATGGAATTGGCGGCAGACGCTATCAGATTGCAGCAGCCGTGCTGACCTATGCGGCCGTTTCAATGGCCGCGATTCCCATCTGGATTCACTTCGCCCCTGACCGGCACCCGCAAAAACAAGCGCAGGATCAAAGCTTTGAGGAACAAGAGCGCAAGTTCGGAAACCATCCAGAACAGCAGCTAACTGACGCGCAACCGGCTCCTCGAACGGAGAAACCACGGATGAGCCTTGGGACGTGGCTGGGAAGGGTGGTATTGCTCGGGCTGGCGTCCCCGTTCATTCAGCTTTCCGGCAGTCCCTTGTGGGGAGCCATCGGCCTGTTAATTCTCTTTTGGGGAATCAGGATTGCGTGGAGGATAACTGCGGGCCGGCAGTTCGAAATCTACGGACCGTTTGCCGATTCTCCGCCATCATCTTCTTGAACTACATTGACGCAGAGGCGTTTCTTCGATCCGTGTCGACAACCACTCCAGAACTGATTCGCAATTGCAAGCGCTGTTCGCACGAACTGCCGCCCGGGGCGCTGGTGTGCGACCACTGCCACGCGCTGGTGCACTCTGAGGAACTGGAGCGCCTGTCGGCGGAAGCGAAAGAACTGGAAGCCAGGGGTGATCTCCGCCAGGCGCTAGAGAAATGGCTCAGCGCACTCCCTCTACTGCCGAGCACCTCCACGCAAGCCGATTGGATTAAGCACCACGCAGAAGAACTCCACGCAGGCGGGGGTCCGCCACCAGCGGCGGTTGCAAGCGACAACCCGTGGGTGGAACAGCGTGAGCTGGTAAGTCCGATCACAGGGCAGGCCGGAAGGAACAGATCTCCGATGAAAGCCGGAGTGAAGCTGACTTCCATCCTGAGTTTTCTGGCTTTCGTTGCGATCTATTCGATCGGGTCTGGATTGAAGTTCGGGATCGGCTTCGCGGCGCTCATTTTGATTCATGAGATGGGCCACTTCATCGACATCAAGCGCCGCGGCTTGCCGGCGGATATGCCGGTATTTCTCCCGGGCCTTGGAGCTTACGTCCGCTGGCAGGCGATGGGCGTTTCGATAGAAACCCGGGCGGCGATCAGCCTTGCCGGGCCTCTGGCAGGGTTTTTCGCCTCGGTTGCTTGTGCGGTGATCTGGTACCAGACGGGAAATCCGCTGTGGTCCTCGCTGGCGCGGGTAGGCGCGATTCTGAATTTGTTAAATGTGATCCCTGTCTGGGTGCTCGATGGCGGGCAGGCGGTGCTGGCTCTGAGCAAGACCGAACGCCTCGTTCTGATGGCTGCGTGTGGCGTTCTGGGGCTGGCGCTCGGGCAACGGTTGTTCCTCCTTGTCGGGTTGGGCGCGGGATACAAGGCATTCTTTGCTACGGATTTTCCGGCGCATCCCAGCCGCACCATAACCATTTACTTCATCGCAGTCCTGATTGCTCTGGGCGCGATCATCCGATTGATGCCGGGGCAGGGTCTGGGGCTGAATTAAGAAAATCGCCTATTGCATAAATCCCTTTTATGCCTTCGATCAGCTTTTTCGATTGTCGGACTCTACTCACTCACGATATTCTTCTGGGTTGAAATCCAGCCCGTTCAAAAGCCTGTATCTGTTGCTTTGCTGCCGACATCATCTTGCTGAAGACGAATAGGAGACGGAAGGATATCCATGTCCAACGAACTGCGTAATTTCCTGGCACTCACCTACGACGAACTGGAAGACCTGAATCTGGAGGCGAAGGAGCAGCGCAGGAACCGTGTCCCCATCGGCAAGATCCAGGAAAAGCGGCTGAAGTACTTGACCGACGAAAAGCGGATCAAAGCCGTGACCGTGCTCTTCAGCGATCTCGAAGGCCGGCTACACATGCTCGATTACGACAAGAAGTTTCTGATCAAGAGCTGGGACAATCTCACCTTCGACGGTTCTTCGATTCGCGGGTTCACGGCGCAGCGCGAGAGCGATCTGCGCCTCGGCATCGACTGGGCGGCATTCTACTGGGCGCCATCGGATGTATTCGGCTCCGGCAAAGTGTTGGTGTTTGGCGAAGTCATCGACAAAGGCGGCACATCGTACTCGGCTGACATTCGCGGCGTGCTGAAGAACTATGCCGATAGTTTGCACAAGAAGAAAGGCTACACCCTCAACGCGGCCAACGAAATTGAAGGCTTTCTTTTCAAAGGCGCAGATGCCGAGCGCCGCTATCACGAGACCGGCAAGTTCGAATACGTCAACACGGGCGGATACTATCACTCGCTCCCGGGCGATCCGCTGCGCACCTTTATCGACACCACCGCCGAAGTGCAGCGCGCGATGGGCTTCCAGAATGAGAAGGACCATCCTGAGGTTGCACCTTCGCAATTCGAAATCAACTATGGCTACGGCGAAGTGGTCGCAGCCGCCGACCAGATTCAACT
>CAWEKM010000001.1:0-92943 GCA_963809605.1 uncultured Acidobacteriaceae bacterium | reverse complement strand
TGATCAGAATCAACCTGCTGAAACAACGAAAGGAAGGGCAAGCGCGGCTCCAGCGGACCGGCGATGCCGGCGATGGAAATGGCGATAATGGGTTCGCCCAAGCTGAAGGTGCTGGTCGTAATCCTGATCGCCGGGGCGTTGAATTTTGGCTACTGGTACCGGCTGGACCAGCAAGCGAAGTCGATCGCCAAGCAGATGGCCGCGGCGGAGCAGAAAAACCGCGAACTTAGCGATGTGAAAGCGCGCTACCTGGAGCGGCAAAGCGATGGCCCAGAATTACAAGCGGCGCGTGGATGTAATTGATTCGCTGCGCGCTGGTCAGGCCGGCCCGGTCAACCTGCTGGCCATGCTGGGCGAAACCGTGAACGGAACGGAAGCGGTCTGGTTGAGAAGCATGGATGACACGGGCGCGAGCGTAAATCTGGAAGGCACGGCGCTGAACGCAGTAGCCAACCTGATCGCTAACCTGCAGAAGACGGGCTTCTTCAAGACGGTGGAAATCAAGGAAACCTTCCAGGACGACACGATTAAGGACATGCAGGCGTTCCAGTTCACGCTGACCTGCGAGAAGGGAAAGTCCTAAGAGGCGGGACTTTAATAGGCGAAACTATGGCGAATTTTAGCGACCGATCGGGCATCAAGCAGTGGGGAGCGGTGCTGGCTGGAGGAGCGCTGGTAACGGCGGCGCTGTACTTCACGGTGTTCAAGAACCAAAGCGACAGCAATGCAAAGGCGGAGCACGCCATGCAGGACAGGTTCGGGAAAACAACGAACTGGAGTCCTACCGTCCCAAACTGAAAGACATTGAGCGTCAGCTGGCGAATTTGAAACAGCAATTGGACATCGAACGGCGGATTGTGCCGGACGAAAAGTCGGTGGACGGCTTCATCGAGATGATGGATACCGAAGCCACGAAAGCGGGCGTGGAACTGCGCCGCTATACGGCCAAACCGGTGGCTGCCAGAGTACTACTCGGAAGTCCCATTCGATATGGAACTGGACGGGCCGTACTACTCGATGCTGAATTTCTTTGACCGGGTGGTAATAGCTGGCACAAGCGCATCGTGAACATCAGCGGACTGCTGGTCGTCAAACACAAAGACCCGGCAGGGGCAAAAGCCAAGCATACCTACCAATACGCGCCGAACGAGAGTGTGATAGCCACATTCACCGCGACGACATTCTTCAGTCACGATTTGGACCCGGGGTAACGGGGCCGGCGAGCAAGCCCGGCCACCTGCCTCGGGCGTGAGCAAATAGGAATCGCTATGAAGCTAACGACAGGCATTCTGGCAGTGGTGATGATAACGGGGGCGGCCTGGGGACAAAACCCGGCCACCACCGGCAACCCGCGCAGCGACGCGAAATCGCTGCCACAAACTCAAGCTAAGACCAACAATGGGCAACCCGTGCTGGTGGCGCAGGCGGCCAAGCCAGCACCGGCGCTCCGGCGCCGGCCGTGAAGCCGGCGACGATTCCGGGGCAGCGGCAGCTCCGGCCAAGGCGGCAGCAATGCCAGCCTCGGTGCAGAGCAACATGCTGCAGCGGGTAAACGTTGTGCGCAACGCGGACGATATTGAGATCAACTTCAGCTCCCGCGAGGCCGTCACTCCGAAGGTGAGCAAATTGAGTTCACCGGCCCGCGTGGTGGTCGAACCACCCTGGAACCGCGATGGCGACCGCACAGAGCAAGATTCCGGTGTGCTGGGGTCAAGGGCGTGCGCATCGGCATGGACGGCCAAACGCCTCCGAACACGAGCGTGGTCGTGGATCTGGAGCAGGCGCTTACTTACGACTTGACTCCGGGCCCAGGGAACAGTTTTGTGCTGACCCTGCACACGCAGGCGGCAGCAGCGAAGAACGCTCCGGCGCCAAAAGCGCAAACCGTGGCGGTCGCGAAGCAGGTAGCGGCGCCTGCAGCGGCGCCAGCCAAGAGCAAGAGCGCTCCGGCTGGCTGCAGCGGCGCAACCCCATGATCCATTCGGAGCCAAGAAACCAGCGGCATCGGCTCCGATTGCAGTGGCCAAGGTTGAAGCTCCTAAGTCTGCAGCGACGCATGCAGCTCCTGCTACGGCCAAAGCAACGGCTGATGAAAAGGCAGCCGCCGCGAGCGTAATTGGAGAGGCGCCCAAACCTCCGCAGACGGAAGAGAAGAAATGGGCGATGAACGGCAAGCGCGATCCTTTCTTCAGTCCGGTGGTGCAGCAGCCCACAGGCTCGGGTTGTTCGACGGGCAAGAAATGCCTCGAGATCGGGCAGATCAATTTGCGGGGCGTGGTGAAGTCGGAAAGCGGCTTTATCGCGGTGGTAACCAACACCTTGAACAAGGCTTATTTCCTGCACGAAAACGATCCGGTATCCAACGGCTTCGTGATGAGAATCACGGGAGATTCGGTTGTTTTCCAGGAGACAGTACAGGACAAACTGGGCAAGCCGTTTACCCGGGAAGTGATTAAGAAGATCAGCACGCCGGCTGTTTAGCAGTGGGCGGCGGCGACATCCGGAAAGCCCGGAGCGCCAACAAAATCGAGTTTAGAAGAAGGACACGCGGGCCCGGCCCGCGGTTTTGGGGAGAAGCGAAATGCGAAAGCAATTGCTGAGTGTGTTCCTACCGATGCTGCTCCTGGGGCTGGCCGCTTCAGCCGCCGAGATGCCGGCGTCACAACCGGCGAGCCAGCACAACGAACTGCAACGAGTGAACGTGGTTCGCGGCACGGATGAAATCCGAGTCGTGATCAGCGCTCGTGGCGCAGTCACGCCAAAGCTGAGCACCGCGGACTCGCCTGCGCGCTCTTGTGGTCGACCTGCCTGGAACCTCCATGGCGACAGGGCAGACCCACATCACGGTGGGCAGCGCCGGGGTGAAAGGCGTGCGCATCGGCACGGACGGCCAGACGCCTCCCACGACTCGTGTGGTGGTCGATCTGGAGCATGCCGTGCGCTATGAACTCACTCCGTCGACGGATGGGAAGCTGGTGCTGACGCTGCATACGCAGCCCACGGCAGCAGCGGCGAGTGCAAGCGCCCCACAAACTGTGGCGGCTACCCTGCCGACGCCCAGCAAGATGATGTCTCCGTTCGCGCCGCGAGTGATGGAAGCACCAGCGCCCAAGGCGCAGCCCGTGGCGGACAGCGCCCCCGCGGCTCCCAAGGAGGCGACGGAAAATGTTCTGCCAGTCACGACTCCGAAGTCGGACACGGCTGCTTCTTCCTCAAGTGATTTTGTGTTCGTCGAGCCCGCTTACCAAGCCAAGAAGACGGTAGCTGACGCCACGACGCCTGCTGATGCGACCGACGAGCCCAGTGAGCGCGCCGGGGAAGCGGCGGCGAAGTTCGCCGACAAGACTGCCGCGGAACTACTGCCGGTGAGCGCGAACGCCGCACAGGCTTCGTCGAGTACCGGTTCCAACACCGGTGTGCAGCCCGCGGTAAATCTTGCCGCGGAGCAGAGAGCGCAGGCTGGACAAGCACCGGCTGCGGTCGGTCCAAAATATACGGGCGAGCCGATTTCGGTGAATCTTAAGGACGTCGATCTGAAGGACTTCTTCCGGTTGATCCACGAGATCAGCGGCTTGAACGTGGTGCTCGATCCTAACGTGCACGGCACCCTGACTGTGGTGCTGGATGATGTGCCGTGGGATCAGGCTCTGGACATCGTACTCAAGAACAACGACCTGGCGCGGGAACTGGAAGGCAACGTTCTGCGCATCGCGACCGTGGATACGCTGAAGAAAGAAGCGGATGGACGGCGTGCCCAGGTGGAAGCCGAAGCGCTGGCCGTGGAGAAGGTTTCGGTCACCCGCTTCCTGAGCTACGCTCACGCTAAAGACGTAATCATCACCGTAAAGAAGTTCCTCTCGGTGCGCGGCGACGTGGTTGCGGACGAGCGCACCAACGCCGTAATCGTCAACGATATTCCGAAAGTGCTTCCGATTATCGACCGCCTGCTGACGCAGCTCGACCGCAAGACGCAGGAAGTAGAGATTGAAGCGCGAGTGGTCGCAGCGACGCGGCAGTTCGCACGCGACATTGGCACACAGCTTGGTTTCGGATGGGGCAACGGCCACAGCGCGATCGGCGGCGCCTCTGCGGTAGGTAGCTCGCCAACGACTGTCGCTGGTTTGACTCCAGGATATGTCACGGTGCCAGGCGCGACGGGCCAGACGGGAAATTCGATTCCGCTATTCTCGAACCTTGGATCGACTTCGCCCACCAGCGGCTTTAGCTTCTTGAACGCAAGCAACACGGTGCGTATCGACGCTGTTCTTACCATGGCTGAGTCGCGCGGATTGCTGAAGGTTCTGTCGCGGCCGCGAGTGGTGACCCAGAACAACATTCAAGCCTTCGTGAAGCAGGGCGTGCGAGTGCCGATCGTGACCCAGGCGCAGTTGGGCGGTCCTCCGACTGTTACCTACGTCGACGCGTTCCTGCGCTTGACGGTGACTCCGCAGATCACTTCGGAGAACACGATCTTCCTGAACGTCGACGTCGAGAACACGACGCCGAACTTCGGCCAGGAAGTGCAGGGCAACCCGGAATTGATCACGCAGCAGGCAACCACGCAGGTGCTGGTAACTGACGGCGGCACGGTGGTGATCGGCGGCGTTATCCAGACGCAGAACTCGATCAACATCACGCAGGTGCCGGTGTTGGGGAACCTCCCGGTGCTGGGCAACCTGTTCAAGCACACGGTGGTGAATACGTCGAATCAGGAATTGATCTTCTTCATCACGCCGCGAATCATCCAGACGTAACAGCGTCAGACGTAACAACGTCGGACCTAGCAGCGCAGTTGAAGATTTAAAGCCGCCGGCGCCTGAAGAACCTGTCAGGGCCGGCGGCTTTGTTTTTTAGATCACTTCGGGCCCTCGGGAAAGCGGACGATCAGCGGGCGGCGCCAACTACAGGAGGGTCGTCCTCTCTTTGAATCAGATACTCAAAATGGGTCTTAAATCGGGCAACCGCTCCTTTCGGACCTACTCCCCAGCCGTTCGAACTCTCAAAGGCGATCGCATTCAGGTTCAGCCTCTCCGTGTGCCGCCAATGAACGCCCTTGTCGTGGCTGATGTCTGTCCCATTTGGTCCAACCGCGGCAAAGTCGCCGTTAGAAAACGATGCTACCGCGGACCGGTAGCCGCCCGGTTGCGCGTCAGCGAGGTGCCATGTGGCTCCGGCGTCGTCGGAGTAGATCGCGACGCGCTTGTCGTTATTCGCGTTCTTGTAGTCTCCGCCCACGGCCACAAGATCGTCCGGGCCGTCGCAAGCAATGCTGAAGATGCCGCTGGAGGCTGTGCCGCTGACGATAGGCGTTTCGGAAACAGTCCATGACCGGCCTTGATCGAGCGAACGAAAGACTCGCGCTGCCGGCCCACCGGTTCCGAAATAGATTCCGCCACGATCGCACAAGGCAATCGCGGTCCCGCTCGCCGCAAACGCACCTTCTTTGGCGAGCGCCGGAGGCATTTTGTCCCGGGGCAGTTCTGACCAGTGTTCTCCATCGTTTGTGGTCAAGACGACGAACTTGCCATTTACGGGATCGCTTAGCGCAACGCAATGGGTCTTTGAATCGCAGGCCATCGAGTCCAGAAAGAATTCCGGTGTCGTTCCTGAATATTGGAGCTTCCAGGTTTTCCCGCCGTCGGTTGTCTTGTAAACTCTCGACTTCTTCCCCTCGCCGCTCGACATCACGTAGGCTTCATCCGCGCTGAAGGCTTCGATGTCACGAAAATCCAGGCCGCCGGTGTTCGGAACGGAGATTTGTTTCCACGTACTACCTTCATCGGTTGAGCGCAAAATGACCCCGTCCGATCCTGAAGCCCAGATCATGTATTGCAGCTGGTCGTTCTTGCCCGCATCAAGAACCACGCTCACACCGCGGAGATTTGCATCGCTTCCAGACGATTGCACGGACCACCATGGTGCATTGTCCTTCAGCTGCATGAGCAACATTGCAATGAGAAACAGCATGGCGGACATTCTACCCTCTCTGCGGACGCCCAGATCGCAACTGCGTCCTGCGAACATACAGAGATGTCTTGCTTCCGCAGGCTGGTACACTTGGCCTTGAAAATGGATTACAAGCTTCGCCAGAACGAGCTTCGCGGACGCCTCGGTTCAAGCAGGCTTGACGGATTGCTGGTGAGCCATCTTCCAAATATCCGATATCTTTGCGGCTTCACCGGGAGCGCGGGCCTACTGCTGGTTGAGGAAGCCGGGAGCACTTTCTTCACCGACGTTCGCTATGACACGCAGGCGCGGGAAGAGGTGAAAGGCGCGAAAGTGATTATCGCGCGCAAGGCGCTGCTGAGCGCTCTCGGAGAGCGGATTGGAACGCGGCGGAAGAAGTCTAGAGTGAAGGGATGGGCGATCGGGATTGAAGCCGAACACCTCACCGTGGCAGAAAAAAAACGGCTGGCCGGTCTGCTGCCCTCCGGCATGCGGTTGCGGAACGCGCCCGCTCTGGTGGAGAAGTCGCGCATGGTTAAGGACGAGGAGGAACTTGGACTGATCCGTGAGGCTGTGAAATTAGGGGCGACTTTGTTCGACCGGGCTCTCGAAGTATTGCGACCGGGAATCAACGAGTGCGAGTTGGCGGCGGAGATGGAGTACGCGGCGCGGCGAGCTGGGGCGGAGGAGATGTCGTTTCCTACTATCATTGCTTCGGGGGCGAGGTCGGCGCTGCCTCATGGCAGAGCTTCGGAGCAAGCCATCGCGCCGGGGGGATTCGTGGTCTGCGATTTCGGTGTTATACTCGGTGGTTATTGCTCGGACCAGACCCGTACTGTGTGGGTGGGCAAGGGCGGAGTACCGGACGAAGCACGCTACGCGTACGAGTCGGTGCGAGAGGCGCAGGATGCCGCGATTGCGGCGGTTCGGCCGGGTGCCAGCACCGGGGAAGTGGATGCGGCGGCGCGGAAGGTATTGCGCAAGGCCGGGTTAGGGCGTTATTTTACCCACTCGACCGGTCACGGAGTAGGTTTAGAGATCCACGAAGCGCCCAGGGTTGCGGCCGGGCAAACGGAAGTGCTCAAGCCCGGGATGGTCATCACCATTGAGCCGGGAGTATACTTCCCCGGCAAATGGGGTGTGAGGATCGAGGACATGGTGGCCGTCAGCGAAGACGGCTGTGAGGTGCTGACTCCGACCAGCAAGGATTTTCTGGCAGTGTAGGGGAGGGTCTTGGGTCTTAGGCTACAGACTTTTGCACGCTAAGAGGCCTAGCACCTAACGCCTGAAACCTAAAACCTGAAGCTACGGTCTCACCGTACACGAATGAATCAAAAAGAGCTGAAAGAACTCATTGAGTTCTTAATCGAAAAAGATATTGCCGAGTTCGAGTTGGAGCGCGGCGATGTCAAGGTGAAGATTAAGCGGGCGGGCGAGCACACCGTGGTGTATGCGCACGGGGAAGCCCCCAGGCCGGCAGGCGGAGCCGCCCCAGAACCGGGACAGGCTCCGAGCGCAGTTGCTCCGGCGCCGCCGACTGCACCGGAGCCGGCGGAAGACTTGCACATTGTGAAGTCTCCGATCGTGGGAACGCTTTACGAAGCGCCGTCGCCGGGAGCTCCGCCTTTTGTTAAAGTCGGGGACATGGTGGAAGTGGGGCAGGTGCTGTGCATCGTTGAGGCGATGAAACTATTGAATGAGATTGAGTCGGACGTGGCCGGCGAAATCGTGAAGAAGATGGGGAGCAACGGCCAGCCGATCGAGTACGGGCAGGAGTTGTTTGCCATCCGGGCGAAGAAGTGAAGGAGATTGAGTAATTTTGTAATTTGGTAATTGGGTAATTTTGTGATTCAAGAACTCTTCAGGGTCTTAAGTTACCAAATTACTCAATTACGAAATTACAAAATGCCCGCCTCTGTTCCCACATTTAACCTGAATGTTTAAGAAGATCCTGATTGCGAACCGCGGAGAAATTGCGCTGCGCGTGATTTGCGCATGCAAGGAACTCGGCATCCATACTGTCGCCATATACAGCGAAGCCGACCGGCATTCTCTACCCGTGCGCTTCGCCGACGAGGCCATCTGCATCGGGCCGCCGCAGCTGGCGCTGAGCTACCTGAACATTCCGGCGGTGATCAGCGCGGCCGAGATCGCCAACGTGGACGCGATTCATCCGGGATACGGATTGCTGTCGGAGAACGCCAATTTTGCCGAGGTGTGCGAGACCAGCGGGATCAAGTTCATCGGTCCGCGGCCCGAGGTAATGCGGCTGATGGGGGAAAAAGAAAAAGCACGGGACGCGATGAAACAGGCGGGTGTGCCGATTCTGCCGGGTTCGGATGGAATCATTGCATCGGAAGGCGAGGCAGTGGAGTGGGCGCGGCAGGTGGGCTTCCCCGTAATTCTGAAGGCCTCGGCGGGCGGTGGTGGACGCGGCATGCGGATTGTGCGCAACGAGGAGGAACTTCCGGGGCTGTTCAAGGCGGCGCAATCGGAGGCGGCGGGTGCGTTCGGCAATGGCGATTTGTATATGGAGAAGTATGTCGAGCATCCGCGGCACATTGAGTTCCAGGTGCTGGCCGATGAACATGGCAACGTGGTGAGCCTCGGGGAACGGGAATGCTCGATCCAGCGGCGGCACCAGAAACTGCTCGAAGAATCGCCCTCGACGCAGGTTACACCGGAATTGCGCGATCAGATTGGCGGGGTTCTGTGCAAATCGCTGGCCGAGATCGGCTACACCAATGCGGGGACGATTGAGTTCCTGATGGACCAGGACCGCCGCTTGCACTTCATCGAGATGAATACGCGCATTCAGGTGGAGCATCCGGTAACGGAGATGGTGACGGACGTTGACTTGGTAAAGAGCCAAATCATGATCGCAGCTGGGGCGCAGATGCGGGACGTGCTGCAGGGGCCGGTTGTGCACCGTGGGCACGCGATTGAGTGCCGCATCAATGCGGAGCATCCCGAGAAGTTCACGCCATCGGCGGGGAAGATTACTTCATTCAATCCGCCGGGAGGCACGGGAGTGCGCGTCGATACCGCGGCGTATGCAGAGGGCGTGATCCCGCCTTATTACGACTCGCTGATTGCGAAGCTGATCGTGCGTGGAAAGGATCGCAACGAGGCAGTATCGCGCATGTCGCGGGCGCTGGAAATGTTTATCGTCGAAGGGGTTTACACGACGATCCCGTTGCATCGGAGGATTCTGGCCGATCCGGGTTTCAGGGCCGGGAAGTTTGATACGGGGTTCATCGAGAGATTTCTGGCGAAGGGAAAATGAGAGCCCTGCCGAGCCGTGTGCTTCCTGTGGGTCAGCCTGTCGGCGAATTACAATCGCCTCGAAAGGATGAAATCGCATGAACCTCCGCAAAGCTAAGACCCTGGTGCCGATCATTCTCGGCCTGGCTCTCGGGATGCCACTCGCAGCTTCGCTTCACGCGCAAACGCCTTCGGATCCTGCAGACTTCCCGCAGCGCGATGGCTCTCACGACTTTGACTTTCTCATCGGAGACTGGAAAGCGCACGTCCGCCGCCTTCCGGATCGTCTCAACAAATCCAATGTGTGGATCGAGTACGACGGAATCTCGAACCACAAGAAGCTCCTCGATAGCAACGCGAACTTCGAAGAGTTTGACGTGACCAGTACCGACAAGAAACTCCGCATTAAAGCGCAGACCCTGCGGCTCTACAATCCCGATTCGCATCAGTGGAGCATCTATCTCGTTGATGTCGACAAGGGAACTCTCGGCCTGCCTCCCGTAGTCGGCGTCTTTACCGGGAATCGTGGTGAGTTTTTCGATCAGGAGGCATACAAGGGCCACGCCATTCTTGTGCGCTATGTCTGGCTCAATATTTCACCCAAGTCTGCGCGCATGGAACAGTCTTTCTCGCCGGACGGCGGTAAGACCTGGGAGGTCAATTGGATTTGTGAGCTTTCGCGATAAGACATCGCATCGAACAACGCATGATCGTTCTTCCCCGCCTGTATCCGATCCTCGATGCTGGTTGTTTTCCCAACACTCTCGGCTTGATTACTGCGGCGGAGGAACTTGCGTCTGCTGGTGTGACCCTGATTCAATACCGCAATAAATCCGGCGATGCGCGAGTGATGTTGGAGCATGCGCGGGATCTGAAGAGGCAGGTTGGAGGGGCCGCAAAACTCATCATGGATGACCGCGCGGACCTGTGCCTGATCGCGGAGTTCGACGGGGTGCATGTCGGTCAGGATGATCTCTCTCCAGAGTCGGTCCGGAGCATCGTTGGCCCAGAGCTCTGGCTCGGAGTTTCAACGCATAATCCGGAACAGTTGTTGGAAGCGGATCGGACTTCGGCTGACTATCTCGCTATCGGACCCGTGTTTTCGACTTCCAGCAAAGACCGGCCTGATCCGGTGGTGGGCCTCGAAGGGGTGCGCCGGGCGCGGCAGCTGACGCGAAAGCCGCTCGTGGCCATTGGCGGGATTACTCGGGCCAACGCGGCCTCGGTGATTGAGGCCGGGGCGGATTCCGTGGCGGTGATATCAGATCTGTTACTGGATCCTCGGAAATCAGCAGAGGAATTTTTCCGCATCTTGAGGTAAAGTCAGTTGTCCTTGAAAGTGCCCGTGGGAAAGCCGGCGGGACGCCGGCGCTACATGTTGGAGGAAACCTGAGCACACCGACAACGGCTGCCGGCAGCGACTGGGAAATTCATAGCTCTCAAGACAAGGAACTGGTCAAGGGCCTGGGCCTGACCAGCGCCACCATGCTGGTCATGGGGTCGATGATCGGCTCCGGTATCTTTATTGTTTCCGCGGAGATTGCCCGCGAAGTGGATTCTCCGGCGCTGCTGATCGGCGCGTGGGCGGTGGCGGGGTTCATGACCATCGTTGCCGCGCTCAGCTATGGCGAACTGGCCGCCATGATGCCACGCGCCGGCGGGCAGTACGTTTATCTTCGCGAAGCGCTGGGGCCGCTGTGGGGATTTCTCTATGGCTGGACACTTTTTCTGGTGATCCAGACCGGGACGATTGCGGCTGTGGGCGTGGCTTTTGGCAAGTTTCTCGGAGTTTTCTTTCCTGCGGTTTCTTCTTCTCACTGGATTCTGCATATCTGGAAAGTTCCGCCGATTCATGTGGGGCCCATGGTTCTGGGCAACATGGATGTAGGAATCAACACGCAGAACCTGGTCGCCATTTTGCTTGTGGTTTTTCTTTCGGTGGTGAATATCTTTGGATTGAAGACGGGAGCGCTCATCCAGAATGTGTTTACCGTGGCCAAGGTCTCGGCTCTGCTGGGGCTGGCGTTGTTCGGCCTGGCGCTCGGAAGAAACGCACAGGCGCTGGCCACAAACTTCGGCGGACATTTCTGGCGGAATTCGGGACTGGGCTCGCAGCACGCGGTGCAAGTGGGAGTGGGTGGGCCGATTGTGATGGTCGGCACGTTGACGATTCTGGCTGTTGCGCAAGTGGGTTCACTGTTTTCCGCGGATGCCTGGAACAACGTGACGTTCACTGCTGGAGAAGTCAAGAATCCCAGCCGCAACCTGCCTTTGTCCCTGGCGATTGGCACGGGAGTGGTGATCGCGCTCTACATTGCCTGCAATTTTATTTATCTGATGGCATTGCCGCTCGACGGAGCGCCGGGTGCGGCAACGATTCTGGGGCGGGGGATCAAGTATGCGGCTGAAGACCGCGTTGGAACTGCGGTCATGACTCAGATGTTCGGGGCTGTCGGCGGATTGCTGATGGCGGCGGCCATTCTGATTTCGAGTTTCGGCTGCAACAATGGGCTCATTCTTTCCGGTGCGCGCGTCTACTACGCCATGGCGAAGGATGGCCTGTTCTTCCGCAGCGTGGCCAGGCTGCATCCGAAATACAAGACGCCGGCGGTGTCGCTGATGGTGCAGATGGTTTGGGCTTGCCTGCTGTGTGTTTCGGGCAGCTACGGGCAGCTTCTGGATTACATTATCTTCGCCGTGCTGGTGTTCTATATTTTGACGATTGTTGGATTGTTTGTGCTGCGGCGGACGCGTCCGGACGCAGTGCGACCCTATAGGGCGGTGGGTTATCCGGTGCTGCCGGCGATTTATATTGTGATGGCTTTGTTTATCGATGTCGTACTATTGCTTTACAAACCGCAATTTACCTGGCCGGGACTGATTGTGGTGCTGCTCGGCATCCCTGTATATTACGCTTGGTCGAGAAGCGCCGGCGCGAAGCGCGCATCGGCGTAGCTGCCAAGGAGAAACCAGACGAATGGCTAATCTGTTCGCAACCAAGCCGCTGAACCTGCTGATGGAGGAAGCTCGCGAGACGGGCGAACACAGCCTGAAACGAACGCTGGGAGTTTTCCAGCTCACTGCGTTGGGCGTAGGCGCGATCATTGGAGCGGGTATCTTTGTGATGGTGGGGCTGGGGGCGCAGTATGCCGGTCCGGGGCTTTCACTGTCGTTCGTTCTCTCAGGTTTGGGTTGCGCCTTTGCCGGTCTTTGTTATGCGGAGTTCGCTGCCATGATTCCGCTCGCGGGCAGCGCTTACACTTATGCCTACGCGACCTTGGGTGAGCTGTTGGCCTGGATTATTGGTTGGGACCTCACGCTGGAGTACGCCATGGGCGCCAGCACGGTGTCTTCGGGTTGGTCGAACCACTTTATCGAGCTGCTGAATATCTTCCACATCAAAATGCCGCTGTGGCTGGCTTACGACCACTGGACGGCGTTGAAGACCGCCGAAAAGGTGGTTGCCCGGCAGATGGCCCAGGCTGCGGATCCGACGCTGGGGACAACCACGCAAGCGTTCCTCGACAAAGTGACTGCGATCCTCGGCACTCAATCTCCGGAACTGACGCAGCGGGCGCACGATCTCTTGGGAGCGCCACATCTGTTCGGAGCCGAGATTGGTTTCAACCTTCCGGCCTTCCTGATCGCGCTCGTGATCACAACGATTCTCGTTGTCGGCATCAAGGAGAGCGCGCGCTTTAATGCGACGATCGTTGTGATCAAGGTGTCGGTCGTACTCTTCGTGATCGGGCTGGGAGCTCACTACATCAACCGCGCCAACTGGGGGATGGACTGGCACTCCTACGCGCCGCACGGCATGAATGGGATATGGCAGGGCGCTGCCTATATATTCTTCGCCTACATTGGTTTCGATGCGGTTTCGACTACTGCACAGGAGGCGAAGAATCCTCAGCGCGACTTGCCTATCGGCATGATCGCCTCGCTGGCGATCTGTACGGTCTTGTACATCGCCGTGGCGGGCGTGCTAACCGGAATGGTGCACTGGCAACAGATTAATATCGAAGCGCCCGTAGCGGTCGCATTCCTGGACCGGGGCCTGCCCATCGCCGCGAACATCAT
Source organism: uncultured Acidobacteriaceae bacterium (assembly GCA_963809605.1). GTDB lineage: Bacteria > Acidobacteriota > Terriglobia > Terriglobales > Acidobacteriaceae > Sulfotelmatobacter. The sequence goes on along the minus strand of CAWEKM010000001.1, from coordinate 79,653 downwards.
TACGCTGGGGGCTCTGGCTGGGCTGACCAGCGTTATGCTGGTAATGCTGTTGGGGCAGACGCGCGTGCTTTATTCAATGGCGAATGATGGACTGTTGCCCAAGAAGTTCTTCGCCGACATTCATCCCAGGTTTCGAACGCCCTGGAAGAATACGATTCTGGTGGGCCTGCTGGCCGCGATTGTGGGCAGCGTGACGCCGATCGACGAAATTGGAAAGATGGTGAACATCGGCACGCTACTGGCATTTGTGATCGTGTCGCTTTCCGTGATGGTGTTGCGGTATACGAATCCCAGCCAGCCGCGGCCGTTTCGGACGCCGTGGGTGCCTCTGGTGCCGATCCTGGGGGTGCTCGCGAACGGATACATGATGCTGAACCTCGGGAAGTGGAACTGGATCCGGCTGGTGGCCTGGCTGGGCATCGGCTTGATCGTGTACTTCACTTACAGCGTGAAGCACAGCCGGGTGCAGGCGCTGCAAAGCAGTGGCCAGTGATCAGTGGTCAGTGGCCAGTAAAGTCAAAGACCCTTCGCGCCGCGCGAAGGGTCTTTTTGTTTTATAGTCGAAAGTCAGTGATGAGTGGTCAGTGCTCGGTGACCAGTAAAGGCGATTGGAATCGGGCAGCGGTTTTACTGGCCACTAGTCACTGAACACTGGCCACTTCTTCTATGAAAATCGTTTCCACCGAAGAGATGCGGGCGATTGACCGCGCTACCAGCGAGCGCTTTGGGGTGCCTTCGCCCGCGCTGATGGAGAATGCCGGCACGGCTGTGGCTGATTATGTGCTCGCGCATTACGCAGGGGCGCGGCGTGTTGTGGTTTTTTGCGGCAAGGGGAACAACGGCGGAGATGGCTTCGTGGCCGCGCGCAAGCTGCAGGAGAGCGGAAAAAAAGTTCAGGTGATTCTTCTGGCGGACCCAGACGATCTGCGAGGAGATGCGTCTGCCATGTTTGGCAAACTTCTGTCTCCCGCAATCGCCGTGCATTCCGGCGAAGAATTGAAGAGTGAGCGGGTGCGGCTGGCTATGCAGGTGGATCTTTATCTCGATGCGGTGCTGGGCACAGGTTTCAAGCCTCCCGTGAGCGGACTCTACGCCGACGCGATCGCCATCATGAATGCAAGCCAGGTTCCCGTGATTGCGGTGGATATTCCTTCCGGCGCGCATGCCGATGCGATGGGCCCACAAGGCGGGACGATTGCCCGCTCCGATGCCGTTGTTACATTTACCGCTCCACGTCCAGCGCATGCGTTCAGCATGTTGACCGGAGGGCCCACGGTTGTGGCTGACATTGGTTCGCCGGAGGAGGCGATTGTTTCGGGGCTGCAACTGAATGTGATCACCGCGCGTGACCTTGCGCCGCTAGTTGGGCCGCGGCCGGCTGAGTCGAACAAAGGCAACTACGGGCACGTGCTGGTGGTCGGAGGATCGCTCGGGAAAGCTGGAGCGGCGGCGATGGCGGGGATGGCCGTGCTTCGCACTGGGGGCGGGCTTTCAACCGTGGCGACGGCGAAGTCCGTGTTGGGAACTGTAGCTGGATTTCACCCTGAGTTGATGACTGAATCTTTGCCCGAGACGGATGCGGGCGCGATCTCGACCGGGGCGCAGGATCGAATCGAGGAGTTGTTAAAAGGCTTGACAGTGCTCGCGATCGGGCCGGGGATTTCGCGGGATTCGCAGACTGCGGAACTGGTGCGGGCGCTGGTGGCGAAACTGCAACTTCCCATGGTCGTCGATGCCGATGGCCTGAATGCGTTTCAGGGCCGCACCGCGAAATTGAATGGCAAGGGCCGGACGCTGGTGATCACTCCACATCCGGGCGAGATGGCGCGGCTGGCGGGATGCACCATCGCCGATGTGCAGAAAGATCGATTGGGAACGGCACGGAAGTTCGCGCGTGAACACGAACTGATCGTCGTGCTCAAGGGGCATCGAACGCTGGTGGTGCGGCCCGACGGCGAAGCCTGGGTGAATACGACCGGCAACGCGGGCATGGCTACCGGGGGCACGGGAGACATCTTGACAGGCATGGTCGCGGGAATGATCGCACAGCATTCGACGGACGCATTTGCGGCAGTGCTGGCGGCGGTGCATCTGCATGGGCTTGCTGGCGACGTGATGCGTGAGCGGGTCGGGGAGCATTCGCTGGTCGCGACCGATCTTCTGCAGGGCCTTCCCGAAGCGTTTCGACGCACGCAGAACGCTGCGCTGGAGAAGCTCGCAAGCTGGTGAGCGATCTGGTGAAGTGCGAAAGAAGTGCGAAAATGCACTGTCCTTCGGGACATTAACTCTTTATTAACCACCCTGCATCTTCATGACAGCGCGTGTGTTGCGCCTTGGAACGCCGCGTCCAGCGCGGGAATCCGGCCACTCTGCTTCCGTAACCTGTTACCCGTCCTGAGAGCGTGCCATAGTGCATATATCTTATGACCCACTTCCCCCAACCGCATCCTTCGCGGCGCGCGGCCCGGGTCCAGCTTGGGGCTTCGGTCCTGGCTGCGATTCGTTTCGAAGATGGCCGGCACGCTAACGCTAAACTTCAAACCATCTCGGCGACGGGCGGACTGCTGCGGCTGCCGCGTCCGCTGGCCGAGGGCGATTTCGTTGAAGTCGCCTTTCAAACGCAATCCGGCCCGGTGCGAGCGATGGCTGAGATACTCAGCCCCATGGGGAAAACGAAGGATGGAGTGCTCCAGCCGTTCCGCTTCGTCGCGCTCGAGGATGACGACAACCGGCGTTTGCGGACATCTCTCGATCATGTGACGGACCGGAGCCTGCTGGGCCTGAAGTCGTCGGCGTTCAATGGGCCGAGGACGATCTAGAAGGCGCTGTACGTGTTGTGTGACGCAAGCACGCGGCCACAGGGGCTGAAGCCCGCGTCATTTATGGCCTTGACGCGGCGCTGAAGCGCCGCTCTTCCACGTTACTGCATGCTTTGGTGAGTTTTTCCGCCGGGTGTCAGGTTCCGCAGAGTTCTCGCTATACTGTTCACGATGACGAGAGAGATAACCACACACTCAGCTGAGGAAACGATTGCCTTCGGACGGACCCTGACGGAGATGCTGGCTCCGCCCAAGCTGGTTCTGCTGCGCGGCGATCTTGGCGCGGGGAAAACCACGCTGGTCAAGGGAATCGCTGCGGGCTTCGGAGCGGCGGAAGAAGAAGACGTCACCAGTCCTACCTTCACGCTGGTACATGAGTATCGCGGTCCGCGAGCCAACCTCTATCACATTGATCTTTACCGCGTGGATACGCCGCGCGAATTGGAGACGCTCGGGCTGGATGATCTGCGTGCCGAGAAGGGCAGCGTTTTGCTGATTGAGTGGGGAGAGAAGTTTCCACGGTTGTGCCGGGAACGGGATTTCGAAATTTCGTTGGTGCGGGATGGAGAGAGCGGGCGGCGGATCAGGATAAGCGGGGCCTAACCCCTTGCAGCGACCACTTCGGCCCGACGCGTGCCAGCGCCTGATTGTCCCCTATCACAATGTCAGCTTTGAGACAGCAGCTATTTATCGTCAGGTGAGCCGAGCCGTCTTCGCAGTTTCGCGCTGCCATAGTCGCCGCGATTGCAGAATTTGCAGGTGCAGAAGGGTGGCTTCCCCTTCGCCTTGGGGAAAAACCTCCAGCCGATCACTTGGGGCAGTCGCCTGGTCTTGTGAATTTCGCTCGCCTCGATACGACGGGGTACTACGACCTCCCAACCCCACGGGTCGTCTGCCTTTGTAAACTGAGCTATAGCCTCGGCAGCGGTGACAAGACGATGTGCCTGCCCATAGTGGCCGACCCAAACTGCCTGCTCATCGGGGACTCGAAAGTAGATGCCTGCGATCGGGCCATGGTTTCGCCTCTTCAATTCTCTCAACCACTGGTGAGAGGCGTAAAAGTCGCGTGCAACGGGCACAGCGTAAACACCTTCGGGTGATGCGCCGAGAAGCTTACGCAAACGAGCGATTCCGTTTCGGCGAATCCGTGGGACGTGGGACTCAGCCGTCAAATGAACAAACATCGCCATTGCGCTACCGTTGAGATTGTACAAGGGCTGGGGCCAGAGCCTTCTAGAACCCCATGATGTTATATCCACAATCCACGTAAATCACTTCGCCGGTGATGCCGCTGCTCGCGTTGGAGGCGAGGAAGACTCCGGTCGAGCCGACTTCTGCAATATCGATGTTGCGGCCGAGCGGGGCGTGTTCGGCGTGGGCTTTGAGCATGTCACCGAAGCCTGAGATGCCGCGTGCGGCCAGGGTTTTCACCGGTCCGGCGGAGATGGCGTTTACGCGGATATTCTTCTTCCCCAGGTCATAAGCGAGATAGCGCACCGAGCATTCCAGGCCAGCTTTGGCAACTGCCATCACGTTATAGCGCGGTACAACCTTCTCTGAAGCGTAGTAGGTCATCGTGATGATGGAACCGCCGTCTTCCATCAGCGGCGCGGCTGCGCGGGCGACTGCTATCAGCGAGTAGACACTCACATCCAGCGCGATGCGGAAGCCTTCGCGCGTTGTGTTTACGAACTCTCCCTTCAGTTCGTCGGCGGGAGCGTAGGCGACCGAATGCACCAGCGTGTGCAGCTTGCCGTGACGCTCTTTGAGTGTGGCGAAGAGGCGATCGATCTCTTCGTCTTTGCTGACGTCGCACATATAGGCCTCGGCGCCGGGCAGGGAGAGAATGAGGTCTTTCGCTTCCTGCTCCAAGCGCTCGTTCTGGTAGGTGATGGCCAGCTTCATGCCGGCGGCGTGCAGTCCCTGGGCGATGGACCAGGCAATCGAGCGCTTGTTGGCGACTCCGAAGACGACTCCGTTGCGGCCTTGCAGGTCAGCGGACATGAGGGCTCCTTGGAATGGGAAAGAATAACAGTGGGAGGCTTGGATTTACCACAGAGGCGCAGAGCCGGCAACGTTGGCGCTGGCCAGAGTCGCGTCTCCTGGCTGACGCTCCGCGATCGTGCCGGCGGAGATCCCTCCGCGCGCGAAGCAGAGCGCGCGCTGTCGGGATGACATCGCAATGGTACCCATGCGTCGGTGGTGATTTGACTTTATTTTGTCACGATGACTTCTTCGACTGCGGTCCCCGATCCCACCGGCCAACTCGCGGCCACAAACGCCAAGCCGTAAACGCAGGCCAGGATCGCAAAGGCTGCGACCAGGCTGACTTTGTGCGCGACTGCGCCGACGGCGAGAGCAAGCACCAACTGAAGGAACGTGCCGAAAAAGTAGAAAGCGTTTTGCACGCGTCCCATCAGATGTTGCGGGACCATCTCCATCAGGCTGGTGTTCATGGCGATACCGCCGACACCGCGGGCTGATCCCATCACTGCATACAGGAGTATGGCTGCGACCAGCCAGTGCGACACGGGAGCGCAAACCACGCAGGCTGCGATGATCGCCATGGAAAACGCGACCGAACGACGTCCGCCGAGACTTGCGATGATGGACGGCGCATATAAGGCGCTGAGAAATGCGCCGGTGCCCCATCCGGCGTTGAGCCAGCCGTAGCCGACGGCGCCGGCGTGGAAAACGCGTTCGCTGAGCGATGGAGTGACAACCACTCCTGTGATCATGGCGCCGAGAAACAATGCCCAACTGACGCCGAGCAGCACGACGGGGCGATGATCGCGAAGAAAGTGCAGGCCTTCGCGCATCTCGCGCCAGAAACGCTGGAACTGATTTTCAGCGGCAAGAATGTCGGCGCGCAATTCTTCAGGACGCAACACAACATGGCGTCCCTTGCGCACGCCTAGATAACACAGGAATGAAACCACGTAGGTGGAAACGTCGATGAGCAGCACGCCGCCAAGGCCGATGTGGTTGTACATGAAGCCGACGACAGAGCCGGCGATGAGCCATCCTCCTTGAATCCCGGCTAACAGAAATGTATTCGACTGCACGAATTGGCCTTCGGGCGTGAGTTCCTGGATCAGGGCCGTGATGGTTGGCCAGAACATCCAGAAGCCCGCGGCCACCAGCGTGTTCATCAAATAGAGTTGCCAGAGTTGCACGCGATGCCGGAACGCGAGAATCGCCACGGTTACGATGATGACGGCGCGCACGGCATCGAGCCACATGACCAGACGGCGGCGATCTTCGCGGTCGATGAGGACTCCGGTGAAGGGAAGCATGAGCATGGCGGGAACGGTCTGCAGCACGGCAAACGTGCCGAGCGCCATTTCCGAGTGCGTGGCTTCGAGAATGTACCAGGCTACGGCGGCCGAGTTCATCCCGCTGCCTAACATGGAAATCACGTTGGCGGCAAAGACGAAACGCAGCGGACGCTGGCCGAAGATCGAGCGCATGCTTTTAATTTAACTCAGAGGCAGTGGTCGGTGGTCAGTGTCCAGTGGCCAAAGATTCTTTTCGGGTACGACATTTTCTCGCTGACCACTGACCACTGACCACTGGACACCGACCACCGTTCTTTCTTGCTTCCACACGCATTCAGCGCTAGGATTCGCGTGCTGTTTGGAACGGAGATCGGTTCTCGCTGATGCTGAGGTGACCTATGAAATGTTATGCAGGGTCGCTGCTGGTAGTCGTTACCTTCTGCTTTTTCTTTCTGCAGCCGAGCGCCAGCGCGCAGGCCGACAGGATCGTGATTCCCGCAGGCACGCCCGAAGACCACGATCTTCAGGCCATTACGAACGAGCAGGATGCAGGGAAAAAGCTCGCCATGTATCAGGACTTCGCGCAGAAGTACTCGTCGAACCCGGCGGCGGTGGCTTATGGGAACTGGCAGCTTTCGCAGGCTTACCAGGCCGCAGGCGACTTGAACAAGGCGCTTGATTATGGAGATATGGCTTTGGCGGGGAGTCCACGGAATCTCGATATCTTGGTCTCGCAGACCAGTATCGCGCAGCAGGCGAAGGATGACACGAAGTTGATCGACTATGCGGCAAGGGGTGGGGCGGTCTGCAGCTCCATCGGCAAAGAACCCAAGCCGGATGGCGTGAGCGACGACGATTTCAAAAAACAAGTGGAGGAAGACAAGAGCGCGGCCAAAAACAACTGCGATTTTCTTGAGTCAGCAGGTTTCAACGCGATCGCCAGCGAGAATGACGCCAAGAGCCGGATGGCTGACATCGAAAAGTACTCCGCGGCGTTTCCCGATTCAAAATTTCAGGATCAGGTCTCGAGCTATGCGATGTATACGCTGGGCCCGGGACAGTTGAACGATCAGGCGCGGCTGGTTGCGTACGGAGAAAAAACGCTGGCGGCGAATCCCAACTCGCTGCCTGCCTTGCTGTTATTGGCTGGGTCGTACGTTGACGACCCCAAGCCGGGCAGCGTTGCCAAGGCTGTGACCTACTCGCAGAGGGCGATTGCGGCCGCAAAGGCAGATGACCCGGTTGCCGATAAGTCGCGCAAACTATCGGCGGGGGTTGCTCATTCTGTCCTGGGATACGCCTACATCAAGCAGGACAAGACGGCGGCGGCAATCCCCGAATTGAAGTCCGCCGCGGCGCTGCTCAAGGGAGCGGACGATCAGCAATACTCGATCGCGCTTTATCGCCTGGGTTTTGCCTATGCGAAGCTGAGCCGCGTCAACGAGGCTCGCGACGTGCTGATGGAGGCGGTGAAGATTTCCGGCCCGGTGCAGGCCATGTCGCAGGATTTGCTGAACAAGGTGAATGCGGCGAGGGCGAAAGGGAAGTGAGGGCCGCCGAGGCTCTTTGGTTCTCTTGGTGAGCTACGGAATCCGCTGTATTGCCTGTAACAGGTGCATCGCCTAGTATTGGGTCCAGAAAATCAGATTGGCGGTCATGGGTTAGCGTCAGTCAGTCAGACATTCGGACCCTCACGACCGCCGCCTTGTGGTTCGAAGCAAGCGCGAATCTGCAATTTTTCTCGTCTACATCATTGTAAAGCCGCGGTTCGCGGAAAATGCTAAACTCCCGTGGTCAAGGATCTTTTTTCCCCATGAAACTACGCGACAAATGGGAACCACAGCGTTACGAGCAACGATTGCAGGCGCTTCGCTCGGAACGGAAGACCGAGGCAAAGCAGGCAGAACGGTTGTGCGCGGTCCTCGCGACGAAAGTGGTTCCAGCAAATCCGGGGCGCGCTGTTTAGTTACTCCTTCCTCCCAAATGAATCCGGTGTTTGCTCCTCCGCAGAGTTCGCCGCTGGGCATCCAACTTTTTAATAAGCTGATCTACGAGCTTGGAGAGCCGCCACGGGTCGGGTTCATCGGCTATCAACTTGCAAAGTTTTCGCCATTCTTCTTCTCTTTTCTTCTTAATTGGCATGCAGGATCTAAGGCAACCGCGTTGCCAAATCAACAGGGCAGGCCCGCACCGAACACGGTCTTCCAAATCGATCACAGCGCAAGACTTATGCTGGTACCCTGAGAGGGCAAGAGTGCGGACAGTACGAAGATATTGCACGAAAGCATAAAGCAGCGGACAGCTGAAGAGTTCTTTCGAAGGAACCTCCAACCTTTGCAGTGTCTCGATGTGGGAATCAGGAATCTACTGTATCGAACAGAATAATCAACCGGGTTAAAATCTCGCGTGCCTTCTTCAAGCGATTCCCGCATTGAAGAGCTTTGCTCAAGGATTAAAGTTCTCTGTCGTGAGCCGTTTTCTCGCTCCAGCGAATTGGAGCTTAGAAGGCTTGCCCGACAGCTGCGTGTTGCCATCAGTCAGCACGTGGCCACGGCGAAATCTTCCCTGGGCGCAAAGAAGGCGGCCATCGTCCGGCGCGACCCAGGCGACGAGTAGTCTCTGCGAATGTTCCCCGTGCTCACCTGCGGCAGGCGATCGCTGCCGTAACCGTCGATACTGAAGCTCGTTGTGCGCCGGTTTACGGCTTCACCAACTCAACAGAAAGCAAGTGAGCTTTCAACGCTAGATTGTGGGCGCCCTCCAGGTCTCCGGCGGCGACGGCTGCTTTTGACTGCGCCATGAACTCGCGGATCTGATTCACCATCTCCCGTTGGCTGGAGTTGAGCTGAAGTGCTGTGGCTTTCTTCAGATTTTCTTCAGTCGCGGCCCTGAGCTGGTTGGTCGAGGATTTGTCGGAGGCTTGTTCAGCGGGTGTGTCCCCCGTAAGTTGGACCTTGGGCTCGCTTGATCCTCCGTTGCGTACGACTTTCTTGGGCGGCGGACAAGGTTTTAGGGCCAGCGCATTTGCATTCTTTGCATCGCTATCGTCTGATCCGGCAGTTGACGGTCCTGGAGTGGTCGATCCTGAGATAGTCGATGCAGCCCCCGTTGAGTTCGCTGGATCGGCCGGTCTGCCGAGTGTGGTGCTTAGCGCAGTTGGGGCGTTCGAGCAATTGGGAGGAATCGTCTTCTTACGGCGGGGGCGAGCCGGAGTCAGCTTGGCTTGACCGCGAGGGTTCGGGAGAGAATTCGGCGCCTGCGCGGGCTGGGCGGTTTGAGAGGGTGGCGTCTGCGCTTGAGACGGGGAATTACCCTGGTTCTGAGATGAGTCTGACGACGCCGTCGCGGGCGGCTGGCCTGCGCTTTGCGGCACAGATCCGCGCAGCGCTGGCGGTAACCAAGCCGCGCTCCACAGACATAACCCAAGCATTAAGGCCAGAATCATATTCAGTCCGAACTGGTAGAGTGGGCGGCAGTCTCCTGCTGTGGGCGCAGACTCGATGTCGCCAGAGGCAGGCGAAAGCGGAATGTTGTCCCCTCACCTTCCGTCGATTCAAATTCCACCGATCCGTAATGCCACTGCAGAATCTGGTAAGTCTGGGCCAAGCCGATGCCATTGCCGTCTTTCTTGGTGGTGAAGTAAAGCTCGAAAATCTTGTCCTGCACGTCTCGAGCGATGCCCAGACCTCGGTCGCAGATTTCTGCGATGGCGGCATGATCGTCGCGGCGCGCTGAGATAGTGAGTTCGCCCCCTCGCGGCATGGCCTGGATCCCGTTAAGCACCACGTTGAGCAGGGCCTGCTTCATAAAGTCGAGGTCGGCCTTGACGGAAAGCGGCTCCGCCGGCATGTCGCGCTGGATGGTGACGCCATGCTGCTCGGCGTCAGGAGTGGCGAGCAGTGCTACTTCTTCGAGCACGCGGCGGAAATCCACTTCCACCAGATGCAGTTCGCGAGCCCGCATGAAGTCGACCAGAGTTTGTACGACGCGGTCGAGGCGGTGAATCTCACTGCCGATAATATCCATGTGACGGCGGGTATCAGGATCGAGTTGCGACAGCTTGTTCTGCAGCAGTTGCAAATGCAGCACGATGGCATTGATGGGATTCTTCACTTCATGGGCAACGCCGCCAGTCACGCGTCCGCTGGCCGAGAGGCGGCGGGACATCTCGATTTCGTCTCCGATTCGGCGCACCGATTCGGCATCGCGCATAATCAGTAGAGCGCCGATCTGCGTGCTCTTCTCCTGAACAAAATCCAAAGAAACCTGCACCCGCCGGCCGGCGGGTGCGACAAACTCGCGCTGCGAGAGCACGCCCCTGTGTTCAAAAGCGTCGAGCACCATAATTCCGAACGGTGTGTCTCGGGTAAAGACTTCCTTCACCGTCCTACCCAGCAGCTCTCCTCGAGGCCTGCCGAGGAAGCGTTCCACCGGCGCGCTCACTAGCACCACACGAGAATCTCGCGCGAACAGCATCAAGCCGTCCTGCAACTTCGACATGAGCTGGTCCACGTTGTCTTTCAGCGCAGAAAAAATTTCCCGGCTGTCGCGCATCTGCCGGCCGAGGTTAGCGATCTTCAGCGTGACCAGGCCGAATTCATCGTGTTCCGACTCTTTTCCCGACAGTTCCTCGGTTGCTCCCGAAGTGACACTGTCCAGGTTGCGGCTGATCTCCTTGAGCGGCCCGAGAGCGAGATTCGACAGAAGCGCCGCCAGCAGGAAGGAAACGAAGATAAACGTGATGGAAAAATACACAGCGCGGAGTAAGCGAGGCTCGATTTCACTCCTGAGAAAGACGCTGGAAACACCGATGTGGATCGTGCCGAAAGGCATTCCATTTAGCAGCAGAGGAGAACTCACGTCATAGACCGTCGCCGGACCATATGCGATGCGGAGTTGCCGGCGGAAGCGAGCCGCCCTGACCCGATTAAAATCCGGCCGCTCTACAGCCGGCTTGCCCACGAGTTGGGGAGTGGTGTGGAGCAGGACCTTGCCGTTCGCGTCTACGACGGAGGCATCGAAAACGTAGGGCCAAAGGGCGATATCGGATTGAAGGTCATTCAAAATGTTCGTATCCATCGCCAAATACTCGGCGAGCGCCCGTCGTACCGCTTCAGGATTGTTGGTATCCACGCGAGTGCTGCTCAAATCTGGCATGTCGTTCGACGCGAGGTATTGCAGTTGCTTGGTGAGGCGCTCGGCGCCATCGCAGGCGCCAGTAATTTGCTGGCTCAGAGTCTCCGAAACGTAGAGATAGGAGAACGCAGTCACCATCACGGTCACCATGAAGGTGATGCCCAGCACGATGATGGTTTTGCGTCGCATAGAAAATCCGTGGTCAGTGGCCAAAGATCAGTGGCCAGTGATCAGTGTTCAGTGACCTCTTAAAGCTGGCATAGCGGATGTACTAACGAAGTGGCAGAAGGTCTTTCACTGGCCACTGACCCCTGGACACTGACCACTGATCTCTGATCACTGGGTTTCCTCGGAGGCCGCATCCGGGGCGCTGCCGCCGTACTCCTTGAGCTTATTATGCAAGGTTTTCAGGCTGATGCCGAGGATTTCCGCAGCCTTCGTCTTGTTATTGCTGGTGGATTCCAGGGTCTTAAGGATTAGCATCTTTTCCGCCTCACCGACGGTCGTGCCCACACCCAGACGCACCGCGTCCGGGTCATTCGCCGCAGGGCGCAAGGGCGCGTGTCCAAAACCCGGAGGCAGGTGTTTGGTTTCGATCATGCCGCTGTCGCAGACGATTACTGCGCGTTCAATGGTGTTGCGCAATTCGCGGACGTTCCCCGGCCAGGAATAATTGTTGAACTGATTCAGCACGGCCTCGCTCACCGCTGCAACCTTGCGGGAGTGCTTCGCGCTCATTTCCGAGAGAAGAAGTTGCACCAGATCGGAAATATCTTCTTTATGTTCCCGAAGAGGAGGCATGTGGATGTTGAACACGTTGAGCCGATAATAGAGATCGCTGCGCAGCTCTCCGCTGGCGACGGCCTCGTCCGGAACTTTATTCGTAGCAGCCAGCACCCGCACATCGACTGCCGTTTCCACTTTGCTGCCCAGCCGGCGCAGTTTGTGGTCCTCGAGCACGCGCAAGAGCTTGGCCTGAGTTCCCACCGGCATTTCCCCAATTTCATCCAGCAGGATTGTTCCCCCTTCGGCCAGCTCAAAACAGCCCGTGCGGCGCTCCAACGCTCCCGTGAAAGCGCCTTTTTCGTGGCCAAAGATCTCGCTTTCAATCAGAGTTTCAGGAATGGCCGCGCAGTTGATGGCAACAAAGGGCCGCTCGCGACGCGGACTCAGTTGATGGATGGTGCGGGCCACTAACTCTTTGCCGGTACCACTGGCTCCCGTAATCAATACCGACGCTGTGCTGGGCGCAACCAGTTCGATGAGCCGGAAAATCTCCTGCATCTTGCGCGATGCTCCCTGCAAAGTGCCCAGCGAGCCCGAATCCCTCAGCTTGCGGCGTGCACTCTCCAGTTCCGCGCGCGTCCCCACCAACACGGCTGCGTTTTGCAGCATGGTGCGCAGCCGGTTGGTGTCGATGGGTTTGGTGACGTAGTCATACGCACCCACCCGCATAGCCTGCACCGCACTATCGATTGTGCCCTGTGCCGTCACAACAATCACCGCCACGGCCTGGGATTGTTCTCCCAGCCGTTCCAGCAGTTCGATGCCACCCATGCGCGGCATCTTCATGTCCGTGACGACGATGGAAGGTACCCATTGCGCGGCTTTCTCCAGGCCTTCCACGCCGTCGCGGGCGGTTTCGGCGCGATATCCCCAGGAGGAAACCAACTCCGCCAGGCCCGTGCGTTCGTTTTCTTCGTCTTCAACAATCAGTACTTTTTCGTGGCTCATCCCTATGGTTCTGCCCGCTTCTTCAAGGTCGTACTTCTTCGCGGCGTCGTCAGCGGCGAAACTACAACCATACGCGGCTAGCTTCCTGCGGGGCAAGGTCTGGAGGCTGGGTCCACGACGATTAGGCGCAACTCAACGCCGGAATCGAGGTTCTGTCATAGTCATGTCAATTTGAGACCATGACCTCAAGCGACGATGGAACCATAGGCACGGTTTCTCCGAGGAAGCAATTCTTGAAAATCGCACTTTCTCTTTAAGATTGCAGTGCGTTAGAATGACCGGTTTCCCGGCAGAGGTGGTTCAAGCTGTTGATCATAAGTTGTTTTTCAGCGCCGCCTGCGTGCGAAAGCGTGCAAGCCCGTGCGCACATTATTGGAGGTTGGAATGTCAGTTTGTTTTCGCTTAACCAGGAGCCGCGCCATCGCGGGCCTGTCCGTGGTTCTGGCGGTATCACTTATCTCGATTCCTGCGCTGGCACAAAGCGACTCGAATCCGAAATATGACGTGTTTGTGGGATATCAATGGTTGCATCCAGGTGCGACAGTTCCTGCGATCGACGGCGATCCCTCAAGTCCCACTGGCTTTCAAGTGCCGGATATGGCCAAGGGATTTGGCCTTGCCTTTACTTACAATTTCGATCCGCATTGGGGAGCGGAGGCCGACCTCGGGCAGAATTGGGGAAACGACAACTACGAGAGCACGTATTCGGTTGGACCACGCTTCATATGGCGCACCGCGGGCTCTCCGCCGGAAATGGAATCGGAGCCATCCTCGGTGGCGGAATGGATCTGCCAATCAACAAGAAATTGGCTTTTCGCTTGTTTGAAGCGGATTACGTCTGGGCCCGGCACAATTATTCCGATTTCGCCAGCTCGGATTTTCCCGAACTGCGGCGTCCATCGTTTGAAGGTGTCCGCCTGCGCACCGGGCTTGTTTTCAGCTGGGGTGGCGCGCCTGCGCTAGCTCCCGCCGCCAGTTGCTCAGTGCAGCCGGGTGAAGTGCTGGTGGGCGAGCCTATCACCGCCACGGTCGCTATCAGCAACTTCAACCCCAAGCATACCGTCACGTACGCCTGGACCGGCAATGGAGGTCAGATCACCGGGAAAGATACCACCGCCCAGATCGACACCTCCAACGCGGCCCCCGGCAGTTACACCGTGACCGCCCACGTTACCGACGCCAAAGAGAAGAACAACAATGTGGCCAGCTGCTCGGCGAACTTCATGGTGAAGCCGCTGCCGCCGAAGAACCCGCCCAGCATATCTATTTCTGCCAGTCCAAGTAGTCTGCAGGCCGGTGGAACCGTGAGCTTGTCGGCCAACTGCACCAGCCCGGATGGTGCCGGAGTCTCAGTAGCCAGCTGGACCGCCAGCGGCGGAACCGTTTCCGGTAGTGGCAATTCAGCCACGCTGAATACCGCCGGAGCGTCGCCGGGTGCCATCACAGTCGGTGCTACCTGCACGGATACGCGTGGTCTGACGGCTAAAGCCTCAACCGAAGTGATGATCGAGAATCCGCCCCCGCCGGTCAATCCAGAGATCGTACGGTTGGAAGCGCGGCTCTCGCTGCACAGCGTTTACTTTGTAACCGACTATCCTAAGATCGCGAATCCCAAGGGTGGTCTGCTGCCGAGTCAGCAAAAAACGCTGATCTCGCTGGCGACTGACTTCAAGGAATATCTCCAAAGCAAACCAGAGGCGCACCTGATTCTTGGGGGACATGCTGATCATCGCGGTTCCGCCGAATATAACCAGGCGCTCTCCGAGCGTCGAGTCAACCGCGTCAAGAGCTTCCTGGTTGAACAGGGCGTCCCCGAAGCCAACATTGATATCAAGGCGTACGGCAAGGAAGACAACCTGACCGACGACCGGGTGAAGAGTGAAGTGGAGAGTAATCCTGACCTGAGTCCAGAAGAGCGGCAAAGGATTCTCAGGAATATGGTGACGATCAGAATGGCAAGCAATCGCCGCGTTGACGTTACCCTGAGCACGACGGGCCAAACCTCGGTTCGCCGATTCCCCTTCAACACCACGGACGCCTTGACGCTCATCGGCGGCAGGGAAGGCGAGGTCAAAAAGAAAGCTGCGCCGAAGAAGCCCACTGCGAAGCCGAGCACTAAAAAGCCGTAACGAGGCTGGTGTAACGCTTTGGAAAGCTCTCGCGGAGGACGCCAGCGTCCTCCGCGATTTTCTTTTGCCCTGGAATCCGACCCGAACCAGCCATCTCCGCGAATCTCCACACGCGATCGGGCAACTTCTACACGCATGGGCTTGGACCGTCTTCTTATGTACTTGATTCCATGAACCCTGATCTGGTACTTCATTTGCCACTGTTGCAGAGCAGAAAGCGGCGCGACCATGGATGCGATGACAACACTCTCTCGGGTTCTCCGGTCCAGCGCTATCTTCGGGATGTTCTGTCTTGCGCTGAGCCTGAGCCAAGGCTGTGCCCGGTCGGAGCCCTCGAATCCGGCGAACGCCGATTCGGTCGACGCACAAGGACTTCCTTTCCGCCCAGATAGTAATCCGGCCACGGTTAGCGACACCGCTCGACCCGCTCCTCCGCCCGTTCCGAAATTGAGTCTGCCTTTTCGCGCAGGATTGCGCTCGCGCATCCTGCCCTCCGGAACCCTACTGACCGTGCAATTAGACGACTCGCTTTCCACTACCAAGGTTCATGCCGGTGACGCCTTCACCGCATCGGTTGCCGCGCCCCTAAGCGTAGATGGCGACATCTTCGTTGAACGAGGTACGGCTGTGACAGGGCGGGTTGAGTCCGCGCAATCCCAAACTGACCGGCCGGGCCTGGTTCCCGGTTCCGGCTACTTCCGGCTGACTCTAAATGGGATTACGATCGAGGGCAGGCAACTTGCGCTTCAGACCTCCAGCCTGTTTGCCCGGGGACAATCGCCGAACACTTGGCCCCCCGGCACGCCTTCCGACCTCCGCTCAGACATTGTGCAGGTCCAAAAGGGACGTCGGCTAACTTTTCGGCTGACGGCTCCGCTGACCCTCAACGACTCAAAGTCCATGGCCAGCGGTCAATCCCCGAGCGCGCTCCCCGAATAAACCGGTCCAATTCCTTCATTCGTAGCCCTATTCGAGCGGTTCTCGATGCTTATTATTTCTCCTATCTAGCAGAAACTAAACTTCTTGCCGAGTTTTCCACAGGTTTTTCCTGTTTTGAGTGACGGATGCCCTTCGCAGTGTCGGATTCACCCTCCTATATTGAGATCGATTAGCGGGACGGTTTGCCACTCGGGGTTCCCGATTCGGGAGCACCGAGGTATCAAGGAGCCCATCGTAGGGTTTCTTTCGGGAACTGTCCCGCGCCAAAGTGAATGCATGAATACCGCAACCCCATTTCCGTGGCCGGATCTGGCAGACGGAGCCAACGCCGAAAGTCCCGTGGAAGAAAGCCAGCTCCAGGCTCAGAGATGGGAGGCGGTCGGCCGTCTGGCCGGGGGCGTGGTGCATGACTTCAACAACCTGCTCACCGGCGTCATGCTCTACTGCGATCTTCTACTCTCGAGCCTCGATGCACGCGACCGCCGCCGCCGTTACGCCGAAGAGATTCGCTCCGCCATTGTGCAAGCCACCGGCCTGGTGAAGCAGTTGCTGGTTTTTGCCAGGCCGCAAGCCACACCGGTTCGGACTTTGTGCCTCAACGAAATCGCCCGCGGGATGCACGATTTACTGGGCCGGCTTATCGGGGAAAACATCGCCCTCGATTTGCATCTTGACCCGGAATTAGGCGCAGTCAGCATTGACCAGGCTCAGGCGCAGCAGGTCCTGCTGAACCTGGTTCTCAATGCGCGCGACGCTCTGCCGAGCGGCGGCCGCATCATCGTCGAGACCAGCAACTGCAAATTTCAGGCAGTCGACGGCGCTATCTCACCGGCCGAGCTCCCAGCCTTTCCATGCGTGCTGCTCGTCGTGGGCGACAACGGTCACGGCATGGACGCCGCCACCCGCGAGCGCCTCTTCGAGCCATTCTTCACCACCAAGAATGCCGGCCAAGGCACCGGCCTGGGATTAACCACGGTCCGCAGCATCGTCACCACCAAACGCGGACTGATCCACTTCGAAAGCGAACCCGGCCGCGGCACTCGCGTGCTGATCTTGCTCCCCCGCGCCTCTCAGCCTTCTGGCCCTCTGGACAACCCCGATCCAGATTCGGAAACCCAGTCACCAACACCAATTCAGCAAATCAAAAAGGAATCACTTTTATGACGTCAGTCGCAGTAACCCACACCCTCGCTACCCCCCAGATCATGGCCGCAAATTTTCTGAACCTCCTCATCGTCGACGACGAGCGCTCCATCCGCGACGCTTGCCGCGAGGTCGCACTGTCCCTCGGTTTCATCGCCCACGTTGCCGATTCCGCCGAGCATGCCTATCGCCTGCTGCAAGTTCAAAGCATAGACGCCGTGTTGCTCGACCTGCGCCTGCCCGGCGCCGGCGGCCTCGAAGCTCTCCGTCAAATCAAGGCCCACCGCCCTGAGGCTCTCGTGATCGTGGTGACGGGCTACGGCACCGTGCAGTCAGCCGTCCAGGCCATGAAGAACGGGGCTTACGAATACGTGACCAAACCGTTCAGCGTCGAAGAACTCAAACTCCTGTTGCAGCGCGTCTCCACCCACCTGAAGTTGAAGACCGAGAACCGCATGCTCCGCGAGAAGCTCAAGTCGAAGCAGGGCTACGGCGGCATCGTCGGCCGCGCCCCCGAAATGGAGAAGCTCTACCGCATCATTGCCAAAGCCGCCAACAGTTCCCACCCGGTGCTCATCCTCGGCGAGAGCGGCACCGGCAAGGAGATGGTAGCGCGCTCTATTCATTATTCCGGACCGTTCCACGACAAGCCATTTATCCCCGTCGACTGCGGCTCGCTGGTGCCCACGCTGATCGAAAGCGAACTGTTCGGCTATGTGAAAGGTGCGTTCACCGGCGCCAATCAAGCGAAGGACGGACTGCTCGCCATCGCCGAGGGCGGCACCGTGTTTCTCGACGAAGTCGGCGAGCTTCCTGTTGACCTCCAGGCCAAACTCTTGCGGGCGATTCAGGAAAAGGAAATTCGTCCCGTCGGCAGCACCCGCCGCATTCCCATCAACGTCCGCATCCTGGCTGCGACCAATCGCATCCTGGAGCAGGCTGTGACGGAAGGCTCTTTCCGCCGCGACCTGTATTTCCGCCTCAACGTGCTCAGCCTGCGAATCCCGCCGCTACGCGAACGTCGCGAGGATATCCCGCTGCTCATCGCTCATTTCATGGAACGCACCTCGCGCGCCTCCGGGCAGGAAAAAATCCTTACGGACGAGGCCGTCAAAGCCATGCTGGCCTATGACTGGCCGGGCAACGTCCGCGAACTGGAAAACTGTCTGGAGCGCACCTGCGCCTTCACCAGCGGACCGTTAATCCATGTGCCCGACTTGCCTCCGGCGATCGCCGGCGCCCACGCTGCCGCTCCATCCAACGGCAACGGACATAGTCAAAATAAGATCGTCCCCATGGCGGAACTGGAGAGGCAGACCATCCTCAACGCCATCGCGGAACTCAACGGCGATAAATTGCAGGCCGCCCGTCTGCTAGGCATCGGCAAGACAACTCTGTACCGCAAGTTAAAGGACTACGCTGCCCAAACCTAAAATCAGTTCTCAGTTCTCAGTAAGAACCGTGGGTGGTGAAACTGAGAACTGAGAACTGGGAACTGAGAACTGCCTTCTCGTTCCGCAACGGGAACAGCACATCCGGCATTGTTCTGTAAACCTAGCCTTTTCAATATCAGCGGCAGTGGTGCGCCGCGTGCTACAGAAACCGCATGATTCTACTCATAACCCCTTCGGCACGCGGCCAAGAGTGCGCTGCCACGGTAAAAGATGCCACCGGCGAAGAAACCCACTGGGCGGAAGATCTGTCGCAAGCGGTAGCCCGGCTGCGCGAACAGACTTACTCAGCCGTCGTGATCGACCAATTCCTCTTAGAAAATGAGCCCGCCGAAAGCGACCAGGTGATCGAGCATCTGGGAACGGCCTTTCCCGTCTACCTCAACTTCGCCGTCAGCGGCATGGAGCGTCTGCTGCGCGAGGTCCGCTCCGCGCTACATCGCCGCAAGCGTGAGGAAACTCAGGCCCGCCGTTCGGTCGAGCAACAGATTCGCAGTGAAGTATGCGAATCCCTCACCGCCATGCTGCTCTCTTGTGAACTAGCCATGGCCGTGCCCGAGGTCCCAGCCCCCGCGGCGGACAAAATCCGGCTCATCGACAGTCTCGCCCGTGACATGCGCTTGAGGTTGGGCTCGAACTGATTCGTCTCTTGAATCTATGCAAGATTCTGCACCTTCGGCAGGCGCAGAAAACCTTCGACGCCTCACACCGATTAGCACTAGAATGATGCCCTGTGCACGTTCTGGTCACCGCCGATACCATGTCCGGTTCCTGGAGCTACACCCGTGAACTTGTCACGGGACTGGTCACGCGCGGCGTCCGGGTCACGCTGGTCAGCTTCGGCGAGATTCCCCTGCCCGAACAGACTGGCTGGATGGACCTCCTCCATGGCCTTGAATATCGCCCCACGGCTTTCCGCTTGGAGTGGATGGACGAGGCTCCGCAAGATCTGCACGAGTCTTCGGATTTCCTCGCCAGCCTGGTTCGCGAAGTTCGCCCCGACCTGCTTCACCTCCACCAGTTCTGTCACGGCGATCTCCCGGTGAATGTTCCGCGCGTAGTCATGGCCCACGGCGACCTCGTCAGTTGGAGCGAGGCTGTCCAAGGTTGCAGCCCGCGCCCTACGCGCACGCTAAAGTGGTATCGCGACACGCTAATTCGCGGTATCACCGCTGCCGACGCTGTAGTCGCACCCTCAGCCTGGATGCTCGATACGCTTCGCGCCACCTACACTCGGCCGCGCCGCGGAGCGGTAATCTATCCCGGACGCAACCCCATCTTCTTCAATCCCTACGTCAGCAAGGAAGACTCTGTGTTATCGGTCGGACGCCTGCTCGATGCCGGAAAGCAAGTCACCCTGCTGACGCAGCACGCGCAGCCGTTCCCGGTCTGCATCGTGGGCGCGGAGCAAACCGTACCTGTGCCCCGCATTCCGATTCGCGCCGACGTGAAGGTCTCGACCGAGCGGAACTCCGTTGCTGTGCGCGGGCCGCAGACCGATGCTCAGCTGCGCGCCCTCTACAGCCGCGCTGCCATCTACGCTGCCACAGCGCGCTATGAGCCGCTCGGCATCGCGCCTCTCGAAGCCGCGTTTTCCCGCTGCGCCATTGTCGCCAACGATATTCCCAGCTTTCGCGAATTCTGGGGCGACGCCGCTCTCTACTTCCGCACGAACGACGCCGGCAGCCTGGCCGAGACTCTTCGCCAGCTCGACGCCGACCGCCCCCTGCGCCAAGCCTACGCCGACCGCGCCTACACCCGCGCCCGCGAACGCTTCACCACCAAGCGCATGATCGACGACTACCTGGACCTCTATCGCAGTCTGGTTTCAGCCAACACCCTCGCGGCCTAGGATCGAGCGTTTCCTCGTTATCCCTTTTCGTTGTCATCCAGTGTCGTTGTCATCCAGTGTCGTTGTCATCCCGAGTGAAACGAGGGATCCTGGTTTCTCTCGCGCAGGGAGGGCTGCGACCGTGGTCTAATGTCTTAAAGACCAAGGAGAACCTCCATGCCACAAAGCCCGCACAACCTAGTCGGAGAGTTGCACAACCTGGCGGCCCACGCCCACAACGCTGCCGCTGTAGCCCACGGCAAAGGAGACCATCTGACCGCTCACGAACTCAGCCAGCAGGCGCACGAACACTCCAGAAACGCGCTCAAGCTCGCCGAGGAGCTCGCTAGGGAAGCCAGAAACTCCAGCAAATCCTAACCCGCGGCTTGTCATCCTGAGGCAGCGGAGTCGCTCGTGAAACGAGCCACTCCCAACGAAGACCCTGTGCAACTCGCTGTCAGAACTAATGCTGCCTGAACATGTGTCTCGCCTTCATTCTCCACTTCCAAGCCCCACGACAGCCACCCCCGCTTAATGGTATCTTCTTATCCTTACTAGAAACCCGTAAGGTTGGAGGAATCAAAGTCATGGCTCAGGTAAAGATCACAGTCCGTCCCAACGGCCCCTATCGCGTAGAAGCGCCCGAGGGATCGATTGAACTCGTCGACGTCAACGGAAACCAGTTCGACCTCACCGGCAAGCCCGCCTTTTCTCTCTGCCGCTGCGGCGGTTCGGTGAACAAACCTTTTTGCGACGGCACCCACAGCCGCATCGGATTCCAGGGCGCAGAACTGGCCGTCAAAAAGGCCGAAGGCTAGCCCGCAACGCGATTCGGGATCTATGAGCGACGATCTATGAGCGACCTGAGCGACCGTGAATTAGGAATGCATCGCAACATCACGCGCCGCGACTTCCTCAACGGCGTCGCCGTGACCGCCGGAGCTGCCATGATGCCCAGGCATCTGCTCGCCGCTGCCGACACTGATTTCGAAAACACAGATCCCGAAAAATCTCCCAACTACTACCCACCCGCGCTCACCGGACTGCGCGGCAGCCACGTGGGCTCGTTCGAAGCGGCGCACTCCTTGCGCGATGGTACTTTCTGGGACGGGGCCGGCACGCCACAAGATACAGGCGAAGCCTACGACCTCGTCATCGTGGGCGGAGGCATCAGCGGCCTCGCCGCCGCACACTTCTATCGCAAGCGTGCGAGCACGAACGCGCGCATTCTCATCCTCGAGAACCATGACGACTTTGGTGGCCACGCCAAGCGCAACGAATTCCGCGCAGGCAAGAGAACGCTTCTCGGCTATGGAGGCACGTACTCGATCGAGAGCCCCGAACCTTACAGCGAGGTCGCGAAAGGCGTCATTGAAGAATTGGGAATTGAAGTGACCAGCTTTCCAAAATATCTCGACCGGGATCTTTACGGCGCCATGGGGAGAGTTCCCAAGATTTTCTTCGACAAAGAAACTTTTGGCACCGACAGGCTGGTGGATGATCCATATCCTTTCCCCGGTGGCGAGACCTACGATCTCGCGGTCGCCGCGCCCGATGCCTGGGTCCACTTCATGGCCGACGCTCCGATTGCAGAGCAGGCCCGCAAAGACGTATCCCGTCTGTGCCAGGAAAAGAAAGATTATCTTCCGGGACTCAACGCGGAAGAGAAAGAAGCACGCCTGGCACGCATCAGCTACGCCCAATTCCTCACAGAGCAAGTAGGCGTGCACGGCGACGTGATTCGCCTCTACCAGACCATTTCGCAACCTTTGTTTGGGGTTGGGATTGAAGCAGTTGCCGCGCTAGACGCGGCGGACGCGGGTTATCCAGGCTTCAGCGGAATGGGCATTGAAGCGGAGGGGTTGAGCAACGAGCGAAAATATTTCTTTCACTTCCCGGACGGCAACGCCAGCATCGCGCGCCTGCTCGTGCGCAAGCTGATCCCGGATGCTATACCGGGCAACTCAGCGACAGATGTGGTTACGGCGCGCGCGAACTACGCGAGGCTCGATGAGAAAAACTCAAGCCTGCGAATTCGATTGAACAGCACGGCGGTGCGGGTGAAGCATGTCGGCTCGACCAGCTCTGGTGACCCGGCGCAAGCCACCGAGGTTGAGGTCGCCTACGCCCGGGGCGGCAAGGTTTATACCGTCAAGGCGAAACATGTGATTCTGGCTTGCTGGAACATGATGATCCCTTATCTCTGCGAAGACTTGCCGGAAGCGCAGAAAGAGGCGCTGGCCTATGCGACCAAGGTGCCGCTGCTCTATACCAATGTGCTGTTGCGTAACTGGACTGCGTTTCAGAAGCTGGGAGCGAATGCGATCTATGCGCCGGGCGGCTACCATACGGGTGTCGACCTGGATCTCCCGGTCAACATTGGCGAGTATCGCTGCCCACGCTCCCCGGATGAGCCTACGGTCGTGCACATGAGCAAGTCTCCCTGCCGCGCGGGCCGTCCGGCGCGCGAACAGCACGTCGCTGGCCGCATCGAACTTTACAACACGACGTTTGAAACCATGGAGCGCAAAATTCGCCGGCAACTGGGCCGGACACTGGGGCCGGGCGGGTTTGATCCTGCGGGCGACATCCTGGCGATTACAGTCAACCGCTGGCCGCACGGGTATGCCTACGAGTACAGCAGCTTGTGGGACAAATTCGTGCTGGAAGGCGGCGAGACACCATGCGAGCGGGCGCGAAAAACATTTGGACGGATCGCAATCGCCAACTCGGACGCGGGGGCTCGCGCCTACACAGACGAGGCCATCAATCAGGCTTGGCGTGCGGTGGGAGAGTTGAAGAGCTAGTACCCAGTACCTGGTGCCTAGCGCGCGCGCAGTCGCGTATCGATCACCATCGATATGTTGGCGACGATCAGAATCCGTTAAAGTGGTGTGTGTAGGGATGCTTCGACTGCGTAGGATCTTCCGCTGGACGGTCCTACTCCGCTCGGCGTGACAGCGCAGGGGGATGGAGCGGCGCTTGCACCTCGGGGAGGCTCGAGGAGTGCTCGATATTGACTCGTCCGAAACGCAACGGTGCATCGTAGTGGCGTGCTGTCCCGATGGCACCACCCGCGAGAGCGAGAATCAGGACTAGAAAGACGGCGATGCGGCGCGGGGCCTGGTCTCGCTGTGGAGCGATTAGGGCGATTAGTGCGCCGACGATTAGTCCGGTGATGAGGCCGCCGATATGGGCGGTGTTGTCGACGCCGGGAAGAACGAATCCGAAGACGAGGTTGTAGACAACGAACGCACCGAGGCTGCGTAACGTGCCGGAGAGTGCGGCACGCGGGACAGAGAACTCGCCTAACTTCAGAGCGGTTATGAGCGCTCCTGCAAGGCCGAAGATGGCGCCAGAGGCGCCGACGCTGGGCACGTATGGGTGCCAGGCAGCGCTGGCGAGACTCGCTCCCAAGCCGCAGATGAGATAGATCGCGGCATACGTCCAGCGTCCATAGAGCGATTCACACAGTTGGCCCAGGTTCCACAGGCACCACATGTTGAAGGCGATGTGGATCAAGCCACCGTGGACGAATACGTTGGTCAGCAGGCGCCACCATTCTCCCGAAAGTGTGAGCGCGCCTACGTTCGCGCCCCACAGTATGAGTTCGCGCACGGGGAAGTCCATGAAGGTAGAAGAGGCGAGCGCCATGCCGAGAAATACGGCGGCGTTGATACCGAAAATGATTTGCGTGAGGCCGATGCTGGATTCGCTGCGGCGGACCCAGGGCGTGGGCATGACGGTTTGCGGCGCGTCGTCGGGGACTTCGCCGCGCCGGTAGGCTTCGTGCTGACGGCACCACGGGCAGATTTTCTTGCCGAAAGAGAAACCAGGGAGTTGACGGCCGCATCGAACGCAGTTTGCCATGGGTAGTTAATAGAGTATCGTAAGTGTCTGACCAACACACCTCGTTCGAATGGCGGGTTCTGTGTTGAAGCGTTCGGATGACTGAAAGACAGGCAGTCAGCGCCCACGGTGACCATGGCTGCGAGCCTGGATAGCTAGATGAAGCTCTGCTTCACAGCAGGGTTTTGATCTCTTTTTCTAAGACTGAGATGTCGGTTGCGCCAGTATATTTGGCACTGATCCGGCCATCCCGCCGGATCAGAAACGCCATCGGCAATCCGAGAACTCCTCCATAGAGTTCACCTGTCTTTGCATTGCCCATCACAACTGGGTAGTTCATTTTGAGGCGCTGATAGAAGTCACGCACCGGCTCCGGCCCGTCGTCCATGGAAACGCCGATGATCTGCAACCCCTGGCTGCCGTATGTATTTTGGAGCTGGACGAAATGAGGAATCTCGTCCCGGCACAAATCGCACCAGGTTGCCCAGAAGTCCAGAAGAACGACCTTTCCCCGATAGGATGAGAGATCGAGTTTTTGTCCCGTTAAATCGGGAAGAGAGAAATCTGGTGCCTGGGATTCTTCGGCGACACCCTTACCCCTCGTGCCGGTGGGCGCGCCGTGATGACGGCTCATGAAATAAAGTCCGGCTATTGCGATTAGCGCTAAGCCGAGGGGAATCGATTTCTTCAACATGCCGACTCCAGCCAGGAAACCGGCAGACTCCTAGTCTCCCTTACCAACCGGATAGCCTTTCTCGACCCAATCCGCCCCGAAGTTGTCGGCAATGTAAAGAACCTTCACATTGGTGAAACCCATTCCACGCAGCACATCGTCGGCAGGCTTGATGTTCGGACAGTGTCCCCACGGGCAGCACCCGCAATAAAGAACGATGAACTTGTTTCGCGGCAGAGGTTCCACCCGCTTTCGCAAGGACTTCAAACCTGTCTCGCTGGAGGCTGGGCCAATGTATTCCGAACCCGGAATGTGCGCCTGCGAGTAGAGGACGTGGAAACCCACTTGAATCATTAGCGGCTTCTCACTATCAGCAGACCGAAGAATCTTGACCAGGTCGTCGGGTTTGACCAGGCGCGAGGACGGGATAAGGGTCGCCTGATAGCCGAAAACCAGTGATGCAGCGGCGATAGCGACTGTTCCAAGGATAGAAAGACGCAGCATATATTGAAGTTTCGTAGGAAGAGGCATTGGGGTTCTCCCCGCATTATCAATTCCCAGTGATGAAGGTGGCAAGAGCGGCGCATAAGAAAGCGCCGTCTACGGCATCATGAAAATGAGGGTGTGTTTCCAGGGAATTGATGCTCATTGGGTCCGATCAATGGATCGTCTTTGTCTTTCTCGACATGTAATCCATGAGCAGGTATTGGCCCAGGGTGTAGGGCGTGGTGAAGTAGGCTTTGCCGCGGCACATTTCAGTTACCTTCTGCACGAACTGAACGAGGCCGTAATCTGAGGCGAGCATGAAGGTGTTGATCAGGACGCCGGCGCGCTTGCACTTCGAAACTTCCTCGAGCGTTTGGCTTACGACCAGCGGATCGAGGCCGAACGCATTCTTGTAGATGCGTCCGTCTTCGAGGGTCAGGGCCGAGGGTTTGCCGTCGGTGATCATGACGATCTGCTTCATGTCTTTTCTTTGGCGCTGCAGGATTCTTTGCGCCAGACGCAAGCCTTCACGCGTGTTGGTGTAATACGGTCCGACCTTGACGCGGGCTAGTTGAGAGAGTGGGACTTCTTCGGCGGAATCGTGGAAGAGGACGAGCGAGAGAGAGTCTCCGGGATACTGCGTGCGGATTAAGTGCGAGAGCGCCATGGCAACTTTTTTCGCCGGCGTGAAGCGGTCTTCTCCATAGAGAATCATCGAGTGCGAGCAGTCGAGCATCAGGACCGTAGCGCAGGAAGATTGATACTCGCATTGGTGGACCTGCAAGTCGCGGTATTCGATGTTGAGCGGCAGCCCGAGGCCTTCGCGCTGGATGGCGCTCGACAGCGTGGCGGTGATGTCGAGGTTGAGCGTGTCGCCGAACTCGTAGGTGCGCGACGCGCCGCTGGCCTCGATGCCGGTGGCCAGGTCGCGGGTGTCGTGGCGTCCGAAGCTGGATTTGCGGAGCGAGCCGAGCAGGTTGCGTAGAGACTTGAAGCCGAGGAAGTCGAGGCTCTTGTCGGTGATTTCGAACTTGGCTTGCTGCTGGTTCTCGCCGAGTTGGCCGCCTACGCCTGAGGGCCGCGATGGATCGGGAGGCTGGTCGATTGATATGTAATCTTCCTGCTGCATGCGCTCGATCAGCTTTTCGATGAGTTCGTCGAGTTCGCCATCGGCCGCCATCTGTTCGAGGCGCTCGCGCATGTCTTCGTCGAATTGATCGCCCTCCATCAGGGCTTGTTCGATGGCGCGGCGGAGGTCGTCGAGGGTTTGTTCGCCCTCAGGCATTTCGTACCACATGTCGCTCTGGAAGCCGCTCTGCAGCAGGTAATCGGAGAGCGCGCTGAGCAGGTCTTCCATGCTCATTTCGCCGGCGGCGTCGGGGATGTATTTGCTGTAGCGGATGCGTTTCATAAAAGCAGGGTTCAGGGGCTAGGGGTTAGGGGCCAGCCAGCAGTTCAAGAGCTTCCGTTGTTGCTTCGAACCTACAAGTTTACTGATCCCTGACCCCTGATCCCTAGTCCCTGGCTCCTAGTTAAACTGCCTTCTCTGCCGATACGGAGGTTCTTCTTTGTCGAAACTCTTCTCGCGCACTGGTTCTGGCTTTTTTTCTCCCGCTTTGAAGATTCGTTCTTCGTTGCGGCCTATTCGCTTGTGGGCGTGCAGGCCTTCGAGGATGAATTCGGCTGCCGAGACTTGCTGCTCCGGACTTTGCGAGATCCCTAGCGGACCGAGCTTGTCGATCAGGCCTTGAATCTCTTTCAAGTTTTCGAGTGCTTCTAGAGCGGCGATCGAATCGCTCAGCCGAATCTCGCCACCCAGGTCGAACCACTGCACGATCTGCTGCATGTTGGCGCCGGTGAAATATTCGTCGTAGGTTTTGGCGATCGCGGTGCGGATCAGTTCGCGAGAAACGTGGTCGGCGCCTTTCATCTCGCCTTCGTATTCGAGCTCCAACTTGCCGGTGATGGCGGGGAGCGCGGCGTAGACGTCGCTGACACGGGGTACGACCAGCTTTTCATCGTTGCGAAGGGCGCGGCGTTCGGCGTTCGAGATTACGTTCTCCATCGCGCTAATAGGCAGGCGCTGGCTTATGCCCGATCGTTTGTCGATTTTCTTATCTTCACGCGCAGCGAAGGCGATGCGTTCGATTACTTCCTGGATGTAGGTGGGCAGGTGCATTGCCTGGCCGTTGCGGCCGGTCCAGGCTTCCTGCGCGGTGATAGCGATGCCTTCATCGACTGTGGCGGGGTAGTGGGTGCGAATCTCTGAGCCGATGCGATCCTTAAGCGGCGTGATGATTTTGCCGCGAGCGGTGTAGTCCTCAGGATTGGCGCTGAAGACGATGGCCACGTCGAGCGGCAGGCGGATAGGATAGCCCTTAATTTGTACGTCGCCTTCCTGCATGATGTTGAACAGGCCGACCTGGATTTTTCCAGCGAGGTCGGGAAGTTCATTGATGGCGAAGATGCCGCGATTGGCGCGCGGCAGCAGGCCGTAGTGAACAGTGAACTCGCTCGACAGTTCGTGGCCGCCGCGGGCGGCCTTGATGGGATCGATGTCGCCGATCAAGTCAGCGATGGTGACGTCGGGCGTGGCTAGTTTTTCCACGTAGCGATCGTCGGGCGTGAGATAAGAGATGGGAACGGCATCGCCGAGGCGCGCGACTTCCTCGCGGCAGCGGCGGCAGATGGGCGCGTAGGGATTGTCGCGAATCTCGCAGCCGGTTAAATAAGGCATGTGAGGATCCAGCAGCGTCGTCAAGGCGCGCAGGATACGGCTTTTCGCCTGGCCGCGCAGGCCTAGCAGAATAAAGTTGTGCCGCGAGAGAACAGCGTTCACTATTTGGGGCACGACTGTGTCGTCGTAGCCGACGATGCCGGGGAAGATGCCGGCGTCATCGTGGTGGCGCAATCGGGCGATCAGGTTGTCGCGAAGTTCGTCTTTCACGCGGCGGGTGCGCAGGCGTTCTTCGGAAAGGGAGCTGCGACGCAATTCGCCGAGTGTGCGCGGAAGAGACATAAAACCCCCGGATACTTTCCTGAATTATACGCGGAAGAGCGGGCTGCGGGCGGAGCTTGCCCTGAGCGAAGTCGAAGGGGCTAACGGGCTTCGGCACAATCGCCGAAGCCCGAAGCCCGAAAGCCGAAGGCGGTCTTCAGTGGACGTGGCCGTTGCCGCCTGCCTTTTCGCGGGCGCTGGCGGCGCGGCGGAGGTTGGGGATAATGGTTTCGAAATAGCTGATGAGCAAAGTCAGGCGCTCCGGCTCGGAGCGCATCGCTAACAGCTTTTGTTTGAAATCCAGATCGAGAGGCACGGAGCCGGCAAGGTGAAAGGACAGCAACGTGGGGCCGGCGGCGGAAAGATCCTGCCTGGCGCCGGCA
The DNA here is from genome assembly GCA_963809605.1 of uncultured Acidobacteriaceae bacterium. GTDB lineage: Bacteria > Acidobacteriota > Terriglobia > Terriglobales > Acidobacteriaceae > Sulfotelmatobacter. The sequence goes on along the minus strand of CAWEKM010000001.1, from coordinate 50,804 downwards.
ATTGCGAGCAACTCAGAGTGCAGTTGAACCGCGCGCGAGGTGTCTGCCTGCGGCAGAGTTCCGGGTTCGTCGTCGATCATGAGAATCTCCGCTTGCAGAAACGACCGCTCCTGGTTGACGTGGAGAAGTTCGAAACGTTGGCGGCCTTCGCTGACCAGGTCGAGGCTTCCGTCGGGGTACTCTTTTACTACGGTGATGATTTCGGCGGTGCATCCGATCTCAGCTAATCCTTGCTCGAGGGCGCGCACCACGCCGAAGGTGCGATGCTGGGTGAGGCACTCGCCAATCATTTCTTTGTAGCGCGGCTCGAAGATGTGCAAGGGCAGCGCAGTGCCGGGGAACAGGACGACGTCGAGCGGGAACAGGGGTAGAAGCGCGTCCAAGAAGTCTCCGGTGGCGGGCGCGGGATGAACTTCGCGAAGTCTCGCGCTGCCCCAGATTGTACCCGAGCTTGACTTCACAAGTTACGGAGGAATAGAAGCGCGTTATGGAACTTACGGGGAAAATCGTGGTGGTGACGGGCGCTTCTATGGGAATTGGGGAAGCGATTTCGAGGATTTTTGCCGATCAGGGAGCGAGCGTGGTGATGCTGTCGCGCGATGCGGGCCGCGTGGAAGCAGCACGCGGTCGCGTGAGGCATGGCGAGCGGACGCTGGCCATGGCCTGCGACGTCCGGCACCGCGAGGATGTTGACCGCGCTGTCGGGCTGACGCTGCATCATTTTCAGAGGATCGATGTCTGGGTGAACAACGCCGGGCATGGGCTGCTCGATTCGGTGGCGCAGATGGATATGGCGGCGTGCCGGGAAATGTTCGAAACGAATTTGTTCGGAGCAGTCGGAGCGATGCAGGCAGTGATTCCGGTGATGCGGCAGCAGGGCGGGGGGATGATCATCAATATTTCGAGCGTGGCGGGGCATATTCCAATCCCGTTTCATGCGGCTTATAGCGCAACCAAGTTTGCGCTGAATGCGATGGGTAAGGCGGCGGGTGTGGAGTTGAAGAAAGATGGGATTCACGTGCTGACGGTTTGTCCGGGATATGTGCGGACCGCGTTTGGTGAGAATGCGATTCGAGGAAATGAGTTGAAGCGCGTGCGCCCGGGGTCGGTGCGCGGGATTACAGCCGAGCGCGTGGCGCAGGCTACGCTGCGCGGATACTTGAAGCAGAAGCGGGAAGTGATTGTGCCTTGGACCATGTATGTGCCCGTGAAGATTTATGAGCACTTCCCGGGGTTTGTGGAGTGGGCGATGGGGCGGATGGCGGGGTGACAACCAGCGATCATCCCAACTCGGCCAGCATGGCTTCCATCTCGCCCTGAGCGTGGAGGTTTCCGGTACGGCGGGCTGACGCGATGCCGTCGGTGAGCATGGTTTTGGCCTCAGCCATTCTGTCGGCGCGGGCCAGCGTCTGTGCGGCCATGAAATAACCAGGAGTGTAGTCGGGGCTGGCTTTGAGCAGGATGGCGAACTCGGCGAGCGATCGATCTAGGTCGCCCTGCTTGGAGTATTCCATCGCGAGACCGTAGCGCGCGAAGGTGTCGTTGGGATTCTGGGTGAGGACTTCGTTCAGGGCGGCGATGCGGTCCATAAGGCAGTTCTCGGTTCCCAGTTCTCAGTTGAGATGAGGTTACTACAAACCGCGCCTCGCCTCCGGATCTGTTCTTGATTGGATTGGATCTGCCGGGATGAGTAGAATGCAGTCCATAACATTCCAACATTTTTATTTCCTGCTCTGCGGAGGGGTTGGTGGCTTGTCCGTTTTTCATGCCGGTGGAAAAGTTGGAGAACGGGAATTGGCTGCATGCGCGGCGGCTTCCGTTAGGATGCGGATGGAGCGGACAGTGCTCGGCGCCGCAACATGAAGGTGAGACTCCATCGCAGGAAGAGTTGCGGGAGTTCTGCAATCTTGGGTATGCGGAGGGCTGCACGCGATTGCCGCGGGAACGGGAGTGGGATTCAGTCCGCTTTGCAGCCCGAGCCGTAGGAGACACGCGCATCCACGTTCGCTACGTATTCGAGCGCGAGCATCGTCCAGCAGGGCATGGGACGCTGGAGTTTGATGCGTTCGAGTCGCGATGGTTCGAGCGGCATCGCGATGACCGCGTGCAGCGGATGGCGGAGTGCTTTCTGGAATCGTTCCTGGAGAAGAGGAAAAAGCGGGAAGTGACGCGGGCAGTAGCTAGTTGAAGAAATGCAGACCTAGATCAGGAAACCGTTTCGAGTCAGGAGTTCCAAGCCAGAACGAGGAAAGCGACCATGAGTGAAGAGAGATTGACACCCCGGCCAGTTCGAGACTCGCAATCGGAGATGACCGAAATTGTTCTGCCCAACGATGCCAATCCGCTGGGCGCTCTGCTGGGCGGCCGGTTGATGCATTGGATCGACATGGCGGGAGCGATGGCGGCTCATCGCCACTCGCGCACTTATGTCGTAACCGCTTCCGTGGATCACATCGATTTCCTGGTGCCGGTCAAGGTTGGGGATCTGGTGATCTTGAGATCGTCAGTGAACCGCGTGTTTCATACATCGATGGAAGTAGGCGTGAAGGTTTGGGTGGAAAACTACATTGCGGATACGGCGCAACACGTTGCCTCGGCCTACCTGACTTTTGTGGCCATCGATGGCAAGGGGAACCGCTTGAAGGTCGCTCCGGTGATTCCAGATTCCGAGGAGCAACAGCGGCGCTACGATGACGCGGGGCGGCGGCGTGAGATCCGGCGCGCGGAGCTGGAGCGGCGGCGCAAGGCTAAACGATAATCCGCAAGCAGATGTGATCGGCGTCACATCGGGCCCTTGGCAAAACATATAGTCTACACGGTTGCCACCGAGGGATTTTTCATGGATAGTGCGCTTCTGGTAGATCGCATTCACTTCGCTTTCACGATTACCTTCCACTATCTCTTTCCGCAACTGACGATGGGCTTGGCGCCGCTGATTGTGGTCCTCAAAACGCTAGCACTGCGCCGCGATGACGAGGTATACCACCAGGCGGCACGCTTCTGGGCGCGGATCTTCGGCATCAACTTCGTCATGGGGGTGGTGACTGGAATTCCGATGGAATTTCAGTTTGGCACGAACTGGTCACACTTCTCGCGCTTCGCCGGAGGCGTGATCGGGCAGACGCTGGCCATGGAAGATTTATTCGCTTTCTTTCTGGAGTCGGCATTTCTCGGACTGTTTCTTTACGGAGAGAAGCGGCTCAGTCCGCGGGCGCACTGGTGGTCGGCGGTCGCGGTATTTCTCGGATCGTGGCTTTCCGGGTTCTTCATCATTGCTACTGATGCGTGGATGCAGCATCCCGTCGGCTTCGTTGGGGCCAAGGATGGCTCAGTGCAGCTCTCGAGCTTCTGGGAACTCGTACTGAATCCCTGGGCATGGTGGCAATATGCGCACAACATGGGCGGGGCTGTGATTACGGGCGCGTTTGTAATGACGTCGGTGGGCGCGTTCTATTTGTTGTGGGGAAAGTTTGAGGCGCACGCGCGGATCTTCGTACGAGTGGGCGTCATCGCCGGATTGATCTTCAGCATCTTGCAACTGTTTCCGACCGGCGATGGCCAGGGGAAGATGGTTGCCCTGCATCAGCCGGTCACGCTCGCGGCCATGGAAGCGCTGTTCGTGAGCCAGGAGGGCGCCCCGCTGGTGATCCTGGGGCAGCCGAATGTGGATGAGCGCAAGATTGACAATCCAATTGAAGTTCCGAACGCGCTCAGCTTTCTGACTTACCGCGCGTGGAAAGCGGATGTGCGGGGGCTCGACGCGTTTCCATCGGACATGTGGCCGGAAAACATCGCGCTTCTCTACTACAGCTACCACATCATGGTCGGGCTGGGGACGATCTTCATTGCGATAATGGTGGTCGCGGCGTTTCTGCTGTGGCGCGGCAAGCTCTTTCCCGCGCGATGGATGCTGTGGATTCTGCTGCTGGCCTTGCCTTTCCCTTACATCGCCAACACAGCGGGCTGGATGACAGCGGAACTGGGACGGCAGCCCTGGCTGGTCTATGGGTTGATGCGCACGGCAGAGGGATATTCGAAGATGGTTTCGGCGGGTAATGTGATGTTCACGCTGCTGGGTTTTCTTGGCATGTACACGGTGCTGGGAATTTTGTTTCTGTTTCTGGTGCGGCGTGAGATTGAGCGCGGACCTATGGCCGAAGTGAATTCGGGACACTAGAGGGTGAGCAGGGCTTCGGGAGAGGGTGGAGCAGGCCTTCCGGGCCTGTGTTTAAGAGACGCAGATGAGGGGGCTTCAGCCCCTGAGGGACGCGATGGAGACCCTATGGTTCATGATCGTCGCGGTGATGCTGGCGGCTTATGTGGTGCTCGATGGCTTTGATCTCGGGGCTGGCGCGATTTACCTGAGCGCGGGCAAAACGAGTGACGAGCGCCGAAAGATCCTGCGCGCGATCGGCCCGGTGTGGGACGGCAATGAAGTCTGGCTGATCGCGGCAGGAGGGACGCTCTACTTCGCGTTCCCATTGCTCTATGCTTCGAGTTTCAGCGGCTTCTATCTGCCTCTGATGATGGTGCTGTGGCTCTTGATGCTGCGCGGGATTGGCATTGAGCTGCGAGCGCACATGGAGAATCCGGTTTGGGTCGGCTTCTTTGATTTGATCTTTTGTGCTTCCAGTGTGCTGCTCGCGATCTTCTTCGGCGCCGCTTTGGGCAACGTAGTGCGCGGCGTGCCGCTGCGCGCAGACGGTTATTTCTTTGAGCCGCTGTGGACGAATTTCCGCGTGGGCGCGAATACTGGAATCCTCGACTGGTATACGCTGCTGACTGCCGTCATTGCGCTCGTGACATTAACGGCGCACGGGTCGTTATATGTGGCCGTTAAGACCGATGGCGAGTTGAATCAGCGTACGCGCAGCATCGCGTTCTGGGCGTGGCCGCTGCAACCGATTCTGACTGTCGTTGGACTGATTGCGACTTGCTACGTGCAGCCGACTGTGCTCGACAACTACAAGCAGCATGCCATCGGGTTTCTGATTCCGGCGATTGTGTTTGGCAGTCTCGCTGTCATGATCTACGCCATCCGCAAGGGGCAAGACAAGCTTGCTTTTGTAAGCTCGGCTCTGTACATCGTCGGGATGCTGGTGGGAGTGGCGTTTGCGCTGTATCCCGTGGTGCTGCCGGCCAGCACCGATCCTGCCCACAGAAGCCTGACCATCTACAACACCGCCGCGGGGCATCACGGGCTCACAGTCGGCTTCACGTGGTGGATTCTGGGGATGGTCCTGGCTTTGGGATACTTCACTATGCTGTTCCGCATGTTTCGGGGGAAGGTGCGGCTGGAAGGGGAAGGTTACTGAACGATTTCTGCGTCGAGTTGACTCTCTAGTAGTGATTCTATGTCGCCGATTTTCGCCCCGGCTCTGACAGCCGCGGGAGATGTCTCTACGTCACCATCGCTGGCTCCCCTGTATAATCTACCTGTTCGATCCATCCTGACTTTATTCTTTGGAGTGTGATCTCTTGAGTGCACATATGCCGTCTCATCCCGGACAAGCCGCGCCGGGGCCGCAACCGTTGCCGGGAGTTGATGCCATTATTGCCGTGGGTTCGGGCAAGGGCGGAGTGGGCAAGACCACGCTGTCGGTGAACCTGGCGGTCGCTCTGGCGAAGATGGGGCATAAGGTCGGCCTGCTCGATGCCGATGTTTACGGACCGAACGTGCCGCTGATGCTGGGCGTGAGCGGGCAGCCGAAGATGGTGGGAGAAAACCGCATCGAGCCGCTGGAGGCGTTTGGGCTGAAAGTAATTTCAGTGGGGTTTCTTAATCCCGGGGACAAGCCCATCATCTGGCGCGGGCCGATGCTGCACCAGATCGTGAAGCAGTTTCTGAGCCTGGTGGAGTGGGGACATCTCGATTACATGATCGTCGACCTGCCGCCGGGGACTGGCGACATCGCGCTGTCGCTGGTGCAGTCGGTGCCGCTGACGGGCGCCGTGGTGGTTTCAACTCCGTCGGATGTTTCTTTGCAGGACGCTCGCAAGGCCATCGAAATGTTCCGGCAGATGAAGGTGGATCTGGTGGGCGTGGTCGAGAACATGAGCTTCTTTACGTGCCCGCACTGCAATCACGAGATCGATATCTTTTCCCGTGGCGGGGCCGAGAATATGGCGCAGAGGTTCAGCGTCCCGTTTCTGGGAAGCATCGAACTCGATCCTGAGGTGCGCAAGTCCGGGGACGGCGGGAAGCCGATCGTATTAGAAGGCGAGAATTCGCCGCACGCCAAATCGATCTTTGCCTTTGCCCGGAGGGTGGTGGAGCGGGTGGGAGAGATCAAGGCGGGCGAGACGGCCAGCGTGATTCGGATTCAGTAGGGAACGCCGTTTAGCTCGTCTGTAGCTTCGAGAACCGTGACAGTCGCCAGACAGCGTTAGGTTCGCCATTCTTCAGGATCAATCCTGCCATCATCTCTCCAAGCGCCGGCCCGTGTTTGAACCCGTGGCCGGAGCCGCCGCCCAAAAGCCAGACGTTATCCATCCGGGGATGTCGATCCACAACGAAGTTGCTGTCGGAAGTCTGCTCGTACTGGCAGACGCGGGTTTCGACCAGCGGAGCGTTTTTCATCGCGGGAAAGCGGAAGGCAATATATTCGCGAACGCGCTTCAGCGTCGCGGGGCTGACGACTCGCTCGCCGAAAGTTGGATCGAAAGCGGAGCCGCGCGTGTCATCGGCTACCTTGAAGCCGCGGCGGTCGCTGCCGGGGATGCCATAGAAAAAGCGGTTGCCATGGTCAACCGAGAGATGATCACCCCACACGGGAAGACGCGCGTCGGTGAAGCGGGAGTCGCCGTCGGGTGTGCCGAAGAAAAAAATATCCTGCTTGGTGGGGTGGATGACGCTTCCTAGAGTTTCGGGGAACAGCTTGCCCAGCCACGGCCCGCAAACAAAAACGTAATAATCAGCTTTGAGCCGCGAGTCGTTCGAAAGCGTGATGCTGCGAAGGGACGAGATAGTCCCAGCATTCTCCAGACCTTCAGGTGAGACTGCGAGCTGCCGGTAGACGCCGCCTTGCGCGACGAACGCGTCAACTACGGCCTCGCAACTGGCTCGGGCATCGAGGTATCCGCACTCCGGTTCGAGGATTCCCCAGTGGACATCTGCGAAGTTAACCTGCGGCCAGCGTTTCTTCATCTCGGTCGTGGAGAGTTCCTGAAACTTGATGCGGGCTTGCCGCAGCGGTTCGAGCGAACCGCGCTCGTAAGCGTCGTCGCGGCTGCTGACCATCCAGAGAACGCCGGTGCGATGCAGAGACCGCTTCTTCCAGCGCCTCTCATATTTTGCCCACAGCTTAAGGGCGCGAGCGGCCAGTTCGGTGTAGGGTTGATCGGGGCCATAGGTAGCACGCATGATGCGGGTTTCGCCGCCCGAGGAGGCGCGCGAGTTGCCCGGACCCCAGGCATCGAGCAGCGTGACGCGGGCTCCGCGTTCGATAAGATGAAGGGCGGTCCAGCCCCCGAAGGCGCCGGCTCCGATGACTGCGATGTGAGGTTTGGTTTTCATCGAGAATCGCTTTGCCGCATGCGAGTTGAGGATACTGGGGATGACTCGGCTGGGGAAGAGCGATGACCGATTCTACTCGCTCAAGCTGAGCCCAGTGGTCCTTGACAGGAAGGTGGAGCGTTCCTAGAATCCAAGCAGGACGCGGGTTTGCGTCCAAAGCTAAGTTTCTGCATCTAAAATAGTTAGCTGGAGATTTCGAGCTGGCTGCGAGCCCGCCTGATTCCTTGATACAACATGCCATCTGACCCCAATATCGGCAAGCGCGAACGCGAAGTTCTGACGGCGATCGTGGAGACTTTTATTTCCACGGGCGAGCCCGTAGGTTCGCGCACGCTGGCGCGGTCGAACCGCGAGGGCTTGAGTCCGGCTTCGATTCGCAATGTGATGGCCGACCTGTCGGACGCCGGATTTCTGGAGCAGACGCATGCCTCGTCGGGACGCGTTCCGACCACCGATGCGTACCGGTACTACGTCGAGCAGATTACGGGAACGGCACGGTTGGCACCGCAGGAAGAAAGCTTGATTTCTGACACGCTGGCGGGGATTACCGATGTGCCGGAGTTCATGGAGCGCACCTCGCATGTGTTGTCGCTGATTTCACGCAACGTGGGCGTGACCGTAGCCACCAGCGGCGCCAAGAATGCGCTGGAGCATGTTTACTTCTCCCGCCTCGGCGATCAGAAAGTGCTGGCGGTGCTGGTGACGCGTTCCGGCGTGGTGCGCGACCGCGTGTTGAAGCTGGATTTGCCGCAGGCGGAACTGGATCTGGCGGCGCGGTACATCAACGAGAATTTTCGCGGCTGGACGATGGAATCGATGCGCGCCGAGTTGGGTCGCAGGATTGAGCAGGAACGCAGCGAGTACGATCGCCTGATGAATTCGATTGAGCAACTCTTCAAGCAGGGTGCGCTCGCCGCTGATCCTGGCGCGCAGGTGGTTTTCGTGGAAGGCGCGGCCAACCTGGTGACGGGTCAGGAAGATCGCAAACGGCTGCAGGAGATGTTGAAGACTCTCGAAGAGAAAGAAAAAGTCGCACAGCTTCTCGGTGCCTATCTCGACGTGAAGCAGGAAGCCGTGAGGGTGGTGATTGGGCTGGATGATGCTCTGCCCTCCATGCAGAACTTCGTGCTAATCGGAGCGCCGGCGCGGTCAGGGAGCGATATGTTCGGATCGCTGGCAGTGATTGGCCCGACCCGCATGGATTATCAGCATACGATGACCGCGGTTTCCTACATCGCGCGTCTCTTCGACAAAATTTTGAATGAATCGGAGTAATCAGCTGTATGAGCAAAGTGAACGGAAAATCAGAAGCAAAGAATGCGGGCCTCGATTTGGATCACGAACTGCCGCCGGGCGACGTCGACGAGGCCACGACCGAAGCGAGAGGCGGGGAATCGTCTGTCTCGGAATCGGAAATCCAGAAATTAAAGGCCGAGCGCGACTCGCTACTCGACCGGCTGGCGCGAGCTCAGGCGGAGTTTGAAAATGCGCGCCGGCGGGCCAGCAAAGAGCAGCAGGAATTTCGCGATTACGCGGTGGCAGATGCAATCAAGTCGTTGTTGCCCGTGATGGACAGCTTGGAGCGCGCGCTTCAGGTTAAATCGGACGCCGCGGAACTACGCAGCGGCGTGGAACTGATTTACAAGCAACTGCAAGCCGCGCTGGCCAAGCTTTCGGTGCATCCCATAGTGTCGAAGGGCGAGGCGTTTGATCCGCGGTATCACGAGGCCATCGAAATGGTCGAAACCAGAGAGGCTCCCGATCATCAGGTGGTCGAGGAGTTGCAACGCGGCTACAAGTTCAAAGACCGCTTGCTGCGCCCGGCCATGGTGAAGGTCGCCAGCAACCACGGGAAGTAAAGATCCACGAATTTAAATTTCTCTTTTATTTGTCCCATAAAGAAGGGCGCCTATTCTGGCCACAAACGCAAAACGCGATTATTACGAAATATTGTCAGTAAGCCGCACGGTAAGCGATCAGGAACTGAAGAGCGCTTATCGCAAGCTTGCCATGCAGTACCATCCCGATCGGAATCCGAACAATCCGGACGCGGAAGAACGCTTCAAGGAAGTCACCGAAGCCTACACGGTGCTGGCTGATTCTGAGAAACGCTCGCTCTATGACCGCTACGGTCATGCCGGAGTGGGCGGTGCGGGCGCGGGTTTCGAGGGTACGCCATTCCAGGACTTAGGCGAAATCTTTGGCGAGTTCTTCGGCTTCGGCGATGTCCTCGGAGGCAGCGGGCGCCGCCGCAGCCGGGTTCAGCGCGGCGCCGATTTGCGCGAAGACTTGACCATCGAGTTCGAGGAAGCCGCTTTCGGAGTGGAAAAGCGCGTCACGGTGCGCCGGCATGAAGCCTGCGAGGACTGCAATGGCTCCGGAACGGCTGCGGGCAAAGGTCCCACAACCTGCCGTTCGTGCGCTGGCCGCGGGCAGGTGCGTTATCAGCAAGGCTTCTTCAGCATCGCGCGGACTTGTCCCTCCTGTCAGGGAACGGGCAGCGTGATTACTGATCCATGCCCCAAGTGCAAAGGTGAAGGCCGGCTACTGCGGCAGCGCACCGTCGACGCGAAGATTCCGGCCGGAGTGGAAGACGGCACGCGCATCCGCTTCACAGGGGGCGGTGAGGCCGGCCCTTTCGGCGGGCCGCCCGGCGATCTCTACCTGGTGCTGCATGTGAAGGAGCATCCGTTTTTTGTGCGGGAAGGGAATGATCTGCACTGCGCCGTGCCGTTGTCGGTGACGCAGGCCGCCATGGGTGCGGAGATTCGCGTGCCCACCCTCGAAGGCGAACACACGCTCAAGATTCCAGATGGAACCCAGCCCGGCACCACATTTCGCATCCGCCACAAGGGCGTACCGGTTTTGAACGGACACGGCAAGGGCGATCTCTACGTGGAAGTGCGGGTGCAGATTCCCAGCAAGCTGAGCAAGCGGCAGAAAGAGCTGCTGCAGGAACTCGAGACGACTGCGAAGGTAGACAATCAGCCGATGATGCGGTCTCTGCTGGGCAAAGTGAAGGATATGTTCGGGTGATGCAGTTGCCAGCCGCCAGTCGCCAGACTCAAGCTCACTGCGTTTATCATTCCTGCCGGGTTTTAACTCCACTAAGACTGCCGTTATCATAAGCCTTTACTGGCAACCGGCAACTGGGAGCTGGCAACTGTAGCTATGACCCGCCGCCGCTTCATCGCCGATGAAATCTCGGGTGATCGCGCCGCCTTGGTCGGCGAGCACGCAGACCACCTGGTGCGCGTGCTGCGAGCCCGCGTCGGGCAGGATTTCGATATTGCTACCGGAGAGACTGTGCGGCGGGGCCGTATTGCTGTTCTCCGCGACGGCCGCGTCGACTTCGACTTAGGGGAAGAAATTCCCCGAGCGAGCTTGGCCGACATCGCCCTCGTTCTCTCCATCTTCAAATTCGACCGGATGGAGTGGGCGATCGAGAAGTGCACCGAGCTTGGCATTTCGCGGATTGTCCCGGTAATCGCGCGGCGCACGGATTCGCATCTGGCCGCTGCTTCAGCCAAACGAACTGAACGTTGGCAGCGCATTGCCCGTCAAGCGGCGGAACAGTCACGCCGCGACGCTCCACCAGAGATTGCTGCGCCCATCAAAGTTGCAGAGGCGTTGAACTTTTCAGCTGCCTCGCGCATTGTTCTGGCCGAATCGGACGCCCAAACTTTGCTGCGCGATATTTTGAAGCAGAAGAATGCAGCCGACGGCGTTGTGATGGCGGTTGGTCCCGAAGGCGGCTGGACCGAAGGCGAATTGCAATCATTTCAGAAATCCGGATGGATTTCGGCCTCGCTCGGCAACACCATCCTCCGCGCTGAGACGGCCGCGATAGCAGCAACGGCACTCGTCGCTTCCGCGTTGTATCAAGTTTAACTTTCCTACGGGCTTGTCCAATCTTGCCCGCGATCTGCAGCCTCCTGATCATGGTGCTATTCTGAACGCCGATGGCTGTTTCCAAACTGCAATCTCATCCTGCCCCATTTGTTCCCGACGATCGCCAGCGCGAAGCCATTGCGCACGTTCATGGGCCGATGCTGGTAGTGGCCGGAGCCGGTACAGGAAAAACTTCGGTCTTGATTCACCGCATTGCCCGCCTTGTCGAGCAAGGACAAGCGAAGCCCGAAGAGATCCTTGCCCTCACCTATACGGTGGCCGCTGCCGGAGAGATGCGGGACCGGGTTCGCGGGCTTCTCGGCAAACCAATTCATTCGACAACCTTTCACGATTACTGCCTCGACCTGCTGAAGCGCAATGGAAAAGATTTTGGCGTGCTCGACGAAAAAGATCTCTGGATTTTTCTTCGTAAGAGAATTCATGAACTTCACCTCGAGCACTACATCCGGGCCGCGAATATAGGTCAGTTTCTCAACGACCTGCTGGGCTTCCTCAGCCGGTGCCACGACGAACTTGTAACGCCGGAAAGGTACGAGGAGTATGTGGGTCAGCTGGAACGCGGCGAAATGCCCATCCCCCGGGTTGCGAAATCGAAGGATCAATTGAGCGATGCCGAGGTCATCGGACGCTGCCAGGAAATTGCCCGTGTCTTCGCCACCACCGAGCGCTGGCTGCGTGAAGAAAATCTGGGCACGTTCGGCCACATGATCACGCGCGCCTACGAGCTGCTCACCAGCGACCGGGAGCTGCTGACTGCAGAGCGCGCTCGCGCCCGGTTCATTCTGGTCGACGAATTTCAGGATGCCAACTTCGCCCAGATCAAGGTTCTCGCGGCGCTGGCAGGGGAGGAAGCGAACGTGTTCGGCGTCGGAGATCCCGATCAAGCCATCTACCGCTTTCGCGGCGCATCCAGCGCGGCGTTTTACTTGTTTCGTCGGCATTTTCCTCAATCCAAGCTGGTCGTGCTCGACCGGAACCGGCGCTCGACCACTCCGATTCTGCGATGCGCTTTTGCCATAGTCGACAAGAACCCTCCTGTGTTTGCCGCGAACGACGTGCTTGCCTACCGGCGCACTCCTTTGCAGTCGGCGCGCGAAGAGGAAGCCAGGAAAGAAGGGAAGACGCTGGCCACTTTCTCCGTGGAAGCGATCTCTTTTGCAGCCCGAGACGCCGAAGCGCCCGACGTGGCCCGCCTCATCGAAGAGACGCAACGGCGCTCGCGTTGCAGGTGGAAAGACTTCGGTGTCCTCTATCGCTCGCACATTCATCGCGACAGCGTTGTGCACGAACTGGCCGCGCGGGAGATTCCGTTCTCCATCGAGAACATGGACGTCAGCGACACCCCCGAGGTGCGCGATCTGTTTGCATGCGTCGCGGTTGTGGTGGACATGGCAGCCGACGCCAGTCTTTTTCGCGTAGCAGCGTTGCCGCAGTTTGATGTGGACCCCGAGCAACTTCGGTCTCAGCTGCGCGCCATTGCGAACGATTCGAAGGATGGAACCGTGATCCCGCTCGCCTCGGTGCTCGACCAGGTTGCCGGAGGCCGGGCCGTGTTGGAGTCCGTGCGGCAGGCGCGCGATGAAGTCCACCGCAAGCAGGCTAAAACTCACGCCGCTCTACAGTTGATCGGAAAACAATTCGGCCTCGACCTGAATTCTCCTGTGCTGCGGGCCGCTCTGAAGTTCGCTGGCGAATGGGAAAAGAAGAAAACCACCCAGACGAAAGATCTGGGCGAATGGATCGAATACCTGAACTATTTTCGCGAGGCGGGCGGAGTAATTCCCCTGACCGCAAAAGATGACGATGATGCCGTCCGCCTGATGACCGCGCACGGAGCCAAAGGGCTCGAATTCTCACATGTCTTCATCCTCCGCGCGAACAGCAACTCGTTCCCCGCCAGCTACCGGGAGACGCTGGTGGAGTTTCCTCGCGAGTTGCGCGATCCGGATTCCGCTTCCGCCAGCGATGACAAGACTCTCTACGATCAGGAGGAACGCCGTCTCTTCTATGTGGCCATGACCCGCGCCAAAGATTCACTGCACATTTATGGAAAGCAGGGAATCGGCCGCGACAAAACTCCCGCAGGCCTGATGCGCGAACTGATCTGCAATCCCGCATTGCAACCCTGGCTCAGCGCGCGTCAGGCGCTGCCCTCGCAGCCGGAGTTGATCGAGATCGCCGCCGCGGCGGATGCGGCTCATCCCAAAGGCTCGCGGCTGGCAGAATGGCTTGCCCTTCCCCCGATCGAAGGTCTGGACGCCCGCTTGAGCGCCTCGGCTGTGGAGACCTATGAGACGTGCCCGCTGCAGTTCAAGTTTCAGCGCGAGTGGAAGTTGTCACGGCAAGTGCACGCCGCCATGCAGTTCGGCGCAACCATGCACCGCGTCCTGCGTACCTATTACGATTCCGTGCGCCTGGGCAGAACCAAGACCGACGAAGAGTTGATCCAACTATTTCGTGATGACTTGGCCGAATCCGGAATCCAGGACAACTATCAGCGGGAACTGTACCTGAAGCTGGGACTCACGCAATTGGAGGATTTTCTCGGCGGTACTCGCTCAGTTCCTTCACCCGAAGTTCTGCACACGGAAGAATGGTTCGACGTGCAGATCGCCGGCACGAAAGTTGCCGGGAGAATCGACCGGATCGATCGTGCCGCCGACGGCAGCGTGAACATCGTCGACTACAAGACCGGCAAGGCTCGCTCCCAGGAGGACGCAGACGAAAGTCTACAGCTTTCGATTTACGCCATGGCCGCAGATGAGAAGTGGGGATACCATGTCGGAGCCCTGGTGTTTCACAATCTCGAAGGCAACGTCCCGGTCTTCTCCCGCCGTACCCAGTTTCAATTGGAGGGAGCTCGAGAACGAATACTCTCGGTGGCGCGCGGCGTCGCCGCCGGAGACTTCGAGCCTAACGTGGGCTTTCATTGCAACTTTTGCGCCTTCCGTGGATTATGCACCGCCCAGGAAAAGACGGTTCCGAATTATTCCCGGAATCCTGAGAAGGGCAGTGGGAAGCCGCCGGACTGATCGACGGTCGCTGAGCCGAGACCCGAACTTCCACACAAAAACTTAGGGGACGCTTTCGGCGTCCCCCTTTTTTGACTTCGTACTGACCTTCTTAATGCTTCTTTTTCTTTTTTGCCTTTTTCTTGGTTGCCATTGTTTCTATTCTCCCTTCCATTGTTCATGGAAAAATCTGCAACGATCATTTGTTGCAACTAATTGATTGTATAGAGTTAATGAAAAATGAAGTCAAGAAAAAAATGCACGCGTCGAACGGGCGGTGTTGTACCAAAGTCACAGATCGATGAGAGTGAACCAGAAAATTCTAATGTTGCTCCATCAAAACATCCTCCACTCTCGCAATCACGAGAGAGAAAGAAGCAGCTGCAATCGAGCGCGCGAGCGTCGATCTTTCTTCTGCGATCGATCGAGCGGCGATGCAACCAACCCATTGAAGTTCATCGTTTTCGCCCGCTGCAGCATCTATAATGACATTGCGAAATCTTCGCGGGAGCATGATCAATGGCGGCTTTCGATGAGGTTGTCATCATTTCCGGTTGTCGTACTGCGGTGGGAAAATTCCAGGGCAGTCTCGCCGATCTGAGTGCTCCGCAGCTCGGCGCCGTGGTGGTGCGCGAGGCCGTAAAGCGCGCCGGATTAAACTCCGATCAAGTCGACGAATGCATCATGGGCAATGTTCTCCCTGCGGGGCTGGGACAAAATCCCGCCCGCCAGGCCGCGATCTTCGGAGGATTGTCGCCAGCGACAGGTGCCATGACAATCAACAAAGTTTGTGGCTCGGGATTGAAAGCAGTCGCTCTCGCAGCTCAAGCCGTGCAGACCGGAAACAGTTCTATCGTCGTCGCGGGCGGCATGGAATCCATGACCAACGCTCC
The DNA here is from genome assembly GCA_963809605.1 of uncultured Acidobacteriaceae bacterium. GTDB lineage: Bacteria > Acidobacteriota > Terriglobia > Terriglobales > Acidobacteriaceae > Sulfotelmatobacter. The sequence goes on along the minus strand of CAWEKM010000001.1, from coordinate 35,472 downwards.
CTATCTGCTCCCGCAAGCGCGTAAGGGATATCGCTTAGGCAACGGTCAGGTCATAGATTCTATGGTGCACGACGGGCTTTGGGATATTTACAACGACTACCACATGGGCATAACTGGCGAGAACGTTGCGGAAAAATACGGCATCACGCGCGAAGAGCAGGATGAGTTCGCTGTGAACTCGCACCGCAAAGCCGTCGCGGCGATGAAGGAGTGCCGCTTCAAGTCTCAGATCGTGCCGGTAGAGATTCCTGCAAGGAAAAAAGGCGCACCCCCAGTATTCTTCGAGAAAGACGAATCGCCGCGCGAGGATACGACCATGGAAGTCCTCCGCTCATTGAAGCCCGCGTTCAAGAAAGATGGCACTGTGACTGCCGGCAACGCTCCCGGAGTGAACGACGGAGCGGCCGCGGTGGTGGTGACCAGCGCAAAGCGGGCAAAGGAACTTGGCGTGCAGCCCATGGCGCGAATCGTCGCGCAGTCAACCAGCGGCGTCGAGCCCAAGTGGGTGATGATGGCTCCCGTGGGCGCAGTGCGAACCATCTGGGAAAAGACGGGATGGAAGAAAGACGACGTCGACCTGTACGAACTCAACGAAGCTTTCTCAGTGCAAGCGCTCGGCGTGATGCGCGAGCTTGGGCTCGATCCCAACAAGGTCAACGTGAACGGCGGCGCAGTCGCCATCGGCCATCCCATCGGAGCCAGCGGCGCTCGCGTGCTGGTGACTTTAATTTATGAAATGACGCGCCGCAACGTGAAGCGTGGAATCGCTGCGCTCTGTCTCGGCGGAGGCAATGCCGTGGCCATGGCAGTGGAGAGAGATTAGCGAGCCGCTAGCTCGAAGAGGCCGAAGCAGCCGCCGCCTGCAGTGTGACGGTGAACACCGCGCCTCCGCCGGGCGCGTTCGCGGCCTCGATGGTTCCATTATGTTCCTTCATCACCGCCTTGCAGATGCTGAGCCCAAGGCCAGTTCCGCGTCCCGGCCGCTTCGTAGTGTAGAAGGGATCAAAAATGCTGCCGAGGATGTCGCCGGGAATTCCGGGTCCATCATCATGAAAGCTGGCCCATACCGCTCCCCCGTTGTTTCCCAGTCGAATGCGCAACGTGCCGCGGTCGCGAGCCTCGCGGATCGCCTGCTCCGCATTCAGAATCAGGTTCAGGAAAACCTGCATCAACTGGTGCGGATCAGCTTGCACGAAAGGTAGCGTTGGTTCGCGTAGAAAGTCTACCGTGATGTTGTTCTTGCGCAGCGAGTATGCGTGCAGATTAAGCGTGCGCTCCACGATCTCGCCAAGATTGACCGGACTCTTCCCCGGCGCCGGCGGTCTCGAGAAATAAGTCAGGTTGTGCACGATCTCGGCGGCCCGCCTGGCCTGCTGCTGCAGTATCCCAATCTGCTTGCGCGCCGCATCCGTAGTCTGGCTGTCCTGCAGAAGTTCGCTCACCCCCAGAATGCTGGTCAGGGGATTGTTCAGTTCGTGAGCAACCCCGCCGATCATCGCGCCCATGGCAGCCAGTCGCTCGCTCTGCACGATCTGCTGTTCCAGCTTCTTCTCCATCGTGATGTCGCGCACAGAGACGATCACGCCGCCGATCTTGCCATCGGCGTCAAAGAACTGGCTGGCCGAAGCCCGCATCGTACGCCAGCTGCCATCGCGGTGCCGCGCCCCGTACTCCGCCGCGCCAAAAATCCGGATGCCGGAAGACACGTCGCGGTAAAGCGCCGCCAACTCCGGAGAGTGGTCCTCGGTTTCCGAGATCTTCTTTCCCACTAGATCCTCGGGTTGATACCCCAGCAGGTCGCGCACTCGCGAACTCACAAACGTGTACCGCTCCTGCAGATCGACCACGAGAATCAGGTCGGGGAAGCTCTCCAGCAGACGCCGCCGGAATTCTTCCTGTCCCAGCAGTTGCCGCTCTAGTTTGCGCCTTTCCGTGACGTCGATCAGCGTGCCCTGATAACGAATCAGTTTGCCCGCAGCATCCCATACGGCGCGCGACGATTCAAGAAACACCGCGGCTGTTCCGTCTTTCTTGCGCAGCATGATCTCCCGCGCCCGCACTCCGCCGCGATCGTCGGCGGCCCGGCCCAACACCGGCGCTTCCGCGGGATCAACATTCAGCTTGCCCGGTTCGACCGCCAGCAACTCTTCTTTCGTCGCATATCCCAGAACGCTCACCAGCGCGGGATTGGCATCCAGCAGTCTGCCCTCCGGCGTGCTGAAGTAGGCGCCTTCCTGCAGAGTCTCGAACAGCTCGGTGAAACGCAGCTCTTTTTCATGCTGTCCTGTCACATCCCGTCCCAGCACGCTGATCCCAACCACTTCGCCGCTCTTGACGATCGCATTGAGTACGCAATCGAAAAAAAGCGGCCGCGGATTGTTCTTCAGCCGCACGCGGACAGTCCCAGTCCAGTGCCTTTTCTCCAGAAACCGGCTGAGTCCCGCTTCCAGGCTCTCGCGCGTCGGTTCCTCCATGAAATCGAAAAACTTCTTGCCTACGATCTCGGTGAAGGGAAGCGCGACCAGCTCGCTCACGCTTTTGTTGACGGTGCGCAAGGTGCCGTCCAGAGAAACGGCGCAGGCAGCATCTTCGAACGAGTCGATCAGTTCTTTAAAGCTGCGCTGCGAACGCGCAATCATCTCGTTGAGCTGGTCGAGTTGCTGCTCCGACGGCGCAGCCCCCACATGTTCCTGCAAATCCTGGAGCAGGCTCTTCAGTTCGACAACTTCCTTGCGCCGGCCGTACGCGTAAACGGCCAGTAGTACGGACAAAAGCAGAACGCCTAACGCCGCGGGGCCCAAATGATAAGGCAGGGTTTCCAGTCGCTCCCAGGCGAGGTAGGCAAAGCCCGCCGCCAGCAGGACCATGAACAATAGAATCCATCGCCAAAGCTGGGATTCTTCGCGCTCCAGGTTTTGCGGAGCGCGGGGACGTCGAGGACTATCAGGAGAATCTTGCGTCATGGGGAGGACACCCGGCTTGGCGTTCGTGGAACGCAAAACCGTCAATCATTAAATCATCGTAATTATACTGGCCCCGGCGAAACAATCGTTGCCAGGGCCGCAGGACTTGGTTACTTTGGTTCGACTTGAAGTCGCTGCGTCCGAAATATCTTGACGGGCGTCGCAAAGCCGACCGGAATATCCTGTTCGAGGGGTTTCCGACTCCCTCTTATCCACAGCCCCACCCTGTGACATCCGTCACAGCCACGCCCGCCCACCCGGGCGTACTGTAGCTACATTCCGGAATCAGGCCTCGGTGTGCCGACGGCGGCACGAAGGATCTCTCGCCCGGAGCACCCATGCTCTACAAGACCCTCAGCGCCGCGGTCTACGGCATCGACGCCAACATTATTCAGGTGGAAGTCGACTGCTCCGGCATCAAGACCGACCAGGATCACTTTCACACCGTAGGCTTGCCCGACGCTGCCGTCCGCGAGAGCCGTGACCGAGTCCGTGCCGCCCTGAAGAACTGCGGCTACGACATCCCGCCCACCCACATCACCATCAACCTCGCCCCCGCCGATATAAAAAAAGAAGGTTCCGGATTCGATCTGCCCATGGCCTTAGGCATCGTAGGCGCCTACGGCGGCCTCACGCAGAAGACGATCGAAGACTGCCTCTTCATCGGCGAACTGGGTCTCGACGGCGGAGTGCGCGGCATTCGCGGCACGCTCCCCATCGCCCTCGAAGCCCGCACCCGCAAGATTTCAAAGCTGGTCGTCCCCGAAGCCAACGCCCGCGAAGCCGCCATGGTCGGCGGAGTCGACGTCTACCCCGTTCGCTCGCTGCTCGATGTAATCCACTTCGTAAACTCCGGCAACGGAATCGTCCCGCTTAAAGCCGATGCCGACGCGCTGCTAAAAGAATCGCAGGAATTCCTCGTCGACTTCAAAGACGTCCGCGGACAGCAAACCGCCAAGCGTGCCATCGAAATCTCCTGCGCCGGAGGCCACAACATCCTGATGATCGGCCCGCCCGGCTCCGGAAAAACCATGCTGGCCAAGCGCATGCCGACCATCCTTCCGCCCCTGACTTTCGAAGAAGCCCTCGAGACCACCAAGATCCACAGCGTAGCCGGAGTCCTCGACCCCGGCAGCGGCCTCGTAGGCAAGCGCCCCTACCGCGCCCCGCACCACACTATCTCCGACGCCGGCCTCATCGGTGGAGGCGTGATCCCCCGCCCCGGCGAAGTCTCGCTCTCTCACAACGGCCTGCTGTTTTTAGACGAACTCCCCGAGTTCCCCCGCAACGTCCTCGAAGTCCTCCGCCAGCCGCTAGAAGACGGTTCGGTCACGATAGCCCGTGCCGCGATGGCCCTGACCTTTCCTGCACGCTTCATGCTCGCCGCGGCCATGAATCCATGTCCCTGCGGTTTCCGCAACGATCGCACCAGAGAATGCCAGTGCACGACGCCGATGATCCAGCGCTACATTTCGAAAATCTCCGGCCCGCTCATGGACCGCATCGATATCCACATCGACGTCCCCGCCGTGAACTACAAAGAGATGCGCTCCACCAACGAACCGGAAAGCTCGGCAAAAATTCGCGAGCGCGTCATGCGCACCCGCCAAAAGCAGCTTGAGCGCTTTGCCACATCCCGCGAAAAGATTTATTGCAACGCGCAAATGTCTTCCCGCCACATCCGCACCTTCTGCGATCTCTCCCCCGACTGCGAACGCCTGCTCGAGCGCGCCATGACCCAGCAGGGCTTAAGCGCCCGCGCCCACGACCGCATCCTCAAAGTAGCCCGCACCATAGCCGACATCGAAGACACGCCATCCATTGAACCCAAACACATAGCTGAAGCCATCCAATACCGGAGCCTCGACCGCACGTACTGGACGTAAAGGCTTGGTTATGTAGGGACAGCCGCCCTCGGCTGTCCGTCGAGCGAAGCTCGACGGTTTTTCCCTCCCGCACGGCAAACTCGCCCACTACCTCCGCGATTGACCCTTGCCTTCCAAAATGTTATAAATGGCCGTTTTGCACTGGGATGCCGGGAATAGAGTCTTAATTCTCCAGCCACCCCAGGCGCGAACTCCGACGCGGCCAAACTCCAACTCTCCGTTGAAGGTTTGCGGTGGAAGCGTGTTCGGAATTCCGGTGACGTAGTCCCGTGCGCGTGCTCGAACTTGGGATGCTTCGCCGGAAGGCAATGCCTAAACACGTTTGTAATTCCTAAAACCCGATTCATCTGGAGGACTCATTATGCGTACCGGGCTCGCCACGGCTGCGTTCCAAACACGCCGCACGATTTCTAATTTCCTGAAAAGCGCTTTCCTGAATGCCTTCCTCAAAAAGACTCTGGCTCTAGCCACGCTGCTCACCATCGGCGCGTCCACCGCTCTAGCTCAATCCTCCACTGAAGCCGGCGGCGAAGCTTCGCTCAAACTTCCCGACTTATCGTCCGTCAGTTTCCTCAACGGCTCCATCGACGGCCACAACCTGCTCATGATCGGCATTCTCTTCTGCTTCTTCGGGCTCGCCTTCGGCATGGTTATCTACATGCGTCTGAAGAATCTGCCCGTGCATCGCTCCATGCGCGAAATCTCCGAACTCATCTACGAAACCTGCAAGACGTATCTCATCACCCAGGGTAAATTCATCCTTCTACTGTGGGCCTTCATCGCCGTCATCATTTTGCTTTACTTCGGCGTCCTGCAGCATCTGGAAGCCATGCGCGTCGCCATCATCCTCGGCTTCAGTCTGGTCGGCATCGCCGGTAGCTACGGCGTAGCCTGGTTCGGCATCCGCGTCAACACCTTCGCCAACTCGCGCACCGCATTCGCCGCCCTGCCCGGCAAGCCGTTCCCGGTCTACCAGATTCCACTCGAAGCCGGCATGAGCATCGGCATGATGCTGATCAGCGTCGAACTTCTGATCATGCTGATCATCCTGCTCTTCGTCCCCGGCGACTACGCCGGCCCCTGCTTCATCGGCTTCGCCATCGGCGAATCTCTCGGCGCAGCCGCGCTCCGCATCGCCGGAGGCATCTTCACCAAGATCGCCGACATCGGCTCCGACCTCATGAAGATCGTTTTCAAAATTAAAGAAGACGACGCCCGCAACCCCGGCGTAATCGCAGACTGCACCGGCGACAATGCCGGCGATTCCGTCGGACCCTCCGCCGACGGCTTCGAAACCTATGGCGTAACCGGCGTAGCCCTCATCACTTTCATTCTTCTCGGCGTCAAAGATCCCGCGGTGCAAGTCCAGCTTCTGGTCTGGATCTTCGTCATGCGCGTCATGATGCTCGTGGCCAGCTCGCTTTCCTACTTCCTCAACGGCGCCATCGCCAAAGTCAAATTCGGCAATGCCGACGAGATGAACTTCGAGCACCCGCTAACCTCGCTGGTCTGGATCACCTCCATCGTCTCCATCGGCCTCACCTACCTGGTTTCCTATTTCATCATTCCAGCTCTCGGCAGCGACGCCACCCAGTGGTGGAAGCTCGCGACGATAATCTCCTGCGGCACTCTGGCCGGAGCAATCATCCCCGAACTCGTCAAGGTTTTCACCTCAGTTCATTCCCGCCACGTCAAAGAAGTAGTCATCTCCGCCGAAGAAGGTGGGGCATCGCTAGGAATTCTCTCCGGTTTCGTAGCCGGCAATTTCTCCGGCTACTACCTCGGTCTCTCGATGATGTTCTTGATGGCGATCGCCTACTCCATGAGTACTCTCGGCCTGGCCGCAGCCGCCACCATGCTCGCCCCCGCAGTATTCGCTTTCGGACTGGTAGCCTTCGGATTCTTAGGCATGGGTCCGGTCACCATCGCCGTAGATTCCTACGGTCCGGTTACCGACAACGCTCAATCCGTCTACGAACTTTCGCTGATCGAACAGATTCCAAACGTCGAAGCCGAAATCAAGAAAGACTTCAACATGCCAGTCCACTTCGATCGCGCCAAGCACCTGCTCGAAGCCAACGACGGCGCAGGCAACACTTTTAAAGCCACGGCAAAACCGGTATTGATCGGCACTGCCGTAGTCGGCGCTACCACGATGATCTTCTCCATCATCATGGCGCTCACCAGCGGCCTGACCGCCGACGTCGACAAGCTCTCGCTGCTGCACGCCCCATTCTTCCTCGGGCTCATCACCGGCGGGGCCATGATTTACTGGTTCACCGGAGCGTCCACGCAAGCCGTCACTACCGGCGCCTACCGCGCCGTCGAGTTCATCAAAGCCAACATCAAGCTCGAAGGCGTGGAGAAAGCCTCCGTCGAAGACAGCAAGAAGGTAGTCGAGATCTGCACGAAATACGCGCAGAAGGGCATGCTGAATATCTTCATCGCCGTCTTCTTTGGCACGCTGGCCTTCGCCTTCGTCGAGCCGTTCTTCTTCGTCGGCTACTTAATCTCGATTGCGATCTTCGGCCTGTACCAGGCCATTTTCATGGCCAACGCCGGCGCCGCCTGGGACAACGCGAAAAAGATCGTAGAAGTAGAAATGAAGCAGAAGGGAACTCCCCTCCACGACGCCACGGTAATCGGCGACACCGTAGGCGACCCCTTCAAAGACACGTCGTCAGTAGCGCTGAATCCGGTAATCAAATTCACCACGCTATTCGGACTGCTGGCAGTAGAGTTAGCAGTAACGCTGACTCGCAACCAGGGCGCAACCATCACCAACGTCCTGGCGTTGGTGTTCTTCCTAGTGTCTTTCTTCTTCGTCTACCGCTCCTTCTACGGTATGCGAATCAGAAGCGGCAACGCAGAGTAGCGCCGGCAGCCTGGCGGCTCTTGTGCAAGATCGCAAATGTGGGGACAGCCGCCCTCGGCTGTCCGCCGGGCGCAGCCCGGCTAGTTCGGCCCCTTCATCTTATCCTTCACGCTGTGGGCCAGCTTCTCGATCTCGTCCGCTTTCTTGACCACGTCAAGCGATAAAACATTCTCATTGGATTTATCCACGTAGTCCTTCAGCTCCACCGCTAGCTTGAGCAGTTTGTCGGTATCGGCCTTTAGCGCGGCCTCGCGCGACTGGTTTGCCTTCTTGGCCATCTCGTGGGCCATCTGGCGCTGGGCGTCATCCGCATCGCCAGCACCGGGGGCGGGTTCCCCCCGCAGGGGCGGAATCGCCCTGGGCGGCGCCTCGTTTTGGCTCTGAGCCTTCCCGGGAATTGCGAAGAGTAAAAAGAAAGAAAGTGTCCAGGCTATTCGTTGGGATCGCATGGCATCCTCGAAAACGGGCCGTGGAATCCCTTGCCCGTTTCCCAAAGTATGACACTTTCAGCGAGGATAGAAACGGGAATTCGTTGCAAGCACCGAGTCCTGCGATCTCCCTCTCGGTACTGGGTACTCGCAACTCGGTACTTCTACAGCGCGCTCATGTTCGCCAAAAACTCGCCATTCGACTTGGTCTTGCTCAGCTTGTCGATCAGCAGCTCCATGGCTTCCACCGGCGACAGAGGATTCAGCACCTTGCGCAGCACCCAGATCCGCGACAAATCCTCCCGCGGAATCAGCAACTCTTCCTTACGCGTGCCCGACCGCTGAATGTCGATCGCGGGAAACACGCGCTTATCCACCAGCTTGCGCTCCAAAATGATTTCCGAGTTGCCCGTGCCCTTGAATTCTTCAAAGATCACATCATCCATGCGCGACCCTGTGTCGATCAATGCGGTCGCAATAATCGTGAGCGACCCGCCCTCTTCAATGTTCCGCGCAGACCCAAAGAACCGCTTCGGCCGCTGCAACGCATTCGAATCCACGCCGCCCGAAAGCACTTTGCCCGAAGGCGGAACGATCGTGTTATAAGCGCGCGCCAGCCGCGTAATCGAATCGAGCAGAATCACCACATCGCGCTTGTGCTCGACCAGCCGCTTAGCCTTCTCAATCACCATCTCGGCGACTTGCACGTGCCGCGCCGCCGGCTCGTCGAAAGTCGAAGAAATCACTTCACCCTTCACCGACCGCTGCATGTCCGTAACTTCTTCCGGACGCTCATCGATCAACAGCACCATCAGCACCACTTCCGGATGATTCGTAGTAATCGAGTTCGCCACATTCTGCAGCAGCATGGTCTTGCCGGCCCGCGGCGGAGAAACGATCAACCCGCGCTGTCCCTTGCCGAGCGGCGTCAACAAATCCATCACCCGAGCGCTGGCATTCTCGCGAGTAGTCTCCAGTTTCAACCGCTCCTGCGGATACAGCGGCGTCAGATTGTCGAACAGAATCTTATTCCGCGCCTCATCCGGCGACTCAAAGTTCACCGCCTCAATCTTCACCAGAGCGAAATACTTCTCTCCCTCATGTGGAGGCCGCACCTGCCCGCTGATCGTGTCGCCCGTCTTCAAATCAAACTTGCGAATCTGCGACGGCGACACGTAAATGTCATCCGGACCTGGCAGGTAGTTGTAATCCGGCGACCGCAAAAATCCGTAGCCGTCCGGCAATATTTCCAGCACACCCTCGGCGAAGATGTGTCCTTCTTTTTCGCTCTGCGCCTGCAGGATCTTGAAGATCAGATCCTGTTTCCGCAGTCCGCTGGCCCCGGGCAGTTCCAAGGTCCTTGCGATCTTGGTCAGCTCGGTAATGTTCTTTTCTTTTAATTCAGCAATGGTCATGATTTGTCCTAGAAACGATTCACCTAAACCCGTGCACTAAAAACTATGCGTTAGTGGCTTCGGGAGATTTTCAAAAGGAGGGTATTCAGGGAAGACAACAAAACACCAGGCAGGCGGACGGGGCTGCTTACGCAGCCCGTCTTTGTGCCTCAGCAAAATTCTCCGGCTCCGACAGAACATCCTGCCGCTCCGCGCCCGCGATCCGGTCCAGCACACCATTCATCGTTTCCTGGATTCTGGTGCTGGGCCGGTGGAACTTCCGCGTGGCCTTGGAGGCGAGCTGGCATAACATATAACGATTCCGCAACGTCTGTAAAGCGTCAAACACACGATCAGAGCGCATGTCTGTCTTGCTCCTTCCTTATAAGTATGGGCATGTCGCTTTCGCCCCCGTCCCCCAAGCCCGCAGCCAGAACCAAAGGCCGTCCTAAGCTACTGATTCCACCAGAGTTATAAAGGAGTTAGCGCAATTCCTACTGGAATAGATGCGCAACCGGAGTCCGAAGATGCTCGTTTTTCCTAGTTTGGGATCACAGGCCGAGGCAGCTCAGAACAGACCCAGAGACTCCGGATGTCCGTGGAACAACACACTCTATCCGGAAAGGCAGAAGAGGTCAATATATTTCTCGCATCTTTACTTAACTTTACTTCATGTTCGGGTGCCGTTTCTGGTTCCGCCCCAGCCGGTCACCTTAGCACTACGCTATAGCTGGCGTCGATCTGGATCAAAAATATATCAGATCGCCGTCGTAAAATCCCTGGTTTCAATATCTTGCCGAGTTGAGATATGGCGAGCTCTGGGTAAAATATTGACACGCAAGGACTTGCTTGTAAAATATTCCGGATAAAGGAGTTAGGTCTGAGACTCGGGACTGCCAACGGACTCCGATCGAGTATGCCTCAGAGATAAGGTTCATGAGACATTATAACATTTCGACATCGATCAACTGAACGAGTTGCGACTCGATGGGCCTTGCAGCAGACTGAGTTAGAGTGGACGAAAATTTTGCGCTTGACACGATTTCAAACCTGGCGGCCCCGCTCACCCCAACTTCACCAACACCGCCACGTCCAACCCCGAATAATATTTCTTAACATCCGCGGCCCCATACTTCTTTCGAAATTCGTCAACCACAGCCTTCACCGCCTTGGCCCCGGTAACTGGCGCAGCCCGAAACTCCGCCTCCACACCGCGCGCATCAATCCCGATCGACGGATTCTTCAGCACGTTCTTGTACCACTGCGTCTCCGATCCCGAAACCGGCAGCAGATGAAGCTCATTACCCTTCACGACAAACCAAACCGGAATCGAAATCTTGCGACCTGACTTCCTGCCAGTCACGCTGATCGTGATCTCCTTGTAACGGCTAAGTCGATCCTTAAGACTGTCCTTCGAAGTTGCCACGGCAATCCTCCTCTACCGCCCAGGCAACTATTCTACGTCCGCCCCGGGACGTATAGAGCGCGGCTAGAGCACGGCCTCAGCGGCCTGCTGTAAGCGAAGTGGAATGGGGAGCGTAAAGGAACCTGACGTGCAACCGGCAGTGTGGTTGCACTGCAAGATATAAGGAGAGACTTATGCTGGAAGTGATTGAACTGTTGGTTCGCATCTGGATGCACCACAGGCCGGACCACATTGGCCCCGAACCTTGGAGACCGCTCTGATAGCTGCGAGAACCATGTCGTCCACGACGGCCAGTTCCTCGCGCCACTCCCGGCACTTCCGTTTTTAACGTTGATGTTGCTTGTTGATTCTGAGTGGTTCTGTTTGCGAAGAGGACAAAGCGGGAAGGGCACGACGTTGAGTCGCGCCGAAAGCAGGTACCACCGTGGACGAGCAGAGCGCCAGCGCTGCGTGAGCTCCCTAAGTTCGCTGGAGCGAACAACGGCGGAGCGGGCGTTCCAGGCCCGCGTTAAGACGCCAACATTTGAACCAAGCTGCTTGGCGGGAGCTTAGACACTCGCCAACCGCACCCGCCTATCTTTATATCTTTTGCACGAGACGCTTGCCTGGGTCTCACTTCGTAAAAATACCGTGATCCTGGTCGTATTTCTGCTCGACCTTCGCAGCCTCACCTGCCATTTCATCCGCGTCTTTCTCCAACCGCTCGGAGATAGCGGCCTCCTCAGAGCGACGTTCCTTTGATGGCTGTTGCGGTGAATCCTTCTTGATATCCGGCATAGTGCACCTCTCGCTTCATTATAAACAATTGGCCGGATGCGCGATGAATTCACTTCACCCCCAGCTGCCAAAACAAAAACGAATAAGCATCTGTATCCTCTTCGACCTGCTTGCCCACGGGCGTCCCCGGCCCATGCCCCGCCTTGGTCTCAATCCGCAGTAGAATCGGACGCACCCGGCTCCCGCCGTTCACAGCTTCAGCCTGCATCAAAGCTGTCATCTTCCTCGCGTGCATCGGGTCAACCCGCGAATCGCTATCGGCCGTAGTAAACAAAATCGCAGGATATTCTGTGCCCGCCTTCACATGGTGATAAGGCGAATAAGCATAAAGCCATTTGAACTGCGCCGGATCCTCCGCCGTGCCATACTCGGGGATCCATAGTCTGGCAATCTGAAATTTCTGGTAATGCAGCATGTCGAGCAGCGGCGCGTCACAAACCACGGCACGAAACAGGTCAGGACGCTGCGTGATCATCGCCCCCATCAACAAGCCGCCGTTCGATCCTCCCCAAATGGCCAGATGATTCTTGTCTGTATATTTTTCCGAAATCAAAAACTCCGCGGCCGCGATCATGTCGTCAAACACATTCTGTTTTTTGTCCAGCATTCCGGCCCGGTGCCAGTCTTCGCCAAACTCGGAGCCGCCCCGCAAATTGGCGACTGCGTAAACTCCACCATGCTCGAGCCACAAATAAATGTCGCTGTCGAATTCCGGCGTCAGGCTGAGGTTGAACCCGCCATAGCCCGTAAGCACCGTCGGATGCTGTCCATCTTTCTTCAATCCTTTCTTAGAAACAACGAACATGGGCACACGCGTCCCATCTTTCGAGTGGTACCACTCCTGCTCGACCTCATAGGCTGCAGGATCAATCCCAGGCGCATCCACCTTGGCCCACAGCGTTGTGCTGCCAGTTTTCAGGTCGTAACGATAAATCGAGGGCGGGATGGTGAAGGATTCAAATCCGTAGAAAACCTCGTCGCGGTCCCACTTGCCCTGCCACGCGAAAACGCTGCCGATCGCCGGCAGCGTAAGGTTGCTGAGCAGAACACCCCCGAGATCGAATACCTTAAGTTGTGACGTAGCATTCTGCTCGTACTGCGCAAAAATCTTTCCGCCCCACAATTCAGCGTCTTTTAAAACCCCGCCCGCCTGCGGAATGATTTCCTGCCAATCGTCGCGGTCGTAATTGCCGGCCTCAGCCATGAACACGCGGAAGCGTGGAGCATCTTCGTTGGTGACAATGTAAATCCGCCCGTTGTAGAGGGTCGCGCTGTAAAGAAAGTTCTTGCCGGTAGTGATGCGCGTGGGTGGCGTCGCTTTTCTCGTATCCATCAAGAACAGCTCAGTCTTGGTCCAGCCCTGCGCCACCGAGATGAGCAGCAGGCTGCCATCATTGTCGAGATTCACACTCGGCCAATCCTCGGGATCGCGCCCTTCGCCAAAGATCGGCGGATCGGTGGCGGGATCGGTTCGCAGCAGGTGATAGAACACATGGCGGTTGTAGCGCTCCTGGCCTTCAGGCACATCCCCTTTGTTGGGATACCGCGTGTAATAAAAACCGGAGTTGTCGAGCGACCACGCGATGCTGGCCGCCCGCGTGCGCTCAATCGTATCGGGCAAAAGCGTGCCAGTCTTGGTATCGATAACGTGCAGCGTGCTCATCTCCGAGCCGTTCAGCGAAGTCCCATAGGCAACATATTTCCCGTGCTCGGCAGGATAGAACCAATCCAGAGCAACGGTGCCATCCGCCGCGAGCTGGTTCACATCCACTAAGGCGCGATCTTTTCCGGCGAGTCCTTCGCGCACGTAAAGCACCGGCTGGTTCTGCATGCCATCGCGCCGCGTGTAGAAGTAATATCTTCCCGCGATCCGGGGCACGCCAATGCTCCCGATGCCAAGCAATTCCGTAAGCCGCTTATGAATCGCATCGCGCCCGGGCAGGGGATCGAGCACAGAGCGGGTATAAGCCATTTCCTCCGCATCCCACTTCTGCGTGTCAGCGCTCGTCCCGTCCTCGAGCCAGCGATAGGGATCAACGATCTTGGTCCCATGCAGATTCTCGGTAACCGGCCGCATCTCAGCCCTGGGAGGACCAGCAGGCGCAGCAGTCTGCACCTCACGCGCCGCACAGACCGCAGCCCCCATAAAAACTGTAAGAGCAAGAACCCAGATCAACCGAACCCCTGCACCCATAAACACCTCGCAGCCAAACCCGGAACCCGCTAGACTACCAAAACCCCACCCAGCAGATTGAGGCGCGACCAAGCGCAGCACGGTATTTTCAGACTCTGCAGCGGGATGCTATGATAGTCGAATAAGTGCGCGGTCCACGTGCGCTTCACACACTCCTCAGTAGCTCAATGGCAGAGCATTCGGCTGTTAACCGAAGGGTTGTAGGTTCGAGTCCTACCTGAGGAGCCATTCCTTCAGTGTCTGTTCCGGAGACATAGGTTACACTTTTGGCCCGAAGGCGTTGTGCCACGAACGTTTGCAGATGCCGAGCTAGGCCACGCGAGTGCGGAACGAAATGTTGGTCCAGCCTTCATTCACCTGCACGGGTCCGGCTTCGTCCGAGAGATAGAAACGATAACTGCTCCACCGCCGCTGCTCTGGTGCGGCGACCAAGCTTCGCTTCACTGGATTGCGGTGCATATCGCGGCCATGGTACAAGCAGCATCGTACCCGCCACTTCGGCAAGCTCAGGGCAGGCTCTTGCGAAGAACGCAAGGGCACTCACGGTTCCGGAGCGGGGAAAGTAAGAAGCGTATGGCGGGCCGCTGGGCAATAAAGAATCGAGGAGTCTAATGCTCACACGACGAAGGTTTCTTGCCAGCGCAGCCTGCACCTTGGCTGCAGCGCGTCTTCACGCGCAGGGCCAAAAGAAGGTTCGGGTTGTGATCAGCATCCCGAGGGATGCGACGGGTCCGCATATGCCGACCGACTTCGTCGGCCTGTCTTATGAGGTGCAGCAGCTAGGCGATCCCGATTTCTTTTCGGCGCAGAACAGCGGATTGATTCGCGAGTTCAAGGCACTCTCGTCGTCGGGTGTGCTCCGCCTTGGCGGTAACACGAGCGAGTTCGCTTACTGGAAACCCAAGCCTGAGTCTCCGGAGCCTGAGCATCCTCAAGTGCGTGAGGTCGTGGGCGAGCCGAAAGCGCGATACTATGCGGTGACGCCCGAGGCAGTGCGAAACCTGGCGGAGTTTCTCCAGGCCGCGGGTTGGAACTGCATCTACGGCATCGGGATGGGCACGAATACACCGGCACGGGCCGCCGAGGAAGCGGCCTTTGCAGCCGAGACGTTGGGCGACCGCCTGCAGTATTTTCAGATCGGAAACGAGCCGGACCTGTTTAACCACCACCTGCGCGATCCGAAAACCTGGTCGGCCAAGACTTACCTGGAAGAATGGCTCGCGCTGGCGAGGGCGATTGCAGCTCGGGTGCCGGCGGCAAAGTTCGGCATGCCTGATGTGGCCGGGGCTGTGTCATGGCTGACTGAGATTGCTGACGAGTGGCCTTCCCTCCAGGCCCCGCCGCACGTAACCACGCTCACTCATCATTATTACTTTGGCGGCCCGGCGACGAACCCTGACGTCAACATTCCGAACCTGCTCAAGCCGGCGACGATGCAGAGGGTGCAGAACACGGCGAATATCGCATCGGCAGCAGCCGGCAAGATGGGTGCTCGCGTACGCATGACCGAAGGCAACACTTGCTATCGCGGAGGCAAGCCGGGTGTCTCCGACGTGTTTGCGGCTGCGCTTTGGGCTGCCGACTATTCGCTGCTGCTGGCGAGTAATGATTATTCCGGCGTCAATCTGCACGGTGGTACGGGCAAGTCTGTGGCCAATTCCGTCGGCGGATCTCTGCCCGGCGACTCGCTTCTTGAAGCGGATGGCGCGACTCCCGAACAGATTGCGTCGCATCCGCATCCTTTCTATACACCGATTGGAACGTTTGGCTCGGATTATGTGTTGGAGCCGGTTGCGTACGGGCTCAAGTTCGCAGGCTCGTTCAGCGGCGGAACACTATTGAAGGCCGAGATGAAGACCGACTTCTCGACGAAGCTGCAGGATGCGGGAGTCAATGCAACGGCGTATGCCGCGAGACTGGCTGGCGGGCGCACGTCGGTGATTATTCTGAACAAGGATGCGGCAGCAGACGTTGAGGTGGAACTCGATTTTGGCCGCGACGCGAGTGGAGCGGTCGAAACCGAGACATTACACGCATCGGCGCTCGACAGCCGCGAAGCGCACATCACAACATCATCGAAGAACGAATCGCTCGGGCAGGGCAAGTGCTCCGTTACTGTTCCTCATGCGACGGGATTACGCGTGACAGTGAGTTTGAAATCATTTTCGTGACTAACGTCCGTTCAGCCGACCACTCATTCGGAGTTGTGGCCACTCGGTCTAGCACTGCCTGTGATTTGGCATAGCTGGGAACCTGCCATCAGAAATGCACCCACTCCGTAGACATAGCTGGACGACGGCTTATATTTGCCCGGTTCGGCGCCGATGGGCTGGATACTGCCGAGGCGTCCGCTGTCATAGATATGCGTCAGCATGCCACGCCAAGCCCGCCTGACCACGGGAAGGTATTTCTTGCGGTCCAGGATGTGCTGATTGATGCCCCACGCGATGGCGTAAGTGAAGAAGGCCGTGCTGGAGATCTCCGGCGCGGGGTAGGCGTCGGGGTCAAGGAGGCTGGCGCGCCACAGGCCGTCGGGGGGTTGGAGCGCCGCGATGCGTTCTGCCATGACGCGATAAAGAGCGATGTACTTTGCGCGTAGAGGCGAGTCACCCGGCAGCCTCTGGATCACGAGAGCAAGGCCGGCGAGAACCCATCCGTTGCCGCGCGACCAGAAGACTTTATGGCCATCAGGTTCACGCATAGTCAGGAAGCGTTGATCGCGATAGTAGAGATGCTCGGCAGGATCATAGAGGGCTGCGGTGGTCAGGTCCCACTCATGATTCATGAAGTCGACGTAGCGCAGGTCGCCGGTGGCAACGGTAAGTTGAGCGAGAACCGGAGCAGCCATATACAGGGCATCGCACCACCACCAGAGGAGGTTCCGTGGATTGTCGGGTCTGGCGAGGACTTTGTTCATGGCTTCGCGCGTGGGTGCGAACATCTGCGGGTCATGCGTCTCGGCGTAGAACGCAAGATATGTGAGGCCGATGGCTTCGTCGTCGGCGTGACCGAAGCGCGGGCCGAGGCTCCAGTGGTTCTGTTCGGCAACCTGAAGGACACGGTTGCGGTAACGCGGGTCGCCGGTAGCCTTCGAGGCGGCAAGAAAACCGTCGTAGAGAGCGGCGTAGGTCCACTGGATGTTGTACTTCCCTTCCGCCTCATGCAACTGCCAGTCGGCGACTTTCTTCATGGCTTTGAGGATGTCGCGGCGCTTCAAGCGCGGAGAAAGATCGGTGGCAAGCGGCCCGGGATCGTCGGGCTGGCTTCCGGCGGCGGCAAGCTCGTCGGCAAACTGCGCGGCCTGCGCAGGAGGATTCTGGCATGGGGCGAAAAGAGAGAGCGCGAGAACCGTCAACGCAAGCGTAAACGGGACAACCAAGCGAGAGTTCTTCATCGGCCCATCCGGCTTATGCAAGAAAGGGCTTCCAGCTTTCCAATATGACTTTCACCTGGCCCACATCCTCGGGGCGAAGCTGCGGAAGCGGCGGGCGCACCGGGCCCGCAGCGAAGCCCAGGACGTTCATCATTTCCTTCATGACAGAAACCTCGTATCCCTTTCGGCGAGCGCGAAGTTCGTAGAGAGGCAGCACGTAAGTGTTCATCAGGTGCATCAGGGTTGCGGAATCACCAGCGGAAGCAGTCTCATGAAGCTTCAGGGAAAGCTTTGGAGCCACCGTTGCAATGCTCGAGGTGTAGCTGCGAATGCCGATGCTGTAGTATCCGGGCACACAATCGTCGCCCGCTCCGCCAATCCAATACAGCCGATCGCCGACGCGGTTGATAATCTGCTGGTATCGCCGCAAGTCGCCCTGGCCGTCTTTCCAACACGCCAGCGTGGGAACACGTTCTGCCAGTTGTTCAACCCATGCCGGGCTCGGGTTCACCCAATCGCGACTGTAAACGAGCAGCGCCAACGAAGTGGCACGACCGATCTCCGCATAGTAATTGGCCAGACCCTCCTCGTCGGCATTGGGATAATACGGCGGCAAAGCCAGGATGGCATCGGCCCCTGCCCGCGCTGATTGCTGAGCCAACTCAATAGCTACGGGAACGTTGAAACCTGTACCGGCGATGACCGGAATGCGGCCATGCACCTCTTCCGCCGTTGCCCTTACGACTTCCAAATGCTCGGCCGGGGTGAGTGAATACATTTCGCCGGTCCCTCCCGCAGCGACAATCGCAGCAATGGGAGTTTCGAGGAGGCGCTGTATATTTTTTCGGAGTCCGGGAATATCCAGTGACAGATCCGGCTTTAACGGCGTGATTGGAAACGCAATCACACCGCGAAGTTTGTTTCGCAGGTCTTCAGGCTTCAATCGTTCACTGTTGAAGTTGACGGAAGTCGCGTCATGAAACACTGCGGTGGGGAAAATGGATGAGGCAGCCAACGCGCCGGCTCCGTCAATGAATTCCCGGCGCGAAAAATGTGAAGACATTGTAGTCACTTCCTTGTACTGTGCTTGCCGGATAGTTCAAAAGCTCAGAGCTGTTTGAAATCAAAATACGCTAAATTCATATTGCCGAGCGTCAATATGTGCACGGTGAGAACATTTTTTCCCTTGCTCAGACGGACTTTGAAAAGTTGCGAAGCCAGATTCCAGTGGTGCCATTGACGCCAGGGAATCGGGTCTGCGGGATCATTTGTTGTGGCGATCTGGAGAGGTCCGGTTGCGTCCTTGCCATTCACATCGAGTGATATTGTGCCGCCGCGATTCGATGTGTAAAGGAAATCCGCCGCGTATGTTCCCGCGTGCGCCACATCTACCGTAACGTTGAACCACTCTCCGGGTTCGGTCCAGCCAACATAGAGCAGGTCGGCAGGAGGCACGACCTTGTCGAAGGGGTTATCGTCAACCGGATTGGGCTTGCGGTTGAATTTGGTGTAGGAAATATCCACTCCTTCATGCATACGAAATTCATTGAGATAGGTCCCGTCTGCGGGATTCAACTCTCCACTGCCATGATTCTGGGGATCGGTGTCGTGATACGCGACTCCCTCGCCGCCCAGGTCGTAGTAAGCGCATAAGACTTTGCCCGGTATTTTTTGTGGGCCGCCGCTGTAGCGGCTGTCGTGATAAGGCAAGCCTTTATATTGGCTCAAGAACGATAGGGAAAACACAATCGTCGGTGAAATCATTGCGGCCACGAAGCAAAAGAAAAACACTCGACGACTCATTCTTCGTCCCTCCCATAAACACCGATCGCAACAAGTTTCCTTGCGTTGGGTCATCGTGAGCGCCGTTTTTCAGGCGGAGCGAAGGATCTCCCACCCACAGGTCCCGTGGATGTGAGATTCCTCGCCCCGCTGGCGAAAGCGCGGGGCTTCGGAATGACGCCGCAGCTACGGTACGATCTGAAACTGAGCGATTGCCAAAAAAAGACAAAACATTGACTGGCTCGCAAAGAGAAAACTATACTCGCACGATCGATCAGTTTGAAGAAAATCGTTATTCTAATTCGTATGACCTGGAGCGAGGGACATGAAAACGAATGACACAACGCAGGACGCCGCGAACCAGAACCGCCGTGGTTTCCTCAAGACAGGGGCGGCATCGATAGCAGCTGGTCTGTCTGCTGGAGTAATCGCGCCGTCTGCATCCGGCGAAGTGATGTCAACGGAGAGTCCGGCTGCGGCAAAGGCCATTCAGGACATGATGCCGACGCGCAATCTGGGTAAGACGGGATTTCGGGTCGGGATTTTTGGCCTCGGCGGCCAGGGAGCGCTGGAGAAGGCCAATAACGACAGCCTAGCCCTGCAAATGATCCAACGCGCGCTCGAGTTAGGAGTGAATTATTTCGATACTTCCGCGATTTACGGCGGGCCTGACAGGTGGAGTGAACATTATTTGGGAAAGGGCCTTAAGGGCAGCCGGGACGACGTTTTTATCGCAAGCAAAACCAAAGAACGAACCCGCGATGCCGCGCTTAAGAACCTCGACGTGTCTCTCAAGCTGCTGGATACTGATCACATTGATACGTGGCAACTGCATGATGTTGGAATTCAGGAAGACATTGACCAGATTTTTGGCAAAGGCGGTGCGATAGAAGCGCTGGTGCGGGCGCGCGATCAGAAGATGGTGCGTCATCTGGGTGTCACGGGACGCTTCCGTCCCGAAGCGCTGATCGAATGCATCAACCGCTTTCCGTTTGACACCGTCCTGATGGGCGTTAACGCGGCCGATAAATACTTTTACAGTTTTGAAAAGGATCTGCTTCCGCTGGCCCTGGAGAAACAGATGGGGATTATCGGAATGAAAGTGATGGCCCGCGGCCGCATTCTTTCGAGTTGGACGCCGCCGCCGGTGGAACAACAAAAGCATTCGTGGGAAGGCCGAGGCGCAATCGCCACCACTCCGGGTACGCTGACCAAGCGGGAAACCTTCGACTACAATCTGTCGTTACCCATCAGCACGGCAATCATCGGATGTGACTCAGTCGAGCAGGTCGACGAATGCGTGGAACTCGCGCGTTCCTTCACCCCATTGAGTCAGGCCCAGATGGCTGCCCTGGAAGTGAAGGTAGAACCTGTTGCCAAGCAGGCCCTATTTTTCCGGCTTATGCCCCGCTGAGGATTCGAGCGAGACGCCAATCAGGTTCAGCCTTGGTGAGACTAGCGTTTCATTTCTGAAAGACTCTCGGGACGCTTACCGATCTTCTTCCAAACAAGGATGTAACCCTCCGAACTCCCGGAATATGCATCGGCGCCTATTGCGCAGTAGAGGGTCAGGCGGCGAGTTGCACCTTCTTCAGTCCGGGAGCAAGCCCGTAGAGAACGATCAGAGCAAGCAGATAGGCGCTGGAGGCGATGCCGAAGAGGATTCCATAACTGTGGGTCAGTTGCAGGATGTGGCCGGCGAAGAAAGCGAAAAGTGCACTGCCCAAGGATCCAGCCATGCCGCCGATGCCGACGACTGCGCCCACGGCGCTGCGCGGGAACATGTCCGACGATGTTGTGAAGAGATTGGCGGACCAGCCCTGGTGTGCGCCGGCGGCGACACCGATCAGCGCGATGGCGCTCCACAACGACTTGACACTTGCGGCCGTGAAGATGGGAAGAACCAGCGAGGCGCAGACGAGCATGGCCGCAAGCCGCGCGTAGTTGGGCGAGAGTCCGAGGCGACGGAAGGGCGCGGGCAGCCAGCCTCCGCCGATACTGCCGATCGCCGAAACGTTATAGACGAGAATGAGCGGCGGACCAAGGTGCGAAAGGTTCAGATTGAATTTCGCGCTGAAGTAAGACGGCAGCCAGAATAAATAAAACCACCAGATCGGGTCGGTGAGGAACTTAGCGGCAGAGTATGCCCACGTCTGGCGGCAGCTCAACAATCGTCGCCAAGGCACGGAGGGGCCCAAGTCCTCGGCTGCGTCGTGGTAAATGTACTGGAGTTCCCTGGAGGTCAACGTTGGATGATCGGTGGGAGTGCGGTAATAGAGAAACCACCACAGAATCCAGAGCACACTGAATAGGCCAGTGGTAAGAAAGGCAGCGTGCCAGCCCCAGCGCAGCGTCACCCAGGGCACGATGGCAGGAGCCAGAATCGCTCCAACATTTGCGCCGGAGTTGAAAAGGCCCGTAGCCAGCGAGCGCTCGTTTTGCGGAAACCACTCGGCTACGGTCTTGATCGCAGCGGGGAAGTTGCCAGATTCCCCGAGTCCGAGGAAGAAGCGGGCAAACCCGAACTCCAGCACGGTGTTGGCCAGAGCGTGTCCCATGGCGGAGAGGCTCCAAGTCACCATCACCAACATGTAGCCGATGCGCGTACCCAGCTTGTCGATGAGCCGGCCGCCCGCGAGCAGGCCAATCGCGTAGGCGATCTGGAACGCATCCACGATGTAGCCGTAACCCACTTCCGTCATGCCGATGCTGTGCTCGAGGGTCGGCTTGAGGATCGCGATTACCTGGCGGTCCATGTAATTAATCGAGGTGGCGGCGAACAGCATGGCGCAGACGGTCCACCGCACTCCGCCGAGTCCGGCGCGTGGAGTAGATCCGGAAGATGAGCCTTCGGTCTGGTTGTCGAAAGCCGTCGTATCGGCCATGCCGCGCTCCTACAGTCGATATGCCTTTTTTACCAGCCCATAGGCGAGGTCCCGCGCCACTTCCGAAGCTTCTTCTTCTTCCAGTCTGTGCTCGGCGACCAACTTTGCGAGGAACGCACAATCCACGCGCCGTGCCACATCGTGCCGCGCCGGAATCGAGAGGAAGGCCCGCGTGTCATCGTTGAAACCCACCGTGTTGTAGAAGCCGGCAGTTTCTGTTACGCGCTGGCGATAACGCATCATTCCCTCCGGACTGTCGTGAAACCACCACGGCGGACCGAGCCTGAGGCACGGATAATGTCCAGCCAGCGGAGCTAGTTCGCGGCTGTAGGCTGACTCGTCGAGCGTGAAAAGAATGATCGTGAGATCGCGCTCATTGCCGAATTGATCGAGAAGAGGGTGCAGCGCATCCACGTAATTCGTCGGCGTGGGAATGTCGGCACCTACGTCGCGACCGTATCGCTGGTAGAGTTCGCGATTGTGATTGCGCGCGCTGCCCGGGTGAATCTGCATTACGAGCCCATCTTCGAGGCTCATGCGCGCCATTTCTGTCAGCATCTGGGCACGAAACAGTTCGTGTTGCCGGGCGTCGGAGCGGCCGGTGATTACCCGGCGAAAGAGTTGGGAGGCTTCTGTTGCGGGAAGATTCGCAGTTCGCGCAGTGGGGTGGCCATGGTCGGTTGCGGTGCAGCCGAGTTCGCGAAAGCGGACGCGCATCACTCGGAGCGCGCGCAGGTATCCCGCCCAAGTCGATGTGTCTTCCCCGGCCTTTTCGCCTAGCTTTGCGATATTTTCGGCAAAGCCCTCAAAATCTGGGTCAACAACTGGATCTGGCCGGAAGGTCGGCAGGATTCTGCCTTTCCACTTTGATTCTCGAATGGCCTTGTGATCGGTCAAGGAGTCGAGCGGAGAATCGGTGGTCGACAGCACTTGCAGATTGAAACGGTCGTACAACGCGCGGGGCAGAAACTCCGCTGTTTGTAACTTTTCTGAGATCGTGTCGAAATACGAATCGGCGGTTTGTTCCGACAGCCGCTCTTCAAGTCCGAAGAGTTCCTCGAAGGCAGAGTCCAGCCACATCCGCGTCGGCGTTCCGCGGAACAGATAATAATGGCTCGCGAAGATGCGCCAGACTTTGCGCGGATTCCTTAGTGCCGGTTGCCCAATCTCAAGATCCTCAAGGGAAACCCCCTGGCTGTAGAGCATGCGGATGATGTAGTGATCGGGTTGCACGAACAGGCTGGCTGGATCGGGGAAAGGCTCATTCTTCGCGAACCATGCCGCACGGGTATGCCCGTGAGGACTGAGGATGGGCAAGGTTCGCACATGCTCAAATAGCGTCCTGGCAATGCTTCGTGTGCCGGGCTCGGGCGGAAACAGACGATCTGGGTCGATCAGCATAACTCCGACACTAATAAATGGATTTAACTTATCCTAATCATGCTAAGCAAAATTGCGATTATCTTACATCCGCATCCTGCTAGGCGCTCTTCGTTGCCTACGTCAGTAAGCACTTCGGCAGAATGACCTGAGCATGAGTTCGATCCAAACCCGGTCAGCTTCGCTTCCGCTCTCATCGGGCGCGTCCGTTGTGCTGCACTGCGGGTTTGTTGTTACAGGTATCGTTACGACCCTGATTGGCCCGATCCTGCCGATCTTTATTGCACGTTGGTCGTTAAGCGACCAGCGTGCCGGGCTGTTCTTCACGGCCCAGTTTTGCGGTTCGATGGCGGGCGTTGCGTCGATCCGCTGGTTGATCGGGCGAGGATATCGGCGGGCGTTTGTGTGTGGGTTCACCCTGATTGCAGCGGGAGTGGCAGGGTTAAACCTGGGGAGCAGCGTTGGATGCCTGGGCGCGACCTTTGTGTTCGGCTGCGGATTGGGGCAGGCGCTCTCGACCGGCAATCTGTGGGTGGCCGAAATCTACAAAACCCGTCGCGTGGCTGCGCTCAGCATTCTGAATCTGGTGTGGGGAATCGGCGCGATTGCCTGCGCCCCGTTGGTGATGCTGGCTCAGCGGCACGAAGCAATCTCATTGCTGTTCTACGCCCTCGCGGCAGGTTCGGCGCTTACGGCCGTGATCCTGGCCGGGATGGACCTGGAGCCTGCAGAAGCAAACGAAGGCGAGGAACAACCGAAGCCAGGGTTGCGAGAGAGGATAAGCCGGCGAAGCACCTTGAGTCTGGCTGCGTTGTTCTTTCTCTACGTGGGATCGGAGAATTCGGTTGCGGGCTGGGTCGCGTCACTGACGAAACGAATGAATTCTGATTCTGGCGATCTGTGGGCTCTGGCGCCAATGTTTTTTTGGGGAGGATTGATCGCCGGGCGTGCTCTGGTGCCGATGCTTCCGGTGCGGCGGTTCGAACGGACGCTGCTGGCGAGCGGCTTGATCCTGGCTGCCGCCGGCATTAGCCTTTTGCTGCAAGCAAGGACGTTCGCGAGCATCGCGGTCAGCGTGACCACGGCGGGATTGGGGTTGGCCGCGATTTATCCGATCCTGGTTGCTTGGCTGGTGAAGGCATTTGGCGAAAGGTCGAGGCGGATCGGGGCGATCATGTTCGCACTCGCGGGAATGGGCGGCGCCGTCATGCCTTGGTTTGTAGGTCTGACGTCGACGGGAATCGGTAGCCTGCGCGCTGGATTGTTGGTGCCTCTGGCGGGATGCTTGGCGATGTTGGCCTTGATCGCGACCATGCTGGAGCCGTTGTTTTCAGACAGCAGACAAACAGGTTCCGATAATCCGTTTGTTCGCCAGCACTAGCGGAAGTCTCGGGAGATCGAAGCGCGTCTACCAGACGAAGGTTCCCACCGACTCCGACGGTAACATGGTCTGGAAAAATGTATCGTGATACTTCACCGCGAAGGACTTTGGGAAATTCGCCGTGTTCGAAACCACCAACACGACCTTGTGTTGAGGAGTAACGAAGGCGACGCTGGCCAACTGCTCCATCTCACTCGACGCTACCCGCACCGATCCTGGGGGTACGAACTGAGAGAAGTGCTCGACGACGTAATAGGCAACGTTCTTCGTCGCAGAATCGCCATCCAGTGTGATAGCTCCGGAACATCCGGTGCACCCTCCATTGTTAGTATGCGGGCCGTTCTGCGGGTCCGCCGCCAGATTCCACAGCAGCACGTTGCGGCACCAGTTTCGCGTTGCGCCGATCATCACGCCCCTGACCGGCTCGGCAATTCCAAGCGGTCCGGAGCGCCACTGGGTCACCGATTGCTCCGTCAGATATAGATTCTTTTTCGGAAACGCATCGTGGACCTGCATCAGCAGGCTTGCATCACCGCCGTAAAGATGAAAAGCCGTTCCATCGACATACTTGCTGGCAGCAGGATCCGCCAGGATCGATAGCGCATAGGACAGGACGTCCGGGTTGTGATCGTAGAGGAGAATCTTGGTCCGAATTCCCGCCTTCTCAAACGCGGGCCCCAGATCCTTTGCTATGAACGTGTCCTGTTGCTGCGCAAACATCACCATGCTGGGCGTATTTTTTGGATTCAGTGGCTCATTCTCGATCGTGATCGCGTCGATCGCGATCCCTTCGGCGCGCATGGCCTCGATGTACTTCACGAAATACTTTGCGAACGCTCCGTAATATTCCGGTTTGAGCTCACCGCCCTTCACGTCGTTATTCGTCTTCATCCAAGCTGGAGCCGACCAGGGTGACCCCAGGACCTTGATCTCCGGCCGGATCGCCAGAATCTCCTTCAGCACTGGAATCACATCTGCGCGGTCGGGTCCCAGGTCGAACTTCGCCATCTCCACATCGGTCTCGCCCGGCGGCAGGTCATCGTATGAAAACACGCGCTCGTTCATATCGGAAGAGCCAATGCTCAGGCGCAGGTAGCTCACTCCGATCCCATTGTCACCGGTGGTAAACAATTCTTTCAGCAGGGCAGCACGTTGCGGAGCGCCCATGCGCATGAGCAACTGCGCGCTTCCTCCGGTCAGAGCAAAGCCAAAGCCATCGATTGACTGGAAATGCTGCGCGTCGTCTACAGTGAGCACCGGCAGTTGACCCGCTTTCGGGGAAAAATGCAGCGCGGCCGCTTGCGGTGCCACCAGGGCAGTGCGGTCGGGCGTCGTCAGCCACATCCGCGCTTCACGCTCCTGCTGCGCGTTCAACGGTAGAGAAGAGAACAAGAGAGCAAGAGAAGAACACAGGGCAATTATCAGCTTCATGAGACCTCCAATTTACGAACGTTCAGCAGAGCCCTAGATTTTCTGCAGCATTAGCTGCTCGGCCTGGCAGTGGATTTGCGGACGACTAACTCGGGTTCGACCGTAATTTCTGAAACATACTTCATCCGTCCCTCAAGTTGGTCGAGCAGCGTGCGGGCCGCGATCGCCCCCATTTTTCGCATGGGTTGTCTCACGGTTGTGAGTGGCGGACTGATGTAGGCTGAATTCTGAATATCGTCGAAGCCCACCACCGACACATCGTCAGGCACACGCAGGCCCGCTTCGAGGAAAGCGCGAATGGAACCAATCGCGGAAATATCGTTGTAGGCAAACAGGGCGGTAAAAGGATGGTTGCGGGCCAGCAATTGCTTGGCAAACGGGTAACCAAGATCCGGCGTGGGATCGTCGCCTTGGAGCTGCACCATCAATTCCGGGTGCACGGGAATGCCCAACTCCGCGGCGACTTCGCAAATCGCGTCCCACCGTGTGTCGGAATCGGCGCTTACCGCCGAACCTTTCATGAAGGCGATTTTCTTGTGGCCCAGATCGACCAGGTGGGTGAGCGCCAGCCAGGCGGCGCGGCGGTGATCCAGAACAATATTAGTTACTCCTTTGATTCGCCGATGGCCGGGAACAGCTACGGTCGGCAGAGGAAGTTGTTCAGTCAAGGAGGTGTCGACCGTGATGAACCCTTCGACGCCGCGCTCCAGAAGCATAGTCGAGTACGTTGCCAGAAGCTTTTTGTCGTGGCGGTGACTTACAGTAAGGAAGAAGAAATTCTGCTCTTGAAGGTAACGTTCCATGCCGCTAATCACGACGGAGCCGTAGGCATCGCCGATTTCTGCCAGAAGCACTCCAACGGTGTAGGTGCGCTTAACCCGCAAAGACCGGGCAAAGAAATTGGGCCGATAATTAAGGTCGCGAGCCGCAGCCAAAATTCTATTTTTTGTACGCTCCGGGACGGAACGCGAAGCTGAAGAATTGTTCAGGACGGCCGAAACTGTGCTGGCGGTAAGCCCTACACATTCCGCTACGGATTTCAGCGTTACTGGCGCCTTTTTGCCCCGACTTCCTTTTTTTTCTTGAGGCTTCATCGCGAAGGCCATCCTAAGCTTTCGTGCCCTTTAGTCTGTTTGCCGCTCGATCTTTCTGGTTCCACCCGGGATTACATCTCGGAACGGTTGCAGAATACAACGGGCCTGATGCTGCGATTCCCCGTAAGAATAACGATATTGCTCCGTATTTTTCTCTTGACAACGAAAGGTGTTTGGGACTAAACCTTCGTGCAGAGTCGAATAGTACAGAAGTACTAGCTGAAACGCCAGTAAAAGAACGATATTCTTGGTCGCGTTCGATTTTGGGTGATTTTTTGGCAGGAACCGGGAACGGCAGGGGAAATCGGATCGGTTTAGATCAAAAGCCCGTCTCTGTAGACGGGACCAACTTCTAGCTTGGGAGAAACTCCATGATGAGCTTCGTTCGCTGGGCGCTCGCCTTGTGTCTTCTGCTGTTCGTGTCCCTGTCAGCATTTTCACAAAGTAGAAACACCGGCGAGATTCGCGGCACGGTGTCGGCTGGGGGAGCCGCGTTGCCGGGCGTGACTGTCACTCTCACGAATATCAATACTGGGGAAACGAAGACCTTCGTCACCAATCAGGACGGTCTTTATGACACCGTCTCAACGCCTGCCGGGAACTACAACATCACGTTCACGGCTAAGGGATTCAAGAAGGTGGTAAAGGGTCCTATCCCG
This sequence comes from uncultured Acidobacteriaceae bacterium, assembly GCA_963809605.1. Classification (GTDB taxonomy): domain Bacteria; phylum Acidobacteriota; class Terriglobia; order Terriglobales; family Acidobacteriaceae; genus Sulfotelmatobacter. The sequence continues at coordinate 7,544 of CAWEKM010000001.1, read as the reverse complement.
CTGCAGGTCGATGTGATCACCGAGAACGCCAGCATGGAAGTTGGCGCGGTCACAGAGACGATTACCGTGGAAGCCGGAGGCGTGCCGCTGGTGGAGACCGAAACTGGCCAGCAGGGTACCATTATGCAATTCAAAACCATGGCAGAACTGCCCCAGTCGGGCGGCGGCATCACCGGTGCAGACTGGGCTGCTTTCAATATCTACCTGCCGGGCGCTTCAGGCACTACAAACGGGCGGACCTCGCAGTCCGGGGGCGCCTGGAATGCCGGCGACGCGGTTTCTATCAACGGCAACCTGCCGAACTTCGGCAACTTCCTTCAGGACGGGGCCAGCACCTTACTGCCGGCGAGCTACAACAACGACGATGAAATCTTCGAGACCATTCAGGAGGTTCAGGTCAACACCTCTTCCTTCTCGGCGCAATACGGCATGGGCGGCGTCATGTTCAACCAGATCAGCAAGAGTGGAACCAACGGTTGGCATGGGTCGGGCTACGAGTTTTTCTCCCAAAACTTTCTAAACGCCAACACCTATTTCGGTGATCAGCAGCCTAAGTTGACCACAAACAACCTCAACCCCACGGGCCCCCTAATTCCTAACCCAGCGGCGCAAGTGCCGTATCTGCGGTACGACCAGTTTGGCGCCGCCGTCGGCGGGCCTATCATCAAGAACAAGCTCTTTTTCTTCTTCGACATAGACAGGATCGTCAATAACACCGTGTACAACAACGGGATTAACGACTTCGCCACCGTTCCTACGGCCGCAATGGAGGCGGGTGATTTTACCGGCATGCAGCCCATTTATGACCCGCTCACCACAACGTGTCCTAGCGGTCCGCCGAATTGTGCACACACGGGTCCCCTTGCTCGCACGCCTTTCTCCGCCGAATGCGGCGGCCTCAACATGATTCCGAACGGCACCAACTGCGGCGGCATACCCAGCCGGATCGACCCAGTGGCGGCGGCCATTATGACTTCCAAGTATGGCTGGCCCACCGTGCCGCAAGGGGTCGGAAGCTGCAACCTCTCGGGTCCGATCCCGTACCCGAACGAGTGTCAAAGTAACTTCTACAACGCGCCTAAGACTCCCTCCCCGGTTCACCGATATTTTGGGCGGTTGGATTACGACCTGAGCGCGAAGCACCGCATCATGTTCTCAATTAGCCAGAAGGATAACCCCGGGGTCGACAATGGCGTGTTCAACTGCCCGCTGAATTGCGGTAGCGGGGACGTGGACGGTTGGAACACTCAGGTCACGGAAACGTGGACGATCACGCCGACGATCGTCAACGAAATCCGGATGGGGTACACCAAGCAAGGCAACTGGTTCCAATCTCAGTCCATTGGATTGAACCCCGGAACCGCATTTGGCCTGCAAGATACGCATTTTAACCAACTCCCCTTTATCGGCAACTCAAGTATTTATGGTGGATTCGGCGGCCCGTACAACGTAAGTACCTTGTCTCCCGCCACAGACGCCATTTACATCGAGAACTCGTTTGACCCATCCGATATGGTGACGCTGGTCAAGGGCAGGCACGTTCTGCATTTCGGGATTGAGGTGTTGATGGCCGAGGGCAACACCACGGCCTGGGGTTCCAACAGCGCCGGCAACTACGGTTTTACCGGACAATATACCCAAGGCGTAACCGCAGGAGCGCTGGATGGCACCACGGGCTCGGGCTTCGCGGATTACCTACTCGGCAACGTGGCTCAATGGGGCGCGCAGAATCAGGGCCTGACGGGCATGCGGCTGAAGAGCCCGCAGGCCTTCGCTCAAGACGACTGGAAAGTCAAGCCCAATCTCACCATCAACCTCGGCTTGCGCTGGGAGGGGAACACGGGCATGAGCGAGGTCCAGAATAAGCTTGGCGATTTCGACCAGAATCTCATCAATCCCACCGGCCCCTTCGCCGGTAGCCCGGGTTCGATATGGATTGCCCCTCAGGATAACCGAACGACCTTGCAGAAGCCGGTTTGGGATCTCTTCCTTCCTCGGGTAGGTTTTGCCTGGTCGGTCAAGAACGACACCGTCATCCGGGGCGGCGTGGGGTTCTTTGCCTATAACTACAGCATGGATCTCTACGGTGGTGAGGGCGGCGCGCAAATGGGTTTCGGCGCTACCTCTCAGGGCAACATCAGCGACCCTCTCAGCGGCGCCGGTGACATCGGCTGGATTTCTGGTACCGGCAACACTACCCCACTCTATTTAAGCTCGAGCGCCCAGATGATGGCCAACGCCCTGCCTTACATTCAGGGTTCGAAGAACCCAGCGACCTATGTCCGCGATCCCGTCTTTAGTCCACCTTACGAACCCTATGACATCAAGCCGGGAGAGATCTGGGAATGGAACCTCTCCGTTGAACGGCAGTTCATGAAGGACTTTGCGGTGTCGGCCACTTACGTCGGTAGTCACGGGGCGAATCTGCAATACAAAACCGACGGGAACCAAATCACCAACCCGGCCCTTCTGGCCTCGAACGATGTATCGGGCTGTAACGGAGCAACACCCGCAACACCCACATCAGGCCCCTCCGGTACCCTCGTTTGCGCGCGTCCCTATCCGGCGTTTGGAGGCCTTTCCGGCTCAAACTTCAACGCCATCTCCAACTACAATTCGCTGCAACTCGACGTGCGCAGCCGTTATTCCCATGGGCTGACCTTCGATGTCAACTATGCTTGGTCGCACTTTCTGGATGACCAGGACTCGGCCGGATGGGGGAGCACGGCCGGGGCTCAGGTCTGGCAAATCGGAAACAATCTCTCCAGTAACTACGGCAACTCGAACTTCGACGTCCCGCAAGCGCTCAAAGGGACCGCGGTTTACGAACTGCCGTTTGGCATGGGCAAGCCCTTTATGAACCAGCATGCTGCTCTCGACGCTGTGCTTGGCGGATGGCGCTTGTCAGGGACGTTTATCTACCAGAGCGGCACTCCGTTCACGGTGCAGGACAGCGGTGATAACGACTATTCGCAGGCCGGCACTGCGTTTGCCAACCCCATTCCAGGTATGAACCCCTTTTCAGGCACCTGCAACGTTAACGGCGTGGCCGTACCCACGCACTCAGTGACCTGCTGGTTCAACCCTGCAGCCTTTCAGACCCCAGCCGAGCAGGGCCAGGGGGTGTTCGGGTATGGACGCAGAAACACGCTCTTCGGACCAAAACTGTCTGATGTCAACCTTGCTCTGGCGAAAACCTGGCATTACGGGGAACGAGTTGGGTTCACACTTACTGGAAACTTCGTTAACGTCTTTAACCATCCGAGCTTCTCATTACCGGGTACTGGCGGACCTAACGGAAATCCTGACATCAATAGTCCGAGCAGCGCGCCCAACATCACGCAACTCGCGAATGGGCCGCGTACGATCCAACTGGGCGCGCGGATAAGCTTCTAACCAAGCTCGCGTAACCAAGAAGGACGGCGGCGTGCCGCCGTCCTTCTTTTTTGCGGCAGACGGTCGAGATGCTAAGACACGATTCGTCCGCCGTACAATCGTGACATGAGGATAAGAGAGTTCGTTGCCCTACTTTGGGTGGTTCCGTGCCTGGGGTTGCTGGCGGGTTTCTCGCAATCCAGCGCTAACCGGCAGCAGCAAATCGAGTCCCACAACCGCAAGGCTGCGGAATACCTGAAAGAGAACAGGCCCGATCTGGCGATACCGGAATTTAGAGCCATCGTTGCCCTTGATCCGAATAATGTGGATGCCCGCGGCAACCTGGGCACGATGCTGTTCTTCCAGGGGGATTATACGAATGCGATTCCAGAGCTCCGCGCTGCGCTGAAACTGCGGCCGACCTTGTGGAAGACGCAATCTCTTCTGGGGATCGCTGAGAAACGCACGGGCGACATCAGCGGGGCTCGGCGCGATCTGGAAAAAGCGTTCCCCAACGTTGACGAAGAGAAGATTCGGATCGAGACGGGGATGGAGTTGATCGAAATCGACTCCGGGACGGGCGATTTGGATAAAGCCGCGGCCATCGTGAGCGAGCTTCGAAAGCTGGAGCCTACCAACGAAGCTCTTCTCTATGCTGCGTATCGAATCTATTCCGATCTGGCCAACGAGTCGCTGTTGAGCTTGTCGGTTGTGGATCCAAACTCCGCCCGGATGCAGCAGGCGCTGGCGCACGAACTGGCGAAGCGGGGGAATACCGCGGAAGCCATCGAGCACTACCGAGCTGCGCTCAAGATTGATCCCAACCTTCCTGGATTACATTTTGAGCTCGCCGACATGCTCAGGACTTTGTCGACAGCGGAGGGCCGGAGTGAGGCCGAGAAAGAGTACGAGGCCGCGCTGGAGGCCAATCCGTTCGATGAACAGCCTGAATGCAGGCTGGGAGATCTCGCCTTTCGGAGAGCCGATTTTAAGGAAGCTCTTGAGCGTTACACCCGGGCCGTCAAGCTGCAACCGGGCGACCCCGAAGCCAACATCGGCTTGGCTAAGGTTCTGATGGCGATGGATCAACCGCAGAAGGCCGAGCCGCTGCTGGAGCGCGCGATTCAACTCGACCCCACCAGCGCCGTGGCTCACTTCCGCCTGAGTACGGTCTATCGGCAGGAGGGACGCACCGCTGAAGCGAAACACGAACTCGAAGAATATCAAAAGTACAACCAGATGAAGGAGAAGCTTCGGAAGATTTATCACGATTTGAATCCGGGCCAGGCCGTGGACGAAAACGTAGATGCGAATCCCCAGAAATAGCGAAAGAGATAACTAAGAGATCGTTCGGCGGTCCAGCAATTTCAGGAATTGGTTTTATCTCACGAGCGTCACGATAAAGAGCATCCTGATGAGGAAGACACTTCTTGCGGCGGCGATATTAGTATCGGTCGTTCCACTGTTTGCCAGCTCCTACTACCCCGCCCGGCTGGACGATCTCAAAGCGATTTACCTGACGCAGGAGAATTTTGCGGTGAAGGGCGATGGAATCGGCGATGATTCCGCAGTCTTACAGCAAGCCATCAATCAGGTTCAGGAGAAGACCAATCAGGGCATCCTGTTCGTTCCCGCGGGCCGGTACCGTTTGACCAGGACGATCTATATCTGGCCGGGAATCCGGTTGATCGGGTACGGGGCCACGCGTCCCGCGTTTGTGCTCGCCGCTAGCACTCCGGGTTTCGAGCATGGGCCTTCGTATATGTTGTTCTTCGCCGGTGCTCGCCCCATCGCGAATGTGCCTCCGCCGGATGCCAGCCCGGGCACGTTTTATTCCGCCATCAGCAACATCGATATTGAAATTCAAGAGGGAAATCCCGGTGCTGTGGGCGTCCGCGCCCACTATGCGCAGCATTGTTTTCTCGCGCACATGGATTTTCACATCGGCTCGGGACTTGCCGGAATTCATGATGGTGGCAACGTCGCGCAAGACCTGCATTTTTACGGGGGCCAGTACGGCATCTGGACCCGGAAGCCCTCCCCTGGGTGGCAATTCACAATTATCGACGCGACGTTTGAAGGCCAGCGCGAAGCGGCGATCAGGGAGCATGAGGCTGGACTGACCTTGATCCGGCCGCAATTTAAAAATGTCCCCACCGCGATTTCCATCGATGCTCAATACTCCGATGAACTGTGGGTGAAAGACGGTCGCATGGAGAACGTGACCGGCCCGGCCGTAATCATCAGCAACGAGAACAGCGCCCGCACCGAGATCAACATGGAAAGCGTCATCTGCCGGAAGGTTCCTGTTTTTGCGGCTTATCGCGAGAGTGGGAAGCACATCGCAGGTCCGGCGGAAATGTACGAGGTGAAGACTTTTTCTCATGGACTTCACTATGAAGACATTGGCGCCGTACCCGCGATTCAGGACGTCTATGAAACCACGCCGCTGAGCGTGCTGCCGAAACCAGTGAGGTCCGACATCCTGGATCTGCCGCCGATCGACACATGGGTCAACATCCGTTCTCTTGGCGCAAAGGGTGACGGCACAACTGATGACACCGACGTGCTCAGAAAAGCCGTCGCTCAATATCACGCGATTTACCTGCCCTCCGGGCAGTATCGAGTGACGGACACCATCACGCTCAAACCTGATACGGTGCTCATCGGCCTGCATCCGAGCGTCACACGGATACTGCTTGCTGATTCAACCCCAGCCTTTCAAGGCGTGGGGAGTCCCAAGCCGCTGCTCGAAACCCCCACAGACGGAACGAACATCGTGACCGGCATCGGCCTCTACACCAACGGCATCAATCCGCGAGCGGTGGCGGCGAAATGGATGGCCGGCACAAATTCGATGATGAACGATGTCCGCTTTCTGGGCGGCCACGGCACGATTGATCCGAACGCCACCGCGGCAGAGAGTTCCAAAACGTGGCGCGAGATTTATAACAATACTCACACCGCCGATTCCAATCTGAATCGCCGCTGGGACGGACAATACCCCAGCCTGTGGATCACCGGCGGAGGCACTTTCGTCGGCCTCTGGACACCCAGCACTTTCGCGCAAGCCGGCCTGTATATCTCGAATACTTCCACGGAAGGAAGAATTTACGAACTTTCGAGCGAGCATCACGTTCGCAACGAAGTAGTGTTGAACCATGCTTCCAACTGGCAGATCTATGCGCTCCAAACGGAAGAAGAACGAGGCGAGGGTGGATTCGCGTTGCCGCTCGACATCCGGGATTCGAGCAACATCACCTTAGCAAACCTGCACATGTATCGTGTCGTAAGCTCCTATCAGCCCTTCCCTTACGCGATTACAGTTACAAATTCCAGCAACATACGATTTCGCAATGTTCATTGCTATAGCGACAGCAAGGTGTCCTTCGACAACACGGTTTACGATGAGACCCACAACATTGAAATACGCCAGCGTGAATTCTCCTGGTTGACGGTCTCCGGCAGCCCACCCCCCGCCGCTTTGCTGCAACCTTCGCATGTCCTTGCTGAGGGTGCAAAAGTTGAAAAACTTGCTGGCGATTTCTTCAACATTTCCGGAGGAGCTGTTGACAGCTCAGGGGATGTCTATTTCGTAGACGCCCGATGGCAAACAATTTATTGCTGGTCGGCTCTAACCCATCAACTTTCGAAAGTACGCGACAACCCGCTTGACCCGGTTCAACTGTTTTTTGATAAGTCCGGCGATTTAATGGTGGTCTCCTATGCAGGTAACGGAACTGTCTACGCCTTCAAACCCGGCGCGCAGGATGACGATATTACCCTACTGCCCGCCGTTCCAGCGGCTCCGCGTCCGGGATTAACGCGGGTGTTACCCGTCGACTACTGGCGAAACGAAAACGATTTCCTCGAGACGATGGCTGCAACCCAGCCCTACCAGTTCATTTCTCCCGACGGGACGACGTTCCTTCCCGCAGGAGCGAATTTTGTAACCGGGGAACTCTATTACGGTTCGAAGCTGAACAACACGCTGCGAGCTTTCGGTTTCGCCCCTGCAATTGCTGGCCAGCCCTTCTATGTTTCGGATGAAAATGGGGAGAAGACTTATGCCGCCACGGTCGACCCCGGTGGGACACTATCGGACCTGAAGCTCTTTACTGCACAAGGCGGAGAAAGCGTGACAGTGGACAACAAAGGCAACGTGTATA